>CAVWRU010000012.1:0-488472 GCA_963757555.1 uncultured Alphaproteobacteria bacterium
GCTCGAAAGCCCGGCGCGGGCTGAGAGAAAACGACGGCAGACTTCCCCGCTCGCACCACCTACGAGCATGTAGGTCGCGAGCACAGGACCGGGTCCAAGCCCCGGCGGGGGTCCGGCTGGCCACCGTTCGGGGAGACCAGACAAAAGGCACCGTCGCTATACCGTGCTTGAAGCGCCACCCTCGCTCCGCGTCTCGCGGCTAGGTACATAGGCAGAGATTATTTCTAGGGACTTGGTGGTCCTGCCTAATCTAGCCACGGGGGGGTCTAGCGGAAGGGAGAACTGCGCCTTGTTCACATCCCTACGCTTCGAGGCGCTAATCGTGTTCAAACAGCGAATTGCGCGAAATCGGAGGAGCGCGACATGGAATGTTTTTCCAGGCCTGACACGTCGTTGTCAGCGCAGTTGTCACACACGCTAAAGCGAACGATGGAGTGACGCCGCAAAGACGTCACTCCGGCCCTGCAACCTCCAACGGCTGCGTTCAACTGTGGGACGCAGCCGCTGCATTTGATCTAATGGGTAGCCCAAAAGGCGCAATGATAATTGGCGCTATATTGCGCGGCCGTTTCGAGCGAGTTGGAGGTATTCTGTGCGAGGAACGGCCCCGCGTTCGTTGTGAACTCCGGCCACGGGGAGTCCGGCTCCGTTCGGATTGCCGTACTTGGCAAATTTTGTCCACGCCGCCACGATCTGGTCAGACAGGGTGATCTCGGCCCCCTGAAATTCCGGGGTAGGTTGTGCGGGTGAGATGGTCTGGCAAATTCACCCCCAGATTCCCGCCATGCCACTTCGGGAACACAAACTGAATGTCGGAGGTGTGGTACGCGAGAGCCTGGAAATAACCCGTCGGATCGTAAGGATTCGGCATCTGCGGGAAGTAGAACGGCGCATGCTGATAGGCGAAGTCATAGCCGTAGATGCCGGTAGCCCGTATTCGTGCCGGCCTGCTGCTCAAGGACGCGGAGACCGGGCATTTGAACCGATCGGAGTTGACCCTATCCTGGGCCAAAGTCGGATTACCGCCGTAGTTGGAGAGCGGATACTCGGACAGCACCGCAGCGCTGTTGTTTGCGTTATATTGGTCTGGTGTCAGGGCCGCCGCCGGAGAAATACTCCGCAATGGCCAAGCCGAAGGTCAGCTCGTCCTTCGTCGTGCCTCCCAAGATGGGCATATGGTGGTAAGCCCCGTTGGTCCAGGCCGTCTCCGGTGGCATGGGTACGATGGTTCCATCCACAATCGCGCCGGTAACGTACGGGCCATTCGCATTGGGCGTTCCCTGCAGCTGCAGGATCCGCTCGGCCGACAGGTTGCGCAGACAGGCAGCGTTCGAGCAGCCGGCGGCGGCAGCAAAGTTATTGCCGTTGGTCAATGCGTTCGCGGCTGATGCGAAGTAGACGTTGGGTATGGGGCTGCTTTGGGTGATTGCCCTATGGAACAGCCCCGCGGCTGCTGGCGATATCAAGTTCGCAGCCGTGTCTATCGCGCCGGCGGACTGGCCGCCGAGCGTGACGTTGCTGGGGTCGCCGCCGAACGCCGCGATATTGCGCTGGACCCAGCGGAGCGCGGCCTGTGATCCAGAATGCCGTAGTTCCCCCAGGGATGGCCTTCCGAGTTCAAATGCGGTTTCCGATAGAAAGCCAAACAGGCCCAGGCGATAGTTGATCGTGACCACGACTGTGGGGGTGCCAGTGGGCCACCCGTAGCGAGCTTGCTTCCGTCGTAGTCGTTGGTCTCACCGTCAACGTTGCCTCCGCCGTGAATCCAGACGATGACCGGCTTTTTCGTTGCCGTTGGTCCCCGTCGTGAACACGTTGAGATAGAGGCAGTCCTCGGTGACGCTCGAGGGGCCCGCAAACGCTCCGAGCTCGGTGACCTGCGGACAGGTGTTGGCGAATTCGGTGGCGTCGAGCACGTCGTCATCGCTTGGCCGCTGCGGTGGACGCCAGCGCAAATTGCCGGTCGGCGGCGCTGCATAGGGGATGCCGAGGAACTTGTACACGCCGTTCTCGACGAATCCGCGAACAGGACCATCGGTTGTGTTGATAGTTGGTCCGTTTGCCTTTTTGATTTGCCCGGGGGCATCCGGATTAGGTCCCGGAATTCCTCCCGGCGCTGCCAACGCCGGAGCTAAAGCTACCGCCAAGCCAGCGAGACCAGTGGCGGCCAAAAGCATGAATGTTCTGGAAAGTCTTCGATGTTGTGTCATTGATTCCTCCAATGTGGGGGGTCCAAAAGCCTCCCCGCCAACGTGGCGGGGAGGCTCTATGCACGTTGATGCACGTCAATTAAAATTTTCACGTGCTGACCGATCCTGTTACAGACCACGCGAACTGGCCCAATCGATGATGATTTGGGCGATCTGCTGGTTGTTGTTATCCAGCATCATCATGTGCTCGTTACCGTAAATCGCGCCTGGAGAACCTGGATAAAGAGAACCTGGCGTTAGGTCCGGTAGTGAGGCAAACTTAATGTCGCCATGCGCATTAGTGATCTGCTGAATCTCCGTCGGGCAAGGTGCTGCGGGCTGCGGCACGGCGGAGTAATCGCCGTACATGATTAGGATCGGAATATGCTTGAGGGTGTCGATCTCAGGACCTGTCAGATTGCCGAAACAACCCGTCTCAAGCTGGACGATCCCTTTCACTTTACAAGCTGACGCCGAGGTCCAGGGATAGCAGCCCGAAGCTGGTTCTAGCGCGGCCATTGTCGGGAAAGGGCTCGATTGGGAGTGACCCATCAAGATCGCACCGCCCAATTGCTTCGCAAGCTCCGCCATTTGAGCGGGAGTATTAAAAAAGGCGGCGGGGTCCGTTGGGGTCGGAGCGGAAGGCGGAGCGGCCGCACCACTCAGAGTGTAGTTCATGTCGGGGATTACCATGTCGTAGAATTGCAGGTTCGACTGCCGACTCCACCGTGTTCATTGGGAACCGAATATCGGTATGAGGCGCGGTGGAGCTGGAGCATGGCGAAGCTGTGCAAGGCGTTTGGCCCCAACGGAAGATATTCCAGGCGAACTGGTCGGTGGCGATAAAGGGAGGTGGTAGTTCCGAGCAGCCGTTAGGTCCAGTAGTCGCATCAGGAGTGCACGTGACTTCGCCCCACCGCACCTTATTGTAGGCTGTAGCATCGAAGCCCGAGCGAGCGCGGCCAACCTGGTCGATCATGAAAGTGTCAAAGCCCTGACGAACGAAGTACTCGTCCCAGCCCATTCGGCCATCGGGTGTGGTCTGCCACGACTTTGTGCTCAAGCAGCAGCCATGCACGATGCCGATTGGATAATGTTTTTTGCCATTTTGAGCCTGCGGCAGCATGAACTGCACGTGCATCTGGTTGATCATCGATAGTCCACCGGGAAATCCCCTTCCCGCGTAACCCCCTCCCGTTGCTGTGTTGGCATCGATCGAGTGAGTCGTTCCTTGGACAAAAAAGCTGCCGTACCCTCTAAGGTGCAGATTTCCGTTGGACTGAACGTCCTTCCAATCTTGAGCCGCGCATATCGTAGGCATCAGTGCAAGTGCGAGAAGTGCAGCTCCTGCCATGCCGATAAGTTTACTCATGTGATTCCTCCCTGTGGGATTTCTACCGACCCAAAAACGAATGCCGCCCATCATGACCAAATCTAAGATTATGGAAGCTTGGGTGCGCGTGTGGGAGTGTGTAACGGTTAGTAACCTTGGGGGCGGCTAGATGTAACAGTTAGTAACCGTTACACCTCTAGCCTTACGTTTGACCCAGCGCGAGCCCGCCGTCGCCGTCTCGTGATCGAGAAGCTCGACCGGCGCTATAAGCCGCCGAAGGTGTACAAGGCGGTCGAGTGCGAGGCGATAAGGCAGACCGTGTTGGTGAAGTTAGTACGCGCATGGCTCGATGCGCAGCTATCCGAACCGCTGCACGGCGCCAAGCCAAGCGGAAAGAGTGACGCCAAAGTTCACAGTGCGTGGTGCCGAGTTGCGACGCGCTCCGACCGCCGCCGCAGCTTCCGCTTTCCCAGTGGATCGAAGCGACCATCAAGCTGCCACAGGGCCTCGCCGCCGAGCAGGGGTCGAGCCGCTTATGGCCTTGGCACGAGAGCGAGCGCGCGTGAGATACTGAGGCGTGACGCATGTGACGGATATTCCCTCATCGACGTACAGCGCCTAAGTCCTATACGCCTAAAATAGGAGCATCCCGTCACATCCGTTACGCCGGTGTGGCATGGGCCACTGGAGACAGGCAGCAGCATTGAATTCCGATGCGGAACGGCAACGACGTCGCAGGCGACGGCGGAAACTGGGCAAGCGTGTCTACCATATCGAGGTCGATGAGGTTCTGCTTGCCGAAGCTCTGCGCGCATTGCGGTTCCCGGCTGACGACGATCACCTTGAGCAGTCGCTGAATAAGCTGGTCCACCTGTTGGTCGGAGGGCCCCGTCACGCGTGACGCCACGCGTCTTTTTGAACTGCTACATTCTGAGTTCGAAAGGACGCAACAAATGCCGAGACCGGTCCTTGCACAAATTCGCGATCACGTCGCGCATACGGAAATTCCAGTGCGGCAGGTGACTTTGCCGACATCGCGCGCATCTTGGCGCTTTCCCGAGGCGGTGTGAGCGAAGCGCGGCGCTTGGCGTATGAAACTGGCAACTCCCGCGTCGTGGACGTGTTCGAGCGAGCAGCGCCTGGATCGCTTGGCGGAACTTCCCCACAATGGGGCGAGGAACTCGGCGGCTATCGGCAAAGCGCCGAAGGCTTCATCGCCAGCTTGCGCAATGATGGCTGTTTCGATGCCGTGCTGCCGTATACGGCCCGCCTGCCGTTTCGTACGAAATTGGCGGTTAGCGTAACCGCGATCACGGCAACAGAGACAACCGAAGCCGACGAAAAGCCTGTCTTCGATCTCGCTTTCACTGCCACGGAACTCGAACCGCGCAAGGCGAGCGCGACGGTCGTTATCTCCACGGAACTCGCCCGAATGGGCGGTGACAATGCCAACGCGCTGATCTTAAGGGAGTTACGCAACGGTGTGATTGCTGGCACCAACTCCGTGTCGGTCGCTGCGCTGATCGCAGCAACAACCCCGATCCCAAGCTCCGGCGACGTGCTCACTGATCTGGCTACATTGCTCGCGGCTGTCCCGTCCGGATCAAGCTCGCGCTTGTTCTTCGTGATCGAGCCTTCGCAAGCAAAGATTCTTGTGACGCTTCCCGGCGTGAACGGCGCAGCCTTCCCGCAGATGGCCGTCAATGGCGGATCGATTGGCGGGGTAACAATTTTAGTTTCGGGTCAGTTGGCTGCGGGAACCGCAGTGCTATTTGACGCAACGGCAATTGCAGCGGCATCGGAAAATGTCGCGCTCAGCGCAAGCCGCGAAGCCGTGGTGACGACAGTTGCCTCTCCGGCAAGTTCTGTTTCGCTCTGGCCACAGGACCTCGTTGCTCTTCGCGCCGAGCGCTGGTTTGGTTTTTCCTTGTTGCGTGCTGACGGTGTGGCCAGCCTGAGCGGCGTCGATTACACGCCGACATCGCCATAACGATGACGCGAGGCAAGCCACCATGGCCGAGATGTGCAGGCGCATCGACAGGGAAACAGCGCCATGATGAGCGCGGACGCGCTGGCCCAAGCGTTGGCCGAGTTGAGTGTGGCGGCCTATCGCGGTCGGATGCCGCCAACGAGCGTGCTGCGCGCGCTTGGAGAGATCGTGGCACTGGCCAGCAAGGGCAAAGCGACAAAGGCGTCAGCGAAGCACACCCGCGTTACGAGAAGGACCATCAAAGGACATGCGGGGAACGGCGCGGCTGCGCACGAGGAAGGCAAGGCATGACCGAAGCGTGGGACCTAGCCACGTCCGATCATCCCGACCCGGTGATTGCAGCGGTCGCGCTTGTGCATGAGCAGCTTAACCCCGTGCTCTTAGCGGAAGGCTACTCACAAGACCAAGCTGACCAAGTGTTGTCGCGCATTACGGGCGACCTGTTCGCAGCCGCCAATAGAGCCAGGCCACACGAACGCGGTGACGTTGCCACGCGCTTCGCTTTCCGTTGCATCATCGGCTATCGCCATGGCGGGCACAGGACACATTGAATGGCGACGGCGGGTTTCGGCTTCCCGCGCCTGCGCAAGGCGGCTCGCGGTTCGAGAGCGCCGTGGGCCGCCAACTTTCAATGGGCGGGGTATCGCAAAAATTCGCGCCGAGCGACGAACACCGGCGGGCACCATTGGTGGAGCCAGGGACGATGGAAACATCAGGCGGGGCATAGTGGCTAAGCGCAGGAAACCCACTCGCTTGCGCCTTGTGACCGGCGGCAGGACCCGGCGTCACCACGTTGCCGAGGAGGTGCAGCCGGACCCGACCATGCCGTCTCCTCCGGCTTGGCTGCAAGGCCACGGCCTAAACGCTTGGCGTGAGGTTGCCGGGCCACTGCACGTGCTCGGCGTGCTCACGTCTTTAGACCAGAGCGTTCTCGCCGCGTGGGCCAGCGCTACTGGCATGGTCGCGGAGGCGCAGGAGCAACTAAATCAGATGCCCGAAGGGAACCGGTTGCTCATCAAGAGGAAGCGTGGTGGGCCGCTAGTGAACCCTTTGGTCGGCGTGATCCGGAAAGTACAGAGAGACGCCATTCACTACGGCAACCTGCTCGCCTGTCACCGTCTGCCAGAGCAAGCTTGGCAATGCCATCACCACAGGAACGGAGCGACCTCGATGAGTTCTTCGGATAGCGATTTGGAAGCGCAGGCTGCGCGGCGCCGCGAGGAGCTTGGCGAAGCGCTTACCCAACTATCGTTGGCAATGCTGCGGAACGGCGCATCTGCCGAGTTCGTCCAGCGCTTCATTGACGATGAGTGTGAGCGCATGAGGCGCGTGCAGCGGAAGACCCATGGGATGACGCCATAGGCGCCTATTACTACCTCCTTGACAGTTACACCGTAATGGTTACACTGTCGAACCATGAAGAAAAAGCCAGACTTTGTTCCCGTGACCATCCGCTTCCCGCGAGAACTGCATGGGATGCTGACCGAGGCTGCCCATGGGCAGAGTCCCGCAAACTCGTTCAATCGCGAAGTCACCGGGCGTTTATATTCGAGCTTCAAAGAGAGGGACGAGCTAGATGATCTCCGGCAGCGCTTGGCGGCCCTTGAAGCGCAAGGGCTGAAACAGATGGGACGCACATAATCGAAGCGCCGCCCTAGGGAAGGTGTGGGCGGCGCTCGAAAGGTTGGACGTGACCGCTAGGCCCATAGGAGGGGCCGGAACACTTAGCCTCCGAAAAAGGAGGGGCCACTGATGAATAATTGTAAGCAGCACTTTTCCGAACATCAAGGGAATCACATTGCGCTCCGCGCGGCCTATCTCGTAGTCGGTGCGCCGGAGATCGGCACGCCGTGGCTGTTCGTCAACGTGGCGCGCTCGCTGTTTCCTAAGCGGCGGAAGCGCAAGCCACGGCGCAACCCCGACGGGCTGCTCACGCCTGACGATGCCGCCACATATCTCGGCGTCACGCCGAAGACCCTCCGCAGGCTTCTTGTCCGGTACATCATCGTCGGCCAGGGGCGCGTGAAAGCTCACCGCGCCTATCACCGGGGCGATCTCGACCATTTCATTGAAGCTCACCGCCAAGAGGCAAAGCCATGTCCGTCTATCCACGCAAAGACTCGCCGCACTACCACTACGATTTCCAAGTGCGAGGTCGTCGCTTTTTCGGCTCTACGGGATGCACAAGCGAGCGCGAAGCAAAAGCGGTAGAGAAGGCCGAGAAGGCCAGGGCGAAGGTGCTGTTGCTCAAGCGCGGGCCGGACAATGCCGCCCTCCTGACGCTTGATGACGCTGCCGGTCGCTACTGGACCGAGGTCGGGCAACATCACGCGTGCTCCGGCGAGACCTGGGCCAACATCGAGCGCCTTCTCGACTGTCCGCATCTCGGCAAGAGCATCCGCCTTGGCGGCATTCACGATAACGACGTGACGAAGGGCATCGCATGGCGGCGCAGCCATCGCCGTTGGGGTCACAAAGACGCGACGCTAATTTCCAACGCCACGGTCAACCGCTCGTTCACTGAACCACTGCAAAAGATTTTCACCCGCGCCAAGAAAAGGTGGGGCGCGCAATTCGACTGCGAGCCGGATTGGAAAGCGCACATGCTGCCCGAGGCCGACGAGCGCGTGCGCGAGCTACGCGGCGACGAGGCCGACAAACTCACGCTGGCGACCCGCAACGACTACGCACCGTTCTTTGCCTTCGCCCGCGCAACCGGGCTTCGCTTGCGGGAATGTCTGATCAGGTGGAGCGAGGTCGATTGGGACGCGCGCTTAATCACCAAGAAGGGGAAGGGCGGCCGCATCGTCACCGCGCACATCACCGATGAGGTTGAGGCCATCCTTACGCCGCTGATTGGCGACGATGATGTGTGGGTGTTCACCTACGGCGCGCACGCGCGGCAAACATGTCAAGGGCAAACGCTATCCCATCACCTTCTCAGGTGCCAAGACGCAATGGCGGCGCTTGCGCGACCGGGCAGGCGTCACCGGGTTCCGCTTCCATGACTTTCGCCATGATCTCGGCACCAAGCTCCTACGCAAGACCGGCAATCTCAAATTGGTGCAGAAGGCGCTCAATCACGCCGACATCAAGACCACCACGCGCTACGCGCATGTGCTCGATGACGAGGTGGCTACCGCGCTCGCCGATGTTCAGCGTGACCAAAAGTCCCGAGATAAGTCCCGAGCTACCCCGTCGAAGGTGGCCTAGCAGGTTGAAAGGTAACAGCAAAATGGCATCACACATCCATGTCTGGGGGACCGGGGGTCGGGAGTTCAAATCTCCCCGCTCCGACCATTTCTTTCACGGACAACAGGCGCGAGATCAAGTGGGAATGACCGGGCGTTACCCCCCCGGCAGCTATCTCGACCGTCAACGGTTGGCGCGAAGTAGCGATCCTGGCTGAGATCGGCAAAGCTTCACCTGTCGGATGCATCTCCGATGGACCAGTCATGCCTTCGCCGGCGAGACGACAACCTGCTCGCGCGTCGAACCGAACATCACCGCACGCGCATGCCGGCCACCTCGTCGTAGTGCAGAGTCTTCTCTGATTTCGGCAGCGGCGCATCGTTCGGGCCGATCGTTGCGCCATAGGGCCAGTCTGGCGGACAGACGGCAATGTAACGCGCGTAGCCGCCAAGACCGCCGCCGAACTTCGGATAGCCGATGACGACCAGCGCCCCGGTCTCCGGCACCTGATCGAGATTGGCGACGCCTTCGGCCTGTGCATAACCGTGATGCATCAGCCAGGCTTCGCCTTCGAGGTTGGGCGTCGAATCCGTGTCGAGCGGCTCATGCCCGTGAAAGAGGATGTTGCGCTTCTCGTGCAGGAACTTAAGCGCATCGAGCCCGACGCCAGGGAATTCCTTCAAGGTCGCGAGCTTTGGATCGGGCCACGCCTTCGACCAGTCCGAGCGCACGAACACGACGGAGCCTTCCGGGATGCGGCCATTCTTCTTCTCCCAGGCCTCGATGTCGGAGACTTGGAGGGCGTAGTTCGGATTGGCCTTCACCTGATCGACGATCGAGATGACCACGAGCGGCCTGATAACGTAGGTCGCCGGCAGCTCGTCGATCGCGGGATATTCCGGCGCCCAATGCGCGGGCGGATCGAGCTGCGTGCCGAGCTGATCCGTCTTGAGCGCGTATTCCGTCGCCTCGAAGCCGTGCTTGGCGTAGGTGTAGACCTCGCCCTTGGTGGCAAAGCCTTCGCTGTCCGCGCCGGCCTTGGCCGGTGCGAAGGTGGATGGAGAAAAGCCCGCCCAGACCGGGATGCTCGGTGTGATGGTGTGGGTGAGGTCGACGTATTTCGCGCCCTTCAACACCTGCTCGTAGACAGGCCAAAGGCTCGTGCTTTCGGCCGCATCAACGTCGAACGGAATCGTTGCCGCGCTGAGAGCGACAAGGGCGGCCAACCACGAGAAGCGCCAAATCTGCCCGTTGCCCGACATCATCTTCGAACCTCCTTCTACTTCACGGCCACGCTCGCTTACCAGAATCGACCGCTTGCCCCAATGGCCACCGTCACGAGGCCGAGCGTGAGATTGATCGCCACGATAAGGCGGATCTGCTCGAGCGCCTTGGCAGCTTCGGGGAAGTCTCCACGTTCAACGGCGAGGCCAAAACGGCGCCAAGGCGCAAAGAACAAATGCAGGAAGAGAAGCATCATCACGATGCCCGTGCCCTGCATGATTTGGATGTGCAGGGGAGCGCCGGCGAACCCGCCGAACGCGCGGAACAGCATGGCGTAGCCGCTGATGAGGAGAAGGCCGATGCTCGCCCACACCCATGGGAAGAAGCGCCCAAACACGCGATGCCAAAGTTCCAATCGCGCCGGCGGATCGAGCGGCCTCGCCGATGGGCGCAGCACCATGTAGGCGAAGAACATGCCCCCGACCCAGACGACGGCCGAAAGCACATGGAGCGCGACGAGCAATGCCATGCGCCAAGGGTATCATAGGACCCTGGGATCGGAGCTAGGGTGCAAGCCCCCATCCGCAGAGTTCAAAAAAGTGGTTTTGGGATTGAGGCCGCGGCCTAGTGGCGAAGGGCCCGCTCCAACAGGCTCGCCACGCTTTCGTCACGGCGGCGAGGCGCGGACTGCGCTTTCTCCGCCTGGACTTGCGGCGGGGCGAGGAACTGCGGCTGCTGCAAGACACGCCGCACCGCCTTCGGACGCTCTGCCGACACCGGTGCCGCCGTGACAGGCGCCTGCGGCTCTTGCACCGCCACACGCTTCCGCCCGGGACCGTCAGTCGGCTCGAGATAATACCTCGCGAGAATCCAGCCACGCTCGTCCGTGGCAGGATCGAGGACTTCGTACCAGCCTTGCTGCTGGCCGATCAGATGTAAGTCGGTGCCGGGCGAACGATGGCCGACGATCGGCGCCGAAACCGACGGACCGCTGTGCATCCAGGCACCGCGGGTGACCACGACCCAGAGGCCCTGGTCATCGTCTTCTGCATCACCCTTGCTTTGCTTGGGTTCGGGGACCTGCGGCTGCAGCGCGGGAGCGAAAATCTCTTTGACGCTCGCCTCCGGGAGCGGCTCTTGCAAAATGCCGTTGGTCGGGGACGACTGCAGGGAGACGCGCTGAACCAGTGAGGTCTTGGGAACAATAGACACCGCTCGCGCGCTATCGTGCAGCTCAGCGGTTACCGGGGTAGAACGATTGCTTTGCAGGGAGGTGTGGCTGTGGCCGGCAAACACGATGCCGATGAGGCACACAGACAGCAGGAGCCGCTTCATATCTCGCTCATCCCGAACGGTGCCCGCCGTCTTAACCAGAGCTAATCAGCAGCCGGGAAAGTTTCAAGGACGCTTGAGGTTTATCGCTTCGAAAACGTTGAAGGCCACGCTTCAACTGCTTCAATGATGCAATCCAGCGGCCACCCTTCAAGCGTGAGGTGAGGTGGCAGGCTCAAGAGCTTGATTTTGCTGAAGCGCCCTTCGCAGCAGGAACATCACCGAGGGCCGAGATGTAGAAGTCGAGGATCTCGCGCGTCATCCGCTCGACCGTGAGCCGCTTCGCCACATGTTTCTGCAGCTGGATGGCACGGCCGAGAAAAGGCTTGGGATGTGCCAAAAAGGCCCGCATCTGCTGCGCCAGAGCGCCAATGTCCCCAGGCCTGATCAGCGGCGTGTCGGTCCCTTCCACAATCTCTGGAATTCCGCCGACCTCGGTGGCAATCAGCGGCATTTGTGCCGCGGCAGCCTCAAGCACCACATAGGGAAAGGATTCGGCCCGTGACGGCACCACGACGCAGCGGCCCCGGGCAAAGGCGGTGCGCGCCGGGAGCGAGCCGGCAAAGCTCACCATGTCCTCGACGCCGAGCTTCTGCGCCAAGCGCTTGAAATCGGCCTCGTCGGGCCCCGTGCCGACGATCACCGCCGTGGCGGGATAGACGGTGCGCTGGGCGGCAAGTGCGGCGAGCATGATGTCGACGCCCTTGAGCGGCCTGAGCTCGCCGACGAAAACGAAATCGGCGGCATCGTCGGCAAGCCGCGGCTCGTAGAACTCATGCGGGTAAAGCCCGTTCGGCACGATGCACACCGGGCAGGTCGGCCTGCCGATGAACTCGTCGAAGCGGCGTGCGGCGAACAGGCTTTCGAACACCAGGCCGTCGGTGAGCGGCGCCAGCCTACGCTCAGCCTTCACGTAGATGCGCCCGGTCATGGTCGTGGGGGCATGGTGCAGGCTTCCGCCATGCGGCGTATAGAAGGCGCCGACGCGTTTGCCCTTGCGCTTGAGTGCGCGGGCCGCAAGCCGCGCATAGGCGCCGCCCTTGGCACCATGGCCATGCAGGACATCGACGTCGAGGCTCGCGGCAAGGCGCTTCACCCTGCGGTAAGCCCTGAAGTCGCCGGGACGGATTTGCCGGGGCATCGGCACCCGCGCCACGCCGAGCGTGCAGAAATCCGTCAACCGCTCCAGCGCGCGCGCCGCATCCTCACCGCCGGTCTCGGAATCGCAGATGACGCCCACCTGAAGCCGAAGCTCGGCCTGCCCCTTCACCAGATCGTGGACGTGCCGGAAGAGACCTCCGATCGGCGCCCTCAAGCAATGGAGAATGCGAAGAGAGGGGGTCACGATGACAAAGCCGGGGCTCGGGGTGACTGTTCCCTGAGGTTTAGAAGAACCGCGCAGCGCCGTAAATAGCGCCGCCGACCGGCCAAAACGTGCCGAAGCGGAGCGCGCTTTAACAACTTAGTTACGGGCGGGCGCTCTAATAGACCCCGCAGGCGAGGGCATTCGGTCTTCCGAATAGGCCTGCTCGGGGAACCCCATGAAGCCGTTCGCTTTGCCGAAGCGTGAGTCGCTGTCGGCCAATGAAGAACCTATGACGCGGGCTGGCGACAAACCCGCGCCCAACGATCTCCGCAGCTATTTGCAGCGAAGACCGGAGCATAACGGCTCGGCACAGGCCAACCACGCCAATGGCAGCATCGGCGTCGGTCCCACGCTCAGGTCGCTCGATGAGGTTCTCGATCACCTCAACCTTCGCGCCGAGGAGGACGCTCCGCGCGCAGTCCTGGTCATGGCGGCGGGCTCCGAGGTCGACGCAAGCCGAGAGGCAATTCATATCGCCCGCGCGCTGCTCGCCGATGAACGGCTGAGGGTGCTTGTCGATCTCACACGCGGCACGGTCGCCGTTTCCGGTCACCTCCGCCTTCCGCGCGAGCCGGGCTTTGCCGAGCTCGCCGCCGGCCGCGTCGGCTTTGACAACGTCGTGCATGTCGATGAGGAGACCCCGCTCCAGGTCATTCCAGCCGGAAATTCGACGATCTGGCCCAACTCCGGAAGCGGCAATAAACGGCTCGTCCGCATCTTCGAGGCTTTGGCGCAAGCCTACGCCGTCATCGTGCTGCATGCCGACCGGAGTACCGCGCTCAGGCTTAGGCCGATCCTTGCCGGACGCTTGCAAAGAATTGTTGCCGTGCTCGCGCACGGCGAGGGCAAGGAGGGCGGGTCGAGCCTACTCGAGCTTGCCCTCTTTGGCTGTCCGGTCCTGCTCTACGAGCAGAACGCGGCGGAGCCGGGCCGATCCTTTGCCGGGAGGGTCGCGCGATGGGCATGAAGACTGCCATGACCAAAGCCGCCCTGACCGGCCTCTATCGCAGCGGCGCGCATCGCCTGCTTGCCCCCTACACGCAAGGGACCGGCGTGATCTTCACGCTCAACCGTGTAGGGTCGCCGCAGGCGAAACTCTTCGCACCGAACAGCGGCCTCGAAATCTCCCCGGATTTTCTCGAAGCGATCCTCGACCAGGTGGAAGAGGCCGGGCTCGATGTGGTCTCGCTCGATGAGGCGGTTCGCCGGTTGCGCGAGGACGACGAAAGGCGCTTTGTCTGCTTTACCTTCGACCAAGGCTACCGTGACCTGGCACGCCACGCTTATCCCCTGTTCCGGCGCCGCTCGCTGCCGCTCACCGTCTATGTCGCCACCGACTATGCGTCGGGCTGGGGCGAGCTGTGGTGGCTGGCGCTCGAGGATGTGGTCGCCAGAGCCCGCGAGATCGAGCTTTGCCGCCAAGGGGGCTTGTGGCGCCTGCGCAACGTAACCGCGCAGGACAAGCGGCGAAGCTTCGAGCAGATCTATGAGTGGCTGCGCAGCGTCGACGAGGCGAGGCAGCGGCAGGCGATGCGCGCGCTTGCCGACACATATGAGATCGACATGTCCGCCACCTGCCACGAAATGATAATGGGGTGGGACGATCTCCGCGTGCTCGCCGCCGATCCGCTGGTTGCCATCGGCGCCCACTCCAAGGCCCACTACGCCATCGCCAAGCTCGCGCCCGAGAAGGCTATCTCAGAGATGGCAGGCAGCGCCGACATCATCGAGCGCAAACTTGGGGCGAGGCCGGTCCATTTCAGCTTTCCCTATGGCGATGAAGGCGCCGCCCGAGCGCGTGACTTCGCGCTCGTGAAGGAGGCCGGGTTCAAGACCGCGGTGACCACGCGTAAAGGGGTGCTGTTCCCAGCGCACCGGCGTTATCTCACGGCGCTGCCGCGCGTCTCGCTTGCCGGCGATTATCAATCCCTGGCCTACACGGCGCTTTATCTCTCTGGCGCGACCTTCGCGCTGCGCAACCGCTTCCAGCAGGTCAGCGCCGCCTGAGCTTCTGCTCAGGCGTCAGGCCGCTGCATCCAGCGGATCAGGAGGCCGGCCGGAAGCACCCAGGCGAGTCCGCCAATAAGAAAAAAGGCGATCTGCGCAAGAGGCGAGGCGGCAGTGATGCGGCCGGTACTGATGCTTGCCACCGCAAGCCCGTAGGCGGCGAGAAACAGGAGCAGGACCACGGTGCCGACAAGCTTGCGGGTCCGCACGCGCACTGGGACTATCCTTGCGTCTCGGCCCGCTCGATGCCGGCGCGGATCAGGTCGATCGCCTCCGCCGGCTCTACCCAGCGCAGCACCTTCACCCATTTGCCGTGTTCGAGATCCTTATAGTGCTGAAAGAAATGTCCGATCTGCTCCATCAGGATCTCCGGCAGGTCGCGATAGCTGCCGACCCGTTTGTAGAAGGGATGCAGCTTGTCGATGGGCACGGCGATGATCTTTTCGTCGATACCCTTCTCATCCTCCATCAGCAGCGCGCCGATCGGCCGCGCGTGGATGACCGCTCCCGTCGCCACCGGGGTCGGCGCGATCACCATGCAGTCGAGGGGATCGCCGTCCTCCGACAGGGTGTGCGGGATGAAGCCATAATTTGCCGGATAGAACATCGCGGTGTGCAGAAAGCGGTCGACGAACATGGCTCCGGATTTCTTGTCCACCTCGTATTTGACCGGCGCGCCCCCTTGGGGAATCTCGATGATGACATTGACCTCGTGCGGCGGGTTGGCACCGACCGGGATGTGGGAGAGATCCATTTGCGCATCGTCCTTGCAAGCCGCCCGCCACGGGCCCGAGGCTGTCACATTAGCACGTTGGGAACCATTGCCGCATGGCAGTAGGAGCGAGGCCATAGACTGGACTATGATCTGGTTTCCTTCAAACTTCAGGAGTGCGGAGTCATGAGCATTTTCGGAGACATCATGTCAGCTATTTTTGGCCGTTCGGCCAAGGCGGAAACCCCCGCAGCCGGCACTGCGGCGCCTTCAGCCTCAGCAGCACCCCAAGCCTCCCCAGCTCCGTCCGGCACCATGACAAGAACCGGACCGGCTCCAGAGGGTCCGAAGGTTGAGTGGTCCGCGCCTGTCGATGTCGCCGCAGTCCTCGACGGTCTCGCCAAGCAGAACAAGCATAAGCTCAATTGGCGCACCTCGATCGTCGACCTGATGAAGCTGCTCGATCTAGACAGCAGTCAGACCGCTCGCAAGAAGCTCGCCGAGGAGTTGCATTATTCGGGTGACATGAAGGATTCCGCTAAGATGAACGTCTGGCTGCACAAGCAGGTGATGATCAAGCTCGCCGAAAATGGCGGCAAGGTCCCCGACGAGCTGAAGCATTAAGCCCGGCACATTCGGGGCTGAGCGCAGCCCGGGGCGGAGAGCGGCGGTCAACATGACCGGTTGCGCTCCGCTTTGCGGTCGGCCATGTCATTGCCACGCCAAGACAGGTTGGACGCGAGGGCAATGAACGAAATTCAAGATGTTACCGGGACGGCGTTCATCGTGGCCGAGTATCGCGCGCAGGAGAACACCGCCGCCCATCCGCTCTACACCGATCCGATCGTTCCGCTGTTTCTCGATGAGCGCACGAAGGCAGCCGCCGATCGCATTGCCGCCAATTTTCCGCCCGGCCGCGAAGGCGTCAAGCTCCGCACGCGCTATTACGACGATCACCTCGACGAGCAGCTAGCCAACGGATGTCGACAGGTGGTCATCCTCGGCGCCGGCCTCGACACAAGAGCGTTCCGCAAGCAGGCGCCGGGCGTCACCTATTTCGAAATCGACGATGCCGGCACCATCGGCTTCAAGCAGGCGCGCCTGGCGGAAAACGGAATCAAAGCTGCCGACGTCTTCATCCCCGGCAACTACGTTACCGACGGCCTGATCCGGCTGCTTGCCAGGAACGGCTTCGACTTCGATCTGCCGACCTATGCGATCTGGGAAGGCAACACCATGTATCTGAATCGGCCGGCGGTGCTGAAGGTCTTGGTGGATTTGCGCATGAGCCTAAGGGCCTTTTCCATCTCCTTCGACTATGTGACCGAGGCGGTGATCGACTACGCCACCGGCGACGACCAAACCTCAGCGTTCGTCACGCGCTTCGCGGAGATGGGCGCGCCCTGGCATTTCGGCATCGACGATCTCGAAGCGCTTGCCGGCGATGCCGGGCTGATCGTGGTCGACAACATCAAGACGGCGGACCTGTATCGAACCTTATGGCCAAGCCGGCCGCTCAATTCAATCTGGTACGACAATTACTCGCTGTGTACGCTCGCGCCGGATTTAGTCCGTTAGAGCACTGTCGCTCCGCCTGCGAGGGCGTCCGGGCAAACGCCAGTCCCTCGGTGCCAATGGAACTGATGCCATTCTTGGGCGTTGGACACGGGGAATTCGACCAGCCCAAGAGGCGCCATACCTGGACAACTGTAAGGGAAGTCTCGTCACATTTTCGGGGCCGGCCGAAGATTCGTCCCTAGGGGCTTGGTATAGCCAATTCGAAGGATGGACACCACGAGTGGAACTATGTTCGCCCAAACTTTGGAGGGGACCTGGGCTTACAACGGTACGGGCTCGATCAAAATACTCCTGCAAAACCGCAAGATCACGGCCTACGCTTCGATAACGGATTATGGCTGTGTGATTCCCTACAACGGCCATCACCCGCCTTACTTGCGTAATGGCACGGTCGGCGTTTCGAGGCTCGTCTCGAACGGACAGTCAGAGGACTTTGACCCGCCCGTGCAGTACATCGCACGCAGCAAGGTAACCGAGGTTCCGGTTCAGTGTTTCCTCGAATGACGTCGGTCTCAGAGCCGTCAACGTCATCAATTACTTCGAATAGGAGGGCAAGTCCGTGGGATTTCCCAACATAAATCTCAAGCTGGTTGGCGCTATCGTCGCTTTCGATGCAGAGACAGGGGACGTGCTCCACTTCCATCAAAAATTCGTCGAGACCGTTGATGGAATGCCCGGTTATTCGGAAGATATCACGCCGATGAGCACGAGGAAATTCGCTCAGAAACCGCGCGCTGCCATCCGTGCCGGCGCGTGGACGTCATCGTGGCGCCTCCCGAACTCGGCCAGCGCAAAGGCGAGGCTTTCTTGCGCTACCATGTTGATCCCATGACTCGAAAACTACGCAAGGATCCGCTATGCGATCCTCGCCCCGAGGCTAGGCATCACATGACTAGGCCGCCAAGGGAGCAATGACGGGGGGGTTCGTCTCAGTTGCTGACCGGCGCAATCAGGCGCGCGCCGACGGAGGCGATGAGAAGCTCGTAGGCGCGGTCGACGATCTCGTCGAGAGACCTCGTTCTGGCAAACATCGCCTTTGCCTCATGCACGAGCTCATCCCGGCTTGGGATATGCGGCACATGCAAGGTCGTCAGCATCTCGCTCGTGCGGTGACGGGCACGGGTCAGCGTGTCTTGCAGCGCGGAAAGCTCGGGCGTGTGCAGCGCCGCGGCGATGGCGGCAGCGATCCGCTCGGAATTGAAACGCGCGGCGAGCTCCTCGGCCGCCCGATTGATGACCTTGGCGCCAAGGCGCTGCTCGTTGCGCAACACAGGCTCAGGCGGCGTCTTGAGGTCCCACACGAGGCCGAGCCAGGACAGGCCTTTCAGCAAATAATAGGTCGGATCGATTTCCCACCATTTGAAGCCCTGGCGAACGCTCGATTGATAGGCATGGTGATTGTTGTGCCAGCCTTCACCCATGGTGAAGATGGCCAACAGGAAGTTGTTGCGTGAATCGTCGCCGGTCACGTAGCGCTTGCTGCCCTTCACATGGGCGAGCGAGTTGATGCAGAAGGTGGCGTGATAGACGAGCACCGTGCTCCACAGGAAGCCGACCACGAGACCCGACCAGCCGGCCACGAGAAAGCAGAATCCGGCAAGGATAATCGCCGGAAGGATCTCGAACTTGTGCAGCCACATCAGCTCCGGATAGCGCACAAGATCGGAGACCTTTGCGAGATCGGGTCCGTCGTGCTTGCGCGAGAAAATCCACCCGAGATGGCTGTAGATGAATCCGTGGTGGCGGGGCGAATGCACGTCAATCTCGGTATCGGAATGTAGATGGTGATGCCGGTGCTTGGAGGCCCACCAGATGACGCTCTTCTGCGCGGTCGTCTGAGCCATGAAGGCGAGGATGAACTGAAAAGCGCGACTCGTCGTGTAAGCGCGGTGCGAGAAATAGCGATGGTAGCCGGCCCCGATGGCGAAGATGCGCAGCCAATAGAGCGTCATGCAGATGGCGAGAGCAGGCCAGGTGACGCCAGTCCAGATCGCCGCGAAGCAGCCGAGGTGAACCAGGACGAAGGGAATGGCCGACGGATACATGATGTCGTCATGCTGATCGTCAGCATCGATGTCGGAACTCATAGGTTCGATCCGTCCTGACCGGTCGTTTCGGAGCTGGTGGGGAGCGTGTCGCCGGCTACGCCAAACGGAGCGCGGGTTCCAGCTTTTGTTGACTCATCTTATAGAGCGAAATTCCTCGCGCCCATAGCTCTTTGGCCAAACCCGAGGGATATATCGACTAATTTGCAACAGAGCCTGCGGGGGCCCGGGCGGCGAAATCGGCTCGGCGTTTGCAGGCGCGGCGCAAAACGCGGTTGCTAACTGGGAGGTTGAGCCTCGCGCAAGTCGAGCTCCCGCTCGATCCGGCGCCGGGCGTCGTCCTTCAACTTGCCGCTGCGAAAAAGCTCGTTGATCCGTGTCCGCTCGGCCTCGATCAGCAGACGCTCCACCTCTTCATGCACCTCGCTGTGTTTCCCCAAGAGGCCATCCTCGGCCGTCCGGTCGTCTATGTGTCTCAGCCGGTCTTGATGTTGGGCGCGGACGATGTCGATCACCTCCGCGGGGAGGGTACGCTCGGCCATAAGCTGATCCAGCCGCTCGCCTGCGGCCTGTACGGCCTCGCTGCGCGCCTTGTATTCTTCAGCTCGATTGACCTCGCGCTCCTTTCGTCCAGCATGAGCAAGCCCGAGTGTTCGGATGACCAAAGGCAGGGCGAGGCCTTGACCGACGAGCGTGACGAGAATCACGGCGAAGGTCAGAAACAGGATGAGATCGCGATCCGGGAACGGCTCTCCGGTCGAAATTGCCAGCGGGATGGCAAGGGCTGCGGCGAGCGAGACGATGCCGCGCACCCCGGTGAAGGCGAGTACGAACGCCCACTGCCACGGCGGCGAAGGGTCCCTTCTTCTGATCGGTGGAAAGAGCCATCGCGGCAGATAGGTGGTCGGAAACGTCCACATGAACCTCGCGACGATCACCACAAGTGTAATGACCAAGGCTGAAATCGCGAGTTGCGAGAGCGGGTAATGGCCGATGCGGCCGAGGATGGTGCGCGTCTGCAGTCCGGTAATCAGGAACACCATGCCTTCGAGGACGTAAGTGAAGAACTCCCAGAAGAAGACGCCTTGCAACCGAGTTCTTCGGATTGATCAGCCGAGGGCCGTTCCAACTGACATAAAGTCCGGCGGTTACGGTGGCGAGAACGCCGGAGCCGCCAAGATGCACCGGGGGCCAAAAGGCGAGGAACGGCGTCAAAACCGAAAGCACGATTTCGATCAGGGGATCCTTGACCCATCGTCTCAGGCGCAACATGAGCCAGCCGACGCCAACGCCCCACAGGATTTCGCCGACGACGATGGCGGCAAACAGCCCGGCAGCCTCGGCGAAAGAGAAGAAACCGACGGCGATGGCGCCAACGGCGAAGCGATAAAGGATGAGCGCGGTGGCATCGTTGGCCAGAGCCTCGCCTTCGAGCACGACGAGGATGCGGCGGGGAATTTCCATCCGGCGAGCGATGGAGAGGGGGGCAATGGCGTCGGGAGGCGAGACGATGGCCCCCAACAAGAACCCGACCGGCCACGCAAGATCCATGACCCAATGCGCCGCGGCGGCGACTGCAAGCGTCGTGAACACGACGCCTCCCACCGATAGAAGCGTGATCGGGCGCAGATTGAACTGGAACTCGGACCAGCTCATCTGGAAGGCGGAGGTGTAGATGATAGGGGGCAGGATCAGGAGCAGCACGAGCTCAGGCGCGAGCTCCACCGGCGGCAGGCCCGGCACCAGTGCGATCAGCACGCCGGTGATCACCAGGAGAATGGACGGAGGAATCTTGAGCCGGTTGGCAACGATGGCGACCGCGGCAACCACCGCCAGCAGCAACACGAGCACCTGGATTGTCGAGCTCATCATCGGCGTGCAAGGCCGCTTGGGCTACGAGGCGTCTAGCCCCCGCTCAGCGCCGCACGGAGCGCTGCGAGGGCCTTGAGCTCGCCCTCGTCGAGCTTGGGGAATTTCGGGTCGATCGCCTTCAGGCGCTCGACGATGGCGGTCGCAACGATCAGGCGGCTGAACCATTTGTGGTCCGCCGGCACCACGTACCAGGGCGCCGCCTCCGTCGCCGTGCCGCGCACCATCTCCTGGTAGGCTTGCATATATTGATCCCACAGTTTGCTCTCCCCCACGTCGGCGGCGTTGAACTTCCACTGCTTGGCCGGGTCGTCGATACGGGCGAGCAAACGCTTCTTCTGCTCGCCATGCGAAACATGCAGGAAGAATTTCAGCGGCGCGATGCCGCTGCGAGCGAGGTGCAGCTCGAAGGCGTTGATGTCCTCGTAGCGCTCTTGCCAGATGTCCTTGGTGATGAGCTTCGGCGGCAGGCCCTGACGCTCGAGGATCTCCGGGTGCACGCGCACCACGAGCACTTCCTCGTAATAGGAGCGATTGAAGATGCCGACATGGCCGCGCCTTGGCAGCGTCACAGCGGCCCGCCACAGAAAATCATGATCGAGCTCGAGCTCGCTCGGCGCCTTGAAGGAGTGCACGTCGCAGCCCTGCGGGTTGACCCCGGACATGACGTGGCTGATCACGCCGTCTTTGCCGGCGGCGTCAAGGCCCTGCAACACGACCAGAATCGCCCATTGATGCTCTGCATAGAGCCGGTCCTGAAGTTCGCCCAGCCGCTTGGCGCTCTCGGCGAGCAGCGCTTTCCCTTCGGCCTTCTCGATGTCGATCCCGCAAGTGTCCCCGGGGTCGATGTCGTCGAGGCGAAATTTGCTGCCGTCTTTGATGCAAAAACGATTGGCGGTGTCGGGTGGGAGCATGGGCGGCCATCCTATCGTCGCGGCCGGGGGCTGGCGACTCCGAACTCGGCTTGGCGCAAGGCGGGAAGGCGGTGTGGTAAACCGCACAGCACCGAACCGGCGGCTCCTTCATAACGACTTCTCCGCAAGATGCTCTTGAGTGGAGCGACCGCAAGAAGGAGACCCTCGATGTCCTTGAAGTTCGCTGCCTTGGGCAGCCTGGCCTTTTTCAGCGCGACCGCGACCCCCGCGCGCGCGGGCCAACCCGTCGAAAATTGGAGCGGCAACGATCCGCGCGAGCCGTACGCTCGAGGACAAAGATCAGCCGCTCAGGCGATGCGCCAGGGCCTGTTCTTTTTTGAAGATTCCCTGTCGACGACGACAAGAGCAACAGATCTGTCACAGTAGCATCGCACCGGTTTCATGTGAGCAAGCGCATAGCAGCTCCATCGTCGGAGCCACGCGTAATGTCGGTCGAAAGTCTCAGCCTTAACGAGAACAGTGCCTATGTCGGATCCCGTGTGACCTTCAAGTGCGACCTCATCGCCTCCGACACGGTGATCGTTGAGTGAACCATCGAGGGCAATGTCACCGCAGGCTCGGTCCTTATTGGACCCAACGGTGCGATTAGGGGAAGCCTTTTCGCCGCCGATGCCGAGATCAAGGGCCTTCTCTCCGAGAAAGCTCACATCAAAGGGTTCGTGTACCTTCGCTCGACCGGGCGGATCGAAGGCGAGATCGCTTGCGGCGATCTGGAGGTTGAAAGGGGCGCCGTGATCGCCGAAACCTGGGCAGTGCACCCGAAGCCGCCAAAGCCGAGACGGAGAGCGAGGCGGAACACCCTGACATGACCGCTGGTGACGAGACTTCGCCACTAGACGCATCGATCAGCGCCAACGGATCGGTCGCCTCGGCGGCATAAGAGCCGCCTCATCTGCGCCCGCGGAGAGCCCCATTTTGCTGCGGCAATGGGGCATGGTGGAGCGATTGAGTTCCACGCCCCAGCCCGCTATCAGACACCCATGTCGACAGCTGCCGAGAGCATCGCTGCCCCTCGCCTGGCCAAAATGCCGGTGGAAACGCGCCACGCCGGCGCCTTGCGCCTCTGGCTTTCATGCGTCGCGCTGCTCATCGTGGCCATGGTTCTGGTTGGCGGGGCCACGCGTCTCACTGATTTCAGGCCTCTCCATCACCGAATGGAAGCCGGTCACCGGCGTCGTGCCGCCGTTGTCGGACAGCGCCTGGCAGGAGGCCTTCGCCTCCTATCAGAAGATCCCCAAATATCTAGAGCTGAAGCGGGGCATGAGCCTCGATGAGTTCAAGACCATCTATTGGTGGGAGTGGGGCCACCGGCTCCTCGGCCGGCTGATCGGTGCCGCCTTCCTGCTTCCGTTTCTCGGCTTTTGGGTTGCCGGCTACATTCCTCGCACCTTGCTGCCGAGGCTTCTCGGCCTATTCACGCTTGGCGGCCTGCAAGGCGTCGTCGGGTGGTACATGGTGAAGAGCGGCCTCGTCGCACGGGTCGATGTGAGCCAGTACAGGCTTGCCGCCCATCTCGGCATTGCCGTGGCCATCCTCGGCTATACGCTCTGGCTCATCTTCGATCTCGGGCAGTCGCCAAGGGGAGGGGAGCGCTCCCGGTTTCGCGTGGCGGCGTGGGTTGCCGCTCTCGTGCTCGCGCTGATCTATCTGCAGATCCTCGCCGGCGGCCTTGTCGCCGGCCTCGATGCAGGCTTCGGCTACAACACCTGGCCGCTGATCAACGGCGCCTTCGTGCCGAATGGACTCATGGAGGCGCAGCCCTGGTACCTGAACCTGTTCGAGAACCCGCTCACGGTGCAGTTCGATCACCGCATGCTGGCCTATACCGTCCTGCTTGCGACCATCGCCCAAGCCGGCTGGCTCGCTTACCGCCGCAAAGCTCCGGAGCTCATCAGCAGCGCCTTCATCTTGATGTGCCTTGCGCTGCTTCAGGCGACGCTCGGCGTCTGGACGCTCTTGCTACACGTGCCGATCGGGCTCGGGCTTGCCCATCAGGCAGGCGCGATTTTGGTTTTTGCCGCCGCGCTCTACCATTTTTGGCTGGCGTCGGCGCGACCTGCGCCCGCAACCGAAGCTCACGCCGCAGCGAGCGCCTGATCGAGGTCGGCGATGATGTCGTCGACGTCCTCGAGTCCGATGGAAAGCCGAACCACGTCGGGCCCGGCGCCGGCGCGCAATCGCGCCTCGTCGGTGAGCTGGCGGTGCGTGGTCGATGCCGGGTGAATGATCAGGCTTCGCGTGTCGCCAATATTGGCGAGGTGGCTGAACAGCTTGACGTTGGTTACGAGCCTGACGCCGGCATCGTAACCGCCTTTGAGCCCAAAAGTGAACACGGCGCCGGCGCCATTCGGGGAGTAGCGCTTGGCGAGGGCATGGAATTTGTTGTCGGGCAGCCCCGCGTAATTCGCCCAGGCGATTTTGTCGTGTCTCTCGAGCCACGTCGCCACGGCAGCCGCGTTGTCGCAATGGCGCTGCATGCGCAGCGGCAGCGTCTCGATGCCGGTGAGGATGAGGAAGGCATTGAACGGCGAGATGGCGGGACCGAGATCGCGCAAGGAGAAGGCCCGGCAGGCGATGGCAAATGCGAAATTGCCGAAGGTCTCGGCGAAGGTGACGCCGTGATAGGAGGGTGACGGCTCGGACAGTGTCGGGTATCGCCCGCTCTTCATCCAATCGAACGTGCCGCAATCGACGATGGCCCCGCCGATCGAGTTGCCATGGCCGCCAAGGAACTTGGTCAGCGAATGCACGATGATGTCGGCACCATGCTCGATCGGTCGCATCAGGTAAGGCGTGGCGAGCGTATTGTCGACGATGAGCGGAACGCCGGCCTCCTTCGCCACCGCCGAGACGGCGGCAATGTCGGTGATGATGCCGCCGGGATTGGCGATGAACTCGACGAAGATCGCCTTGGTCTTCGGCGTCAGCGCCGCGCGGAAGCTCTCCGCGTTGTCGGTATCGGCAAAGCGCACGTTCCAGTCGAATTTCTTGAAGGACTGGGTGAACTGATTGATCGAGCCACCATAGAGCTGGCGCGCGGCGACGAACTCATCGCCAGATTCGAGCAGAGCGTGAAACACAAGCGCTTGCGCGGCATGGCCCGAGGCCACGGCAAGTCCTGCGGTACCGCCCTCCAAGGCCGCGATGCGCTCCTCGAGCACGGCCTGGGTCGGGTTATTGATGCGCGTATAGATGTTGCCGAAGGTCTCGAGGTTGAACAGCGCCGCGGCGTGGTCGACGTCCTCGAACACGTAGGAGGTCGTCTGGTAGATCGGCGTGGCGCGGGCGCCGGTGGCGGGGTCAGGATGGGCGCCGGCATGGATCGCCAAGGTGTTGAAGCCGGGCTTGCGTTCGGCTGTCATCGTGCCTCCCTCTGTCTGCGGGTGTGATTGGATGGGACTATATCAAGCACGCGAGACGCGCGCGTGCAGGGTGGATCAATTGCTGTTGTTGATGGTGATGATCTCAAAACGCACCGGGATGCCAGAGCCCTCGTCGCCGAAATCTTCGAGCCAGATGTTGCGGCCGCCATCGCCGACCATCACGCCCTGGTAGTTCTTGAAATAGTCGTCGGGGTCTTGCTTCAAAACGTTGGCCTTCAGCTCGGGGCTCATGACGATGGCATAGTTCTCGAGAAACCACGCCTTGCTCCGAATGATCTCGGTCTTCTTGCCGAAATAATTCACCGGCAGATGCAGATGATCGGCCAACCAGTCCTTGTCGTCGTTGCGCAGCGCGTTCTGCAATTCAACGATGAAGGGCGGTGTCGGATCCTTGGGCTCGGCGAGAGCAGGCTCCCACGAAAGCACCAGCAGCAAAGCCGGTGAAAAAGCCAAGCCGAGCCTCCCCAACATTCTCACACTCTGTGCTTCATGGTGCCGCCTTTGCCGAACAGGAAAGGCTTGCGGTTGTCGATCACGCGGCGATTGACGCCGACCCAGCCGATCTCGCCGGACAGCCGCCCATATTCGATCTTCGGGCAACGGTTCATCACGACCTTGAGCCCCGCCTCCTCGGCCATTTTTGCCGCTTCGTCATTGCGCACGCCAAGCTGCATCCACATCACCTTGGCGCCGATGGCGATGGCATCGTGCACGATCTCGGGGGCGGCATCCGGGGTGCGGAACATATCGACCACGTCGACCTGTTCTTTGATGTCGGCGAGCGAGGCGTAGATCTTCTGTCCGAGAAGCTCCTTGCCGGCGTGTCCGGGATTGACCGGTATCACCCGATAACCCTTGGCCATGAGATATTTCATGGCGAAATAGCTCGGCCGCGACTGGGTAGGGCTCGCGCCGACGAACGCAAAGGTACGGCAGCTCGCGAGAATGGCCCCGATATAGGCGTCGCTATAGCTGTCGTGGTTCACGCGAGCCGGCGAGCCGGTCATGCCCGCAAACGAAAGAGGGAGAGATTTGCCGTGCCGCCCAAGCGACGGCACGGCGCGAAATGTCGTTACTTCTGGTCCTCTGCCCCACCAGGAGACGCAGGCTCGGAGGGCGGGGTATCGGAGGGAGCCTGCTCCGCAGGCTTCGTTTCGGTGGGCTTCACGGCATCGGCAGGCTTGTCGCCAGCCTTCTGGCCCTCGTCCTTCTTGCCCTTTTTTGCCTTGTTAGCTTGCTTGTCGGCGGCGGAGACGGGCTTGTCGAGCCATTCCTTGCAAGCCGGAGCGAGCTCCGCACTGTGCTCCTTGAGGCAATCACGGATCTTCTTGCCCGCCGACTTCGCGTCCTTGCAAAACTTGGTCTTTTCGTCCTTGCAGGGATTCTTGGCTAGGGCCGCGGTGGTCGGCACCAAAAAGGCGATCATAACTAATGCGACGAGCTGCTTCATGCCTATCGACTCCAATGCTTCAGAAGGAATGACGGGTCCACACCCGAACCGCCGACTTTACGATAGACATCGCAAGAGATGGGGCAGGGCTGTCAGGTGCGCGGAATATAGGTGATGTAGAACGGCGACACTAGGCCAATCCGAACCAATATCGAGGCAGGAAGCGCCGGAAATCAACGCGGCCAGTGCGGCTCTCTCTTCTCGAGGAACGCTCCGATGCCCTCCTCCGCCTCGGCATGGAGCATGTTCTCCACCATGACGGCGGAAGCGTAGGCGTAGGCCTCCTCGAGCGGCATTTCCAGCTGGCGGTAGAAGGCCTCCTTGCCAATCTTGAGCGTCGCCTTCGGCTTCTCGGCGATCTTGCGGCCAAGCTCGACCGCCGCATTCACCGTCTCGTCCGGCTCGACCACGCGATTGACGAGGCCGAGCTCCTTCGCTTCCGGCGCCCCGACCATATCGCCAAGCAGCAACATCTCCATGGCAGCCTTGCGCGAGAGGTTGCGGCTGAGCGCCACCATGGGCGTGGAGCAGAAGAGCCCGATATTCACCCCCGGCGTGGCAAAGCGCGCATCGCTGCTCGCCAGGGCGAGATCGCAAGCCGCCACGAGCTGGCACCCCGCGGCCGTGGCGATGCCGTTCACCGCGGCAATGACCGGCTTCGGCGAGCGGACGATTGACAGCATCATCTCCGAGCAAGCCCCCATGACCTTGGCGAAATAGTCTCGGCCGCGATCCTTGTCGTTGCGATGTGCGGAAAGCTCCTTGAGGTCATGGCCGGAGGAGAACGCCGATCCGGCACCGGTGATGACGACCGCCCGCACCGCATTGGAGCCGCCGATGTTCACGATAGCGCCGTGCAGGGCTTGGATTAGATCCTCTGAGAGGCAGTTTCGCGCCTCGGGCCGGTTGAGGGTGAGCAAAGCGACCGGACCTCGATCCTCGCGCAACAGCGGCGGAGCAGCGAGATCGCGTTCACGCGCCATGTCCTTGGTCCGAACTTCGCTCACCGCCTCATGCCCTTCTTGTTCCTCTGCCCGCTCTGCTTGAGAGTCCAGTAAGCTTCTGCCCAAAATCCTGCGATTGTGCAAACCGTTACGTCCGTCCGGCGTGCTGCGAGGTTTCTCTATTAAGGTAACATGATACCACACAGATAATCATAGGAACTTGAACGATTTTTCGCCTTCAGACTTGACCGAAAAAGGTTGAGCCGCTAGAAGCCGCCAACCCGGTCGGAAGAGTGCCACACCATGAAGACGTTTTCAGCGACACCCAAGGACATCGAGAAGTCCTGGATCCTCATCGATGCCGACGGCCTCGTCGTGGGCCGCCTCGCGGCGCTCATCGCCACGCGGCTCAGAGGCAAGCACAAGCCGAGCTTCACCCCGCACATGGATTGCGG
Organism: uncultured Alphaproteobacteria bacterium; assembly: GCA_963757555.1. Taxonomy (GTDB): domain Bacteria; phylum Pseudomonadota; class Alphaproteobacteria; order Rhizobiales; family Methyloligellaceae; genus Methyloceanibacter. Next base: position 28,005 of record CAVWRU010000012.1, read on the forward strand.
TGACAATATTGTCGTCATCAATGCCGACAAGGTGGTGCTCACCGGCAATAAGCGCGCCGACAAGGTCTATTACTGGCATACCGGTTATCCCGGCGGCATCAAGGAGCGGACCGCCGCGAAGATTCTCGAGGGCAAGCACCCCGAGCGAGTGCTGCACAAGGCCGTGGAGCGCATGCTGCCGCGCGGGCCTCTCGGCCGTCAGCAGCTCCGCAACTTGCGCATCTATACCGGCGCAGACCATCCGCACGAGGCGCAAAGCCCGAAGAAGGTCGATGTCGCCGCCCTCAACACCAAGAATGCAAGGAGCGCCTGAAACCATGGCCAATCCTGAGGTAAGGACACTTGAGGACTTGGGCCCGCTCAAGGGCGACACCGCCGCTTCGCAGACCCGCGTATATGAGCAGAAGCTCGACGCCAAGGGCCGCGCCTATGCCACCGGCAAGCGGAAGGACGCTGTCGCCCGCGTCTGGGTGAAGCAGGGCCCAGGCAAGATCACGGTGAACGGCAAGGACCACGTCGCCTATTTCGCCCGGCCGGTGCTGCAAATGATCCTGAAGCAGCCGCTGGTCACCGCCAAGCGCGAGGGCCAATACGACATCGTCTGCACGGTGAGCGGCGGCGGCCTTTCTGGCCAGGCCGGTGCGGTGCGTCATGGTATCTCCAAGGCGCTAACCCGCTACGAGCCTGAGCTCCGCGGTGTGTTGAAGAAGGGCGGGTTCTTGACCCGCGACGCCCGCACCGTAGAGCGCAAGAAGTACGGCAAGGCCAAGGCCCGACGAAGCTTCCAGTTCTCCAAGCGCTAGGGCATTATCTTTCCGTTTAACGCGTCATGCCCGGGCTTGACCCGGGCATCCATGCCGTTGCACCTCAGCAAGTTGAGCGGCCAATGGAATGGATTGCCGGGTCAAGCCCGGCAAGGACGAAGAGCGTGTGACCATCATGGCAACCAAGAAGATCCGGGCTGCGGTGCTCGGCGCCTCAGGCTACACCGGCGCCGACATGATCAGGCTCGCCGCCCGCCACCCCAACATCGCCATCACCGCGCTCATTGCCAAGGGCCATGCCGGCCAACCGCTCGCGCAAGTCTTCCCGCATCTTGCGGCGCTCGATCTGCCTGCGCTTGTCACTTCCGATGAGGTGGATTGGAACGCGGTCGAGGTCACGTTTTGCGGGTTGCCGCATGCCACCGCCCACAGCGAGATCGCCAAGCTCCCAGCGAGCGTGAAGGTGATCGACATGTCGGCGGACTTTCGCCTGCGCGATCCCGCAACCTACGCCGCGTGGTACGGGGGCGAGCACAGTGCTCCGCATCTCCTGAAAGACGCCGTCTACGGTCTGACCGAGCACTATGGGGAAAAGATCAAGTCCGCGCGCCTCGTCGCCTGCCCCGGCTGCTATCCCACCGCCGTGCTGCTCGCGCTCTTGCCGCTTGCCAAGGCGAAGCTGATCGAGGCCGACGGCGTCATCATCGACGCGAAGTCAGGCGTCTCCGGCGCCGGGCGCAGTCTCAAGCAGAACATCCTGTTCTCGGAGGCGGGCGAAGGACTTTCCCCCTACGGCATCGGCAATCACCGCCACGTGCCGGAGATCGAGCAGGAGCTCAGCCTTGCCGCCGGCGGCAACGTCACAGTAAACTTCACGCCGCATCTCGTGCCGATGAGCCGGGGCGAGCTCTGCACCTGCTATGTCGCGCTTTCCGGCAAGGCGACAGCCGGCGATCTCAGGCAAGCGCTCGCCACGGCCTATGCGGCAAGCCCCTTCGTGCATGTGGTGGAGGAGGGGACGATCCCCGCGACCCAGCATGTGCGCGGCTCGAACTATTGTCATATCGGCGTGTTCGCCGACCGAATAAAAGGGCGCGCCATCGTGATCTCGGCGATCGACAATCTGGTGAAGGGCTCAGCCGGCCAGGTGCTGCAGAACTTCAATCTGATGTACGGCTTCGACGAGACGTTAGGCCTCGAGCAGCTCCCGCTATTCCCTTAGGCAGCTAGAGCCGCTCCCTCACATAGGAGCCCGGCGCATCTTCGACCGGCTTGAGCGGCCCCGCCGAGGCGTCCCGCGCCGGGATCTTGGGACCCGACAACGCGGCAAGCCAAGCCGACCAGTCCGGCCACCACGAGCCTGGCGTTATGGTGGCCTTTGCCATCCATTCGCTGAGCGTGGCGGCGGGCTCCCCGGACCAGAACTGATATTTCTTCTTCTCCGGCGGATTGACCACGCCGGCGATATGCCCTGATCCTGCCATGACCAAGCGGACCGGCCCGCCGAACAGCTTGGAGCCGATGAACACCGAATTTGCCGGCGCGATATGGTCTTCCTTGGTGAACAGCTCAAAGATCGGGATCTTCACGCGCTTGAGATCGAGCTTCACGCCACCAAGCCGCAACTCGCCCTTGCTCAGCCGATTCAAATGATAGAACTCGCGCAAGTAGAAGGCATGGTTGGCGGCGGGCAGCCGCGTCGAATCCGCGTTCCAATAGAGCAGATCGAACGGGAAGGGCTTCTTGCCGAGCAGATAGTTGTTCACGACGTAGGGCCAGATCAGGTCTCGCGGTCGGAGCATGTTGAATACCGCCGCCATGCGCGAGCCGTCGAGATAGCCCTGCTCTGCCATCATCTCTTCGAGCGAATTGAGTTGCGCGTCGTCGATGAAGACGAGGAGGTCGCCGGCCTCGCTGAAATCGACTTGGGCCGCGAGGAATGTGGCTGAGGCGATGCGATTGTCCTTCTTCGCCACCATATAGGCTAGCGCCGAGGCAAGCAGCGTGCCCCCCACGCAATAGCCGAGTGCATTGATCTGCTTTTGCCCGGTCTGTTTGGTGACGGCGTCGACCGCGGCGAGAATGCCCTCATGCATGTAGTCTTCGAAGGTCTTCTGCGAAAGCTTCGCGTCCGGGTTCACCCAGGAAACCGTGAACACCGTGAACCCTTGCGCGACCGCCCACCTGATGAAGCTTTTCTCCGGAACGAGGTCGAGAATGTAGTACTTGTTGATCCAGGGCGGCACGACGAGGAGCGGCCGCTCGAACACTTCGGACGTGCTCGGGCTGTACTGGATGAGCTGGATGAGATCGTTCTGAAACACGATCTTGCCGGGCGTGACCGCGAGATTCTTTCCCACCTCGAACGCCGACAAGTCCGTCTGGCTGACGCGCAAGAGATCCTTTGAATGCTCGAGGTCATGGGCAAGATGCGCCATGCCTTGCACCAAATTCTCTGCATTGGTGGCGAGCGTGGCGCGCACCACCTCCGGATTCGTAAACGCGAAGTTCGAGGGCGAGAAGGCCGCCAGCATCTGCTCGAGATAGAAGAGCGCACGCCTCTTGGTCTTGTCGTCGACGCCTTCGGTGTTGCGGGTAAGATCCTCGGCCCAGCGGGCGGTCAAAAGATAGGCCTGCTTCCAAAAATCAAAGAATTGGCTGTTTGACCAGTCTGGATCCTTGAACCGATTGTCACCGGGCTCGGGCTCGATCACCGGCTTTACGTCCTCCTCGCCGAGGTAGCGTCGAACCGAGCGGCCCCAAAGCTCGGCGTAGTCCTTGAAAAGCTCATTCTGCGCCGCGGCGAGCTTGCCGGGCTCGCTCACCCATTGCCGCGCGATCTCGCCGAGCAGCTTGGTCGCCTCGCCAGCCTCCGCCGCCATGCTGTAGGGGCCGGCGCCATTGCCGCGCTCGGCGAGCGTGCCGAGCACCTTGGTGCCTTGATCGAACAGACGCACCATGTTGCGCGCCAGGACGTCCCATTGGCCGACTTGAGACCCCTCCGGCTTCGGCTCTGCCACCGTCTTGTTCTTCTCCTGCATGAAAGCTCGCGCCCTTATTTTACCCCCGGTTAATCGCAATGATGCCAAGCTGGCGGAGCATCCCAGTGTCGCAGACGACTCTCGCTCCTAGACTTATTTGTGCTATGCAATATAGCAAGGGACGTGCGAATCCAATCGCCGTAGATCAGGGGACAGAAACATTGGTTCGGCCCACACCGCAGCTGCTGCCCAAACGAGCAGGGTTGGTCGTATTTGCCTTTCCCTTGCTCATTTTGGCCGGGTGCTCAAACTCTTGGACCGGGGTCACGCCGTCGCCGCCGAGCTTTTCGAACTCCACCAAGGCCCTCGGGAAGACGCTCACCCCGGAGCAACAAAAGGCAGCGATCGCCGAGCTGCAAAACGAGCAGACGAGGCGCCAGGGAACGACGGACGACACCACCACAGCGTCGGTCAAGCAGGCCCCACCGGGAAATTAGCGGCAAAAACTGCGGCTTGGCGCTTCTTGCCCGGAAGGCCCCTTCTGTGGTTCAAATGGCCGCCCGTAGGCAAGTCCTAGTTGGGGTCAGCGGGGGCAACACGCGTGAACAGCGATTTCCACAGAATTAGGCGTCTGCCGCCCTACGTCTTTGAGCAGGTCAACAAGCTCAAGGCGCAAGCCCGCGCCCGCGGCGACGACATCATTGATTTCGGCATGGGCAACCCAGACATGCCGACGCCCCCCCATATCGTTCAGAAGCTCATCGAGACGGTGCGCGATACCCGCACGAGCCGCTATTCGGCCTCGCGCGGCATCCAGGGACTGCGGCGGGCACAAGGCGCCTATTATGCGCGCCGCTTTGGCGTGAAGCTCAATCCGGAGACCGAAATCGTCGCCACGCTCGGCTCAAAGGAAGGCTTCGCCAACATGGCGCAAGCCATCACCGGTCCAGGCGACGTGATCCTGGTGCCGAACCCGACTTATCCCATCCATGAGTTCGGCTTCATCATGTCCGGCGGCGTGATCCGCCATCTCCCGGCCTCCACCGATTCCGCCTTCATGACCTCGCTGAGCAGGGCGGTGAAGCACTCGGTGCCGAAGCCGTCGGCGCTCGTGCTCAACTATCCGGCCAACCCGACCGCGGTCGTCGCCGATCTCGATTTCTATCGGGAGGTGGTTGGCTTCGCTAAGAAGCACGACCTGATCGTGCTGTCAGATCTTGCTTATGCCGAGATCTATTTCGAAGGCGAGCCGCCGCCGTCGATCCTTCAGGTGCCGGGCGCCATGGACATCGCGGTCGAGTTCACGACCTTGTCCAAGACCTACGCCATGCCGGGCTGGCGCATGGGCTTCGCCGTCGGCAATGAGCGGCTGATCGGCGCGCTGACGCGGGTGAAATCCTATCTCGACTATGGCGCCTTCACGCCGATCCAGGTTGCTGCTGCGGCTGCCCTGAACGGACCGCAAGACTGCATCAATGAGATCCGCGGCATCTATCGCCGCCGCCGCGACTGCCTCGTGGATTCCGTTACCCGAGCCGGCTGGCCGATCCCAGCGCCGGCAGCGACCATGTTTGCCTGGGCGCCGATCCCTGAAATGTTCGAGCATCTCGGCTCGCTCGAATTTTCCAAGCTGCTGCTCGAGCGGGCTTCCGTCGCGGTGTCCCCCGGCGTCGGCTTTGGCGAATACGGCGAGGGTTTTGTCCGCATCGCGCTCGTCGAGAACGAGCAGCGCATTCGCCAGGCTGCCCGCAACATTCGAAAATTCCTCGCCGAATCGGCGAAAAGCCTGCACAACGTCATTCCACTTGCGTCGAAGGCGACGAGGACGCTCTGATCCTGCATGACGGAGCCTCTGAAACTCGGGCTCGCCGGTCTCGGCACGGTCGGAGGTGGGGTCTTGCGGCTCCTCGCCGAGCGCGGCCCCGACCTCGGCAAGCGCATTGGACGGCCGATCGAAATCGCCGCCGTCTCCGCGCTCAATCGGCATAAGAACCGCGAAGTCGATATTTCCGGCTTCCGCTTCGTCGCCGATCCGGTGGCGCTCGCCAGCGATCCTGAGATCAACATTTTCGTCGAGCTGATCGGCGGCGAGGAGGGGGTCGCCAAGGAGTTGGTCGAGGCGGCGCTCCGCGCCGGCAAGCATGTAGTCACTGCCAATAAGGCGCTTCTTGCCCATCACGGGGCGGAACTCGCCGCGCTTGCCGAGAAGCATGGCGTGGCGCTGAACTTCGAGGGCGCGGTGGCTGGCGGCATTCCCGTGGTCAAAGCTATCCGCGAGAGCCTGCAAGGCAACACCATCTCGCGCGTCTGCGGCATCCTCAACGGCACCTGCAATTACATTCTCACCTTGATGTTGAAGGAGGGCCGGAGCTTCGCCGACGTGCTGAGCGAGGCGCAGGCGCAAGGCTACGCTGAGGCGGACCCAACCTTCGACATCGGCGGCTTCGATACGGCACACAAGCTTGCCTTGCTGACCACGCTCGCCTTCGGCACGCGCATGTCCTTCGAGTTTGTGTATGTGGAGGGCATCGAAAACATCACGCCGGCCGACATCGAGGCCGCCGACGATCTCGGCTATCGCATCAAGTTGCTTGGCGTCGCCTCGCGCACCGATGGCGGCATCGAGCAGCGCGTACATCCGACCATGGTGCCGAAACACACGGCCATCGCCGATGTCGACGGCGTCTCCAACTGCGTCGCCATCGATGGGGACTTCGTCGGCGACATCATGCTGATCGGGCCCGGCGCCGGCGCCGGCCCCACGGCCTCGTCGGTCGCGAGCGATTTGATCGACATCGCCAGGGGCCACATCCTGCCGCCCTTCGGCACCAAGACCAAAGATCTGAAGCCCTACAAGAAAGCCGAGATGCGCGGCCACGAAGGCGGCTACTACATCAGGCTGTCGGTCTATGACCGCACCGGGGCCTTCGCGGCCATCGCGAGCCGCATGGCCGAGCAGGGCATCTCGCTTGAAAGCATCGTGCAGCGCCGTCCCCGCGCCGAATTGCCAGGCTTACGCCGCCAGGACGCCAATTCGCCCGCGGCCGTGGTCATGATCACCCATCAGACCACCGAGGCGGCGATCCGCAAGGCGCTTACCGCCATCGAGCGCGACGGCCATGTCGACGCCAAGCCACAGATGATCCGCATAGAGAAGTTGTGATACCCATTGGGGCGCGAAAAGGCGGTTAGACCGCTGGTGCCAGGGAGGGTCCGAGGTGGCAAACGCTCAAGAGAGCCAGAATCTCGATCGCGTCCTCGGACTTGAAATCGTTAGGGTGACGGAAGCGACCGCCATCGCCGCCGCGCGGCTGCGCGGTCGAGGCGACGAGGCGGCTGCCGATGCCGCCGCCATCAACGCCATGTACCGCCAGCTCGCAGGGTTGCCCATCCAAGGCGTGATCGTCGTGGGTGAAGGCGAGGAGAGCGAGGCGCCGCTTCTTTACATTGGAGAGACGGTCGGCGCCGGCTCGGGCGCGGGACTTGAGGTCGATATCGCCGTCGACCCGGTCGAAGGTTCGACTCTTGCCGCCAAAGCACTCCCCAATGCGCTTGCCGTCATGGCCATCGCCGAGCGCGGCAGCCTCCTCAAGGTGCCGACGCTCTACATGGACAAGATCGCCATCGGACCAGGCTACGCGCAAGACCTCGTAGACCTCGACGCATCGCCCGCCCACAATCTCAACGCTATCGCCAAGGCCAAGGGCGTGTCGGTGACGGAGATCACCGCCTGCATCCTCGACCGGCCGCGTCACGCCAAGCTGATCGAGGAGGTGCGTGCCGCCGGTGCCGCCGTGCGGTTGATCGGCGACGGCGATATCGCCGGAGTGATCCACACCACCGAGCCGCAGGACACCGGCATCGACATTTATATGGGCGTGGGCGGCGCGCCTGAGGGCGTGCTCGCTGCCGCCGCGCTCTGCTGCATCGGCGGCCAGATCCAGGGGCGGTTGATCGCCGAGAATGCCCATCAGAAAGAGCGCGCCCGCGCCGCCGGCATCGTCGACCTTGCACGAAAATACACGATGCGCGACATGGCCTCGGGCGACGTCAGCTTCGCCGCGACCGGCATCACCGATGGATCGCTTCTGGAAGGCGTGCGGCTCAGCCGGAACACCATCTTCACCCATTCCGTGGTCATGCGGGCGCGGACCGGCACCGTGCGCTGGATCAGGACCGAATATCGCGACGTTGGCGCCTGAGAGCGAAGCTTGCGGGCGGGCGCCCCGAATCAGCTAGGCTAAGCACCTGATCAGTGTCGTTTGCCAGGTGCTTTGAGCGTGACCGCGGCCCTCAGCTACAAGATTGCAGACCCTGAACCGGCCTCAGCCTTCCTTGGCGTGGAGCGGTCGGTGCGCGGCCTGCGCTGGGTCGAGCGCCTCGAGCCATCGCGCGCGGCCACGGCCTTGGCCATAGCGCAAGCCAACGGATTGCCGGAGCTGATAGGTCGTCTGCTCGCCGCGCGCGGCGCCGATGCCGCGAGCCTCTCAAACTTTCTCGATCCCTCGCTCCGCCACCTCCTGCCTGATCCAGCAAGCTTGCAGGACATGGAGCGGGCGGCAGACCGCTTCGCGAGCGCCATTCGCGCTTCGGAGCCCATCGCCATCTTCGGCGATTACGACGTCGACGGTGCAGCCTCGGTGGCCCTCGTCCAGCGCTTCCTGCGCGCCCACGGCCAGACGGCGGCAACCTACATCCCAGACCGGCTCACCGAGGGCTACGGCCCGACGCCAGCCTCTCTCGGAGGGCTCGCCGAGGAGGGGGCGACCCTGATCATCACCGTAGATTGCGGCACCGCTGCCGGGACGGCCATCGAGGCTGCCAATGCAAGCGGCGCCGATGTCATCGTTGTCGACCACCACCAGGCCGACGAGGAGCTGCCGCCGGCCTTCGCGATCCTCAACCCCAACCGGCAGGACGATCTCTCAGGTCAAGGACATTTAGCGGCTGCAGGCGTGGTGTTCCTGTTTCTCGTCGCCACGACGCGCGCGCTTCGCCGCGACGGGTTCTACCGCGCCGGCACGGAGCCGGACCTGCTTGGCCTGCTCGACCTCGTGGCGCTTGCCACGGTTTGTGACGTGGTGCCGCTCAAAGGCGTGAACCGGGCGCTCGTGGCAAAAGGGCTGAAGGTGTTGAGGCTCAGGCACAATGCCGGCCTGCGGGCGCTCGCCGATGTCGCCCGCATCGACGCGGCGCCGACCTGTTACACGCTCGGCTTCATCCTCGGTCCACGCATCAATGCCGGCGGCAGGGTCGGGGCCTCCGCCCTCGGCGCCACGCTGCTTGCCTCCGACGACGAGGGCGAAGCACGCGCCATCGCGGCAAAGCTAGAGACGCTCAACACCGAGCGGAAGGCGATCGAAGAGCGCATGCTCGCCGAAGCCTTCGCTCTCGCCGAACGCGCGCTCGATTTTGGCCGGCCCTTCATCTGGCTTGGCGCCGAGGGCTGGCACAAGGGCCTGCTCGGCCTCATCGCCGGGCGGGTTGCCGAGCGGTTCAAACTTCCGACCTTCGTCACCGCCTGGGAGCCCGACGGACAGGGCACCGGATCGGCGCGCTCGATTGCCGGCGTCGATCTTGGCCGCGCGGTCAGGGACGCCGTGCATGAGGGTCTCCTGAGCAAAGGCGGCGGCCATTCCATGGCGGCCGGCTTCAAGCTCGAGCGTCGGCGGGAAGCGGAGATGCTGGCCTTCCTCGGCGAGCGCCTCGCCATGCTCGTGGCGGCGGCCATAGCCTCACGTCCGCTTGCCATAGACGGTGCGCTTTCCTCGGCTGGCGCCAATGCGGACTTCATGGAGCTGCTGGACCGGGCAGGGCCTTACGGCGCAGGTCACCCCGAGCCGCGCTTCGCCTTCCCCGCGCATCGTGTGTCACGCGTGCGCCTCATCAATGAAGAGCATGTGCGCTGCACGCTCAGTGCTGCGAATGATGCGCGCCTAGAGGCGGCCGCCTTCCGCGTCGGCGACACGCCGCTTGCCAAGCTGCTCCTCAAGGCTGAAGGCATGCCGCTCCATCTCGCCGGGCATCTCCGCCGCGACACCTGGAACGGCAGGGACGGGGTCGAGCTGATCATCGAGGACGCCGCGGACGTCTCCGGCTCGCGCTAGCTTGCTCGCGCCTGCAAAGCTTTCTATATGAGCCGCGAGGCTGGCACGCCGAGACGCGCCAAGCCCCCTTCGTCTAATGGTCAGGACGTCAGGTTTTCAACCTGAAAACAGGGGTTCGATCCCCCTAGGGGGCACCAATATTATCAATAAGTTAGGAAGTGCTTGGTCTGGCATGTCCCATTTTTGTCCCATATACCGACTGGGTTAACAGGAGATACCGTGGGGGCGTCGGGCTAAAGCCTTATCCCTCATTTGGCCGCTCGTGATTTGGAGCATACTGAACGGCGAGCCCCCCGTTCTTGGGGCGGAGAGGGGCACCGCTTCGTTGAAATGCGGTATGCCACCGATATGAGTTATCGGAAATTTGCCTGCTTCGTCCAACCAAGGCTTGACGGGACTAGCCAACGCTTCCCCCCAAAAAGTCTGTGACCGAAGTACGCCTCCACCGACGACGATATGCAAAAATTACAAGATCGGTGGCACCGCAAGTGTCAAGTGACTATTGCGGTGTCGATCATGCTGACCACTCCCATGTGGCGGGCAGGCGGTCGGCGCTGTCGAGCTTGGTCTGAGCGCGGGCTATCTCTACCTCGCTTGCGCCCTCACGCTGTGGCTCTCGCAAGCGCTATGCCAGTAGAGGCGAGCCGCAGTCAATCATTCGCGGGCCGGGTTATGGCGTCAGGCGTGCGGGTCGCATTCCGGCGCTCTGAAAGCGCTCGTTGCCGTAGGTCCTTCCCACTGAGGTGAGTCCGTTAGGGAGCAGACGCCAATCTGCTCCGCGAAAAAAATTTGCAGCCCGTGTGCATCGAGCGTAACTTGAAGTCTCGCCGCAATTGATGCGCAAGCGGACATGCGCTTGGGTTACTGCAACTGAAAAAAAACGGCTCATCCGAATTGGGCCGCGAGCCGGTGGCCAGGGGGCACGCAGCGTCATGGCGAATCTCGCGCTGGCCGATCTGGTCGCCCCATATCTGCTGCGGGGCGAGAATCTCGGCATAAACCACGCCGCGCTCTCGATCATCCGCGTCACCCGCTTCGAGACGTCGGCCGATGATTTCGGTACCGTCATCCACGGTAGCGCCGAATTCGACGGCAGCGGCCTGTTCGATCCGGCCGGCGGCCTGAAGATCGTCGGCAAGAACGAAGCATCGCCTCCCTTCAATCCGGACAAGCGCGAGCCAGTCTTCGACTGGAACGAGACCTCGATCGATTTCGAGCTGTTCGTGCCGCGCGACGGCTCGCTCATCATCGGTCAGGGCGCGAGCACCATCACCGCCTCGAGCTTTTCGCAGACCCGGGACGTGCTCGACGTGCTCGACACGCTGCCGGTCGATCCGGCGCCATCGGATTATCCGTCGAGCGGCTTCACGCTCGACCTGATCCTGAACGCGCCGTCGGTGCGGCCGCCCTTCATGCATCCAGCCAAGATGGACGATCGAGGGCTGCTGATTCCCGACGGCGAGCTCAAGGAGGTCGCGATTATCCTGCCGCGGCTGCGCTTCCGCTTGTCGCACGGCAACCCGCTCGACAGCCAGCTCGGCTTCCAACTGGTGTCCGCCGGCAGCAGCTGGCTCGACGATCCGGGCGACATCCGCATTGCCGATCTCATCGAGATGAAGCCGCCCTACGCATTCTTCGGCGACAAGGACGACCACGTCTACGGCATCGGCTTCCGCCGCGCGGTGCTCGATCTGTCGAATGACACGACGCCGCCCGAGATAATCGACAAATTCGGCTTCGGCGACGATTGGAGCGGGCTTTATCTGCCCGAACTGCGGCTCTTCTTTGCGCCGAACTGGAAGAACCTGGCCTTCGAGGCCAGCGTCACCGACCTGCTGGTCGGCCTCGCCGGCAGCCGCGGCCTGTCGGGCGATTTCGAGTTCGACGTGATCCGCCAGGGCGGCGGCGACCTCGTGCTGGGTGCCCGTTTCTTCGATGCCAACGGCAAGGCCTATGGCATCCAGCTCTCGTCCAAGACCGAAGCCACCGTCGCGCTGCCGGCAAAGACGCGCATGGTGATCGACGTCCAGGGCGGCCTGCCGCCCTACATCACGACATTGTCCGTCGTCGAGCACGACGACGACAGCGATCAAGACAGCGATCCGACACCTCCCGAAACGGGCCGGCTGTTCAACATCCAGTTCAACGGCCTCGACCATACGCGCTCGAAGCTCATCATCACGGCGACGGACAGCAGCTCCGGCACAGCCAAGATCGCGACGCTCACCATCAATGCCAGCCTGCTGGTGCCGCAGCAGACACTGCCGAGGCCCGGAGATTCGGCGACCGGCCCGAACAAGCGGGCGACGCCGGACAACGCGACGATCGATCCGAACATCATCATCCTGTTCGAGAACAACGACCGCACGCAGGTGACGCTGTCGACCGACCCGCAAAATCCGCGCCTGATGTGGTCGGTGATCGATCCGCCAGGCGGCGCGGAAAGCGGCCCCGCCACCACATTCGACCTGCCGCTCGCTCCGGGCGAGAGCAAGACGGTGCGGGCGCGGCTGCCGGCGATCACGATCGATCCGCATCGCACCTTTTATTTCCAGCGCAGCAGCCCGCCCCAGCCCGGCAACCCGCAGGATCCGAATGCGTTTGCGGCCTTCATCGGGAATGTCTCGGGCACGCCGGCGCAATCGACCACGGCGGGTGACGGCTTCGAGCCCGGCGGCGGCGCGCCGTTCGAGGCGGATCGTGAGGCCATCGACGCCGTCGCCACGCCGGGAAGCCCGATTACCGTCAACATCAAGGGTAAGTCGAGCGTCGAGACCGACGGATCGAGCCTGACGACCAACTATCATCTGGCGCACCGGCGCGCGATGGTGGTGCGTGCGGGGCTGGAGCAATTGCATCCGGGGCGTCTCACCTACGTCATCGATCCGGAACCGGACAATCCGAGCGACTATCCGAACCTCGCCGGCTGGGGTGCGGATTGGGCCACCCACAACGAAAGCAAGGTCGTCCAGCGCCGGCTGCATTGGTCGGCGACGGTGGCTCTGCCGGCCGGCCTGAGCCAGCCGGAGAAGCACGGCGACCGCACCATCACGCGTCCGGCCAGCGATGCTCTGCCCGCCGATACGCCGGAGGTCAGGGATCCGCCGGCGCCGCACGAGCCGCCGCCGCCGAGCTGGTTCCGCTCCGCCAAGCTCAAGCTGCGCATCGTGCAGGATGCGCTGGTGGCGGGCGAGGTCGACATGGAGATCGATCTTCGCACCGCGGCGGAAGAGCGCGTGACCGCGTCCGGGCAAGTGCCGGGCGGGGCCGAGCCGCCGCCCGGCCACACGCTGCAGAACGGCACGCCGCTCGGCTCCGACAATCCGGCTGACGGGATCACCCAGCTCCGTTTCCTGGCGCAGAAGGATCAGGCGACCGGCACGCTGAGCCTCCTGGTGCAGTTCGGCGCCGACCCGGCCGACAAAGACGGCCTGTTCGCCATGGGCTGGCTGCCCGGCCAGACCATGCCCAGCCAACAAGGACGTCTGGCTCACGCTGGCGGGATCGTATCTGTCGTTCTGGCCGATGCTGGTCGATTTCAGCGACGGCAACCAAGGCGGGCTGGTGGACGCCTCGCTCTCGTCGGCGAGCCTGGCCATTCCGGGCGCCATCGCGCTAATTCCATGGTTCCGGGTCGAGCGCATCATCCTGTTCGGCGGCGAGGCGCTGGAGCAGGGCGGTCCCGACCGCGCCGACGGCTATTTCCTGTTCGACATCGAGGCCGACTGGTCGGCCGACATCTCGATCGGCGGCCACGATCTGATCAAGATCGATCGCGAGTTCCCGCTCGCCGTGCGCTACAAGGCGATCGGGCTGCATTTCGGCGACGACGGCAGCAGCACAACCAGCTTCCCGCTGCGGCCGGTGTTCGACGCCTCGCGCGGCTTCACCATCGACGTCGCGCGCGGTGGCTCGATCCACGTTGCCGACCCGTTCTCCAAATTCCTGAAGATCCTGGCCGCCCGTCTGTCGCGCACCAATCCGCTGACCTTCGAAGTCGATATCGGCTGCGGGGTCGACCTCGGCGTGGTGTCGATCGATCGGGCGCGCCTGCGCGTGTATCTGGAAGAGCCGCTGCGGCCGCCAGAGCTGACGGCGTTCGGCGCCAGCATCGACGTGCCGGGCGCCATTGCCGGCAGCGGCTATCTTGAGATCGGGCCGGGCGACCAGCCCGACACCAGCAAGATCGCCGGCCAGATCGACGTCACCATCCGTCCAATCAGCCTGCGCGTCGCCGCCGCCTTCGAGATGCAGGACGTGTCGGATGATGCGGGCCGCGATGCCACGGCGGCCTATGTCGGGCTCAACGTCGTGCTGCCGGTCGGCATCCCGCTGGCGAATTCCGGCCTCGGCATTTTCGGCTTCCGCGGCATCTTCGGCATGCACTACGCGCGCAACGCCGCGCTGGGCGGCAACACCGCAGCGCCGGCCCTGGGCTGGCTGCGGGCGAGCGAGGGCCAGCCGCACCTCATCCGCTCGCCGAACTCAGCACAACATCCTGTGGCAGCCGCAGATCGACAATTGGGCTTTCGGCGTCGGCACGCTGCTCGGCACCATGGAAGGCGGCGTCATCATCAACATGGACGGCACGCTGATCCTGGAATTGCCGGGGCCGCGCGTCGCCATCGTGATGAACATGCGGATACTCTCGCCGCCGCCTTCTGTCGACCAGTTGGGCAACTCGGGCGGCATCCTGGCGATCATCGAGATCACGCCGGACCATCTGCTGATCGGCGCGATCCTCAACTACAACATCGAGAGCCTGATCAAGATCGAGATTCCGGTCGAATCCTTCTTCAATTTCCACGAGGCCAGCGACTGGCACTACTACCTGGGTCAGCGCAGCAATCCGGTGTCGGTCACCGTCCTCGATATCGTCAAGGCGACCGGCTACCTGATGCTCAAGGGCAACGGCCTCGACGCCTTGCCGGAACACAACCTTCCGGCGGTGACCGGCTTCGCCATCGGCGCCGGCGCAGCAGCCTCATTCACCTGGGGCGATACCGATATCGGGCTGTATCTGCGCGTGGCCGGCGGCTTCGACGCGGTGATCGGGTTCGATCCCTTCCTTCTCGCCGGTCAATTTTTCCTGTCCGGCGAATTGCGCCTGTTCATCGTCTCGGTAGGGGCTTCCGCCGAGCTCAATATCCAGGTGATCGGCGTCACCGACCTTTTCGACACCTACATCAACGGCAAGGCCTGCGGGCATGTCGACTTCTTCTTCTTCTCGGTCGAGGGATGTGTCTCGATCACCATCAACGATCCGAACGCCAAGCCCGGGCTGCTGGATCTGGTGCAGAAGCTGTCGCTCAAGAGCCGCTCGCCTGCGCTTCTGGTCGGCACCGGCGTCGATCGGCCCATCGACACCAGCCTGGGCCAGGGCGTCGAGCAGGGCACCGCGCCAGCGATCAACGATCCGCGGCTGCCGGTGGTGCCGATCGAATTCGGTTGTGGTGCTAAGCATGGCCATGCCGCCGGTGGCGGCGGGCTTGACCTTTGTCGGCGCCCCGGTCATGGGCTCGACCGGAGTTGCGCCCGGCGCGTACGTGCCGCGTGGCTCGGAGAAATTCGAATACACCATGACCGGCGTGACGCTGGAGCGGGCCGATGGCGGCCCACCGCTGCTCGGCAGCAACGCGCCTTCGACTTGGTGGACGCCGGGCAATTCGAGCAGCGACAACATCAATGCCCAACTGGCGCTGCTGACCTGGGAGCCGGACCCCGCGACCAAGGCGGTGGAAAAGACCGACTACCGCAAGGAGCAGATCAGGGATCATTGGAGCCGCACCTGCGAGGACGCGGCGCCGCCGACGCGCGTGTTGTGGACTTTCCTGGACGAGCGCCTCGGGCCGTCGGTGCCGGGATGGGCTCTGGAGGGCATACCGTGGCCCGACCCGCCCAACACCCGGCGCAAGCAGCCGCCGCAGACCGACATGCTGGTCACCGAGGCCTGGCGCAGCGGCGACGCGGCGATCGATGCGATGCGCGGCATCCTGCCGGCAGCGGTGGTCGGGGCGAAGATCAAATGCACCCACAAGCTGCCGTCAGTGATCGGCACCCGTCCCGGCTTGCGTCAATTGCTCGATCGCGCGCCGTTCGCCGCCGCATTGGCGCGCCGGCTCGACGGGCTAGCCGCGCCGCAGTCCACCGCGCGCGTGGCGCGGCTCGCCGCCATCGCCGACCTGCGTCCGACCGCGCGGCTCCTGGAGAAGGTTGCGCTTATCGATCCGATCCCGAGCACCAGCGATCCGGTCGCCGTTGTCAAAATGATCGCGGCAGGGGGCGCAGTCACGCGCCAGCAGATCGCCGCCGCGTTCCTGGCGCAGCCAGTCGCAACGCCGCCTTCCGACGCCCCCTGTCAGACCCGCGTGCTGAAATCGCCGATCTTCGATGACGGCCGGCTGATCGTGTTCGGCGATCCGAAAGAATCGCGACGTGGTGAAGCAGGCGCTCGACAAGGGCGGTATCAAGCACGGGCCGCTCAACGACGTCGTGGTCATCCACACCGGCGCCTTCCAGGACGCCAACATTCTTCTGTTCGTGCGCCGCGCGCTGCTGATCGGCGACGTGATGATCGTGCGGACGCTCGCTGCGGACGGCAGCGAAATCTCGCGCGTGCCGCTGCGCGACAGCGACCTGATCTCGGCCAAGCCGCTGCCCGGCCAATGGACCGATCTCGGCGGACCGTGGGGCGCCGACGTCCTCGACGTGCTGGGCTGGTCGCAGGATCCGGGCGCCCTGGGCTACATGGCGGTCTGGGTCACCGCGAAGGGCGGCGAGAAAGCCGACCGCATCGAGATCGGCCTGGTCAATTCTGCGAAGGACGAGAAGGAAGCCGCCGCCCTGTCGCAGAAGATGGGCTTGGTGCCGCCGTATTACCTCGGGGCGTTCGATACGCTGACCTTTGCCGAGATCCGACGCGCCGATTCTGAGCAGACGGAAATCCTGAAGGAGCGCGGGATCCTCACCCAGATCCTAGGCCTCGGCCCGACCGACGACGCCTACCTCGTGCCCGACAAGCTCTACAAGGCGACCGCAACCTGGACCGGCACGCGGCAGAGCGACAATGCAAATGCCGGCAAGACCCAGACCTTCTGGTTCCGCACCGACGCGGTTGCGCCGGCGCGGCTCGACCCCTGGGTGCTGCTGACCAATCCCGCCGACGGCGAAGCCAGCGTCTTCCGCCGCGAGCCGGTACAGATCGTATTCAACACCCCCAATGTCGATCGCCTGTTCGCCGCCTATGGCAAGGAACTCCGCGTCCGCTTCACCGCGTCCTCGGCCAATCATCCGCCGTCGAGCCCGGGCGTCCCGCACCCGTTCCCGCTGAATGAAACGACGATCAAGCCGGCCGCGGCGGCGATCCTGTCGCCGTGGGAAGAGGCGCTGCAGGAGGTGGTGACGGAAGAGAGACTGACTTGCATCCCGATCGACGAAGAGCGTGTCCGCCAGTCGGAAACGACGATCCAGATTCCGCTCGATCCGTTCACGGACTACCGGATGGACGTGGTGATGGTCGATGCCGGCGCGCCCGACACGGCCGAAGGCACGAGAATCTACCGGCGCAGCTTCTCGACCGGCTCCTATGATACGCTCAAGCACTTCGCCTCCGATCTCGGCGCAGCGCCGATTACTCACCGCGGGGTCGAGGCCGGACGGATGGAGGCGCTGCGCGCGTTCTTCAGCGGCCGCCGACCCGAGGGCGCGGAGCTCGACGAGCAGCTGCGCATCGCCGGCATCGACGCGCCCGAACATGCACGGGGCGGCCGCTTCCTCGTGCTGTGGGAGCAGGCCGGCGCCGATCCGCCGCAGCCGACGGCGATCCTGGTCGACGCGCCGGAGCCGATGTGGCGGAGCCGGCCCTATCCGCGAAAGGTGACCGATACGAGCGGGCCCGCGGACGCGACGCGCTGGGTCATGGGCAGCCGCGACTGGCTCGAATTGCAGGCCGGTCCGGGAACAGACGCGGCGATTACGCCGGATGGCTTCGTCCGCGCGCCGGGCGATCAGCGTGTCCTGGTGACGCTGGGAGCGGGCAGTCGAGACAAGACGCTGCGTCTCGACCTCGTGCGCACCGCCAATACCGATCCTTACCTGCCGATCGCGGAGGAACGCTACACCGTGGTCGACGTGGTGCTCGTGCGAGCGCCGTGGGAGGAGTGAGAAGGACGATGGCCTCGCGCATCCTCGATCCCGACCGCTTCATCCTGTCCGCCGCGGTGGTCGACTGGACACTGGCGGCGCGGCGCCACGGCAAGAACGTGGGCGACATCATCGAGAAGCGCAAGATCGGTCCGGCGGTGGTCCAGTTGCGCTGGATCCTCGACCCGAAGCTCGGATTGCCGACGCAAGCTTTCACGGTGTGGCAGCGCGACCACTCGGTCGCCGGCACGGCGGCCACGCCGCCGGTGAACCTGCAAAGCTATGGCGGCCTGCGGGGTTGGACCATCTATGGCTGGGACAATCCGCTGGTCTTCCTGCGCGGCACGCTCACGCCGAGCGGCACGAGCGAAATGGCGGTGCTCGCCTTTTCCGGCGCGCCGTTCAACTCGTCCCTCGCGCCCGTGCTGACGTTCGCGGCCGTCGCGCAGCCATTCAGCTTGAGCGCGCCCAAAATCGCGTCGCTTGCCGTCTTCAACGGCAGCGCGACCGGCCTGGTCGGCTTCGACAGTAGCAATGCCGCCAACGACCCGGCCTGGAAACCGATCGAGATCGTGGGTCTGCCGGTCGATCCGGCGCAATGGGCGGGCGTGTTCGACTGGCCGAAGCCGCAGGGCCTTGTCGGGGTGCTGAAGGCGCCCGTGGACGCGGCGCTCGATCGCTACAATCGCGGCGCGCCGTTCTACGGATGGGACGATCTGATCGAGACAGGTCACCCGGCGCCGCCGTGGATCGACGCCGATCCGAAGGCGATGCTGGACGTGATGGCGAGCGACGTGCTCGGCGACCTGCGCACCATGATCGCCACGCGGCCGCCGCGCGGGCAGATCGACTTCGTCGTCAATCACACCCTGTCCTTGAACGGCGCCGCACATGATGCGGCGACCAGCTTCGCGCCGATCTCGACCTTGATCCTAGGCATCAGCTCCGATCCGCAGCTCAGCCTGATCGCCGGTTTCGGCACCGCCTACGACTATGTGTCGAAGCCGAACCTCGAACGGGCGGCTGTGGCGGTCCCGCCCAAGGTCTCGCCGTTCGACTTCATGGTGACGGCCACTTACGCAAAGGGGTGGGACGGCACCAGCGCGACCGAGGAGTACGCCGCCATCATCTGCACGCCGGGACCGCCGTTCCCGGTTCTGGCGCCAGCCAATCTGACGGCGCTGCTGGAAGGGTTGGCGACACCGGCCGTCCGCGATACGCGGTATCGCGCGCTGGTGCGCCCGATGTGGGATCTGGTGCCGCAGCACACCCCCTTCCGCGTCGCGAGCTATGCTGCCGCGCGCTATGGCCTCGCCCCGGTCGGCGGCACGCAGGCGCTGATGAACCCGCGCAAGAAGGATCCCAAGAAGGCGCTGCAGCCGATCAGCGCGACGACCAGCCAGAAGGTGGGCGACACCACCGGCCAGATCCGCGCGACCGACGAGACCTACGCCGTCGACCCGACCTTCGCGCCGAACCAGCTGCGCTACGCCATCGCGCACCAGGACCTGTTCGGCCAGTGGAGCATCTGGTCGAATGCCGGTGTCGAGCCGGCAGAGCCGCCGCCGCAGAATGTCGGCCTGGTCGCGGCGTCGCTGAGCGGGGTTGCGCCGAGCTCCGGCTCGATCTGCGACGCCACCCTGGTGCTCGATTTTTCTTGGGATTGGACGGTGCGTTCGCCGAAGCATGTGAATCTTGTCGGCCGGCTCTATGCGACCGCGAAGCTCGGCATGCCACCAACCGACACATCGTTGCCGACCGGTTTGGCGAAGATATTTCCCTCGGGGGTGGGCGGCGCGTTCGCCGTCATCTTCAATGGCGCGGATTTCGGCAGCGTGGCCGCCCCCGCAACGCTCGCCTATATCAGCCAGGACGCGACTACACTGCAGACCACTCCGGTGATCGTCCCGGGGCCGCGCCGCTACCGTCTCACCATCCCCGGTTTCAGGCTCGATTTCGCAACCACCGGCCATGTCGGCTTGGCGTTGTGGGCGCAGGGGCAGGAGAACATGCCGCCGCAGCGCGCCGGCGTCTGGTCGTCGGCGCCGTTGATCACCAGCGCCTCGGATCCGCGCCCGCCGGTCATCAGTGCGGAGTACGAGGACGTCCAGCTCGCCAGCCTGCCCGACGCGCGCGGCGAGCATCGCGCCCGCGTCGCCTGGGACGCGATGCCTGGCGCGACCGGGTATTTCGTCTACGAGACGACGGAATCGAAGCTTCGCATTGCCGCCGGTCTGGGCGAACCGTTGGCGAGCCAGACGCTCTCGGAGCGCCTCTTGGACCTGCGCAATGCGTTCCATGCCGATCCGGCGCGCGCGCCCTTCACGCGCATGAACAGCACTGCGACCAACGGCACCAGCTTGGAAGTCGTGATTCCGCGCGGCTCGAAGGAGATCCACCTTTACCTCGCGCTGGGAGTCAGCGCCGGACAAGTCGAATTCGGCGTGGCCGTCGCTCGCCGATCCCGATCGGCGCAAGCGGTTCGTCGCATTCGCGGCGCCGCTGGTGGTGCCGCCCTCGCCGATGCGGCTCGAGGTCTCACGCCTGGCGGTCACCGCCGGTGGGACGACCTCCTATCGCGCCAGAATCGCGATGCGCAGCCGGCCCGGTGCGCCGGTCGCGCATATAGATCTCTACCGCACCCGCGTCCCGGACGCCTCCGTCGAGCTCGATATGATGGGACCGCCGATCGCGCGCATCACCGGTCCCGATCCGGTCTGGCAGGTCCTGCCCACGCCCGGTCCCGGTCCGCAGGAGCAGGCGCTCGGCACCGTCACCGGGCAGGACGATCCGGCCGGATCGTGGAAGCGCGTCTATTACCGCGCGGTGGCGGTTGCCGCGGATGATTTGAGCCGCGGCCATTACGGCGGCCGCTCGGAGCCGACCGGCGCGACGTGGGTGGTGGTGCCGCCCGACACCAAGCCCGACTTGTCGGCGATCACCGCCGATTGGCCCGGCGGCGCGCTCGAGGCGGTGCGCTTCACCTTCACCAGCACGGCGCCGGTACCCGACACCGACCTTGGCCCACACCGCATCCGGATCGAGGTGTTCACGGTCGCCGCCGACGGCAGCCTGCAGCGATTGTTCGACTATCCACCGGTGCCGCCGACCAGCGGCGGGCCGGACGGAAGGCTGTCGACGGTTCCGACCGCTGCCGCAGCAGCACCCGCCTTCTGGCGCGAGGAGATTTCAGGCGGCACGCGCTACCGGCTGCTGGTGAACCGGTTCGATTTGAACGACACGCTGCGGGTGCATGTGTTGCTGACCGACCCACTCGGTCGCGGGAGCGAGATCGGGCTCGACAGCGCGGGCGGCAACCCGCTGCCTGATCCCGACATCAGCAATGTGCAGGTGAGGGCGGCCGGCGGCAATCGCTTCATCCTCGGCTTCCGCACCCACGCCCTGTTGACCACGACGCCGCTCGGCCCCTACGTGCTCGCAGTGAGAGCGTTGCGGAGCGACGGCCCGCCTTTCCCGCCGCCGCAACCGGTGACCGTGACAATGCCGCTGCCGTCGATCTCACCGATCCTCCCGGGGCAGGATCCATTCGCCAGCAGCGAGCCGATCCCGCTGCGCCAGCATCACGGCGCGATCGCGGTCTATCTGCGCTCGCCAGTCAATTTGACCCTGACGCTGCGAGCGCCAGACGGCCGCTCGAGTCAGATCAGCCGCGGGGTGCCCTGACATGGTCGACATTCTCAAGCAGACCGTGCTGACCCCGACGGGCGCCGCCAATGACCTGCAGTCGCACGGGCTCGATGCATTCGGCCTCACCATTCCGAACCTGTCGCCGGTCTGGGCCGCCAGCACACCCGCGGCAGGCGATTACAGTTCGACCGCGCTAACGCTGCAGCTCAACGGCTTCAAGGCGCCGTTCCGCGCGATCCGTGAATATGTGGAGAAGCCGACCCTCCAGAGCGGTGTGGACGGCAAGCCGATTGCCGGCCCGGTCGCGCTGCTGCGCCTGCATCCGGAGGCGGCGCGCCGCCTGGGCAAGCTGGTGGAGAATTGCCTGGGCGCCATTCCGGCAATCCATCCGTTGCCAGTCGCCGTAGTCGCACGCGGCGTTACCATGCCTGTTCCGGCCACGGTGCCGGAGTGGTTCTACGCCGGCAACGCGCTGGACTTCACCGGCACGGTCACGATCTCGTTCCACGATGCCCGCGGCCTGATCATCGATCCAATCGCGGCGGCCTGCCTGTTTCGCGAATTGCTGTTGTTCCGTCCCGCGCTGTACGTGCCGGACGGTCCCACCCAGGCGGTCGGCGATCCCGGCGGCCTCAATGGCATCGCTGCCTTGGCAAGTGGCATCATCGTCCACGTCGTCGATCCGCACGGCTGGGGCTATGTGCCGACACGCGACAAGGCGCGGCTTAAGGTGGTCGATGCTTCCAACAACGAGGTGTCGCAGGTCCCCGACAGCGGCCTGGCCACGCTGGGCAGCAATCAGTCGCTCGGCCGATCCGCGGCGGATGACGCGGCCGACGGCGACAGCAGGCCGCTGCGCTGGGGCTTTGCGACCAATGGTACGCTCGCGCGCAGCAAGCTCACGCCGCCGACGTTGCCGACCGGCGTGACGCTCGCCCGCCAGTTCTTCCGGGCGATGGCAGTCGACCTCGAGTGGCACCTGGTCGGCAATCGGACGGCCGATCAGGTTGCCGAGATTCCTGGCGACGACGACACCGTGCCGGATTTCCTGCTGCCGGCGGTGCGCGATCCGGTGCCCAGCTTCGCCTATCTGACCGATGCGCAAGACCTCATCGGCTCGGCCGCCGCGATGACCTCCGGCTTCGGCGGGCAGCCGTCGACGGTGGCGATCGCGGTCTCACCGGTGCTGGATGAAACGTTACGGGCGCCCCCCCAACCCGGCACGCCGGGACATTGGCCGGCGTTCCCGAGCTTCGCCTCGCCGCAACCGATCTCACCAGCGACCAATCCGCGCCAAGGCGCGACCGCAACGCGTCGTGCGGCCTCCGACGGCCCCGCTGCCGACCGTGATGTCATCGTCACGATCGCCGCCGGCACGCTGCCGGACGGCGCGCACGTGCGGGTCTTCCCGCGCCTGTTCCAGCGGATTGCGGCGATCGGCAACACGCCTTCGTTCATCCGGCCCGACGGCGGCTCGGCGATTGCACAGACCGGTGCGGTCACCAAGGTGCTGCTGTTCAATCCTTTCGGGCTGCAGCCGGCCGACCCGTTCCCGGATCCGGCCAATCTGGCGGTCGATATGGTGGTCACCGACCGCAACGGGCGGCGGCGACTGTTCTCGCAAACGACCATTGCAGTCGCGGCGGGGCCTGAGAGCGCCGTCGACAACCTGGCGAGCTTCGGCGGCGACTCGCTCCTCGGTGCCAGCGCGCTCAAGGCCGCACTGGACAGCGGCGGTACGCGCGGCATCGCCAAGGCGGCGCTGTTCGGCCTGCCGCGCACGACGCCGCTGCCGGGGATCAGCGATCCGGTTGCGTTCATCCGCGCGATGGCGAGCGAGACCCAGCCGCGCGAGGGGCCGCGCTTGCCGACCATGATGAGATTCGAATCGCTGCTGGTGACCGGAACCGCGAGCGCGGTCGACACACCGCTCATCTGGAACGCGGTGCTCAGCGGTGTGCGTCTCAACCTGGAGGCACGCTCGTTTCGCGCCGATCTCGGCAATCCCGGCAATCCGGCCGGCGCTGACGTGATCTCCACCGGCATCCTGGCCGCCGGCTTCCTGGCGCGCGACCTCGCGGTCCATGCGATCAAGCGCGCCCAACCGATCGTGCCGCTGGGCGGTGGCATCAAGGGCTGGGTGGTCGAGACCGGTCACACCACCTGGAACGAGCCGCCGGCGGACACGACCGGCACGGTCGCTGCGGTCATGCTGGAAACGGTCGCCGCGATTTGCGACACCCCGGAATTGTCGGTCAGCGTGATTCCAGATCCGCAGCCGGACGACGATCCGCAGACCCTTGTCAACCGCGTCACCACCGCGCTGGGCACGGCCGCCGTGCCGGTGCCCTTGGCTAGCGCCGCCGAAATTGCCCGGCGGGTCCAGCGCGAGGTTGTCACCGCCAAGCACGGGCAGCGCGACGCGCTATGGTCGCTGTGTCGCGCGCTCGCGCAGGCCCGGGAGTTGATCTACATCGAAAGCCCGGCCTTCGCGCCGACCGCCAGGCCGGCGGGTGCGCCGATCGGGCATGAGATCGATTTCGTGCAGATGCTCGGCACGCTGCTCGAGGACAATCCAAGGCTGAAGCTATTGATCTGCACGCCGCGGCTCCCGGATTTTGCGGCCGACGAGCAGGGCTGGGTGCGCGCTGCATTCGCCCATCGCAAGGAGGCGCTGCAGTTCCTGACCGCGAAGGCGGAACATCTAGCGAAGGAAGCGAAGGAAAGGCGGGCGCGTGTCGCGGCCTTCCATCCGATCGGCTTTCCCGGCCGCTCCTCGCCCCTCCGGACGACCACCATCATCATCGACGACATCTATTGCCTGGTCGGCACCAGCCATTTCCGTCGCCGCGGCATGACCTTCGACGGCGCCGTGGACGTCGCCGGCATGGACCGCCAGATCGCCGGGGGTTACTCCGCTGCCATCGCGCAATTCCGCCAGAAGCTGATAGCACAAAGGCTCGGCGTGGAGGTGCCGACCTCGCCGACCACTGCGAGCGCATTGTGGACGCGCCTTGCACAGCCGGAATCGGCGTTCGCGGCGGTTGCCGATCTGTTGGACGGAGGCGGGGAGGGACGTCTGACACCGGTCTTCGCCGGACCCGACGACAATTCCGTGCTGCCGCAGACCGACGATGTGGCAGATCCTGATGGCGCAAACGGTGCCAGCTTTGCGACTTTCATCGCCGCCGCTTTGATTGGTGAATAGCGAGCGTCGGCTGCATTTCGGCACCTCATCCTTGGTGCGAACGAGGGTGGCGGGGCCCGGCCTCACCTCAACAGGATCGTGTCGCCTCATCTGGCGCGCATGGCAACGTCGAGTGGCACTCTTTGCAGGGCCCGCATCCTCACTTCAGCGACAAATCCCATTGTGAGAGTTTATCGCAAAAAGGGCGCCGACCGAAGCCGACGCCCCTTGTTGTCGGTGAAGCATCGAACGACTAGTTGGCTGGCTTATGGCCCAGCCAAGTCAAACCATCAAAGGCCTCTGTTCGTGATCTGTCCGATGAGCCAATCCGCGACCTGCAAGTTGTTCCGGTCCTGCATCAGCATGTGGTCGTTTCCCTTGATGCCGACGGATGGCAATTGAACCAGAGTTGCATGGCCACCAGCAGAGTTGATTGCATTCATGTCGGCCGTGCAAAAAGTCAAACGAGGTTGGCCAGTGCTCACGGGGTTACCGACCACGTTGTCGCCGTGCACGTAGAGCACAGAAGGCACCTGCTTGTAGCCGTCGATTTGCGCCTGGGTGAAGGGAGTACCGTTACGGCAATTGCTCTCAACGTGGATCATCATCTTTATGAGGTCAGGGCGAAGACCGACCGCGGTGTCAGCAAACTGGCCAGCTTGGGAGTGGACCATGAGAATTGCTGGTCCAGTCTTTTTCAGCAACTCCACGATTGCAGCAGGCACGGTCGTGCCGGAGGCAGGTGTCAAAGTGGCTTCGCCGTTGGGAACGCCTTGAGCACTGAACTGCTCAACCGCAACTTGATTGACGGAGCCGTCCAAATTGACCTCTGGGGCCTGCACGCCAGGAAACGCGGTTAGGTAAGTCGGCCCAAAACGGAATGTGGTCCAAGCCGCCTCGACTCCCGTTCTGCCGAGACTCGGCTGCAGCGAGACGTTGTTCTGGTTTTTCGCTTGGTTCAGAGGAGTGACGTTGAACCCAGCGCGCCCACGACCTGGGAAGTCAACGACGTAAGTGTCGAATCCTTGGCGGGTGAAGTAGGTGCCCCAGCCTTCACGCCCGTCAGGCGTAGTCTCCCAACTCATCCCCGTCAGGCCAGCGCCGTGCACCATTATGATCGGCACCTTGTGTTTGTTACTCGCGGAGATGCGATAGTGAACGAACATCTGATTGACATCGAAAGTTGCAGGAGTGGGTGGATTGCCCACTGCGCTTGGAAAATTGCTCAGTACGAGTTGCCCATTGACGAAAAACATGCCTTCGTCTTTGAGAGGCATTGTCTGGCCGATGCTCGTGTTGTTGGCAGCGGCCACGCCAGCGACATCGCAAACGAAAATCGCTGGTACTGCCAGCGCAACAACCACTGCGCTGGCTAAAGCCGTCCTTTTACTCAGTCTTTCGCTTTTCATTTGAGTCTCCCTTTTGGTAATTGTGCTTAGACTCTTTCCACCAAAGCGGACGTGATGCAGATCACTTGACGTATGGATAATTCAAGCGTGCGAGAATGCGGTCGATCTTCTGTTTGGCTTCGTCTACCGCATCTTCCTTTTTTGCGGCGAGGTTGCTCAGCGTTGAGCGCATTAGAATGGGAAGATCGGCACGAGTTGGGTAGATGCCGACGCACCATTGCGACCATTGCCGCATCGGCACGATGTCGTAGCCGCGATATGGCCGGGTTTCCGTTCTCGCCATTTGGGGCCTCCATGCAATGGCCCCCCGTCGTGACAACTTAAGCGTGTTAGCCGAGGATGCCTAGCATCATCCTGGCCATTTTCTGCGAAATCGACCACCTTTTATGAGAACCTGCCAGGATGAACGGACTCCGGCCGTAGCGGCCACCATCACCATCCAAAGCTGACCGTAGACGCAAAAAGGGCGCCGACCGAAGGCTGACGCCCCATATCCGTTAGGGTGCGTTTGTTAGCTGTCTCGCCGCAGTCGCCTCCGATCAAGCCGAGGGTGGAGGGTTCGGGAACGCTCTGATTCTGGCCAGGCCCTGGCGCCCTTTGGGAAGATGGAGACGGTGCCTCGAGGCATTTACAGCAACGACCGCTATGTAAGGGGTGAGCGGCACGATATGGCGAAAACTCACGGGCTGCGGTTAAAGTGGATTCGGAAGGCCGCCGCAGTCACTAATAGGCGCAGCACTCGCGTTGAAAAAATCAATGCTTACGACGTGTTTCACGTCGGCCCCGCTTCGGCCTGACCCTTGGCAGGGAAGCCCTGGCCTTTTGTGCCAGGGCTTTATTCAAACATCTGCCAGTACGGTCTGCTCAGTGTTTGTTTCCAATAGCGTCGAGGCTATTCTGCTGGAGCCAATCCGATATGAGACCCGCAACCTTGTCGTTGTTCAGGTCGGTAAATGCGAAGTGGGTGTTCCCGGTGATTTCCCTGCTGGGCAAATCTAGCAGGGTGACATGACCGCCGAGCGCATTAACGGCATTCATGAACTCTAGATCTATCGCATGCATCCGGTACCAGAAGTCCAACCCAAAATAGGTGCTTGGGGCAGACGGAATGTTGTCTCCGAATTGAAGCAGAATGGGGATTTGCGTCAGCTTCTTAAAGTCAGCAGACGGGACCTGCGTGCAAGTAGTGGTGCCAAAATTTCCAACCACAGGAGGAAATGGGTTGTCCGCTGGGCATGGCACGCCAGTCGACTCGAGCCCGACGATGCCCTTGATGTTGGGGTTTTGCATAGCGGCCTGATAGCCCGAAAGTGAACTGGCCGAATGAGTGAATAGTACCGTTGGACCGATCTTGTTCACTATCGCAAGAAGGTCATTCAACGTGAGGGTAGCGTCACCAGGACCTACGCTCTGGACGCCCCACCGCCTGAATTGATCTAGCGCGGTGGCACCAGGAGGGAACTGCGAACCTGGATACAAATTACACGTGATCGGCGGTGTGCCAGCTGAGCACATGCCGAGGCGAAATTGGATAAAGGAGCCTTGATCCCCCGCTGTCGGAGTTACGGTAAGGCCCACAGTGGTGCGGGCTGACCGGCCCATCCGTGGCCTATCCGCGACGTAGACGCTCCAATTTCGGCGCAGAAAGATCTGCTGAAAGCCTTCCCGCCCATCGGGCGTGGTCTCCCAACTATTTCCTACGAACGAACCCCACATTAAAGCCGCGTTCTGTCTAGTAGAGCCTTGCGGAATATTGAACTGGACGTAGGTGTGATCACCGCTAAGTGTTTGTCCGACGCCACCGGGCGCTGGGCTCATGGGATTAAAGACGCCGCTTGTCGTCACCACCACTCCGCCCGCCATGAAGCTCCCTTGCTTCTGAATTACTAATGGTTGATCGGCCCAGGCGACCGAACCAGCGGCGAACAACAATAGAAGCGCAAGGGAAGCCTTTGCTGAATTACGGACGCGCGCGCACGCAGATAACCACTCCATTGATAGATTAGACATGATTTCCTCCCTAAGGCCGGCGGCTTATTTACCGCTCAGGTTCAAAAATAGCACGTTTTGATTACGAGGCTTTCTCATCTTTTCCTCCCTTGTGCTTTTTTTCTCAGGCGATCCTTCGGCAAAGTACTAGTTCCCCGCCCACACCAACGAGCCAAACAGGCCGTGCGACTCTTCGTCGGGGCCAGCCGCAAAGAAAAGGGTATTCGTCGGTCCGTTCGCCGCGGCGCCACCGCCGAAAGCAATCCCCCAGAGGCCGTCGATCCTGATCACCTTCTTATCGGTGCCCTCGACGGGGCCGATGTATTCGAAGTGCCCATTGTCCAGCATTTTATAAGCATTAATCTCACCGTTGCCGAAGTTGCCGATGAGCAGATGCCCGCTGAACACACCAAAGTCGGCGGGGGCGAGGGCTAGCCCCCATGGCGAGTTCAGTTGACCCCTGGTGGCAACGCGTCCCAGAAACGTCCCGTCAGTGCTGAACCTACTTACGATCCCGTGGCTTTGGCCGGCGACGTCGTCGTGAGCCGCGTCGTCTTGCTGCGCGTAGGTCACGAAAATCTGCGTCTCAGTGCCAATCTGGATAGCCTGGATCCCAAAGGGCGCGAATCCCTTCTGGAGCTTCGGATCAACGAACGCGCCGGGCGTGTGGACCGGAGCCCAGTTGCTATCGAACACGTCGACCCGGTCATTGTGGAAATCGGTGGCGTAGATAAACTTGCCAGCGGTGATGCTGTCGATGGCTAGGCCCTTGTACACCGCCCCGCTTGGCGAGTTGTCCACTTTGATCACCACGGGAAAGGCCGCGCCCCTAAATCCGGAAATAGTGCCGTCCTCACCAGCGAAAATAAAGGTGGCCGGGCTCGTACCTCCACTGGTTATGACAAAGCCGGGGCCACCGTTGCGCACCTGGCCGGTTGGCGCGCCCTGCTGGCCCATCGCGCCTGGAATTGTAACGACTAGGGGGATGGTGCCAGTACTGACGCTGTACAGCGTGGACCTGCCGGTCCCAGCGTCCGAGATCCACCATGGCGATGCCGCACTGCGAGACACGCCCCAGGCGTTGACAAGGTTGGGATCAACGAGGGGCGCTTGGCCGCTTTGGTCAGAGATTAGGTTTTGCTGGACGTATTGAGCAGCGGCGGGGTGAACACCACCAAGAATCAGGACGACCGAGAGCAGCACGCTTGCCGTTAGAATTTTTACTCGCATGGCATCCTCCCATAACTCGTTCTTTTGACATATTGCGGTCACTTAGGATCGACGAGGTCCGCCCGGCCGGCTGGTCCGACAAAAGGTTGACCAGCAGCGGGGTGAAACACCGCCAAGTATCGGGACAAGCGAGAGCAACGATTGCCATTGCTCGCATGGCTTCCTCCCAACATGGCTATTTTAACACATTGCTGATTGGATAACTTGGGACGGAGCGAACAAACGAGTTCACAGATTGCCGATCTTGGGATGTGAGAATTCATCGAAGCGCCAGCCGCCAGCCAACGACACTTGACCGGGCATTGGGAAGTCCTTTGTTTGCCCACTGCACACGGACGGGGGGTGCTGCGACGGCGAGGGTCGATCCGATCCAGTCCGCTTAGGATTTTCCTATGCTGCGACGAACTGCAGGAGAGGGGCTCGCCCTCGACAATCAGACAGCGAGGATACAGACTGAGGACCAAGTGCCGGCTCTCATGCGGCAATTGGTCAGTACGATCACGGCCGGCGCCCCGTGGTTAACTCTATGCGTACCGAGCTTTTGATGTTCCTCACCCCCGAGTCAGTCGCCATTGGCGCGATGAGCGTGACGTGAGCGCGGAACCGTTCATTGGCTCCGTTGGGTGCGAAGGTGCAGTAGCAGGCGGGCCGACGCGATGAGAGAGAGACGCGAGGAAGGCATCGCCCTAATAGCCGTTTTATGGACGCTGGTGCTGCTCTCCATTATTGCCGCCGCTCTGTCTTTGGAAACCCGCGGAAGCGCCCGCGTCGCTCGCAACATGGCTGACACCGCGGCTGCTCGCGCGGCCGCGGATGCGGGGGTCCAGCGGGCGATCCTGGATTTGGTCTCTTCCCCCAATGCAAGTGACACGAGGAAATTTCGTGCCGATGGGACTATTTATGTTTGGCGTTTTGCCGGCTGTTCCGTCCGCTTATCGGATCAAGACGAGCGCGGCAAGATTGACCTCAACCAAGCACCAGAGGCGCTTTTGACGACCCTGATTGAATCGGTCGGAGTTGATCGAGGCAAGGCGCAATCGTTAGCAGACGCCATCGCCGACTATCGCGATCCTGATAGTTTGCGCCGCCTTAGCGGTGCGGAAGAGGCCGACTATCGAGCCGCGGGCCTAGCGTGGGGGCCAAAAAACGCTCCCTTCCAAGCAATCGAGGAGTTGCAGCAGGTAATTGGCATGTCGCCCAAACTCTATGTGCGTTTGGCTTCCTTCCTAACACTTTTTTCTATCGGAGTAATAAACCCAGCCTTAGCGGATGAGCAATTAACTGGAATTTTACAGCGAGCCAGTTTGGGCTCGCAAATTCTCGCTAGTTCGCCAGGGCTGGCATTCTCGATTCGCGCAGAGGCAAGGTGCTCTCGTGGAGCCGCCTTCGTTCGCGAAGCGGTCGTGCAACTCGACCCGCAGGAGACGGTACCCGTTCAGACCTTGGCTTGGCGACAAGAAAACTCGATACAATCACCTAGGAATTTTTAAGTAAGTTTGCTGGTCGCGAAGCTCAACGTGTTCGTATCACTGAGCAGAAATAGGTAGCTCAGTGCGCGCCCCCCGTCACGCCCTGAAGCAAGGTGTGTTTGCTCCGCTTCTCGCGTGCCGCTCGCTTCAAAAGGTTTACTTCGCTGTTCTGCTGCCTTGATCTCGAAATCGTCCAAAGCGTGGCTCCGTCCAAGAAGCTTTTTGGGAGGAACCCTCACTAGTTCAGGAAGGCGTAATGAACACGATATCGAAAACTGTCCACGACACTCATGCTTTTCGACCGCCCGCTTTCGCCGGTGTCGCGGTAGCCGTAGCAGCCCCCTGAGGGAGGGGGACCGACCGTCGTCACAACGGACGGCCCCCCGCGCGGAATTGTCAAGACGGAGTGAACCAATTCTTGGGTATTCCCTATGCAGCGCCGCCGGTTGGCGCCTTGCGTTGGAGACCGCCAGGCACCTCCTGCGCATCACGCCCCGTTGCCTTAGGCTTAGGGTGCCCATAGGCGTCCCTGCTTCTTTCCTGCTATAGTGGCAACCAGGGAGGGGACTCCCATGACGCTCAACGGATGGCAGCGCCTCGGAATCATCGCCTCGGTAATAGGGGGCTTGGTGGGTTTCGTGGGGCTTGAGTTTGAAGCCCAGATACGATCCTATCTGGCAGGGGTACAGCAACTGTTTAGACTTGGTATATTATTATGGCGTTTCCGCCTTCGACGATTGTAAGAAAACGTTGGACATGCAACTTGCTGACGCGTGGGGCCAGCGTTGGTGGATGTTCCTTCTTTTCGCCTTAGGGTGGATACTTGCCTTAACGCTATTTGGTCTGATGCGCTGGGTGATTTCAAACCCAACCCGGCAGGATCGAGGGCGGCTCGATGGCACGACTTTCGAGTCCCACCGCAAATATCAATTCCATTAGCAGGTTCCCCACTTAGTCCAAGACGTGCTCCGACAGCCTGCCAGACGTCACCGGGTAGTTGCTGCTATTGCCGAGGGGATGTCACGCCGGCAGGCCGCTGCGAGGATTGGGGTGAGCGCGGCGAGCGCGGTGCGATGGCATCAACGGTTCAAGGCGAGTGGCACGGTTGCGCCGAGCAGGCAGGGCGGGGATCGAGCCCGTCATTGGCCATCTCAAGGCCGAGCACCGCATCATGACTGAGCTGCGGGCGGCGCTGACCGAGGCGGCGGATGGCACGGATTGATACCGCGACGCTTTGGCGCCAAGCGGCGGAGGCGCTTCGCACCCTGGGGGCAGACTGGCACGACGCAGCCACGAACGTCGCAGAAGTGCCATGTGTGGACATCCGGTAATCGCGGCGGCGAGCTGGCTCGTCGATAGTACCGCGATCCGGGCGCTGATGCCCGGTGGTTTCGACCATCGGAGGCGGATCATGACTTACTTTCATTTATCGATTCCTTCTCGGTTACATTGACGATGCGGAGGGCTACTGGGCCGTGTGACGACGGCGCCTGGAGCAATCATCAGCAGAGCCCACGCACGGCGCCAACCAGCAGCCGGTGCCGACGCCGCTCGGTGGCCCACCACAAAGCGATGGCGACCGCAAGCACGAGATCGTCATGCCGTCCAGCGCGAGCCTGATAGGTCGCCCGGCCCGCGGTCGTGACGTGCCGGCGAAAGTCTTGTAGCTCGTCGCGCAGCGCCTCGCTCTCGCGCAGCTCGGCAGCAAAGCGCAGTTCGCAACTATGCAGGCGCGCATCCACGCCCGAGATCAGCAGCGATTTGGCTACAGTCCATCGGCGCCCACTCTGTTTCGTTGCATCAGTCCCCGCCGATGGACACGCGAACCGGGCGCAAGCCGGCGGCGTCAAACATGTCGCCGACAGCGCGGCCCACGCCGCTCTCGTCGATGACGAGATGACAACGGTCGCGCAGCGGCGGGCGAGTTGGTGATACAACACCATGAAGGACCGGAAGGCCTCGGTCGATTGCCGCAAGCTCGGACTGACGATCAGCACCAGGGCGGGCGGCTCGTACAAAGCGATCGACATGGCGAGCAGGAGCGCCGTGGTGGTCTTTCCACTCTGCCGGGCGCAGCAAGAGCAGGGCGCGCTTCGGCCGCTCGCGGAGCAGCTCTGCTTGCCAAGGATCGGGATCGAGGCCGCAGTCACGCGTGAGCAGCACAGGATCGAAGGCTCTGGCGAGGTCCCGGCTCAGCATGCAAGCTCCTGCGGCTTCACGTCGGCTGCAGCCTTGTCTTCGAGGGCATGCAGCACTTGGGCCACGGCAAGCCGAGCCTCTGGGTAGGGTGCAAGCGCCCTCACCAGCGCGACGCGCGTCTCAACGTATGTTGGCTGGAGCAAGATGTTACCCGAGGTTGAGCCCCTGGTCAGGTCACCAAGGTACTGGCGCTAAGCTCAAGGTTCCGATGCAGCTGCCCGGCGACGCGTGAGATCATTGCCCCGTCGCCGCACTCCTCGGCGGTGTCAAGCGAGGCGAACAGGCGGTGACGCAAGGCGATCAGGCTGGCAAGCCAGCTCTGACTTCTCGGTCGCCATCAGCTTGTCAACCTGAAAACAGGGGTTCGATCCCCCTAGGGGGCACCATTTCCTTGCGAATTGGTGTCACAACACTCCCTGCCATTGTTGCCCCGCGCGAGACCCAATTCCGGCTAGAATGGCGCCCAGGGGCCGCAGAGGGGACCTGGCCATGGAGATTTCGAACCGGGCGTTCCGGATCGCCCGAGAGGCTGAAGTCATCGTGGCTTTCCGCCGTGACCCGCGGATTGGCTTCGGCCCTCGGTTCGAGTGTCTATCCGCTTCGGCTTTCAATAGTTGAGGCTGGCGCTTCCGAGGCAACCGTCGAGGCGACAATCATTCGCTTCGATGAAGAAGACCGTCACGCTCGAGCGTTTCGCGACGTCGAAATCGCCAATCCCCGGAGAAGGTCGCCAGAGGCGAGCCCTTTTGTCGCCGCCCAGATCATACCCACGGGCGTGAGGTGCGAGTTCGGCGGCTTCGCCGGAGATGCAGGCCCGGTGACCAATCTGTTGGCCTCTGCCGTTGACTATCTGGTCACGCATCCGAATGCGGTCAACGCGTCGGAGCTCAACGAGATGGCTTCCAACGTCCTCTATGTCGACGGCAAGAGTCTTGACGATTTTCTGCTCGGGCGCGTCGGCCTTGCTCGAAATCTCGCCAACAGGATTGGCACCTTCATCGATCCCACCGGCATTCGTCACATCGACGACGTCATCAATGCGCTGAACGCGGCTCGCGCGGTCAGGGGCATCGACTGCGGGTTATACACGGTCTTGCCGCGCGCACCTGGCGTGCGGATCGAGTGGTCGGAGGCCGGATGCGCGGTCGGCACCATCCTTGAGCCAAAAAACATCTTGGATGCCGTCGAGCTTCTGGTGGCGCAGGGCGCCCAGGCCATCGGTGGCGTATCGGTGATCGACGGCGTGACATCTGCCATGTTAGCCGAGCACCTTGCGGGACAAATTCCCAACCCCTCAGGCGGCGTTGAGGCGATTATCACCCACCTGATCTCCAAGGTGTTTCGGCTGCCTGCGGCACACGCACCTTTGCCGTACTACCAGGACCTCAAAGGCAAGAGCACGCGCAATCCACGCGCGGCCGCGGAGTTCATCTCCACGCCGCATTATTTCAGCGTGCTCAAGGGGCTTGCGCAGGCGCCGCGAATTATCGAGATCGGTCCGCAAGATCAGGTCCCGTCGTCCGTGATCAGCATCGACAATGTCCACGCGGTCGTGGTGCCAGCCTCTTGCCTCGGCGGCATACCGGCACTCGCCTCGGAGTTTCACGACATCCCGCTCATCGCCGTGCGCGAAAACACCACGATCCTCGATGTCACCAACGCCAAGATGGGCATGCGCACCGTCATCGAGGTCGAGTCCTATCTCGAGGCGACCGGCGTTCTGCTCGCCCTGCGGCAAGGCATTTCGCTTGAGAGCCTGCGTCGCCCGCTCGGCGACGCGGTCAGGGTCGCGGCACCGGCTGAGGCTTCCGCAACGCGACCGGTTGAAAGCAAGCTCGGATTTCGCACCGGCACCCGATAGGGTCATCGCCTCTCCGACAAGTCTTCGTGATTTCGATCGCGGTATCGGTCGATCAACTTCGTCAGCCCGGGAATCTTGTGCAGCACTCCGCGATCTTGGGCGCAAAAATAGATGTCGAACAAATTGGCTCGATCGGAAGGCTTGCGAGCCATCCGTTTTACCAAGGCCTCGTCAAAGGAGTTGTCGATAAAGATCTCAGGGATGCTGTCGGTGGCGGCGAGGAACATCGCCTTCATCCGCGAGCACTTTCCACACCTGCCGCAATTCTCGGGAATGGTGCCGCGCTTTCGGCAAAACGATAGCCAGCGAGGATCAATGCCGGCAGCAACAATGCTCGCGATCTTCTCCGTTCGCCTTGCCTCAGCCCCCACCGTCCGCACCGAGAAGTCCGACCCGGCGAAATATGCGTTCGTCACGCGGTTGCTTCCCCATGGGAACCACAGCATGCCTTCCGCATAGGTGGAGTTTGCGGCGAGCGTTCCCTGCTCAAACAGGTCGCCGAGCAAGAACAGGGAACCGGCCAGGGTGAAGGCGTGGGTGAGCGCCGTCGGCTCACGCTGTACATTGGTGCGGATTAAGATCCTGTTGTAGCCGAGAGCTTTCACCAGCGGCTCGGTCTTGTCGACGAGACGCGCGAAATTGTCGTCTTCCGTCCGATCGACTTCACAGACTGTGGCTACAAATCCACCGGGATTCGACTCTCTATTCTGCAGGATCGAATAGGTCGAGTCGATACCGCCGGAGAACAGCTGCACCTGTTGGCGTCTGACTGCCACCGACCGCGACCAGACGCCTTGCCCGCTGACCTTCACGCAGCGGTAGCGGGACGGGATCCACATTTCCCAAATCCGCGACACCCGCTCGGCGTTCGCTGCAACTTGCGGGTCGATCGGTTGACTGAAGTGCAGGTTGAAGCCTTCTTCCATGGCCATGGGCAACAACGCCCACGCGGCAAAATTCGCGTCGGCCTTTGCCGGCACCGAGATACCCTCGACCTCAAAAAAGACATCGATGTCTTCGGCTTGAACGGCAATTCTGTTTCCGGCTTGGGTAACGCCGAACGCTGTGGTTTTAACTATCTTGCGGCTCCCGAGATCTTGGGCGCAAACGGCCAGACCATCCTGGCGACATACTTACTCTATTCTGGATGCGCCACTTGCGGGCCCATCATCGCTTTTGCAAGACGACGGAACGCATACGATTTCCTAAGACTCCCAGACCGGAACCCTTGCACGGCCTTCACGTTCTCCTTCATATAGCCGCGTGTCGGAAGTCGCACCCCTCGCGGGGTCCCGGCGCATCGTTCTGACGCCGTCCTCTTCCCGATCGTCCTGTTCGCATCGATGGAACGGCGGCCCTCAAGCAAAGGGAATTCGCTGATGATCAAGCCAATTTTGACGGCAGCAGCACTGACGCTCGCGGCCGCTACGGCCGCCTTGGCCTTGCCGGTGTCGCCAACGACCGCACTCCCGGCACTGACGTCGACCGACGTCATCAAGGTCGGGAATTACAACAAGAACTACAACAAGCACTACAACAAGAACTACAACAAGCACTACAACTACAATTACAAACACGGCGGCGGCAGGTACTACTACCGCAACCGCTATTGGGGTCACCGCTACTACAATCGTCCCTACAACTGGCAGGCGCTTGGCTGCATCGTCGTCGGTCCGGTCTGGTACTGCCCATAGCCTTTGATTGCGGCTTTTGCCAAAAGGAGCCGGTTGAGCGTCGCTCAACCGGCTCTTGCGTTTCCGCCTACCACTTTCCGGTGTTCTGCATCGAGGCCCATGGCTCCTGCTTCGGCAACGGCTTGCCTTTCTGCAAGAGCTCGATGGAGATGTTGTCGGGCGAACGAATGAATGCCATGTGGCCGTCGCGCGGCGGGCGGTTGATAGTGACGCCATTCTTCTTCAGCCGCTCGCAGGTCGCGTAAATGTCGTCGACCTCGTAAGCGAGGTGACCGAAATTGCGCCCCTCTCCATACGCTTCCGGATCCCAATTATGGGTGAGCTCGAGCTGCGCATCCTCGTCGGAGTCGCCGGGAGCCGCGAGGTAGTAGAGCGTGAAGCGCCCTTGCTGACTCTCCATACGCCTCACTTCCCTGAAGCCGAGCTTATTGCAGTAAAAATCAAGCGAGCGATCAACGTCGCTGACCCGCACCATGGTGTGAAGATACTTCATGACAAACCTCTCGCTGATGCTTGCCGAATGCTCGATCACCCCTTAGCCCGGGGACGCGTGTCGTGACAAGCCGGTGACGTTGACGCGCGCTGGCGGGCAGTTTCGATGCAAATTCGCGATCCATTGTTGCACGGGGCCCACAGGTTGGGCGCCGGCGCGGATGAGGCAGGCGGAAACCTAAAATTTGCTCGATGGTTGAAACGCTTGCCCGATTCCACGCCGCTTCGCGCGTAAGCGGCGCGGTCCATTCGCAACTGCCTGCGAATTGCTCAAGAATCGCTTTCCGGTCAGCCTCTTGCGGCTCTTGTCGCCGACGCACCGCGAAGTCCCGGCCGGTCTGTGGAGAAGGCAAAACCGCGCGGAAATTTCCACTGGCCTCGTTAGGCGGCGATGCTATGGTTTGACCGAGTGTCTGCCGGATGATTTCGAGTGGGGTCGAGTATCATTCGGGCTCACAAGTGAAGCGGGGGGGGAATGCGGCATGGGGGCGAAAGAACCGCCACATATTGAAGGCTTTACCCAACGCGACGAGGAAGCCACAGTTGATGTCTTTGAGGTCTCGGGATCGATCAAGTGGTTCGACGCGTCCAAGGGTTATGGTTTCATAGTTCCAGACGAAGATCATCTTCCGGACATTTTACTTCACGTGACGTGTCTCAGGCGGGATGGATTTCAGACCGCGTACGAAGGTGCGCGAGTGGTATGCGAGGTCCTGAAGCGGCCCAAGGGGCTGCAGGCCTTTCGCATCCGCGCCATGGACGATTCCACGGCAGTCCATCCCTCGCAGTTGCCGCAACGGACTCATGTTGCGGTGACACCGGAGAGCGACTGGGAAAGCGCCATAGTGAAGTGGTTCAATCGCCTGCGCGGCTTTGGGTTTCTGACCCGCGGCCCGCAGACCTTGGACATTTTTGTGCATATGGAAACCTTGCGGCGCTACGGCTTCACCGAGCTCCGCCCGGGACAGACCGTGCTGGTGCGTTACGGCCGCGGTCCGAAAGGACTGATGGCGGCGGAGCTCAAGCCGGACAGCATGACAGGTCCGTCCTCTCATTAATCCTGGAAAAAGCTGGACGATTTGGACGCTTGGCGGCGGGTGCGGGCTTCGCGTTGACCCTGCTTCTGCCGCCAGGCGCGAACGCCTTCGGCAACGGAACGCTCGTGCTCAAGACTAACTCCGGGCCGCACAGCTTCACCATCGAACTTGCCACCACGCCGGCCGAACGCGCGCTCGGGCTGATGTATCGCCGGGCGCTGCCGGCCGATGCAGGCATGCTGTTTCTGTACGAGCAGCCTCAGCCGCTCACCATGTGGATGCGGAATACTTTCATCCCGCTCGACATGGTGTTCATCGGCATCGACGGCAAAGTGCATCGGATCGAAACCCACACCGAGCCCTTCTCTACCCAACTGATCTCCTCGGAAGGCGCTGTGCAGAGCGTGCTCGAGCTGAATGCCGGCACCGCCGCCAGCATCGGCCTCAAGGCAGGCGATGAGGTCGTCTATCCCGGCCTTAACCAGGCGACGAAGCCCTAGAACACGTGGCCGCTGGCAGCGCTGGCTTGCCGCTCTCCCGCGAACTATGTATGTGCTCTAGGAAGACGGCATGATTTGCCTCTCAAGTCATGCCACGGAGCGGCCGATCGGGGCATAGCGCAGTCTGGTAGCGCACCTGCTTTGGGAGCAGGGGGTCGCAAGTTCGAATCTTGCTGCCCCGACCATCTCCCGCTCAAGTCAAGGACGAGACACTCATGGTTGCCCGCATCTACAAGCCAGCCCAAAACGCCATGCAGCAGGGCCGCGCCGGCACGCGCGAATGGGTGCTCCAGTACGAGCCGGCGAGCCCGCGGGAGATCGAGCCGCTGATGGGCTGGACCAGCTCCGACGATACGAGATCGCAGATCCGCATGGAATTCGCGACGCTCGAGGAGGCGGTGGCTTACGCCACGCGCCACGGCATCGCCTTCCGCATCGACGAGCCGCAAAAGACCGAGCTTAAGCCGAAGGCTTATGCCGACAATTTCAAATTCGGCCGCTTGGACCGCTGGACGCATTAGCCATCGCGCAATTTGTCATTCCCGCGAAAGCGGGCTTTTCCAATAACATCAAAGCATTAAGGCCGGACACACCCAATAAAGCCCCTATTGATCGCAAAGGGCTTTCACCTCGCGGCCGGACACAGAGCTTCCACGATCGCATGCTCGAGGAGCTCGCCGGCGTGCTCGGCGTCGCCATCGACGAGATGGCGCCGGTGTTCCGCACCTCGGCGCCGCGGCCGCTCAAGATCGGCGCCTATCACGATCTGCTCGAGCGCTATCCCGGCGCGGATATCACCGGGCTCAAGCGCTGGCTGCGCCAGTGGTGCGGATCTTTGCAGTATCTCAGGGCGATCGACGCCGGCACCACCCGCCACGATCTGGACGGCCTCGAGGCCGGCAGGATCAGCGCGGTAGCGCGGGCGCAAGCCCGCGTCGGGCTCGAGCGCCACCGCAGGAGACGTGAAGGCGTCGTGGCGCCCTCCGCCGGCGGATCTGTGAGCTCACGTCCTGGCCGGCCTGTCTTGCGGCTGCCCTCTCTGAGGAGGCCGGCACCATGAGCGAAGATCACCTCTGCACTGTCTGCGGCGCCTACGGCACGCAGCCATGACAACGGCAAGACGTGGTGCTGCCTCGAGCACGATCCCCACCGGGACAAGGCTCTGTTGCGCCTCGTCGAAGCCTACGCCCGTCAAGCAAATGCCGATCCCGATCTGTGCCAAGCCTGCTCTGGCGCCGGCTGTCCACACTGTGAGCCCGAGCGCTTCGGCCTGCCGGCACGCAAACCAATTTCAACCGCCCCACGGGACACAACACAGGAGAAATGACAATGACAGACGACACGAACATGCAGACGAACACCGGCAACGGCAGCGCGCCGTTATCGAAAGAGGCCAGCACGCGCGCGCAGGTTCAGTGCTTGATCACGCTCGCTAAGAAGGCGTCGGAGGAAGCCGTGCGCGCAGCCATAGCGGCACAAGATGCCTCCACAGCGGCACACAATGTGTCGATCGTGCTTGAGAAGCTTGCCGAGTACATGGACGCCCCCGAGCACCCCGAACCGACGCAAGGGCAGCGCGACGCCTTCCACGCGTGGTTCAAAGCCGAGGGCAACGGCGGCGCTACCCAAGCCGATCGGGAGCGCGAGGTGGCAATGGTTGAGCTTTGGCGCAAGCTGCATCCGGGCTCGAGCAGCCTGCTCACAGAAACTGGCTTGAGCGGCACCACACAAATGCCGCTCAACGCGGACAACCGCGACGACGAGATTCCCTTCTAACCGCGAAAGACGCCCGCACGGGCACAACACAGGAGAAAAATAAACCATGACAGACGCGATCAAAATGAAATGCGCCCACTGCGGCGAGCTCACCGATACCCGCAAGCTCGCCGACACCGGCAAGCTCACCGACACCGGCAAGATCTATCCCAACAAGAACGACAATTGGGTTGTCGCCATCTGTGCGCCTTGCCTCGAGGCGTTTCGTGAAGCCCTCGATAACCAAATTGCTTGGCTCAACCTGACGGACCTCGATAAGGCCGGCACCGACGACATCCCGCAATGACGAAGCGCAAGACACCGCGGGCGGCCGGCGCGCAGGCGATCGAGCAGCGCGACGAGATCGAAGACGACGACAGCTTTCTTGTCCTCACCGAGGAGGGGCTCAAGGAAGCCACGGGCAACGGGCGCGG
The DNA here is from genome assembly GCA_963757555.1 of uncultured Alphaproteobacteria bacterium. GTDB lineage: Bacteria > Pseudomonadota > Alphaproteobacteria > Rhizobiales > Methyloligellaceae > Methyloceanibacter. The sequence continues at coordinate 68,903 of CAVWRU010000012.1, forward strand.
GCCGCCACTGCCCGCCGAGCTCACATTGGTGAGCATGGCAGAGATCACGCCGCGGCCGATCGCGTGGCTTTGGCCCGGACGCATTGCGAGGCGCAAGCTGACACTGATCACCGGGGATCCCGATCTCGGCAAAAGCCAAATAGGTATCGACAGCACGGCGCGTCTCACTACTGGACGCCCCTGGCCCGACGAAGCCGGCGGCAGCGCGGTGCTCAGTAGCTGTATAATTTTGAGCGCAGAAGACGCCGCCGACGATACGCTGCACCCGCGCCTCGAAGCTGCCGGCGCGGATCTTGCCCGCGTCCACACGATCAAGAGCGTGGTGCGGCACGATCACGAAGGCAGAGCTCACCTCGATCTGCTCAGCCTCAAATGCGATCTCGAACAGCTTGGCGAGAAGATCGCCTCCATCGGCGACGTGAGCCAGATCGTTGTCGATCCGCTCAACGCCTATTTCGGCGATCAGATCGACACGCACAAGACGGCGCCGGTGCGCAGCGTGCTCGCGCGGCTCGACAGCTTCGCCAACACGCACGAGGTGGCGATCCTTGGGATCATGCACCCGCCGAAGACAGTGGCGAACAGCAAGGCGATCAATGCCGTCACCGGCAGCCTCGCTTTTGCCGCGGCAGCGCGCATGGCTTTTCTTGTCACCACCGATCCCGCCGATCCAGAGCGACGCCTTTTGCTGGCCATCAAGAACAACCTCGGCGCCAAACCGCACGGGCTCGGCTTTCACATCAAGACGCGCATTGTCAGCCTCAACGTTGTGGCGCCTTACCTCGCATGGGACAGCGGGCCGGTGCACCTGACGGCCAACGAGGCCATGGCTGCTGCCGACGACGCAATGCGCGATCGCGGCCAAGCCATGCAGGAGGCCAAGGCGTTTTTGTATGAGCTCCTCGCCGACGGGCCGGTGCTCGCCAGTGAGGGCGCCGAGAAAGCGAAGGCGGCCGGGATCAACGAAAAAACGCTGTCTCGAGCCCGTGTCCGCCTTGGCGTCAAAGCCGAGAAGGACGGGTTTCAGGGGCCGTGGACGTGGCGGCTGCCATGAAGGCCGGCGCCCCAAAGAAGGACAACCGCGCGCCAAAGAAGGACACGTTCCTACCACTTGTCCTTCTTGGCCGCCTTTGGATATCTCTACCCACTTTAGTGTCCTTGTTTGTAAAGAAAGACAAGCACTTAGCTGGTTGATCGCCAAAGAAGGACAAGAGCGCCAAAGAAGGACAAGTTTTATGTCGTAGCCCCGGCTGTGATTGGGGCGAAGCCGCTTGCGCTATCCGTGCCGCAAGCTACATTTCGTGGCTATGGCAGTGATCTACACAGCCTCTGGCGTCCGCACCGTCTCCGACGAGCTCGTCCGGCATGTGATCGACGGCGGCCGGCTCGGCCGCTATCAGCAAGTGACGCTTGTCCTGGCCGACAAAGAGATCAGCGGCCTGATGCTCGGCGAGGCGTTCGCGACGCTGCGCGACAAGCTCGAGGTGGCGGATGGTTAGGATCCCCGCCGGCGAAACCGCGGCCGAGCGCGCCAAGCGCCTGGATCGTCTTTTCGGGCTCACCCCGGAACAGCTCAACCTGGCGTCTCGCTGGCCCGGCGATACGGTCGCCTTTCTGATCAGCTTGGCCGAGGCAGACGGTATCGCCTTCCGCTCACCGGGCAGAGCCATCTGCACACTAAGAGACCAAGGCTTCGTCGAGATCGGCAAACCCAACGGCCGAGAGGCGGTCGCCCGGCTTACGCGCGACGGATGGGCGGCGGTGGTGCTCCGGCTGCGTGTCATCATTTCCGGCCCACCCTCGCTCCGCGTCTCGCGGCTAGGTTACGTAGGCAGACTACTTCTAGGGACTTGCCGGTCCTGCCTAATCCTAGCCACGGGAGGTCTAGCGGAAGGGACAAGTGCGCCTTGCGGCTAGGGAAGCTGACTAATGAAAAGCCTCCCCACCACTGCTGGCGGGGAGGCACGTGACTGCACGTTACTTGATGCAGCTCACTTGGTTTTCACAAGTCTGCCGGCTCCAGCTACAGACCACGTGAGTTGATCCACCCGATAAGGATGTCGGCGATCTGGAGGTTGTTGTTATCGAACATGATCATGTGTTCGTTACCGAAAATGGGGCCCGGCGAACCCGGATAAAGAGAACCGGGGGTTAGGGCTGGTATCCAGGCAAACTTAATGTCGCCACCCGCTGCAGTGATCTGGCTCATCATCGTCGGGCAAGGGGCCGCGGGCTGCGGTACCGGGGAGAAATCCCCAAACTCGATGAGGATCGGAATATGCGAAAGAGTGGTGATCTCAGCCGCAGTGAGATTTCCGAAGCAACCCGTCTCGAGCTGGATGATGCCCTTAACTTTACAAGCTGATGCCGATGTCCAGGGGTAACATCCCGAAGCCGGTTGGAGCGCGGCTCTGATCGGGTACGCGGACGATTCGGAGTGACCTACCAAGATAGCACCGCCTATCTTCTTAGCGAGCACCGCCATCTGAGCGGGAGTGTTAAAAAAGGCGGCAGGGTCAGCTGGGGCGGTACCCAGAGAGTCGAATAGCTCCAGATAGAGTCCCATTGAGGCCAGGAACTCCCTGGGCCAAGAACTGCAAGTTGGATCCACCGTTACCCACCCCCACGGTGTTCATGGGAAACCGAATGCCCGGATGAGGTGTGGTTGTGGCCCAGCATGGCGCAACTGTGCAAGTCGTGGTTCCCCAACGAAACCCGTTCCAGTTAGCCGCTTCAGTGGAGAGCCTAATCGCGGGTTGTGCAGTGTCGGGCTCCAGAACTTCGCCTCGCACATTGTTGTATGTCCTAGCATCGAAGCCCGAGCGACCTCGGGCAACCTGCTCACCTAGGTACGTGTCGAAGCTCTGACGCACAAAGTACTCGTCCCAGCCCATCCGTCCATCGGGCGTGGTCTGCCACGACTTTGAGGTCAAACCGCCGCCGTGCACGAAGACGATCGGTGCGTGCTTTTTACCGTTTTGTGCCTGCGGCTTCATGAACTGCACGTACATCTGGTTGATCATCCTGTTCCCAGGAGTAGGGGGTGTCCTGCCCAACTCAATGTCAGTGAGTAAGACGACGTCTCCTTGGATAAAGAAGCTGCCAATTCCACTGAGGTGAAGGGGGCCATTGCTCTGGACATCGGAGTACTCTTGTGCCGCGCCTATCGTAGGCATCAGCGCAAGTGCAAGAAGAGCTGTGCTCGCCAAGCCTATGTTTCTCCTTAGCTTTAGTTTTTTGTTTTGGTTTTGCATAACTTTTCCTTCCTATACTATTGTTACAATATTTCAGTTTTACACTAAAATACTGCTTTTAACTAATCACGAAATGTGGACAATTAAGTTCATCGAACTTAATCCAGGCCAGTTTCTTCCGAAGTCCAACCGCTTATGGGGGGCGCAGCATCCCGGATTTTTCGTCTCGACAAAATCGTCGGCCAGGGCGGAGACTCGGAACCTTGACCCGGAGGCTCGGGTCCGGCTAACCCATTGGCAGGTTGAGCAAAAATTTCCACGGTCGGCGACCTCGACCGAGACCGTCATACCGGTGACCGACGACGGTCGAGGCCCAGGGACGGGGCGCGGAGCCGCGAAGCTGGCGTAAGAGTTGGCCGAGATCCCGGAAAAGCCTTTCGCCCGCCAGCGGGCTTCTGTGAGGCTCTCAGAGCGGGTCGGCTTCCGGGTCGAAGCCGCCGATCCGGGTCGGTCGGGAGAAACGGCGGAAATCCGGCCTTGACCTCGTCTCGCCGGAAGACGAGCTTGGCGACAATTGGACACCGAGATCACCTCGACGGCAATGATGAAGCTGCTCGGCATCCGCAAGAGAGCGCGGAGTCGTCGTCAAAGCTAAGAACGACCGCTATCTCGTGCTGCCCAGCGTGCCGAACTAGTGCAAAGCACCTGCGCGAGGAAGCGGCGGCGAGAGGCGCGCGGCAGATCGTGGTCTTGACGCAAGAGCTTCGCGCCGCGCTGACAGAGCTTGCGGATGATGCTGCCTAGAAGCATCTCGATGATATGCCTCGTAATCCTAGTGGGTTGCGGTGATGACACGACGGGCAGAGACGTGGCGAATTGCACGGCGAAAGCGATGGAGTTGTTTAAGCCGCAGGACGTGGACAACGACGAGCGCTCGGCGAACTACGTTCAGGTCTGCATGATCGCTGCGGGTTATCAGATGGAGCACACTTGTTGGGAGGCGTGGGTAGATTCAAAGAGCGCCACTGGCCTGTTGCTTAACTCGTGTTGGTATCCCGATAGCTGGTGGGAGCGATGGAAGCGGCGCAGCTAGTGTGGTCCCTCGCCGTCGAGGCGATGAGACCGCCGCCGGAGGTTCCGCTTTCGCAACGGATTGAGCTTACCATTCGCCTGCCGCAAGGTCTCGCCGCCGAGCCGGGACCGATCCGCTTATGGCCTTGGCGGCGTGTCATCCTAGACGCCATCGCCGAGAGCGAGCGCGCGTGAGATACTGAGGCGTGACGCATGTGACCGATATTCCCTTATCGACGTACAGCACCTAAGTCCTAAAATAGGAGCATCCCGCGTCGGATGGGGAGACAGGACAGCAAAGCATTGACCTCCGAAGCGAAACGGCAGCGGCAAGCCCGCCACTGGCCGAGCTGTCGCAGATTCAAAGATCAATCAGCGCGCATCGGGTTTTCTCCTCACAGACGAGGAATGGCGCAAGCTGGATGATTTGGCCAAACTCGCCGACGCCCTGCCGCCTGCGGCGTGATGGGCGGGAAGCGAAAGCACGAAAGCCGATGTTGGCAAGATCCCATCAGCGCCGAAAAAATGCCCGTCAGGGTTTGGGGTTACCTGACGGGCATCTGTGGAAGCGACAGTTAGCAGGGCTTCACTTGTCCAACCCTTGGTTCTTTAACCATAGTGAGACTACGGCGGAGACCTGCGTTATGTTCGTATCCGACATTGCATAGTGCGTATTTCCGAATACCCCGACGTCCGGGAGATGTATAACCACGGCGTTCCCACCATGATTGTTGATTGCCTCCGCAAAACTCTGCCACTGCACAGTTAGGACGCGCCGGCTGTCCAGGACAAGCCGGTCCCCGACGTTTATCGGGTCAAGCGTTTTTGGGATGTTGTCGCCCCAGATGATGAGGATAGGAAACTTGGTGTACTTAAGAAATTCTGTCAGGGGAATGGTAGTCCCAGCGGCGATCAGGCACCGTCAGCGCGCGGAATTGGGGGCGGCAATTCTCCTTCCGCGAAAACTGGAGCGGCGCTCGGTTCCCAGTAGATTTCGCCTCCGAGCTTGTCGCTCAGCCTGGCGGCCGTTAAACCACGATTGGCGCTTGAAGAGTGGGTGTGAAGGATCCCCCCTCTGCCGTTCTCCTGGTAAACTTCGTCAATCAGGACGGCTAGAGCAGCGCTTTCAAGCGTAACGTTCGCCGCCGCGTTGTTCTCCACATACTGGTTGCGGAAATAGATGTCCAACACCTTCGGATCGTGCGAGAACGCCACACCCGGGAAAAACTCCATACTTGATGCCGGAGTGCCCGACGGCCACAATCCGACGCGGTTTTGGAAGACGAACCGGGCCGAGAAGCCGTTGTTGACGGGATTCCACGTGTATGTTGAGCAGGCCTTACCCGCCCGCCCGGTCCACGGCAGATCGACCAAGTACACAGGATAATGGTCTTCTAAGAAGATGGTCTGAAACCCGGGCTGACCATCGAACGTCGTCTGGTAGCCTTTTACGCTGGAGCCGTGGACAAGTATCATGGGATGCTTGCGCTTTCCGGGGGGGATGAACCAATCGACAAAGCCGTGATCGCAACCTTGAAAATTACCCGGATCGGTGGGCATGGGTATGGTGGTGCCTCCGAATGGCCGCCCGCCCATCATATCTATTTGAATGCTTTGGGCGGCCTGGCCTGGCGGAACCCCAGGAGGATTCTTTTTCGCTAGCCCTGGCGGTACGTCCGGCGGGGACGCCAATGCAGGCGCTGAAGCGACCGCCACGCCAGCGAGAGCAGTGGCGGACAAAAGCATGAGTGTGGCAGACACTCTTTGATATCGTGTCATTGATTCCTCCCTAAGTAGCGGGGTTTTACCCACCCCGAAAGGGAGTACCGCCCATCATAGCTAAGCCACATTATGAAATCTCAGGTGCGGGCGGGGGAGTGTGTAACAGTAAGTAACTTAACCTTGTAACGTTACGCTCCGGTGACGCTCGAGCAGACCATCAAGCTGCTACAGGGCCTCGCCGCCGAGCAGGGGTCGAGCCGCTTATGGCCTTGGCACGAGAGCGAGCGCGCGTGAGGTACTGAGGCGTGACGCATGTGACGGATATTCTCTTATCGACGTACAGCGCCTAAGTCCTAAAATAGGAGCATCCCGCGTGACGGATGGGGAGACAGGACAGCAAAGCATTGACCTCCGAAGCGGAACGGCAGCGGCGTCGCCGCCAACGTCGAAAACTGGGAAGACGCGTGTATCGCATCGAATGCGAGGAGGTACTTCTCGCTGAGGCTCTGCGCGCGTTGCGGTTTCCTGCGGACGATGATCAGGTTGAAGAATCCCTGAACAGGCTCGTCCACGTGTTGGTCGGAGAGACCCGTCACGCGTGACGTCACGAGGGTTTCCGGTTTGGTCAATTCTTCCCGAAAGGACGAATCGATGACCAGACCCCTCCTGATGGAAATTAAAGATCGCATAGAGCGCGCGGAGACCACCGCCGCAGCTCTCGACTTTATAGCTTGGCGAAATCGAAGCCTTGTCTAAGGGCCGACGATCCGAGGCCCGGCGCATTGCCGACGAGCAGGCGACAACTCAGCGCGTGTTGCGCGTCCAGGAGAAGGCGGCGCCGGGTGCGCTCGGCGGCACATCACCGCAATGGGGCCAAGCGCTCTCAGATTTTCGTCAACTCGCTTCAGGCTTCGTCGCCGAGCTGGCGCACCTCTCTGCGTTTGATGCCGCTCTACCCGACATGATCAATCAGCCGCTCCGCACGCGGCTTGTGATCAACACAACGGCTGTGGCCAGTAGCGAGGCGGCCGAGGGCGCAGAAAAACTTATCGGACAAATGGCGCTTACGAATGCCGCTCTAGAGGCGCGCAAAGCTGCGGCAATCGTCGTGCTGACCCAAGAGCTGGCGCAACTCGCTCAAGCCGACGCGCTTATCGGTGATGCGCTTCGTCGCGGTGTTGCTGCCGCAACCGACGCATCGTTTTTGTCGTACTTGCTTTCGCTGACGGCGCCAGTTGCTTCAACGGGTTCGGTGCTCGACGACTTGGCTGCGTTGTTCGCGTCGCTGCCGACTGGTTCTGGCTCACGATTTTATTTCGTGGTGACACCGGCCGCCGCTGGACAGCTCGCATTCACGTCGGGAACGACAGGCCGAGCATTCCCAGACATGACGCCTCTAGGCGGACAAATTGGCCTGCAAGTGCTCGTGAGCGATCAGCTACAGGAAGGGCAAGCCGTTCTGTTTGACGCTGCGTCGATTGCCGCAACTAGCGAAGCGGTGACGCTGTCGTCTTCTGGCGAAGCCATAGTCGACCTAGGTGACTCTCCCGGCGTGCCATCCAGCCTATGGCAGCTCGATCTCGTCGCAGTAAAAGCCGAACGCTGGTACGGGTTCGCGGCGTTGCGGCCAGCTGCAGTCGCGTCGCTGAGTGGCGCTGTCTACACAGTTGGATCGCCATAGCGATGACGCGAGGCAACATCGCCATAATGAGCCAGTCCGAGTTGGCCCAAGCGTTGGCCGAGTTGAGTGTGGCGGCCTATCGCGGTCGGATGCCGCCAACGAGCGTGCTGCGCGCGCTTGGAGAGATCGTGGCACTGGCCAGCAAGGGCAAAGCGACAAAGGCGTCAGCGAAGCGCACCCGCGTTACGAAAAGGACCATCAAAGGACACGCGGGGAATGGCGCGGCTGCGCACGAGGAAGGCAAGGCATGACCGAAGCGTGGGACCTAGCCACGTCCGATCATCCCGACCCGGTGATTGCAGCGGTCGCGCTTGTGCATGAGCAGCTTAACCCCGTGCTCTTAGCGGAAGGCTACTCACAAGACCAAGCTGACCAAGTGTTGTCGCGCATTACGGGCGACCTGTTCGCAGCCGCCAATAGAGCCAGGCCGCACGAACGCGGTGACGTTGCCACGCACTTCGCCCTCAGAGTCATCGCCGGGTATCCCGATGGGTTCGAGACACACTAGTGGGCGAGGCTCGCACGGAACAAAAACAATCCCTCAAGCTCAAGGGGGCGGTGCTTCAAAAGCCTGACGACATCAACGAAGACCGGGCCACAGGATTTGTGCACTCGGTGTCATAACGTAGACCCCTGTCGAAACACCAACCAAAGGTAGCGGCAATGGCGCGGCCACGGAAACCACTGGAGCTTCACCTGATCAGGAACACATATCGGCGGGACCGGCATGGGCCTTTGCCGGGTTCCCGGCTCGGGCCGGGTTCGTCCCCGCCTGAACCGGACCCCCGGCGGTCACCGAGCGATACGTTTTGGGCATTTCAGGCCTTGCCCGACGACGCCCAGCTCTGGGAAGGCTTTTTGGCGAGCGGCGAGGATGTCTTTCGTCAGCTTCCGGACGGCGTGACAGAGCAACAGGCGAAGCGGATGGCGCGCTCAAAGTGGCAGCAGCACGGCCCAACGTTGACCCGGTTTTGGGGGCCATCGCGCACGAAGGAAAGCTGGGCTTGGCAACGCTGGGGCGCGCCAGGGGCCGCGACGCTGGCTGAGGACGGCCGAAACGGGCGGGCGAGGTAGGATCGCCCGTCGGACGGCCGGCCATTTTTTCTTGAAAGAGCGGCGCTGAGCGGCGTAGAACAAACAGCGAAAACGAAAGGCGCCGAACCTGCGTGGAACCGGCGCCCTTCTGAAGATCGCTAATGGAAGCTAGGCCATGGAGCGGCCATCGCTATGAAGGTAAGTAAGCCAAACACCACACCAGATCAAGAACAGCTTTTCGCCGTCGTGCGCGCCTCGATCGAGCGCGCCTTCTGGCCGGGCAAGGCTGCCGTAGAGGCCTTCGCGCAGGGGCCGGCGAAGCCGAAGCGGTTCCGCGCGCCCTCACTGACGAGCCGGCTCGCCGCGGTGAACAGGGCCGGCACGACGGGCGAGCTCGAGCCCACCGGCAAGATCACCCGCTTACGGCCAGCGGGCCCTGGCGGCTTCCCTGCCGGCCAGGAAGGCAACGGCGCCGCCATCAACGGCGCCGGCGCCGACAAGCCCTATTGGGATCGGCGCTGTCATGAAGGTGAAGCCCGTCAACCCCTACCCCTATCTGCGCCACAAGCAGTATCGCGACAAGCGCCCGCGGCTGGTGATCGAGAAGCCCGGCTTCCATGCCGTGACGATCGCCGATCGGGGACAGTACCAAGCCGCCATGGTTGCGCTGGTGCCGCTCGAGAAGCAGGGCGTGAGCCCGGTGAACGCCGGCAGCTTGCGCGCCCTGATCCGCACCTATCTCGCCTCTGCCGTCTTCGTCGCATTGGCGAAGGCGACACAAGGATCTCGCCACCGGCTGTTCGGGAAGCTCGAGGCCGAGCTCGAGAAGATCGAGAAAGAGCACGGCGTCGGCCCGTGGAAGGAGCTCAAGGCGAAAAACATCCGCGCCCTTGTGGCGAAGGTAACCGGCGGCAAGGTGGGGGGCACGCGCAACCTGCTCAGTGCGATCTCGGCAATGTTCACGTGGGCCATCGACGTGGGCATGCTCGACGACGAGGCGCACCCGTGCCGCGGGATCAAGCGGCCGAAGGTATCGAAAGACGGCTGGCACGCGTGGACGGACGAGCAGATCGAGCAATACCGGCTTCACCACGCTCTCGGCACCATGGCGAGGCTCAGCCTCGAGCTCGCCCTGTGCAGCCTACAGCGCCGCGCTGAGCTCGTGATCTTGGGCCGGCAACACGTGAAGGACGGGCTGATCACCATCACTAGCCAGCAGAAGACGGGCAAGCCCGCCTATGTCGAGATCACGCCGGAGCTACAGGCGGCGATCGACGCCACGCCGGCGCGGCCGAGCACGTCAACGAAGAGGATCCTGAATTTCTTACTGACGGCCGACGGCGAGCCGTTCACGCCCGGCGGGTTCACCCAGCGCATGAAGCTGTGGGTACGCGAGGCCGGCCTCACCCGCTGTCCGCTGCATGGGCTCAGGAAGGCCGGCGCACGGATCAAGGTAGAGCTCTACGGCTGGGATATCTTGGAGGTGCAAGCTGCCGGCGGCTGGGCGTCGCTGCGGGATCTCGAGATCTACCTCAAGAGCGCCTGCCGCAAGAAGGCAGCTCGCCGCGGCGGCGAGAAGATCAAAGCGAAAACTGCGAGGCGGACACAGCCAATACAAACGGCGGACACAGGAAAATAACCATGCAATATCAGCAAGATAAAAAGGGCCTCACCGTTCCCGCGAAAGCGGGAATCCAGTAACCAATGGCCTGTATGAGTTGCGGGCGCCGGGATTGCTCGATTGCCGGTCAAGCCGGGGCAATGGCACAACCTGGTGGATCGCAAGCTCACTCCGACGAGGAACGGTCCCGTAGCTCAAGGGATAGAGCATCTGCCTTCTAAGCAGAGGGTTGAAGGTTCAAATCCTTCCGGGACCGCCACCACGCTTTTTGCTCTTTGATACTGCATGACTATTTCGCCTTTCTGTCTACCAAGGCGGCCACGTTAGACACTTTCGTTTCGGGTTCGTCCCTGAGAAGGCGCGCAGCCTCGCGGTCGAGGCCAAGCTGGTTGACCTTGCGCGTGTAGGTTTCCGCCATCCTCGTGCCCCTGTGGCCGCCCCAGCGGCAATCTGATGAGGGGTGCCACCACGGTCGGCGATGGCCGTCAGGGTGCCCTTGCGGAAGCTGTGAGCCGAGCAGTGAGGCAGTCCCGCCTCGGTGCACCAGCCCTTGACCGCGTTGCTCAGCCCCTTGGCGCTGAACGGCCTGCCGAACCTATTGAGCAGGAAATTGAGGTGCAGTGGCGCGCCGGGGCGTGGCGCGGGTTTCGCATAGGCGTCGATGGCTTCCATCATCTCGGCCTCGATCTCTTGCGTGACAGGCTCACCTGATTGAGATGCAGGACGCCGAGGTTCGAGCCGGGGAACGGTCTGACGTGCTGCGCGCCCACCTTGGCGGCATCACTGACGCGCAGTGCCGTCCAGTGCAGCACCGCCCAACACTTGGTCAGCTTGGTTTTGTGAGTAGCCTTCCGCTAAGAGCACGGGGTAAAGCTGCTCATGCACAAGCGCGACCGCTGCAATCACCGGGTCGGGATGATCGGACGTGGCTAGGTCCCACGCTTCGGTCATGCCTTGCCTTCCTCGTGCGCAGCCGCGCCGTTCCCCGCGTGTCCCTCGATGGTCCTTCTCGTAACGCGGGTGTGCTTCGCTGACGCCTTTGTCGCTTTGCCCTTGCTGGCCAGTGCCACGATCTCTCCAAGCGCGCGCAGCACGCTCGTTGGCGGCATCCGACCGCGATAGGCCGCCACACTCAACTCGGCCAACGCTTGGGCCAGCGCGTCCGCGCTCATCATGGCGCTGTTTCCCTGTCGATGCGCCTGCACATCTCGGCCATGGTGGCTTGCCTCGCGTCATCGTTATGGCGATGTCGGCGTGTAATCGACGCCGCTCAGGCTGGCCACACCGTCAGCACGCAACAAGGAAAAACCAAACCAGCGCTCGGCGCGAAGAGCAACGAGGTCCTGTGGCCAGAGCGAAACAGAACTTGCCGGAGAGGCAACTGTCGTCACCACGGCTTCGCGGCTTGCGCTGAGCGCGACATTTTCCGATGCCGCTGCAATTGCCGTTGCGTCAAATAGCACTGCGGTTCCCGCAGCCAACTGACCCGAAACTAAAATTGTTACCCCGCCAATCGATCCGCCATTGACGGCCATCTGCGGGAAGGCTGCGCCGTTCACGCCGGGAAGCGTCACAAGAATCTTTGCTTGCGAAGGCTCGATCACGAAGAACAAGCGCGAGCTTGATCCGGACGGGACAGCCGCGAGCAATGTAGCCAGATCAGTGAGCACGTCGCCGGAGCTTGGGATCGGGGTTGTTGCTGCGATCAGCGCAGCGACCGACACGGAGTCGGTGCCAGCAATCACACCGTTGCGTAACTCCCTTAAGATCAGCGCGTTGGCATTGTCACCGCCCATTCGGGCGAGTTCCGTGGAGATAACGACCGTCGCGCTCGCCTTGCGCGGTTCGAGTTCCGTGGCAGTGAAAGCGAGATCGAAGACAGGCTTTTCGTCGGCTTCGGTTGTCTCTGTTGCCGTGATCGCGGTTACGCTAACCGCCAATTTCGTACGAAACGGCAGGCGGGCCGTATACGGCAGCACGGCATCGAAACAGCCATCATTGCGCAAGCTGGCGATGAAGCCTTCGGCGCTTTGCCGATAACCGCCGAGTTCCTCGCCCCATTGTGGGGAAGTTCCGCCAAGCGATCCAGGCGCTGCTCGCTCGAACACGTCCACGACGCGGGAGTTGCCAGTTTCATACGCCAAGCGCCGCGCTTCGCTCACACCGCCTCGGGAAAGCGCCAAGATGCGCGCGATGTCGGCAAAGTCACCTGCCGCACTGGAATTTCCGTATGCGCGACGTGATCGCGAATTTGTGCAAGGACCGGTCTCGGCATTTGTTGCGTCCTTTCGAACTCAGAATGTAGCAGTTCAAAAAGACGCGTGGCGTCACGCGTGACGGGTTTCTCCGACCAACACGTGGACCAGCTTATTCATCGACTGCTCAAGGTGATCGTCGTCAGCCGGGACCGCAATGCGCGCAGAGCTTCGGCAAGCAGAACCTCATCGACCTCGATATGGTAGACACGCTTGCCCAGTTTTCGCCGTTGGCGGCGACGTCGTTGCCGTTCCGCACCGGAAGTCAATGCTGCCTGTCTCCCGTGGCTCATGCCACACCGGCATGACGGACGTGACGGATGCTCCTATTTTAGGCGTATTAGGACTTAGGCGCTGTACGTCGATAAGGGAATATCCTTCACATGCGTCACGCCTCAGTATCTCACGCGCGTTCGCTCTCGGCGATGGCGTCTTACGATGACACGCTGCCAAGGCCATAAGCGGATCGGTCCCGGCTCGGCGGCGATACCTTGCGGCACGAACCGAGCTCAATCCCGCGCCTCATGCGCTAATCGCCCAAATTTATTGCAAGGCCACTTACGCGGAACTCCTGCCATTGAGCGTTGCGCACATTCGCAAAGCCGGGCGGGCCATCGGCCGAAACAGGGCAGAGCCAGGGGCTAGTTCGTGGCCTCGGGCCGGGGCTCTGCTATTGTGGCAAGCTGCGCCTCGATCCTTCATATTGGCTCCATCGGACGCAACAACCACAGTACTCGAGGTTGAAGAGATGAGAGGTAGAAGCGAGGAAGGTATCGCCCTGATCGCTGTATTGTGGACCCTGACACTCCTGTCTATTATCGCCATTGCTTTCTCTTTGGAAACCCGTACCAGCTCCCTTATTGCCCGCAACATGGCTGAGAACGCGGCTGCCCGCGCGGCCGCGGACGCGGGCATTCAGCGTGCGATCCTGGATTTGGAGACATCACCGAGCTCACCAATCGAACCTAGGAAGTTTCGTACCGACGGAACGGTTTATGCTTGGCGCTTTGGCAAAACTACAGTTCACATCTCGGTTCAGGACGAGGTCGGCAAGGTCAACCTTAACCAAGCCCCAGAGGCACTTTTAGCTGCACTCTTTGAATCAGTTGGTGTTGACTCCGGCAAGGCGCACTCGCTAGCGGACGCTATTGCCGATTATCGCGATTCGGATGATTTGCCGCGAGTTCGCGGAGCAGAGGAGGCCGAATATCGAGATGCAGGTCTCGGCTGGGGGCCCAAAAATGCACCTTTCCAAACTATCGAAGAGTTGCAGCAGGTCTTGGGCATAACAACCCAAATCTATAGCCAAGTCGCCCCTGCCTTGACAATTTACTCTATCGGCGCGGCAATCAATCCAACTATGGCCGGTGAGCGCCTCACTAGAATACTACGCGAAGCCGGATTTAAGTATTTCGTTGGTTCTCAAGGGGTTGCTGCGTATTTGATACGTGCTGAAGCCAAAAGTTCCAATGGTGCAATGTTCACACGAGAGGCAGTTACGCAACTACTTCCGGATGGCACTCATCCATCAATTTTGTCATGGAAACAAGATGCCAACAACTAAAGGGGGGCAAAGTGAGGGAAAATGCGTGATTTGAGTTAGGGGGTGGTTCCTATATAACTAAACTGTGCGGAACTCCGTCCTGGGGACTATACCGAGATGTTTGTTGTAAAATGCTAGTATTTTTAGGGACACATTTCCAAAGATGTGACCCCAAACATCGCAGGCACGGCCCGCTCCTGCTCGCAAGGAATGGGAGGATTTAAAACGATGAGTAGGTTAGCGAATAAAATGGTGCTCAGCGCGCTCGCTTTCAGCGGAGCGTTCTGCGCGTTGATCTTAAGTCCTAGTGCCAGCTTTGCAGCGTGTCCTGGCGTTACCAATGCAGCTCTAACCACAGCGCTTCAAGCTGCCGTCGCGGCCGGAAATGGCGGTTTGGGCTTTCCAATGTGGGCGACGATCGTCGATCGGGATGGGGTCGTCTGCGTGGTGGCCAAGAGCGCCGCGCCTGGTCTGCAATGGCCCGGCAGTAGACTGATCTCAGCACAGAAGGCCAACACTGCAAACGCATTCAGTCTTCCCAGCTTTGCACTTTCAACTGCTAACCTTTTTTCGGCGACGCAACCCGGGGGTAGCCTGTTCGGATTGCAGGAAAGCAACCCAGTTGATACCTCGGTCGCCTATGTAGGGTCCTCCGCGACCTGGGGCACGGCAGCAGACAACTTGGTGACCAAAAAAATCGGTGGGATAAACGTGTTTGGCGGAGGTCTGGCGCTTTATAACGGTGGCCTCCTCGGCGGCCTCGGCGTCAGCGGCGACACATCCTGTGCCGACCACAACATAGCGTGGAGAGTGCGGAAAGCTCTTGGCCTAGATCACGTTCCGGCTGAAGTCGCTCCCGGCGGCACCGATGGGATCATTTATGACGTGACAGGAAGCCACGGCAACTTCGAGAGCAAGAGCGGCTTCGGTCATCCCACTTGCGGGGGAACCGAGCAAAGCGTTGCAAAGTCTATTGGTGCCGGTGGCTAATTAGATACGCTGTTTCAACAGCAACGGAAGGCGTGGCGCTGATTGTCACGCCTTCCGCATGTTCACCCTCTTAGATAATTTTGCAGCGAGCGAAATGCCGGGAGCGCTGCGCCCCCCAGGAAGGCCCCAGCGTGCTATGCTCGGTTCTCTACGGTCGGGGCAATCAATTGAGCACATCGCAAAGGGTTAGTCGTGGCTCCCACCGGCTCGTCGGGCGCATACTGAGCGGTGTCGTTCTCGCCGTGATGTCCGCGGGCGGAGCGGCTGCGGGGCCTCTAGAGGATGGCAATGCTGCTTACGAGCGCGGAGACTACGCAACGGCTGTACGGCTATGGCGACCATTGGCCGAACAGGGCAACCCCGAAGCCCAGTTTATTCTTGGTCAAAT
The DNA here is from genome assembly GCA_963757555.1 of uncultured Alphaproteobacteria bacterium. Classification (GTDB taxonomy): domain Bacteria; phylum Pseudomonadota; class Alphaproteobacteria; order Rhizobiales; family Methyloligellaceae; genus Methyloceanibacter. The sequence goes on from CAVWRU010000012.1 coordinate 84,403, forward strand.
GTACAATACTGGCCGAGGTGTCGCACAAGACCACCCCGAAGCGGTGAAGTGGTACCGCCGCGCCGCAGAGCAGGGCGATGTCCTAGCCCAGGCCGTACTCGGTGCCATGTACGGAGGAGAGGAAGGCGTCCCGCCGGACTACGTTCAATCGTACATGTGGTCCAATCTCGCAGCCTCGCGAGCGTCAACGCAGGAAGACAGGGATATGGCGCTTGAAATGCGTAACCTCGTCGAGACCAAAATGACGCCCGCGCAGCTGGCCGAGGCTCAAAGGCTTGCACGAGAGTGGAAGCCAAAATGACCCGCGCGATAGGCTGGGTCATTGGCGGCTTTCCGGTGACGTAGCGTGACGCAATGGCTGATCCCTTTGACCTGATGGAGGACCATGCGAAGCTCATAGGCAGCGTGGTCATTGCGTACAACAGAGTCCAGTCGCTCCTAGCCGTTTTGTTTGTCGCTTTCAGCGACATGCCAGCCGAGCAAGCCAAAGGCGCATTTTTCAGTATTAAGTCCGATAGAGGGCAGCGAGACGCAGCGTTGGCAGCAAGCACGACGGCTCTTGCGGAGCATCCTGTGCTTTTGGAGCGGTTTAAGGCGGCGATAGAAAAGCTCAAAGAGCTGGCGAACGAGCGAAATGCTGCCGTTCACACCAATGTGGGCCGTTGAGTGGGAGTATTGGGGTTTCCTGTCGTTTTACTTTCCCAAAATTGGAGTCGCGCCGGGGGCTACCCCGCACGAAAACCTCAAGGACGACTTCGTGGCCCAGTTCGCTGAGCTAAACGAAAAACTCCACGAACAATCGGTAGAGCTGGAGCACATCCGCAGTGAGGAAAAGCTCAGCGCATGACTGGCCGAGGGCCGAGACTAGCGCGCGTTGCGCTGGCTTTGAACAGCAATGCGGCGAGGCCGTGCTGCGTGGTCTTGGCGAGCCGGTGGCCGTTCTTGCAAGGCCGATTAAGAGTCCCGCCAGGAACGCACTCCTGGCGGGGGGTCATGCCGCGGCTACTTGTTAACGACCTTCTGTTTGCCAACGTGCTCATCCATCCATTTCAGGATCAGGTCGGCTCAAGGACACCGGGGACCGCACGCTCAGGCTTTGGGCTCGTGCTTGGCTATGGTCCCGCCCCGTGGTAGCCGGTATCTCGCAACGGCGATGCCACCGTCATGCAAGCGACCGTCCAAAGGGTTGCGAGGGCCGGCTTCAGTTCTCACCGGCTGAGGCCCGCTGGTCTATTTGGTCGGGCCTCCTTTCACATAGATCCCCCAGGGCGACGTGAGTCTCGCCCGATAGCTCGCCTCGTCGGCGTGCTTGTTGGCGCGATCTTTGCGTTTCAATTTTGCCATCCGCTTCGGCAGTGGCGGGAAGCGGCGACGCTTGATCTTCGGCTTCGGCAGATGCGCGGTAAGCTCATCGCGGCGCGGCTCATCACCGGCGAAAATGCTCTTGGTGCCGTGACAGCGCTCGCTCATCGCTGCACCCACTTGTCGAGTACTGACTGCAACGACTCTTGCTCGGCCGCTCGGCAAATAGCGGAGCGCTTCCATGCTTCCGGCGCGATCTCAGCCTTGATCGCATCCTCGACACGGGCGCGCAGATCGTTGGGGTCCATGGCGTCAAGCTCGCAGCATCGCCGCCCGAAGCTCCGCACGAACCATTTATAGCGGGGGTCTCGCTTATTATCCTTCGCGGGGAAGGTCGGCAGGCTGGCGAGGTCATAGGCTGCGATAGCAATCCGGCAGATCAGCACGTTGTTGCCGCCGTATCTGTCGAGACGATCCGGCAGATCGCACTCGGACATGTGCATTCCACTTGGGTCGTAATCGCCGACGTAGATTATAGTTCGCGGGCGCTCGTCGTCGCCCTTAGCAATGTCATGGATTGCGGTAGCGCTGCCGAACCCATGCATGACCTGGAAGCCGAGCCGTACTCGTCGAGCACGGGGGCGAGCACGCCGCGCACTGTTCCCTTCTCGCTGGCAACCATGACGCGGTTCGGCTGGGCCTGCCAGAAATCGCGGCGGTAGAAGCGCCGCACGGCACGGACGTACTCGTCCCGGTTATCCCACGTTGCGGGGCGCTCCATCTCGCGCGTCTCGTCAACAATCCAAGGCCACGGGATCATGCCCCGCTCGCGGGCCTCTTTGAGCAGCCGGTAGACGGGCCGCATGTCCTTGGTGGCCATCGAAGGGATCAGTCCAGCGGTGAACAGCTTGTAGCCGACGCCTCGTCCGGTGATCGGGTTCGTGGCCTCGGCGATCCCGTACATCGCTCCGATCAGATCGAGGGACCGCCATCCCGCGCTCGCCGATCTTTTTTGATCTAGGTCCAAAAAGCTCGGTCATGCCGCCTGGGCGAGCTTGGCCGCGAGCTTGCGACACGCCTCGCCGTGCATCAGGCCGGTGATGACCTCGCCGTTGCTGAGTTAGAGCACCACTTGCGACCAGCGGCCCAAGCGGCCGGTCTCGACGGCGCGCCGGATCAGGCTGTCAGCAATGGTGCGATGGCCGTTCGCTGTGTTGACCGTGCCATGCCGGGAAATGTAGCGTTTTTTTTCTAAGAGGTTGAAATGTCTAGACATTAAGACCTGCTCGAAGGCCATTCCTAAGATCGTCGACGACAAGAAAACGGCAATTTCCTCAATGAAATCAGCACCGGATACCGATGGTATTCGCCGTCATGCCGGTCGACCGATCTCGACGCCACAACAAAAAATCTTGTCGTCCTTTGCGCCCTTTGGCGCTCTTTGGCGTCCTTTGGCCGTCAACCCGCTAAGTGCTTGTCGTCCTTTGAAAACAACGACATTAAAATTGGGATTAGAGATCAAAGGACGCAAAGAACGACACATCTGGATGTTGTGGCGTTCTTTGGCAGCCCTTGGCGTCCTTTGGCGGCTCTCAGGGCAACCGCCACATCCACGGCCCTTGAAACCCGTCCTTCTCGGCTATGATGCCTAGCCGCGTGCGGGCGCGGTCGAGCGTCCTTTTGTTAATCCCCGCTGCCTTCGCCTTCTCGGCGCCTTCGCTGGCGAGCACCGGCCCGTCGGCGAGAAGCTCGCGCAGTAGCTCCTGGGCGCGACGCATTTGATCACCGCGCTCGCGCTGTGCCTCGTTGGCAGCGGCCATGGCGTCGTTGGCGGTCATATGCACCGGCGTGCTGTCCCATACGATCTTCGGCGCCACGACGTTGAGGGTGACAATCGTCGTTGCGATCTTGAACGCGAGTCCGTCCGGCTTGGCGCCGAGGTTGTTCTTGATCGCCAGCATGAGGCGCCGATTAGGATCGGCCGGATCGACGGCGACAAGCAACGCCATGCGTGCATGGGCGGCGTAGGCGAGGCTTCCGGTGAAGGCGTTGATCGCCTTGCCGTTCGCTATCGTCTTCGGCGGATGCATGATGCCGAGGATCGCGACCTCACATTTGTCGGCAAAGCCCTGCAGCCGCGCCAACACGCTGCGCACGGCGGCGGTCTTGTGTGTATCCACCTGATCGCCGAACTAGGCGTTGAGCGGATCGAGCACGATCAGGCTCACGTCACCGAGCGCCGCGATCTTCTCACCAAGCTGCTCCAGGTCTTGTTGCAGAGATAGCTCGCCGGGGTGCGGCCTGCCTTCTTGATCGCGCCGGATCACGCTCCTGACGGTGTGCACGCGGCCGAGATCGGCGCCAGCCGCTTCGAGGCGCGGGTGCAACGTGTCGTCGGCAGCGTCTTCGGCACTGACAATGATGCACTCGCCAAGCGGTGCCCTGCCGCCCGCCTCATCGGACCACAGACCACCGGTGGTGATGCGCGCGATCGCATCGACAGCGGCGAGACCTTTACCGAGATCGGGATCGCCGGTGATCAGGGTGAGCTTGCGGCGTGCGAGGCGTCCGGGCCAAAGCCATTTAATCGGGCGCGGCGCGATCTCCGCCAGACATGTAAGGTTGATCTCCGCATCATGCGGGTGTGGCCCGCGTCCATTGAGGAGGAGCTTCGGCTCCTCAAATTCGTCGGTTTCCTGTATGATCACTTTGCATACACTTTCCCCTCCCCAGGGGTTGCTTCTTGGTGGCGGTCGGGCGCGTTGCTCGACCGCCTTCTCTTTGCGGGCGGCTTGTTCTTCATGCCGCCGCCCCCCGCTTCGCCGCCTTCATGGCGTCGATCAGATCGCGCAGCGCCGAACGCGGGACGGTGACGCCATGCTTCGAGGGGAAGCGAACGCCACCCGTCTCTGTCCACAAGCGGATGTCGATGCGGTCGTGCTCATCGACCGAGACGACAAGCTCGTCCTGGCCGATAGGGATGCGGGCGATGGCGAGGCGGTTGGTCATGGCCGCGCCCCGTTAGACACCGCGCCAGCTAACCCTTTGATGCGCTTAGTGCGGCTTTCGGCGGTTAGACACTGTAAGCCTTTATATATACTGGTGGATGGCCCTCCTTCCGGGACCGCCAGTCTCAAGCCAGTTCTCCAGGGATGCCGTGACCACTGTTGCCCGGATGCGACAGGGGTAAGTCGCGCTGAGACTCGCTAACACCCGAATTTGGGTTTACCCTTCCGTTGCGCTCCGCGTTTTTGGAGTGGGGGATGGACAACCACGACACCGGTTTGACAGCGCCGCCGCGCTTCCTGATGTGCCGCCCGCAATATTACGCGGTCAGCTACAGCATCAATCCGTGGATGAATCCCCAAGATTGGGCGAGCGCCGAGCGCGATCTATGGTGGATGGCGGACCGGCAATGGTCCGCGTTCCACGACACGCTGATCGACAAGGGTGCCGCGCTCGAATTCGTCGATCCGAAGCCCGATCTTCCCGATCTAGTGTTCACCGCCAACGCCGCCATCGTGCTCGACGGCAAGGCGCTTCTGTCGCGCTTCCGCCATCCTGAGCGCAAGCGCGAGGAACCCATCTTCGCCGACGCGTTCGATGCGCTGCAGTCGCAAGACCAGCTCGACTCCGTCGAGGCGTTGCCTGAGGACATGGTGCTCGAGGGCGCCGGCGACTGCATCTGGGATGCTCATCGCCGCCAGTTCTGGATGGGGTGCGGTCAACGCTCGGACCGCGCCGCCGCGGAGGTCGTCGCCGACCAATACGCCGTCGAATGCGTGGCGCTCGAATTGGCGAGCGCGAGTTTCTATCACCTCGACACGGCGTTCTGCGCCTTGCCCACTGGCGACGTCATCTATTATCCCGGCGCGTTTACCGGAGACGCCCTCAACGCCATCGAGGAGCTGGTGGCACCGGAGCAGCGCATCGCGCTGGACCACGTTGAAGCCGCGCAATTCTCAGCCAACGCTGTCTCGTTCGATCACTGCCTGGTGCTGTCGTCTTGCACCAACGCGCTTCGCAGCGAGGTCGAAGAGCGCGGCTTCACCGTGCTCACCACGCCGCTGCAGGCCTTCTTGCGCAGCGGCGGCTCGGCCTGCTGCCTCACATTGCGGCTCGATCACCGCTCGGCAGAGAACTGCGGCTGAGAGGATTAGCCGAGAGCCAATGTTTGCCGGCAGTAAGCCTCGATGGCCTGGGACTGCTCTGCCGTGCCCCCGATCTTGACCGGGTTAAATCCGCGTTGATCGAGCGTCCCGTAGAAGGGCTGGCTGCCGGTAAAGTTTCCAGACATGGTCCGCGCGTCGACCGAGCCGCAAACGTAAACCGTCCCGTCTGGCTGCCTGCCGGCGACCATCTGGCCGAAGCGGGCCGAGTTCGGATCGCTTAGGACCCGCTGCACGCCCGAATAGACAAGCTGCATCTGCTGCGGCGTCAGGCTCACCCGCGGATAGGCCTCGACCGAACCCGTTTGGACCTGAGGAGTTGGATCCGCGGCGCAACCCGCCAACAAAAGGATCAGAAAAGGCCAAATACGCATCGGTCGCGCTTTCCCCCGCGAAATCCGCTCTAAGATGCAATTTGATGCTTAAGAATTTGTCGCTAACCGGGCGAAGCCTGCGTCGAGATCGGCCTTGAGGTCGTCGACGTCCTCCAGCCCCACATGTAGGCGGAGCGCCGGGCCTTCGGCCTGCCAGGTCGTTGCGGTGCGATAGGTCGACGGGTCGAAGGGGATCATGAGGCTCTCGAAGCCCCCCCAGCTGTAGCCCATGCCGAACAGCTCCATTCCGTCAAGCATCGCCGCCACAGCGTCCTTGGACGCCGGTTTCAGCACGATGGCAAACAGGCCTGAGGCGCCGGTGAAATCGCGCTTCCAGACGGCGTGGCCCGGATCGGAGGGCATGGCGGGGTGGATCACGCGGGCGACCTCGGGCCGAGCTTTGAGCCATTCGGCGAGCGCAAGACCGGACGCCTGATGGCGGGCAAGCCGCACGCCGAGGCTGCGAAGCCCGCGCAAGCCGAGATAGACATCCTCCGGGCCGACGCAGAGGCCGAGCTCCTCATGGGTGCGGGCGATTTTCGGCCAGATGGCTTCGCTCGCGGTGATGGCGCCGAGCATGGCGTCGGCATGGCCGACGATATATTTGGTCGCCGCCTGGATCGACACGTCCGCGCCGTGCGCGAAGGACTTGAAGTAGAGCGGCGTCGCCCAGGTGTTATCCAACACCACCACGGCGCCGGCGGCGTGGGCCGCGTCGGCGATGGCGGGAATGTCCTGCACCTCGAAGGTCTGAGAGCCCGGCGATTCGGCGAACACGACCTTTGTATTCGGCTTGATGAGTTTCTTGATGCCGGCGCCGACCAGCGGATCGTAATAGCTGATCTGCACGCCAAGCCGAGTCAGCACTTGATCGCAAAAGCGGCGCGTCGGCCGATAGACGGCGTCGGTGACCAGCATGTGGTCTCCCGCCGACAGCAGCGCGAGAAAGGTGGTGGCGATGGCCGAGAGGCCCGACGGCGCGAGCCAGGTGGCGTGACCGCCTTCGAGCTCGGCGATCGCCTCTTCGAGCGCCTTCACCGTGGGCGTGCCAAGCCGCCCATAGGTGAACTCCTGCTCGTTGGCCTCGAGCGCCGCAGCGCTGGGGAACAGAATGGTTGAGCCGCGATAGATCGGCGGGTTGACAAAACCGTGGAAGCGCTTCGGATCGCGCCCGGCATGCGCCAGCCGCGTGTTCGGTTTTTGGCCTGGTGACCGTTTGCTCATCTCCGTCACCGCGAGGGGGGTATGCGCACGGGGCCGCTATCCCGTCTCGATAGGAAGGGATTGATCGGCACCCCATTCGGACCACGACCCATCATACACCGCGGTGCGGCGATGACCGATCTCTGCCAGGGCCAGCGCAAGTACGCTTGCCGTGATTCCGGAGCCGCAGCTTGTCACCACTGGCTTCGAGAGATCGACACCTGCGCCGGTGAACAGTGCCTCGATCTGCGCGGCGCTCTTGAGCGTGCCGTCCTGCTTGAGCAGCCGTCCGTAGGGGAGGTTGTGGGCGCCTGGCATGTGGCCTGAGCGCAAACCGGCACGCGGCTCCTCCGCGCGGCCGGCAAATCTCTCCGCCGAGCGCGCGTCGACGATCTCCGCCGAGCGATCCTTGATCAGCGCTTTCATATCGAACACGTCGCGCACGAGATCGGCGTTGCGCCGCGAGGTGAAGTGGCGGGTGGAACGCAGCCGCGGCTCGCCGCTTTCCAGCGGCAGGCCTTCGCGCTTCCATTTCGGCAGACCGCCGTTCAGAACCGTCACGTCCTCCACGCCCATGACGCGGAACGTCCACCACACCCGCGCCGCGCTGTAGATGCCTGCGGAATCGTAGACCACGATGCGCGAGCCGTCGCCGATCCCCATGCTGCGCATGTGCGAGGAGAATTTCTCCGGCGGGGGCAGCATATGCGGCAGCTGGCTCTTGGTGTCGGCGATCTCATCGATATCGAAGAAGATGGCGCCGGGGATATGCTCCTCGAGATATTCGGCGCGCGCGTCCTTGCCATCACCTGGCATGTGCCATGAGGCGTCGATGATCACGATGTCCGGCGCATCGAGCTCGGCCGCGAGCTCATCGGTCTCGGTCAACCACGACTTGGAGCGTTCGGTCATTTCCAATCCCAGTCTAGACGAACACGTCAGGCGTTGCCGGTTCGCGGCGATCGAGCCAAGCGGGAACCGGCAGATCCTTCTCACGCAAGAATGTCGGGTTGAATAGTCTGCTTTGGTAGCGGGTGCCGTAATCGCAAAGCACCGTGACGATCGTGTGTCCCGGGCCCATGTCGCGGGCGAGCCGAACGGCGCCAGCCACGTTGATGCCGCTCGATCCGCCGAGGCAGAGCCCTTCCTCGGAGAGCAGGTTGAACAGCACCGGCAGCGCCTCCGCGTCGGGAATCTGATAAGCCTCGTCGACCACCGCGCCTTCCAGATTGGCAGTGATGCGGCCCTGGCCGATCCCCTCGGTGACTGAGCTGCCCTCCGCTTTGAGCGCGCCGTCCTCATAGAATTCATAAAGAGCGGAGCCCATGGGGTCGGCGAGGCCGATGGTGATGTCCTTGTTCTTCGCTTTCAGCCCCATGGAGACGCCGGCGAGCGTGCCTCCGGTGCCCACGGCGCAGATGAAGCCGTCGACCTTGCCTTGCGTGCCGTTCCAGATCTCGACCGCCGTCGTCTCGATATGACCTTGGCGGTTGGCGACATTATCGAACTGATTGGCCCAGATCGCGCCGTGTGGCGCCGTGGCCGCAAGCTGTTCGGCGAGCCGCCCCGAATATTTCACGTAGTTGTTCGGGTCCTTGTAGGGAACGGCGGGGACCTCGATCAGCTCGGCGCCGGTAAGCCGCAGCATGTCCTTCTTCTCGTCGGACTGCGTCTCTGGGATGACGATGACGGTCTTCAAGCCCAGCGCATTGCCGACAAGCGCAAGCCCGATACCGGTATTGCCGGCGGTGCCTTCCACCACGGTGCCGCCCGGCTGGAGGCGCCCGGAGTTAAGCGCATCGCGGATGATGAAGAGGGCGGCGCGGTCCTTCACTGACTGGCCAGGGTTCATGAATTCGGCCTTGCCGAGGATCAAGCAGCCGGTCTCCTCGGAGGCGCGCTTGAGCTTGATCAGGGGGGTGTTGCCGATCGCCTCGATGATGCCGTTCCGGTAAGCCAATTGAAGTCTCTTTTCCAGGAGTCGAGGCGGCAACCTAAAGAGCCGGGCGCTGCCCCGCAAGGTCATGGATTGGTAGGGTCCAGCGTTTCGCTGCAAGGTTTTTGCCAGGAGGAGGACAATTCCCCTAGTGCAGCGTCACGGTGGCGACGGCTCGGCCGATCTTCTCCTTGCTCCAGGCTTTGACCGGACCCGGCGGATCGAGGGGGGAGGGGATGTCGGTGCCTTGCCCCGGCCCTGACAGCGTCACGCTGCCCGCCTGATTGGACACGGTGATTTCGCCTTCGAGCACAACCACCCCATATTTGTCGAGCGGTCCGCCCCAGAACTTGGTGCCGCGCACGCCAATATCGGCTGCCGGGGTTGAGACTGCGATCTTGTGCTGCTTCAGCTCCTTGATGCGGCCCGAGGCGAAGAGAAAGGCACCCTTGGCGGCCTGGAGCACGGTCTCGCCGACATTCTGGTCGGGGTCATAGACGTAGCGGTCGACGATCACGCTCGCCTTCTCCCCAAGAGTCAGCACCGTATCGTCGCGGAAGATGACCTTTAGGCGACCCTCCGGCCCGGTGCGAAGCTCATCGCGCAAATGGACGAGAGCCCCAATGATACCAGGGGTGACAATGTCACCGGAGACGACCTTGGCGTCGTTCTCGACTTTGTCGACCGCGCCGACCGCGGGCGAGTCGGTCGCGTTTGCCGCGAGTGGTAGGCCGATGGTGAAGACAAGTGCAAACATGCGCAAACAACCGCGCGGAGCATGCATGGGGCTCTCCGTTACGATGAAACCATCCATCGGCAAAGGCCGATCATAGACGATGGGGGGCTTGGGGCGCGATAGTCGTGCCGGCCAACTCTGCGCGACTTCTTCCCTAAAACGAGAGCTGTGTTATAGACCCCCGCAACAGGCGGGCATTCGCGGGCGTGGTGGAACTGGTAGACACGCCAGATTTAGGTTCTGGTGGCTTAGGCCGTGGGGGTTCGAGTCCCTCCGCCCGCACCAAATAGGACAACGGACTAGGGCATAGATGGATATTACCGAAGTAACCACGGAGGGCCTCCGCCGCGAGTTGAAGGTGGTGGTCGGCGCGGACGAACTCGAGCGGCGCCTGGCGGCGCGCCTCGACGATCTGAGCGGCAGGGTGAAGCTGAAGGGCTTCCGTCCCGGTCATGTGCCGAAAGCGCATTTGCGTAAAGTCTATGGACGCTCGGTGATGGCCGAAGTCGTGCAACAGGCCGTCGCCGAGACGAGCCGCGAAGCCATCTCCCAGCGACAGGAGCGCCCGGCCTTCCAGCCCAACATCTCGCTGCCGGAAGACCAGAAGGAGATCGACAAGATCTTCGCCGGCAGCGCCGATCTCGCCTACACCATGTCCTTCGAGGTGCTGCCAAAATTCGAAGCCATGGACTTCAGCAAGATCGAGGTCGAGAGGCCGGTGGCCGAAGTCGTCTCCGAGGACGTGGACAAGGCGCTCGACCGTCTCAGCAGCGCCAATCCCCTCTACAAGGCGAAAGACGGCGCTGCGGCGGAAGGCGATCGCCTGATCATCGACTTCAAGGGCACGATCGACGGCGAGGCGTTTGCCGGCGGCAGCTCCGAGGATGCGCAAGTGCTGCTCGGCGGCGGCAACTTCATCCCGGGCTTCGAGCAAGGCTTGGCCGGTGCCAAGACTGGCGAGGAGCGTACCGTCGAGGCGACTTTCCCGGAGGACTATCCGGAGGCGAGGCTTGCCGGAAAGAAGGCCAGCTTCGATGTCACGGTCAAGGAAGTGGCGAGCCCGGAAGCGCCCACCATCGACGACGACTTCGCCAAGGCTGTCGGCCTTAAGTCGCTCGACAAGCTGCGCGAGGCGGTGAAGCAGCGCCTGGAGCAAGACCGCACGGCGGCGTCGCGGTTGCGGCTGAAGCGGGCGCTGCTCGACAAGCTCAACTCAAGCTATCACTTCGAGCTTCCGCCGACGCTGGTGGACAACGAGTTCGAGGCCATCTGGCGCCAGGTGACCAGCGATCTCGAGCAGGCGAAGCGAAGTTTCGACGACGAGGGCACCACCGAGGAGAAGGCGCGCGAAGAGTACCGCGACATTGCCGCGCGGCGCGTGCGGCTTGGCCTGATCCTGTCCGAGGTCGGCAGCCGCAACAAGATCGAGGTGTCCGACGATGAGGTGAACCGCGCGCTTCTCGAGCGGGTCAGGCAGTTCCCCGGCCAGGAGAAAAAAGTCTACGACTTCTACCGCAACAATCCGCAGGCGCTGGCCGAGATCAGGGCCCCTCTGTTCGAGGACAAGGTGATCGATTTCATCACCGAGCTCGCCAATGTGACCGAGAAGCCGGTCACCGTGGAGGAGCTTTACGCCGACGCCGACAACGGCGCTCATCATCACCACGACCATGATCACGATCATGACCACGATCGCCATCATGGCCATGATCACAACCACGATCATGGCAAGAAGGAAGAGGCAAAAGAAAAAGTGACGATCGTCCCGGCAGCCGGGGGGACGGGATTCCCCCCCTTTCACTTGCGCCTCAGGCTCCATATGTAGTAGCCCGAGGGCTGATGGAGATCCCGCAGGCCAGAGGGCCTCCATCCCGCCAACCCCTAGAGACAACAATGAGCGATCCAGCCAATATCTACATGAACACCCTCGTCCCCATGGTGGTTGAGCAGACCAACCGCGGCGAGCGGGCCTATGACATCTATTCGCGCCTCTTGAAGGAGCGCATCGTCTTCGTCACCGGCCCGATCGAGGATCATCTTGCCTCGCTGATCACGGCGCAGCTCCTGTTCCTCGAGGCGGAGAACCCGAAGAAAGAGATCTCCATGTACATCAATTCGCCCGGCGGGGTGGTCACCTCCGGCATGGCGATCTACGACACCATGCAGTTCATCCGCCCTGCGGTCGCGACGCTCTGCATCGGTCAGGCGGCATCCATGGCTTCCCTGTTGCTTGCGGCCGGCGAGAAGGGCATGCGCTATGTGCTGCCCAACGCCCGGGTCATGCTCCATCAGCCCTCTGGCGGCTTCCAGGGGCAGGCGAGCGACATCGAGCGGCACGCTGAAGACATCATCAAGATGAAGCGGCGCCTCAACGAGGTGTATGTGCGGCACACCGGCAAGGACTACGACACCATCGAGCGGACGCTCGACCGCGATTATTTCATGTCGGCGGAAGACGCCCGGGCATTCGGCATCGTCGACGAGGTCATTTCCAAGCGCCTCCCGGTCGACGAGAAGATCGAGCGCCTGGCACCGGTATCCTGAGAGCCGAGCGAACCGTCTCGAATCCCTTCGGGAACTGTTAGGTCTAAGCCACAATGGTCGTGGCCGGCAACGCACGAGGCGTGCAACGCTGTTCGCCGGCGCTCTGGACCACTGCCCTGAATTCGACACGGATTAATCAATCCTTGATCAGTGGCACCCTAGCATGCTGAGATTGTCCTTCGGCCGCGTCTCCAGGAGGATGACCCTCACTTGCAAAACGTACGAAGAGCCGAGCGTTGTGGCCTGATTTGCCACAATTTTTCGGTCAGAGGATATTGGACAGACAGATGAGCAAGGTGAGCGGAAGCGATTCGAAAAACACCCTTTATTGCTCCTTTTGCGGCAAGAGCCAGCACGAGGTCCGCAAGCTCATCGCCGGCCCGACCGTATTCATCTGCGATGAATGCGTCGAGCTCTGCATGGACATCATCCGCGAGGAGAACAAGTCGAGCCTCGTCAAGTCGCGCGACGGCGTGCCCACGCCGATGGAGATTTGCGCCGTTCTCGACGACTATGTGATCGGCCAGGACTACGCCAAGCGGGTGCTCTCGGTTGCAGTTCACAACCACTACAAGCGGCTCAATCACTCGAGCAAGAACTCCGACGTCGAACTCGCCAAGTCGAACATCCTGCTGATCGGGCCGACCGGCTGCGGCAAAACGCTGCTGGCCCAGACCCTCGCGCGCATTCTCGACGTGCCCTTCACCATGGCCGACGCCACCACGTTGACCGAAGCCGGCTATGTCGGGGAGGACGTGGAGAATATCATCCTGAAGCTGCTCCAGGCGGCCGACTACAATGTCGAGCGGGCGCAGCGTGGCATCGTCTACATCGACGAGGTCGACAAGATCAGCCGCAAGTCCGACAACCCGTCGATCACCCGCGACGTGTCGGGCGAGGGCGTGCAGCAGGCCCTGCTCAAGATCATGGAAGGGACGATCGCCTCGGTCCCGCCCCAGGGCGGCCGCAAGCACCCGCAGCAGGAGTTCCTGCAGGTCGACACCACCAACATCCTGTTCGTCTGCGGCGGCGCCTTCGCCGGGCTGGAGAAGATCATTGCTGCCCGGGGGCGGACCACCTCGATCGGCTTCGGCGCCAAGGTTAAATCCGTCGATGACCGCCGCACCGGCGATGTGCTGAAGGGAGTGGAGCCCGAGGATCTCTTGAAATTCGGCCTTATCCCGGAGTTCATCGGTCGCGTTCCGGTGATCGCGACCCTCGACGACCTCGACGAGGAAGCCCTGATGCGCATCCTGACCGAACCCAAAAATGCCTTGGTCAGGCAGTATCAGCGGCTGTTCGAGATGGAGGACGTGCAGCTCACCTTCGCCGACGAAGCCATGCGCACCATCGCCAAGAAGGCGATCGACCGGAAAACTGGCGCGCGCGGCCTTCGCTCCATCATGGAAGGCGTCCTGCTCGACACCATGTTCGAGCTGCCGAGCTTGAGGGGGGTAGAGGAGATCGTGATCAGTTCCGAGGTCATCGAGGGCAAGGCAAGGCCCTTGCGCATCTACTCAGACCGGCATGAGGAGCTCGGCTCGAGCGCCTAAGCGGGGGTACGCCTTCTTCCCGCTTGATCGGCCAGCCAAATCCCACTCAGAATAGTGGGAATCTGCGCTGCGTCTGCTAGAACAGGGTCATCTTGAAGGTGACCCTAGGGGTCGCCACCTACGATCTGGCGAGCCGCAATGCCGCAGGGCTGACGCCCCGTTTACCGAGATAATCGGGAGGTGACGACCAGGGGAGAAGAAGCGAGCTGCCGTCAGGGGAGGAGAAAAAGAGGTGCAGGTGGGGCGGTTGGCGCGCCACTTGCTTAAAACAATGGGACTGACATGACCGAACCAAAGCCGCAAAGCACTGAAGCAGGGGGCCCGGAGCAGTATCCGGTTTTGCCGCTCCGCGACATTGTCGTCTTTCCCTATATGATCGTGCCGCTCTTCGTCGGCCGCGAGAAATCGATCGCGGCTCTCGAGGAAGTGATGCGCACCGACAAGCAGATTCTGCTGGTCGCGCAGAAGAACGCGAGCGACGACGAGCCGTCGACCGACGGCATCTACACCATCGGCACGCTCGCCTCGGTCCTCCAGCTGTTGAAGCTGCCCGACGGCACCGTGAAGGTGCTGGTCGAAGGCACCGTGCGCGCCTCCATCAAGCGCTATACCGAGAACGAGAACTATTTCGAGGCTGAGGTCGCCCGGGTCGAGGAGACCCTTGGCACCGAGGACGAGATCGAGGCGCTGTCGCGTTCGGTCGTGTCCCAGTTCGAGAGCTACGTGAAGCTCAACAAAAAGATTTCCCCCGAAGTGCTCGGCACTGCGGCGCAGATCGAAGACTATTCGAAGCTCGCCGACACCATCGCCTCGCACCTCGCCATCAAGATCGCCGAGAAGCAGCAGCTGCTTGAGGTCACCACTATCTCGGAGCGGCTCGAGCGCGTGTTCGCGCTGATGGAGAGCGAGATCTCGGTCCTGCAGGTCGAGAAGAAGATCAGGAGCCGCGTCAAGCGTCAGATGGAGAAGACGCAGCGCGAGTATTACCTGAACGAGCAGATGAAGGCGATCCAGAAGGAGCTTGGCGACAGCGAGGAAGGCCGCGACGATCTCGCCGAGATCGAGCAGAAGATCGAGAAGACCAAGCTTTCCAAGGAAGCCAAGGAAAAGGCGCTCGGCGAGCTGAAAAAGCTCCGCCAGATGAGCCCGATGTCGGCCGAAGCAACCGTCGTGCGCAATTATCTCGACTGGTTGTTATCGATCCCGTGGGGCGTCAAGAACAAGATCAAGCGCGACCTCGACGAGGCGCAGGTGATCCTCGATCAAGACCATTACGGCCTTGAGAGGGTCAAGGACCGCATCGTCGAGTATCTTGCGGTGCAGAACCGGACCAACATGCTGAAAGGGCCGATCCTCTGCCTGGTCGGGCCTCCCGGCGTGGGCAAGACCTCGCTCGGCAAGTCCATGGCGCGCGCCACGGGACGCGAATTCGTGCGCATGAGCCTTGGCGGCGTGCGCGACGAGGCCGAGATCAGGGGACACCGGCGCACCTATATCGGATCGATGCCCGGCAAGGTCATTCAGTCGATGCGCAAGGCGAAGAAGATCAATCCGCTCTTCCTGCTCGACGAGATCGACAAGATGGGGGCCGATTTCCGCGGCGATCCGGCTTCGGCTCTGCTCGAAGTGCTGGACCCTGAGCAGAATCACACCTTCAACGACCACTATCTCGAGGTCGATTACGACCTGTCGAACGTGATGTTCGTCACCACGGCCAACACGCTCAACATCCCGCCGGCCTTGATGGACCGCATGGAGATCATCCGCATCGCCGGCTACACCGAGGATGAGAAGGTCCAGATCGCGCGCCGCCACCTGATTCCGGCGCAGACCAAGGCTCATGGATTGACGGCCGAGGAATGGAGCCTCGACGACGATGCGCTGAAGGAAATCATCCGCCGCTACACGCGCGAGGCCGGCGTCCGCAATCTTGAGCGCGAGATCGCCAAGATGGCACGCAAGTCGGTCAAGGAGCTTTTGACCACCAAGAAGAAGTCGATCCATGTGACGCTCAAGAACCTCGAGGACTATCTCGGCGTGCAGAAGTTCCGCTACGGCGAGGCTGAACTCGAGGATCAGGTCGGCGTGGTCACCGGGCTTGCCTGGACCGAGGTTGGCGGCGAACTGCTCACCGTCGAAGGCGTGATGATGCCCGGCAAGGGCAAGATGACCGTCACCGGCAATCTCCGCGATGTGATGAAGGAGTCGATCCAGGCGGCCAACGCCTATGTGCGCTCGCGCGCGGTCGAGTTCGGCATCAAGCCGCCGCTGTTCGAGAAGCGCGACATCCACGTGCACGTGCCTGAGGGTTCAACCCCGAAGGACGGTCCATCCGCCGGCGTCGCCATGGTGACGGCGATCGTGTCGATGATGACCGGGATTCCGGTGAAGCGCGACGTGGCCATGACCGGCGAGATCACGCTTCGCGGTCGCGTGCTTCCCATCGGCGGCCTGAAGGAGAAGCTGCTTGCGGCGCTGCGGGCCGGTATCAAGACCGTGATCATTCCCGATGAGAATGCCAAGGATCTCACGGAAATCCCGGACGAGCTCAAAAATGTCCTCGACATCCGTACGGTTTCGCGCATGGACGAGGTGGTGAAAATCGCCTTTGTCCGGCCTCTGCAGCCCATTGCCTGGGAAGAGGAGGGCGAGGACGCCGGAAAGATCGTGCCGCCGAAAGACGAGGCCCCGGCTGGCGTAACTGCCCATTAAATGGCGTAAAACGGCGATTTTTGCCGTTAACCAGCTTCAGTTTTGTGGTCCGGCCCGATCGATCGCGCCGGACCATTTTTGTTGATTTTCCGGGTTTTTTGGATCAGTCATACACCACTTGTTTGTGAATCGGAGCGTACCCAAGCGGCCGTGGGGGATTGGACCTCCGCAAGTTTAAGGCCGAGCGAAAGGATGACACCCGTGAACAAAGCTGAACTTGTCGCCCAGGTGGCGAAGGAATCTGATCTGTCGAAGGATGCGGCGGAGAAGGCCGTAGACGCGACGTTCAAGAATATCGAGAAGGCTTTGAAGGTCGGCGATACCGTCCGGATCGTGGGCTTTGGCAATTTTCAGGTCGCGCAACGCAAAGCCTCAACCGGCCGCAATCCTCGGACGGGCGCAGAGGTGCATATCCCAGCCTCGCGCGTGCCGAAATTTCGCGCCGGCAAAGCTCTCAAAGAGGCCTGCAACAGCTAGCCTCGAAGGCAATTGCTCTTTTCTGAGGCGGAGTCCCGCTTAGCGGGCTCCGCCTCATTGTTTCCGCTAGGCAAAGAGCTACCTGCTGGCTTATCTCGCATCGCTGGCGGGGGCGGTTAGCTCAGCTGGAAGAGCGCCTGGTTTACACCCAGGAGGTGATAGGTTCGAACCCTATACCGCCCACCATTTTTTTAAGAGACCATCCTTTGGGACATCATTCGGGACATCGCAGTAGCACCAGCAGCAGCGAAACGGGTCAGGCCTTGTGAGATGCACCCGGATAAAAGAAGAGCCCCTGGCGGGGTTCTCTGAGGCTCCAGAAGGAGCGATGAGGGCGTCGTCGCTTTCAGCGGTCCGCCGCGCGCCTTGTAAGTCTGATCCATACAAGCGCGCCAGCCGTCGGAATGCTCAACGAGGTCTTTTTGCTGGCAATTGGCGCTATCGTTTCGGTACTGCTCCAGCATCTCGGCTTGTCTCTCCTCAGCGGCCTTTGCCTTCGCGATCGCGGGCGCGAAGAGCCGGTCATCGTCTGCCTTGATCTGCTTAGCAATAGCTTCGGCTTGGGAGCGCGCATCGGCCTGTGATGTCGATGTGGATGTGGATGTGGATGTGGTTGCGCATCCGGTCAGGACCAGCGCAGCGATCAGGCAGCGCGCTTGCGCGACGGCTCCGGCTTGACCCAGCCTTCGGCGAGATAGAACGGGAAGACGTCGGGCGCCATGTTGCCGAGCGCGCGCATAGAATAGACGCGCCGAGATTGGAAGACCTGGAAGCGCTCTTCGAGATCGGCCTCGAAGCCTCGGATTACCCTGAAATAGTCGGGCAGCGTGGTCATACGTCAACACATAGCGTCCCCCAGCTTTTGGTTGAGCCTCTCCTTAACCTAAATAGCAAAATGGTCATTGCCGGAATGTCTTGGGGCGTCTGTAGAGGGAAGCGACTTTGAAACCAGAATATATCGCGTTGTCCAGGGGCGCGTTCGGTTTGATCGGCGCTTTGATCGGTGCCGGGGCATCAATGCTGACGATATGGATACAGAGCCGAACCCAAGACCGGCGCGAGAAGGATGAGGCAAGCGACCGAGCTTGCGCACAGATTACAAAATTCGGTGGGAGAACGTGCAACGCATCGGCGGCCACATGCCGCCCGTGTCTGTTTTTATCGATCATCAATTGAAGGTCATGGACCTGATCGAGCGCGGACGACTGACACCCGAAACATGGAAGGAGCTTTCGGCTGAAAGCGAGAAATTGCTCAAAGGCCGTTCAGGACCTAGCAATCGCAAGAGGCTTCTAGGCCGCGCGCCTGTGCGGCTCCGGCTTGACCCAACCGTTCGACTTGGCGAAGTCGTAGACATCGGGCCGCCATGCCACCCAGCTCTTTGATGCTGTGAACTGTCCCAGCCTCGAAGATGGCAGAGCAGATTTCGAGCGGGAGTTAAAAGATGCAAGACGACCCTGCTAGGCGAAAGGAGGCGCGGGTACTTCTCGGCTTCGTTTTGCAGCACGATAGGCTTTTCGCAGCGATTAAGAGCGCGAGTGACGACCCATCATCTGAGAACATTATAAGCGTGTGCAGGAGGAAATTTACAGCCTGGCGAATTACGAACGTGGGGAAGGGCGTCACGAGGGTTTCGGATGGGCAGTGATAGTGATGTTCGTTCGCCTTTGCCTCGTTGTCGCCTATAGAAAATTTGTCTTTGGTAGGAGTGTTGCAAAGGCAAAATGCCTTATGCAGTCGCTTCCTTCGCGACGTCGGGGGACAATTCACTCCTCCCGGATCAGCGTTTTTTGTAGCGTCAACATGCCATAGGAGGTGGTAGTCCACTCACCTCCAGGGGCCTTGACCGAGGCCTCGTGGTAAAACTCGCCAAGCAGCTCGAGCGTGTCGGAGCGGGCGAGCATCACGTCGAAAACCCTGGCCGTTTGGTCGAGGATCACGCCTATTTTCTGCAGGGCGCGATCGGGCGTCGAGAACTCCGATCGGCCCAGCCACCATCGGGTTTCACATCCTTCCAGCGTCGGGAACCTGCCTTGACCGTTCGCGCTCGCTCCGATGGTGAAGCGTAGGACCTTGTCGTCCCCAGCTTCCAGCGTGAGGTTGGTTATGACCGGCAAGTCGACCGCGCCGTCGAGATCGAGAACGCCGACGAGATCAGCCATGTCGGCGCCGCCGTTCGAGCCACGCTACTTCGATCTCGCGCGACCTGTCGTCCTCCTCGACGAGTCGGACGCGGCTTGCGCTCGTCCTGCCGCGCTTGTCCGTTGAAAGGCTATATTCCACGGCCTGCCCCGGATGCGGGTCCTCGAAGTGGGTTTGGTTTAAGTGAAAAAATACATCCTGGACGCTGTCGTCGGGCGTGATGAAACCGAAAGCACGATCTGAGAACCAAGTTTTTATTCGGCCGCGCATTGTCCTTTTCTTCGAAGCGAGCGCCCCTGAGCCCAGGAAGCAACTAAACTCAGGGGCGCCCTTCCGCGCCAGGGGGGAATAGGGGACCACCCCGGCAGCGTTCCTATATGCAGCGCTCGTATCCTGTTCGCGAACTTACCTGAGGTGAGTCAAGCTTGCTTCGTCCGTCAGTAGCCAGGCGTGGATCGCGCCCTCGCGATCGAGATCGGCCCGGAAACTGCCGTCGTCGACTTCGACCACCTCTACCTGCAAGGCCGAGATAATGACCGCGGCGCAAGCGCTGAGCATCTTCGGGGGCACCCCGGCGCCGACAAGTGCGTCTCGGATGTCGCGTTTGACCGCGGAGTCCCTGAGCAGCTTCTGGTCTCGGACGATACGCTTGTCGAGTGCGCCCACCTGCTCGTCTTTGGCGTCCAGCTCCGCGACCATTGCCACCCGCTCCTTGGCGAGCGGCAAGAGCCGGAAGCCTCCAGCCGGCTCAGGTTCATAAAGTGCTGCGTCAGCCTGCAAGCCCTTCGATGGAGTCGACGTGATCGGGCGGCCAGTCGAAAGCGGCGACGATCGCTTGGCTTTTCTCGCTCATGCCGTGGCCTCTTCGAGCGCCTTGGCGGCGCGATCTCGACGCTCTTCCGCGCCAGCGCCTCCGGCGGGGGCGATTTCCTTCACGAGACCGGCGAGCGCATTGCCGCCGATATTTACCGCGGCGATAGCTTTGCTGAGTCGTTCCTGGCGATCGACGGCGTCGGGGAACTTCTGCCGGCGCCACTGCTCACGCCTTATAGCGACCTCAGAGTCGGTTGCGCCTGATAGGAAGCTGGGACCACGGAGAAAGGCGCCCATGACGAGATCGTCACCGTCGCGCGTAGCCGGCCGCGACGACCTCGCCCCTAGCCTTGGCGGACATCGCTGCGAGCCTCGAGCGAATCTCTTGCTCGAGCTGGGCTTCGCCAGCGGCTCGAGGAGGTGGCGGGCAGCTCGTCGCGTTGATCAGCGCCGCGAGATCGGCCTCGGCTTTCGCCTCGGCCTCGTCCAACTTCGTGGCGGCCTGCTCGCCTAGCCTCAACGCCTGCTCGCGAACCTTCAGCCGGCGAGCATCCTCGACCATGGTGGTGTCGGCGTTCAGCGCGTCCCGAACCGTCCGAGGATCCTGTCGGCGTGTGGAGGCAAACACTTGCTTCGCGCTGACGCCCCGTACTCGCGCTTGTCTTTGCGATATGCTTCGTGCTGGTCGTGTCCGAAAAGGAGGACTACGGTGAAAAAGCTTGCTATTTACGTTCCGCTACAGGCGAAGCCAGGTAAAGAAAGGGTAGTCGCGGACTTTCTGCTTTCTGCCGTGGCGTTAGTGAATGATGAGCCCGCCACAATTTCATGGTTCGCCATTCAAGAAGGGCAGTCCCGTTTCTCGATATTCGGGACGTTTAACGACGAGGCCGGACGCGACGCACATCTCAACGGCAAGGTGGCGGCAGCTTTAACGGAAAAGGTCAAGTCCGGCGATCTGTTTGTCGGAACGCCGGAGATCAGAACGCTTGGAATCCTCGCAGACAAACTACGCAACTAGGTCTCCCTCCCTGGTCGCATCAACAGGCAATCTCTTAGCGCTTGGTGGTCAGAGCCTGCAAGTTCGGCAGGCCAACAGCTCAGCTGAGCTTGAGTTGGGACTAATGGCACAAAAATCTTATTGATCGCTTTAGCGTCGCGGCAGGCTCACGCGCTAGAAGTGGTCAGAGATTGTCGCGGCTCTCGACGGAGGAAGCACTAGCGTAATCGAGGTGGAGCAGGACAAGGCTTCGTTGTAGTCGTCGCGATCCGCTTCCCTGCTCTCGGTGCGAAGGGGCATCGCACCACGTTCGCGACGTGCCCTCCACCCCGCGAGGGTCATCACAATCTCGGGCTGCTCTACCTTGCTCTTGCCGATCTCGATTCGCGCGTCTGTTGACAGTAACAACTGCCGTCACGTCAAGACCCGCTGCTCGTGCGTCTTTGATGGCGCGCTTCGTACTCACCGGCGCCCGCTCCCATGCTGGCCTCTTTGGCTCCTTGGACTTCTCTCACGAAACAATCCGGTAGAGCAGCTGGCCAACGAGCCGAGCGCCGCTTGGTCATCGTATTTGCCGACAGCAAAGCTGTGTAAAAGCCTCACTGCTTTCCCTCAATTGCCTTGATCTCAAAATCGTCGCGAGGTGCCTCATAGCCTGGTGGCTCGACCTCCTGGTTCACTTGCAGTATGGAGCTATCGGCGGCCTCAATCGAACCCTGGACCAGCGTGTCCTTCAGGATCGTAACGCATTCGCCGGACATTTGCTTCTCAATCATGGCCGCTTGGAAGGCGTTTTGGTCGGAGCGAACGCTCTGCAAATGAGAGACAGCGTCAATTGAAGTGCAGCCAAAACTCGAAACCTTGGCCTCATAGTATGTCGTCTGCGACGCAACGAGAACCATAGCAAGAATCGTTTTCACGGACTCCTCCCGAAGTTTGATTTTTACGCGACAGCCATTTGATCACGAATGGCATAAGGAAAAGCCTCCTCGCTGTTCATGGCGAGGAGGCTTTATGAAGTCAGTTTATGCCCGTCGCTTGATCTTCAAGTCTTGACCAATACGGTTATAGGCCGCGTGAACGGAGCCAATCGTGGATGATTTGGGCGATTTGCTGGTTGTTGTTATCCAACATGACCATGTGTTCGTTACCGGTAATGGCGCCAGGTGAACCTGGGTAAAGGGAACCGGGGGTTAGGTCCGGCAGATGGGCGTAGCTAATGTCGCCACCCGCGGCTTGGATCTGCGCAATCTCCGCCGGGCAAGGCGCCACTGGGCGCGGCGTCGTGTAAAAATCGCCTTCCTCTATGAGGATGGGGATATGCTTGAGGGTGTCGACCTCGGCAGTCGTCAGATTTCCGAAACAGCCTGTCTCCAACTGGATGATGGCTTTAACTTTACAAGCTGATGCCGTCGTCCAAGGGTAACAGCCCGAAGCTGGTTGAAGCGCAGCGCGGGTCGGGAACGATGACGATTTGGAGTGACCCATCAAGGCGGCACCGCCTAGTTCTCTCGCAAGCTCGGCCATTTGAGCGGGGGTATTATAAAAACCCGCCGGGTCAGCTGGACTTGGTGCGCCAGACAGGGTCGCATTCAAGTCAGGGATCACCATATTGTAGAATTGCAGGTTCGAAGGAGAACCGACCCCTACGGTGTTCATCGGGAACCGAATACCCGGATGAGGCGTAACGGTGCTTGAGCATGGTGAGGTCGTGCAAGTAGTCGTTCCCCAACGGAATACGTTCCAAGCGAACTGGTCGCTGGCGATCAGGATGCTCGGGTTTTGCGGGCACGCAACGGTTCCCGACGGAACGCAAGGTGTAAGTCCATATCGCACTGAATTGTAGGCCCCTGCATCGAAGCCGGAACGGGCGCGGCCAACCTGGTCGATCATGTACGTGTCGCGACTCTGACGGACGAAGAACTCGTCCCAACCCATTCTCCCATCGGGCGTGGTCTGCCACGACTTTGTGCTCAAGCAGCAGCCGTGTACGATAGCGATCGGCACCAACTTTTTGCCGTTCTGTGCCTGCGGTTTCATGAACTGCACGTACATCTGGTTGATCATGCGCAGTCCGGGGTTTGTGGTCCCCGAGCAAAACTGGCTATTGGTGCCTGGGGGCGGCACGGTTGGACAAGAGACGAGATTTCCTGGGATAAAGAAGTTACCGTACGCTCCGAGGTGCAGATTTCCGTTGTCCTGGACCGCGGAATAATCTTGCGCCGTGGCGATCGCAGGCATCAGCGCGAATGCAAAAAGAGCTGCACTCGCTACGCCAATGTATTTCGGAAATTTTTGGTTCTTCATCTGAATCCTCCCTTAC
Organism: uncultured Alphaproteobacteria bacterium; assembly: GCA_963757555.1. Lineage (GTDB taxonomy): Bacteria > Pseudomonadota > Alphaproteobacteria > Rhizobiales > Methyloligellaceae > Methyloceanibacter. Next base: position 107,684 of record CAVWRU010000012.1, read on the forward strand.
TTGGTAAATTGCTCCTTCTTCACTCTAGGCAACCCGCATTCTAGCGAAGAACGAATAACCTCGCTAAGCAACGCGGGAACAAATTGGTTCACTCCAATTGAATGCCAGGGCAGGTTCTTCCGACCAAATCACTTAGGAGGCGGAACGCCCGCGAAATTCGTCCATTCGGCCGACAAGCCACGCAGACACGCGGCGAATGAACAGCCGGCGGCAGCAGCGAGGTGTTGCCCTGGGCACAATGGAGATTTTGATATCCTGTTTTGATATCCTGTCTTGAGTTTCCTCCCAATGAAGTTTCTACGATCAAAAGAAGACGGACAACTGCCACCACGGCCGACCAAATTATGGAACCTCGGATGCGGGCGCGGAAGTGTGTAACCGTTAGTAACGGTTAGCCCTCGGTTCCGCGTAACAGTAAGTAACATGATCGCTGGTCCCGTCGCGTTGCTCACGCTCCCCTCCCCAAATCGAGCCGCTTTGAGGCGGGTGCTCACGACGTCGCCTGCTGAGGTTTGAGGCGCATAAACGCGGCGGCGCATCCTTGGAGCAATGTTGCGCTTAGTCGCCGGAGCCAGCGGCAGAGCTTGGGCGCGCGCTTCGAGCCCGGTTAGCGTCCTGCTGTGGCAAATGAAAAGCCCCGTCCGGTCGGGACCTTTCGCTTCTATTTAGTCGACTCTGATTTTGGACGTTTACCCGAAGGAGTTCTTCTTGCGATATCGTCGTCAGAAGCGGCGAGTTCTGCGGGTTTTGTACCAGCCGGTGGGGACTGCACCCGCAAGCGCTCTGGCAACCAAGTTTCTGCCGAAGGCCCGGAAAGCAAGGCGCGCAAGCTCGGCTCGGGTGATAGCTCAATCCCGGTAGTCATCGCGGCGTCGGGATTTGCTAGTGGTGCCAGAGACGCCAGAGGCCGCCGCAGGGCATACACGAGCAGACCATCCCACTACAGACGCGATGCCGGCCCCATGGGCAAGCGCCGCCCGGCACGATGCAATCCGCCTTTTCAATTTGTGAGTAGTTCGACGGCGGAGAATAGGCCACACCTCCCGCGACCGTTGTGGCTTCGGTCCACCCCGCGACCATCGTTGCTGTTGTTACAACGATGGCAAATACCCACATGTGCATGGCATATCTCCTTGAGGGCCGACGATGAGCTGGCGCCTGATTTTTTTGCCAGGCTCGTAAGCAATAGGGCGTCCTACCGCAGCGTGCCTCTGAATGGCCTTCAACGTGTCCAGCTCGCTTGCGCGTAGTCAGATCGCTATCCATGTTTGTCTTCGCAGCGGACGCAGGAGCGCAAAATGAGTAAGATAGCACTGTTGGCTTTAGCTATTGCCGGCGTAAGCGCACCGGCGTTTGCGCAGACGAGCCCCAATCCCGCTGGGGGCGTTCCGGCGCCGCTAATAACGCGGGATACTATTCAACGAAACATTCAGGCCATGCCGGTCGAGGAAGTAGGCTACTCGACTCCCGAGTACACCAGCGATTCTCCGCGTTATGGCTATCGAGTACCTTATTATCCGCCCGCCTATGGATACTATCCGCCTGCATATGGCTACTACCCACCATACGTATACTACCGGCCCTACTTCGCTACGCAGTGGTTTGACATGTACGACAGACCATACTTCGCCACACCCTGGTTACCCCTGCCGTAACGTGTTGTCGTGCCGTCGAATGTACGGACTAAAGCAGGCTCTTTAAACGTCATGCAAGCAGCGTCCTCGGCTTCCTACGCGGCAAAAGTCAAGGGGCTCATCGGCATCGAAGGGTTCACTGCTAATAGCGGTGGCGACCCCGCTTTGGTGAAGAACATGCCGCAGCTTACGGTAATAGCCGATCATCGGGACCCAACCCCCAACCAAGCATGGTCTGCTACGATCAACGGTCTGGGTGGCGACTTGACGACCACATTCCTACCGGACGTGGGAATTTTCGGCAACGGTCACACGATGATGGCAGAGCTCAATAACGAGCAGATCGCAGATTTGCTTGAAAACTGGGTCAAACAACACGTGCACTGATTGAACAAGCAATTTAGGGACGGAGCCTTCGGGCTCCGCCCCTTCTGCCATCGTTCTTCGAACTGCGTCGATCCTAGCGAGCTCTGGCCCTGAACCGTAATAGTTCAGCGCGTCAATAAGGCTCTAACCGGACAACCTAGAGCGTTTTTGCGGATGCTCATGATGCATATTAAGCCTACCCTGGACCATCTGCCCCGAATAGTGTGCCTTCGCGCTTTCTGAGATCGATGGAGATGGCGAGGACCAAGGTACGGATTTGGCTGCCCGGAATGTTAGCGTATTCGTCATCGGTGTTGGTCGCATTATAGGATTTTACCGAGCAGATTAAGTAATGCGGGAGGTGTGGTCACATTGCCCTATGTCGACATCGAAACAATTCCTTAAATCGCCGAGTCAAATTCGAAGCCAAGGGTTCACTTTACTAGAGCTCTTAGTTGCTCTTCTTTTGCTCAGCTTGATTTTCCTGTTGCTCACAAGTGGTCTGCAGTTCGGGACACGAGCCTGGAATGTGGGCCAAGAAGAACCCAATAGCATGTCGGAAGCGGTAACCGTCCAGCAACTTCTTCGCCGGGTGCTTAATGAAGCTCGCCCATTTATGATCGAAGCCACACCAACCGTGCGCCGACACGTCTACTTCATCGGCACCCAAAATTCCGTTCGATTTATAGCTCCAGTTCCCGAGCATCTCGGGGTCGGCGGACTTTACGAGGTCGCACTCTATCTCACCGACGATGGTGGCTCTCGCAATCGCCTCGAAATGTCGTGGCGTCTTTTCCGCGAAACCGAAACCTCATCCGGCTCGCAACGTGAGGGGCGACAGATCGCTCTGCTGGACAAGGTCACTCAAATCCAGTTTGCTTATTTTGGACATCGTAGCCCAACAGACCCCGCTCAGTGGTACAACGACTGGCAAGATGTACAATCTTTACCCGATCTAATTCGCATGCACGTCACCTTAAGCGCTGGCGAGCAAGCTTGGCCGGACCTCATTGTTGCAACCAAGGTCCAGAGTTTGAACCTTATCATCGACCCAGAAAATCTCAATTTTTAGATTAAAGTATCTGCGGCGAACACGTCGGTCTTAGGAGATTTTGGCTCGCATGGCAGGACGGATCCTCGGCCAACTTATTCCACGTTCCAAGCTGCCAACCTAACCGGGCAAAGGTGGTTGATCGCGTCGGCTTCGGTCGGGGGCCGCTACGCTTGCGTGATTTTAGTAGCGCCAACCATAGAGCCATAGCCCGTAGTAATAGCGGCCGGTTGTGGCTCCTTTCGGAAGCGGCATCGTCATCTCTAGCGTCTCGCGCAAGTGGTCTAGCTCGTGCTGCCATGTTTCGGCTTCGCGACGGTGCAGCGCAAACCACAGGCTGAGATTGAGAATGACGCCGACGACCGCGGCGGTGACGGCGTTGAGCGCGCTCGCAAGCCTTGGATTGGTGCCGAGGCGCTCGACATAGGGAGCGCCGACGAAGATCCACAGGAAGCAAGGCGCGAAGGTCGCCCAAAGCGTGATCGCAGCTGCGAGCACGGGGTTTCATTCCGTCGAAAGCAGGGATCCGGAAACAAGAGCTGAGCAGCTTTACCTGATTAGGTCCCGTGCCGGAATGATGCCGATTTGCTGCCCGCGCTCAAACTAGGTGTTGCCTGAAGGGCGTGGTAACGAGGACGGCAAACGGACCCGCGGGATAAGCGATGAATTCGACGCAGTTGATCCAAGTGGCAGTGTTTCTCGCCGCCGCGGCCATTGCTCGGCCGCTTCCTTCGCCTCGGCTCGGTGCTCGGTTATCTCGCTTCCGGCATCGTCATCGGCCCCTTCGGCCTCGGCCTGATCTTTTCACTCTACGACGTCGAAAACGTACTCAGCTTCGCCGAATTCGGCGTGGTGATGCTGCTTTTCGTGATCGGTTTCGAGCTTCGCCTGATCAGACTTTGGGGCATGCGCTCGGCGATTTTTGGACTTGGCTCGGCCCAGCTTGCGGTCACTGCGGTCGTGCTTGCCGCGCTCGGCCTCATGATGGGACTCACCACGCATCTGGCGATCTTCATCGGGCTCGCGCTGTCGCTATCTTCAACCGCGTTCGCGCTGCAATTGCTGGAAGAGAAAGGCGAGATCAAACCCGTCACGGCAGGCTCGCGCTCTCGGTGCTTCTGTTCCAGGACCTCGCCGCCATTCCGCTGAGCGCTCGTGCCGCTATTCGCGGCCGGAGGCAGCGAGCGTGCGGCCATGGATTTGAGCGCGGCTGCGCTCGCCATCGGCACCATCCTCGGCGTGATCATCGTGGGGCGCTTCCTGCTCAACCGGCTCTACCACATCGTCGCCGCCACCGGCATACGCGAGGCGATGACGGCAAGCGCTCTGCTCACCGTGGTCGCGCTTTCATCCTTTTCCTCGTATCAAATCGCCGTTTCCGAATGAACCTCGTCCCGGGACTCTCAGCGCGCGCTTCTGCAAATCTCTTCTGATCAAGCGGTCGCCGGCGCTATCAAGGGTTAGCTTAACCCCGCTCGGTCTTGCGCCAACCACCAAAAGTATAGGGCAAGTCCCGCCATACAGAGTGCCTGCCATTGAGTAGTTCGTATGTCCGGATAGCCGTCCGCAAGCAAGGCGGCAATGCCACCAAGCCAAGCCCCGAGGCCAAGATCGAACACGATGCTTTCAAGTTCACGGAGCACGAATTTCGCCAGGTGCCGAGCGATCCGCTTTCAGTCCAAGCGCTGGCGCCGACCGATATATTCCAAGCGCCAAATTGTCCAGCATTCTATACGCACACCAGAACATGGCCACACAGATCGCTCTGGGTACCGCATCGCCCGACAAGCTCGATAAGAGTAATAATTCGCGTCACTGCCATTCGGTCAGCGCACGAACTTGCTGCAAACACCGCGGAACGCACGGTGACCCAGAGCGAACGCTTTTTCGCAGATCGGCAGCTTTGAGTAACACCCCGACACCGCGGCAGTAGCGGGCGAACTAGGCTCACCGCGCCGTTGGGATTGCCCCCGCGTTCGAAACCGGCGAACAGAAGTCACAGCGACACACACTCACGGGCGCCTGTTGGCCACAATCGAGTCGTTCTTTATTGATCAATGTGCTCAGGATCTATAGTTAGGTTCAGGGACCGAACCATTGGCGCTACCACAAGGTCGGACCAACTTCGATCACCGCCGCTCATGGCGACCCGCATCCGAATAAGATTGGGCAGATGGTCGGAGTTTTTCCAATCATTATACCATTGGGCTGGTTCGTTTTTTCCACGATAGCCAAAGTAAGCGAATTGGAGTTGGCTGATCCTCGATATTAAAGCCACGTGCCTGTCCTGGATCGCGGGTCCAGACGCGGCCACGGTTGTACGAAAAAGACGCCAGGACAGCTCTACGCTGCTAGGTGAGTTTTCGGTCTTTTCAATCGTCACCTCATAAAAGCCTCCAACACCCAGATGCTCTGGAACTGGCGCTATAAACCGAATGGAATTTTCGCTGCCGAAGAAAAAGACATGTCGAGCATGGACCACATCCGCTTCGATCATTACCGGACGAATTTCGCTAAAGATGGGGCTCTGTGACCCCAGGGAACTCAATTTCGAATCCGCAAGCAGCGACGCCTGTGACTGAGAAGACTTTGGACTGCCAGGACTTCCGCTTTGGGAAGGCGACCGTTTGAGGACCGTGATAAGCAGCTCGTGTTCCTAAGCCGCCTCCCGATTCCGGGAATTCCACACGACCCGTCAATCTAACCAGTGACCAAGGTTGAACAAAAAAATCGTAACATGCCAGTTTAGAGGCTCATGGAACGAACCGCACCGCAAGGGCGTGGGTTTTGCCTTCTAAGTTGGCGTGGACCTACTAATATTCGCTTTTGAAGTCGAATAATAATCGGCATGAGTTTCTGTCATTAGCTTTGCATCGTATTGGCTCGTAACGATCGTTCGGAGTCCAGCGTGCCTGCCGAGGCTATCTCTTTGAACTGGTTGTTCCCAGTTCTTGCCGCGCCACTCATTGGAAGCTTTCTCGCCGTCGTTGCGGCGCGGTTTCCCAATCACCTGTCGGCTCTTTTCGGGCGTTCCGCATGCCCTAAATGCGGTCATCAGCTTGCGGCACGCGATCTTGTGCCAATCCTGAGCTGGATTCTTCAACGTCGCCGCTGCCGTTATTGTGCGGCCCCAATCGACTTTTTTTATCCACTGATGGAGATCGGTGCCATTTTTGTGGCAGCCTCCGCGGCGGGGTTTTACTCTGGATGGGTCCTGTGGGCCAGTTGTGCCTTCGGATGGGTTCTCTTAACCCTTGCTGCGATTGATTACCGTTGCATGATTCTCCCAGATGAATTGACCCTACCTTTGATTCCGGCCGGGCTTGGCGTGAGTTGCTTAGTGGACCCAGATCATATCACTGGCCACGTAGTTGGTCCTTTTGTAGGATTCTCTGCATTTTTTATTGTAAGTTGGCTCTATCAACAAATCCGGGGCCGCGTCGGCCTCGGTAGAGGTGATGCAAAACTTCTGGCTGCCAGCGGGGCTTGGGTTTCGACCTCGGGACTTCCTTCCGTGGTGTTCCTCGCCGCGATAACGGCTTTGTCGATGGTGATAGCCGCCACGCTTGTGGGGCGCCGATTTTCTTCTAATGATAAAGTGCCCTTTGGCTCGTATTTGTGTCTTGGGACTTGGTTGGTTTGGCTGATTGGACCTCTATTCCTCGCGGCTGCATGAGGGCACGTAGATCGCAACGTCTGCAGTCGCAGGATGGCTTTGAAAATGAATGACATCGTTGAGACCAAAGACGGACTTTTCCGGGCATTGGGTGAACTCCTTATCCAGCGCGGCAAGCTTGACCCCTCAGGCTTTGAGCGAGCACTGCGCTTACAGAGCGAAACTGGAGAACGGGCCGACTTGCTCCTCACCAAGCTTGGCCAGGTCTCCGAGCGTGACCTGGCCGATGCGCTCTCGACTCATTTGAAATTACCGATTGTGGAGACCTGCGATTATCCGGCCGAGCCCGTACTCACAGATCGCCTTAGCGCCAAGTTCCTTCAGGAATTCCGGGTCTTACCTCTCTCCGACAGTCCTGATGGCATTGTTCTTGCCATGGCGGATCCGCTTGACAGCTATGTCATACAGGCGATCCACCTACTTGCAAACAAGCCGGTCTTTCCTCGGATCGGCATTCCTGCGGACATTGAAGCGGCGTTCAGCCGACTTTACAGCGGTGGCGGCACGGTCATCGGCGGGATCGTCGAGGGTCTGCCTGAGACAGCTGACGAAAGCACCCAGCGGGATGTCGAACGACTGCGTGACCTGGCGAGTGAGGCGCCGGTAATTCGCATTGTAAATCTTCTAATCGGCCGAGCGGTCGATTTGCGAGCGTCAGACATCCACATCGAACCATTCGAGCACACTTTTTGTGTTAGATATCGGATTGATGGCCTGCTTCGCGCCCAAGAATCACCACCTTCTCGCCTGCGTGCGGCGGTTGTTTCGCGCATCAAGCTGATGGCCAAGTTAAACATCGCTGAAACCCGCCTGCCACAGGATGGTCGCATCAAGCTTGCCATTCGCGGCAAAGAAATTGACCTACGGGTCTCAACAGTCCCGACGCTGTATGGTGAAAGCGTAGCGTTGCGAGTGTTGGATCGTAGCGGTGTCGTCCTCGACTTTGAGACGCTCGGTTTCGAGCCAGCGCTCTTGCACAGCTTTATCGAGGTGCTTAATCACTCGAATGGCATTCTTCTTGTTACCGGGCCAACCGGAAGCGGCAAAACCACTACACTTTATACTTCGCTACGCCATCTGAATCGAGGAGATACAAAAATCCTGACCGTCGAAGACCCAATCGAATATCAATTGGAAGGCATAAATCAGGTTCAGGTAAAACCACAGATCGGTCTCACGTTCGCGAACGCATTGCGTTCGTTCTTGCGTCAAGACCCAGACGTCATAATGGTAGGTGAAATCCGCGATCGCGAAACAGCACAGATAGCTGTTCAGGCAGCTCTGACCGGCCATGTTGTCCTATCCACGCTGCACACGAACAATGCCTCGAGCACCATTAGCCGCCTTCTCGATATGGGGGTCGAGGACTACCTTCTCACCTCCACGATAAATGGTATCGTCGCACAACGGCTCGTTCGAGTTCTCTGTTCAGGCTGCCGCGAGCCGTATGCCGCACCAACAGAGCTAATCGATGAATTGCAGTTACGTCGATATGCCAAGGGTGATCCGATAACGCTTTACCGTGCTCGCAATTGCGGGCAATGCAATGGAACTGGCTATACTGGTCGCACCAGTATCCTTGAGATGCTTGTCATGTCTGATCCAATTCGGCAGCTGGTCCTTCGGGGCGCTGATGCCAATGAAATACAGGTCTCGGCGATCGAGGCAGGTATGCGAAGCATGTATCAGAACGGCATTGGTAAGGCTTTGGTCGGAACCACTAGCCTTGAGGAAGTTATGCGGGTTACGCGAGAAGCCTAATCATGCCAATCTTCGTGTATAAAGCGGTCACCGAATTTAACGAGATCGTCGAAGGCGAGATGGAGGCGTCGGGTCGCGAAGTCGTTGTTGATCGGCTAAGGGGCCTTGGCCAGCTGCCGCTGTACGCTAGCGAGATCCGAAGCACAAACCAACTTATCAAATTCAGGCGAGGACTCTTCACACGCCGAATCTCGGCTCGCGACCTTTTCCTTATGACACACGAGCTGGCCACTTTACTCAAGGCTGGGGTTGAGCTTGATCGCGCTTTCGAGATTTTGATTGACCTGTCCGAGAATGAAGCAATGCGAAGCCTCTTGAGTAGGATTTTGGCGCGACTTCGAAGCGGTGTGTCCCTCGCCGACGCCCTCGCAGAGAACGACGATACATTTCCGCCTTATTATGCGAGCATGGTGCGCGCGGGTGAGGCAAGTGGAGCACTGGACGTCGTACTTGGCCGCCTTGGGGAATTTCTCGAAAAATCCCAGGGGCTGCGAGAAACCGTCAAGACCGCTCTTTATTACCCTGTATTCCTGCTAGGTATGGCGTTACTTTCAATCGGCGTCTTGCTCACCGTCGTTGTTCCGCAATTTAAGCCATTGTTCGAAAGCGCCGGAGCGGCACTTCCTTTATCGACAAGAGCGCTTGTCGCTGTAGGAGATTTCGTCCAAGACGATGGCTGGCTGATCTTGATAGGGCTCATCGCTAGCTTTTTTCTCTTCCGCCACTATCTTTCCACTAGAGATGGTCGCCGACGATGGGATGGACTCCTGTTGCGACTACCGCTTCTTGGAGGCGTGCTAATCAAGGTAGAAGTAGCGCGCTTTAGTCGGACCGCTAGCACCCTGCTACAAAACGGGGTCGGGCTACTAACTGCACTGGGCATTGTGCGCGACACCCTCAGCAATTCAGTCATAGCCTCATCGATCGATTCCGTTGCCGGGCGGGTAAAGGAGGGCCGCGGCCTCGCGGAGCCCCTAAAATCGACCGGACTTTTCCCGAGGCTCGTCGTGCACCTCATTCGCGTTGGCGAGGAAACCGGACAGCTTGAGGGCATGCTATCGAAGCTTGCAGATATTTATGATGAAGAGGTGGCTCGCACAACCGCCCGACTACTGGCGTTGTTAGTTCCTGCGCTCACCATCGGCATGGGTGTGATGATTGCCGCAATTATCATGTCGATTCTGACGGCTATTCTCAGCGTGAATACATTGGCATTCTGACGCTGGTTGGATAAACAAATGTCACGGTCATTTGGGTGGAGAATCGCTGGTTTTACCTTGCTCGAACTTTTGGTAGTGCTCGTGATCCTCGGATTGTTGGCCGCGATCGCAACGCCGCAAGTGATGAAATATTTGTCAAGGGCGAAAAGCCAATCGGCAGCGCTTCAAATACATAATCTAGCGGCGTCATTGGACCTCTACCGCCTCGATGTCGGTCGCTATCCCTCACAGGAGGAAGGCCTCAAAAGCCTGGTGGAAACTCCCCCAAATACGCCGAACTGGAACGGACCGTACGTGAAGCGACCCGAAATGCTAAACGATCCCTGGGGGCATCCCTATAACTACCGAATTCCAGGCGAACACGGTGATTATGACCTTTATTCGGATGGCGCTGATAACGCTGCCGGCGGCCAAGGAGAAAATCAGGACATAACCAGTTGGTGAGAGTTCGCAACGGGTTCACTTTAATCGAGCTTTTAGTCGTCCTTGCGATCATGGCTATGCTCGTCTTGGTGGCTGTACCGTCAATAACGTCCATTATACCTGAAATGGAGGCAAAGAGCGGGGCCCGCGAAGTTGCGGCCGCTTTGCGGGAGGCCCGGAGCCGTGCAATCCTCTCTAATACAGATGTCGTATTTAGCATTGACGTCAAGCGACACTACTTCATGATCTCTGGTGAGAAGCAAACACATAGGCTTCCTCAAGAGCTTGGTATTTCACTTTATACAGCCCAACAAGAACTTATAGCTGATACATCAGGCAGCATCCGTTTTTTTCCTGATGGGAGCTCGACGGGAGGACGAGTAGGGCTTTCGAGTTCCAAAAAGTCTTACGATGTAACAGTAAATTGGGTTACAGGTCACGTTGAAATTATCGAATAGAACAAATAAGGTCTAATGGCACAAACACACGGTTTTTTGCACCGTGCGATTCCGCGGCTGCGCATGCCACCGTGTTTTTCCGCCAGATCGCAAGCAAATGCGGTCAGAGCAGCTTGTCTGGCGATTTATTCCTCGCTGTCTATTCTTAAATACTGGACTTGCCGCTTACTGCACTTTTGCGCCCAAAGGCGTCAATGAACGCATGCGACTGCTAAGCTCGCTACTTACTTCACGCGCATCCTGCCAGTCGCGAATAACTCGCGGGGTGAGGAACACTAAAAGCTCGGTGCGTGTAGAATCTCTTCCTTTAACGCCAAAAAGGGAGCCGAGCACGGGCATCCGTCGTAACGCTGGGAGACCTCGACCAGTCTTGCTCGCTCTGTCGGCAATGAGCCCGCCCAACGTCACCGTCTCGCCACTCTTGACGGAAACCGTACTTGTGATCAGGCGTTGCTGGATCGTTGGAGAATCGATGGTAGAACTAGTGGTTGTCACTGGTTGACTGACCTGTTGTGTTATGTCAAGCATCACTTGGCCACTATTGTTGACATGGGGTTTTATCTCTAGAATTATACCAGAATCAATGTATTGGACTGAGTTAACTACTGGGGCGCCGGCGGTGATCGTACTGACAGCTTGCTGGGTTAGCACCGGCACTTGATCGCCAACCTGTATCCTCGCTGTCTGATTGTCGAGCACCATGAGAGACGGCGACGAAACAATATTTACATCCGTTTGATGCGATATAGCATTCAACACAACGTGAAAGTTATTCGTCGTACTTACCCATGAAAACGACTGCGAAAAAAGTGACGCTGCGTGGCTAACAGTTAGGTTCTCCAAGTCGAGGTTAACATCATTGCCGATACTATTCAAAAACCACTGCAAACCGTACTGAAAGTCACCAGCCAGCGTAACTTCCGCAATAGTAGCTTCGATCAAAACCTGCAACGGGGCGATGTCAATTTTCCTCAGCGCTTGCAAGATCGTATCATAATCGGCAGCTGACGCGTAAATTACGAGAGCATTAATGTTTGGCTCGGCTACGATGCGGACCGCGCCCTGACCCGTAAATTGGACCACCGTCGTTTCTGTCGTCTCAGCGGTTTCTGGGGCAGTAGGGGAAGTCTTTGCTGGGGGCGCCATGCTGAGTTCACCAGGCCCTGCGCTGGCGGGTCCGGTCGTGCCAATCGGCGGTACGCCTGCTGACGACCCGAGGGCGGGGGAGGAGAGAACGGGGGAAGAAGAGATTTCCGCAGGTGTGTATTCCGGTGCCAATTCACCCTTGGCACCGCCGGTTGTCTTCGCGCCGAACAATTTACCGAGAACCGAAGCAACGTCCTTCGCGCGCCCATTCTGGAGGTAATAAACGTACAGCCGCTGGCTAACTTGATCACCGCCATCCAGGGCCTTTATCCATTCGCGTGCATGATCGATATTGGTCAGCTCTGCACTGACAACTAAAACGGAGTTGAGTCGTGTAATGGGCATTATCCTGACGGGACCCGCAGCGTCCTTGTTAATGTTGAAGACCTTCTCAAGATCTACTGCTACTGATTTTGCATCGGAACGTTCCAGAGGGATGAGCGCAAATGACATGCCTCGCATCAAATCGATGTCAAAGATGGCGATCATGTCCAATAAGCTTTGGAGCTGCTCTGGCGTCCCCCCGAGCAGCAAAAGGTTGCGGTTCGCGTCAATGTAAAGAACACTCGCCTCCGGAGCGACTGAGCTGAGCACTTTTTCCATTTGTGTGGCGGCAATGAATTTGAGCGGCACTACTTCGACGCCGTATCCGGGAGTGCTCATCTCCGTTCTGTCAAAGATCATAGGTGTGGTGGCGGCCCGGGGTGCATCTGCCACAGGAACGACCTGGTAGACATCCCCGACCTTCACAATCGCCACACCATGAAGGCGTAAGACCTCTTCTAGGGCTGGCAGCGCGGCGGCACGGGTGAGAGGGCTACTCGTTCGAATGGTGATGTTGCCTTCAATTTTGGGAGATATAGCGTAATTAAGACCTAGCAGGTCCCCAAGAACTGCCCGAACAACCTCGCCAATAGCGGCATTCGCAAAATTAAGCGTAATATCGCCCTTGCCCTGGGCAGTCGTTGTAACCCCCGAAGGTGATCCGATGACCTCGCCGGTTCCGGGAATGATAGTGGGTGAACGCGTGAGCTTCGGCGCCCAGCCAGACGCATCAGTTGAGCTGGATGGCGGCTCGCGGAAAGGATTCGATGGCAGCTGCTCGGCCAGACAGGTCGTCGACAGGAAGGCGGCAAAAAGACCTGCCACATGCCTTCGATTGATCACACTATGCCCCATTTGAAAAACGTTGCAGACGATTACGGCTGTTTTATAAACTCACAAGGTTCTTGCCTTTGTTCAGCAACGGCCTCGCGGACCGTCAGTTTTTTGATACACCCCCTTCAGTACCACGAGCGAGGTTTGACCTTGCATTGGCAGAAGGGTCTGACCAAACATATTTGATAGTCCAAGGTCTCTTCGGACTAATCATTTTTTCTAAATCGGCATGTAGCCATAAACATCGAAATGAACCTGTAAATTGCGGGCCTGCTCGTCATCGGAGGCTTCTATGAAGCCTTGATTTGTTTGGATCACTAAATTCTCTATAAAAAGATACGGATTTTGCGTCTCGATTGTGTAGATAATTTTCTCTAATGACTCTATTGTTGAGGTCAATGTAACTGCGATTGGTATCCTGAAAAAACCTTCCTCTTCTCGGCCAGTAATTACTTGCATACTTGTCAATGCGCCGCCATTCGTCTCGATAAATTCCTTTAGACTATTCTGCAGCTTGGCGCCAACGAGTTGTGTACTGCCACCCGTAAGCAGTCGATCCTCGGTTTCTTGCGCGGCCCGAAGTTTCCGCAGGCTAAAATCAAGATCAGCTCTTGTAGAGGCGATCCCACGATATTTGGCGAGCATTTCCTGCGATTGTGCGATTGATTCGCGGTGCTCAAAAAAAGAAATAATGGTAGGCTGCACTATGATAAACCAAAGAGCTGCGGAGATTCCGATCAGGATTCCTACAGCAGCACCCCGACTTGCCGATGCCGACAAATTCATTACTTGCCCCCCTTTATTTCAAATGATACATCAAAGCGCTCAAGCTTTTTCACCGGATCCTGTACTATCGGTGACGAAAACGTTGGGTTTTTGAAGATTGGAACCGCATCAATACGAGGGATCAATTCCGACGCCGCAGCAGAATAGCCAGAGACTTTCACCCCATCGTTGGTTTGACTGAAGCTGACGAGCCAGGTATTGTCCGGAAGTGCCTTGGTCAATTCATCGAGAACGGTCAATTCTCGCGGTAAATTCCGTTTGCGTTCGTCGAGAAAACTCGCTGCCCTAATAGTTTCGTCTAGTTCACCACGCTTTGTGAGAACCTGTTTGGCTTTTGCGCTCTCGACCATCACTTGCGCCGCCAACGAGTCATCTTCGACACTTAACTGGTTAACGGGAATATAAGTGACGGCTGCGGCCAATAAGATCGCCACCAAGGCCGATGCGATACGGGGAGGAGACCACTTTACAGAGGTAGCGTCGGATCTGAGCAAGTTGACGCCCATACCATTTTGCGAATTGGTAGCCACGACATCGACGATCAAAGGCTGCAGGCCCCAGTCATGGGCTTGACTCAAAATTGCATCTACAGCCGCTCGAGGCGCAGCTATCATCTCAACTTTGAGACGGTTCGAACTCTGGGCGTCGGGTTAGCAAATGATAGTCGAAATAAACATCCTCAGCTCTGAAGGGTGTGTGACGTTCGATTTCAAAAAAAAGGGCTTGCCTCAAGCTCGGTTCCACGATGGCGGGCAATTCGAGAGGTCTACGAAGGCTTTTGCTCTCCGGGAGCAGTACCGTGAGATCATGGCGCAGCTTAGCCTTGCCAAGAAGGATTCCAACCGTTTTTCGCACTTCACTCGCAGGCAACTGTGAATCAAGTCGACCGAGTTCCTGAAGACGGACGCCCTTCTGTACTCGTAGCACCCATTGTGGCTCGGATGTATCGAGGGTCAAAATTTTTGGCCCGCGCCGGACCAATGTGCGTAAGGGGCGCCACAGAGCTGAGAGTTCCGCCAGCCACCAAGAAAAAAATTTTGAACTCAAATCATTCGCCTTGGCTAGAGAGGTGGCCATATCCTAGTCTTTCCGCGATCGACCTCGTTCGACTCTAATGGCGAGGCATGCGCCTTGAGCGACCTAACCAAAACGTATCTAGCGCGTTACCATAATTCGGAAAGTAAGGTTGGATAGACTGTAATTTAGAGTTGTACCCACAACAGAAGCCACAAAAGAAAATCCAATGACAGTTAGAGCCTAAACTATCACAAACGCACGAATTAACTTGGCAACCACGTGGCGCAACGGGTTCTAGGCCGCAGCTTCGATTGACCGGGATTACCGGTTGTAATGCCAATGCTGCGATGGTCAGCAGGACCTTCATGGATTTCTACCTTACAGAAATGGTCAGTCAGGTCCCATGGATCTGGCTCATAGGTAGCATGCCTTATCGGATCTGTGACTGACAGAAATACCACATCGGCGTGCCAATGCGCATGGCCCGATGTGACAACCCGATGTGGGCAGGCCACGCGGCCAGCGTATGCGCTCGTAATCTGTCCACTCTAATCGGCGGTTGAGATCGCCACAGTCCTTTAATGTGCTTCTGGATGCAGCCCCGCCCCTAAATCTCCAATTCTCCACAATCCAATCCACCATAATCGACCTCGGATTGCTCTTTGCGGGCCGGCCGGCAACCTCGAGAATGCAACGTCCCCTACGAATTATCAGGCCTTCAATGACGATCCCTTTGGTTGAGCCGACGCTCCACTGGAAGATTGGCCAGCCATTGGGACCTGGGGGCACAGTTGTGGGCGGCCCGATCCGCTTGGCTAAATCTGATTTTATGGGCTTTGTCTCCAAGCCTCCGCTGATCCCACAATAAAACATCGCGCGGGCGACGCCACTGTTCACCTTTGGTCGCGCTAGCCGATTCAACGGTGAAATTCTCTTTTGACAAGATTTTAACGGCCATTGACTCGTTATGGCTTGCTGTCGGTTATCGATCCGACTAGGCCAGGTGGCGGGTGAAGCCGGCAAGCGGGCAAAAGGACACCAGGAACACTCGGTCATATCGCGCGTTGAGCTGGACCGTTCATTAGGAATCCGCCAAGGATCGGCCGAGGGGACTCTGCTTACGCCTAGAACGCACTTGAACCATGACCGTCGCGACCTCACGACCGTCGGGACCCATTTTATCGCAAGTCGCCTTATTGACGCGGCGGGAGCAGGTGAGACGCAGCTTTGCATCCCCTTGGCCCGGGTTTGTTGTGGCACGCCAACAACCCAAGCTCGCGCGCTTTTTTCGCGTTAACTCGTTCCCGGAAAGGCTACGATGATTTCGTCGTCTATTTACGTCGACCGTAATTAAGGCATTATAGACGAGCGAAGCGAACGCCATTCAAGTTCAACAACGATGCCCTTCATGCCCTCCAGATTGGAAGTCAATAGGGGAGGATGGCAAGCGAGCGGGGGTGTTTGCCCTCCTCTTGCGACGATGGTCATGGCTCCTACGGGGTGGACTAAAGCCGCAACTTTAATCGGTTCCGCAGGCAATGCCCGGCAGCGCAGAGCTCATTTCTTGAAAGGATGGACTGTGTATTGCCCGGTGGCGTATGACCTTGGGGGCGGCAACGCGTCTGTCGTCTGGGTTTCTGTTGGCGTGCTTGGGCGGTTTAGAAACAGCCGCTGTCGCTGGTTTCGAACTGAGGAACGGGACGACGTTGCACGGGCTTCCCGCTAACATGCCTAGCCTAGAGACAATGTTTAGATCGCCGAACCACCGCATTGGCCCTCTTTTGCGCCTGTCGGCTCTTCTTGCTGGGATCCTGGCATGGGAGATTGTCGCTGACCCCATCTTTATGCCCGAAGCAACTCCGAGATCGGCTCAGTCAAAAAATTCGGTCGTGATTCCGAGCGAGGCATCCCCCGCCAAACCCGCCATGTCCACATTTTCTGAACTTGTAGAGCGGCCGCTATTCACGCCATCGCGCCGACCGCCGCCGCGCAAACCAAACTCCGTTATTGCAGCGACGGCGCCGAAGCTCGAAAATTTTGACCTGATTGGAGTGATCATCTCAGCCGATGAGCGCATGGCGCTTTTGCGGACCCTAGCCACGGGTGAGGTCATGAGGGCTGTCGAAGGTCAAAGTATTGGCGGCTGGGAGGTGCGTGCCATCAAACCTACGCAGGTCGTATTGCTACGTGGTAATGATAGCGAAGTGATAAAGATTAACGACGACGCCAAGCCCCGTGCTGAGATTAGTCCTGCAGTTGTTAGCAATCCTCCGGTTGCGAACAATCCTTCAGTCACTGGCGAAGCGGGTCTACCCGGTCCGCCCGCTAAAGAATCTCCTACCCCAGAAACTCCTGAGTAGGTTTCTGGCAACCTCCTGAATCATGGCTTCATCGATCGGCTTCGTTGTCGCGCGGGAAAGGAAGGGACCGGTCTCCCGGAGCCTCTGAGCACGACCGGGTTTTTTCCCCGGAGCTCGTCGTGCACCTCGTGAAGACATGCTCTCCAAGCTGGCGGACATTTACGATGAGTAGCGGCTCGCAGATACCGCAAAACATGCAACGGTGCCCACGCGGTCAGCGAGACGAACGGGGTCGAGTAAGTAGGAAACGCCGAGCCCGGCCGGGATCAAAGCTAGGGTGAGTTAGGGGCGCGCGAAACAGTCGTTTTCTGCTAAGGTCAGATCCTGGGCACAGTGAGATGGTACTAGCGAGCTAAAATCAGTGAATTTATTTCGCTTGGCCGTGTTCGTAAGCGGGCTGTTGGTATCGTCGCAGTCCGTCCGCGCTGCTGCCATCACAGTCGAAGGCGATGCTCCGATAAAGAGCATCACTGTGACAATAGAAAGCGCGACACTACAAAATGTCGTGCGAGAGCTGAGTTAAAAGTATGGCTTTGAGGTCCAAGGTCTCGACGATACGACCGGTGCCGAGACCCTGTCGGCAACCATGTCCGGCAGCCTGCGAGCTGTTCTCGAAGGCCTATTGCAAAACTGTAATTACATGCTCATTCGCTCTGTAGATAATAAGAGCGGCATAGAGAAAGTAATAATCATCAATTGTTCTCACGGCTCTAAACCCTCACCTGTCAGGGCGCAAGACCAACCCACCAACACTCCGCAAGAGCAGCGCCTCGGCGCGGGCCGGCTTGATCAGTTGGTCGCGCCTATCGCCCTTTACGCCGATCCGCTGCTTGCGCAAGTCCTCATGGCCTCGACCTATCCGCTTGAGGTGGTCCAGGCTGACCGCTTCGCTAAGGCCAATAAGAATTTAAAAGGAGACAAGCTCAAAGAAGCCCTAGCCAGGCAGGATTGGGACGCAAGCGTTAAGGAACTCGTATCGACGCCGAGCGTACTCGCGATGATGGGCGACAAGCTCGACTGGACCGAGAAGCTCGGCGATGCTGTGCTTGCCCAACAGGCAGATGTTATGGACGCAATTCAGCGCCTGCGCGTCGAAGCGCAAGCGAACGGGAAATTGGAAACGACCGAGCAACAGACGGTGACAGTTACTCAGCAAGCTGGCCAGCAAATAATCGAGATCGAGCCAGCGTCTCACCTGACGTTGTCTACGTGCCGTATTACAATCCGGCCGTGGTTTACGGTGAGTGGCCTTATCCTGAGTACCCGGCTTACTACTATCCTCCTCCGGCGGGCTATATCGTTGGTGGTGCGATTGCGACCGGTGTCGCCTGGGGCGTAGCTTACGCTATTGCCCGAGAGATTTGCGACGATATCGATTGGGATCATGGCGATATCAATATCGACGTTGATCGGGATTTTAAGAAGTGGAGCCACAATTCCTATCACAGGCGTGGCGTGCAGTATGACAATGAGGTGGTGAGAAACAAATTCGCCAAGGCGGATACGCAGCCGGTGGATCGTAAGCTCGATTATCGAGGACGGAGCGACAGCGGCGATAATGCCTATCTCGGTAGCAAGGCTGAGCGCGGAACGAGACCGCGTATCAATCAAATCCAGCAAGGACTGGCAGTGAATGCCTTCAACCCGAGAGACGGTCGGAAAGCAAAGGACTTCTCTCAGCGCGGGCAGGCCAGTCTAGGTAACCGTAGCGTACAGCAATTTTCCCGCCCAACCGGAAGCGTACCTACGGCGGTCCGAAGAAGCGTACCACAATATTCTCGGCCAACCGCAGGCGCGCCTGCGGCGGTCCGCAGAAGCGCACCGCAATATTCCCGGCCAGCTGGAGGCGTGCCCACTGCAGCGCGCGGAGGCGGTGGTGGGGGTCGTGGCCGTCGTTCCGACATCCGCCTTAAGCAAGACATCGTTCCGCTTGTGAGGCTCGACAACGGTCTCGAACTCTATCGCTTCCGCTACAAGGGCAGTGACCGTAGTGCCTATGTGGGGGTCATGGCGCAGGAGGTGCAGAAAATCGAACCCAATGCGGTTTTTCGTGATTACCAGGGATATTTGATGGTCAACTATGATCTCATCGGTCTGGAGTTCATGACTTGGAAAGAGTGGCTAAACTCCGGACCTTCGCAGTGATGGTCTGACTTTCGAATAACCTGATCTCCATATCGCGCCTTAGGAGGTCCAGGTCGTTAGCATTTTTCAAAGTGCCGTGACCTCAAGTAAACCTGACAATACCGATACACGATAACATGAAGGTGCGCCCGCACCTCAGCTGCCGGTTTATGCGTACACGCCGTAAGAGATTGAACTAACATTCGACGTCAAGCGGGGCTATTATTCGTACGTGCCCTCTCGACGGGCGAAGCAGCCCGCACGATTTGTGTCGCTTCTTTCCAATAGGGTTCGACCGGACATGCCGCGATTTTCCGTTGCAACATTATTTTCCGTCACGGCCGGTTGAGTGGCTGCCGGCCTGTGTCAAAATTCTGGACTGGCCGCACTGCCCAAGGCTTCACCCTTATAGAAGTTCTCGTGGCTCTCACGATACTTTCGCTGTCACTCGCTGTAATCTTCTCGATTTTTTCGGCTGGTTTACGCGGCCGGCGCTCGGCCGAGGAGTATGAGCAAGCGACACTGCTTGCGGAATCTAAATTGAATTCCTTTGGCATCGACGAACCAATTCGGGAAGGGGACACCGTTGGGCGGTTCAATGATCGGTTTTGGTGGAAAACGTCAGTGACACCATATCATGAGATAGGCAGGAACGAAGCAAAGGATTTGCTGAGGCGACCTATGCAGGTGACCGTCACGGTTTTCTGGGGGGAGGCGGGTGCGGAAAAATCGGTTACGCTTAGGACCTTGCGTCTAGTGCCAAAATAGCCGGATCTGTATGCCGATCATGAACCCATTCAAAACGTATGTTTCCTGCGCTTAATAGCGCTTTCGCAGCTTTGACGCTGTGGCCAAGCATGAGCAGCGCCCAGGACGCAAAGGTCACGAAATCGATGGCGATTTTGAAAGATCAGACCGCGAAATTGGGAGCGCCAAAGATTGATCGAAGCGACTTGTATTTTGGCTCGACCAAGATAAACAACTCCTCCGACGTGGTCGGAGCGGTTCTGAAAGAAAACGGTGGAGCGGCCACGCTCTTCGTGAAGGCTGGCGACGGGTATGTGCGCATCGCGACGACGTTGAAGAAGGACGACGGTTCGAGCGCGGTGGGAACGACCATGGATCCCAAGGGCCCGGCGATTGCGCAGATCAACAACGGCGAAGCGTATTACGGAGATGCCACCGTCTTGGACCAGCCGTACGTCGCGGCCTATGAGCCCGTCAAGGACGCATCCGGTACGTAATCGGCGCTTACTTTGTCGGCTACACGAAGTGATGGCCGTTTGCTGGTAGTTTGCTTTTTGGGGTTGGCTCTCGGCAGAAGCCAACCAGCATTGTTTTTCCCAGCCTTAGCCCCGGATCATCGTGAGAAGCGGCGAGTTCGCCGCTGTGTATTACCCGCCCGCTGGGCAACCTCAACTCTTTTGAGACATCGCACACGCATGGAGGATTACCAGCTTCTGGCGAAAACCTGAAAAGCAGCGAGCGATAAGGCGCGCGAGCTCGGGTGGATTTTGTGGGCGTCTTGGGTCTGTCGCGCCGGAAATCAATCTCGAATTCGTTTGGGGTCATTCATAGAGGCAACCTCCCCCCGAAAATTTCCAACCCGTCACGAGCCAATCGGCCATAGCCGGTGTCGGACTGCTCTTTGCGGGCCGACTCATAACCTCGAGGATGCACCGCCCGCGATGAATCAGAAGGCCCTCGATGACTATTCCCTTGGTCGGCGCTAAATGACTCCACTGGAAGATTGGCCAGCCGTTGGGGCCTCGAGACATAGTCGTGGGCGGACCCATCCGCATCGCTAGATCTGATATCGGGCGTCCCATATAGTCATAGAAACCCGCCTGTGCGAGTGCGGCGGAGCAGCCAACGAGCGTGATTGCGATTAGCTCAATAAACGGCAGCTTCATGGTTGCCCTCCGTCTCTTCCTGATCCAATTATAGCAGAGTCTAAAGGTTGCACAGCACCAAGACTTGGCACTACTTTCTGTCTCGAGTTGCGCAAAGGACACACTCGGGACGGGCGGGGTGGTGGTATAATCGTGCCGATGCGGTCCTTGGAGAAATAGAATGCACGGATGGCTGACGTGCGCCTTCATCATCATGGCTGCTATTGCCCTTGGGGGCTGCTTTAATAATGCCATTATAATTGATCCGACGATGGTGCCCGCGTCGACCATGTCGCCCCACTCGCCGACCTACTCGCCGCTCAAATAGCTGGAGTGACGTTGACTTCGGTCGGCTCTTCAGCCCCAGCCTCTCCGCACTGGGCGTCCCTGCCCTTCTTTTCCTGTTATAGTGCAACCAGAGGGAGGGGCTCCCATGAACAATCAGCAAGAACCACACCTGGGCCATCTATCTGGGCCTAGGCATTGCTGTTCATGATCGGCGTCAAAGTCGGTGCCTTTCACGACAAGAAACGGAACGTGGTCGAGATTTGTCGGCTGCAGACCAGCGTCGCCAAGGTCTGTTCCTCGTTCAGGGAACATCACGCTCTTTAGCAGGTTCCGCTTGCCGTGCTCCTTTAGCACCTCAACAGATGCCTGCGAGTGGCCGGACACGATGGCACCTCAGAGCCTTTCGACCAGCTCCGCCAGCGACAACAAACCGCCTCACACTTGGCCTCACCTCGCTGTAGCTCAGCAGTGGCCAATCGCTAGCTAACCTGCCCACACCAATGAGCCAAAAAGGCCGTGCGATTCTCCGTCGGGGCCGGCCGCGAAGAAGAGCGTATTCGCCGGCCCGCTCGCATTGTTAGCGTTGCCACTGCCAAAGGCGATCCCCCAAAGGCCGTCGATCACGATCCGCTTCCGATCAGTTCCCTTGAGGAAATTGACGAACTCAAAGGTGCCGTCGGATTGCATTTGATAGGCAAGGATCTGGCCATTGCCGAAGTTGCCGACGAGCAAATCTCCACTGAACATCCCGAAGTTGGCGGGCAGGGCTAGTCCCCAAGGCGAGTCCAGTTGGCCCCTGGTGGCAACGCGTCCTAGGAACGTCCCATCGGTGCTGAACCTGTCGACGAAGCCGTGGCTCTGGCCGGCGACATCGTCATGGGCATCTGCGTCCTGCTGCGCATACGTCACGAAAATCTGCGTCTCATTGCCGATCTGGATCGCCTGGATGCCGAAAGGCGCAAATCCCTTGTGCATTTGAGGATCAACGAATGCACCGGGTTTGACCGGGTGGAAAGTATCGTCGAACACGTCGACGCGACCATTGTGAAAATCGGTCGCGTAGAGGAACTTGCCACTGGTCGTGTTGCCGATGGCGAGGCCCTTGCACCCGCCCCGCTCGCCGGGACGACAATCACTATGGGGTTCCCTCTGAATGCAGAGATGGTTCCGTCCTCGCTGGCTAGGATGAAGCGGGTCGGGCTCGTGCCTGCGCCGTTGTTCACGACAAAGCCCGCGCCGCCGTTGAACACCTGGCCAGTCGGCGCACCTGGCTGGCCATTCGCTCCTGGCACGGCAAAAATCGCAGGGATTGTGCCGGTACCGACATTGTAAAGCGTGGTCTTTTCGGTATCAGCGGCGGAAATCCACCAGGGCGACGTTGGGCTGTTGTTCATGATTGGCGGATGTACGTGACGTGAGCAGCACCGACTGATCCAATTAGGACAGCCAAAAGCGCCTCTGGCGCTTGGTTCAGGTCGATTTTGCCGCGCTCGTCTTGAACCGATAAGCGAACTGAGCAATTGGCAAACCGCCAAGCATAAACAGTTCCATCGGCGCGAAACTTTCTAGTGGTTGATCCTAGCAAGGCTCAATCTTTGGCTGACGTCATCGCCGATTTTCGTGATGCGGATAACTTGCCTCGCGTTAGCGGTGCGGAAGAGGGCGCCTATAGAGACGCAGGTCTAGCCTGGGGTCCGAAGAATGCCCCCTTCCAAGCGGTCGAGGAATTACAGCAGGTCCTCGGCATGACAGCAGACATCTATAAGCGGGTGGCCCTTACCTGACAATTTATTCAATAGGAGTGTTCAACCCAGCCGTGGCGGGAGAACAATTGACTAATATCCAACGACCGGCCGGTTTCAACTCGCAGATTCTCGCTTATTCACCAGGATTGGCATTTTCGATCCATGCAGAGGCCAACGGCTCTAGCGGAGGTATATTTGTGCGCGAAGCGGTTGTGCAACTGGACCCCGAGGAAACTGTGCCGGTTCAGATTTTGGCTTGGCGACAAGGGTTACCGATAAACTTACCGAGTGCTCTTTAAGTGCAGTGCAAGCAATTTAAAAGGTCCTCTTGTCCTTCAACGATGTCGCATTAATCATCGGGATTGAAGGCCTTGCAGGTGCGGCCACCTTGGCAATTGAAATGCGCATCTCGTCCGGCCTCGTTGTCGAACGTGCCGAATAGGGCTAAGCGGGATTGCCCCCTTGAATGGCAAACCATGGAACCGTACCGGGTTCAGCGTTCACCAAGGGCACGACGGAACGCAGAAAGTTCGCGACTTCCTCTACCTTACCCAGTATCGCCTGCAGCGGCACGAGGAGCGCACACATTTGGTCCAATCACAGCAGCCCTCTTTTTGGAGCTGCGTCGGATGCCGATGATCTATATTTCTTTCGCCTGAGGTCAGAATCCATCGTGGTCGAATATGGCGAACCGGGACGACCTCTCTTTGAATGGTAAACCAGGAGACGCGGCCGGAACTCGGCACTTTACCACCCGTCGCTTCTACCTGCATCGCCTGAATGCTCACCGGGCTTCTTTGCGCTCAAGTTTTAGGGCCGCCCTGCCGCCATGACAAAATCCATGCGCCGCGTTGCACTATTGCTTCCCGGACAAACACCCCCCCGTTAGAGCTCTCGGCCTCCGCGCGGATCGAAAATACTATCCTCGGTGCTGTAGCGGCGGACGCCGAGTTAAACCCGGCCCGACGTAGGATTCTGGTGACTCGTCCATCGGCCGCCGCTGGAATGGTTGCTGTGACAGAATAAACAGACAAGTCGGGAGCGACCCGTCCATAAATTTCGGCTGTCATACCGAGGACCTGCTGCAGTTCTTCGACCGTTTGGAAGGGCGCATTCTTGGGTCCCCAGGCTAGACCCGCATCTCGATACTCGGCCTGTTCCGCACCGCTGGGGCGCGCCAAATTATCAAAATCACGAAAATCGGCGATGGCGGCGGCCAATGATTGAGCCTTGTCTGGATCAACGCCGACCGATGCAAACAGAGCAGCCAAAAGCGACTCCGAGGCTATATTTAAGTCGATTTTGTAGGCCTCGTCCTTAACGGAGATGTGAACCTTGCAGTTAGCGAACCGCCAAGCATAAACCGTTCCATCGGTACTAAACCCCCTTGCATCGGTTGGTGCTCCAGTCGACGCTTCCAAATCCAGTATCGCACGTTGGATGCCAGCATCCGCGGCCGCCCGAGCAGCGGCATTTTCGGCCATATTGCGAGCTATGCGAGTGCTGGAGCGGGTTTCTAAGGACAGAGCGGCGGCAATAATGGACAGCAGTGTCAGCGTCCATAACACTGCAATTAGGGCGACGCCTTCTTCGCTTTTATTCCTCATCGCTTCTGTACGCCCTGTTACTGCATGTGCACCCAACGTAGCCAATGAACGAATGCGACAACTTACCTCGGAGACCCCGTGGCGCGCATCGCGCCAATCGCGAATGACTCGCAAGGCGAGAAACACGACAAGCTCGGTGCGCGTAGAGATAAGCCATGAGAGCGCGCCGAGATCCTGCTGACCGATTGTTGCGTAGGATCGGCCCTGGTCGCCACTCTGTGTCCTCGCTATGTGATTGTCGAGTACCATCATTGGCTCGGTAGCCGTAATGGCGCTCCACACAATACCAACGTCCACAATAGCGACGCCATGAAGACGAAGACCTCTTCTAAGGCTGGCAGGGCGGCTCCGGAGTGGACGAATTGTTCGAACGGTGACATTGGCTTCTTCGAACGATAGAGCTTGTTGCCTTAGACTGGGTAATAGAGTCTTCAGACTGTGATGTCCCCAAAGAACCTGGCATCGCCAACACCTGCGCGCCACACGAATTGCGGAGCTCCATCAAACTTGGCTTACAGGTGCCTCTAGGCCACCGCTTTTCCTGACGGCCGGACTTTGTCACGAGCACATTTTGATTGTAGAGCACGACGACAAGATCGCGCATGAATTAATAGTGCTCATCGCATGCGAGCTTGCCGAGGGCAGGAAGGTTAGCAAGACCGCGCGACGCAACATAGGCTAGCCTCGATAATTGATCTTAGGGTGGAGCGCGGGCTGTTGGGCCAACTTCAGCCTGATCGCCCGAACGATATTGCGTACCAGCTCATCCTGCACCACGAAGTCGTCCCCGAGCTCACGGTCATACCGCCCCCCCCAGAGGACTTGGCTCGATACCGCGTCGATGAGCTGGGCGCTAACCCGGATGCGCTGGCCCACGTGTCGGACGTTTCCCTCCAGTAAGTAGTGGACGTCAAGCTGCCTGGCGATCGTCTTGGGCAGCTCTTGTGTTTGATGACACGTGCAGGACGCATGCCGCGAAACAAGAAACAAGCCGGGAAGTTTGGAAAGGTCCGTAATCAAGTCTTCGGTGAGGCCATCGGCAAAGCGGTCGTGTCCAGGAGTGTTGCCGTTACTGGCGAAGGAAAGCACAACCAAGGATGGTTTCTCAGGCCTAGGCTTCACCAGATTCCACGCACGACTTGCCCCCCCCGCAGCGAGGTCGAGCCCTCTGCAGAACGTCGCTGCGTAGGAACCCTTGCCGAGTCCGATGTGGATTGGATCGGTCCGACCTTCGCCGTCGTAGTATTCGCGCAACTTAGCGCGCAGCCGCACTGCTCCCACGCGCACCACCGGATCGAGCAAAGGATCAAAACCTGGATCACGGTCGAACACCCCGATGCCAAGCGCATAGCCGCTGATCCGATCGGCACGACCCGCCACGGTTTCGGCAACGATGAACTTGAGGAACCGCCGCTGGCGCTCGGCGTGGGCGAACAAAGAACTTCCTAATATCCGGTCAAGCTCCGTCTGAATTCGACTCCGCCGACGCCCTATCCTGCGACAACTGTAGCGACTGCTTTCCTAGACCACTCATCGGAGCCAACTCCTAACAAAGTTCAGACTGCGTCCGACCGCTTGAGGCGGGCGATGATGACCGGGAAAAGCCGAACGCTGCGGCCAAATGAACTACCGGTGGGCTCTCGCATCATACAAAGGAAAGCGGCAGTTCACTAAGCAAGAGAGGAACTAATGAGTTCACTAAATGCTTACAAATGAGTCCACTGAATGCTTAGTGTCATGGGGGCCCGAGGGGCGGACCCCGATAGGCGCGTGCAAAAGGGACCAGACGAGGGTGCCAAAGGGTTCCGAGAGGCGCGCGCGAAACTCGATAACCGGCCCGGCGTCACTAACCGGACCACGAGGCCAACGTGCGCTGGTCTGTTGCCGAAGACGAGCCCGCCGTATGGCGCTGCAAGCGAGACTGCTGTAAACTGTGCAAAAAAGCGCCAAAGAAAAGAGCCGCGCTCGAGGTGTTGTGTTGGTTGTAACGAGCAGATTGCCATGACCCACATATGCGACGACAGAACCGACCCGAATGTGAGGGAAACGGATCTATGTCAATTAAGGTCGCCGGCATTGCGCATTTGGGACAGTAACTACGGGCCGTCGACAGAAGCTTTTGCTAACTTTCGCGAAACCATCTGCGGTGCGTTTATGCCTTGGACACCCGAGGTTGTTGGAAGTGATTTTGAAGGACGTGTCGAAAGCATCTCGTTGGAAAACGGCGTGGTTGGGCGCGTTCGTATGAGCCCGATTATTGCGAGGAAAACAAGATCAAATATTGCGCACTCTGAGGATGAATGCATACATGGGAACTACATTCTGGCGGGCGAGCTTAAGGTCGAGCAAGGGGACAAGACCAATTTTGCGAGACGGGGTGATCTTATTCTCTACCGAAGTTTTTCGCCTGTAAAATTAACAGTGAGCCCACGCAGTTTCTACGACAATCTCGCCTTCACAATACCTCTGCATCACTTCACTGCAAGTGATGATGCAGAGAATAAGTTTTGCAACACCCTTTTATCCAAGAACATGATGACCAGTATGGTCAAGAATATATTGACCATGATCTCCAAAAACCTGCATTCGGCGTCAGGTGAGGAGCTTTCTGCTCTGTTTAACGCTTGTATCGCGTTGCTGCCACTATCAGTTGAGTCCACTGTCCGCAAAGTGATGAAACCGGACATTCCAAATGTCAGAAATTATATGCTGCAGGAGGTTATCGACTTTATCGATAGACATCTTTCGGACCCAAATTTGTCTTCACAACTAATTGCCGAAATGTTAGGTATTTCTGGGCGTTATATCCACAAGCTCCTTGCTGACTGCGGGGAAACATTCAGTTCCTATGTCACAGCAGAGCGCCTTGAACGCGTAAGATCAGATCTGGTTGGGCTCGGCTACACGGTACCCATATCCGTCGTGGCCTATCGATGGGGATTTAGTGATCTTTCGACTTTTAATAGGATGTTCAAGAACCGGTTTGGCTGTAACCCAAGTTATTTTCGTCTTGAGACTCTGCACCAAGCATCCAGCCATATGGCGGTTGCTCATCGCGGGGCTCACCGCCGTTCTTGCAGGAGGTCATCCCTCTCTGTTGCTAAATAAAATACCAGCGAGAATCCGTTCACAGTTGGGCGCAGCCACCGAAGACGGGAGGCCCGGACGCTAATCGAGTGACCTCTTCACGGCGTCACTCCATTGCGCACGATTTGGAGCGCCTCGATAATTGATCTTAGGGTGGAGCGCGGGCTGTTGGGCCAACTTCAGCCTGATCGCCCGAACGATATTGCGTACCAGCTCATCCTGCACCACGAAGTCGTCCCCGAGCTCACGGTCATACCGCCCCCCCCAGAGGACTTGGCTCGATACCGCGTCGATGAGCTGGGCGCTAACCCGGATGCGCTGGCCCACGTGTCGGACGTTTCCCTCCAGTAAGTAGTGGACGTCAAGCTGCCTGGCGATCGTCTTGGGCAGCTCTTGTGTTTGATGACACGTGCAGGACGCATGCCGCGAAACAAGAAACAAGCCGGGAAGTTTGGAAAGGTCCGTAATCAAGTCTTCGGTGAGGCCATCGGCAAAGCGGTCGTGTCCAGGAGTGTTGCCGTTACTGGCGAAGGAAAGCACAACCAAGGATGGTTTCTCAGGCCTAGGCTTCACCAGATTCCACGCACGACTTGCCCCCCCCCGCAGCGAGGTCGAGCCCTCTGCAGAACGTCGCTGCGTAGGAACCCTTGCCGAGTCCGATGTGGATTGGATCGGTCCGACCTTCGCCGTCGTAGTATTCGCGCAACTTAGCGCGCAGCCGCACTGCTCCCACGCGCACCACCGGATCGAGCAAAGGATCAAAACCTGGATCACGGTCGAACACCCCGATGCCAAGCGCATAGCCGCTGATCCGATCGGCACGACCCGCCACGGTTTCGGCAACGATGAACTTGAGGAACCGCCGCTGGCGCTCGGCGTGGGCGAACAAAGAACTTCCTAATATCCGGTCAAGCTCCGTCTGAATCGACTCCGCCGACGCCCTACTTTGCGTGCGCATGCTCGTCGCTCCCGCAACACAACTAACGAAGCGTTACTCACCATTACACGGCACGAGCGGACCCTGTTACTAACTGTTAGACACTACCATACCCCCACCTGAGATTCCATAATTTGCTCGAAAACTATTCACGACACTCATGCTTTTGTCAGCCACTTCTCTCGCTGATGTGGCGGTCGCTTCAGCTCAGGTGTCTACTCTAAACGGAGTCAATGGCGGAGGCGGCGGTAACGGCGGCGGCGGCGGTAACGGCGGCGGCGGCGGTAATGGTGGCGCCGGCGGTAATGGTGGCGGCGGCGGACCAACTGTTGTCACAACAGACGGCCCTGTTCGCGGAATGGTCAAGAACGGGGTGAACCAATTCTTGGGTATCCCCTATGCAGCGCCGCCGACTGGCAGTTTGCGGTGGAAGCCACCGGCACCTCCTGGGCATCACTTGCCAACACCTGCCCGCAGGTGACTGAACTCGGGGCGTTTGCCGGCCCGTGAGCACCACCGAAGACTGTCTCTATCTCAACGTCTTCACGACAGGGACCAACGGCAAAAAACCGGTCCTGGTTTGGATTCACGGCGGCGGAAATGTCGACGGTGAAACCAATGACTACGACGCGAGCAATCTCGCCAAGTCGCCGAGCAGCCCCGCAGTGGTCGTTACCGTAAACTATCGCTTGGGCCTGTTTGGCCATCTCCCGGAATCACATTTGAACGCGGAAGGCCATCTCTGGGGCAACTACGGCATCCTGGACACCCAGGCCGCGCTCCGCTGGGTGAAGGCGAACATCGCAGCCTTCGGCGGCGACCCCACCAGGGTCGCACTCGGCGGCCAATCCGCGGGCTCGGCAGTCACCGCTGTGGCCGCAGGACTGTTCAACCGGGCGATCAACCAAAGCCCCCCATTGCCAATTTTCTAGTAGCCCCGCCTTCGAATCCAACCTGGTCCTCCGCCCAAACGGCATTGGACCGGGGCACTAAATTCGCTACTGCTGCCGGTTGTTCGAGCTCCGCCTGTCTGCGTGGCTTGTCGGCCGAACGGATCCTCCAGCTGCAGGGAACACCCAATGCAAACGCGCCATACGTAACTGGCATTTTTGTGGATGGGACCATTGTACCCGCCCAGCCTGTGGTGGCCTGGACTAATGGGCCTTACAACAAGGTGCCTGTCATGGGTGGTGCGGTTAAGGAGGAGTTGCTTTTCGGCGAAAGCATTAGAGAGTATTTCTCCGGTCCGCCTCAGGCGCCCCTGGACGCGACGACATATGCTAATCTCGTCAACGCCACTTATGTGCCGCCTTTGTACGTGGCAGGTGCTGCCGCTCAAGTTCTGGCTCAGTATCCGGCGGGGACGAATCCGCAAGTCACCTACGGTAGGTCCTTCACGGATCCCGGTAAATGCAGGGGTCTGCACGTCCTTAAATTGCAGGCCGCCTCGAATGGGAGCAACGGGGTGTACGGATACGACTTCACCTACCAGAATGCGCCGTACTACTTCCCTAAAATGCCGAACCCACAGAACATGCCCTCGGGCAATTTCTTGGCTCAGGCAGCCCACACCATCGACATCCAGTTCCTATTCAATAACTGGCACGGTGGACAGTTAGGGGTGAATTTAGACCAAGCCAGCGGCCAACCACGTGAACTGCAAGGGGCCGAACTTACCCTGTCGGGCCAATTGGTGGCGGCGTGGACGAACTTCACGAAGGCCGGCAACCCGAACGGATCAGGTGCTCCCCCGTGGCTGGTGTTCCCCACCTCAATAGGCATGCCGGGGACGTTTCTCCAGGAGGACATCCCTTCCACAGCCGAAACCGAAGCGGCGTTCAGAACCGCTTATCAATGTGACTTCTGGGATACGCTCATAGTATACCCCACCACCTAAGATCGCATAACAGTTGGCCGCGTCCCCACAATTGGGACGCGGCCGCTGGACCCTGCAGGGCCCGCACGCTAATGGAGTGACGTCTTTACGGCATCACTCCATTACTGTTTGGGCCATGCGATTTTTGGAGCAACGATGCAAGCGTTGGCGAAGGCGGACTGACCGATGCCAAAAGTCATTGAAGGCAAACCAATCAAGGCCCGCGGCTTATGCGAAAGAAGTTGAGATTTTCACTCTCTTGAGGTGGATAAGGTGGGAAGTTGGCCGGCTGCGGCCCTAACTCCTCGTCGGACCGCTAGTGAAGCCCAACCGACTCGCTTTGGAACTTCTTTATTGCTTCTTGAATCCATAACGTTTCAACCGCGCTGCGCGGCCTGCCGCTAGCAGCATCCCTCGCTTCGATGATCGAACCTAACTCGCGGTGTGCTTCCCACCATCTAGACTGGTAAGCTGGTGGTTATCGGTACTGAGCGCCGCTGCAGTGACGTGGTCAGACTTCTGCACTCAAAGCAGCGCAACACTAGATTGGATAGGATCAGGGACGCATCCTCGGGCTGGTGCCCTTTTCTATCTGGAACAATTTCCATGATGCCGTTGTCCCAACGCCCTATCCATCTGCGCGAGACGCAGGAGTCCCCGTGCCAAGGCGCCGGGGCTTCTCTAATGCCCGTTGAGTGACCGGTTTGATCAATTTGCGTCAGGTGGTGGCTAGGCCGTTATGATGGTTTTCGCGTGCCATCATCATCTCCTCGACGCGATTTGGACTCCCATGCTTGACTGCTAGGCATCCTGGCCCTCATTCTAGGGACATGAGAAGACTAACAAGTAGGGAGCGTATTGTTCTGGAGCGTCGGTCATCGGGCGACTGGCTCGCCATCCCAAGTTCTCCCGAGGCCGAGAGTTTAATCAACCGAGGGCTCATGGAAACGAGACTCGATCCGATGTCCGGCCAACGCATGTGGCGCGCCACGGCCAAGGGGCGGAGGGCACTACGGCATCAAGCCAAACTCCCGCTGCAACTCTAAGCCCGAGGTTGTATGCTGACTGCAATTGAAATCGACCATTAGGGTCAAGTCTGCTTGGCTGCATCGACTGCGATCGCTGGGTCATCCCGGCGTGACAAATATATATTGGTCTCCTGGAAGAGATCTCGAGGGGGCTAAGAACGAGCCAACAGCGTGATGCGGCGTCGGCTTCAGTCAGCACAGGACAGTCTTGCTCGATCTAACAAGCGTTACCATGTCTCCCAGCGCCCGTAGGAATTTGGCGGGAGGTGTCATACGATCGAGTAGCTGTTTGACGTCCCCCTTAGGACTTCCCAGGAGGTCGAAATGTTAAGATTAGCGGTGTTGGCCTTTGCTTTAGCGTGCATAAGCGCTCCGGCGTTCGCGCAGACACTGCAGACCGCTCCTAGCCCCACTGGGGGTGTTCCCAACCCTATTACAGGTGTTCCCAACCCAATTACTCCCTTTGCGGGGCCTTCGGCGACGCGCCCCATTGATGTTCCCGAACCCAATGGGGGTTATACGGTCTACAACAGCAGAGGCCTCGTAACGCGGGTGGTCCCCTATCCCAATGGGGGCTATGCGGTCTACAACAGCAGAGGCCTCGTAACGCGGGTGGTCCCCTCTCCCAATGGGGGCTATGCGGTCTACAACAGCAGAGGCCTCGTTTATCGGGTCGTCCCCAACTCCAATGGGGGGTATACGACCTACCACTGACGATGTGCCTGTGGAAAGCCCGCCACCGGCGTGAACCCAACACCGGAGCAGATTGGTGCCATCCGGGAGAGATCCAACATCGAGGTTGGTCTGATACCAGGGGGGCCGGAAGACAAATCTGCGACTGAACCGGCGTTTTCCAAGATAGCTGCCGGTTGGGCCCAAATCTGAACCATCGACAAACCTAGCACCTTCAGCGGTTTCAGTGGCTCTTCCACTGACGTTGACCACCAGTTCGCAGCATCAGCATGCCGGCTTCGCGGCTGTGCTCCCACTATGAGCGTCGCGAGAAGTCGAACATTTCCATCAGATCACCGATAGCCGGCATGTTTTGTGGAACGTAGGGATTATTCCGGTTGTTGTCGTTTCCCTGATTGTTGTTGTTTCCCTGGCTGTTGTCGTTGCTGTTAGTGGCACCGGCCACCGGATTGGAAGGTTGTCGCGGCTGCGGGTCGACAGCGGCTGAAGACGCCAGTTGCGCTCGATGAATTTGAGTATCGAGACGTGGTCGTAATAGGTATGCACCACCTGTCCGCCCCGCGAGAAGGGTGAAATCGCTAGTAATGGTACCCGCGGTCCATCTCCGAAGAAGTCGAGCGGTTGTATGAAGCCGGAGTTGTAAAATCCCCCGGTCTCATCGAAGGTGACAAGGATCGCACTGTGCGCAAATAGCGACGGCTTGGCCTGAACCTTATCAACGATGTTCTCTAAAAAGGCCTCGAAAAGGTTGAGCTTGGAAGTCACGGGATGACCGTCCACGAACTCACTGGGTTTGACAAAAGACACGGCTGGCAGCGTGCCGTTGGCAACGTCGGCGAAGAAATCAACGATGTCCTTAACATGCTCGGTACGCACCGCCGGATACGAGTTAGTGAATTGCATAGGATTGCAGAAGGGACAGAAGGCATTTGCGGCGCCAGCGACCGCGGCATTAAATCCGCCCCCGTAATATCGCCAGGAGATGTTTTTCTCGATAAGGGCATCCCCGATGGTCTTAACGTTCGACGGCGCCATGAAAACGAAATCACTGCCGTCCGGAGCGGGAGGCGTGTTCCCCGGATTGGCAGGAGTGCCATTTGCGTGGAATCCGGGAAAGATGAGGTTCACGGCATAGTAACCTCCCGGCGCGCAATTTGCCGAGACCTTGTAGCGAAGCGATTTCAAATAGCTGGTAATCGCGGGTACGCCAGGCTGCGTGCTGTCCGCGCAATCGACGTATATCCCAAGCAACCCGCCGATGTCATTTTGGTAGAGATTGTTGGTCCCCGATACTGGATCGGGATTTGCAACGGACGGCAAAAACGTTCCTGGCGGCAAGCCGAACAGCTGCCCCGGAATCGGCGGCGGTACTACTGGATGACCGGCACCATCGCTGAAAAAGAGCATATCGCCCGTACCTAACATGATGTGGTTTGCGTAGGTGCCGCCCATCACCGCTTGATGATAGTTGTCGGCTAAGGTGAACTGGTCCGCCAGCTTCTTTAAAAAAGGAGCATCGCCGGCATTTACGTTGAAAAATGCCATTGGTGTTCCCATGCCCTGTTCGGCCGGCGCTAAGTAGGTTGTTGTGACGAACGGCTGCAAATCGCTGAGGCAACCGGTGGGATTTGCAGGCGAGGCGTGGGCCACGCCGCAATCTGATTGCTGCCACATCTGGAAGAATCGATGGACGGTATCCTCCGTATAGCTATCGTAAGCCAACCCTTGGCCGGTAGCCGGATTCTTCGCAGTCTGCTGATAGGGACCATTGGGTAAATTGGTGACGTTAAAAATGCGCGTGTCCGGACCGATGTGCGTGATAAGGCCTGTCGCACCAGTTGTGAGTAAAAATGTATCCTGGGGTCGGAGGCTTGGCTCGGCAAACGCGGCGGCGGCGAGCGTCGCAAAGGGAGGTGGGTGAGTATCGTCGGGAAATTGCGGGACACCATTTAGGTCGGGTGGTGGCAGCGTTACATAAGGAGTTTTGCTGGCATCAGGCGCACTGATGAAATATTTGGGCTGCGGTGTTACTTGAAATTGAGCAGCCAAAGCAAAGTTCGGCCCCGGCGAGCCGTCCTTATTGACGATGCCGCGGGACAGGAGATTGGCGATGCTCTGACTTGATCGAGGCTTATACAAACCGTAGATATGATCGAAACCTCTGTTCTCGCCGATGACAATAATCAGATGCTGGATAGGCGTCCTAGTCAGAGGCTCGGCCACCGTGCTTCGGGGCGCTATGGCAATAGCGGTTAAAGCTAGGAGAAACCCGCTGATCGCTGTTGCGAGCCGGACTTGCGCCGAGTGCCGCCAATAGAACGAATGTTGCATATAGCCTCCCGGATAGAGCCGATGACTAGTAAGCCGGCACTCGTAACAACCCTAGGTTAGAGCTTATGCCTGTTTGCATCAAGGACGAACACTAGTACGAGTCCGCTTTCGACGAACAGGACGCTAAGGCTTGGCCAAACCGTCGCGAATAGAAATCAACTGATGGAGCATTCCGACTTATCGGAGATGACCGAGCGTCAGAATTGGAGTTCTCTCTTCGAGGCGCTACTTAACCTTGACTGCGACAGCTTCTAAAGTCAGAGGGCGCCCACGTGCTTCGAGTAGGTTGGCGTATGCACGCGCGCGGCCCTTTGAACAAGCTGACGCGCTCTTGCTTGACTATTTCGTTTTGCGAGGTTCGCAATTCTGACGCCTGGAATTATTAGCGGAACAAGAGAGCCGGTCGCGGACGCCGCTCGACAAACGCCGACTGAGTGGGCCGGGCGGAATTTGCGGCGAGTGGCGCGGCAATGTCGTGAGCACCAAAACCGGACGGATGCTCGTGGCCAAGCTTGATCTCGGGCATGGCGAGTTTGAGCATTATTAAGCAGTGGCGAGTTGAGGCCACGCGTCCTTTCGCCGAGACCTTTTCGCTCGCTTTGTGTGTGTTACGGCCTCTCAAGTGCCTTTGAGTAATTGGCTTGAGACTCATGTGCGCTTGCCGCAAAGTCTCGCTGAGGAAGGCGCGCACAACCAACCATTGGTGAATCGTCGAGCAATCCGAGATGCGCACGCTTTATAGAGTGGGCTGACGCCGGGGGAACATGTGGCAGACATTCTTAGGATATTGGCTCTGCTGATAAACTTCTCGCTGGTGGGCTGCGGGGCGCCGGAGAAAGGCACTGCGCCCGCCAACAAAACAGAGGTCCCTGCAGGTCAAACACAAAGCGAGCACCACCCGGCCGCCTGCCTGCCACAGGAGGGCGGCGGTATCATCTGCCAATAAAGGCCCAAGCTCATCTCTTGCCGAGTTTACTAAGAATGATCCGCCAGGACTCGTCCAGTCCCAGATAATCGGCCCGACTTACAAATCGTGCTTGCCCGTTGCAACCAACACAGGGCAGGAATCTCTGCGGAGGCTGTTAATCTGTTGTGCCATAGGACTAGGCTGCTTCGACGCTTGCTCCTGCTTATTGCCCTGCTACGAACGCACCCAATACTCATCCCGTTACCACATTCGCCGTTTACGTTGCCCTTTCACTTTGCCGAAGTGGTGTGTTCGAGAGCAACCGATGCTATTCCAGTGCACCAAACGGCACAGACGACTAGCGTCAGGCCCCCTGTGAAGGCGTTCTGTCCGTTGCAACAAGAGCTGCAGGGCCCACTCATTCGCTGAAGGAATAAGTGCCATCACTTTTAGGTGCTAAAATTATGAAGCCGTTGCTGCCGGGGCTCGCGTTGGTTGCCTATGCAACATCGGCGGCGGCAGAGGCATGGACGTGTACCTACGCGCATGAGTGAAACTGTGCTGGTTCGGTTCGAGGTGTCACCCCCTGATCTGATCGATGCTGGCACCCAAGAACGTTATCGCATCTTGCAAAATAATGAGCACAGCCTAATCGCCGCGATATCGATTTCTCGGAATCAAGAGGGGCAGCAGGAGCCCGCAATTGGAGCCCTCAGCATATCAATCAACAAAACAACCGGCGAATTTTGGTGGAACAACACCTTCGCTGGAGTGGCACGTGCACATGGCAAATGCCTAAAAGATTAGTTTCGATACGTCGCGTTGCTGTAGAGGGTGATCGCGCCTGGAACATCGCGGCGTGTAGGAACTCCAAACACGGGTCCGGCACGATCTTTCCGGAAGAGTCCCGAACCC
The DNA here is from genome assembly GCA_963757555.1 of uncultured Alphaproteobacteria bacterium. Classification (GTDB taxonomy): domain Bacteria; phylum Pseudomonadota; class Alphaproteobacteria; order Rhizobiales; family Methyloligellaceae; genus Methyloceanibacter. Next base: position 144,170 of record CAVWRU010000012.1, read on the forward strand.
TCCATTTTTCGATCTGCAATTCTGAAATTGAAAGCGGCGTCTGCATGCCCTTTGCCTCCTATAGCTTGTTCATCAATGCGAGCTGACCGCGTGCGCAGTCGGTGATGCCGGTCGACTCCAGCCACTCACCTCCGGCTGTCTGACGGCGTCGTGTCGCCTCGACCTGGACGAGCTGGGCCCCATCCTCGACGACGGTGCCATGTTCGCCATCCGCCATGTGGACACGTTCCCCAACTGCGAAGCTGACGATCTCGACGAGCGTGAGCGCGCGCACGTCGACGCTCAGGCCTTCGTAGCGACTGCCTCCGAACCTGTCCCGATGCCTTCGGGTGATTCGTGCTGAAATTGATCCGCCAGGGGTCGCCGCATCGAACGAGGTGACCGCCCAGTTTTTGTCTCGGTGGCGAACGATGTCGCCGACGGCGATGAGATCGACGTCCGGATCAGCGCACTGATCGAGATAGCATTTCGTCGCCGCCTCGATGCCCTTGAAGGTGCGCAGCACCGGCTTGCGGCTCGTCGGCTTCGGGTAAGTCACCTTGGGCGGCGTCGGCGCGGATGGCGCCTTGGCCTTGGCTATTGCGCGCTCTGTAGTCCGCTTGCCGATATTCTCAGCCTTCGCCGTGGCGACGATCTTGGCCTTGTCTTCGTCGACCTTGCCGCGGCCATCCTTGGAAACCTCGCCAAGCTGGCAACCTTTCGTGGCCTGAAAGGCGGCGACGATTAGGTCCGCCTGCAGTTGCTTGGTGAGGTAGCGGCGATGGATATTTTTTGAGATGATGAATGCGACCGGGTCGTCAATGCAGGTGTGCTCCATCCAGAAGCTAGTATTGAGGCCGACCCTTTCCGCCGCCTCCAGCCTATTCCTGCCGTCGAGAAGCCGGCCGGCACCCTCGAGCGCTATCTGAAGTCCGGCTCCGGTCACGGCTTCGCCAGGAAAAGGCTGTGATCACGCTCTGATCCATTGTGCTCCTCCGATGCAGGATGGTCAGCGGGTCCGAGCAAACCGGAATGGGGAAGGGGCTTTTGCCAATCGAGTGTCCACCAACCATGCGCAGCCACGTCCAGAAGGTTCTGGACGGGGAATACGACATTCCCTACCGGCACCAAGCGCCCGTGATCCTGGACATAGGGGCCAATGTGGGAAGCTTCGCGGCCTGGGCGCTCAACCGCTGGCCAGGGTGCCGGATCCATTGCTACGAGCCGCTCCCCGATAATTTCGCGCTGCTCCAAGAGAAATCTCGCCCAATTCGCGGGAGCATCGGTGAGCCTGAACAACGTCGCGATCGGCAACCCGAGCCTGAAGCGGCTCTATCTTGGCCGCAACAATTGCGGCGAGGCGAGCTTCTACGATATCGGCGAGCAGGCTACTGCCTCCGTCGAGGTCGAGACCAGGGCACCCGAAATTCTGCCCAAGGCGCATATCGTGAAGATCGATACCGAAGGCTCCGAGATCGACATTCTGAGCCGCATGGCGTCCTTCGATTTCGAGGCCATCATGCTCGAATATCACTCCGAGGCGAACCGGCGGAAGACCGATGCTCTGCTGCAGGACTTTGTGCTGGTCGGCGGCCACATCCGCGAAGTGAACCGAGGGACTTTGAAATACGTCCACAAGCGGCTGCTCAAGGCCGCAATTCGGACCTCGCCTTGACTTGGCGAATCCCAACCCGTACATGCCTCTGACGGATTGCGCCTGGCCGCTTTAGGCAACGGCCGGCGAAGGGGGTGTAGCTCAGTTGGTTAGAGCGTCGGCCTGTCACGCCGAAGGTCGCGGGTTCGAGTTCCCGTCACTCCCGCCACCATCATTTTACTTTCCTTTCTGCACAAGGATTTGCGGGGGACGTGGGTAACACTTGCCCCGGCGTGGGTAAGTCCGATGTTCGCGGTTGTTCCTCGAAGGTCTCGTAGACCGCCTGTCCCGCCTCACGCTGCAAGCGCTTCTCGTCGGCCGCCTCGGTGTAGCGCTCGACCATCTTCAAGGTCGTGTGGCCGCTCACCGCTTGGACGTGTTTCGTTGAGCGGGCATCTCCTTTGGCTTCGGCGACGCGGCGGCACACGGCCTTGCGGAGACCGTGGAACGACAGACCCTTGGGCAAGTCCGGCACGGCGTTGCACGCCTCGCGGAACCAATTGCCGAAGCCTGCGGGCGTGAACGGCTTGCCGAAGCTCGTCACGAGATAGGTGTCGAGACCGCGCACCGGCATCGCATCAATGGCGGCGCGCAGCGGAGGCCAGATGGTGTTGAACATCTCGGCTTCCGTCTTGCTCTGCACATACGCCAGACCGCCGTCGATCTCTTGGCGCGGTCCATGACGAACGGCATCGCCGCGCCGTGGTCCGTGATTCAGCCCGATCTCGATGGCGAGGCGTTCCATCGTGCTGAGACGCCAGTGGGCGCGATAAAGCGTCGCTCGACCTTATCGGACACAACGCTTTCGACTGGCCTCCTCGATAGGCGTGTGGTGGCCTACGCCTCGCCGTCATCCTCCCATTCTGCCACTAGCGCCCGCACTTTATCGCGCTGCCGTTCCTCACGTGCAAGCACGCGCCTAAGCGGTTCGGATAGCTGCGCATCGAGCCATGCGCGTACTAACTTCACCAACACGGTCTGCCTTATCGCCTCGCACTCGACCGCCTTGTACACCTTCGGCGGCTTATAGCGCCGGTCGAGCTTCTCGATCACGAGACGGCGACGGCGGGCTCGCGCTGGGTCAAACGTAAGGCTAGAGGTGTAACGGTTACTAACTGTTACATCTAGCCGCCCCCAAGGTTACTAACCGTTACACACTTCCACGTCCGCACCCAAGCTTCCATAATCTTAGATTCGGTCATGATGGGCGGCACTCGCTTTGGGGTCGAGAGAACCCCATAGGGAGGAATCAATGACACGATATCGAAAACTATCCAGCACACTCATATTTTTGTCCGCCACAGCTCTCGCTGGCGTGGCGGTCGCTTTAGTCCCGGCATTGGCAGCCCCGGGAGGAATCCCGGGACCTAATCCGGATGCCCCTGGGCAAATCAAAAAGGCAAACGGCCCAACCGTTAGCACCGGAGACGGGCCGGTTCGCGGATTCGTAGAGAACGGGGTGAACAAATTCTTGGGTATCCCCTATGCAGCGCCGCCGACTGGCAATTTGCGATGGATGCCACCGGCACCTCCTGCGCATCACGCCCTGCTCGATGCCACGGAATTTGCCAACACCTGCCCCCAGGTGACTGAACTCGGGGCGTTTGCGGGCCCGTCGAGCACCACCGAGGACTGCCTCTATCTCAATGTCTTCACGACAGGGACCAGCCCGGCAAAACCGGTCCTGGTCTGGATTCACGGCGGCGGAAACGTTGACGGTGAAACCAGCGACTACGACGCAAGCAAGCTCGCCAACAACGGGATCTGTGGTCGTCACAATAAACTATCGCATGGGCCTGTTTGGCTTTATATCAGAATCACATTTGAAGCGGAAGGCCCACGGGGAACTACGGCATACTCGATCAGCAGGCCGCGCTCCGCTGGGTGCAGGCTAATATCGCAAGCTTCGGCGGCGACCCCACTAAGGTCGCGCTCGGCGGCCAATCTGCGGGTTCGCAAGACACTGGTGCGAACATGATATCGCCTGGGGCCGCGGGGCTATTCAACCGGGCGATCGAGCAAAGCCCGGCCCCAGGCTCCCCTCTTGCCTTCGCATCAGCCGGGACTGCATTGACCAACGGCAATGCCTTCGCTGCTGCCGCCGGTTGTTCGAGCTCCGCGTGTCTGCGTGGCTTGTCGGCCGCACGGATCCTCCAGCTGCAGGGAACACCCAATGCAAGCGGTCCGTACGTAACTGGCCCGTTTGTAGATGGAACCATCACTACCCATCTCAGCGGAAACGGCCTGGACTACTGGGGATTACAACCATATGCCCATCATGGGAGGCTCGACCAAGGACGAACTTACTTTCCTCTCAAGCATTACCGAGTATTTCTCCGGGCCGCCCCAGGCGACCCATGACGCCGGCCGCAATATGTCGCTACCATCATCGGCATTTTCGGCCCGTTAATGGCCCTCCCGTTTTAGCGCAGTATCCGCTCGGAGCCTACGGAGGTGATACTGAGCTAGGCTTACAATAGGGCGGGCACGGATGGAGCAATTAAGTGCCCAAGCTCTCAAAACGTCCTTAAAAACCAGGCCGCCAACAATGCGGGCAACCCAGTGTTCGGGTGGGACTTCACCTACCAGAATGCGCCGTACTACTTCCCGCAAATGCCGAATGCCCTTAATACTACAGGTCCTGGAACGGGTTATTTCCAGGCCATGGCAGCCATACGATCGACATCCAGTTCCTGTTCGATAAGTGGCACGGTGGACAGTTGGGGGTGAATATAAGCCAAGACGTCAACTCACCCGCTAACAACCTACCGCGCGAACTGAAGCGGGCGAGATTGGCCTGTCTGACACGTTGGTGCGCGGCGTGGACGAACTTCGTGAAGACCGGCAATCCAAACGGAACGGGAGTTCCGGTGTGGCCGGTGTTCCCCCAACATCGAGCCGGCGTCGTTCCTCCAGGAGGACATCCCTACATCTTCGGCGGAAACCGAAGCGGCAATATAGTAGCCAACTATAAATGTGCCTTCTGGGCTACCATCGTGCCCCCACCCATCTAGTACAAATACCAGCGGCTGCGTCCCAAAGTTGGACGCAGCCGCTGGAGGTTGCAGGGCCGGAGTGACGTCTTTACGGCGTCACTCCCACTGTTCGCTTTAGCGCGTTCCAGGCCCGACTCGTCGTTATCAGCACAAGAGCGATCAGTCTCGTGCGCCGTAAAGTAGGAGGGGGTAACGAGGCGCAGTTCTCCCTTCCGCTAGACCCCCCCGTGGCTAGATAGGCAGGACCAGCAAGTTCCTAGAAGTAATCCTGCCTATGTACCTAGCCGCGAGACGCGGAGCGAGGGTGGCGCTTCAAGCACGGCATAGCGACGGTGCCTTTTGTCGCGTCGCCGCGAACGGCCGCGCCCGCTGCCCGGCGGCTTGGACCCGGTCTTTAACTTGCGGCCTACCATGCGCTTGTCGTTGCCGGTGGTCTACATGCTCATAGCCGACCGCCCCAACCGCCTGGCACACGTGACGGCGCGTGGTCTGCGTCACCATTGAGGTCGATCCGGGCGGACAGACCGCGACGGCGACGGTGACGGCGGCGCTCCTTGAAGCGGCGTTGCCGTGCGACGGCGGTCGCCCTGGCGCGTTCCTCATCTTCGATCACGTCGTCCATGCAGTGAGAACCTTGGCACTTTGTTCCACGGTACAAATTATTTTTTGGCGTTTACAAAAGTCTCATTATGGGATTCTTCCAGGATCGGCCCTGGGGCCGGCCACCGGGTCGGCCAGATCGGGCGCAAAGGGCCGGGAAGAAAAACGAGTCCAAAGTTGCCTTCAGGGTCGGCGCGGTGAATTGGAGAGGGGGGAACCCATGCTAACTCTCAGATATATCTTCATCTTCACAATATTTATTTTAAGCATGCTAAATCAGGCGCTAAGTGCCGGCGGAGGTCTGGTTTTTCAATCAAGTTGCGATACCTTACCTGTGCAGGTGAAACTGATGGATCGGAATGGTCGGCCCATTACCTCACACGAGGGATATTTGGCTTATAAGGTTACGTCAGCAGACGAGGGCGTCGTCTTCAAGCAAACTAAAGAAGACGTCAGTGCTCTTGTCTCCGAGATACGGGAGGCTGGCCTCGCAAAGGTCAGACCAGACCTCGTCGATCCAAATTTCTGGCTTGGTCAAGGCATGCCGTCCAGGTGCTGTCCCGAGCCCCCGTGCCTGAACTGACCTGGCAGGGAAGTTTTGTTACACAATAAATGATCCGCTCGTCAGGCACGTTGCGCGGGCCGTTGGCCGAGAACAAAAACATAGCCCGAAATGTAGCGCGCATTACGGATGCTGCAAGCGCCGCTTCATCTCCTCCCGTCGCGCCTCGATGTGCTTCGCCACCTCGTGGTCGGCCTTGGCGATCTTCGCTGTGATGCGCTCCTGTGCTGCCTTACGTTTGCTGTCGCACACGGGTTGCCGATGCTCCCGCCACTTCTCGGTGATATGCCTCTGAACATGCATCGGGAGACGCTTAGGCGGTGCCAGACAATCGCGTCCGCCGACCATCTTCGCCACCTCGCGCACGTAGCTTGCAGCCTCCTGCTTGCTCTTGAAGATCGGCACGCTCTTAGGCTCCAAGATGCCCCGAAGGTCTGCCGCGAACTCGGTGTGCCGCCGCTTCTTATCGGGTGGCTTCTTTCCCATCTTCATCAACCATGCGATCACCACCTCCCGCGCCAGCATGTCGCGTGCCCATTGCATCTTCGACTTCGCTGCCGCCCTAGCCTTCTTGTTCATTTGATCGAACCTCATTGACCATGGCTTGCGACGACCTCGCCACTTGCAGGCGCGGTTGGTCTTTCTGTCTACGGTCGCCCTCCCGGCGGGCGCACCTCGCCTATCGCTAGGCGATGGCTCAACGGATTGACACGCGCCCTCGAAGCGAGGGGATAGGTCAGGCTTGGGTCAGCCGGTCAGCCTGTTCGCGTGCTGCCTCTTTCTGGCGGGAAGCTCCGGTGCCAATCCGTCGGCATTTGGAGCCTTGTGGGTCGGCAGCGAGCCGCCCACGTCCTGAGCATTGCGTGCACACGGCTTCTGCCATGCACTAGACGCGTGGCTCTTGTGGCCGATGCCCTTCGGCCCTAGTTTCGCCCCTGCATGTCGATGCGGGCTGGCTATGTTTTGGTAGTCGGTCATTTCAATAATGAGCGGGCGACCGGGCTTAGGCTCGGTCGCCCCCTTTTTCTTCGCTAGTGTGTGACCTCGTTCTCGCCGCGCGCTGACCATTGGCCGCTGTGGCAGTGGACCAGCGTGACCGGCATCCTGCCTTCATAGCTGTAGGCATCGCCCTCGTAGTAAACCCTCCCCTCCACTGCGAGCGCGGGGAATTGCTCGGCGAACAGATCGAACAGCCGCCAATCGACACCGGATTTGCTCCAAAGGTTCAGGATTATGGTGTTGCCCTCACGGCGTGGCGTGTCGGGTTCCACCTGCGGCCCGGTGCTGAATGCTTCTTTTCCGGATCATCAATGAGGAAATTGGGCCAACCCTCTTTCCTTTTGGTCACATGAGATGTGAACCGCTGGATTTCCGTTTCCGGGCCAGTGATCTTTAAATCGAGAAAACCATACATAGCCATGTCATCACTCTCCTTCGATTGTGCCCATGCGGGCGGTTGAAAAATCACGCCGCCTTCCGTTTCGCCTGTTGGAGCGCGTCGATCAGATCGCGCAGCGCCCATTTCGGAACGCTGACGCCGTGCTTGCTGGGAAAGCGAAGATCGCCGCTCGGCGTCCAGATGCGGAGGTCGAGATCGCCGCGCTCGTCAATCGAGACGACAAGCTCATCCTGGCCGAGCGGGATGCGGGCGATGGCGTGGCGGTGGGTCATGGCCGCCTCCGCAAGGCTTCGACCAGCATAGGGAGCAAGCGTCCCAACCGTTGGCACGCATTGACCACTTGGTCAGGTGTGAACCCGCTGTAGCCATAGAACGCGTAGCGATTTTCGCTCAGTGCTTCGGCAAGCTCGGCAGCGCGCTCCGCATCGCCAAGCGTCTCGGCGAGATCGACCGCGTAGGCCACAAAGTGGAAAAGATTTGCCCGCTGAACGGCAGCCGGGTCATAGCGCGGCTTGGTCATGGGCGCACCTCGCGTGGGTAAGCGCGGCCAATTTCCCCTTTGCCGTCAAAGGGGCCGTTAAGGGGCGTGGGTAAGGCTAAAGCTTTGGTTTTGCTTGGGCATGCGACGCCCGTCACTCCCGCCATTCTCATCGCATGACACCGGCAGGGGCTCTTTGCGCCCTTCCGACGGTCCGGTCGATCCGGCCGGTCAAATTGCACTGCAAAAACCCGCGGCAAAACTCTATTTTCCGGGCTTTGCGGGGCGCGCTTCCTTGCCAGGAACGCTGCACTGCGGTAAGCCTCGTTTCAGGCGTTAATTCTAAGCATGCCGCCGCTGACCTCCGGAAATGCTCTTAGATATATGAGTGTTCAGCGTCAGGCACCGAAGTCATGAGCCAGCTCCTCCAAGCCTATCTGCCGCTCGTCATCTTCGTCGGCGTCGCTTTTGTGATCAGCACGGCGCTGCTCGTCGCTCCCTTCGTCATTGCACCCAACAAGCCCGACCCTGAGAAGGTGTCGGCCTATGAATGCGGATTCGACGCCTTCGATGACGCACGCATGAAATTCGACGTCCGTTTCTACCTCGTGTCCCTGCTGTTCATCATCTTCGATCTCGAGATCGCGTTTCTGTTTCCCTGGGCCGTTGCGTTCAAGGACGTCGGCGCCTTCGGCTTCTGGGCGATGATGGCGTTTCTTGCCGTGCTCACCGTCGGTTTCATCTATGAATGGCGGAAAGGCGCCCTCGAATGGGATTAGGCCCCGAGATCAATTTTGAGCAGCCCAAGGAGGGCAGGGGCAGCGGCCTGATCACGCCGGCGCAAGTGAACTTCGGCGAGTTCTCCGACGCGCTCGCCGACAAGGGATTCCTCACCACCACCGCCGACGAGCTCATCAACTGGGCGCGCACCGGCTCGCTGATGTGGATGACGTTCGGCCTTGCCTGCTGCGCGGTGGAGATGATGCAGGCCTCGATGCCGCGCTACGACCTCGAGCGCTTCGGCTTCGCGCCGCGCGGCAGCCCACGACAATCCGATGTGATGATCGTCGCCGGCACGCTGTGCAACAAGATGGCGCCGGCGCTGCGCAAGGTCTACGACCAGATGCCGGAGCCACGCTACGTCATCTCCATGGGCTCCTGCGCCAATGGCGGCGGCTACTATCATTATTCCTATTCCGTGGTGCGCGGCTGCGACCGCATCGTGCCCGTGGATATCTATGTCCCCGGCTGCCCGCCAAGCGCCGAAGCGCTGGTCTACGGCGTGCTGCTCCTGCAGAAGAAGATCAGGCGGACCGGCACCATCGAACGCTGAAGCCTTTGCCTTGTCCTGGTGATTGATGGACGATGCCCTTAACGAGCTCGGCGCCTATCTTGCAGATCGTCTCGGCTCTGCTGTGCTCTCCACGCAGGTGGCTCTCGGCGAGCTCAGCGTCGAGATCGACCGCGAGCAGCTGATCCCGGCCCTCGAATTTCTTCGCGACGACCCCAACTGCCGTTTCGATTGCCTGATCGATATTTGCGGCGTCGACTATCCTGAGCGCGAGCGGCGCTTCGACGTGGTCTACCACTTGCTGAGCCCTTGGCATAACCGCCGCATCCGCCTCCGCGTGAAGACCGACGAGGCGACGCCGGTGCCGAGCGCGATCTCCGTCTTCCCGGGCGCCAATTGGTTCGAGCGCGAGGCCTACGACCTCTACGGCATCCTGTTCTCAGGCCACCCCGACCTGCGGCGACTGCTCACCGATTACGGCTTCGAGGGGCATCCTCTGCGCAAGGACTTCCCGCTCACCGGCTTTGTCGAGCTTCGTTACGACGATGAGCTGAAGCGCGTGGTCTACGAGCCGGTGAAGCTGATGCAGGAGTACCGCAGCTTCGATTTCCTGAGCCCGTGGGAGGGCATGGATAGCGCGGTTCCGGGCGACGAGAAGGCCGGTGAGGCGCCAGGCAAGGATGCCAAGCCATGAAGCCGTCGCTGAAGCCGGGCCTCACTCACCGCTTCTCTTACAAGGTGCCGGTCGGGAAGACGGTGCCGCACCTCTATGAGGAGTCGCCGGAGCTCGCTGCCATGCCTGAGGTTTTCGCCACCGGCTTCATGGTCGGGCTCATGGAATGGACCTGCGTGGAGTTGCTGGGCCCACATCTCGACCCAGGCGAGGGGAGCCTCGGCATCCATATCGACGTGTCGCACAAGGCGGCGACGCCGGTTGGCTTCACCGTCACGATCGAGGCCGAATGCATCGAGGTGAGGGGACCGCGCGCCACGTTCGCCGTGAGAGCGCATGACGGCATCGACGAGATCGGTTCCGGCACCCATGAGCGGTTCATCGTCAATTGGGACCGCTTCAACAAGTCGCTGATCGCCAAGGCGGCGAAGGCCGATTCCAAGGTTGATGCGTGATGGCAGACATCGAAACCACCACCACTGGAGCCGAGAGCGGCAAGCGGGAAGGCGACGACCGCAAATTCACCATCAATTTCGGGCCTCAGCATCCTGCCGCCCACGGCGTGCTGCGTCTCGTGCTCGAGCTCGACGGCGAGATCGTGGAACGCGTCGATCCGCATATCGGCCTGCTTCACCGCGGCACGGAGAAGCTCATCGAGTACAAGACCTATCTCCAGGCGCTGCCCTATTTCGATCGCCTCGACTACGTGGCGCCGATGAACCAGGAGCACGCTTATTCCCTCGCGGTGGAGAAGCTCCTCGGCGTCGCGGTGCCGAAGCGCGCCCAACTGATCCGCGTGCTCTATTCCGAGATCGGACGCCTGCTTTCCCACCTCCTCAACATCACCACGCAGGCCCTGGACGTCGGCGCGCTCACCCCGCCGCTGTGGGGCTTCGAGGAGCGCGAAAAGCTCATGGTGTTCTACGAGCGGGCAAGCGGCAGCCGCATGCACGCGGCCTATGTCCGTCCCGGCGGCGTGCATCAGGATCTTCCGCCCGAGCTCGTGGCCGACATCTACGCCTTCTGCGATCCCTTCCTCAAAGTCTGCGACGACATCGAAGGCCTGCTCACCGACAACCGCATCTTCAAGCAGCGCAACGTCGATATCGGCGTGGTCAAGCTCGAGGACGCCTGGGCGCACGGCTTCTCCGGCGTCATGGTGCGTGGGTGTGGCGCCCGCTGGGACTTGCGCAAGAGCCAGCCTTACGAGTGCTATTCAGAGCTTCAGTTCGACATCCCGATCGGCAAGAACGGCGACAATTACGACCGCTACCTCATGCGCATGGAGGAGATGCGCCAGTCGGTGCGCATCATGAAGCAATGTTGCGAGAGGCTGACGACCGAGCTTGGCCCGATCACGGTTGAGAACCACAAGATGGTTCCGCCGAAGCGGGCCGTGATGAAGAGCTCGATGGAGGCGCTGATCCAGCACTTCAAGCTCTACACCGAGGGCTATCACGTGCCCGCGGGCGAGGTGTACGCGGCGGTGGAAGCGCCGAAGGGCGAGTTCGGCGTCTATCTCGTCGCCGACGGCACCAACCGCCCCTATCGCTGCAAGATCAGGGCGCCGGGGTTTGCCCATTTGCAGGCAATGGATTTCTTGTGCCGAGGCCATATGCTGGCCGACGTCTCGGCAGTGTTAGGTTCGATCGATATCGTGTTCGGAGAGGTCGATCGCTAGGTCCGTGCTGAACATCGGAGGAGGGGGCAATATGAATAAATTTATCAGAGGGTTACTGATCTGGAGCACCGTCTGCTTCGCTGTCCTCCTGTTGCGCTTCGCCTTGCCTGTCCTGGCCGCCCCCTCCGACAAGGACGCTGCGCCCGAGGCATCCGAGCCGAAGGACGATGACGGCGATGCCGCCAAGGATGAAGGAAAAGCCGACGAGGTGCCTCCGCCCGATGCGAAGGCTGAGGAGGCGCCTCCGCCAGCCGGCGGTGGAGTCCAATCGGGAGCGAAGATGAAGGACATTCTTGCCGAAGGATTCCTGATCAGGACCACTGTCCTCGTTTCTGCCGATGCGGTCACACGCCAGATCGGCAAGGTCTCCTCAGACGCCATCCTTCTCACCCTGCAAAAAGAAACTGCGATCGCGGTTTGCTATTACACGCTCAAGGCATATGTGAAGGAAAGCCTGACCGATATCGCCTCCTGTACCGTGTTCCGCTAGGAGGCGTCTGTCACGGTCTTGCGCCCGATTCACACAACAAAAGAACAAGCAAGCCTATGAGCGTCCGCCGTCTCGCCGCCGAGCAGCCCGAAGCCTTCGCCTTTACGCCCAAGAACCTCGATTGGGCCAAGGACCAGCTCAAGAAATATCCGGAAGGCCGGCAGGCCTCGGCGGTGTTGCCACTGTTGTGGCGGGCGCAGGAGCAATGTGGCGGCTGGCTGCCCGAGCCGGCGCTCCGCTTCATCGCCGACATGCTCGACATGGCCTATATCCGCATCTATGAGATCGCCACCTTCTACACGATGTTCAATCTCGCTCCCGTCGGCCGCTATTACGTGCAGGTCTGCGGCACCACGCCCTGCTGGCTCCGCGGCGCCGACGGCATCAAGGACGCCTGCCGCAAGCTGATCGGCGAGCCCGGACACGTTACCGAGGACGGGGTGTTTTCCTGGACCGAGGTCGAATGCCTTGGCGCTTGCGTCAATGCGCCGATGGTGCAGATCAACAAGGACTATTACGAGGATCTGACGCCCGAGAGCTTCGAGCAAATTCTGGTGAAATTGCGCGGGGGCGGCAAGGTCAAGCCGGGGCCGCAGGATGCGCGGCACTCCTCCGAGCCTGCGGGCGGACTAACGACACTCACCGCGCAAGGACTGTATGGAGAGGCGCCGACGCGCGACTCTCACAGAGATGAGGGGGAGCTCGCTCTGGCCGACGATGACACGAAGAAGCCGGCCGCCGCGGCAAGCGAGCGCGAGGCAGCCGTGCCGAAGCCTCCTCTTCGTGACAGCTCCGGCCGGAGACCAAAGTGATGCTGAAAGACTCCGACCGCATCTTCAAGAATCTCTACGGCTTCCATGACTGGCGGCTCAAGGCGGCGCGCGGCCGCGGCGCCTGGGACGGCACCAAGGCTATGATCGAGAAGGGCCAGGAGGCCATCATCGATGAGGTGAAAGCTTCAGGTCTGCGCGGCCGCGGCGGCGCCGGTTTCCCCACCGGGCTCAAATGGTCGTTCATGCCGAAGCAGTCCGACGGCCGTCCGAGCTACCTCGTGATCAACGCCGACGAATTCCGAGCCCGGCACCTGCAAGGACCGGGACATCATGCGCCACGACCCGCATCTCCTGATCGAAGGCGCGCTGCTCGCTTCCTTCGCCATGCGCGCGAACGTCTCTTACATCTATATCCGCGGCGAGTTCATCCGCGAGCGGGAGGTGCTGCAGGCCGCAATCGACGAGGCCTATGACGCGAAGCTGATCGGCGAGAACAACGTCAATGGCTGGGACTTCAATCTCTATCTGCATCATGGGGCAGGGGCCTATATCTGCGGCGAGGAGACGGCGCTGCTCGAGAGCCTTGAAGGCAAGAAGGGGATGCCGCGCTTGAAGCCGCCGTTCCCCGCCAATGTTGGCCTTTATGGCGCTCCGACCACCGTCAACAACGTCGAGTTCGATCGCTGTGGTGCCGGATATCCTCCGCCGTGGCGCCACGTGGTTCGCCTCGCTCGGCAAGCCCAACAACACCGGCACCAAACTGTTCTGCCTCTCAGGCCATGTGAACACGCCCTGCAATGTCGAGGAGGAGATGGGCGTAGATCTTCGCGAGCTGATCGATCGTCACGCCGGCGGCGTGCGCGGCGGCTGGGACAACCTGCTCGCGGTGATCCCGGGCGGATCGTCCGTGCCCTGCATCCCGGCCAGCCAATGCGACAACCTGCCGATGGATTTCGACAGCTTGCGAGATTTGAAGAGCGGGCTCGGCACCGCGGCCGTGATCGTCATGGACAAATCGACCGACATGATCCGCGCCATCGCCAGGCTGTCATATTTCTACAAGCATGAATCCTGTGGGCAGTGCACGCCATGCCGCGAAGGCACCGGATGGATGTGGCGGGTGCTCGAGCGCATGGCCAAGGGGCAGGCCGAGAAGGCCGAGATCGATATGCTGCTTAATGTCAGCTATCAGGTGGAGGGCCATACCATCTGTGCCCTCGGCGACGCCGCAGCTTGGCCGGTGCAGGGCCTGATCCGCCATTTCCGCCACGTGATCGAGGAACGCATCGACGCGCAGGCGACAAGGCCGCTCGCGCCGTTTGTTCCGGTGGCGGCGGAGTAGCGACCCATGACCTGGCTCTGGGACAACGCCATGACGCTCTCGACGCTGGTCATGGCCGCGGCTGCCATCGCCGCCCTGATCTATGCCCATCTGCAAATCGCCGAAAACAAGAAGGCAGAGCGCCGCGCCAACGCCAATGAGCTATGGCGCGAGACGCTCAGGCTCGCCTTCGATAATCCGAAGCTTTCCGATCCGACCCTGAAGCTCGCGCAATTCGACTACGATCAGCGCACCATCGACGACAGCATCGAGCTGTTCCAGAAATACGAGCTCTATGTCGACACCATCCTCAACGCGAGCGAGGAGATCCTGGAGGTCTCGCCGACCAAGGAATGGGGCGTCGCCGTCCGCATTCAGCTCAAGCCGCATCGCGACTATTTTCTGTCGCCGTATTTTCAGAACTCCGGGTACCTTGAGCAATACGGACCAAGGTTCCGCAAGTTTCTCTACGACGCTCTGAACGACCCTCGTCACACTCCGCCGCCATTGCCAAACGTCGCCCGGATCGACGCTCCAGAAAAGAAGGCGAGGAAGCGTGCCTAAGCTCATCATCGACGGCAACGAGCACGAGGTGCCGAACGGCATCACCCTGATCCAGGCCTGCGGCCTCGCCGGCGTCGAGATTCCGCGTTTCTGCTATCACGAGCGCTTGTCCATCGCCGGCAATTGCCGCATGTGCCTGGTCGAAGTGGCCGGCATGCCGAAGCCCGTGGCCTCCTGCGCCATGAGCGTCAATGATCTCAGGCCAGGTCGCGACGGCACGCCGCCGACCATCATCACCGACTCACCGACAGTGAAGAAGGCGCGCGAAGGTGTGCTCGAATTCCTGCTGATCAATCACCCGCTCGACTGCCCAATCTGCGACCAGGGCGGCGAATGCGATTTGCAGGATCAGACCATGGCCTATGGCTTCGACGCCAGCCGCTTCGCCGACAACAAGCGCGCCGTGGAGGACAAATATCTCGGCCCGCTGATCGGTACCTTCATGACGCGCTGCATCCATTGCACGCGCTGCATCCGCTTTATGACCGAGGTCGCTGGCGTGGAAGAGCTCGGCGCCATCGGGCGCGGCGAGGACATGGAGATCACCACCTATCTTGAGCACGGCATGATGTCCGAGCTTTCCGGCAATGTGGTCGATCTCTGCCCGGTCGGGGCGCTGACCTCCAAGCCTTACGCCTTCATGGCGCGGCCTTGGGAGCTGACCAAGACCCAGTCGATCGACGTCATGGACGCCCTCGGCTCCAATATCCGCGTCGACAGCCGGGGCCGCGAGGTGATGCGTTTCCTACCGCGGGTGAACGACGCCATCAACGAGGAATGGATCTCCGACAAGACGCGCCATGTCTGGGACGGCCTGCGCGTGCAGCGTCTCGACCGGCCCTATCTCAGGCGCAAGGGGAAGCTTGAGCCCGTCACCTGGGACGAGGCTTTCAGCGCCATCGCCGAAAAGCTGGGCGGGCTCGACGGAAAGCGCTTCGCTGCCATCGCCGGCGATCTCGCCGCGGCCGAGGAGATGTTTGCGCTGAGGCTTCTCGCCGATCAACTTGGCTCGCCCAATATCGATTGCCGGCAGGACGGAGCCAAGCTCGATCCCAAGCTCGGGCGCGCCACCTATCTATTCAACGCTACCGTCGAAGGCATCGAGCAGGCCGACGCCATTCTCCTGATTGGCACCAATCCACGGCTCGAATCGCCGGTGCTCAACTCCCGCATCCTCAAGCGAGTCCGCCAGACGCAAGGCCACCTCCCCATCGGCCTGATCGGCACACCGGCAGACCTTACTTACAGCTATGAGCATCTCGGTGCCGGCCCCGAGACCTTGGCGAAACTGGCGAGCGGAGCGCATCGCTTCGTCGAGGCGATAAAGGGCGCCGAGCGGCCGCTGGTCATCATCGGCCAGGCGGCGCTGGCGCGGCCTGATGGCGCCGCGGTGCTGGCGCTCACGGCAAAGGCAGCTCTGGCCATCAGCGCGGTCAAGCCTGACATCGGCTGGAACGGGTTCGGCGTGCTGCACACCGCTGCCGCCCGCGTCGCCGGTCTCGATCTCGGCCTTGTGCCGGGCGAACAGGGCAGGGACGTCGAAGCCATGCTCGACGGTGCGGAGACGGGCGAGATCGACGTCGTTTACCTGCTTGGCGCCGACGAGATCGACACCGAGAGGCTGGGAAAGGCCTTCGTCATCTATCAGGGGAGCCACGGCGACCGCGGCGCCCATCGCGCCGATGTCATCCTGCCGGGCGCCGCCTATACCGAGAAGGACGCGACCTACGTCAACACTGAAGGGCGCCCGCAAATGACCGCCCGCGCCGTGTTCCCGCCCGGCGACGCGCGCGAAGACTGGACGATCATCAGGGCCTTGTCGGGCGTGCTAGACCAAGCGTTGCCCTTCGCCAACGCCCAGCAATTGCGCGCCAAGATGTTCGCCGCCTGTCCGCATCTCGCCTTGCTCGATCAAATCGCGCTAGCAGACAGCGCCGCGATCGAGAGGCTGGCGGCAAAAGACGGCGGCAAGACCAGCACGGATCGCTTCGGCAAGGCGGTCACCGACTTCTATCTCACCAATCCGATCGCCCGCGCCTCCAAGATCATGGCCGAGCTAAGCGCGCTGCATGCGACCAACGCCGAAGAGGCGACTGGCACCCATGGCTGAGTTCTGGTCGAGCTATGGCCTGCCCATCGCCCTCATCATCGGGCAGAGCCTGCTGTTGCTGGTCATCCTGCTGATCGCCGTCGCCTTCCTGCTCTACGCCGACCGCAAGGTCTGGGCGGCGGTGCAGATGCGGCGCGGACCGAACGTGGTGGGGCCCTTCGGACTGCTGCAATCCTTCGCCGACCTGCTCAAATTCGTGTTCAAGGAGCCTATCATTCCGGCCGGCGCCAACAAGGGCATCTTCCTGCTCGCGCCGATCGTCACCGCCGGGCTTGCACTGTCGGCATGGGCGGTCATTCCGGTGGCCAATGGCTGGGCTGTCGCCGACATCAATGTCGGCATCCTTTACATCTTCGCCATCTCGTCCTTGCAGGTCTACGGCGTGATCATGGCCGGCTGGGCCTCCAACTCCAAATACGCGTTCCTCGCGGCGCTGCGCTCTGCCGCGCAGATGGTCTCCTACGAAGTCTCCATCGGCTTCGTCATCATCACCGTGCTGCTCTGCGCCGGCTCGCTCAACTTGAACGACACCGTCAAGGCGCAGGACAGCGCCTTCGGGATCTTCGGCTGGTACTGGCTGCCACTCTTGCCGATGTTCGTTGTGTTCTTCGTCTCGGCTCTGGCCGAGACCAATCGGCCGCCCTTCGACCTGCTCGAGGCAGAATCTGAGCTCGTCGCGGGCTTCATGGTGGAATATTCCTCCACCCCCTACATGTTGTTCATGCTCGGCGAATACGTCGCCGTTGTGCTGATGTGCGGGCTTGGGACCGTGCTGTTCCTTGGCGGCTGGCTGCCGCTCTTTCCGGTGCCGCCCTTCACCTGGATTCCAGGTGTGATATGGTTCGTGGGGAAGGTTTGCTTCCTGTTCTTCCTGATTGCCATGGTCAAGGCCATGGTCCCCCGCTACCGCTACGACCAGCTGATGCGGCTCGGGTGGAAGGTCTTCCTGCCATTGTCGCTCGCCATGGTCGTGATCGTAGCGGCTATTCTTCAGCTTTGGCAGCAGGCGAGTTGAGAGGAGACGTGCCGTGAAGCGCATTGCCGAAGGCGCCAAGGCCCTGTTGCTCACCGAGTTTTTCTCGGCCTTCTGGCTTGCCATGAAATATTTCGTGCGACCAAAGGCGACCATCAACTATCCCTTCGAGCGCGGACCGCTCTCGCCGAGATTCCGCGGCGAGCACGCGCTTCGCCGCTATCCCAACGGCGAGGAGCGCTGCATCGCCTGCAAGCTCTGCGAAGCCATCTGCCCGGCGCAAGCCATCACCATCGAGGCCGGTCCCCGGCGCAACGACGGCACGCGCCGCACCACCCGTTACGATATCGACATGGTGAAATGCATCTATTGCGGCTTCTGCCAGGAAGCCTGCCCGGTCGATGCCATTGTCGAAGGGCCGAATTTCGAGTTCGCCACCGAGACGCGCGAGGAGCTTTACTACGACAAGAACCGGCTGCTCGCGAACGGCGACCGCTGGGAGCGCGAGATCGCCAAGAATTTGGCGCTCGACGCGCCCTATCGGTAGGGGGCTTGGCGGCCTTATGCTTCTGAGCACTCTGTTCTTCTATCTGTTCGCCGGGTTGTGCGTGGCGTCCGCCTTCATGGTGATCGCCGTGAAGAACCCGGTGCACGCGGTGCTCTTCCTCATCCTCGCCTTCTTCAACGCCGCGGGCCTCTTCGTGCTGCTCGGCGCGGAGTTTCTCGCCATGATCCTGGTCGTGGTCTATGTCGGCGCGGTGCTGGTCCTGTTCCTGTTCGTGGTGATGATGCTCGATGTGGACTTTGCCATACTGCGGGCAGGGTTCCTGAGATATCTGCCGGTCGGCGCCACCATCGGCATCCTGCTGCTGGTCGAGCTGGTGCTTATTCTCGTGGCCTGGGTCACGGCGCCGGAGATCGCAGCGCAAGCGCCCACGCCTCCCATCTCGCAAACGAGCAATACGGCGGCGCTCGGGCAGATCCTTTACACCAAATACGTCTATCTGTTTGAAGCTGCCGGGCTGATCCTGCTCGTCGCCATGATCGGCGCCATCGTGCTCACCTTGCAACACAAGCGCGACGTCAAGCGGCAGTCCGTGACCCGTCAGGTCGAGCGCACGCGTGAGCGCGCCGTCGAGGTGGTCGAGGTCGAAACGGGGAGGGGCCTCTCATGACCGTCGGCCTCTCCCACTATCTCACCGTTGCCGCCATCCTGTTCACGCTGGGCATTTTCGGCATTTTTCTCAATCGCAAGAACGTGATCGTCATCTTGATGAGCGTCGAGCTGATGCTGCTTGCGGTGAACCTCAATCTCGTCGCCTTTTCGGCGTTTCACAACGACCTCGTGGGCCAGGTCTTCGCCCTCATCGTGCTGACCGTCGCCGCCGCCGAGGCCGCCATCGGCCTCGCCATCATCGTCGTTTATTTCCGTAACCGCGGCACCATCGATGTCGCCGAAATCGACCTGCTGAAAGGCTAGCTGCGCGCCGATGTATCAGGCCATCGTCTTTCTCCCGCTGATCGGCGCGATCATCGCTGGGCTCTTCGGCAGGCTGATCGGCGCCCGCGCGAGCGAGGTGATCACCACGAGCCTCGTGCTGGTCACTATGCCTCTTGCCTGGTTGGCCCTCTACCAGGTGGGCTTCGAAGGCCATGAGGCGCGCATCGAGCTGTTCCCGTTCATCGATTTCAGGCGCGCTGCAAACCTCCTGGGCGCTGCGCGTCGACACGCTCACCGCGGTGATGCTGGTGGTGGTGACCACGGTCTCTGGTCTCGTGCACCTCTACTCCGTCGGTTACATGGAGGAGGATCCGCACCGGCCGCGCTTCTTCGCCTATCTCTCCCTGTTCACCTTTGCCATGCTGGCGCTGGTGACCGCCGACAACCTGGTGCAGCTGTTCTTCGGCTGGGAGGGCGTCGGCCTGATGAGCTACCTCCTCATCGGCTTCTGGTATCACCGGCCCTCGGCCAATGCCGCCGCCATCAAGGCCTTCATTGTCAACCGCGTCGGCGATTTCGGCTTCGCGCTCGGCATCTTCGCCACCTTCACGATCTTCAACACCGTTCAGTACGACACGATCTTTGCCTCAGCCCCCGACCAGGTCGGCAAGACCATGCATTTCCTGTGGATGCAGGTCGACGTACTGACCCTGATCTGCCTCCTGCTGTTCATGGGGGCCATGGGCAAGTCGGCCCAGTTCCTGCTGCACACCTGGCTGCCCGACGCCATGGAGGGTCCGACGCCGGTCTCGGCCCTGATCCATGCCGCGACCATGGTCACCGCCGGCGTGTTCATGGTGGCGCGGCTGTCGCCGCTGTTCGAGCTTGCGCCGATCGCGCTCGCCGTCGTCACCTTCTTCGGCGCCACCACCGCCTTCTTTGCCGCGACCGTTGGCCTCGTACAGAACGACATCAAGCGCGTGGTCGCCTACTCGACCTGTTCCCAGCTCGGCTACATGTTCGTGGCCGAAGGCGTCGGCGCCTATGGCACCGGCATGTTTCATCTCTTTACCCATGCCTTCTTCAAGGCCCTGCTGTTCTTGGGCGCGGGCGCAGTGATCCATGCGCTGCACCACGAGCAGGACATGCGCCGGATGGGCGGATTGCGGAAAGTCCTGCCCTTCACCTGGGCGATGATGCTGGTCGGCACCCTGTCGCTCACCGGCTTTCCCTTGACCTCGGGCTTCATCTCCAAGGACGCCATCATCGAGGCGGCCTTTGCCGCCGGCACGCCGATCGGCATGTACGGCTTCGTGCTGACCGCGTTGGCGGCCCTGCTCACATCGTTCTATTCCTGGCGGCTCATGTTCCTTACCTTCGAGGGCAAGCCGCGCGAGAAGCCCGACGTGCTGGCCCACGCCCATGAGCCTCCGTGGACCATGGGACTGCCGCTCATCATTCTCGCCATCGGCTCGCTGCTCGCCGGCGCCGTGTTCACGCGCTACTTCATCGGCTCTGATCAGACCGAATTCTGGCGCGGCTCGCTCGTGACCCACGGCGAGCCACATCACGAGGTGCCGATCCTGGTGGTGCTGGCGCCGACTATCGCCATGGCGATCGGTTTCGCCATCGCCTGGTATTTCTACCTCATCAATCCGCTGGTGCCCTTCGGCCTCGCCAAGCGATTCCGTAGGCTCTACCAGTTCCTGCTGCACGCCTGGTACTTCGACGATCTTTACGACTTTCTCTTCGTGCGCCAGGCGAAGCGGCTCGGCCGCTTCCTGTGGAAGACCGGCGACGGCACCATCATCGACGGCATCGGCCCTGACGGCGTGGCGGCGCGTGTGATCGACATCACCAACCGCGTGGTGCAGCTGCAGAGCGGCTACATCTATCACTACGCCTTCGTCATGCTGATCGGCGTGGCGTTGATCATCACCTATTTCATCTTTGCCGGGGGAGGGCTGCCGCGATGAGCTTCTCCTGGCCGATCCTCTCCACCGTCACCTTCCTGCCGCTGCTCGGCGCGCTGCTGATCGTGGCCCTGCGCGGCGCCGACGAGGCAGCCGACGGCAACGCCCGGTTCATCGCGCTGTGGACCACACTCGTCACCTTCGCGCTGTCGCTGCTGCTGTGGCGCGAATTCGACCCGACCACGGCGCAATTCCAGTTCGTGGAGCAGCGCGCCTGGCTCGGGGTCATCAAGTTCCACATGGGCGTCGACGGTATCTCCTTGCCGTTCGTGCTGTTGACGGCGCTGCTGATGCCGATCTGCATCCTGGCGAGCTGGCAATCGATCACTGTGCGGGTGAAGGAATACATGATCGCCTTCCTCGTGCTCGAAACGCTGATGCTCGGCGTGTTCACGAGCCTCGACCTCGTGCTGTTCTATCTATTCTTCGAAGGCGGCCTGATCCCGATGTTCCTGATCATCGGCATCTGGGGCGGCCCGCGCCGCGTCTATGCGAGCTTCAAATTCTTCCTCTACACGCTCGCCGGCTCGCTGCTCATGCTGCTCGCCATCATGGCGATCTACTGGGAGGCCGGCACCACCGACATCCCTACGCTGCTCACCCACGGCTTCCCGCCGGCCATGCAGACCTGGCTATGGTTCGCCTTCCTCGCCTCGTTCGCGGTGAAGCTGCCGATGTGGCCGGTGCATACCTGGCTCCCTGACGCTCATGTCGAGGCGCCGACCGCCGGCTCCGTGATCCTTGCCGGCATTCTTCTGAAGATGGGCGGCTATGGCTTCCTGCGCTTCTCCATTCCGATGTTCCCGCTCGCGTCCGCCGAGTTCGCGCCGCTGATCTTCGCGCTCTCGGTGATCGCCATTATCTACACCTCGCTCGTGGCGCTCGCGCAGGAAGACGCGAAGAAGCTGATCGCCTATTCGTCGGTCGCCCATATGGGCTTCGTCACCATCGGGGTGTTTACCCTCACCATGCAGGGACTGCAGGGCGGCATCTTCCAGATGCTCTCCCACGGCATCGTTTCCGGCGCACTATTCCTTTCCGTCGGCGTGATCTACGACCGCATGCATACCCGTGAGATCTCAGCCTATGGCGGGCTCGTCGACCGCATGCCGCTCTACGCCTTCTGCTTCATGGTGTTCACGCTCGCCAATGTCGGGCTGCCGGGCACGAGCGGCTTCGTCGGCGAGTTCTTGAGCCTGCTCGGCGCTTTCCGCATCAACACTTGGGTGGCGTTCCTCGCCACGACCGGCATCATCCTCTCGGCGGCCTACGCGCTATGGCTCTACCGCCGCATCATCTTCGGCAAGCTGGAAAAGCCGGCGCTGAAAGACATCACCGATTTGAGCTGGCGCGAGGTGGCAGTAATGAGCCCGCTCGTCGTGCTCACTATTTTCTTTGGCTTCTATCCGGGACCGATCCTCGACGCGAGCGCGGCGTCGGTGGAAGCCCTGATCAAGAACTACCACACCGCGCTCGCCGCCGCAGAGCAGGCGCACGTCGCGCTTCTGCCCTAAGGAGAGACCGTGTCGCCCTCGCTGCAATTGTATGTCGCGCTGCCTGAGGTGACCCTGGCGCTTGGCGCCATGATGCTGCTGCTCTTCGGTGTGTCGACACGCAAGGAGGAGGCCAATCTCATTCTTTGGATCGCCGTCTTGGTTATCGTGCTCGCCGGATTTTTCGTGCTGCGGGGGAGCGGGACAACCACGCTGTTCAACGACGGGTTCATCGTCGATCCCTTCGCCCGCGTGTTGAAGCTTCTCACCCTGACCGGCGCCGCGGTCACGCTCATCATGTCGGTCGATTATTGGCAGCTGACAGGACGCCTGAAATTCGAGTTCCCGGTGCTGGTGTTGCTCGCAACCACCGGCATGATGATGATGATCTCGGCCAACGATCTCATCTCGCTCTATGTCGGGCTCGAGCTGCAAAGCCTCGCGCTCTACGTGGTCGCGGCCTTCGACCGCCGCTCGGCGCGCTCGAGCGAGGCGGGGCTCAAATATTTCGTCCTCGGCGCGCTCTCCTCCGGCATGCTGCTTTATGGCGCATCGCTGATCTACGGCTTCACCGGCTCGACGCTGTTCACCGACATCGCCGCCGCGGTGCAGCCCTCAGGCGCCAATCTCGGCCTGATCTTCGGCCTCGTGTTCTTGATGACGGGCTTCGCCTTCAAGATCTCGGCGGTCCCGTTTCATATGTGGACGCCGGACGTCTATGAGGGGGCGCCGACCCCCGTCACCGCCTTCTTTGCCGCAGCACCAAAGCTCGCCGCCATGGCGCTTACCGTGCGCACGCTTATTGCCGCCTTCCCCGCGGTGACGCACGAATGGCAGCAGATCGTCACCTTCCTCGCCATTGCCTCGATGGCACTCGGCTCCTTCGCGGCGATCGGCCAGCGCAACATCAAACGCCTGATGGCCTATAGCTCGATCGGACATATGGGCTACGCGCTGGTCGGGCTTGCCGCCGGCACCTCGGAGGGCGTACAGGGCGTGATCATCTACCTCGCCATCTACCTCGCCATGACCCTCGGCACTTTCGCCTGCATCCTCGCCATGCGGCGGAACGGCCGCATGGTCGAGGATATCGATCAGCTGTCGGGCCTCTCGAGCACGAGCCCGATGATGGCCTTCCTGCTCGCCATGTTGTTGTTCTCGCTTGCCGGCATCCCGCCGCTCGCCGGCTTCTTCGCAAAGTTCTACGTGTTCCTCGCCGCCATCAATTCGGGCCTTTATGCGCTCGCCGTGATCGGCGTGCTGTTGAGCGTCGTGGGCGCGTATTATTATCTTCGCATCGTCAAGATCATGTATTTCGATGCTCCCGTCGAGCGCTTCGAGCCGATGCCCGGCCTGCTCGCCACCGTGCTCGGAGCGACCGGTCTTTTCATCCTGTTCTATTTCGTCTATCCGGCACCGCTGGTGAACGTCGCCGAAGCCGCCGCTAAGTCCCTGTTCTGATGCCGCCTTTCGCCTCATCATTGCCGAAGGTTCCCTCCGGGTACCGTCTGCTGCGTCTGGAGACGATCAACTCCACCAATGCCGAAGCACGCCGCCGTGCAGAAGCTGGCGAGCCCGGACCTCTATGGATCTGGTCCTTGCGGCAATCGGCTGGACGCGGCCGCAACGGGCGCCAGTGGCAGTCCCAGCACGGCAATCTGTTTGCGAGCCTGCTGGTCGGGCTCGGCTGTCCTTTGAGGACGGCGGGGCAGCTTGCGCTCCTTGCCGGCGTTGTGGCCTACGACACCGCAGCCAAGCTCCTGCCCACCAAGGTCAGCTCGGAGCTTCTGCTCAAATGGCCGAACGACGTGCTGCTCAAGGGCGGCAAGGTTGCCGGCATGCTCCTCGAGAGCGTAGCCGAAGCGGCACCGAACCGCTGCAGGGTGGTGATCGGCACCGGCATCAATCTCGCAAGCTGCCCGCCCGATCTTGAGCAGCCGGCAACGAGCCTAGCTGCGCATGGCGCGACGGCGACCCCCGCTGCCGCGTTCGAGGCGCTTGCCGCCGTCACCGATGCCTGGCTCACGCGCTGGGGCGAGGGGGTCGCGTTCCAGACCGTGCGGCGCGCCTGGCTCGACCGGGCCGGACCCACTGGGCGCCCCTTGCGCGTACGCCTGCATGGCGAGCAGGACGCCGAAGGGACCTTCGCCGGCCTCGATTCAGGAGGTGCTCTCCGGCTCCTGATGAGCGATGGTGCCGAGCGCCGTATCTCCGCCGGCGACGTTTTCTTCGCCAACCCGTGACCAATCCCAAGCCCTAGAGCATGTCCCGACGTTCCGACCGACATAGGCCTGATTTCGTGTTCGTGCCCATTGGCGGGGTGGGTGAGATCGGCATGAATCTCTACCTCTACGGCTACGGTCCGCCTGACGATCGCCAATGGCTGATCGTCGACATGGGCATCACTTTTGGCGGCGAGCTCGAGCCTGGCGTCGACGTGATCCTTCCCGACATTACCTTCCTCGAGGCGGAACGCCCGAACCTCGTTGCACTGCTCCTGACCCACGCGCATGAAGACCATTTCGGCGCCGTGGTCGATCTGTGGCCGAGGCTCGGCGGCGTGCCCGTCTATGCCACGCCGTTCACCGCCTCCATGCTCAAGTCGAAGCTCGCCGAAAGGGGGCTGCTCCAGGATTTTCCGCTGCACATTGTGCCGATGGGCGACCGCCGCACCATCGGGCCGTTCGACATCGAGCTCGTCAACATGTCCCATTCGATCCCGGAGCCTTCGGCGGTGATCATCAAGACCGATCTCGGCACCGTGCTGCATAGCGGCGACTGGAAGCTTGATGAGCATCCGTTGACCAGCGCGCCGACGGACGTGTCTCGGCTCA
The DNA here is from genome assembly GCA_963757555.1 of uncultured Alphaproteobacteria bacterium. Taxonomy (GTDB): domain Bacteria; phylum Pseudomonadota; class Alphaproteobacteria; order Rhizobiales; family Methyloligellaceae; genus Methyloceanibacter. The sequence continues at coordinate 169,455 of CAVWRU010000012.1, forward strand.
AGGCGCTTGGCGACGAGGGCGTCCTCGCGCTGATCTGCGATTCCACCAACGCCATCCGCGACGGCATGTCGCCGTCTGAGGCAGATGTTGCCGTCACCCTCGAGCGCCTGATCGCCGAGGCTCCGCGGCGCGTGGCGGTGACCATCTTCGCTTCCAACGTGGCCCGTATCCGCTCGGTGGCCAAAGCGGCCCGCGCCGCCGGCCGCAAGCTCGTGGTGGTCGGCCGCGCCATGCACCGCGTGATCGAAGCGGCGCAGGAGACCGGCTATCTCGATCCTGACCTCTCCTTTCACGACGAGAACGAATTCGAGAAGATCCCGGCGCGCAAGGTCGTGGCGCTGTGCACAGGCAGCCAAGGCGAGGCGCGCGCCGCCATGGCGCGGATCGCGCTGGATGAGCATCCCAATGTTAGTCTCGATCCCGGCGATCGCGTGATCTTCTCCTCCCGCACCATCCCCGGCAACGAGAAGGCAGTCGGCCGTGTGCAGAATGGTCTCGCCGATCTCGGCATCGAGGTGATTACCGATGCCGACGCTCCGGTGCATGTGTCCGGTCATCCGCGCCGCGGTGAGCTCGAGCAGCTCTATCGCTGGGTGCGGCCCAAGATCGCCATCCCGATGCATGGCGAAGGCAAGCATCTTGAGGCCCATGCCAGAACTCGCCGAGAAGCTCGGCGTGCCCGAGGTGATCCGCGCCAGGAACGGGGCGATGGTAAGGCTTGCGCCTCCGCCCGCCGCGATCATCGACGACGTGCCGGTCGGGCGCCTCTACCGCGACGGCGCCATCATCACCCGCGCCGATGAGGGGCAGGTGCGCGAGCGCCGCAAGCTGAGCTTTGCCGGTTCGATATCGGTCTCGCTCGTGCTCTCCGACAAGGGGGCGCTGCTCGCCGATCCCGAGGTGGCGCTGTCCGGGATTCCCACAACCGACAGGGAAGGCAATCCATTCGAGACGATCGCGCGGGAAGCCGCCATTGGCACCATCGAGAGCATTCCGCGGCCGCGCCGCAAGGATCAGGCTCTCGTCAGCGAAGCCGTCCGCCGTGGCGTGCGCGCCGCCGTCAATCAAGCCTGGGGCAAGAAGCCGGTATGCTCGGTGTTGCTGACGGTGATATAGCCGGCGACTTATGTTACCGCGTCGTTGCCGGGCTTGACCGGCAATCCATTCCATTGGCGCTTTCATCCGCTGAGCCGTCACGGCATGGATGCCCGGATCAAGTCCGGGCATGACGAATAGGAGAGCATTGATGATCGGACGCTTGAATCACGTTGCCATTGCCGTTCCCGATCTTGCGGCGGCGACCAAGGTCTATCGCGACACTCTGGGCGCCAAGGTCTCCCCCGCGGTCGATCAGCCTGAGCATGGCGTCACCACGGTGTTCATCGAGCTTCCCAACACCAAGGTCGAGCTGCTCGGCGCGCTCGGCGACAAGTCGCCGATCGCGGCCTTCCTTGCGCGCAATCCCAATGGCGGAATCCACCATCTCTGCTACGAGGTGCCCGACATCGTCGAAGCGCGCGACCGGCTCATCGCCGAAGGCGCGCGTGTGCTCGGCCATGGCGACCCCAAGATCGGCGCTCATGGCAAACCGGTGCTGTTTCTTCATCCCAAGGATTTTTGCGGCACGCTGGTCGAGCTCGAGCAGGCGTAAGCCATGACGCTGAGCTTCGCCATCGCCATCTATCTCTTGATCTGGTGGGTCGTGCTGTTCGCCATGCTGCCGATCGGCGTGCGCACACAGGCCGAGGAAGGCGAGGTTTCCCCCGGCACGCCGGAAAGCGCACCACTCCGGCCAAGACTGCTGCCGAAGATCCTGGCCACCACGGTGGTGGCAAGCCTGGTGTTCGCGGCGGTCTATGTGATCATCGTCCACCGTGTGATCACGCTAGACCAGATTCCCTTCCTGCCGCGCTATGAAACCGTGCGCTGATCGCTTCCTTTAGGGGCGTTTGCGCAACAAAAAAAGCAAGGCCGAGCGACCTTGCTTTTTTGCAATTAATACTCCTTATCTCACCGGCCTTGACGAGGCTCGCCGTCAATTCTGACTATCGAGTGTGTCTGGCTAGATGAGCGGCTGCGCCTGCAACTGCATATCAGCGCGCCTGGAGCTACTTCCTCCCAAGACTTGGACCTGGTCCAATCTCAACGCGTGACTCCGAGATCGCTACCTGTCCCGAACCCTCATCACGTTGTGCCAGGGACACTAGCAAGGCCGCGCCAAATTGTCACCATGATTGTGACTGATTGGCATAAATTCATGCCTTCGCCGCCGTTTGGCGTAGGCAGTTCGCCTCAAAATTAATCAGTCTCGGAAATTCGTGGCGCCGCCGCCACGCACGGGTCTCCGCCCCGAATCGGTAAACAACCGAGACAATTCACACGCTCCAGTGGAGAGAACCGACGGCTTCTCGCGCGATTGCTAACCCTCGCCAAAGTAAGCTATAGCCGCGAAACGGTTTCGCCCGCCACCCAAGCCACGAGCACGGCTCCTCATGCGCCTCAGCCGCTACTTCCTGCCCCTGTTGCGCGACGACCCCAAAGAAGCCGAGATCGTCTCCCACAAGCTGATGCTGCGGGCTGGACTCGTCAGGCAGGCGAGCGCCGGTATCTATTCCTGGCTTCCGCTTGGCTACCGGGTCTTGAGCAAAATCGAGCGAATCGTGCGCGAGGAGCAGGACAGGGCCGGCGCGTTGGAGCTGCTCATGCCCACCATCCAGCCGGCAGAGATCTGGCGCGAAAGCGGCCGCTATGAGGTCTACGGCAAGGAGATGCTGCGCATCAGCGACCGCCATGAGCGCGAGATGCTCTATGGGCCGACCAATGAGGAGCTGATCACCCAGATCTTCCGCGACGGCGTCAAGTCCTACAAGGAGCTGCCGCGCATCCTCTATCACATCCAATGGAAATTCCGCGACGAGATCAGGCCGCGCTTCGGCGTGATGCGCGGGCGCGAATTCCTGATGAAGGATTCCTATTCCTTCGATCTCACCGTCGAGGACTCGCGCATCTCCTACAACAAGATGTTCGTCTCCTATCTGCGCACCTTCAACCGCATGGGGCTGAAATCCATTCCCATGGCCGCCGAATCGGGGCCGATCGGCGGGGACATGAGCCACGAATTCATCATTCTGGCCGACACCGGCGAGAGCGAGGTCTATTGCCACAGTGATCTCGTCAAGCTCGAGCCGCCTGGTGCCAACCTCGACTATGAAAGCGACCTTTCGCCGATCATCCGCTCCTGGACCGGCAAATACGCGGCCACTAGCGAGAAGCACGATGCCGCCCGTTTTGCCGATGAAGTGCCCGAATCAGACCGGGTCACCGCCCGGGGCATCGAGGTCGGCCATATTTTCTTCTTCGGTACCAAGTACTCCGAACCGATGGGATGCAAGGTGCAGGGCCCTGACGGGGCATTGGTGACGGTGCAGATGGGCTCCTATGGGATCGGCGTGTCGCGGCTGGTCGGAGCCATCATCGAGGCCTCGCACGACGACGCTGGCATCATTTGGCCTGCGAGCGTGGCGCCTTTCGACGTCGGGCTGATCAACGTCAAGAGCGGCAATGCGGAAACCGACAGGGTCTGCGAGGATCTCTACGCCAAGCTCGAGACCGCGGGACTGAGCGTGCTTTACGACGACCGCGATGACCGGCCCGGCGCCAAATTCGCGGCCATGGATCTCATCGGCCTGCCTCGGCAGCTGATCGTCGGACCGAAGGGCATCAAATCCGGCGAGGTCGAGCTGAAGGAGCGCGCCACCGGGGCGAGGCACGCGCTCGGCTACGATGCCGCCTTGCATCGCCTGGCCGCCACGACCGAGCCTGGCAGGGAAGCGGCATGAGCGGCAACGGCACGCGCCCCTTCTCGCCCTTTGAATGGATGGTGGCGCTCCGCTATCTGCGTGCCCGCCGCAAGGAGGGCTTCATTTCGGTGATCGCCGGCTTCTCCTTCCTCGGCATCATGCTCGGGGTGGCCACGCTGATCATCGTCATGGCGGTGATGAACGGCTTCCGTCAGGAACTGTTCAACAAGATGCTCGGCCTGAACGGCCACGTCGTGGTGCACAGCCTCGATCCCAATTTCAGCAATTACGACGCGGTCGCCAACAAGGTGCGTGCCGTCAAGGGCGTGAAATACGCCCTGCCGCTGATCGAGGGCCAGGTGATGGTGTCGACGCCGTCATCCTCGACCGGTGCGCTGGTGCGCGGCTTGCGCGAGGCGGACTTGAAGCAGCTGAAGGCCGTTTCCAGCAACATCCGCTTCGGCACCCTTGACGGCTTTGACAGCAAGGAAGGTGTGGCGGTCGGCACCCGGCTCGCCAGCGACCTCAACGTCAAGCTCGGCGACCAGATTACCTTGCTCACTCCGCGCGGCGCCTCGACCGCGCTGGGCACGGCGCCTCGGGTCAAGCGTTACCCGATCGTCGCCATCTTCGAGATCGGCATGTCGGAATATGATTCAAGCATCATGTTCATGCCGCTTGCCGAAGCGCAGCGCTATTTCTCCAGGCCCGACAGCGTCACCGTGCTCGAGGTCGTGCTCGATTCGCCCGACGAGGTGAGCACCCTCGGGCCGCAGATCATCGATGCCGGCGGCTCCTCGGTCTATATCAGCGACTGGCGGCAGCGGAACGCGACCTTCTTCACCGCGCTTCAGGTCGAACGCAACGTCATGTTCCTGATCCTCACGCTGATCGTGCTCGTGGCGGCGCTGAACATCATCTCCGGCCTGATCATGCTGGTGAAGGACAAGGGCCACGACATCGCAATTCTGCGCACCATGGGGGCAACCCGCGCCGCCGTGATGCGCATCTTCTTCATCACCGGAGCCAGCATCGGCATCGTCGGCACGCTGGCAGGCCTCGTGCTCGGCGTGCTTGTTTGCCTCAACATCGAGCGGATCCGCGAATTCATCGGCTGGATCACCGATACCGAGCTGTTCTCGCCTGAGCTCTACTACCTGTCGCAGCTGCCGGCTGAAATGGACACTGGCGAGACCGCCTCGGTCGTGATCATGGCGCTTCTTCTGTCGATCCTCGCCACGCTCTATCCCTCCTGGAGAGCCTCTCGTCTCGATCCCGTCGAAGCCTTGCGCTACGAGTAGGGGTAAATCGTGGGGAGGTCAGATCAAGCTCCGGCGCTCCATGTTGAGCGGTTGCAACGCGCTTTTGCGCAAGGATCCCGCCTGATCGAGGTGCTCAAAGGCGCGACCGCCTCTCTCTACCCCGGCGAGGCTGTGGCCTTGCTCGGTCCCTCCGGCGCCGGCAAATCCACTTTGCTCCATATCGCCGGCCTGCTCGAGAGACCTGATTCAGGCGGCGTGGTGATTGGCGGGATCGATTGCGTCAAGCTCGGCGACAGCGAGCGCACCAGCATGCGCCGCTCCGAGATCGGCTTCGTCTATCAGTTTCATCACCTCCTGCCGGAGTTCTCGGCGCTGGAGAATGTGGTGCTGCCGCAACTCATCCTCGGGCTTCCGAAAAGCGAGGCGGAGTTGCGGGCGACGCAGTTGCTCGAGGCGCTGGGGCTCGGCGAGCGCGCCGACCATCGCCCGGCGCAACTTTCCGGCGGCGAACAGCAGCGCGTCGCCATCGCCCGCGCCGTAGCCAACGGGCCGAGGCTGCTCCTTGCCGACGAGCCGACCGGAAATCTCGACCCGCCGACCGCCGAACGCGTGTTCGACCAGCTGTTGAGCCTGGTGCGCCAATCCGGCTTGGCGGCGCTGGTCGCCACCCATAATCTCGACCTTGCCGCCCGCATGGACCGCGTTTTGCGCCTAATGGACGGCCTACTGGTCGAGGAGCAGGTGACGGTGGTGAGGGTCTCTCAGGCCAAATAAGCCCCCAACTCATTGAAGAATAAAAGGTTCTTGGCAAACCTTGACTTTGGAACAAAGTAGGAACAGTGTAACGCGTGGATATCTCGCGCCAAGCCTTTTGCTGGGGCCAGCGAATCCCGCACGCTGGCTGCGCGGTTGAAGCGGAGAAATGAGCGTTGGCTAAGAGCGAGCACCCCTTCGTGCATCTTCGAGTGCATTGTGCCTATTCGCTGCTGGAAGGGGCTCTGACCATTCCGCATCTCGTGACGCTCGCGGCCGAGCATCACATGCCGGCACTCGCGCTCACCGACACCAACAATCTATTCGGCGCACTCGAATTCTCCGAAAGCCTGGCGCAGGCGCGCATCCAGCCGATCATCGGCTGCACCCTGTCGTTGAGCTTCGCCCCCAAGGCCGAAACCCAACCGGAAAGCGGTGAACCGAGGAGGCACATCAATCACGGACGTATCGCTCTTCTTGCCAAAGATGCGAACGGCTACGCCAATCTCATCAAGCTTTCCACCGAGGCCTACCGCTACGGCGCCGACAGCGGCGAGGCTCTTGTCACGATCTCCCATCTCGCGCTCCACCAGGAAGGCCTCATCGCGCTCACCGGCGGCCCTGACGGGGTAATCGACCGCGCTATCGCTGCCAACGATTTCAGGTTTGCCGAAGCCGCGCTCAATTCGCTCAAAGGTATCTTCGGCGACCGCCTCTATGTCGAGCTGCAACGGCACGGGCTGCCGCAGGAGAGGGCGGCCGAGCCCCTGCTCCTCGACCTCGCCTACGACAACCATCTGCCCATCGTCGCCACCAACGAGCCTTACTTCGCGGCCCCCGACGATTTCGAAGCGCATGACGCGCTGATCTGCATCGCCCAAGGAAGCTATGTCGCGGTCGACCAGCGGCGGCGCTTGAGCCCGGAGCATTATTTCAAGAGCGCGCGCCAGATGACGGAGCTGTTCGCCGACCTGCCCGAGGCGATCGAGAATACCATTGAGGTCGCCCGCCGCTGCTGCTACCGCCCGCGCGAGCACGCGCCGATCCTGCCGCAATTCGTGAACGGCGCGGCTTCGTCCGTCACCCAAGGTGAAACAGAAGCCGCCGAGCTTCGCCGCCAGTCTGAGGCCGGGCTTGCCAGCAGGCTGGCGGAACAAGGCGCCGCGCCGGGCTTCGACCAACGCGCTTATGCCGATCGCCTGGCCTTCGAGCTCAACGTCATCACCGGCATGAACTACCAGGGCTATTTCCTGATCGTCGCCGACTTCATACAATGGGCGAAGGCGAAGGGCATCCCGGTCGGCCCTGGGCGAGGGTCGGGCGCCGGCTCGCTCGTCGCCTGGGCGCTCACCATCACCGATCTCGACCCGATGCGCTTCGGGCTGCTGTTCGAGCGCTTCCTCAATCCTGAGCGCGTGTCGATGCCTGACTTCGACATCGACTTCTGCCAAGACCGGCGTGACGAGGTGATCGCCTATGTGCGCGAGCGCTACGGTGCTGACCGGGTCGCCCACATCATCACCTTCGGCAAATTGCAGGCGCGCGCGGTCCTGCGCGACGTCGGCCGCGTGCTGCAGATGCCTTATGGCCAGGTTGACCGCCTGTGCAAGCTGGTGCCGCATAATCCGGCGAACCCCATCACGCTTCCTCAGGCCATCGCCGGCGAGCCGCGGCTGCAGGAGGCGCGCGACAACGAGCCGATCGTGGCCAAGCTGCTCGATATTGGCCAGCGCCTTGAGGGGCTGTATCGACATGCCTCGACCCACGCCGCGGGCGTGGTGATCGCCGATAGGCCGCTGATCGACCTCGTGCCGCTCTATCGCGATCCGCGCGCCCAGCTTCCGGCCACGCAATTCAATATGAAATGGGCCGAGGCCGCGGGTCTGGTGAAGTTCGACTTCCTCGGCCTGAAAACGCTGACCGTGATCGAGACTGCGCGGCACCTGCTCGCGCGCGCGGTATCGCGCTCGATCCGGGCAGGCTCCCTCTCGACGATGCTGCGACTTACGAGCTCCTCGCCCGCGGCGACACCGTCGGCGTGTTCCAGCTCGAAGGTTCCGGCATGCGCGACGCGCTGCGCAAGCTGAAGCCCGACCGCTTCGAGGACATCATCGCCATCGTGGCGCTCTATCGCCCGGGGCCGATGGACAACATCGACAGCTATGTGAACCGCAAGCACGGCCGCGAGCAGCCCGATTATCTGCATCCCTTGATCCAGCCGATCCTGGCAGAGACCTATGGCGTGATCATTTACCAGGAGCAGGTGATGCAGATCGCGCAAGTCCTGTCAGGTTTTTCGCTCGGCGAGGCCGATCTGCTCCGCCGCGCCATGGGCAAGAAGATCAAGAAGGAGATGGCGCAGCAGCGGAACCGCTTCATCGAGGGCGCCGTTGGCAAGGGTGTGGATCGCGGCAGCGCCGAGTTCATCTTCGAGCTGGTCGCCAAATTCGCGGGCTACGGCTTCAACAAGTCTCACGCTGCCGCATATGCGCTGATCGCCTATCAGACCGCGTATCTCAAGGCCAACCACCCGATCGAGTTCCTGGCGGCCTCCATGACGCTCGACATCGGCAACACCGACAAGCTCAACGGCTTCGCCCAGGAAGCCCGGCGCATGGGGATTCGCATCGAGCCGCCATCGGTGAACCTCTCGGAGGCAGGCTTCCTCCCGAGCGACGGCGCCATCCGCTATTCGCTTGCCGCGCTGCGTAATGTCGGGCGTCAGGCAGTCGATCATATCTGTGCCGAGCGAGCCAAGCGCGGGCCCTTCCGCGACGTTTCGGCGTTCGCCCGCGCCATAAACCCGCGTTTGGTCAACAAGCGCGCGCTGGAGACGCTCGCCGCCGCCGGCGCGTTCGATGAGCTCGGCATCGACCGGGCAACCGCCTTCGCCAATGTCGATCGCGTCATGGCCGCCGGCACCCGGTCGTTGGAAGACGAGAGCGGCGGCCAGAACGACCTCTTCGCCGGCGCGACGCGGACGCCGCCGCCGATCGAGCTTCGCGCTGCCAAACCTTGGGTGCCGACCGATCGGCTGTCGCGCGAGCTGGACGCCGTTGGCTTCTTCCTCACCGGCCATCCGCTCGACGACTACCAGGACGTGCTCGAGGCGCTCGGCGCCGAGTTCCTGGGTGGACTTCGCCGCCAAGGCTCTCTCGCGCCGCGTTGTCGGCACGCTTGCCGGCACCGTGCTCGCCGTGCGCGAACGCCAGGGCAAGAGCGGCAATGCTTACGCCTTTGTCGCCTTTTCCGACCCGACCGGCCAGTTCGAGGCTGTGGTATTCTCCGAAGCCCTGAGCGCCGCGCGCGAGCTGCTCAAGCCCGGCGGCGCCGTGCTGCTCGACGTCGAGGCCGAGGCCGACGGCGAAACCGTCAAAGTGCGCGTCCAGCGCATTACCTCGCTCGAGGCGGCCGCCGAAGCGCGCCACTGCGGCATCAAGATTTATCTGGAGGGAACCGGCGCGCTTGACTCCCTCGCCGAAGAGGTCGGCAATCGGGGAGGGCAGGGAGAGCTGCGCCTCGTGCTTCGCCTCGACGATGCCGCCAGCGAGGTCGAATTCGTGCTCCCGCAAGGCATTGATGCCACCCCGAAGCAACGCAGCGCCCTCAAGCTGGTTGACGGCGTGGCTGCGGTGAGCGCCCTCTGAGTGGCCTAAAACCGGGCCCCCCGCCCTTGCCAAGACGGGGTTGCATCCCTATAAACCGCAACATCTCACACGCGGGAGCTTAGCGCCGCGAGGCTCTTTCCAAGACCCTCACGCTCGCTCCGGTGACCGGGAAACCGGTCTCATCGTCCCGCGGCGGCAGAACCGGAAAAAGGAGAATGCAGTCCCATGGCACTGCCTAATGTTTCTATGCGCCAGCTGCTCGAGGCCGGCGTGCATTTTGGTCATCAGACCCACCGCTGGAACCCAAAGATGGCGCCGTTCATCTACGGCTCCCGCAACAACATCCACATCATCGACCTCACTCAGACTGTCCCCTTATTTCACCAGGCGCTTCTCGCCATAGCCGACACCGTGGCCAAGGGCGGCCGCGTGCTTTTCGTCGGCACCAAGCGCCAGGCTTCGGAGGCGGTGGCCGAGGCGGCACGATCCTGCGCCCAATATTACGTGAACCACCGCTGGCTCGGCGGCACGCTGACCAACTGGCGCACAATCTCGAACTCGATCCGCAGGCTCAAATCCTTGGAAGAGCTGCTGGCCGGCGAGACGCAAGGCCTGACCAAGAAGGAGCTGCTGCAGCTTACCCGCGAGAAGGACAAGCTCGAGCGGGCGCTTGGCGGCATCAAGGACATGGGCGCGCCGCCCGACCTGATGTTCGTGATCGACACCAACAAGGAATTGATCGCCATCGCCGAGGCACGCAAGCTCAACATGCCGATCGTCGCCGTGGTCGATTTCGAACAGCGATCCCGATGGGATAAGTCATCCAATTCCCGGCAATGACGATGCCGGCCGCGCCATTACCCTTTATTGCGACATGGTCGCGCGTGCCGCCATCGACGGCATCGAGCGGGCGCAAGGGTCCGCTGGCGCCGACCTCGGCGCCGCCGACGCGCCGCCCACCGAACCCGGGCTCGAAGGAGACGAGGAGGCCGGCGAAGGGGGCGAAAAGCCTCAGTCAGACGCCGACCGCAGGCCGCGGCGGAAGCCCGGACGGCCCGACGCCAGAGGCGGCAATGGCAACGCTCCGTCGCAGACGCGGCGTCCTCCGAGAGGCGCGAGACCGAGCGCAGCGGAAGGCAAGCCTGAATAGTACGATGATCGAGACCAGGCCTGGAGCGAACGAAGTTCCGGGCCGGCAGAGGATGGCATGACAGCGATTAGTGCAACGATGGTGAAGGACCTGCGCGAGAAGACCGGCGCAGGCATGATGGACTGCAAGGCTGCCCTCAACGAGACCGCCGGCGACATGGAGGCGGCGGTCGATTGGCTGCGCACCAAGGGTCTGGCCAAGGCAGCCAAGAAGGCGGGCAGAGTGGCGGCGGAAGGCCTGATCGGGCTTGCCGCCGAGGACAATCAGGCAGCGTTGGTCGAGGTTAACTCCGAGACCGATTTCGTCGCCCGCAACGACAAGTTCCAGGACATGGTGCGCACCATTGCTGGCGACGCGCTCAAGGCCAGGGGCGACCTCGACAAGCTCGCCAAGGGAAAGTATGGCGGCGGCGAGATCAGCATGGCTGATTACCTGAAGGAGATGATCGGCTCGATCGGCGAGAACATGAGGCTTCGCAGGAGCGCTTATCTCGGCGTGAAAACCGGCGTGGTCGCGAGCTACATGCACAACACTATTTCTCCTGGCCTCGGCAAGATCGGCGTGATCGTGGCGCTCGAATTCGACGGGCGACGCGGCGAAGCTCAAGAGCTTCGGCAAGCAGGTGGCGATGCACATCGCCGCCGCCAATCCGCAAAGCGTGGACGTTACCGGGCTCGATCCTGCCTTCGTCGAGCGCGAGCGCGCGGTGCTCACCGAGCAGGCGAAGGAGTCTAGGCAAGCCGGCCGCGGTCATCGAGAAAATGGTCGAGGGCCGTTTGCGCAAATTCTACGAAGAGGTCGTCCTCCTGTCGCAGGCCTTCGTCCATGATCCGGAGACGACCGTCGCCAAGGCGCTAGGCGCCACCGAGCAGAGCGCCGGCGCGGCGATCAAGATCGTGGGCTTCCGTCGCTTCGCGCTTGGCGAGGGGATCGACCGGCCGGACAGTGACTTCGCCGCGGAAGTCGCCGCCGCGGCTTCGGGATCCTAGGGATCTGCGGGGGGATCGGCTGATGGCAGAACCACGCACGCGCCGATCGCTTCCCTACCGCCGGGTGCTCGTCAAGCTTTCCGGCGAGGCCCTGATGGGGCGGAACGGCTACGGCATCGACGTGGAGGTGCTGAACCAAGTGGCCGCCGATATCTGCGAGGCCGCAGATCTCGGCCTTCAGCTCTGCCTCGTGGTCGGCGGCGGCAATATCTACCGCGGGCTGGCGGCCGCCACCGACGGCATGGACCGGGTGAGCGGCGACTACATGGGCATGCTGGCCACGGTGCTGAACGGTCTCGCTCTTGGCCAGGCGCTTGAAGCCAAAGGTCGCTCGGCACGAGTGATGTCGGCCATTCCCATGTTGAGCATTTCCGAGCCCTTCATAAGGGCCCGGGCGCTTGCCCATTTAGACGATGGCCATCTGGTGGTCTTCGTCGGCGGCACCGGGAACCCGTTTTTCACCACCGATACCACCGCCGCGCTGCGGGCGGCGGAAATGGGCTGTGACGCGATCTTCAAGGCTACCCAAGTCGACGGTGTTTATGACGCCGACCCGGCAAAGAACCCGAAAGCGCGCCGTTACGATGCCCTAAGCTACGACGATGTGCTGCGCCAGGACCTGCGGATCATGGACGGGGCGGCAATCGCCCTTGCCCGCGACAATCGGATTCCGATAATTGTGTTCTCCATCAAGGAACAAGGCGGCTTAGCTGCGGTCTTGCAAGGGAAGGGGTCCTCGACCACGATATCGTAGATCGCCCGCAAACCCGTCGGCTCGAGGCGGATCGGCGGGCGACAAGCTGACCCAAGTGCGGATGTCAACCGCGCGAGGAGGAAAGGCGACATGGCTGGCTTCGACCTTAAGGAGATCGAGCGGCGGATGCGAGGCGCGCTCACCGTGCTCAAGCAGGAGTTTGGCGGCCTGCGCACGGGCCGCGCCAATATGAGCCTACTCGACCCGATCATGGTCAATGCCTATGGCAGTCAGATGCCGCTAAATCAGCTTGCCACCATCAACGTGCCTGAATTGCGGTTGATCACTGTGCAGGTGTGGGACCGGTCCCAGATCGGCGCCGTCGAACGCGCCATCCGCGAGTCCGATCTCGGGCTGAACCCGGTGGTCGAAGGGCAGCTCATGCGCCTGCCGATCCCCGAGCTGAACGAGGAGCGGCGCCAAGAGATCGCGAAAGTCGCGCACAAATACACCGAGCAGGCGCGCGTGGCGGTGCGTAACGTCCGGCGTGACGGCATGGAGCACCTGAAGCGCATGGAGAAGGACGGCGACATCGGCAAGGACGAGCACCATGCGCTTTCCACCAAGGTGCAGGACCTGACCGACAAGATCATCAAGGAGATCGACGAGACGCTCGCGAGCAAGGAAGCCGAGATTATGCAAGTCTAGCCGGCGAGAGGGCACGAACAGCACGATGCCTCTCACTTTTATTGGAGCACTGAACCCGTGACGCTAGCAGTTGAGGAGCTTGCCTGGTCGCAGATCGAAGCGCCGGCGCCTCGGCACATCGCCATCATCATGGACGGCAACGGCCGCTGGGCTGGCGAGCGCGGGTTGCCGCGCGCCGAGGGTCATCGTCAGGGGGTGGAGAGCGTGCGGCGCGCGGTGAAGGCCGCAATCGAGCTTGGCGTCACCCATCTCACTCTGTTCAGCTTCTCCTCCGAGAACTGGTCGCGCCCGCGGCAGGAAATCCACGACCTGTTCGGCCTGATGCGGCGCTTCGTCAGGCGCGATCTCGCCGACCTGCACAAGAATGGCGTGAAGATCAGGGTGATCGGAACCCGCGCCGGTCTCGATGAGGACATCTTGCGGCTGATTGGCGACGCCGTTCTCCTCACGAAGGACAATTCGACACTGAATCTCACCATTGCGTTCAACTACGGCGCCCGCGACGAGATCGCCCGCGCCGCCGCGCGCATCGCCCAAGAGGTGACGCAAGGATCGCTTGCCGTAACCGACATCACGCCTGAGCGCTTCGGCTCCTTCCTCGACACTGACGGTCTGCCCGATCCTGACTTGCTGATACGGACGAGCGGGGAAATGCGCCTCAGCAATTTCCTGCTGTGGCAACTCGCCTACAGCGAGTTTGTGTTTATCGATACGTACTGGCCAGACTTCTCACGCGAGACACTCGAAGCCGCCATTGCCGAATATCAGCGGCGCACGCGACGTTTCGGCGGCCTCAAGACGAGATCCACCGCGTGACACCGCTTGATGTAGCGCCGAGCGGCTCCGAGCCGCGAGCCCAACCCCACAAATCGGAGATGACCACACGGCTTGCTTCCGCCGTGGTGATGGCGGCGTTGGCGCTTGGCTCCGTGGTGGCAAGCATCTGGACCTTCGTGGCGCTGGTCATTGCCGCGGGCGTCACAGTCGCCTGGGAGTGGGGACGGGTCGTGCGCAAGGCGAACTTCGACGCTATCGCCGTGACCCAATCCATTGCCGTCGCTGCCGTTGCCGTGGCTGTTGCCTTGTCCCGGCCGGGTCTTGCTCTCATTGCCGCCGTCGTCGCTTTGGCAGGCACCGGACTTTTCGCCTCCTCATCAGCCATGCTCGGCTGGTCTCTGTTGGGCGTCGCCTATGCGGTGCTGCCTGCTTGGTCGATGGTGTGGCTCAGGAGCGATCCCACGCGCGGCGCCACGGCGCTGCTTTATTTGCTGGCTGTGGCCTGGACAACCGACACGGCGTCCTATGCCGGGGGCCGGCTGATCGGCGGAGCCAAGCTTGCCCCCAAAATCTCGCCGCAAAAGACCTGGACCGGACTTCTCGTCGGCATATTCACGCCAGCCTTGATCGGATTTGCTTTTGCCTGGTTTTTAGGGGACACCTCTTGGTGGCGGCTGGCCTTGGTGAGCATGACCATCGCGGCGGCCTGCCAAGTCGGCGATTTGAGCGAAAGCGCCATGAAGCGCCGGTTCGGCGCCAAGGACATGAGTTATCTCATCCCCGGACATGGCGGATTGCTCGATCGCATCGACGGCCTTCTCATAGCCGCAATCGCGGCGGCATTGATCGCTCTCCGCGACCCAGCCAATCCCGGTCGCGGCCTGCTCATCTGGTGAGGCGTTGCGTATGACCGTGCTCGCCACGCATTCCGAGACAATCAGGCTGACATCGCCCGCCACGCGCCCGCGGCGCATCTCGGTGCTCGGCGCCACCGGCTCGATCGGCGAGAATACCCTCGACCTCATCGGCCGCGACCCCGCATCCTATACGGTCGTGGCTTTGACCGGAGGCCGCAACGCTGCGCGCCTCGCCGGGCTTGCCGTGCAACACCAGGCCGAGCTTGCCGTTGTCGCCGACGAAAGCTGCTACGCTGAGCTTCGTGCCCGACTGATCGGCACCGGCGTCGAAGCTGCGGCCGGCGCCGAAGCGCTCATCGAGGCGGCGAGCCGCCCGGCTGATTGGGTGATGGCTGCCATCGTCGGCGCCGCCGGGCTCAAGCCGACGCTCGCTGCCGTGCGCCAAGGCACGTGCACCGCGCTTGCCAACAAGGAATGTCTCGTCTCGGCGGGGCGTATCTTCATGCGCGAGGTCGCCCGCCATGGGACGGCGCTACTTCCCGTCGATTTGGAGCATTCCGCCGCCATGCAAGTGATGGGCGGAAGTGCGCCGGAAGACATCGAGCGCATCTGTCTCACCGCTTCGGGGGGGCCGTTCCGGTCGTGGAGCCTCGCCGACATGGCGAGCGTCACCCCGACGCAGGCGCTTGCTCATCCCAACTGGTCCATGGGCCCCAAGGTCACCATCGATTCGGCAACGCTGATGAACAAGGCGCTCGAGCTGATCGAAGCGCATCATTTGTTCTCGGTGGACGCGGACCGGCTGTCGGTCCTGATCCACCCGCAATCCATCGTGCACTGCCTGGTCTACTATCGCGACGGCTCGGTGCTCGCGCAGATGAGCTGCCCCGACATGCGCACGCCGATCGCTTACAGCCTTGCCTGGCCCAACCGCATGCCGGCGCCGACCGCGCGGCTTGATCTCGCCAGCGTAGGCGCGCTTGCCTTCGAGGCCCCTGATGAGATGCGCTTCTCGGCGTTGCGGCTCGCACGTGACGTGCTTGCCGCCGACGGCAGCGCAAGCACGGTGCTGAACGCGGCCAACGAAATCGCAGTGCAGGCATTCCTCGATGGCCGCATCGGCTTCCTCGCAATCGCCGGTGTGGTTGAGACCACCCTCGAACGTTCCGTCCACCTTGCCGATCTTTTGCCGGACAGCGTCGATGACGTTCTCGCCATCGACGCCGAAGCGCGGGCCATGGCGCTGTCGCTCCTGATGCAATTTGCACAACCGGCTGAGGCGCGCTAGGAAGCCCTCAGCATCTGGGATACCCTTATGGATACGATACTCAAGCTCTCGGGCTTCGGCGACTCCGTTCTCTCTTATCTGCTTCCCTTCCTGTTCGTGCTCACCATGGTGGTGTTCTTCCACGAGCTTGGGCACTTTCTCATGGCGCGCTGGTGCGGGGTTGCGGTCAAGACTTTTTCGATCGGGTTTGGCCCTGAGATCGTCGGCTTCAACGACCGGCATGGGACACGGTGGCGGATCTCCTGGATCCCGCTCGGCGGGTACGTGAAATTCATCGACGATGAGAATGCAGCGAGCGCTGGGCAACGCCCTCTCGAAACGCTGAGCGAGGAGGACCGCAAGCGCAGCTTCCAGGGCAAGTCTCTTGCCGCCCGCGCGGCCATCGTCGCCGCGGGGCCGATGGCCAATTTCGTCCTGGCCATCGTTATCTTCACGGCGATCTTCACCTTCTTCGGCGAGCGCAGCACCGCCGCCAAGGTTGACATCGTCAACCCCGGGAGCGCCGCCGAGCGGGCGGGCTTCAAGCCCGGCGACCTCGTGGTCAAGATTGACGGAGAGACGATCGAGAATTTCGGCCAGATGCAGCGCATCGTCGGCATGAGCCCCAACCAGCAGCTTCATTTCGAGGTCGAACGCGATGGCAAGGCGGTCGATCTTACCGCCACGCCTGAGCTCAAGGAGATCACCGACAATTTCGGCAACACGATGCGCATCGGCCTGCTCGGCATTCAGCGCAGCGCCTCGCCCGAAGACTGGACCTTGAAGCGGCACGACCCGCTCACCGCCTTAATCATGGCGGTCAAGGAATGCTACTTCGTGATCTCACGCTCTCTTGGCTATCTCTACGACGTGGTCACCGGCAGGGAAGCCGCCGATCAGCTTGGCGGCCCTATCCGAATCGCGCAGGTCTCGGGACAAGTTGCCACGGCGGGGTTCTTTGCCCTGCTCAATCTCGCCGCCATCATCTCGGTCAGCATCGGTTTGATCAATTTGTTCCCGATTCCCATGCTCGATGGCGGTCACCTGCTGTTCTACGGAATTGAGGCAGTCCGCGGCAAACCCTTGAGCGAAAGCACACAGGAAATCGGTTTCCGCATTGGCCTCGCCTTCGTCCTTATGCTAATGATCTTCGCGACCTGGAATGATTTGATTCACTTGAAGTTTTTGTAAGATGCGGCGTCATTCAGTCCACAACGTAAGCGCGTAGTTTTCCTTACGCCCCCCGTGGGGGCGCGGACCAAAATCGGCCACAAAACAAGGCCACTTTCGATCCTGGGCGCTGCGTCCACGGGGGATCGGTGTTTGAGGGGACGACACCAGTGATGGTGCGGTCGTGGTTGGCTAGAGGGCTGTCTGCAGCCTTGCTCGCAGCAGCAGCGGTCGTGCTGTCAATCGGCATGAGCGCTAGCCTCGGCGAGCTTTCCGCTTACGCCCAGTCTGCAGGAACGGTCACCGCCATTCGTGTTGAGGGCAACAGGCGCGTCGAGCCGGAAACCGTCCGCACCTACCTCACCTTCAATGTCGGCGATCCCTACGACCTCGCTAGGTCGAGGAATTCCTAAAAGCTCTTTTTGCCACGGGCTTGTTCGAGGATGTTCGCATCCGGCGTCAAGGCGGCACGGTCGTCATCGTCGTGGTCGAGAACCCGATCGTCTCCAGAGTTGCCTTGAAGGAAACAAAGAGGTCGAGGACGACGCGCTCAGCGCCGAAGTCCAGCTCAAGCCCCGCACGGTCTACACTCGCGCTCGCGTGCAGGCCGACGTGCAGCGCATCCTCGATGTCTACCGCCGTCAGGGCCTCTATGCCGCTCAAGTCGATCCCAAGATCATCAAGCTCGACAACAATCGTATCGACGTGGTTTTCGAGATCAATGAGGGGCCGAGCACCAAGGTTCGCGCCATCAACTTCATCGGCAATACCGCGTTCAGCAATTCTCAGCTCCGCTACGTGATCAGCACCACCCAGACAACACTGCTGAGCTTCTTGAAAAGCACCAACGTCTACGATCCCGACCGACTCAATCTCGACCGTGAACTGCTGCGCCAGTTCTATCTGAAGAACGGCTATGCCGATGTGCGCATTCTTTCGGCGACCGCCGACCTCGACCGCGACGGCCGCGGCTTTTTCATCACGTTCACCATCGACGAAGGGCCGAAATACCGCTTCGGGGACATCGACATCGAAACCGCGTTGCCCTCGCTCGATGTCCGCCCGCTGCGCGGCGCCATCGTGACCCGAACCGGCCGCATGTATAACGTGCAGAGAATCGAGAATACGGCCGAGGCGTTGACCATCGCCTCCTCGCAGCAAGGTTACGCCTTTGCGTCAGTGCGGCCCCGTTTTGACCGCGACGAGGTCAACCACCGCATCAACATCACCTATGTCATCGAGGAGGGCCCGCGCGTCTATATTGAGCGCATTAATATCATCGGCAATTTCCGCACCCACGACGACGTGATTCGTCGCGAATTCAGTCTCGCCGAGGGCGACGCCTACAACCGGCTTCTGGTCGAAGCCGCCCGTCGCCGCTTGCGCTCGCTTGGCTTCTTCAAAACCGTGGATATCGACACCGAGCCCGGTAGCGCGCCCGACCGTGTCGTGCTCGTCGTCAAGGTGCAAGAGCAGCCAACCGGCGAACTGTCCTTCGGCGCCGGCTACTCCACCAGCGAGGGCGTGATCGGCGACATCAGCATCACCGAGCGCAATCTGATGGGCAAAGGCCAGTATGTCAAACTCGGTTTCTCCGGCAGTCTCGAGCGCGCCCAGGTCGATTTCAGCTTCACCGAGCCGCATTTCCTCGATCGCAATCTCGCTGCCGGCTTCGACCTGTTCCACAAGGAGATCGACTTCACCAATGTGGCGTCCTACCGCGAGCGCGATTCGGGCGGCAATCTCGGATGGGATTCCCCATCGCCTTCAATACCCAGCTCGGCCTTCGTTACCGCTTCGAGCGTGAAGAGATCTACGACGTGGCCGACAACGCTTCACTTGCGGTGAAGCAGGCTGAAGGCATCTCAAACGTGTCGAGCGTCGGCTTCACCGTTGCCTATGACACCCGCAATCTGCCGCAGTCTCCGTCAAGCGGCGTCTTCTCCTCCTTCTCGGAGGACTTCGCCGGCGTCGGCGGCGACGTGAACTATTTCAGGTCGGTGGTCGACACCCGTGGCTACTATCCGCTCACGCCCAAAATTACCTTGGTCGGGCGCGTGCAGGGCGGCTTCATCCAAGGTTGGGGCGGCGAGGACGTTCGCTTGACCGACCTCTTCTTCAAGGGCGGCGAGACCATCAGAGGCTTTGAGCGCGCCGGCATTGGTCCCCGTGATGCCTGCGAAAACCCCATCACCGGAAAAGGTGTCAGTCACTGTTCCAAGGATCCGCTAGGCGGCGAGGCCTTCTGGGCGTCGACCGCCGAAGCTCGCTTCCCGCTTCCCTTCATTCCCGACAATCTCGGCATGCAGGGCGCGGTCTTCGTCGACGCCGGATCGCTGTGGATGCCGAGCGGGCTTGCCAAGTCCGCGGTAGCCGAGGAAGGGAGCTTCATCAACGACGGTCAAAACGTTCGCCTCTCGACCGGTGTCAGCCTGATCTGGCAATCGCCACTCGGGCCACTTCGGGCCGATCTTGCCCAGGCTCTGCTCAAAGCCTCTTACGACCGAACCGAGATCTTCCGCTTTGGCGCCTCGACCGCTTTCTAGGGGCTTGTTTCTGCTTCCCGGTTAGCGTCATTAGCTGAGGCCAGCGTCCCCTTCGGTGAGTATTCGATGGAACATCCGGGCTTTTTCGAGCGTGCTGGCCCGTTCTCCTTGCGCGCCATGGCGGAGGCAGCGGGCGCTGCCCCGGCGGGCGAAGTCGACCTTGAGACGAAAATCAAGGACGTTCGGCCGCTGGATGCCGCCGGCAAGGGAGATTTGTCGTTCCTCGACAACCCGAAATATCTGCCGCTGTTCACCCATACCGGCGCCACGGCCTGTCTCGTCGCTCCGAAATTCGCCGGGCAGGCACCCGCGGGCACGGCTGCGCTGGTGACATCCGAGCCCTATCGCGAATTCGCCAAGGTGCTCGCCCTGTTCTATCCCGACGCCCTGAAGCCCAAGGCTGGAAGGAAAGGGCACGGTTCTGCCGCGGGAGAGGGCGTCGATCGGTGCGCTCGCCTGGAAGAGGGCGTCACAATTGAGCCCGGGGCCGTGATCGGACCTGAGGCATCGATCGGACGCGGCACCACCATCGCCGCCGGCAGCGTCATCGGCTACCGGGTCTATGTCGGCCGCGATTGCTATATCGGTCCCAACGCCACCCTGACCCACGCTCTGGTCGGCAATCGGGTCACCATCCACGCCGGGGCCGCGATCGGCCAGGACGGCTTTGGCTTCGCCATGGGCCGGGCAGGGCATCAAAAAGTGCCCCAGATCGGGCGCGTTATCATCCAGGATGACGTGGAAATTGGCGCAAATACCACGATCGACCGCGGCGCCCTGAGGGACACGGTCATTGGGGAAGGCACGAAAATTGATAATCTCGTGCAAATTGGGCACAACGTGGTGATTGGAAGGCATTGCATCATCGTGGCACAAACCGGTATTTCCGGTAGCGCCGAGCTTGGAGATTTCGTGGCCTTGGGAGGCCAGGTCGGCGTCGTTGGCCATGTCAAGATCGGCACTGGCGCCCAAATCGCC
The DNA here is from genome assembly GCA_963757555.1 of uncultured Alphaproteobacteria bacterium. Lineage (GTDB taxonomy): Bacteria > Pseudomonadota > Alphaproteobacteria > Rhizobiales > Methyloligellaceae > Methyloceanibacter. The sequence continues at coordinate 190,014 of CAVWRU010000012.1, forward strand.
GGAAGCAGCAATGTGCGAGGCGATGTGCCGCCAGGGGTAAGGTGGGGAGGAACTCCTGCCAAGCCGACGCGGCTGTGGTTTCGCGAGCTCACCATCTTGCGCCAGCTCGCCGAGCGCAAGGATTTGAAGTTCGATGATAAGAATAGCGGCGACTAGAGCATTGCCGGTCGCGTGAGGAGCGAATTGGAATGAACGAGAGCGGCACCAAATCCAAGCTTGGGAGGGCGGAGAACACCGACATCCTCAAGCTGTTGCCGCATCGCTATCCCTTCCTGCTCGTCGACCGCATCGTCGACATGGATGGAGACCGTTCCGCCACGGGTATCAAGAACGTCACGGCGAACGAGCCCTATTTCCAGGGCCATTTCCCCGGCAACCCGGTCATGCCCGGCGTGCTTTTGATCGAGGGCATGGCGCAGACAGCCGGCGCGCTCTGCATGCGCCATATCGAAGAATTCAAGGAGCCGCCGCTCGTCTATTTCATGGCTATCGACAAAGCCCGCTTCCGCCGCCCCGTGGTCCCCGGCGATACCGTGCATTATCACGTTCAGAAGATTCGCAATCGCGGACGCGTCTGGCGCTTTCGGGCTCAGGCGCTGGTCGACGGCATCCTCGTTGCCGAGGCGGAAGTCAGTGCCGTCATCGTCGAGACTTGAGTTCAAAGCTCCAGGCATGGCCAACATTCATGCGACCGCCGTGGTCGATCCGAACGCTGACCTCGGCGCCGATGTCGAGGTCGGGCCGTTCTGCGTCGTTGGACCTCAGGTAAAGCTCGGCGACCACGTCGTGCTGCATTCGCACGTGGCGGTCGCCGGCCGGACGACCGTCGGCGAAGTCCTGTCAGGTCTTCCCTTTCGCCTCTATCGGCCACATCCCCCAGGACCAGAAATATCACGGCGAGCAGAGCAGCCTCGAGATCGGACCGCTCACCGTCATCCGCGAGCATGTCACCATCAACCCCGGCACCGAGGGCGGTGGGCTGGTGACGCGGGTCGGTTCGCACTGCCTGTTGATGGTAGGGGCGCACGTTGCTCATGACTGTCAAATCGGCGATCACGTGATTCTCGTCAACAACGCCACCCTGGCGGGTCATGTCAGCATTGGCGACCACGCCATTCTTGGCGGCCTGTGCGCCGTGCATCAGTTCGTGCGTGTCGGCGCCTACGGTTTCGTCGGCGGCATGTCGGGGGTGGAGAAGGACGTCATTCCCTTCGGCATGGTGCTTGGCAACCGCGCCTACCTGTCCGGGCTCAACATCGTCGGCCTCAAGCGCCACGGCTTTCCTCGCGAGCGCATCCACGAGTTGCGCCAGGCCTATCGCATGCTGTTCTCCAGCGAGGGCACCTTGATGGAGCGGCTCGAGGACGTGGAGAACATGTTCTCCTCCAATCCGCTCGTCCGGCAGATCACCGAATTCATCAAGTCGCATTCCGATCGTTCATTCTGCGTCCCGAACAACAATGTCCCAGCGCCGAGCCAAAGCTGACTTGAGTGGACTGAAGGCGGACACCGCCTCCATGGAAAGTCCACTCGCCATCATCGCCGGAGGCGGCTTGCTTCCTTGCGCTCTCGCCGAGGCGGCGGCAGCGCAGGGACGCACGGTACACGTTCTCGGCATTCGCGGGGAGGCCGACGCAGGAATTTCGCGCTTTCCCCACACCTGGCTGAAGTGGGGCGAGATCGGCAAACTGTTCGCCACGCTCGAGGACCGGGGGTGCCGGGATCTCGTGATCATCGGCTCGGTGACGCGCCCCGATCTCGCCAATGTCAAATTCGATTTCGGCGCCGTCAAAAATCTGCCCTTCCTGCTCAGCCTTGGCGTGGGCGGCGACGATCATGTGTTGTCGAGTGTCGTGCGCTTCCTCGAAGGCAAGGGCTATCGGGTCTACGGGGCAGGGGAGGTAGCGCCTGAGCTGCTCGCCACGGAAGGGCCTCTCAGCGCCAGGGCGCCCTCGCCGGACGATCAAGCCGACATCGAGATCGGCTTTCGCGTGGTCTCGGCGCTCGGACGTTTCGACGTGGGCCAGGCCGCTGTGGTGGTGAAGGGCCGCGTGCTCGCCGTCGAGGCGGCGGAAGGCACCGACGCCATGCTCGGCCGTTGTGCCGACTTGCGCAAAGGATCGGCCGGCCGGCGCCGCGGGCTCGCCGGCGTGCTGGTCAAGACGCCGAAGCCCGGACAAGAGGAACGCGTGGATTTGCCGACCATCGGGCCGGACACGGTCGAGTTGGCGGCGCGCGCCGGTCTCGCCGGGTTGGCGGTGGCCACCGGCCTGGTGCTTATCGCCGACCGAGCCGCCACCATCGCCGCTGCCGACGCGCATGGACTGTTCCTGGTCGGCCAGACGCTTGCCCGCGGCCAGGATGCCTAGTCAAAACACGTCGGCGCCGGCTTCGCGGCCTCTGAAGCTGTTCCTGATCGCCGGCGAGCACTCTGGCGACGCGCTTGGCGCCAAGCTCATCGAGGCGCTGCGCGCACAATCACAGCGGCCACTCAAAATTCAGGGCGTGGGGGGTGAGCTGATGGCCGAGCAAGGCTGCCCTTCGCTCTTCCCTCTTTCCGAAATCGCCGTCGTAGAGTTCTGGTCGACGTGCTCCCGCGCTTGCCCAACATCTGGCGGCGCATCCGCCAATCGGTCGCTGCCGTCATCGCCCAACAACCCGATGCTTTGGTGATCCTCGACAGCCCCGAATTCACACATCAAGTCGCCAAGCGCGTGCGCCGGCAGGCCCCGCACATCCCCATCGTCGACTATGTCTCTCCCAGCGTCTGGGCCTGGCGGCCTGGCCGGGCGCGCAAGATGCGGCGCTTCATCGATCACGTCCTCGCCATCCTGCCCTTCGAGCCGGAAGCGCATGCGCGCCTCGGCGGTCCCGCTTGCAGCTATGTCGGCCATCCGCTGGTGGAGAAGCTCGACTGGATGCGAAATCTCGATGCCGAAGCCTTGCGCCGGCGTCTCGGCATCGCCGAGGACCGCACCGTGCTCGTGGTCCTGCCGGGAAGCCGGACGAGCGAGGTGAAGCGGCTGATGGCGCCCTTCGGCGACGCCTTGCGCAGGCTTCAGGCTGACGCCGGACCTTTCGAAGTGATCCTGCCCGCGGTGACCAGCGTTCGCCACTTGATCGAGGCGGGGCTCAAGGGCTGGCCGGTGACGCCGCATATCGTCAGCGGCGACGCCGACAAATTCGCCGCCTTCAGGCTTGCGCGTGCCGCGCTTGCCGCGTCAGGCACCGTGACGCTCGAGCTCGCGCTTGCCGGCACGCCGATGGTCGTCGCCTATCGGGCCGACGCGATCGCGAGCAGCTTGCGCTTCCTGCTGATCGCTCCTTCGGTCGTGCTGCCAAACCTCATCCTCGGCGAGAACGTGTTCCCTGAGCTCCTCAACAAAGAGTGTACCGGCGAGAAGCTGAGTGAGGCGCTGTTGCCCCTCATAAGGAGCGGCACTGAGCGCGAACGGCAACTCGCCGGCGTTGCCCGTGTGGCCGAGCGCGTGCGGGAGACGGAAGATGCCCCGAGCGTGCGCGCGGCCCGGATTGTGCTCGCTTACGCCGAACGCGGGCGGGCGGAGTCGAGCGCGGCTCAGCGCGCCTCGATCGGGATGTAGGTTCGCTCGGTCGGGCCGGTATAGAGCTGCCGTGGCCGGCCGATGCGCTGCGATGGATCTTCGATCATCTCCTTCCACTGGGCGATCCAGCCGACCGTGCGGGCGATGGCGAACAGCACGGTGAACATGTCGGTTGGAAAGCCGAGCGCTTTGAGCGTGATGCCCGAGTAGAAGTCGATGTTGGGATAGAGCTTCTTCTCGATGAAATAGTCGTCGTTCAGCGCGATGCGCTCGAGCTCGAGCGCCACCTGGAGGATGGGATCGTCCTTGTGGCCGACCGCCTCGAGCACCTCATGGCAGGTCTTCTGCATGATGCGGGCGCGCGGATCGTAGTTCTTGTAGACCCGGTGACCGAAGCCCATCAGCCGGAACGGATCGTTCCGATCCTTGGCGCGCTTGATGTATTCGGGGATGCGGTCGACGGTGCCGATCTCCTGCAGCATCTCGAGCGCCGCCTCGTTTGCGCCGCCATGGGCGGGCCCCCACAGGCAGGCGATGCCGGCGGAAATGCAGGCGAAGGGATTGGCGCCGGACGAGCCGGCAAGCCTGACCGTCGAGGTCGACGCATTCTGCTCGTGATCGGCATGAAGGATGAAGATGCGGCGCATGGCGCGCGCGAGGATCGGATCGACCTTGTACTCCTCGCACGGCACGGCGAAGCACATGTGCAGGAAGTTTGCGGAGTAGTCGAGCTCGTTGCGCGGATAGATGAAGGGCTGGCCGATTGAATATTTGTAAGCCATGGCAGCAATGGTCGGCATCTTGGCGATCATGCGGATGCTCGCCATCTCGCGCTGCATCGGATCCTTGATGTCGATCAAGTCGTGATAGAAGGCCGAGAGTGCCCCGACCACGCCGACCATGACGGCCATAGGATGCGCGTCACGGCGGAAGCCGGTGTAGAACCGGGTCATCTGCTCATGCACCATGGTATGGCGCGTAATCAGATTGCAGAACGTCTCGTACTGTTCCTTCGTCGGCAGATCGCCATAGAGCAAGAGATAGCAAGTCTCCATGAAGGTGCCGCCCTCGGCGAGCTGATCGATGGGATAGCCGCGATAGAGCAGCACGCCCTTTTCACCATCGATGAAGGTGATCTTCAACTCGCAACTCGCCGTCGAGGTGAAACTTGGATCGTAAGTGAAATGACCGGTCTCGGCGTAAAGCGTGGTGATGTCGATCACGTCCGGACCGAGGGTGCCTTTGCGGACCGGCAGCTCATGGCGGCTCCCGTCCACCACCAAGGACGCCTCGGCCGCCTCAGGCTTGCCGATATAGCTTTCTGCGACGCTCATGAGAGCCTCCTGAAACCCCTATGCGATGAGATGAAACCCAACGCTTACTGGGGCGCATTCTGCCAGCAGTTGGGGGTTTGGCGTAGCAAATTTTTGCAGTGCGGCATAGATGCGACAAATGTAACGCGGTGCAACAAGGTTATGCATAAATCTTATGCAGTTTTCATTACAAGACCTTGTCGCGAATGCGTGCGAGCAACTCTTCACGGCCAAGCACCGCGAGCACGTCGAAGATTCCGGGTGAGGTTGCCTTGCCGGTCAGCGCCGCGCGGAGCGGCTGCGCCACTCTGCCGAGCTTTAACCCTGCCTCCTCGGCATAGCGACGGACGGCAGCATCGAGCGCCCCGGCCGACCAGGATTCGACGCTTTCAAGCACGGGCAGCAACGCGCCGAGCGTCTTGCGTCCCGCCTCGTCGAGCAGCTTTTCTGCTTGCGCATCAAGGGCGATCGGGCGCTTGGCGAAGAGATAGTCGGCATTGTCGAGGATCTCGACCAGGGTCTTGGCGCGCTCTTTGAGACCGGGAAGGGCGCGCTCGAGCGTGGCCCAGCCGTCGCTGCCGATTTTGGCAGCAAGCTCACCTCCGTTCGGCAGTTCCGGGACGAGGGCCTTCAGGCGCTGCATGATCTCGGCGTCGGGCGTGTCCCTGAGATAGTGCCCGTTGAGATTCTCGAGCTTGGCGAAATCGAAGCGCGCGGCCGATCGCCCGATGGCGTCGAGATCAAACCAGCGGACCATGTCCTCTTCGGACATGATCTCGTCGTCGCCATGGCTCCAGCCGAGCCTGACAAGATAGTTGCGCAAGGCGGCGGGCAGATAACCCATGGTGCGATAGGCGTCCACGCCGAGCGCACCGTGTCGCTTGGACAGCTTGGCGCCGTCCGGTCCGTGGATCAGCGGCACATGGGCGAAGATTGGTGTCTCCCAACCGAGCGCCTTGTAGATCTGCGTCTGCCGTGCGGCATTGGTCAGATGATCGTCGCCGCGGATGACATGGGTAATGCCCATGTCATGATCGTCCACCACCACTGACAGATTGTAGGTCGGCGTGCCGTCGCTGCGCAGAATCACCAGGTCGTCGAGATCCTTGTTGGGAAACACGACGCGGCCCTGCACCCGATCTTCGATCACGGTGTCGCCCTCGCGCGGCGCTTTGAAACGGATGGCAGGCATGATGTCGGCCGGGGCGTCGCTCTCCTCTCGCTCGCGCCACGTGCCGTCATAGCCCGGCGCACGGCCCTCGGCCCGCGCCCGATCGCGCATGACGGCAAGCTCTTCCGCGCTCGCATAACAGCGATAGGCTTTGCCTTCCGCGAGCAGCTGCTCGGCAGCCTCGCGATGGCGCGTTGCGCGCGAGAGCTGATAGATGGGCTCTCCCTCCCAGTCCAGCTCAAGCCAGCGCAAGCCATCGAGGATGGCGAGGATGGTGCCTTCCGTGGAGCGCGCCCGGTCAGTGTCCTCGATACGCAGCAGCATCTTGCCGCCCTTGGCTCTGGCATAGAGCCAATTGAACAGAGCCGTGCGGGCACCGCCGATATGCAAATAGCCGGTGGGCGAGGGCGCAAAACGCGTGACAACGGTGGAGCTCATAAGCCGGGCAAAACCTCAGGTGGAATTGAGAGGGACTCGACGCTCGGCTGATGTAGCATAGGGCCGGGGAAAGGTCAGGGCAGAGGCATCGGCGATGCCGGGCCGGGACGAGCACGCCTCTGGGCATTGGGCGGGCGGGACGCAGGGCCGCATAAGCGGCGCGGTGCTCCCTGTCGCGGCACTGACCCGCGCGCTGGAAGCGGAGTCGGACCGCCTGTCGCTCTGGATCCCGGTCCTCTTCGCCGGCGGCATTTTGGTCTATTTCGGCCTTCCCGAGGAACCTCGCCTGCTCTACGCCGCAGCCCTGATCATGGCCGCGAGCTGGATCTACCTCGCAGCGCGAGGGACCGGGCTTGGCCTCGTCGCCGGCGAAGCGGCACTTACGCTTGCCGCCGGCTTCGCCACCGCCAAGCTCCATACCGAGATGGCGCGCGCCCCCGTACTCGCCAAGGAGATGCGCGGGGCCACGGTTAAGGGCTGGGTCGAGCTATACGAGCTTCGTGACAAGGCCAGGGCGACGGTGACCTTGCGGGTGATCGGGCTTGGCGACTTGCCCCCGGAGGAGACGCCCTATCGCGTGCGCGTGACGCTTCCCGCCGCGAGCTCTCATGCTGCCAGCGGCGAGGCGGTAACGCTCAAAGCGACGCTCCGGCCGCCGCCCGAGCCGATCCTGCCCAATGGTTTCGATTTTGCGCGGACCGCGTGGTTCGATCGCCTGGGCGCGACCGGCTACGGCGCCGGAAAGATTGAGGCGCTTGCCGGCGCCGGCAGCCCGCCGCTCAGCTTGCAGTTCTAGGCCGCGATCGACAGCCTCCGCTCCCTCGTCAACGCCAGGATCCGGGCGAGCCTCCCCGGCGAGCGCGGCGAGATCGCGGCAGCGCTGATCACCGGCGAGCGCGCCGGCATCTCTTCCGAGGTCAATCAGGCCATGCGCAACTCCGGCCTGTTCCATATCCTCTCGATCTCTGGCCTGCACATGGTGATCATGGCGGCACCGTGTTCTGGCTGGTCAGAGCCGAACTCGCGCTCGTTCCCACCATCGCGCTCAAATATCCGATCAGGAAATGGGCGGCGGGAGCGGCGCTCGCCGCGGCGCTGTTCTACCTGCTTCTCTCCGGTGCCGCGGTGCCTACGGTCCGCTCCTGGATCATGATGAGCATCGTATTGCTGGCGATGATCCTCGACCGGCCGGCGCTCACCATGCGAAACGTGGCGTTCGCCGCTCTCCTGATCCTAGTTATCGCTCCGGAGAGCCTGTTCGACCCAAGCTTCGAGATGTCCTTCGCCGCCGTGGTGGGGCTCGTCGCCCTGGTCGAGACGAACAGCAAGCGTGCGGACGATCGGGCTCAAGACGTGAGCTTCCTGTGGCGGGGCCTGCGCAGACTGTGGTCCGTCCTCGTCACCGATGTGGTAACCACGCTCGTCGCGACCGCGGCGGTGGCGCCCTTTGCCATCTACCACTTTCACCGCCTGTCCCATTATGGGGTCGCAGCCAATCTCATCGCTTTGCCGCTGGTCGGGCTGCTCATCATGCCGTTCGCGCTTTTGAGCCTGCTCGCCACGCCATTCGGGCTCGAGTTCTGGCCGCTCCAGGTCATGGGGCTCGGCATCGACCTTCTCGTCGCCACCGGCAAATGGGTCGCGTCATGGCCGTGGGCCGTCTCCGTGCTGCCGTCGATTTCAGGAACGGCGCTCCTGCTCATCGTGCTCGGCGGCCTTTGGCTTTGCCTCTGGCAGACACGCTGGCGGGCGCTCGGCCTGGTCATCGTTGCGGCGGGGATGATGGTAGGCGGAGAGGGCACGAAGCCAGACGTGCTGGTCGAGCGCGATGGGCACAATGTGGCGCTCCGCGCCGAGGATGGAAGGCTCGCCCTGCCGCCGGCCACGCGGGCGAATTACAGCGTCAACAATTGGCTCCTCGCCGACGGCGAGGATCGCGACGCGGCGGAGGTCGCCGCCAACAGCCCGTTCCGCTGCGACCTGCTCGGCTGCATCGGCAAGGTCAAGGGCAAGACTATTGCCCTCATCCGTCATCCCGCGGCTCTCGAGGAGGATTGCCGCATCGCCGATATCGTCGTCGCTCTTTTCAGCGTCGGCAAAGGCTGCAGCACGGCGCGCGTGGTGGTCGATCGCCGCGCTCTGCAGGCCGGTGGCGCACACGCGATCTATATCGAGGGGCTGTCGATCAGGAGCGAAAGCGTCGCCGAGACGCGGGGACAGCGGCCTTGGGTGCCGGAGTGCCAGATCGCCAAGCCGGCCTTGCCCTCCGGTCAAGCCTACGCCAAGGGCAACGGCGCTAAGGGCAACGGCGCTCCCGATGATGACGATGCCGACGATCACCGCTTCGACGGCAACCGCGACGAATAGCAACTCCTGAGAAAAATTGAGGTGTCTAATACCGGCGGATGAGGCCGACCAGGCGGCCTTGTACGCGCACGCGATCTGGCCCGAAGATGCGAGTCTCGTAGGCCGCATTGGCGGCTTCGAGCGCGATGAAATCGCCGCGGCGGCGCAAGCGCTTGAGCGTGGCTTCCTCTTCATCGACCAGGGCCACGACGATATCGCCGTTGCTCGCGTCCTCGCATTTCCTGAGGATGATGGTGTCGCCGTCGAGAATGCCGGCATCGATCATCGAATCGCCCTTCACCTCAAGCGCGTAATGCTCGCCCTTGGTAAGCAGGTCCGGGGGCACCTCGACCGTATCGAGGCGGGTCTGGATCGCCTCGATGGGCACGCCGGCGGCGATGCGGCCCATGACCGGCACGCTCACCGTTTGAGGCAAGCTCTCGCCCTCGGCGACCTGAGGCACGCGACCCAGGCTTCCTTCGATCACGCTTGGCGAGAAACCCCGGGCACGGCCGGCGCCGAACGCCTGGGGCATGGAATCAGGCAGCCGCACGATTTCCATGGCGCGGGCCCGGTGCGGCAGGCGCCGTACGAAGCCGCGCTCCTCGAGCGCCGTGATCAGCCGGTGGATGCCGGATTTCGATTTGAGATCCAGGGCTTCCTTCATCTCGTCGAAGGAAGGGGGCACGCCCGTCTCCTTCAGACGCTCATGAATGAACATGAGGAGCTCTTTTTGCTTCGTGGTGAGCATCTGGTCCCTTCAGCGCGTCGGTGCGGGAGCGCGAACCGTTGTACAAATCATGAACAGTTTATCTGTTCTGTTTGTGTTCTGCAAGCACGAATGACCCCATATCTCGTGCCGAGGCATGCGGTCGGGTCAGGATTTCTCTGATTCGGGTTGCCGAGGGCTTAATCGGACCATCAGCGATCAGTCATCGAGCGGAATGATGGGCACCTGCGCCCCCTTGGCGAGAGCCGGGGCATCAGGCGGCCTGACGATGAGGCAGTCGGCACGAGCGAAGCCTGCCATCAAGGAGCTGTCCTGGTCGGGAAGGGGGGTGACGCGCCTCTCGCCCGCCGTCCAATCGGAGGTCGCCCGCATGTAGTGCTGGCGCGGACCGTTGGCCTCGAGCGCACGACCAGCGACGGCCTCTTGAGCACCGTGGGCATCCTCGCGCAGCCCGAGCAGGCGGTGCAGCATCGGCACGAGGAACACCAGCCCGCAGATCAGCGCCGATACCGGGTTGCCAGGAAGGCCGAGGACACGCTGGGAACCCAGGCGTCCATAAAGCAGGGGCTTCCCCGGGCGCATGGCGATCTTCCAAAATTCGAGCTCCAGCCCCTCGGAGCGAAGCGCCGCGCCGACCAGGTCCCGGTCGCCGACCGATGCCCCCCCGACGGTCACGAGAATGTCCGCGGCGCTGCCGGTGCGGGCGAGGGTGACAAGACTTTCCGGCGTGTCCTTGGCGATGCCGAGGCTCATCGGCTCGCCGCCTTGCGCAGCGATCAGCGCGGCAACGCCCGCAGGGACCGAGGAGACGATCTGATCGCGCGCAAGCTCGTTACCCGGCGGCACGACCTCATCGCCGGTGGCAAGGATCGCGACTTTCGGCTTACGGCGAACGGCAAGCTCGGCATGGTTCATGGCGGCGGCGAGCATCAGCTCGCGGGGACCGAGCTTCGTGCCCGCGCGCAAAAGCATCTCGCCTTCGCTGAAGTCCTGCCCGCGCGGCCGGATGTGGCGGAACGGCGCCGCCTCCTTGACGGTGACCGCGCCGGCAGCAGCTTCCGTGTTCTCCTGAATGACGATGGTATCGGCGCCCTTCGGCACGGGAGCCCCGGTGAAAATGCGGACCGCCTCGCCCCGCCCGACCTCGCCGTCGCAGCCGCGTCCCGCGAGCAACTCGCCGATGAGCTTGAGCGTCGCGGGGAGTGAAGCCACATCCTCCGCCCGCACCGCGTAGCCGTCCATCGCCGATGCATCGAAAGGAGGTTGGGTGAGACGCGCTGCAAGATCTTCGGCGAGCACACGCCCCCGCGCAAGCTCGAGCGGGACGCGCTCGGCGTCAAGCGGCACGATCCCCTCCGTCACGCGGGCGAGGGCTTCAGCAACAGAGAGCAGGGCCATGCCGTCCTCGTCATTGCCGGGCTCGACCCGGCAATCCATTCCATTGAGGCCTCGAAGTGCTGAAGCGTAGCGGCGTGAATGCCCGGATCAAGTCCGGGCATGACGAAATACGAGTTCAGCGCCTGTAGGTTCCAGAGCGGCCGCCGGTCTTCTCGCTTAGCCTGATGCCGGAGAACTCCAGCCCCCGATCGACCGCCTTCACCATGTCGTAGATGGTGAGACAGGCGACAGCGACCGCGGTCAGCGCTTCCATCTCAACGCCGGTCCTCGCCTCGACCTTGGCGGTCGCTTCAACGCTGATGCCTGAGGGACTGCGCGATGGCGTGAAATCGACGGTCACCTGGGTCAGGGGCAGGGGATGGCAAAGCGGGATCAGCTCGTGGGTCCGCTTCGCCGCCATGATGCCGGCGATGCGGGCGGTGGAAAGCACGTCGCCTTTCGGGGCATCGCCGTTCAGGATCAGCTCCAGCGTTTTCGGCGCCATCGAGACGAAGCCTTCGGCCGAGGCGCTTCGCTCCGTTACCGCCTTGTCCGAGACATCGACCATGCGCGCCTCGCCGGCCTCGTTCAAATGACTGAGACGCCGCGCAGTCATTGCGCCGCCTCGCGCTGCTTTGCCGCCGCGCCAGCGAGAAGCATCCGCGTGGCCTCTGCCACATCGGCGGCCCGCATCAGGCTCTCGCCAACGAGAAACGCGCCGACGCCCGAAGCCGCGAGTCTAGTCAGATCGGCATTGGTGAAGATGCCACTCTCGGCGACGATGACGCGGTCCTTTGGCACGCGAGGGTTGAGCGTCTCGGTGACGGCAAGATCGGTGACGAAGGTCTTGAGGTCGCGGTTGTTGATGCCGATCAGCTTCGTGTCGAGCGCCAGCGCGCGATCGAGTTCCGCAGCGTCATGCACCTCGGCGAGCACATCCATGCCGAGATCATGCGCGGAGGTTGCAAGCTCACGCGCCGTGGCGTCGTCGACGGCCGCCATGATGATCAGGATGCAGTCGGCACCCCACACGCGCGCCTCCAGCACCTGATAAGGATCGACCATGAAGTCCTTGCGCAGGACAGGCAGGCCCGTCGCTTCCCGCGCCGCGGTGAGATACTCGGGTCGCCCCTGGAAGGAGGGGGTATCGGTCAACACCGAAAGACAGGTGGCGCCGCCTGACTGATAGGCGCGCGCGAGCGCCGGCGGATCGAAATCGGCGCGGATCAAGCCCTTCGATGGGCTCGCCTTCTTGATCTCGGCGATCAGGGCAAATTCGGAAGCGCCAAGCCGCGCGGCGATGGCGTCCGCAAAGGGCCGCGCCGGGCTGGCGGTTTCGGCGCGCGCGCGCATGGCGTCCGCCGGGCGGGCAGCCTTGGCAGCTTCGACCTCGCGCTGCTTATAAGCGAGGATGGTATCGAGCACTTGTGCCATAGGCTCAGACCTTACCATGGCTAAGGGCGGGCAGTGCCTCGAGAACCGCCAAAGCCTTGCCGCTGTCGATCAATTCCGCGGCGAGCGCCACGCCCTCGCGCAAGGTCTTCGCCTTGCCGGCGACGAGCAGCGCCGCTGCCGCGTTCAGCAGCACGATATCCCGATACGGCCCCTTGAGGCCGCCGAGCACGGCGCGGATGTGAGCGGCATTCTCCACCGCATTGCCGCCGATGAGATCCTCCGGCTTCGAATCGGGGAGCCCGGCATTGCGCGGCGAGATCCTGAAGGTGGAGACCCTGCCGGCGTCGAGCACGGCGACGTCGCTGATGCCGGCAGTGGTGAGCTCATCAAGTCCATCGCCATGCACCACCCAGGCCCGTTCGCTGCCGAGCAGCGCAAGCACCTGCGCCATCGGCTCGACCCATTCTCTTCCGAAGACCCCGATAATCTGAAACTTGGTGCCGGCAGGATTGGCGAGCGGCCCCAGTAGATTGAAGATGGTGCGCGTGCCGAGCTCAGCTCTCACTTGCACGACGTGGTGCATGGCGGCGTGATGGGCAGGCGCGAACATGAAGCCGAGCCCGCACTCGTCAATGCAGCGCGAGATGGTCTCCGGCGAAGCCTCGATATTCACGCCGAGCTCCTTGAGGACGTCGGCGGAGCCGGAGCGGGACGAGATTGCCCGGTTGCCGTGCTTGGCCACCGGCACGCCGGCGCCAGCCACCACGAAAGCGGCGCAGGTCGAGATGTTGAAGGTGCCCTTGCCGTCGCCGCCAGTGCCGCATGTATCGATGGCGCCGGCAGGCGCTCGCACCTTCAGCACCTTGGCGCGCATGACGCGGGCAGCGCCGGCGATCTCTTCAACGGTCTCGCCACGGGCCCGAAGTCCCATGAGCAGCGCGCCGACCTGCACCGGCGTTACCGATCCCGACATCACGAGCTCGAAGGCTTGAGCGGCTTCATCCTGGCTGAGGGTCTGGCCCGACGCGATCTTGGCGATCGCCCCACGCAGATCGGCCGGGACGTCGGTCCCTGCCGACACGGGATCAGAGGGCACCGACGGCTTCTCTTGGACCCGACGCTCTTGCACGCCGCTCCACCCGGGCAAGATCGAGAAAGTTCGCAAGCAGCTGATGCCCATGCTCGGAGGCGATGCTTTCGGGATGGAACTGCACGCCATGCACGGGGTAGCGCTTGTGCTGCACGCCCATGATCACGCCGTCGGCCGTCTCAGCCGTGATCTCGAGCACAGCGGGCAGGCTTGTCCGCTCAAGCACGAGAGAATGGTAGCGTGTGGCCGAGAAGTCCTGTGGAAGGCCGGCAAACACGCCCTTCCCGCCGTGATGCACCTTGGACAGCTTGCCGTGCATCAAGGTGGGCGCCCGCACCACCCGTCCACCATAGGCCTCGCCAATGGCCTGGTGGCCGAGACAGACGCCGAGAATAGGCACGTCGGATCCGGCGCGGGCGATGAGCTCGAGGCAAATGCCGGCGCGGTCAGGGTCGCAAGGGCCCGGCGACAACACGATCGCCGCTGGCGCCTCGGCCAGCACCTCATCAACCGTGATCTTGTCGTTGCGGTAGACGCGCGCCGGAGCGCCCAATTCCCCAAGGAAATGAACGAGGTTGTAGGTAAAGCTGTCGTAGTTGTCGATGAGCGTCAGCATGGCGCACCTGTTACGCCCCCGAGTGTCGGCACGTCAAGTTGCCCCTCGATTTTGTCATCGCCCGGCTCGACCGGGCGATCCAGTAACCCTAGGCATCGTGGTCTCTGCAAGCGTTGACGGTTACTGGATGCCCGCCTTCGCGGGCATGACAACGCGACTCCCGTATCAGCTCTTCTTCACGTCATTCGGCGTGAGGAACAGCTCAAGCTTGCCGCTGTTGATGGCAACGTCCTTCCAAGAACCGGCGAGGAAGCGCAACACCACCAGCCCCGCGGTCGGATATTTCGTCTCAAGGCGATCCTTGAGGAGCTTTGGCCCGGACCCGATCAGATCGAGGGCGAAGGCCTGGAGCTCCGGATTGTGCCCGACCAGCAGGACCTGACTTACGCCGGCGCCGACCTCGTGCAAGGCGCCGAGCATCTCCGCCGGGGTTCCGTGATAGAGGCCTTCCTCATAGATGATCTTGGGCTCCGTCTTCAGGTCCGGCAGCACGAGCTGAAGCGTGTCGCGCGTGCGCCGCGCTGTCGAGCAGAGCACGAGGTCTGGATCGAGCCCGTGCTTGGCCATGGCCTTGCCCATCACCGGCGCCTCGGCCGTGCCTCTGGCATTGAGCGGTCGATCGTGATCGGGAAGGGTCGGATCCTTCCAGCTCGATTTCGCGTGACGCAGGAGGCTCAAGGTCAGCATGGTCGTGATCTATTGTCCCCGCTTGGCACGCGCGGCAAAACGCACGGCTTCCTCCGCCGCGCGGAACAGGGCGGAGGCCTTGCTCACGCATTCGGCCTGCTCGCGCTTCGGCACCGAGTCGGCGACCACGCCGGCGCCGGCCTGCACATACATGATGCCGTCCTTCACCACGGAGGTGCGCAGCACGATGCAGGAATCCATTTCGCCGTCGGCGGAGAAATAGCCGACGCAGCCGGCGTAAGGCCCGCGCTTTGTCTCTTCCAACTCGTCGATGATCTCCATGGCCCGCACCTTCGGCGCGCCGGACACGGTGCCGGCGGGAAAGCCAGCCATCAGCGCGTCGATTGAATCGAAGCGCGGATCGAGCCGTCCTTCCACATTCGATACAATGTGCATCACTTGGCTATAATATTCGAGGAAGAAGCTATCGGTGACGCGCACGCTGCCGACTTCCGCGACGCGGCCCACATCGTTGCGCCCAAGGTCGAGTAGCATCAGATGCTCGGCGCGCTCCTTGGCGTCGGCCAGCAGTTCCTCGGCAAGCGCCTGGTCTTGTTCCGGTGTCGCTCCGCGCGGCCGAGTTCCGGCGATGGGCCGGATGGTGACGACGCCCTCGCGCACCCTGACGAGAATTTCGGGGCTCGAGCCCGCCACCGCGAAGCCGTCGAAATTCAGGTAGTACAGGAAGGGCGAGGGGTTGACGCGCCGCAGCGCCCGGTAGAGCGAGAAGGAGGGGAGCGCGAACGGCGCCTCGAAGCGTTGACTCAGCACCACCTGGAAGATGTCTCCGGCGGCGATGTAGTCCTTGGCGCGCCCGACCTTCTGCATGTAGGCCGCAGGCTCCATATTAGACTTGAGTTCGGGATGCGCGGCCTCGGTCTCAAGATCGCTCAAGTGCGGCAAGGGCTGGTCGAGACGTTCGATCACCACGTTAAGGCGGTCCGCCGCCCTTGAGTAGGCCGCTTTGGCGCTGACCCCCGGCGCCGGTCTCACCGGCGTCACCACGGTCATCTCGTCCTTCACCGTGTCGAAGATGACGATCAGCGTCGGCCGCACCAGAATGCTGTCGGGAAGGCCGAGCGAATCGGGCTTGGTCGCGGGCAAATGCTCGATCAGCCTCACCGTGTCGTAGCCCATATAGCCGAAAATGCCGGCGGCCATCGGCGGCAGCTCGGGCGGAAGCTTGATCGCCGAATTCGGCGAGCAGAGCACGCAGCGACTGAAGCGTCGGCTGCGGCGAAGGCGCAAAGGCGGAAGCGTCGGCTTGCGGCGAGCGGTTCACCTCGGCCCGCGCGCCGTTCGCCCGCCAAACGAGATCAGGCTCGCAGCCGATGATGGAATAGCGGCCGCGGGTCGCACCACCTTCAACCAATTCAAGCAAGAAGCTGTTCGGACGCTCATGGGCGAGCTTGAGCATGGCCGAGACCGGCGTCTCGAGATCGGCAACGAGCCGCGTCCAGGCCACCTGCGGCGTGCCAGCGTCATAGAGTCGGGCGAAGGTTGCGAAGCAGGGCTCGATCGGAGCGCCGCCTTGCTGCCGTAGCGGCGTAACGGAACTGGCCTGAGCCGGACTCATTGTTCTTCGTTGCCACCCGCGAGCTTGGAGAGAGCTTGCCGATTGATGTTCACGCCGTAGCGGGCCTCGAGCGCGGAGAAATATTCTCCGATGACGTCCTCGCCGACAAAGACTTTGAGCTGGCGCTGCAATGCATCGAGGCTCGGAGGATCGAGCGCGGGCGCGGGCGCGACCTTGTCCACCTGAAAGACGATGCGGCTTTCATCCACGCCGGAAGCGGCCGAGCCGTATCCGCCTTGAGGCAAGGCAAAGGCCTGTGTCACCGCGGCGGGCAGCACGTTGACGGTCACTCCGCTTCGCTTCAACGGCTCGGTCGGCACGATTTGCGTGTTCAACTCCTTGGCGAAGTCTTCGAGGGTCTTGCCCGCACCGAGATGCTTCACCAGGTCATCGGTATATTTGGCAAGTCGCGTGCGCTGCTCCTCGAGGGTCCAGTCCTTCTTCACCTCGTCCTTGACTTGATCCAACGGTTTCAGCTGCTGCGGCGTGATCCCGAGCACCTCATACCAGATCAGCCCCTCATCCTTGGCGTCGAGGGGGTCATTCTCGACGGCAACCTCGGAGGCAAACACCGCATTCAACAGATCAGTCTTCTGCGGCAGGTCCACTGGTTTGCCGTCTGGCGTCTTGCCCTCGTGATCGACCTGATCGAACACTTGATAGTTGAGCTTGAATTTGTCGGCGACCTCGGACAGCTGGGTTCCGGCAGCGCGCTCGTCCTCGATGCGGTCGTGAAGGTCTAAAATTTCACCCTGCGCCCGGTCCTTGAGGAGCTTCTTTTCCAGATCTGGCTTGGCTTCCTCGAACGTCACGACCTTGCCTGGCTCGATCGTGGTGACGCGCAGCAAAACGGTCTTGCCGAGCTGCCCGGTGATGGGTTCGCTCACCTTGTCCTTCTCGAGCTTGAAGGCGGCATCGCCGATCGTTGCATCGGCCATTTCCGAATGCTTCAACAGGCCGAGGTCGATATCGGCTTCGCTTTGCCCAAGCTCCTTGGCGAGCGCGACGAAATCGGTCCCCGATTGGATCTTTTGATAAGCCGCGTCGGCAGAGGCCTTGTCGGGGAAGGTGATCTGCTGCACGTGCCTGCGCTCAGGCGCGCCAAGCTTGTCCTTCTCCTTGTCGAAAGCGGCTTTCAGATCGTCATCGGTGATCTGCACCTTGTCTTTCACTGTCTCCGGCGTCACCGCCAGCACGCCGATCTTGCGGTATTCGGGCTGGGTGAATTTGGCCTGGTGATTGTCGTAGAAGCGTTTGAGATCTCGGTCGGTCGGCTCCGGAACTGGTCCTGCCGCGGTTGCCGGGACGATCACATAGCGCAAGGTGCGCGTCTCATTGTTGTAGTTGTTGAGCGCATTGAGGAACACTTGCGAGGCAGCCGGCGTCTTGCCGACCGTGCTCAGCAGCTGGCGGCGCAAATTGCGTTCGCGCTCCGCCGCGAGATATCCCTGCTCGCTCATGTCAAGAGTGCTCAGAGCTTGCTGCAATGCGGCCGGACTGAAATTGCCGGTCGAAATCCTGGAAGGCGGGATCCTTCATGATGCTTTCAAGCAGCGCCTCGTCGCTGATCCCGAGATGGAGGCTCTTGGCGTGGGTATCAACTGCAGCGCCGCCGATCAGCCTCTCCAGCACGCGGTTCTCCAGTCCTTGCTCGCGCGCTTCTTGCAAAGAGAGCGTGCGTCCGGCATCGGAGCTCATGACGCGCAGCACGTCGCGCTGGGTGCGCGAATATTCCTGCGGCGTGATCTCGGTATCGCCAACCTTGATCAGGGTCTGGCTGCCGTAGCCGCGGAAAATGTCGGCAATCCCCCAGATGCCGAAGCTTATGACCAGCATGCCCATCAAAATCATGCCGAACGCGCGGCCTGCGCCTTTTCGCAAAGTCTCGAGTATCACGCTTGAAAGACCTTCTTTTTGGCTGTTTGCAATCGCCGCGCCGAGGGGTCAATCTGTGGCGATTGCTCGCGCGGTGCGCGCATCATAGGTAGCGGGACGTAAGGCGGCAAGGCACCGTTCTCTAGGCCACACAAGGGCTTGCCGCAAGCACCAAAGGCTAGTGCAACAAAGGTCGAACGGCGCGCAGAGGGGGGCAACACGGTGACTGCAATCAGGCCGCTCGTCGCCGGCAACTGGAAGATGCATGGCTTGAGTAGGAGCCTAGCCGAGGTCAGGTCGCTGCTCGATCTCCTGGCCCACGCCCCCCGCCTTGAGTCGGACATCATGATCTGTCCGCCGGCGACGCTGCTCTTTCAGACCTCCAACATGCTTTCGGGAAGCACCATCATGCTCGGGGCTCAGGACTGTCACTCCAACTCTGAGGGCGCACATACCGGGGACATTTCCGCCGAGATGCTGGCCGATGCCGGTGCCAACGCGGTGATCGTCGGCCATTCGGAACGGCGCACCGACCATGGCGAGACCGACGCTGTCGTCGCCGCCAAGGCCACGGCAGCCCACCGCGCCGGACTTGCAGCCATCATCTGCATCGGCGAGACGGGCCGCGAGCGGCAGGATGGCGCCACGCTTGACATCGTAGGGCGCCAGCTCAACGACTCGCTCCCGCCTTCCGCCAACGCCGACAACACCGTCATCGCCTATGAGCCCGTCTGGGCCATCGGAACCGGCTGGACCCCCACCCCGGTGGACGTCGCGGCGGTTCACGCCTTCATTCGGGACCGCCTGAGTGACGAACTCGGAGGCGAGGGGAGGGGAATTCGCATCCTCTACGGCGGGTCGGTTAAGCCAAGCAACGCCCGGGAGCTTCTGACCGTGCCCAACGTGGACGGTGCCTTGGTCGGCGGGGCCAGCCTTAAAGCTACCGATTTCTATGGTATTCTCTCGACTTATTCGGGGACTGGCGACTGAGGACCATTGTGCTGCTGCGCCCGCAAGCTTTGTCAGTGCTGATTTCGGTGGTGTTGCCTTTGGCCGGCACAGTGGCCCGCGCCGAGCCGCTCGACAAAGATGCTTGCGCCAGTCTGCAAGTCGAGCGCAAGCGGCTCTTGACCCGCGAAATGCAAGCTGCGTTGGACCAGGGCCCCGACTGGGTCAAGCACCATTTGAACGATGAGGCGATCGGAAAGGTGCGGCATTTTCTGACCGTGGAAGAGGAAATTCAATTCCGTTGCCGCGGCGGCGGTGTGGCCAAAGTCACGGCAAAGCTGGCCGAAACACCGCCCGAGGAGGCCACCAGCGTTCCGCTGCCTGATCGGAAACCGACCTTGCCGACCGCGGAGAGCGATGACGGGAAGCCTAGCCAAGCCGTAGCGGATTCGGATAAGACACCGCCTGGCAAATCGAAGGCTACAAGATGACCACAGTGCTTCTCGTTGTTCACATCATGATCGCCCTCGCGTTGATCTGCGTGGTGCTGCTGCAGCGCTCCGAGGGCGGAGCGCTTGGCATCGGCGGCGGCGGCGGTTTCATGACCGGGCGGAGCGCCGGCAACGCACTGACCAAGACCACGGCGGTGCTCGCCGCGGCGTTCTTCGCCACCAGCCTGTCGCTGACCATCGTGGCAAGCAACCGCTCAGCGCCGACCTCGATCTTCAACCGGGCGGGAACGCCGGTCGAAGGCGGGGGAGGGTCGCTCCCCGGCCTCGTTCTTCCGTCCGCGCCATCGGCCCCGGGCGGTACGGCAGCCCCTCAGGCCCCGGCGGCCCCGGCCACGCCGCAAGTCCCGCAGTCGAAATAGCCGACAAAGCGATTCGCTACGGATCATCCCGCGTTAATCGTCGCGATATGCGTGGATTAACGAGGATTGATCCGGATTTGTCGCGCATTTCCGCAAGTCGTGGATGGAGTGGACCTTAGGGCTACAACTCAAGGTTCTTTCAGTGTATGGTCAAGGCCCATGGCGCGGTACGTCTTCATTACCGGCGGCGTGGTCTCCTCTCTCGGCAAGGGGCTGGCGTCGGCTGCTCTCGGAGCGCTGCTCCAGGCGCGCGGGTTCAGCGTGCGCCTGCGCAAGCTCGATCCCTACCTCAATGTCGACCCCGGGACCATGAGCCCCTATCAGCATGGCGAGGTGTTCGTCACCGACGACGGCGCCGAGACCGATCTCGACCTCGGTCACTATGAGCGCTTCACCGGCCGCCCCGCCTGCCAATCAGACAACATCACGACCGGGCGCATCTACCAGCAGATCATCACCAAGGAACGCCGCGGCGACTATCTCGGCTCGACCGTGCAAGTCATCCCGCACGTCACCGATGCGATCAAGGCCTTCATCACCGAAGGCAACGAGGGCGTCGACTTCGTGCTCGTCGAAATCGGCGGCACCGTCGGCGATATCGAGGGCCTGCCCTTCTTCGAGGCAATCCGCCAGCTCGGCAACGAGCTGCCGCGCGGAAACACGGTGTTCATCCACCTGACGCTGGTGCCCTTCATCCCGAGCGCCGGCGAGCTCAAGACCAAGCCGACGCAGCACTCGGTCAAGGAGCTGCGCTCGATCGGCATCCAGCCTGACGTGCTGCTCTGCCGTTGCGAGCGGCCGCTGCCGCGCGACGAGCGGCGCAAGATCGCGCTCTTCTGCAATGTGCGCCCGGAAGCGGTGATCCAGGCGCTCGACGTCGCATCCATCTACGAGGTGCCGGGCGCCTATCACGCCCAAGGCCTCGACCGCGAGGTGCTCGCCGCCTTCGGCATCAAGAACGCGCCTGAGCCAGATCTTGAGCGTTGGCGCGAGATCGCCGAGACCATCGCCAATCCCGACGGCGAGGTGAACGTGGCCGTCGTCGGCAAATACACCGGGCTCAAGGACGCCTACAAATCGCTGAACGAGGCTTTGGTCCATGGTGGCATCGCCAACAAGGTCAAGGTCAACCTGCAATGGATCGAATCGCAGACCTTCGAGCAGGAAGACGCCTCGGCGTACTTAGAGGACGTGCACGGCATCCTGGTGCCTGGCGGTTTCGGCGAGCGCGGCTCCGAGGGCAAGATCCACGCGGCCCGTTATGCGCGCGAGCGCGGCGTTCCTTATTTCGGCATCTGCTTCGGCATGCAGATGGCGGTGATCGATGTCGCCCGCGATCTTGCCGGCATCGAGGATGCAAGCTCGACCGAGTTCGGCCCGACGCCTGAGCCTGTCATAGGCCTCATGACCGAATGGATGAAGGGCGCCGAGCTCGAGAAGCGGCAGAACAACGGCAATCTCGGCGGCACCATGCGGCTCGGCGCCTACGACGCGGTGCTCGCCAAGGGCAGCAAGGTCGCAGAGATCTACGGCACGACGCGCATCTCCGAGCGCCACCGCCACCGCTACGAGGTAAACACCCGCTACCGCAACAAGCTCGAGGCGGCGGGCTTGCGCTTCTCGGGGCTCTCGCCCGATGGGCTATTGCCCGAGATCGTGGAGATCCCCGACCACCCCTGGTTCATCGGCGTGCAGTTCCACCCCGAGCTCAAGTCGCGGCCCTTCGAGCCGCATCCGCTGTTCGCCTCGTTCATCGGCGCCGCCGTGGAGCAGTCGCGGCTGGTGTAGTCATCAAGCTTCAATGTTCCTATTCCATTTTCTTCCAGCGATTGTATAGTTTATCAATAATACAATCTTCAGTTGCGTGCCGTTTCGGTCAGTCGCGATGTCGTTGCTTCAGACGATGGACAGAGAGTTGCTCGGCAAGCTCGCCGATCTTGAGCAAGTGGTCAGCGTGCTTGAGGTGCTGGCGACTATTGCGGCAGCTCTCATCGCTGGGTTGGGCACTAGGATACGCGCGAGCTCAAGTTAGCAACTCTCGAAAAACGCAGCGCGAAGCAACGGCAAAAGACTGGTTTCACGACTACGAAGTGCGCTGCTTTGAAAACCCAAAATTTGCCAATCCTACCTTGGCTGAATACGACTATGCGCAGCGCACCATTGATGGCGCCCCCTTGATGTTCGAAAAGTACGAATGGTTCGTGTCCTTGATGCTAAACGCTGGGGAAGCGATAACAGAACTCACCCCGACGGCTGACTGGCGCAACTCAGTGAAGTCCCAGGTAAAGTTCCACCACGATTATTTGCGCTCGTCCCACGTCCAACAGGCTGAATACCTCGCCGAGAACTACTGCGAAAGATTTCAAGCTCTCGTGCGAGAGGCCTTGGATGAAGTCGAAGCGCAAGTAGCCACCTCGACCCGTCCATGACGGCGACATCGTGAGATAGCTGACTGGGTTCGCCTCGTGTAGATTTCGCGATCGATGTCGGACGGCATCCATAAAGGTGGGTGCGCCTGCGGCAAGGTGAAAGTCGAGGCGAGGGGCGACCCCTATCGCGTCGGCGTCTGTCACTGCCTCACCTGCCGGAAGCTGCACGGCGCTCCCTTCAGCTTCTACGCCGTGTTTCCGCCTGAGGCGGTAACGATCGAGGGACAGCTCGAAGTCTTCGAGAGTTCCGAGAACGGGCGAAGATATTTCTGTCCGGCCTGCGGCTCGCAAATCTACTCGCACTATTCGCGCCCCGACGAAATCTACGTCTATCCAGGCTCCTTCGATGAGACTGGGTTGTGGGAGCCCACCTATGAATTGTGGACGATCCGCCGCGACCGTTGGCTCCCAGCGTTCCCCAGCGTCGTCAACCGCTACAAGAAGGACCGGCCGAAATGGAGCCGGACGGAGCCCGAGTGACTCCGTCGGCGTTGCCCATGTTTCGGCTCGCTACCGCTGCTTGCGCGGGGCTGATGCCGCCGGAGCGACGTCGGATTTCGCCGCACCGCGATCGGGGATCACGTCTTCGGCGGCAAGTATCCCCGACTTGAAAAGATAGCCGGCGATGCCGGCGCCGATCAGCGGCGCCACGATGAACAGCCACACCTGCGCAAGCCTTTCCGGTTTCACCCCGGCGCCGACAATCGCCGGCCCGAGCGAGCGGGCAGGGTTGACCGAAGTGCCTGTGATGTTGATGCCAAGAAGATGGATGGCGATGAGCGTAAGGCCGATGGCGAGGCCTGCGATCCCGACCGGCGCGCCACGCTGCGTGACGCCGAGGATGCAGACGAGAAACAGGAAGGTGGCGACAACTTCGTAGATGAAGGCTGCGCCGATGCCGTACTCGCCGAGATAACCTTGGCCCCAGCCGTTCTGGCCGAGCCCGCCATTCCAGCCGGACGCCTTGCCTGAGAGAATGAGGTAGAGGACCACTGCGCCGGCGATGGCGCCAAGAACTTGCGCGATCACATAGGTGATGAAGTCCTGCGTCGTCATGCGTCCGGCAACGAGGACGCCGAAGCTCACCGCCGGATTGATATGGCAGCCTGAGACCTGACCGATGCCATAGGCCATGGCGACGATGGTGAGGCCGAAGGCCGTGGCGATACCGAGAATGTCGATCGAGGTTGCTCCGCTTCCCATTCCGCCGATGACGGCGGCGCCGCAGCCGATCAGCACGAGCGCAAATGTCCCAATGAATTCCGCGATTGCCTTTTTCATGTTCATGGCGATGTCCCCCCTGGCGAAGGCGCGCATGATGCCAGACCGGGCAGCCCGCGAATAGCTACCGCCACGTGCAGGTCTGCCGGATTGAGCTAAATCAGGGAGCTGCGCCAAGACGTTGAAGCGCAGCTTCAAGATCCTTGCGGTCCTGGGGGCCAGGATTCCTGGTCAAGGCCGCGCGGTAATCGGAAATGGCCCGCTCCTTCTCGCCCTTATGCTCATAAAGCACCGCGCGGTTGGCGTAGGCGTCGCGGTAGTCGGCGTCGAGCCCGATGGCCGTTGTGTAATCGGCAATCGCGTCGTCGACCTTCCCTGCTTTCTCCTGAGCGACGCCGCGATCATTGTAGGCGATGGCGTCCTTGGGATTGATGGCAATGGCCGCGGTGCAATCCTTGATGGCGAGATCGGCCCGACCTTTGTCCTCGTAGACGACGCAGCGGTTGATGAAGGCGTCGGCGAACTGGGAGTCGATCTCGATAGCCTTGCCGAAATCGTCGATGGCCTGATCGAGGTCACCCTTGTCTCGGTAGGCAAGACCGCGACCGACATAAAGTCTGGCCTGGCCCGGATCGATGCCGATGGCCTGGTCGAAATCGGCGATGGCGTGGCCGAGATCGCCCTTGCTTACATAGGCCTCGGCGCGCCGGCCATAGGCCAGGGCGACATGCGGGCTTAAGGGATCCTGCTGAAGAAACTCCGTGCACCCTTCGATCTGTTTCTCGGGGTCCGCGCTTTGGTTACAGTCGTCGATCGGGTTGGCCTGCGCCGGATCGCCGGCAAGGAAGACGCTAGCGCCGATAAGGCATCTCAGTATCATCGCGCGCATTGATAGGCTCCCAAGGGCTACTTGAGCCAAGTCTAGCAGAGTTCGCACCATGGCTGATGCTCCCGTTAGCGCGCTCCGCGGCACGCTTGTGAGCTTTACCGACGATCCGTTCCTGGTCGATCCGGCGCAGGCCATCCTGCACGATGTCGCTGGGGCCCTTGTGCATGCGCGCGAGCCGGTTGACGCGTAACGCCTTGCCGCTCATGGTCCCGCAATGACAGCAGCCATGAAGCCAATGCCAAGCCCTGTCGTTGCGGTGGGTTTCGCGCGCTTCGGCAACGCTTTGCCGCTCGCCCTGATCGCCGGCCCTTGTGCGCTGGAGAGCCGGGCGCATGCGCTTGAGACGGCCGAGGCGCTGAAGGAGATCGCTGGCAAAGCCGGCATCGGCCTCGTCTACAAGAGCTCATTCGACAAGGCGAACCGCACGAGCGCGAGAAGCGCCCGAGGGCTCGGGCTCATCGAAGCCCTGCCCATCTTCGCCGAGATCAGGGAACGGACCGGCCTTCCCGTGCTGACCGACGTGCACGAGCCCGATCAATGCGCGGCCGTCGCCACGGCAGTCGATGTCCTCCAGATCCCGGCCTTTCTCTGCCGCCAGACTAATCTTCTCATCGCCGCGGCGCTCACCGGCAAGGTGGTCAATGTGAAGAAGGGCCAATTTCTCGCGCCCTGGGACATGACCCATGTCGTGGCCAAGGTGACGGGCGCCGGAAACCCGCAGGTGCTCATCACCGAGCGCGGCGTGTCCTTCGGCTACAACACGCTTGTCTCGGACATGCGCGCGCTGCCGATCCTGGCAGAGACCGGCGCGCCGGTGATATTCGACGCCACCCACTCGGTGCAGCAGCCAGGAGGGCAGGGGGCGGAGAGCGGCGGCGAGCGGAGATTCGTGCCGGTCTTGGCGCGCGCAGCGGTCGCCGTCGGCGTCGCCGGCGTGTTCATCGAGACCCATCAGGATCCCGACCATGCGCCTTCGGACGGTCCCAACATGCTGCCGCTGAAAGATTTGCCGGCGCTGCTCGCCGAGTTGATCGAGATCGACCGGCTGGTGAAGAAGGCGGCGTAAATACTCCTCAGCCGCGCCCGCGATAGGGGGCTACGCCCTGGGCTGGCAGCCAAAGCCCCTCGGGCACGGTACCGAACTGCCAGAACACGTCGATGGGAATGCCGCCGCGCGGAAACCAGTAGCCGCCGATGCGCAAATAGGCAGGCTCGATTAGATCCACGATGCGCTTGCCGATGGTGACCGTCGCATCCTCATGGAACGTTCCATAGTTGCGGAAGCTCCCGAGATAGAGCTTGAGCGACTTCGAACTCGAGCAGCCAGCGCTTCGGCGCGTAATCGATGACGAGATGGGCGAAGTCCGGCTGCCCGGTGATCGGGCAAAGGCAGGTGAATTCAGGTGCGGTGAAGCGCGCGGCGTAGAGCGTCTCGGGATGCGGGTTCGGCACGCGTTCGAGCAGCGCCTTGTCGGGCGAGGCGGGCAGGGGCGTGGGCTTGCCGAGTTGCTTTGGGCTCGCGCTCTTTCTGGCCATGGCCACTATAGGCGCCGCGGGCCGGTATAAATGCAACCCTCATGGCAGCTGTCGCGCGAGACTTGGACCTCGGCGAGACCGAACAGCCGGTCGTGTAGCCGATCCCACAGCCATATGGCGATCCGCTCCAGCGTCGGCACCTGAAGCCCCTCGACCTCGTTCAAGAAGTGATGGTCGAGCGCCTTACGAGCTTCGGCGAGCGCGGCATCGATATCGTCGAAATGCAACAGCACGCCGGTGACCGGGTCAGGCTCGCCGTCGACGGCAACGCGGGCGCGGAAGGAATGGCCGTGCACGCGCGCGTTCGGATGACCGGGAGGCGCCGAGGGAAGAAAGTGGGCGGCCTCGAACAAGAATTCCTTATAGATGCGCATCGAAGTGATTTAGGAGATTTCCGGGCGCCAAGCTAGGACTTGCGACAGCGTTACCGTAGGCCGAGCAGCTTATGGGTCTGCAGGCTCAGGCGCCATTTCGGATGGGCGAGACAATAGTCGACGGCCGCGCGGACGTTATCCGCGGTCTTGGGCTCGCCCTGATCCATCGGCTGCAGTAGGAAATGGGCGAAGTCGAGATGTTCGAGCGCGGCAGGCTCGATCTCGCTTTGCGGAAAGATGAGCTTCAGCTCATCGCCCGAGCGCTGGACGAGGTTGGCGCCGGCCTTGGGGCTCACGCAAATCCAGTCGATGGAACGCGGCACCGGCAACGTGCCGTTGGTCTCGATAGCGATGGCAAAGCCAGCCGCGTGGAGCGCCCCGATCAGGGGCGCGTCAACTTGCAGCATGGGCTCGCCGCCGGTGAGCACCACGAAGGGCGGCGTTCCGCTGTTTCCCTGCCAGGCGGCGCGGCAGGCCTTGGCCAGCGCCTCGGCATCGACAAACTTGCCGCCGCCGGGGCCGTCGGTGCCGATAAAATCGGTATCGCAGAAATTACAGGTCGCGGTCTCGCGGTCAGCCTCGCGACCGGTCCATAGATTGCACCGGGCAAATCGGCAGAACACGGCAGGCCGCCCGGCCTGTGCGCCTTCGCCTTGCAGCGTGTAGTAGATCTCCTTGACCGAATACATCGCCGTCCAATCAGCCTGTTGCAGTCCGCGAAGCGGTTCGTGCGGCCACCCATTGCTCGTAGCCCCGCGCGCGGAGCTCGCAAGCCGGGCAACTGCCGCAGCCATAGCCCCAGGGGTGACGCTTGCCGCGCTCGCCGCGATAGCAGGTATGGGTCTCCTCGATCATCAGCGCGACCAAAGGATCGCCACCAAGCTTCCAGGCAAGCTCCCAGGTCTCCGCCTTCGACAGCCACATCAGCGGCGTCTCGATGGTTAAGGGGATTTCGGTGCCGAGCCTGATCGCCTCGCCAAGCGCGCGCAAGGTCGCGTCGCGGCAGTCGGGATAGCCTGAATAATCCGTCTCGCACATGCCGCCGACCAGCGTGTGCAGGCCACGGCGATAGCCGAGCGCCGCAGCGTAGGCGAAGAACACGAGGTTACGCCCCGGCACGAAGGTGCGTCGGCAGCCCCGACGCCAGCATCTCGATCTCGGCTTCCGAGGTGAGAGCCGTGTCGGCGATGGCGCCGAAGCTCGTGATATCGAGCATATGGTCAGGGCCGAGCCGCGCCGCCCAAGCCGGGAAGGCGCGGGCCATTTCCCTTCGCACGTTCTGCCGGCATTGCAGTTCCACGCCGTGCCGCTGGCCGTAGTCGAAGCCAACGGTCTCGACGTTGCGGTAGCGGTCGAGAGCGTAAGCGAGGCACACGGTCGAATCCTGCCCGCCAGAAAACAACACCAATGCAGAACCGTCACTTTTCATGCCGAAATCCAAAAACCACGTTGTTGCAAAACAGGACTTGCCTTTTAGTTGAACAGTGAATATTATACTACTTATACGAGAGGCCAAGACTTCGGGGGGCTGGGCCATGGAACGCGGAACCGCAGCTTTATGCGGCATGATTGCCATCCTTCTTAGCGGTTGCTCGACCATCGTCAAAGGGACCCAACAGCAGGTCTCCGTCGCCACGCCCGGCGTCCAGGACGCCATGTGCACGCTCTCGTCTCCCGCCATTGGCACGCGAACCGTGCAGACGCCCGGAAATATCGTTCTGCCCAAGAGCAAGCACGACGTCGCCGTGAATTGCGTCAAGCAGTGTTACACCAGCGGCGTCGGCGTGCTCGCGTCGGAGACCGAGATCATGACCGCCGGCAATATCCTGTTCGGCGGCTTAATCGGGCTCGGCATCGATGCAGCTTCTGGCGCCATGAACAAATATCAACCTGGGGTCGAAATCGCCATGACGCCAATCCCCCATTGCGGCGCGCCTGGAAAAGGACATGGCGTGCCCATGGCGAGCACACCAGCGCCGGCACAACAGCCGCCGAGCTAAACCCTCACATCGAGCTTCCGATTCCAAAGTTGCTGGGCTAAGAGGTCGAAAAGCTTAGCCCGCCCCCCTCCAGACAACTCGGAAATCGGAACCATGACCGCAATAGCAACCATCGTCGGCAGGGAGATTCTCGACAGCCGCGGCAACCCCACCGTGGAGGTGGACGTGGTGTTGGAGAACGGCGCCTTCGGCCGCGCCGCCGTGCCGTCCGGCGCCTCGACCGGGGCGCATGAGGCACATGAGCTTCGCGACGGCGGCGCGCGCTATGGCGGCAGGGGCGTGAAGCGCGCGGTGGAAGCGGTGAACGGCGAGATCCGCAAGGCGCTGGCCGGCTCTGACGCCGACGATCAGCGGGGCCTCGACAGGCGGCTCATCGAGCTCGACGGCACCGACAACAAGAAGCGCCTCGGCGCCAACGCCATTCTCGGCGTGTCGCTCGCCGCCGCCAAGGCCGCGGCGCGCGATCACGACCAGCCGCTCTACCGCTATCTCGGCGGCCAGCAAGCGACGCTGCTCCCCGTGCCGATGATGAACATCTTGAACGGCGGCGTTCATGCCGACAATCCGATCGACTTCCAGGAGTTCATGATTGCGCCGGTCGGCGCGCCGAACTTCGCCGAAGCCCTGCGCATGGGCGCCGAAATCTTCCACGTGCTGAAGGCCGCACTGAAGGCCGCGGGCCACACCACTTCGGTCGGAGACGAGGGGGGCTTTGCGCCCAATCTCGCCTCGACGCGCCAAGCGCTCGACTTTGTTGTTGCCGCGATCGGCGCGGCAGGCTTCAAGGCCGGCGCCGACATCTATCTTGCGCTCGATGTGGCCGCGACCGAGCTTTATTCCGCCGCACGTTATGCGCTCAAAGGTGAGAACCGGATTCTCACCTATAGCGAGATGATCGCCACTTACGCCGATCTCGTTGCCAATTATCCGATCTACTCGATCGAGGACGGCATGTCTGAGGACGATTGGGAGGGCTGGCGCGCGCTCACGCTGGCGCTCGGAGACCGCGTGCAGCTTGTCGGCGACGATTTGTTCGTCACCAATGTCACCCGGCTGAAGCAGGGGATCGACCAGAGCATCGCCAACGCCATCCTGGTCAAGGTCAATCAGATCGGAACCTTGAGCGAGACGCTCGACGCCGTGCGCATGGCGCAAGATGCCGGCTATGCCGCGGTGATGTCGCACCGCTCCGGCGAGACCGAGGACGCCACCATCGCCGATCTCGCCGTTGCCACCAATTGCGGGCAGATCAAGACCGGATCGCTCGCCCGCTCGGACCGGGTGGCCAAATATAATCAGCTGCTCCGCATCGAGGAGGAGCTTGGAACCGCCGCCCGCTACGCCGGCCGCTCGGTGTTGAACCGCGGCCGCTAACCGGCGATTAACCTTCCCGGCGCGATTCTCCCAAATTCGTCATGCCCGACCTCGGCCATGACTGACGAGGGTCACGCGGCAAAAACCATGCGGTTCCGATCACTCCTCTTTCCGCTGCTTGCCTGCGGTGTCGGCGGCTATTTCGCCTACCATCTCCAGACCGGGGACCATGGTCTGCAGGGCCGCGCCGACCTCGAGAAGCGCAAAGCCGTGCTTGCCGGCGAGCTTGCCGGGCTGAAAGAGGTGAGGAAGCGGCTCGAGCGCGACGTTGCCTTGCTTCGCCCCGAGAGCCTCGACCCTGACATGCTGGACGAGCGCGCCCGCGCCATTTTGAACCTTGCCCATCCCGACGATCTCGTCATGCTGAAGCGCCGCGCGCCGGCGGAGACGCCGGAAACACCGCCGAAGCGCTGACGGACCTCGCTGCTTTAGGATCGGGAGGCCGGTCCTTAGCCCAATTGACGAACCTCCCCGCCTTCCAGTGCTTTCCTAACTCGTGTTAGCCTCAAATGGCGGCGGGGCATGCGAGGACTATGGTTTGAACACTTTTTCAGATGGCGCCGAACAGACGCAAGCGCCGCAGTCAGCCCCGTCATTCGTTCCCTCCGATGCCCTTCCGACCGCGACGGTGTTGGAGCACGGCAGTGCGCCGAGCCTCACCCCTGAGCAGGAGCTTGAGGCCTACCGGCGAATGCTGCTCATTCGCCGCTTCGAGGAGAAGGCTGGCCAGCTCTACGGCATGGGACTGATCGGCGGCTTCTGCCATCTCTATATCGGCCAGGAAGCGGTGGTCACCGGCATGCAGATGGCGCGCGAGGAGGGGGACCAGGTCATCACCGCCTATCGCGATCACGGCCACATGCTCGCCTCGGGCATGGATCCCAAGGGCGTCATGGCCGAGCTCACCGGACGCCGCCATGGCTATTCCAAGGGCAAGGGCGGCTCCATGCACATGTTCTCGGTGGCGAAGAACTTCTATGGCGGCCACGGCATCGTCGGCGCGCCGGCGCCGCTCGGCACCGGACTCGCCTTCGCCAACAAATATCGCGGCAATGACCGCGTCTCGCTCACCTATTTCGGCGAGGGCGCGGCTAACCAGGGCCAGGTCTATGAGAGCTTCAACATGGCGTCCTTGTGGAAGCTCCGGTCATCTACGTGATCGAGAACAATCATTACGCCATGGGCACCTATGTAGGGCGCGGAAGCGCGCTCGCCGAGGAGCTCTATCATCGCGGCTCGGTGTTCGGCATTCCGGGCATGAAGGTTGACGGCATGGACGTCCGCGCGGTGAAGGCCGCGGGGCAAGCCGCCATCGCCGCCGTGCGGGGCGGCTACGGGCCTGTGATCCTCGAGATGCGCACCTACCGCTATCGCGGCCATTCCATGTCGGACCCGGCCAAATACCGGAGCCGCGAGGAGGTGCAGGAGGTGCGCACCCAGCGCGATCCTATCGAGCTTGTCGGCAAGCGGCTGGTCGAGGCAGGCGTCGTCGATGAGGAGCGGCTGAAGCAGATCGACAAGGACATCCGCGCCATCGTCAACGAGGCTGCAGACTTCGCCACCAGCGATCCTGAGCCCGAGGCGAGCGAACTTTATACCGACGTCGTGGCGCTGCCTTAAGACTGAGGCCCGAACGACCATGCCCACCGAAATTCTGATGCCGGCGCTGTCGCCCACCATGGAGGAGGGCACGCTTGCCAAATGGCATGTCCAGGAGGGCGACGAGGTACGCACCGGCGATGTGATCGCCGAGATCGAGACCGACAAGGCGACCATGGAGGTCGAGGCTATCGATGACGGCCGGGTTGGCAAGATCCTGGTGGCGGAAGGCACCGAGCACGTGCCGGTCAACAAGCCGATCGCTCTGCTGCTGACCGACGGCGAGGACATAAGCAGCCTCATCCTTCGAGACGCGGCCTGCGACTGCTCCTCAGGACGAGCGATCAAGGCCTCACCCTGAGGAGGGCGTGCCTGCGCCCGCCGCGAAGGGCGAGGCCCGAATACCGGAGGGCGATGCGGCGCAGCTGGCCAAAATCGCCGAAGCGATCAGGTCGGTGCCTCAGTCCCAGAAGGCCGCCGTGGAAGACGCCGATCTCGGCGAAGTCCGGCCAGAGGTCGAGGAAGCACCGGCAGGGCCTCAGGTGGCGCCGGCCGAGCCGCGCGCCGAAGCCGAGCCAGAGGTTCCGCCTGGCACCGAGATGGTCGCCATGACCGTGCGCGAGGCGTTGCGCGACGCCATGGCCGAGGAGATGCGTGCCGACGACCGCGTGTTCGTCATGGGCGAGGAGGTCGGCCAATATCAAGGCGCCTACAAGGTGACCCAGGGCCTGCTCGATGAATTCGGCGAGCGGCGCGTGGTCGACACGCCCATCACCGAATATGCCTTTGCCGGCACCGGCGTCGGCGCGGCCTTTGCCGGGCTGAAGCCCGTCGTCGAGTTCATGACCTGGAACTTTGCGCTTCAGGCGATCGATCACATCATCAATTCCGCGGCCAAGACGCTCTATATGTCCGGCGGCCAGATGCACTGCCCCATCGTGTTTCGCGGGCCGAACGGCGCCGCCGCCCGCGTCGCCGCCCAGCACAGCCAGGACTTCTCGGCCTGGTATGCCTCGGTGCCCGGACTGAAGGTGATTGCGCCTTATACCGCCGCCGACGCCAAGGGATTGCTGAAGGCGGCGATCCGCGATCCAAGCCCGGTGATCTTCCTCGAGAACGAGATTCTGTATGGCCAGAGCTTCGACGTGCCGAAGCTCGATGATTTCGTCCTTCCCATTGGCAAGGCGCGGGTGGCGCTGGAAGGTTCCGACGTCACCATCGTCTCCTATTCGCGCGGCATGGCCTATGCGCTCGAAGCCGCCAAGAGGCTGGCTGAGGAGGGGATCGAGGCCGAGGTTATCGATTTGCGCACGCTCCGTCCGCTGGACATCGAGACGGTGCTCGCCTCGGTGCGCAAGACCAACCGCATCGTCACGGTGGAGGAGGGCTGGCCCGTCTGCTCGATCGGCTCCGAGGTGTGCGCCCGCGTAGCTCTCGAGGCGTTCGACGATCTCGACGCGCCGCCCATGAAGATCACCGGCGCCGACGTGCCGATGCCCTATGCCGCCAATCTTGAGAAGCTTGCCCTGCCGTCGGTGGAGCAGGTGATCAAGGCGGTGAAGTCGATCTCATACATCGAGTGACGCGATATGGCTGAATCCCCCATGAGTTGGAAGAGCGGCGGCTGCCATTGCGGCGCGGTGCGCTTCGAGGTGCTTGCGCCGGACGAGATCGAGGTCAAGGAATGCAACTGCTCGATCTGCCGCATGACGGGATATTTGCATCTGATCGTCCCGGCAGACCGCTTCCGCCTCACCAAGGGCGCCGACAACATCACCACCTATTCCTTCAACACCGGCACGGCCAAGCATCATTTCTGCGCGATGTGCGGCATCAAGAGCTTCTATGTGCCGCGCTCCAAACCTGACGGCTTCAGCGTCAATGTGCGCTGCCTCGACCACGGCGCGGTGCGCGTGACCCGCATCATGATGTTCGACGGCGAGCACTGGGAAGAGGCGATGGCCGGCCAAGCAGCCGCGAGGGAAGCCTGACCGATGTCCGCAGCCGGCAATTCTCGACCCCACTCAGCCTCTCTCCACAGCAGAGAGGGAGGCCACGCGAAGCGCAACGCAGCTTCGCCCCTGGCACGGAGGCTCGCCCGCCAGCGTGGCATCGATCTCGGCCGGATTCGCGGCTCAGGTCCGCATGGCCGCATCGTCAAGCGCGACATCCCGCTCGCTGCCGCGGAGGCACTGGCCGCCGAGAAATCTGAGGCAATCGAAGCCGTCGAGGCCATGCCCGAGCCTGGGCGGCGCCTCGTGCCATCGCGGCCGGCGCCGGCCTCAGGCCTGTCCGACGAGCAGGTGCTGGCGCTCTACGAGCCCGGCAGCTACAAGCTCGTGCCGCACGACACGATGCGCCGCGTCATCGCCCAGCGGCTCACGCTCGCCAAGCAGACCATCCCGCATTTCTATCTCGGCATCGACTGCGCGCTCGACGCCGTGCTTGGCGCACGGACGCGCCTCAATGGCATGGCGCCTAAAGACGGCCCGCGCGCATTCAAGCTGTCGGTCAACGACTTCATCATCAAGGCGCTTGCCATGGCGATGCAGAAGGTGCCGCGCGCCAATGCGAGCTGGACGGAGGAGGGGCTGCTGCTCCACCGCGCGTCCGACATCGCCGTCGCCGTGGCGCTGCCTGGCGGTGGCCTGTTCACGCCGGTCGTCCGCAACGCCGAGCTGAAAAGCCTGTCGGAGATCTCCAACGAGATGAAGGACCTCGCCCAACGGGCGCGCTCGAAGCGGCTGGCGCCTCACGAATATCAGGGCGGCAGCACGACGCTCTCCAATCTCGGCATGTACGGCATCGACCGCTTCGATGCGGTGATCAACCCGCCGCAGGCGAGCATTCTCGCCGTCGGTCGCGCCGAGAAGCGTCCCGTGATCAAGGACGATGCGGTGAAGATCGCCACCATGATGAGCGCGACGCTCTCGGTCGATCACCGGGTGATCGACGGCGCGCTCGGCGCTGAGCTGCTTGCCGCCTTCAAGGCCTTTATCGAAGACCCGGTGACCATGCTGGTGTGATGGAAGGCGCGCTCACCTTCCGGCCGGCGAAGAAGGCCGACGCCTCCGCGCTTGCCGTGCTCGTCGACATCGCCGGTGAGGGACTGCCTGCGTATTTGTGGAGCACGCTGAGAGCGCCAGGCCAATCCATCATCGAGGTCGGGCGCGAGCGCGCCGCGCGCGAGGAGGGCGGCTTCTCCTTACCGCAACGCCGTCGTCGCCGAGATCGACGGCGAGATCGCCGCGTGCCTCGTCGGCTACCGGCTCGACGATCCTTACGAGATCGGCAGCCTTGAGGAGATACCGGAGCTGGTGCGCCCGCTCGTCCTGCTCGAGACGAAAGCGCTGGGCTCCTGGTACGTCAACGTGCTCGCGACCTTCCCCGAGTTCCGCCGCCGCGGCATCGGCCGCGCGCTGCTCGACCTCGCAGAGGAGAGGGCGGGAAAAACTGGGGCGCACGTGCTCAGCGTCATCGTCGCCGCCGAAAATAAAGCCGCTGCGCGTCTTTATGCCGGCGCCGGTTACCGGGTTCTGGCGAGAGAGCCGATCTTCATCTTTCCCGGCTGCCCGCATGGCGGCGACTGGCTGCTCATGGTGAAGCCGTTGCCGGCTGACTGAGGGATTACGCCCTTCCTCACAGAGTAGAGTTTCGCCTGACCGCGCCTTGCGGTTATGGTCAGAGATAATGGCCGAGACGAGCTTCGACATCGCCGTGATCGGCGCTGGACCTGGCGGCTACGTCGCCGCGATCCGCGCCGCCCAGCTTGGGCTCAAGACGACCATCGTGGAGCGCGAGAATCTCGGCGGCATCTGCCTCAACTGGGGATGCATCCCGACCAAGGCGCTGCTCCGCACCGCCGAGATTTATCACGCCATGGGCCGCGCCGGGGAGTTCGGCCTTGCTTGCGATAATCTCCGTTTCGATCTCGCCCGCGTCGTCGAGCGCAGTCGCAAGGTTGCCGCGCGGCTATCAAACGGCGTCGCCTACCTGATGAAGAAGAACAAGATCACTGTGATCGAAGGCGAAGCGGTACTGAAAGGGCAGGGGAAGATCGCCATCACTGGAAAGGACGGCGCGACGCCCACCACCATCGAAGCCAAGCATATTGTGATCGCCACCGGCGCCCGCGCGCGTGAGCTGCCTGGGCTCGAAGCTGACGGCAGACTGGTGTGGACCTACAGGCACGCCATGGTGCCGCCTGCCTTTCCCAAATCTCTGCTCGTCGTCGGCTCCGGCGCGATCGGCATCGAATTCGCAAGCTTCTACCGCACGCTCGGCGCCGAGGTGACCGTGGTCGAGCTGCTCGGCCGCATCCTCCCGGCCGAGGACGCTGAGATCTCGTCGCTCGCGTGCAAGGCCTTCGTCAAGCAGGGTATGACCATCCATACCGGCACCAGCGTGTCGGGACTTGTGCGCCATGAAGACGGCGTGACCGCGCGTTTGAGCAAGCCCGGTCTCACCGGCGAGCTGACCGTCGACCGCGTCATCCTCGCCGTCGGCATTACCGGCAATGTCGAGGATCTCGGCCTGGAGCAGCAGGGCGTCAAGATCGACAAGGGCCACATCGTGGTCGACGAATGGGGCGCGACCGGCAGCCCAGGCCTCTACGCCATCGGCGACGTGGTCGGTCCGCCTTGGCTTGCGCACAAGGCGAGCCATGAAGGCGTGCTGTGCGTGGAGAAGATCGCCGGCGTCGAAGGCGTTCACCCGCTCGACAAGACCGCCATTCCGGCTTGCACCTACAGCGCCCCGCAAGTTGCGAGCATCGGCCTTAGCGAGGAGGCAGCGTGCGTGGGAGATCGTGCGGTTAAGATCGGCCGCTTCCCTTATTCCGCCAACGGCAAGGCCATCGTGCTCGGCGAGACCGAGGGGCTGATCAAGACCATCTTCGATGCCGAGAGCGGAGAGCTGCTCGGCGCCCACATGATCGGGGCCGAAGTCACCGAGCTTATTCAGGGTTTCGCCGTCGCCAAGGGGCTGGAAACCACCGAGGCTGAGTTGATCTCTGCCATCTTCCCCCATCCGACGCTGTCGGAAATGATGTATGAGTCGGTGCTCGACGCCTATGGCCGCGCGCTGCACATTTGAGACACCGAGCGCCAGCCGTCGAAGCCCGGTCTCGAACCGGCACCAAAGGACAGGGAGCTGCGATATGACAATGATTTTCGACCTTATAATTTTTCTCGTCATCGGTCTTGTCGCTGGTGCCATCGCCTCCTTTTACATGGGCCGTCAGCAGGAGCTGGTGGCGAACCTGATCATCGGCGTCGTCGGGGCGGTGATCGGAGGTTTCATTGCCAGGCTGCTCGGGCTCACCGCCTACAACGTTATTGGCGAGGTCGTCGTCGCCACCGCCGGCGCCATCATCTGCCTGTTCATCTGGCAGCGCGTCCGCGGGAGCTGAGCGGTTCGTTGCGGGCGCCAAGAGACCCCCTATATTACGAGCGAGCCCCAAAGAATGGCGGGGCCTGATGTTAAACCCGCGGACGTCAAGGCGTTGCAGCGCGTCTCAACCGACGGAGGTTCGAATGGAAAATGAGGCTCACGGGCTCCTGTCCATGCCCGGGGTTGGTTTTTTCGGGATGCTGGTCATCGGCATTCTCGCCGGCTACATCGCCGAGAGGGTGACGCATAGCGATCATGGCCTGCTCACCAATCTGCTGGTCGGCATCGCCGGCTCGTTCGTTGGCGGCACGCTCGCCTCGCTGCTCGACATCGCCTTCTATGGCTGGATTGGCAACCTGCTCGTGGCGACCATCGGCGCCATTCTGCTCCTGTGGGTGTGGCGAAGCGTGAGAGGGCCGTCGACGGCCTAGATGGTGATGGTGTTCGCCACCAAAGACCTATCGCGGCCGCGCCATCCGGAGAAGGCGCGGCTGCCCGACACGCCGACGCTGCCCAAGCCCGATTGGATCCGTGTCAGGGCTCCGGGCGCGCATGCCTTCGACCAAACGCGCGAGGTCCTGCGCCGCCACCGCCTGCATACCGTGTGCGAGGAGGCGGCGTGCCCCAATATCGGCGAGTGCTGGGGAAAGCGGCATGCGACCGTCATGATCCTCGGCGACACCTGCACCAGGGCTTGCGCCTTCTGCAATGTGCGCACCGGACGTCCTGGCGCGGTCGATGCTTCCGAGCCTGAGCGCGTCGGGGCGGCGATTGCCGAGCTTGGCCTCTCCCATGTGGTGGTGACGTCGGTCGATCGCGACGATCTCGCCGACGGCGGCGCCGCGCATTTTGCCGCCACCATCGAAAGCATCAGGGATCGGGCACCGGCGACGAGCGTGGAAGTGTTGACGCCGGACTTCCTGCGCAAAGAGGGGGCGGTCGAGATCGTGATGGCGGCACGGCCCGACGTATTCAACCACAATCTCGAAACCGTGCCCTCGCTCTACCGCGAGATCAGGCCCGGCGCGCGCTACGATCACTCCTTGCGCCTGCTCAAGCGCGCCAAGGAGCTGGATGGAAGCGTGTTCACCAAGTCGGGCATCATGGTCGGCCTCGGCGAGACGACGGCAGATGTCCTTGCTCTGATGGACGATCTGCGTAGGGCCGACGTGGACCTCCTCACCATCGGTCAATATCTCCAGCCGACCCGCAAGCATGCCGCGGTTCACCGCTTCGTGCCGCCGGCGGAATTCGATGGCTTGCGCCGGGCGGCAGAGGCCAAAGGCTTCCTGCTCGTGGCGGCGAGCCCGTTGACGCGTTCCTCCTATCACGCAGCCGACGACTTCGCCCGCCTCAAGGCCGCTCGCGAGGTCGCGCTCGGCCGCTAGGCGGACCTTCGGACTTTTCATGCACGTCTTCGAGACCAGGCACCCCATCGCTCACTCTGCCGACGACATGTTCAAGCTTGTCGCCGATGTGGAGAACTATCCCAAGTTCCTGCCGCTGTGCGAGGCGCTGAAACTCAAGCGCCGCGAGCGCCGGGACGGCAGGGAGGTGCTTATCGCCACCATGACGGTCGGCTACAAGCTGATCCGCGAGAGCTTCACCACCGAGGTCATCCTCGACGCCGACACCCGCACCATCCTCGTGCATTATCTCGACGGACCGTTCGCGTTTCTCGAGAACCGTTGGCGCTTCGTTCCGCTCACGCCAAAGAGCTGCGAGCTCGATTTCTATATTGCCTACAGCTTCCGCTCGCGCCTCTTGGAACGGCTGATGGGAGGGCTGTTCGACAGGGCGGTGCGGAAATACACCAACGCGTTCGAAGCGCGCGCCGACGCGGTATACGGCGCGCGTCTCGCCTCGTTTGCCTCACAGCAATGAGACGAGGAGCGCAAGTGCGCGGCGCACGCTTTCCCGTCTGATCTCCGCCCGCCCGATATCGCTGAGCAGCAGCCGCTCATGCACGACCGGCGCATCGCGCACCGCCGCAGCAAGGTGGACGAGCCCGATCGGCTTTTCCGGTGTCCCGCCCGAAGGTCCGGCGATGCCGGTGATGGCGACGGCGAGGTTGGCGCGTGAATGAGTGAGCGCGCCGCCGGCCATGGCGCGGGCAACGTCCTCGCTCACCGCGCCGTGCCGCTCGATCAGCCACACGGGCACGCCGAGCATCTCGCTCTTGGCCGCATTCGAATAGGTGACGAAGCCACGATCGACCACGTCGGAGGAGCCTGGAATTGCGGTAAGCGCAGCGGCGAGCAGGCCGCCGGTGCACGACTCTGCGGTGGCGACCAAGATGCCGCGCGCGCGGCAGGCCTCCAACAACGCCGAAGCGTCGGCGATGATCTGCCGGTCGATCATGAGCGATCCATCATGGGAGGCGGACCGTGGCCGTGGCCGTGGCGGCGATCCCTTCGCCACGGCCGATGAAGCCAAGCCCCTCGTTGGTGGTTGCCTTGATGCTGATCTCCGCGACGTCGAGGCCGAGGCATTCTGCGAGCTTCGCGCGCATCGCCTCGCGATGCGGCCCGATGCGCGGCGCCTCGCAGATGAAGGTCAGATCGACATGCACGATCGCGCCGCCGCGCGCCTTGAGCCTGGCAACGGCGTCTTTGAGGAACAGCTCGGAGGCGGCACCACGCCAGCGCGCATCCGACGGCGGGAAGTGAACGCCGATATCGCCGTCGGCGATGGTGCCGAGCAGAGCGTCGGTGAGAGCATGCATGCCGACATCGGCGTCGCTGTGGCCGATGAGTTTCTTCTGATGGGGAATGCGCACGCCACATAGGATCACCGCATCGCCCGGTCCAAAAGCATGCACGTCGTATCCTGAGCCAACTCGTTGCGTGCCAAGCGCCCCCTGCGCTCGAAGGCGCAGCAGCTCATCGGCGCTCGCGATGTCCTCGGCCGAGGTGAGCTTGCGATTGGCCTCCGAGCCTTCGACCAGGGCGACGTCGAGTCCATACCACTGAGCAATGCCGGCATCGTCGGTGAAGGTGGCGCCGTCTTTCGCCGCGGCCCGGTGCGCGGCAAGGATCGCATCGAAGTGAAAGCCTTGCGGCGTCTGGGCGCGCCACAGGTCATCGCGGGGAAGGGTGCCCGTCGCGTGGCGGCCGCGTCCCATCGTCAAGGTATCAGTCACGGGAAGACAGGGAAGGGCCCCGGCATGACTATCGAGTGTGCCGATGACGCGGTCGATTAATCCGGAATCGACGAAGGGGCGCGCAGCGTCATGGATCAGCACGCGGCTCGGTGGCTTTGCGGCAAGGGCCTCAAGCCCGGCGCGCACAGACTGCTGTCGATGCGCCCCGCCCGCCACCGGTGGTCGCAGGCGTGCGGCAGAGTGCTCTGCAGCAACTTCGTAGAGCCCGGCGTCGTCCGGATGAATGACCACCAGGACATCGTCCACGCTTGGATGACCGACAAAGGCGTCGATCGCGCGGGTCAGCATCGGCACCCCACCGATCGGAGAATATTGCTTGGTGATCAGTGGCTTATTGCCGGCCGCACGGACGCCTCGACCGGCCGCGACAATCAGGGCAGACACGCTCATGGAACAAATCTCCGCAGCGTGTTAGCAGATGCCAAACAACCTTTTGTGCACTGCGGCAAAAGTCGTATTGCTCCCGCGAGAAATAACCCGTTAGATCATGGGACCGTACTGCATATTCTTTGGGCATATACAATTTTACTGAGGTGACGAGGATACACTGGTTGAGCGCCTCCTCCAAAAAACCGAGCCCTCGGCGTGCCCTTCCATTGGCGCAGTTCCCGACCGAAGCGCTGCTCAATGCGCTGCCCCACGCGCTGCTGTTGATTGGTGAGGGGCTGAGCATCGAGTACGTCAACACCGCGGCCGAGGATTTCTTCCAAATGAGCGCGTCGGTTCTCTGCCGGCGCAAGCTTACCGATGTCATCGCCTTCGGCAGTCCGCTCATTGCGCTCGTCGAGCAAGTGCAGCGCAACGAGACCCACGTCAACGAGTATGGCGTCGACCTCGGCTCTTACCGCTTCGACGCGCCGAAGCTCGTCGATCTTTATGGAGGTCCGCTGCCCGAGGCACCGGGCCGCGTTCTGGTGATGCTGCAACAACGCAGCATGGCGCAGATGATCGAGCGGCAACTCACTCATCGCGGCGCTGCCCGCTCCATCTCGGCTCTCGCCGCCGTGCTCGCCCATGAAATCAAAAACCCGCTCTCCGGCATCAGGGGTGCGGCGCAGCTGATCGAAAGTGAGCGGCCTGAGTCCGACCGCACACTCACGCAGCTGATCTGCGCCGAAGTTGACCGCATCTGCAAGCTCGTCGACCGCATGGAAATCTTCGGCGACGAGCGGCCCCTTGCGCGCGAGCCGGTGAACATTCACGACGTGCTCGATCACGTGAAGCAGATCGCCGCCAACGGCTTCGCGCGCCAGATCAAGATCGTCGAGCATTACGATCCCTCTCTGCCGCCGGTGCCCGGCAGCCGCGACAAGCTCATCCAGGTCTTCCTCAATCTCGTCAAGAACGCCGCCGAGGCCATCGGCGAAGAGCGCCCCGACGGCCAGATCATTCTCACCACCTCGTTCCGGCCTGGCGTGCGCCTCTCGGTTCCGGGAAGCCAAGCGCGCGTGAGCTTGCCGCTGGAGATCGCCGTGGAAGACAACGGCGCCGGCGTTCCGACCGATCTCATGCCGCATTTGTTCGATCCCTTCGTCACCACCAAGCCGTCTGGCACCGGTCTTGGCCTTGCGCTCGTGGCCAAGATCATCGGCGACCATGGCGGCATCATCGAATGCGACTCGCGCCCACGGCAGACGGTGTTCCGCGCGCTGATGCCCATGGCCGACAGCGAAACAGCACATTCGGGGCATGCTTAAGAGGATGGCCAAGGGCAATATTCTTATCGCCGACGACGACGCCGCGATTCGCACGGTGTTGAACCAGGCGCTGGCCCGCGCCGGGTACGCGCCGCGCGCCACCGGCAACGCGGCGACGCTGTGGCGCTGGATCAGTTCAGGCGAGGGGGATCTCGTGATCACCGACGTGCTGATGCCGGACGAAAGCGCCTTCGATCTCATCCCGCGGGTGAAGAAGCTCAGGCCCGACCTGCCGATCATCGTGATGAGCGCGCAGAACACGTTCATGACCGCGATCACCGCGGCTGAACGGGGCGCCTATGAATACTTGCCGAAGCCGTTCGACCTGAACGAGCTCATCTCGGTGGTGGGGCGCGCTCTCGCCGAACCGCGACGTAAGTCGCAGCGGCTCACCGCCGAGCCGAGCGACGGCTTGCCGCTGATCGGCCGCTGTCCGGCCATGCAGGAAATCTATCGCGTGCTGGCGCGGCTCACCCAAACCGACCTGACGGTGATGATCACCGGCGAGTTGGGAACCGGCAAGGAGCTCGTAGCCCGCGCCCTGCACGAATACGGCAAGCGTCGCAACGGCCCCTTCGTCGCCATCAACATGGCGGCGATCCCGCGCGAGCTGATCGAATCGGAATTGTTCGGTCACGAGAAGGGCGCCTTTACCGGAGCGCAGAACCGGCACGTCGGACGCTTCGAGCAGTCTGAAAGCGGCACGCTGTTTCTCGACGAGATCGGCGACATGCCGATGGAGGCGCAGACCCGGCTTCTGCGCGTGCTCCAGCAAGGCGAATACACGACGGTGGGCGGCCGCACGCCGATCCGCACCAATGTAAGGATCATCGCCGCCACCAACCGCGACCTCCAGCAGCAGATCGATCAGGGCCTGTTCCGCGAAGATCTGTTCTACCGCCTGAACGTGGTGCCGCTGCGCTTGCCGCCGCTGCGCGAGAGGCTCGAGGACATCCCCGACCTCGTGCGTCACTTCCTCAACATCGCCGAGCAAGAGGGGCTACCGTCCAAAAGCTTCGAACCAGCAGCCATCGAACGGCTCAAGCGCTACCATTGGCCCGGAAATGTCCGCGAGCTCGAAAATCTCGTGCGCCGCCTGTCGGCGATCTATTCGCAGGACATCGTCACCGGCGATATGGTGGAGAACGAGCTCGCGAGCGTCAGTCGCGCGCCGTTCAGTGACGCGGCGGAGCGGAGCGGCGACCTCTCCGAGTCGGTCGAGCGCTTCCTTTCGGAATATTTCATGAGCTTCGGCCAGGACCTGCCTCCCTCAGGCCTGTACACCCGGATCTTGCGCAAGGTCGAATTCCCGCTGATCACCGCTGCGCTCGCCGCGACCAGGGGCAATCAGATCCGCGCCGCCGACCTGCTCGGGCTCAATCGCAACACTTTGCGAAAGAAAATTCGCGACCTCGGCATCAAGGTCATCCGCACCCCAGGCCTTTAGCCGCCTGGAATTTCAAAGAGAATTGAGCACCTTGGCTTCGGCTGATGCCAAATCGCCACACTTGTGCTCATGTCGCCAAGCCGCCACATTGTGATCTTATTGCATCAGGCCTGAGGCTCGCGTCCCTCGTTGCGGCACGGTAGGAGCGGGGAGAGGGGTTGAGTAACTTCCTGCACTCATTACGAAAACCCGCGGAAGCGTGGGGGCTTTGGCTTCCACGCCACGGTCAAGCGGCTGTGCGCGCCGAAAAGCGTACGCCAGAACCGTCGATGGTAGGGACGTCCGCCGACGGCGCTGCTCGTTCCGGCCGCCGGCGGCTGCCCTTCACCCTCGGCCTCATCACCATGATGTTGTCGCTCGGCTCAGGCCTTGCGACCTACGCCATCCTGACCGGCCTCACGCCGATCGTGCCGACCCATCTCGTCGTGGTCGGCATGCTCCTCATCAATCTCGTGCTCGTGCTCGCGATGGTGATGATCATCGCCTGGCAGGTGACGGGGCTTTGGCTCGCCCGCCGCCGCCAGGTTGCCGGCGCGCAGCTGCACGTCCGCATCGTCAGCCTGTTCAGTGTCATTGCCGTGACGCCGGCGATCCTGCTCGCAATTTTCGCCAGCGTCTCGCTCGACCGCGGGCTCGACCGCTGGTTCTCCACCCGCACCAAATCCATCATCCAAAACTCGGTCGACGTGGCCACCGCCTACGTCCAGGAGCACGGCCAAGTGATCCGCGCCGACACGCTCGGCATGGCCAAGGACATCGACGAAGCGGTTAACCTCGTGAAGTCGCGCCCGCGGGCCTTCGGCAACTTCCTCTCCGCGCAAGCCTCGATTCGTGCGCTCCCCATCGCCTATTTGATCGACGGGCAGGGCAAGATCCTGGCGACCGCGGCAACCCTGAAGGAGGTCCCCTACCAGCCACCTCCACCCCAGGTCATGGAGCTCGCCAAGGGCGGGCAGGTGATAGTGATCGCGCCGGGCAAGACGGCGCTCGTCGGGGCCATCAAGGGGCTCGAGAATTTCAACGACACCTATCTCTACGTGATCAGGCCGGTGAACGCCCAGGTGCTGCAGCAGCTGCGCGAAACGCGCGCCAATGTCGCCGAGTATCAGCTGCTCGAGCAGCGCCGCGCCGGCGTTCAGGTTGCCTTCGGCCTCATGTATGTGGCCATGGCGCTGACCTTGCTGCTGTCGGCCATCTGGATCGGCATGTGGTTCGCCAACCGTATGGTGGCGCCGATTCGCCAGCTGATGGGCGCGGCAAAACAGATCTCGCAAGGCAATCTCGACGTGGCGGTCAACACGCGCCCCGCCGACGGCGATCTCGCCGTGCTCGGCTCGACCTTCAACACCATGACCACTGAGCTCAAAACTCAGCGAGACGCACTGGTCGGCGCCAATAGCGCGCTCGACGAGCGCCGCCGCTTCATGGAGGCGGTGCTGTCCGGCGTGACCGCCGGCGTCGTCGGCGTCGATGCCGACGGCACCATCACCTTGGTCAATCGCTCCGCCGAAGACTTGCTCGGGGCCAAGGACAAGAGCCTCACCGGCAAGGTGCTCGCCGATGTCGTTCCCGAATTCGGGGCGCTGATGAAGCGTACCCAGAAGCAGGGGAAGCGGTTGGTCACCGACCAAATCTCGCTGCTGCGCGCCGGCTCGGAACGCAATTTCGCCGTGCGCGTCACCACGGAAGGAGCCGGGCAGCAGGCGCAAGGTTATGTCGTTACCTTCGACGACATAACCGAGTTGGTCAGCGCCCAGCGCAGCACCGCCTGGGC
Source organism: uncultured Alphaproteobacteria bacterium (assembly GCA_963757555.1). Classification (GTDB taxonomy): domain Bacteria; phylum Pseudomonadota; class Alphaproteobacteria; order Rhizobiales; family Methyloligellaceae; genus Methyloceanibacter. Next base: position 234,904 of record CAVWRU010000012.1, read on the forward strand.
CGACGTCGCTCGCCGCATCGCTCACGAAATCAAGAACCCGCTGACCCCGATCCAGCTCTCTGCTGAACGCATCCGTCGCAAATACGGGGACTCCATCACCAAGGATCGCGACGTGTTCGATCAGTGCACCGACACCATCATCCGCCAAGTCTCCGACATCGGCAGGATGGTGGACGAGTTCTCGGCGTTTGCGCGCATGCCGAAGCCGATGATGGAGCTGCACGACATCCGCGACATCGTGCGCGAGGCAGTCTTTCTGTTCCAGGTGAGCCGGCCCGAGATCACGTTCGAGCTCGATTTGCCCGAGAAGCCCGCGATGATGCTGTCGGACCGGCGGCTGCTGACCCAGGCGGTCACCAATCTCGTCAAGAACGCGAGTGAAGCGATCAACTCGGCGCTCGAAGCCGAGCCCAACCGCGCCGACAAAGGCCATGTCATCGCCAAGGTGCGCAGCAAAGGCGACCGCATGCAAATCACCGTGATCGACAACGGTTGCGGCCTGCCCAAGGAGAATCGTCAGCGGCTGGTCGAGCCCTACATGACCACGCGCACCAAAGGCACCGGGCTTGGCTTGGCCATCGTGCAGCGCATCACCGAGCAGCACGGCGGGACCCTGCAGCTCGCCGATGCGCCGAAGCGCAACGGCAGGGTTCAGGGAGCGTCGGTTCGCATAGACCTGCCGATCAGGGAGATCGATGAAATCTCCGATAACACCGAGACAAATGCTGGGAACGGCGCCCAGCATCAGACCAAGACACCCGAAGCGGCAGAATAGAGGAGGGAGCAACCCATGGCGTCTGACATCCTCATCGTCGACGACGAGGCCGACATCAGGGATTTGATCTCCGGCATTCTCGAGGATGAAGGCCATGGTACGCGGCTGGCCAAGGATAGCGACGAGACCCTCGCCGCCGTCGAAGAGCGCAAGCCGTCCCTGGTGATCCTCGACATTTGGTTGCAAGGCAGCAAGCTCGACGGGCTCGAGCTGCTCGACCGCATCAAGCGCAGCCATCCCGACCTGCCGGTCGTGATCATCAGCGGCCACGGCAACATCGAGACCGCCGTCGCCGCCATCAAGCGCGGCGCTTACGACTATATCGAGAAGCCGTTCAAGGCCGACCGGCTGGTGCTGATCGTCGCGCGCGCGCTCGAAGCCTCGAAATTGAGACGCGAGAACCGCGAGCTGCGCGAGCGGAGCGCCTACAGCTTTGAGATGATCGGCCGCTCCACCGCCATCAATCAGTTGCGGCAGGCGATCGAGAAAGTGGCGCCGACCAACAGCCGCGTGTTGATCACCGGCCCGTCGGGCTGCGGCAAGGAGCTCGCCGCCCGCGTCATGCATATGAAATCGGCGCGCGCCGATGGGCCCTTTGTGGTGCTCAACGCCGCCGCCATGGTGCCCGATCGCGTCGAGCTTGAGCTGTTCGGCACCGAGGAGGGGATCGGCTCAGGTCCACGCAAGGTGGGCGCGCTGGAGGAAGCGCATATGGGCTCGCTCTATATCGACGAGGTGAGCGACATGCCGCTCGAGACGCAGGGAAAGATCCTGCGCGTGCTCGTCGAGCAGCGCTTCCAGCGCCTGGGCGGCGGCCCGAAGGTGCATGTCGACGTCCGCGTCATCTCCTCCACCAGCCGCGAGCTGCAGAAGGAGATGTCGTCAGGCCGCTTGCGCGAAGACTTGTTCCATCGCCTGAACGTGGTTCCCATCCGCGTCCCCGGACTTTCCGAGCGCCGCGAGGACATTCCGGAACTCGTCCGCTACTTCGTGCAGGCGATCTCGGTCGCCTCCGGTCTGGCGCCGCGCCGCATCGGCGAGGACGCCATGGCCGTTCTGCAATCTCACGATTGGCCGGGCAACGTGCGCCAGCTTCGCAACAACATCGAGAGGCTGATGATTCTCGTCGGCGGCGACGCCGAGTCGATCATCACAGCAGATATGCTCCCCGAGGAGATCATCTCGCCGGTGCCCCTGTCGCCCAACGGGGCAGGGGGCGAACATCTGATGTCACTGCCGTTGCGCGACGCGCGGGAGATCTTCGAGCGCGAATATCTCCTCGCCCAGGTCAACCGATTCGGGGGGAACATCTCCCGCACGGCCGAGTTCGTGGGCATGGAGCGGTCAGCCCTCCACCGCAAACTTCGCGCCTTGGGTGTCAACTCCACCGAGCGCGGAGCGGCCCTGCGCTAGGGGTTAACCATATTTCGCGGCCACTTCTACGTAGGCAACCGCATCTGGGTCTTGCGGTAACACCTCGCAATCGCGTCTAATATGGCCGGCCCGCAGGAAAACAGCCTGGGGCCGTAACAAAGCATAAGCGTGGACCTAAGGGACGGGGAAGCCCATGGCAACAGAACGCGCGCAAATTCTGCAGGACACGTTTCTCAATCACGTTCGCAAGGCAAAGACGCCGCTGACGATTTTTCTCGTGAACGGAGTTAAGCTGCAAGGCGTTGTCACCTGGTTCGATAATTTCTGCGTGCTGCTCCGCCGCGACGGGCACTCGCAGCTCGTCTACAAGCATGCCATTTCGACGATCATGCCCGGTCAGCCGATTCAGCTGACCGAGTTCGGCGACGGGGAAGGTGCCGGAGACTAGTTGCGACCGACCGACCCGAAAGCGCTGAAGCGCAAGACGCGGCCCATAGCCGACAGGAAGATTGGCGCTGCGGCGCGTCGCCCCACCAAAGCGGTCGTGCTCGAGCCGGTGCTCGGCAAGGAGTCGTCGCGCTCGACCGGCACAGGCGAGCGGCGCAAGCCCCCTTTGCGTTCACCTGAGGCGCGGCTTGAAGAGGCGCTCGGGCTCGCACGCGCCATTCGATCTCGACGTGCGCGCGCACGGCTCGTGCCATTGCGCCGCCCGCGGCCCGCGACCTTGTTCGGCTCCGGCAAGGTCGACGAGCTTGAAGGTCTGATCCGCGCCGAGGACGCCGACCTCGTGATCGTCGACCGTCCGCTTACGCCCAGTGCAGCAGCGCAATCTGGAGAAGGCGTGGGACGCCAAGGTGCTCGACCGCACCGGGCTCATCCTCGAGATCTTCGGCGCGCGCGCGCGCACGCGGGAAGGGCGCGCTGCAGGTCGAGCTTGCCCACTCGATCTATCAGAAGAGCCGGCTGGTGCGTTCCTGGACCCACCTTGAGCGCCAGCGCGGCGGCTTCGGCTTCCTGGGCGGCCCCGGCGAAACGCAGATCGAGACCGACCGGCGCATGATCGCGCGACCGCATCGGCGCATTCGACGACGAGCTCGAGAAGGTGCGCCGCACCCGCGCGCTGCACCGCAAGCGCGGGCGCGCGTGCCGTAGCCGGTGGTCGCCCTGGTCGGCTACACCAACGCCGGCAAGTCGACGCTGTTCAACGCGCTGACCGGCGCGAGCGTGCTCGCCGAAGACATGCTGTTCGCCACGCTCGATCCGACCATGCGCGCCATTCGCCTGCCGCACGGCTCCAAGGCCGTCCTGTCCGACACCGTGGGCTTCATCTCCGACCTGCCGACCATGCTGATCGCCGCCTTCCGCGCCACGCTGGAGGAGGTGGTCGAGGCCGAACTCATCCTGCACGTCCGCGACATCGCCGATGAGGCGAGCATCCACCAGCGCGCCGACGTCAACGCCATCCTCGCCGAGCTCGGCGTCGATGCCGAAGCCGAGCCCCGCCGCGTGCTCGAAGTATGGAACAAGTCGGATCGCCTCGACGCCACTATGCGAGCGCGCGTCGAGAACGAGGCGGCGCGCGATCCCTCTCATCCTTGCCTCGTCTCGGCGGTGACCGGCGACGGTCTGAAGGCGCTTCTCGGTGAGATCGAGACGCGGCTCAATCGGACCCGCGATACGCTCGATCTTGCGCTTCAGCCAGACGAGGGGGCACTCGCGAATTGGATCCATGAAAATTGCGAGGTGGTGGAGAGGTCCGATCTCGGCGACGGCGTCACCCTGCTGCGCATCCGCGTGGCGCCGGAGAAGCGCCACTGGCTACAGCGCTTAGTGGGAGCGGCGCGGCTTCACATCGCTGCCGAATAAGCAATCCTACCTATCGGTCTCAGCGATCTTCGCCTCGTCCCACAGCTGGTCCATCTCTTCCAGCGTCGCGTCCTCCGGCGTACGGCCGTCGGCGCGTAACGCTGCTTCGATGCTGTGAAACCTGCGCACGAATTTCGCGTTGGCCTCGCGCAACGCGGCTTCCGGATCGATTTGGAGATGACGCGCGACGTTCGCCATGACGAACAGCAGGTCGCCGAACTCCTCGGTGACTTTGCGCGAAGGTGCCGCGCGGGCCTCGTGCCGTGCATCGGCGACGGCGGCTTTGAGCTCCCCGATCTCTTCCTCAGCCTTCGCCATCACCGGTGCGAGCGACGGCCAATCGAAGCCCACGCGCGCCGCACGTGACTGGAGCTTGATCGCGCGGGTGAGCGCGGGCAGGGCGACTGGCACATCGTCCAGCAAAGACCCCGCCTCGTCTTTTGAGCCACGCTCCGCCTCGCCACGAGCGGCCTTCTCCTCGGCCTTGATGCGCTCCCAGGCGCCGCTCGTCAGGAATGCGCCCCTGAGGCTCCCATCCTCGAACACGTGAGGATGCCGGCGCACCATCTTGGCGGTGATGGCATCCACAACGTCGGCAAAGGCAAAACGCGCGGCTTCCTCCGCCATGCGCGCGTGATAGACGACCTGCAGGAGAAGATCGCCGAGCTCGTCCTTGAGCGCATCGAGATCGTTCCGTGTGATCGCGTCGGCGACCTCGTAGGCTTCCTCGATCGTGTACGGGGCGATCGTGGCGAAGCTCTGATCGCGATCCCACGGGCAACCCGTCTTCGGGTCGCGCAGGCGCGCCATCACCCGGAGAAGATCCTCGATGCGATAGGGCCGGGAGGCAATCTCAGCCATGGACTGGCGCCGCCGGCGGCCCTCGCCGCGCATCGCTTCCGAATTCGATTTGTTTTGGGAAATCAGCGCAATAGCCGGAAGACGCCGAACTCCTCCCCATATCCTAAATTCGCATAAGGTATATTATGGAAAATTTCTGGTGGGGTTGGGATCGGGGCTTGGTTGCGCGCGCCGGGCAACGTCACGCCCTCACTTTTGCTCGTAATGATCGCGCACGAGCTGGTCGAGCAGACGCACGCCGAAGCCCGATCCCCAGCTTCGATTGATCTCGCTGTCGACCGACGACATCGCGGTGCCGGCGATATCGAGATGCGCCCACGGCGTTCCTTCCTTGACGAAGCGCTGCAGGAACTGCGCGGCGGAGATCGAGCCGCCCCATCTGCCGCCGGTGTTCTTGATGTCGGCGATCTTTGAGTCGATCATCTTGTCGTATTTCGGTCCGAGCGGCAGCCGCCACAATTTTTCGCCGGTGGTGTTGCCGGCATCAATCAGCCAGCCAGCAAGCTGGTTGTTGTTGCTGAAGAGCCCCGCGTGCTCCTTGCCGAGTGCCACCATCACCGCACCGGTTAACGTGGCGAGATTGACCAGCGCCTTCGGCTTGAAGCGTTCCTGCGCATACCAGAGGCAATCGGCAAGCACCATGCGCCCTTCGGCGTCGGTGTTAAGAACTTCGATGGTGGTTCCGGACATGGCGGCGACGATGTCGCCCGGCCGCTGCGCGGTGCCGCTCGGCATGTTTTCGACGAGACCGATGATGCCGACGGCGTTGACCTTCGCCTTGCGCTCGGCAAGCTCATGCATGAGGCCGACGACGCAGGCAGCGCCCGCCATGTCGCCCTTCATGTCCTCCATCCCCGCCGCCGGCTTGATCGAGATGCCGCCGGTATCGAAGGTGACGCCTTTGCCGACGAAGGCGACGGGGGCGCCGCCCTTGGCGCCGGCCCCCCTCCACTGCATCACCACCACATGGCTCGGACGCACACTCCCCTGCCCCACGGCAAGCACCGCGTTCATGCCGAGCCGCTGCAGCGTCTTCGGCCTGAACACGTTGACCTCGACGCCGAGCTTGGTGAGCTCCTTCGCGCGCGCGGCGAACTCCGCCGGCCCGAGCACGTTCGCCGGTTCGTTGACGAGATCGCGAGCAAGCGTCACGCCGTTGGCGATGGCGCGCGACGCTCCATAGAGCTTAGTGGCGCCGCGCGGATCGGCAGTGTGGATGACGATCTTCTTCAGCGTCCGGCCGTTGTTCTCGGCCGCCGCGCCGCTTTTCTTCTTCGGCTTCGATTTGTATTTTCCAAACTTGTAGCCGCGCAGCGCCGCGCCAAGAGCGAAATTGGCGACGGCCTCCGGCGCGATGCCGCGTCCTGCGCCGTCGAGCACGATATGGGCGGTGGCGCCCTCTTTGCCGCTCAGCAATCCGCGCACGATGCCGCCAAGATTGAGCCAGTCCTCGGCACTGTAATCGGCCGTCTTCCCGGTCCCCAGAAGCACGAGACGCGAAAATTTCAGCCCCGCCGGGGCGAGAAGATCGACGACAGACTCCTTCTTGCCCTTGAAACCGCTGATGCTTGCCGCACGTGACAAAAGGCCCTTCGACGCCTTGTCGAGATCCTTGGCCGCGGGCAAGAGTTTGGGCCCCTCCTCGGCAAGAACGACGGCTACGCCCTCTTGGGGCAGGGTGAGATTGGCAAAGGCAATCGTGGTCTGGTCGCTCACCAGCGTCTCCCTTCGGCTGTGACGTGACCCTCGCTTCTGGGCAAAAAGGCCAGAAAAGCGCCGCAAACGCGCCTCGGTTCGCGCGATCATCTGGTGCAGCTTTGCAACAGCGGGAGGGAATTCAAGACGTTCTTCCTAGTTCCTGCCGTCATGGAATGCAATGGCCGAAAACGCCGAAATTCGGCCATTTTGGCCTGATGAGAATCTGGTTTGACACCAGGCGGTTGGGACATCGTGGCACTGCCAACCGGACTGGGGTGGTCGGGGACCTTAGAGAAGCGGCATGACCCTTTTCAGCCGATATGTTTTTCGGCAGCTGGCGAATGCGTTCGTCATCATTCTGATCACTCTGACCACTATCGTCTGGCTTGCTACAGCTCTGAAACAACTCGATCTTATCGTCTCCCAGGGCCAGGGATTCGTGCTGTTCCTGAAGATGACGCTGCTCAGTCTGCCGAGCCTGATGGCGCTGATCGCGCCCAATGCGATGCTGATGGCGTCGCTCTACACGCTCGACCGTCTGAACGGCGACAGCGAGCTGATCGTGATGACCGCCGCCGGCGCCCCGGTCTGGCGAATCGGCGCGCCCTTCGTGATTCTCGCGTCGATGGTCTGCGTCGTGATTCTCATCTGCAATCTTTGGGTGATGCCGGCGAGCATGCGGGCGCTGCGCTCCTTGATCACCCAGGTCCGCACCGACGTGATCTCACAAGTCCTTCAGCCTGGCCGATTTTCCAGCACCGAGCCAGGTCTCACCTTCCACATCCGCGACCGCTCGCCGACCGGCGATCTGCTCGGGCTCCTCGTGCAGGACGAGCGCGACGACAAGCAGGTGATGAGCTACCTGGCCGAACGCGGCCGCATCGTCAGCAATGACGACGGCGCCTATCTCGTGATGTTTGACGGGCACATCCACCGCTACGACGTGAAATCGCCTGACAAGGGCGTGCAGATCGTAGCCTTCGACCAGTATGTGCTCAACATATCCGACTTAAGTCCCAAAGATGATACCAGCAAAGAACTTCGACCTCGCGAGCGATATCTTACTGAACTGCTTTATCCCGATCCGAATCTCTTGAAAGGAAGAGGGGCAGTCGGCCAGCTCCGCACCGAGCTGCATGACCGCTTCGCGACCCCCTTCTACCCGCTCCTTTTCGCCTTCCTCGCCATCGCCATTCTCGGCCACGCGCGAACCACTCGGGAGAGCCGCTGGGCGCAGATCCTCCTGGCCGCCGGATTGGCCCTCGGCTTGAGGGTTTCAGGCCTTACCGCCGCCAATCTGGTGACTCTGAGCGCGGCGGCAACACCCTTGGTTTATCTCATTCCAATTGGGGCGATTATCGTTGCGGCCTTGGTGGCGCACGTTAGAATGTCGCCAGAACTTCGGTCCAAGCTGAGTCTCCAGCTTAAGTTCGTACCAGACAACATAAAATACTGGACCGGTCGGGGGATTGTGGCGAAGTGAAAGCGCAGATGCCAGGCATCAGTGCAGCGGGGACGCTTGCTCGCTATTTTTCGTCGCGCTTGCTCCAAGCGCAGATGCCGGGCGTCAGTGCAGTGGGGACGCTCGCTCGTTATTTCTCGCTGCGCTTCCTGATCGCGATGCTCACGATGTTCGCGGTTTGTTGCGTCCTGATCTTCTTCGTCGACTTCATCGAGATGCTGCGCCGCGCCGGCAACTACGACGGAGAGGTTTCAGGCCTGCTGCTTGCCTGGATGACGCTGCTTCGACTTCCTTCCTTCTCCGAGCTCACCCTCCCCTTCGCCGTGCTGATCGGAACGGTCGGCATTTTCCTGATGCTGAGCCGCAGCTCGGAGCTCGTCGTCGTGCGCGCCGCCGGCGTCTCGGTGTGGCAGTTCATCCTCCCCGCCATGATCGTCGCCTTCCTGCTCGGCATCGCGTTCGTCACGCTCTACAACCCGATGGCCGCAGCCGCACGCGGCGAGGCCGAGCGCCTTTACGCCAAGGCGTTCGACCGGGAGGACACTCTCCTCAAGACCCAAAATGCGGGCGCCTGGCTGCGCGAGGATGGAACCGACGGGCCTTCGGTCATCCATGCAAGGCGTTCGTCCAATCAAGGCCTCGAGCTGACCGGCGTCACCGTGTTCCAGTACGCTCCGGATCAAACCCCGACGGAGCACATCGAGGCGCGCAGTGCGATCCTCAAGGATGGCCGCTGGGAGCTCGAGGACGCCTGGGTCAGCGAGTCCGGCGCCGAGCCGGCCGAATACCAGCATTATCTGCTCAGCACCTATCTCACCCCGACACAGGTGCGTGATGCGATCGGTACCGAGTATTCGATTTCGTTCTGGGATCTCCCGAACTTCATCGAGATTGCGGAGCGGGCGGGACTGCCCGCTACCCAATACCGGGTGCAGTATCAGCTTCTTTTGTCGCGTCCATTTCTGCTCATGACCATGGTGCTGATCGCGGCGACCTGCTCGCTCAGGGCGTTCCGCTTCGGCAACGTTCAACTCAACGCATTGGGAGGAATTGCTGCCGGATTTGGATTCTTCATCCTCGCCGAAGTCTCGCGCAACTTCGCCATGGCAGGGCTGACTTCCGCCATGGCGGCTGCTTGGGTTCCGGTCATCATCGCGGCGAGCCTCGCGCTCACCGTGCTCTTGTACAAAGAGGACGGGTGATGACGCTCCGCGGCAGATCGATCATGCGCGCACGCCGGGCTCTGCCCGGTTTCGCCGCGTCTAAGGGGCATTACCTTGGAACGTGGCTGGCGACGCTGTTTGCCTGCCTCATCGCTTGTGGCCTTGTGCTCGGCGCGGCGGATCCGGCAATGGCGCAAGGCTTCGGCATCAAAAAGCAGAAGCAGACCGATCTCGGCACCATCCTGAAGCCGCCAAGTGTCGACAAGGCCGAGCCAATGCTGCTGCAGGCCGACGAGATGGTTTACGACAACGAGAACAATCGGGTCACGGCCAAGGGCAATGTCGAGATCTATTACGGCAACTACACGCTGCTTGCCGACCAGGTGATCTACGACCGCAACGCCAATACGCTTGCGGCTCAGGGCAACGTGCGCATCAAGGATCCCGAAGGCGCGATCATCACCTCGAACCAGATGACGCTGACCGACGATTTCCGCGACGGCTTCATCGATGCTCTGCGGCTCGTGACCAAGGATGACACGCGCATCGTGGCGGAGACCGCCTCGCGCGAAGCCGGCAACGTCACGGTCTTCCACAACGGCTGGTTCACGCCGTGCAAACCCTGCCAGGACAACCCGGACAAGCCGCCAACCTGGCGCATTCGGGCGAAGACCATCATTCATCGCAAAGATGAGGCGACGATCACCTATCGCAACGGATTCTTTGACTTTTTCGGCGTGCCCATTCTCTGGGTCCCCTACTTCCAGAGCGCAGATCCCACGGTGAAGCGTAAGTCTGGGTTCCTCATGCCGATGTATGCCCAGTCCGACACGCTCGGCACGACGGTCACCGTGCCGTATTACTTCGCGCTCTCCGACAATTACGACTTCACCTTCGCCCCGATGTATACTTCGCAAGAGGGCATCCTCTGGCAGGGCACGTGGCGCCAACGTCTGGCGAGCGGCGGCTACCGCGTCGATCTCGCCGGCGTGTTCAACGACGGCTCATTCCAGTTCCCGGAGAACATCGACAAGGACTGGCGCGGCAGCATCGTCACGCAAGGCAAATTTGCGCTCAACCCCTATTGGTCGTGGGGCTGGGACGCCATCGCCGAGTCCGACGACACCTTCCGCCGCTTTTACGACCTCGACAGCAAGCTCAAGACGGATCGCGTCTCGCAAATCTTCCTCGAGGGCCTGCATGACCGGAACTATGCGAGCATGCGCTTCTACGACACCGGCACGCTGCTGACCACCAAGGATCCGCTGGCCGACGCGACGGTCTACCCGATCATCGACTACGACTACATCGTCAAGAATCCGATCATCGGTGGCGAGCTCAGCTTCAACTCAAACGTGATGGCCTTGGCCAATGCCGACGGCACCGATTCAAACCGCATGATCCTCGAGGCCAACTGGCGGCGGCAGATGATCGACGGCATCGGCGAGGTGTTCACGCCGTTCGCGCAACTCCGCGGCGACGTTTATGGCATTAACGAGTTCGTCGACCCGAGTTCCGGTCTTGAGTCAAGCGGAACGCTGGCGCGCGGCGTTGCCGTCGCCGGCGCGGAATACCGCTATCCGTTTATCGCCACCACCGGTCCGGTCGCCCATGTTTTCGAGCCCATCGCCCAGATCATCGGCAGGCCTGACGCCGTTGGCGTCGATCAGTCCGAAATCCCCAACGAGGACGCAAAGAGCCTCGTCTTCGACGACACCATCCTCTTCGATATCGACAAGTTCTCCGGTTACGACCGCATCGAGACTGGCACTCGTGCCAATGTCGGCATGCGCTATACGGCGCAATTGCCCTCAGGCGCCTACGCTCGTGCGGTGGTCGGCGAGAGTTACCAGATCGCCGGGCAGAACAGCTTCGATCTGAACAGCGGCCTCGGCACGCAGTCTTCCGACTATGTGACCGGGCTCTATCTGCAAGCAGCGAAATATTTGTCGATGACGGGGCAAGCGCGCTTCAATGTGGACACGTTCGATCTGATGCGTACCGATCTAGGCTCATCCGTCCAGTTCGGCCCCATCGACCTTGGCGTGGATTACGCGGAGGTCGCGCCGGAAGCCGTGACTCCTGATGTCATCACGCCCACGACCAAGAACGACAATCAGGAGCGGCGCCAGGAAATCCAAGGCAAGGGCGCTTTGTCGCTGACCGACACCTGGGCCCTGCTCGGCACCATCCGCTACGATCTGCAAAACCAGCAAGCGATCAGCGATGGGGTCGGCATCCGCTATCAGGACGACTGCCTGACGCTGGCGGTAACTTATGAGGACAGCAACATTCAGGATCAGGACATCAAGCCTGAACAGCGAGTCATGGTGAGTTTGGCGCTGAAATATCTCGGCACCTATCAGTATGAGTCAGACGCATTCAGCAGTTTCGGCGCTGACGCGTTTGCGAACACAAGCAATTAGAAGGCAGGTCCCGCGTCCGTCCCCCGACCGCGCGAGGACAGCCTTCGACAGTGGTGGCGTAATTGAGCGAGAACCGATGCACCCGCATTGCGGTGAGCGCTTTGCTTGCCGTTTTGGTTGGGCTGGTCGGTCTGCCTTGTGTTGCGCAGGAGCAGACCGAGCAGTCGATCGTCGTGCTCGTCAACGACGATCCGATCACCGCCTATGACGTCGAGCAACGGGAGAGATTTCTCGCTGTTACCACTCAGGAGCAGCCGTCCCCGACCTTGAAAAAAAAGGCCACCGACATGTTGATCGAGGAGCGGCTGCAAATACAGCAGGGGCGAAAGCTAGGAATCACCCCTGACGAGGACGACGTAAACAAAGTTCTGGGCGGCATGGCGCAAAACAACAAGATGAGCCCCGAACAGCTTGCCACCGCGCTCGGCCAAATGGGCGTGAATATCAAGACGCTCAGGGATCGCATCAGATCCCAGGTGGTTTGGCAGGATGTGGTGCGGAGGAAATTCCGTCGCAACGTGTCGATCGGTGAGGCCGATGTCGACAAGGCGCTCACCGACGCCGGCGAATCCGACAAGCCGAAGGAGGAGACCACGCTGCAATTGCGCCAGGTCAAGTATGAAATTCCAACCGATGCGGATCAAGCGGCCATCGCCAGGCAACTTGCCATGATCGAGGCCGTTCGCGCCAAGGTGCAGTCTTGCTCCAACCTCTCGACGCTCACCAAGGACATCAAGGGTTTCAAGATGAAAACGCTGGAGGATCAGTTACCGGGGTCGCTCGGCCAACCGATGCGCACTCTGGTGTTGAACGCGAAGATCGGCCAGATGACGCCGCCCACTCTCTCGGGCTCGGCCATCGAGGCTTACGCGGTCTGTGGCAAGCACGAGATCAAGGGCGATCCACAGAAGCGACAGCAGACCGAGATGAAGCTCCTGGAACAGGAGCTTGGGATCAGGGCAGAGGGCCTGTTGCGCGACATTCGCCAGGACGCGTTCATCGAATATCGTTGACGCGGTTTGGGGTGACGCGGTCGCCGGATCGGCCTAAGACACTGCGCCAATTGGAGAGTCCGGGCGCGCTGCCTCGCGTGGCAGCGAAGCGGTCCGGAGCGTCGTGCCGATGGCCAGGTTGCAATGGACAGTCCGGAAAGACCGCTTGCCCTTACGCTCGGGGATCCCGCCGGGATTGGCCCCGACATTACTCTGCTTGCCTTCCAGGCGCGCCTCAGCGCGCCGATCCCCCCCTTCGTCCTGGTCGGCGACCCGAATGTGCTCGCCGCGCGGGCGGGCGAGCTCGGCCTCGACGTCGAGATCGAGACCATCGCCGAGCCGAGTGCGGCAGCTTCTCTCTTTGCCAAGGCCTTGCCGGTGCTGCCCATCTCCGTCGCCGGGGACGTGGTCGCCGGCAGCCCTCACTCGGCTGCGGCGCCGGCAGTCCGCCAGTCGATCGAACGCGCCGTGGAGCTGGCGCGTGCCGGTGCGGCAAGTGCCGTGGTTACCAATCCGATCAGCAAGGCCACCCTTACCCGCGCCGGATTCGGCTTTCCCGGCCATACCGAGTTTCTTGCCAAGCTCGCAGGACTTGAGCCTTCCGATGCGGTGATGATGCTCGTTGCGCCGGAGCTCAAGGTCGTGCCGGTCACCATCCACATTCCGCTTAAAGAGGTGATTGGCACGCTTAGCGAAGCGCGGATCGTCAAGACGCTTGAGATCGTCGCGCGCGACATGGCGCGCTATTTCGGCGTGTCGCGGCCTCGCATCGCTGTTGCCGGCCTCAATCCTCACGCCGGAGAGGACGGCGCCATGGGCCGCGAGGAGATCGACGTGATCGCGCCTGCGATCGCCGCCGCTAGAAGATTGGGCCTTGAGGTGATCGGCCCGGATTCCGCCGACACTCTGTTTCATGACGAGGCGCGCAAGGCCTACGACGTGGCGGTGGCCATGTATCACGATCAGGCGCTCATCCCGATCAAGACCCTTGCCTTCGACCTTGGCGTCAACGTGACACTAGGGCTTCCCTTCGTGCGCACCTCGCCGGACCACGGCACGGCTTTTGCGCTTGCCGGTACCGGCCAAGCGAGCCCACGGAGCCTGATCGAGGCCTTGCGGCTCGCTCATGCCATGCGCGCCAAGGCGGACATTAAGCCTTGAGCGCGCCGGACGGACTGCCGCCGCTTCGCGACATCATCCGCGCCTCGGGGCTCACCGCACGGAAGAGCCTCGGCCAGAACTTCCTGCTCGATTTCAATCTCACTCGGCGCATTGCCCGCGCTGCCGGACCGCTTGAAGGGGCGACCATTGTCGAGGTGGGTCCAGGGCCTGGCGGCCTTACCCGTGCGCTGCTGCTTGAGGACGCGGCGCGGGTGATCGCCATCGAAAAGGACGAGCGCTGCCTCCCTGCCCTGCGCGATATCGCGGGCGCCTATCCGGGCCGGCTCGACATTGTCGCCGCCGATGCGCGCGTGGTCGACTATGGAGCCCTCGATTTGCGGCCGCCCGCCCGTATCGTCGCCAACCTGCCTTACAGCGTCGCCACCCCCCTCCTCGTCGGCTGGCTCAAGACCGAGCCCTGGCCGCCTTGGTTCGATCGGCTCGTGCTGATGTTTCAACGCGAGGTCGCGCTCCGCATCGTGGCCAAGCCCGGCGCGCGCGATTACGGGCGACTTGCCGTGCTCAGCCAATGGCGCACCTCCCCTCGCATCCTGCTCAACATTCCCGCCGCTGCCTTCACGCCGCGTCCCAAGGTCGACTCGTCTCTTGTCGAGCTCGTACCGAAGGAGGCCGTGCAGCCTCAATGCGACGTCGCCACCCTCGAGCGGGTGACCGCCGCCGCCTTCGGGCAGCGGCGCAAGATGCTGCGCTCGTCCTTGCGGCAGATCACGCCCGACGCTGACACGTTGCTGCAAAAGCTTGGCATCGACCCCAAGGCGCGAGCCGAGGAACTTCAGATCGCCGATTTCTGCCGCATCGCCAACGCGCTTCAGCGCTAGAGCTCGGCCAGCAGGTTCTGCACGAAGTCTTTGAGCCCGGTGAGACGGGAACGGCGCAAACGCTCGGCGGCAAGGATCGCCTGTATGGCCGCCAGGGCCTGGTCTAGATCGTGGTTGATGACGACATAGTCGTAGTCGTGCCAATGCTGGATCTCGTTGCTCGCCCCGCGCATGCGCGCCTCCACCACATCCGGCGGATCCTGAGCACGCTCATTGAGGCGCCGCTCGAGCGCCTCCGCCGACGGGGGCAGAATGAACGCCGTGACGACATCGTTCTGGGCCTGATCGCGCAAACTCTCCGCACCCTGCCAATCGACGTCGAACAACACGTCGTGGCCTTCCGCCAAGGCCTGCTCGACCAGCTCTCGCGGTGTGCCATAGAAATTGTCGAAGACGAGGGCCCATTCGAGAAACTCGCCGCGGTCGCGCATGCGAGCGAAGGTGTCACGATCGACGAAGTAGTAATCCCTGCCCTCGGTTTCACCTTTGCGCTGCTCACGCGTCGTGCAGGAGACCGACATCGCCATGCCGGGTTCCGTTTCCAGCAATCGGCGTGCGAGCGTCGTTTTGCCCGCGCCGGACGGCGAGGACAGGACCAGCATGAGACCTCTGCGCTTCGGCTCCATCGCTCGCCTCATTCGATGTTCTGGACCTGCTCGCGCAACTGATCGATCACCGACTTGAGCTCAAGTCCGGCGCGGCTGATCTCGACGTCGGAGGCCTTCGAGCACAGCGTGTTGGCCTCGCGGTTGAATTCTTGCGCCAGAAACTCGAGCCTGCGGCCGACCGGTTGGTCTTGCGCCAGAAGGTCCTCGGCCGCCGTCACATGTGAGCGGAGGCGGTCAAGCTCTTCCTGGATATCGGCCTTGGCGGCGAGCAGCAGGGCTTCCTGGTGCAGCCGCTCGGGATCGAGGCCGGCGCCGGTCTCGGTGAGACGCGTCACCTGCTCGGTCAGGCGCTGCAAAATTGCCTGCGGCTGGCGCGCCGAAGCACTGGACGCGCGCTCCACGAGACTTGCGATCTGGTTGAGCTGATTGGCCATGACGTCGGCAAGCCTCGCGCCTTCCGCCTTGCGCCCAGCGACGAGCTGGTCGAGCGCGGCGTTCAGCCCCTCGAGCAGCGCGGCCTCGAGCTTGGCGTGGGCCTCCTCGCTTTCTTCGCCCTCCACCACCTCGACCACGCCGCGCATGGCAAGCAGCGTGTCGAGTTTCAGCCCTTCTTTGTGAGTCAGGGCCTGGGCGCGCTCGGCGGCGGCGAGCGCCTGGCTCAACGCTGCTTCGTTGAGGCGAATGGCGAGTTGCCCGGTCTCCCGGCGGAGCGTGAGATTGAGCGTGCAATTACCCCTGGCGATCATATCCTGGGCAAGCGAGCGCGCCTTGATCTCCAGCCCTTCCAGACCGGACGGCATGCGGAAGCGAAGCTCCAGACCGCGGCCGTTGACGCTTCTGGCCTCCCAATGCCAGCTCGTCTCGCCGTGAGCGCCGGCGCTGCGGCCAAATCCGGTCATGCTTTTCAGGCTCATGCGGTTCGTTCCTCATGTCCGCCCAGAGCGCCGCGGAGGACCGTTGTTATATGCCGAGTCGGGCCGCCCTCGGCGAGCGGAACCGGCCCCGGCTCGACGACAACGTTAACAGGGCAAGGACGAGCGGAAAGCTTTAGCGCAAGGGATTGCGCCGCGGCAGGGGTATTCCGGCGCCGGCATCGGCGTCGGGGACAGCTTCGGGAGCGGCGTCGCTCGGGGCTGCCGCAGTGGGTGCGGGCGAAATCCCGGCCGAAGACCGCAAATTCAGGAGCGCATCAGGCGCGACCAGCGTGCCGGGAGCGGTCCCCGTGGCGGGAACAGCCCCCGCGGCTGGGGCTGGGGTTCCCGGCGTGGATTTGGGGACGCTGCCGTCGGCCGACGGCTGGCCGCCGGAGGCGGCCGCGGCCGCTTCGGCGCGCTCCTGCTCGCGCATGGCGCGCTCGACCTGACGCCACTTGACGACATTCTTATTGTGCTCATCGAGGCTCGGGGCAAAGGCGTGACCACCGCTGCCGTCGGCCACGAAATAGAGGTCCTTGGTCTTGGCCGGCTTCAGCACAGCCTCGATCGCCGCACGCCCCGGATTGGCGATCGGACCCGGCGGCAGCCCATTGATCTTGTAAGTATTGTACGGTGTGTCCCGCTCGAGCTCGTCCTGCTGGATGGGATGGTCGAGCACGCCCTTGCCTCCCACCAATCCGTAGATGATGGTGGGATCGGATTGCAGGCGCATCTTCATCCTCAGCCTGTTCTCGTACACGGCGGCAATGCGCGGCCGCTCGTCGGCCCTGCCCGTCTCCTTCTCCACGATCGAGGCAAGGATTAGCGCCTCCTCCGGAGATTGCACCACGATGTCCGGATCGCGCTCCTCCCACATCTTGGCGAGGAACTTTCGCTGGCTGACCTGCATGCGCTCGATGATGTCTTGCCGCGAATCGCCAATTTGGAACCGGTAAGTATCGGGGAGCAGCGTTCCTTCGGCCGGGACCTCGGTGAGGTTGCCTTCCAGATCGGGATTGGCTTGAAGCCGCTCGACAATTTGCTGGCTGGTCAGTCCCTCGGCAAAGTTGACCTTGTGGTCGATCGACCTGCCTTGGACCAGGGTGTCGAGCACCTGGCGCATGGTCGCGGCCTTGCGGAACTCATACTCGCCCGCCTTCAGCGCGCCATGGCCGCGCAGATAGTTGAAGTAGACGATGCTGGTCATGAACAGGCCGCGGTCGGCGATGACGTCGTCACGCTCGAGACGCTCGGCGATGCCGCTCACCCCCTCGCCCTTCGGAATGACCACTACGGTCGAGGCCGGCAACGGACCGGGTCGATCGAACTGCACCCTGAAGAAATAAAACAGCACGAAAACCACGCAGACCGTAAAGAAGGTCAGCATGAACAGGGCATTGAAGAAGGCAAGCACCGGGTGCATGCGCCAGGGCTCCTTCTCGGGAAACTCCGGCGGACGCACGGGCTCGAGGGCTTCGTAAGGGCTCCGCGGGGGTCCTGCGAAAGCGGGGCCCGCGTGACCGGGCTCAAGCGCATCGCTGTGAGTCGCCGTCGACGAGAAGTCGCTGGTCACCGACATTGTCTTGATGCCCTGCGCGGGAACTGCCTAACCACTTGGCGTGAGAATATGGCGAAAGGGAGGTTCGGCTGGCAAGCTGGACCGCGACTGAAATCAGGCGTCGCAGCGCCGCACGATCAGCGAGGCATTGGTACCGCCAAATCCGAAGGAGTTGGAAAGTACGGTGTCGATCGTCCTGCGACGGGCATTATGCGGCACGAGGTCGATGGCCGTGGGCACCGAGGGATTGTCGAGATTGAGCGTCGGCGGCGCCAGATTGTCTCTGATCGACAGCGCCGAGAAAATCGCCTCGACCGCGCCGGCGGCCCCGAGCAGATGGCCGGTCGCCGATTTGGTCGATGACATCGAGACTTTCCCCGCGGTATTGCCGAACAACCGCTCAACCGCGGCAAGCTCGATCTCGTCGCCCATCGGCGTCGAGGTGCCATGGGCATTGATGTAATCGATATCGGCTGGCTCGATGCCGGCGCGCTTGGCCGCCGCGGCCATGCAGCGATAGGCGCCGTCTCCGTCCTCGGCGGGCGCGGTGATGTGGAAGGCATCGCCTGAGAGGCCATAGCCGATAATCTCGGCATAGATTTTTGCGCCGCGGGCCTTGGCGTGTTCCAGCGCCTCGACCACGACCATGCCGGCGCCCTCGCCCATGACGAATCCATCCCGGTCGCGGTCATAGGGGCGCGACGCTCGCTGCGGCTCGTCATTGAAGTTGGTGGACAACGCCCGGCAGGCGGCGAAGCCGGCGATGGAGAGGCGGCAGACCGGCGATTCGGCGCCACCGGCGAGCATCACATCGGCGTCGCCAAGGCCGACCATCCTCGACGCATCGCCGATGGCATGCGCTCCGGTTGAGCACGCGGTGACCACGGCATGGTTCGGCCCTTTGAGCCCGTGCTGGATGGAGACATAGCCTGAAGCGAGATTGATCAGCCGTCCCGGGATAAAGAACGGGCTCACCCGCCGCGGTCCCTTCTCGGCGAACAGCAGCGAGGTCTTTTCGATGCCCCGCAAGCCGCCGATGCCCGATCCGATCATGACCCCGGTGCGGATCTGATCCTCATAGGCCGTTGGTTTCCATCCGGCGTCAGTGAGCGCCTGCTCGGCAGCGCACATCGCATAGATAATAAAGTCATCGACCTTGCGCTGCTCTTTCGGCTCCATCCAATCGCTCGGGTTGAAGGTGCCGTCGCTCCCGTCGCCACGCGGAATTTGACAGGCGATCTGGCAGGTCAGATCGGAGACGTCGAAGTTGTCGACGCGCTTGGCGGCATTCTGTCCGGAGGTCAGCCGTTGCCATGAAACCTCGACGCCGCAGCCGAGCGGTGAAAGAAGACCCAGGCCTGTGATAACGACACGTCGCATCTGACGCTTCCGCGTGATCCTTAAGGGAATCGATAGTCGAGCCGTACGGGCTTAGTGCTTACGACGACGCTGACGGCTCGAGCATGCGACGGAAGAAGGCTTAGGCGGCCGTGTTCTTCTCCAGGAACTTGATGGCGTCGCCCACCGTCAGGATGGTTTCTGCGGCATCGTCCGGAATCTCGCAGCCGAATTCCTCCTCGAAGGCCATGACCAGCTCGACCGTGTCGAGGCTGTCGGCCCCAAGATCGTCAATGAAGCTCGCACTGTCGGTGACCTTGTCGGCCTCGACGCCGAGATGCTCCACCACGATCTTCTTCACGCGCTCCGAGATATCGCTCATGTCCGCCTCACCGTTTCCTTTCCGTCTTAGGCCTCGCACGTCCCCCGGTCTCGGCTCACGGCCTAACGCACCCTAGAGCGGCAAGTTACAGGGTTTGAACGCGAGGAGGATTGTCTTTGTCAAGCCCCCATAGAGCTTCACAGAGCGGCGGTTTGGGTAACACACTTTTCCGGCCTTTGCCAGAAGCCCGGAACCGCCCAAATTTGGCCCGTCCAAGCCGCTTCGGCCATCCTCTCGAGTTCGTTGCCGCAGAACGGGTCAAACCATCACCATGCCGCCATTCACGTGCACCGTCTCACCCGTTACGTAACCAGCCTCGTCGCTTGCCAGGAAGACGACCACGGCCGCGACATCCTCCGGCTTTCCGAATTTGGCCGCCGGAATTGCTCCGGCGATCGCCTCGGTCTGCTTAGGCGTCAGCGCGTCGGTCATGGGGGTGGAGATGAAGCCTGGAGAGATGCAATTGGCGGTGATGCCACGGCTCGACACCTCGCGAGCCAGCGACTTGGTCATGCCGACCAGTCCCGCTTTCGAGGCGGCATAGTTCCCCTGCCCCGGGTTGCCGAGCACGCCCGAGATCGACGCGATGTTGACGATGCGTCCGGCGCGGCGCCGCATCATGCCCCGCAACACCCCGCGCGTGAGCACGAAGACCGAGCTGAGATTGACGGCGATGACATCGTCCCACTCCTCGTCCTTCATGCGCATGAACAGGTTGTCATGGGTGATGCCGGCGTTGTTGACGAGGATGTCGACTTGGCCGAGAGCCTTTTCGGCGTCCTCGGCGAGCTTGACGACGGCGGCGCGGTCGCGCAAATCGCAAGGGAGCGCCACCACCCGCGAGCCGAGCTTGGCGGCAAGCTCATTGAGACGCTCGGCGCGCGTGCCGGAGATTGCCACAGTGGCTCCCTGGCCATGCAGCGCCTCGGCGATCGCCCAGCCGATGCCGCCCGTGGCACCGGTGACAAGCGCGCCCCTGCCGGTCAAATCGAACATGCTGCTCTCCCCTTCTCTCGCTACGCGTCACGGCTCTGCAGCGCCGCGGCGGCCGCCTCGAGCTCCTCCGGCATGCCGACGGAGCGCGCCTCGAATCCTTCGAAACGGCGCGCGAGCCCAGTGAGCACCCGGCCCGCGCCAACTTCATAAAGACTATCGACGCCTTGGTCGCGCAGATACGTCATCGACTCTCGCCACCGCACCATGCCTGTGACCTGCTCGACAAGACGAGCGCGGATGGTTTCGGGGTCGCTGATGGCGGAGGCGAGCACGTTGGCGACGAGAGGGACCACCGGCGCTGAAATCTTTATTTCGCCCAAGGCCTCCTGCATCGCCTCAGCGGCCGGCTGCATCAGCGCGCAATGGAAAGGAGCACTCACCGGAAGCAGCACGGCGCGGCGGGCGCCGAACTTTGGCGCGAGCGCTACCGCCCGCTCGATCGCGGCCCGCGTGCCGCTTATCACCACCTGGCCAGGGGCATTGTCGTTGGCCGCAGTACAGACCTCGCCTTCGCTTGCCTCCCTCGCAAGCTCCTGCGCCTGGGGCAGCTCCGCTCCAAGAAGAGCCGCCATCGCGCCCTGCCCAACCGGGACCGCGCTCTGCATGGCACGCCCCCTCGTCTTGAGCAGGCGCGCGGTATCGGCAACGCTCAAGCTTCCCGCGGCGGCGAGCGCGGAATATTCGCCGAGCGAATGGCCGGCGACGAAGGCGACGCTGTCTTTGAGCGAAATGCCCTTCTCCGCTTCCAGAGTCCGGACCGCGGCAAGCGACACGGCCATCAAAGCAGGCTGGGCATTCTCGGTGAGGGTGAGCTGATCCTCTGGCCCCACCCACATCAAGGTCGACAAAGGCTGACCCAGCGCCTCGTCGACCTCGGCGAACACGGCACGCGCCGGCGTGTAAGCCTTGGCAAGCTCGGCGCCCATGCCGACGGCCTGACTTCCCTGCCCGGGAAAAATGAAGGCTATACTCATTTGGTGGATCGGATCTCCGCCGCTGAAGTCGGGCCAAAGACACCGTTTGCCGCGACGCTGTCAAGCAACCCAAGGCTCGGCGGAATGGGAGCGGATCCGAGCCCATAGGCCTTGCAAAGCTCTGCCGAAACCGTATAAAGCGGCCTCTAACCGCTCCGGTCGGAGGCTGAAAGGAGAGCCGCTTCGTGCAGAGGCGGCAGGCAATAGCCGGTCTCCCCTGTCTCCGCTCCCAAGGGTTGTCTTCTTGGGCCTTTCCTTCCAGGGCCCATGAGAGGCTTCGCGCCGGAGCTCGAAGAAGGAAAGGCAGTCCATGCCACTTTATGAGCATGTGTTCCTGGCGCGCCAGGACATCTCCGCACAGCAGGTCGAGGACCTAGTGCAGAGCTTCCGCACGATCATCGAGAGTCACGGCGGAACCATCGGCAAGACCGAATATTGGGGGCTGAAAGGCCTCACCTTTCGCATCAAGAAGAATCGCAAGGCGCATTTCTCGCTGATGAATATCGACGCCGCGCCCGACGCCGTAGCCGAGCTTGAGCGTCAGTTGCACCTCTCGACCGACGTCATTCGCTTTCTGACCGTAAGGGTCGATGAGCACGAGCAAGGTCCCTCGCCGATGATGCGCCGCGCCGACCGCGACGAGCGCGAGGGCCGCGGCGACCGCGGAGACCGGTTTGACCGTGGCGATCGCGGAGATCGCGGCGACCGCCGTGGCCCGCGCCGCGACCGGGATCGCGATCGCGACTTCAGCGCACGTGAGACACCAGCCGCCGCCGTTGTCGAAGAGAATAACGTCGGTGTGGTCGCCGACCTTGAGGAGGATGAGTGATGAGCATGACCCAAGGCGCCGGCGCGAGGCGCCCCTTCTACCGCCGGCGCAAGACCTGTCCGTTCTCGGGCGATAAGGCGCCCAAGATCGACTATAAGGATGTGAAGCTCTTGCAGCGCTACATTTCGGAGCGCGGCAAGATCGTGCCGAGCCGCATCACCGCGGTTTCGGCCAAGAAGCAGCGGGAGCTCGCGCGCGCGATCAAGCGGGCACGTTTTCTGGGCTTGTTGCCCTACTTGATTCAATAAAGGCTTCGACGGCGGCAACCGCCGCCCTCGCAGCCGACGCCACAGGTTGGGACGGCTCGCCGCCCCTAACCGCTCTGGTAAAGAGCCGGGACAGCGCGAACTATGGCAACACCTCTTCTCATCGGCGCCGGCGCTGGCCTCGTGTCGGCGGCATTGTTCGCCTCGGCGGCGACGGCGACGGCGCTTGCCGGCATCCTGTTCTACCTCGCCCCCTTGCCGATCTGTCTCGCCGGACTTGGTTGGGGCTGGATCGCCGGCGCGATTGCCGCGTTTGCAGGCACCGTCGTCGTGGGCGGCGTGCTTGGATTGACGACCGGCGCCGTCTACGCCGGCGCTGTCGCGATTCCGATCGCCGGTCTTTGCTATCTCGCCTTGCTTTCCCGGCCTGCCCCGCCGCCGCAAGGCCAGCCCTCAGGCGTGCTCGAATGGTATCCGATCGGACGGCTGGTGGGCTGGGCCGCCGTAATCGCCGGCGCGCTTGCCGCCATCGTGGTGCTCACGCTCGGCTACGACACCGACTCCTATCGCGACTCGATCAAGGACCTTCTGCAGCACAGCGCCTTGAAGGAGCTCGACCGCGACGGGACGTTGATCAACGAGAGCACGATCGGCGGCTTGAGCAGCGTGCTGGCGCGGACCTTGCCTGCCGCCTTCGCCATCGTCTGGCTGAGCATTGCGCTCTTCAATCTGTGGCTTGCAGGCGTGATCGTCGAGGCATCGGGGCGCGCGCTTCGTCCCTGGCCAAAGCTCGACGCAATTGAGCTGCCGAACGCCTTCTTTCTCGCCTTCACCGCAAGCCTGCTCATCTCTTTCGTGCCGGGGATCGCCGGCCTGCTCGCCACCGGGCTCGCGGGCGCGCTGCTCTTTGCCTATGTGCTGCAGGGACTTGCCGTATTGCATGCATTTAGCCGCGGCATGCCGTTCCGCGGGCCGCTGCTCGCCGCCCTCTATATCGGCATCTTGCTCCTCGGCTGGGTCGCCGTCGCTGTCGCCATTCTCGGCTTGAGCGAACCGATGCTTCGCTTGCGCGACCGCGCGGCGACCAAGGGCCAGCCCCCTACCCCGGATTGATTGATCGACCAGAACAGGAGTCCTGAAATGCAAGTCATTCTTCTTGAGCGCATCGGTCGCCTTGGCCAAATGGGCGACGTGGTCACCGTGAAGGACGGTTTCGCGCGTAACTTTCTGTTGCCACAGGGAAAGGCGCTGCGCGCCACCAAAGCCAATCGCGAGCGGTTCGAAAAGGAGCGGGCGCAGCTCGAGGCGCGCAACCTCGAGATGAAATCCGAGGCCGAGGCCGTCTCCGGCAAGCTCCACGGACAGAGCTTCATCATCATTCGTCAGGCGGGCGATTCCGGTCAGCTCTATGGCTCGGTGAGCACCCGCGACGTCGCGGCCGCGGTGACCGAAGGCGGCTTCTCCATCGAGCGCCGTCAGGTGCTGCTCGACCGACCGATCAAGACCCTCGGCCTGCATGAGGTGCGCATCGGGCTTCATGCCGAAGTCGAGCCGCACGTGACCATCAACGTCGCCCGGTCCGCCGACGAGGCCGCACGCCAGGCGCGCGGCGAGCAAGTGACCGGCAAGGCCATGGATGAGGCGGAGGAAGAGGCGCTTGCCGCAAGACTTGCCGCCGAGAAGCTGTTCGAAGAAGGGGCAGCTGCCGCGGCGGTCGAAGCAGAAGGGGAAGTCACGGAAGAGTCCGAGGCGACACCCACCCCCTAAGACCTTTGGTCGCACACCGAGTTTTAAGGAACACGCTGGGCCGAGAGTTGTTTTGTCAAAGCTAGTTTCGTAGAGTTGGTGTCGTAAGCTATTGAAAGCTCTCCCTTCAGGGAGGGTGGCGCGTGGTTTGATGTTTCGCCCGCTCCGGCATACCCTCGATCAGATTGTTACGACAGGATATTTGCGCCTGATCGACGCCGATGGTTGCGCCCACGCCTTCGGCGATCGCGAGAGTTCGCCCGTTGTGGCACGCATCACAGATCGCAAGACCGAGCGGGACTTCATTCTCAACCCGGCGCTCGCCATCGGCGAAGCCTACATGGATGGCCGCCTCATTATCGAGAAGGGCACGATTTATGACTTTCTCGAGCTCATCTTGACCAATCTCGATTATCCCTCCTGGCCGCGCCTGGCACAATTCCAAGAGGGGCTGAGATTCGTCCGGCGCCGCTTGCGGCAATACAATCCAACCGGCCGTGCCAAGCGCAACGTCGAGCACCATTACGACCTCGATGGGCGCCTCTATGACCTGTTCCTCGACAGTGATCGGCAATATTCGTGCGCGTATTTCGAGCAGGAGGGAATGTCACTCGAGGAGGCGCAAGCCGCCAAGAAGCGTCACGTTGCCGCCAAGCTCAATCTTCGCGACGGGCTGAAAGTTCTCGACATCGGCTCTGGCTGGGGCGGCCTTGTCCTCTATCTGGCAAAGTCCGCCCATCTCGACGTGACCGGCGTCACCTTGAGCGAGGAGCAGCTGAATTCATCGCAAGAGCGAGCGCGTGCGGCGGGTCTCGCCAAGGCTGTCAATTTCGAACTTCGCGATTACCGGGAGGTGGAGGGCCAGTTCGACCGCATCGTTTCGGTCGGGATGTTCGAGCACGTTGGTGTCGTCCACTATCGCAGCTTCTTCGAAAAGCTCCGCAGTCTGCTCGCGCCAAACGGGGTGGCTCTTATTCACTCGATTGGACGTTTCGACGGCCCCGCCTCGACCAACCCCTTCATCTACAAATACATCTTCCCGGGCGGCTATGTCCCGGCTTTGAGCGAAGTCCTGCCTGCGGTCGAGCGCGCCGGCCTTCTCGTCACCGACGTGGAGATCCTGCGGCTCCACTACGCCATGACGCTTCGCCATTGGCGGCAGCGCTTCCGCAGCGCCTGGCACACTGCCGCCGAGCGCTATGGCGAGCGCTTCTGCCGCATGTGGGAATTCTACCTGGCCGGGGCCGAGACCGGGTTCCGCTACCAGAATCTCATGGTCTTCCAGTTGCAGTTGACCAAGGACCAGACGGCGTTGCCGCTCACCCGCGACTATTTCCATACCGCCGAGCACGAGCTTCGGGTGCGCGATGGCCGCTTCCCTCAACAGCCGATCCGTCGCGCCAGGCGCTGAGGGACGGCCCCGCTCATTGTTAGCGAAATCAGTTCCCCCCGCTGTTCACAGGGCGGCACACTATCCCCCCGGAGCGTTTTGGCTACTCTGGACCCATGAGCGCCCTGATTCGCCCGATGCCGCCGGCCGCCGAGACGCCGACCTTTCGCGCGCCGCCCAATAATATTGAGGCGGAGCAAGCGCTTCTCGGCGCCATCCTGGTCAACAACGAGGCCTGCGACCGGGTGTCGAGTTTTCTCAAGCAGGAGCACTTCTTCGATCCGTTGCATGGTCGCATTTACGACCATGCGGCAAAGCTGATCTGGGCCGGAAAGCGCGCGACGCCGATCACGCTCAAGACCTTCTTTCAAGGAGATGAGCCCGTCGGCGATCTGACGGTGCCGCAATATCTCGGGCGGCTCGCCGCCAACGCCACCACCATCATCAATGCCGAGGATTACGGCCACACCATCTACGACCTCGCCATCCGCAGGAACCTGATTCAGATCGGCGAGGGCATGGTCAACACCGCCTATGACGCGCCGATCGACGCGCCGCCGGCGGTGCAGATCGAGGACACCGAGCAGAAGCTCTACGAGCTTGCCGAGACCGGGAAATACGGCTCGGGCTTCGAACCCTTCACCACCGCGCTCACCGACGCCATCGACATGGCGGCCAACGCCTATCGGCGCGACGGCGGACTATCGGGACTTGCCACCGGTTTCAAGGATCTCGACAGCAGAATGGGCGGCTTGCAGCCCTCCGACCTGATCATCGTCGCGGGCCGTCCCTCCATGGGCAAGACGGCGCTCGCCACCAACATCGCCTATCACGTGGCCCAGAGCTACCTGCGCAATCCCGACTCCGAGGCTCCGCTCGATGGCGCCGTGGTTGGATTCTTCTCCCTCGAAATGTCGGCCGAGCAACTGGCGACCCGTATCATTTCCGAGCAGGCCTATATTCCCTCCGAACGCATCAGGCGCGGCCGCATCGAATCGGAGGAATTCGACCGCATCGTCGAGGTCTCCCAGCAACTGCAGAACCTGCCTCTCTATATCGATCAGACGGGCGGTATCACCGTGGCCCAGCTTGCCGCGCGGGCAAGGAGGCTGAAGCGGCAGCGCGACGTCGGCCTCATCGTCGTCGATTATCTCCAGCTGCTCTCAGGCTCGACGCGGCGCGCCGCCGAGGGCCGCGTGCAGGAGGTTTCGGAGATCACCACCGGGCTGAAGGCGCTGGCCAAGGAGTTGCATGTCCCTGTGCTTGCCCTCTCCCAACTGTCGCGCCAGGTGGAGCAGCGCGAGGACAAGCGCCCGCAACTTGCGGATTTGCGCAAATCCGGCTCAATCGAGCAGGACGCCGACGTGGTGTTGTTCGTCTTCCGTGAGGAATATTATGTCGAGCGGAGACAGCCGCGCGAGAACACCGAAGAGCACAAGCAGTGGCAGCAAGAGATGGACCTGGTCACCGGCAAGGCCGAAGTGATCATCGGCAAGCAGCGTCACGGGCCCACGGGCACCGTGAGGCTCCAGTTTACGCCGGAATTCACGCGGTTCGGCAACCTCGCCGCGGAGGAGCGGCTGCCGGATCGCCTGGACTGAGCGGGGCCGATGAGGCGACTGCCACCTCGCTGCTTACCATCGACCTTGACGCACTCATCGCCAACTACCGCGTGCTGCGCGACCTCGCCTCGCCGGCCGAATGCGCCGCGGTGGTCAAGGCTGACGCCTATGGCTTGGGCATGGCCGCGGTGGCGCCGGCTCTTGAGCGCGCCGGATGCAGGACCTTCTTCGTCGCCACTCTTGTCGAGGCCGAAGAGCTGCGCGCGCTTCTTGCAGAGGCCTGCATCTACGTATTGGACGGGCTGCTCGAGGGGACATCTCCGCTCTATCGAGAGCTTGGCTTGCGCCCCGTGCTCAATAGCGCCGATGAAATCGCAGAGTGGGCGGCTTTCAACACGGCATCGCGCGCCAGGCTTCCTGCCGCCATCCACATCGACAGCGGTATGAACCGGCTTGGACTCTCCGCCGCCGAGGTTGAGGCCCTTGCCGGGGCCAAGAGTGCCTGGGATGCCTTCGAGCTTGCGCTGGTGATGAGTCATCTTGCCTGCGCCGACGAGCCCGAGCACCGCAAGAACGACGTGCAGAGGAAGACCTTCGACGCTCTTCGCGCGAAATTGCCGAAGACACGCGCGAGCCTCGCCAACTCCGCCGGCATGCTGCTTGGAGCCGCATACCACTACGACCTCGTGCGGCCCGGCATTGCGCTTTACGGCGGCAAGGCGCGGCGGACCGGTGTCAACCCGGTTGCCCCTGTGGTTCAACTTGCCGGGCGCGTCCTGCAAGTGCGCGAGGCCGCCGCCGGCAAATCTCTGGGCTACGGCGCGACCCGCACGCTGGGGCGCCCCTCGCGCATCGCCGTCCTCGCGGTGGGATATGCCGACGGCTTTTTCCGCGCGCTGTCGGTGGCCGACGCCCACGAGGGCTTGCGGGTCTATTTCGGATCGCATCCGGCGCCGGTCGTTGGTCGCGTCTCCATGGACTTGATCACCGTGGACGTGACCGATGTCCCGGCAAAGCTTGCGCGTCGCTGCGCCTGGGTCGAGCTGATCGGCCCCCATATCGCCGCTCACGAATTTGCCGCTCATGCCGGCACCATCGACTACGAGGTCCTCACCAATCTCGGCACGCGCGCCGCGCGGCGCTATGTGGGCGGCTAGCACATCATGGCCAAAGTTTCCAAAGCGTTCGTTTGCCAAGCCTGCGGAGCGGTGACGTCCGCGCTGGTCCGGAAAATGCGCGGCCTGCGGGGAATGGAACAGCATCATCGAGGAGGCGGCTTCGTCCTCGGGTCCGCCGGCGCTGGTCGCCATCAGAGGCGGGAAAGGCCGGCCCGCGGCTTTCGAGGGCCTCGCCACCGAGACCCGCGACGCGCCGCGGCTGCCGACCGGCATGGCCGAGTTCGACCGGGTGCTTGGCGGCGGCCTCGTTCCCGGCTCCGCCGTGCTTGTCGGCGGCGACCCGGGCATCGGCAAGTCGACGCTGCTGCTCCAGGCCGCGGCGGCGCTCGCCATGAGCGGAGCGCCAGTCATCTATCTCTCGGGCGAGGAAGCGCCGGCGCAGGTGCGCATGCGCGCCGCGCGGCTCGGACTTGACCCAGGCGCCGGTCGCACTCGGCACCGAAACCAACCTCGCTAACATCATCGCCACCTTGGGCAAGGCCAAGGCGCCCGCCCTCGTCGTCATCAACTCGGTTCAGACGCTGTGGTCGGAAGGACTCGAGGCGGCGCCGGGCACCATCTCCCAGCTTCGCGGCTGCGCCTCGGCGCTGGTCAGTTACGCCAAGGGCAGCGGCTCGACGCTGGTCCTGGTCGGTCATGTCACCAAGGACGGCCAGATCGCCGGCCCCAAGGTCATCGAGCATATGGTCGATACCGTGCTCTATTTCGAAGGGCAGAGCGGCCATCAATTCCGCATCCTCCGGGCGGTGAAGAACCGCTTCGGGCCGACCGACGAGATCGGTGTGTTCGAAATGCGCTACGAGGGGTTGCAACAAGTGGAAAACCCCTCCGCCCTGTTTTTGAGCGACCGCGACCGCGGCGCGCCAGGGACGGCGGTGTTTGCAGGCATGGAGGGAACGAGACCGATCCTCGTTGAGATACAGGCGCTTGTCGCTCCGTCTTTACTCGGCATGCCGAGACGAGCCGTGGTCGGGTGTGATCCCAACCGGCTCGCCATGCTGATCGCCGTGCTCGAAGCTCGCTGCGGCACGCGGCTCGGGGGCCAGGACGTCTACCTCAATGTCGCCGGCGGCCTGAAGCTCGGCGACCCTGCGGCAGATCTCGCCGCTGCGGCGGCGCTTCTATCGTCTTTTACCGGCCGACCCGCGCCGGAGGACACGGTCTATTTCGGTGAGGTCAGCCTTACTGGGGCGGTGAGAGCCGTGGGCCACATGGACCAACGCCTTAAGGAGGCCACGAAATTGGGGTTCACGCGAGCTGTGGTGCCGACGGCTTGCGCCCCAGACCGGCAGTTGTCGGAGATCAGGCTCATGCCCCTCTCCCAGCTCGACGAGCTCGTGACCTGGTTCGGATTGCGGGAGAAGGAGTGAGTCTTGGCCATGCGACAATGCGCCGGTGTCAGCATCCGACGTTGCCGATCCGGGTCATTTATGCTTCATCGCGGGGAATCGTGATAGTCTCCGCCGCGCTCGCCCAAGGAGCCTCGCGCCATGCCAATTTCCTGGCTCGATGTCATTCTCATCATCATCATGCTCGTGTCGGGTTTCCTCGCCATGGTGCGCGGGTTCACGCGGGAGGTCTTATCGATCTTCTCCTGGGCAGTAGCCGCCGTCGCCGCGCTCTATTTGACCCCGAAATACTACCAGGTGGTCGAAACCTACTTCCCCTCTCCCGCCTTCGCCCAGATCGGCTTTGCCGCCGGCGTCTTTATCATCGTGCTGATCGTCGTCAGCCTGATCACCTTCCGCATCTCCGACCGCGTGCTCGACAGCCGGGTCGGCGCGCTCGATCGCGCCATGGGCTTCATATTTGGCCTGGCGCGCGGTTTTCTCCTCGTGGCCATCGTCTTTATCCTGTTCAGCGCGCTTGCCCGCGACCAGCCAACCTGGATCACCGAAGCGCGCTCGTACCCGATCCTCAAGCAGACCCAGGTGGCCATCGAATCGCTGCTGCCGGCCAACCCCGAGCAGTATCTGCCCGGCAGCAAGAAGGACGAAGCCCCGGAAGGTCAGCCCGCAGCACCCGGCGCCCAGCCTGCCGCCCCGCCCGATGCGGCGCCTCCGCCGGATCAGCGCTCTGAGGGGCCGAATCCGTTTAAACCGGTTGCGTGGAAGCGTGCGCCGTTTGGCATTGAAGCGCCCGGGAGGGCGCCTATCTAAGGGAGGCGAGGACGCGCGTGACCGACCACGTTGACGATCATCAGACCCTAACCTGGCTCGACGAGGACCGCCTGCATGAGGAATGCGGCGTCTTCGGTATTTTCGGCCACCCTGACGCTGCGGCTCTCACGGCGCTTGGCCTCCACGCCCTACAACATCGCGGCCAGGAAGCCGCGGGTATTGTCAGCTTCGACGGCGCTCATTTCCACACCGAACGGCGCTTGGGCCTGGTCGGCGATCATTTCACCTCAAGCCAGGTGATCGAGCGCCTGAAGGGCGATACGGCCATCGGTCACGTACGCTATTCGACCTGCGGCGATCCAGTCATGCGCAACGTGCAGCCGCTTTTCGTCGATCTCGCCTCCGGCGGCTTCGCCCTTGCCCATAACGGCAATATCACCAATGCGCTCACGCTCCGCGACTGGCTGATCACCAAGGGCGCCATCTGCCAATCCACCACCGACACCGAAGTGATCCTGCATCTCGTCGCCCGCAGCGAGAAGCGGTCGTTCGTGGAGAAGTTCATCGAGGCGTTGCTGCAGATCGAAGGCGCCTACGCGCTCGTCGGGCTGACCAACAAGAAGCTCGTCGGCGCGCGCGATCCGTTCGGCATCAGGCCGCTGGTGCTTGGGAAGCTCGGCGAGGCTTGGGTACTGGCTTCCGAGACCTGCGCTCTGGACATCATCGGCGCCGATTTCGTGCGCGAGGTCGAGAATGGCGAAGTCGTGGTGATCACCAAGGAAGGGATCGAGAGCCACCGCTTCGTGCCGAAATACCCGGCGCGGCTCTGCATCTTCGAATATATCTATTTCGCCCGGCCCAACTCGATCGTCGGCGGCCGCTCCGTCTACGACGTGCGCAAAGAGATGGGCCGGCAATTGGCGCTGGAATCCCCCGCCGACGCTGATGTGGTCATTCCCATTCCCGATTCCGGCGTCCCTGCGGCCATCGGCTATTCGCAAGGCTCCGGCATTCCCTTCGAGTTCGGCATCATCCGTAATCACTATGTGGGCCGCACCTTCATCGAGCCAGAGCAGCGCATCCGCCAACTCGGCGTGAAGCTCAAGCACAGCGCCAACGAGGCGCAAGTGAGGGGAAGCGCATCGTGCTGATCGATGACAGCGTGGTTCGCGGCACCACCTCGGTGAAGATCGTGCAGATGATGCGCGAAGCCGGCGCCAAGGAGGTGCATATGCGCATCTCGAGCCCGCCGATTACCCATCCTGACTTTTACGGCATCGACACGCCCGACCAGGACAAGCTGCTCGCCGCCACCAAGAACCTCGAGCAGATGCGGACCTACATGGACGCCAACTCGCTCGCCTTCCTGTCGGTCAACGGCATCTACAAGGCCATGGGCTATGACGGCCGCGACTCCGCCCATCCCCAGTTCACCGACCATTGCTTCACCGGCGAGTATCCGACCAGGCTGCGCGATCGCGAAGGTCCGCCGCAGCAGAAGCAGCTTTCCTTCCTCGCCGAGGTGGGTTGACCGGCCAGCGTCTCAAGGACCGCATCGCGCTTGTTACCGGCGCTTCGCGCGGGCTGGGCCGGGCCATTGCACTTGCCTACGCCCGCGAAGGCGCTCATGTGCTTCTGCTCGCCCGTGGCATGACCATGCTCGGGCGCGTCGACGACGACATACGTGCCATCGGGGGCACCGCAAGCCTTATTCCTCTCGATCTTGCCGATGGCGAGGCTATCGACGCGCTTGGGCCATCGCTCTATGAGCGTTTCGGGCGCCTAGACGTGCTCGTCGGCAACGCCGCCATCCTTGGCGCTCTCTCGCCCCTGCCCCACATCTCTTCCTCCCATTGGAACCGCGTCTTCGCCGTGAACGTGTCCGCCAACTGGCGGCTGATCCGCACACTTGACCCGCTATTTCACCGCTCCGACGCGGCCCGCGTCATGTTCGTGACCTCGGGCGTGGCGCGCTCGGCCCGCGCCTATTGGGCGCCATACTCAGTCTCCAAAGCGGCGCTCGAAACGCTAGCCAGGACCTACGCCAACGAGACCGCTGACACGACGATCAAGGTGAACCTCGTCGATCCCGGCGCTCTTGCCACGGGGATGCGCGCCGAAGCCTATCCCGGCGAAGATCCGGCCACGCTGCCTCCGCCCGAAGACCTTACGGAAATTTTCGTGAAGCTCGCCATGACGGCGGCTGAGGACACCGATCAGATCTTCACGCCAGCGTCATGATTTGCCGGCGCCAAGCGCCGCAGAATTTCCACATCTCGCTACCAGAGTTCCTTCAACCAGGCGGGTTCAACCGCCATCCTCAAGCAGGGAATGCCGGCCATGCGCCATACCGCAGCAGCGTTCGCAGCCTTGTTGATCGCGCCTATTCCTGGCGCCGCCGCCGTGCTATGCCCGGCGCTGTCCAGCACGACGCCTTTACCCTTGCGAGAGCCTGATCGAGCCGGCCAGCGACCTGTTGCAGACCAGGATCAACAGCCGTTTGAATATTTCGAGCGCAGCGCCGGACGATGGCTCATCTGTCTGGGCGGAAAGCCGCCCGGCATCCTTCCAGACCGGCGGGGACAGTCCGGCGCTTACCACCACCTATTTCGGCGCCGACTATCGCCTGGGTTCGGATCTGCTGCTTGGTGCCATGGTGCCGAGACAGTGGGTGCCGCGATCCCGGATCCGGCGCTTGCGGGAAAGGTGATGGTCTCCGTTCCCCTGAACTGACCGTGCGGGCGGCCTGCTAGGCTACGCGCCTCTTCGAGCGCACGATCGATTTGATGCGGCCGCGCGAGGTTCCGGACATTTCACCGATCTTGCGGTCCTGCATCTCGATGAAGGTGCGGGCCGGCAGATCGCCGTCGAGGCCGCCGAGGTCCGCCGCAGGCACCTTGCGGTTGGAGGTCTGGGTTCCGTCTTCGTAGACGATGTCGAACAGCACGAAGCCGTTGGCGACCTGTTGCTTCTTCTTGGCCATGTGCGTTCTCCAATCGCAAAACTAGTCTTGATGCGGGGTCTTATCTGACTGAGCGCCGCCCTCATCCGCGGCATCGCCGCGAGCCGCCTTCCGCTTAGCTGCTTCCTCCTCGCGCTTTTGCAGCTTTTCCTGCTTCTTCTGCTGCTTGTTGCGATTGCGATTAGCGCGCTCCTGGTTGTAGTTGGGCTTGAAACCCATGGCTGGTCTTTCCTCTATTTGTGACCCGCGCGGCGCGATTTGGCCCCGGCGGTCGGCGCGGCAAGAGCGGCTTCCCGGTCCGCGGCCTCTTTGGCAAGACGCAGCGCGCGCAAGCGCGTCGTCTTCTCGACCATCGCGTCGTGCTCACGTTCCTGCTCAAGCTTGAGGGTTGATTCCTGTTTCTTGCCGCGGCTCAACAGCGCTTCCGCGTTGCGTCTGGCGGCACTGATACGGGTCGGAAATTTGCTCATCTTGGCTCTCCTGATAGTGAAACACGTGCGGACCTAGGACGGGTTAGGGCTCCCCTCGCCGCAGGCAGCGCGTTGGCGCGCCGTCCGTTCGAACGCCACGAGCGCTTGGACCCCGGCGCGGAAGGCGAATGTTCTTGCCGCTTGGCTGCCGGCGCGGACCGCGAGCGCTCCGGCCTCCATCCCCTCGACGGGCCTTCCGCCGTTGCTCCTTCGGCAAGGCGATGGCCGGCGACGGCCAGCGAGACCCGCGTCAATCCCTCGATGGATTTGAGGTATGGCCGCTCGCTCGGATCGCAGAAGGACACGGCGGTTCCGCCCGCGCCGGCTCTCGCCGTGCGGCCGATGCGATGCACGTAGCTTTCCGGCTCGTTGGGCAGCTCATAATTTATGACATGCGAAATCGAGGGAACGTCAATTCCCCGCGCGGCGATGTCGGTGGCGACGAGAATGCGAGCCTGCCCGCTGCGGAACGCCTCGAGCGCTCGTACCCGCGCATTTTGTGCCTTATTGCCGTGTATGGCCTCCACCGCCAGTCCGGCTTGCCGCAAAAATTTGCAGACCTTGTCGGCGCCATGCTTGGTGCGGGTGAAGACAAGAACGCGATCCATTTCAGAATTGCCGAGCAGCTCCAACAACAGGTTGCGCTTGGCCTGGGCCGGAACGAAGTAAACCTGCTGATCGATGCGGTCCACGGTGACTTTGGCCGGCGAAACGTCGATGCGGGCGGGATTGCGAAGGATCTCCGCGGCAAGCTTGGCGATGTCCGGCGGCATGGTCGCCGAGAACAGAAGCGTCTGCCGCTCCTTGCGGCAGGCGCCGACGATCTTCCGCACATCGCGGATGAAGCCCATGTCGAGCATGCGGTCGGCCTCGTCGAGCACGAGGATCGAGACCTTGTCGAAGTTGACATGGCGTTGGGCATGGAGGTCGAGCAGCCGCCCCGGCGTGGCGATGAGGATGTCGACGCCGTGAGCGAGCGCCCTCACCTGTTGTCCCTGTCCAACGCCGCCGAAGATGACGGTCGAGCGCAAGCCAAGGCCACGGCCATAGGCGCGGAATCGCTCATCGATTTGCAGGGCGAGCTCGCGAGTCGGCGCCAGAATGAGTGCATGCGGACGCCCTGGCGAGCGCTGCAGACGCTGCGTCGAGAGACGATGCAGGATCGGCAGAGCGAAGGCTGCGGTCTTCCCGGTGCCCGTCTGGGCGATGCCGAGCAAATCCCTGCCTTCGGTCAGAAGGGGGATCGCCTGCGCCTGAATCGGCGTGGGTTGCAGATAATTCTCGGTCTTGAGCGCAAGCCGCAAGGGCTCAGCCAGGCCGAGGCCGTCAAAAGAAGTAGGTGTCACTTATAAAATATCCTTGTGTGGCCGGACACGCCGCTGAAGCGGTCGTGTGGCCTTTTGCGCCGTTTCCCACGCGCTAGCTGGGGTCAGACGATGACTTGAAAATTGTCTCGGGATGAAACGCCGCAAATTTTTAGCGGCGGCTTCGCGCGATCGCGAGCAATCAGATGGCCGGAACATGGAGGGGCGGCTCCAATAAGTCAAGTGAAGATCGCCGCAAAGGTTCATGAATCGGCAATTTTATCCTTTGTTGTCAGTACCATGCCGTCATAGGCGGGCTCGACCCCTTCGGGCAGCTCCCGCGCCAAGGCTTCGTAGTCAAGATCGACATGCATGTGGGTGAGCACCGCGCGCCTCGGTTTGATTCGCTTTATCCAGGCAAGCGCCTCATCGACGCTGAAATGGCTTGGATGCCGGACATAGCGCAAGGCATCGACGATCCACACATCGAGGTTGTCGAGGTATTTGAGCGATTCCTCCGGCAGATCGCTGATGTCGGGCGAATAGGCAATGCCCCCGAAGCGAAAGCCAAGCGTCTCGCCTGAGCCGTGACGCTGCCGGAACGGCAATGCCTCGATGTTACCGCCAGCGCCCAGAATTTTCACTGGAACGCCAGGCGCCAGCTCGTGACTCTCGATGATCGGCGGATACTCGCTCTCCGGCGGCGTGTAGAAGCAATAGCCGAAGCGCTGCTTCAGCTGCCGCTCGGTTTCCTTGTCGAAATAGGCGGCAACACGCCGCCGCCCGTTATAGGACACCATGCGCAGATCATCGATGCCATGCGTGTGATCGGCGTGGTCATGGGTGTAGAGCACGCCGTCGAGCCACCCCACGCCGACGTCGAGCAATTGCTCGCGAAGGTCCGGCGGTGTGTCCACCAGCACATTGGTTATGCCCTCGCCGCCCTCCTTCTGCACCAGCACCGAGCAGCGTCGGCGGCGGTTCTTCGGGTTTGACGGATCGCACGCCCCCCAGATGTTGCCGACCCGAGGCACGCCGCCTGACGTGCCGCAGCCGAGGATGGTCAGCTTGAGGGTCATGCCGCGGGGATGGACGCCGCAGACGGCGGCACCTTCGTGAACAGACGAAAGAAATTGTCGGTGGTGGCCCCCGCCATCTCGGCTTCGCTCATTCCGCGGACAGACGCCAGCCGCGCCGCGGTACGCACCACATTGGCAGGCTCGTTGATGCGCCCGCGCAACGGCTCAGGTGCAAGATAAGGCGCGTCGGTCTCGACCAGCAGCCGGTCGAGCGGCACGTTCTTGGCAATGTCGCGCAAGGCCTCCGAATTCTTAAAGGTCACCACGCCGGAGAAGGAGACATAACCTCCAAGCGCTAGTCCGCGGCGCGCGAGGTCAGGCCCTCCAGTGAAGCAATGCAGCACGAAGGGGAAGGCGCCGCGTTGGGTCTCCTCTTCGAGAATGCTGGCAATATCCTCGTCGGCGTCGCGGGCATGGATGACCAGCGGCAGCCCGGTCTGCCGCGCCGCGGTGATCTGGGTGCGGAAGCCGCGCTCCTGATCCTCTCGGGGGCTGTTGTCGTAGTGATAGTCGAGTCCGGCCTCGCCGATCGCCGCCACCTTCGGGTGGCGCGTGAACTTGACGATCTCTTCCAGCGTGATGTCTTTCTCCTCCGCCGCGTGGTGCGGATGGGTGCCGATCGAACAATACACATTGCCATGAGGCTCGACGATCTCGAGCAGATCGGAGAATCGCCGCACCCGCGTGGAGATGGTCAGCATGAGACCGACGCCCGCGCCTTCCGCGCGCGCCAGCACCGCCTCGCGCTGGGTGGCGAGATCGGGAAATTCGAGATGGCAGTGACTGTCGATGAGCATCACGGAAAGATGAAAGACCCGATGTTCTTCAGGCTGGTAGGCTCGGTAGCGCCGGACTTCGCCGCACTATGTGCAGCATATGGGCCGAGGAGACAATAAGGGCTTGGTGCGATGGCCGTGTCGCGCAACAGGACTCAGGCCGTGGGAGAAGCGATGCGAGGACGCAGCTCAGTTGTGCGTTACCGGCGCCTGATCGTCGCAGCGGCAGCCACCGTGTTGCTCTGCCTTGCCGCGGCGCCGGCCGAGGCCGGCTGCAGCAAGAGCGTTATCATGTACAACGCCTCTTGGTGCCCCTATTGCCGGCAGGTCAGGGCCATTCTCGCGCGCAACCACATCAGGTACAGCATTCTCGACGCGACGACTCCGGAAATCCAATCCATCATGGTGAGGCGGTTTGGCGACACCTCCGTCCCGCGGACATTGATTGGCGGCGTGTTGGTCGAGGGCGTCGACGAGGCGCGCATCAAGCAGCTCTGCCGCTAGCACCGAATATTACGAGGCCGCGGCCTCGCTGCCTTCCTCGACATGGCGGGGGAAGACCGCCATCGGCGGCGGAAGAGTCGTTCCCGGCTTTAGCCGCCCTGCCGGCCCGAGATGCGCAAAGTCGCGCGCGTCCTGCGGCGCGCCGAGCTGATCGAGCAGCTTGGCCGCACTCCCAGGCATGACGGGCTGCACGAGAATTGCGATCTGACGCAAGACCTCCGCCGTCACGTAGAGGATGGTCTCCATGCGTTTGGGATTGGTCTTCTTGTGCGCCCAGGGCTCCTCGCCGGCAAAGTAGCGGTTGGCATCGGCGATCACTGCCCAGACGATTTCGAGCGCGCGATGAATGGCGAAGTCGTCGATGGCTTGCGTCACGCGTAGAAGCAGTCCATCCGCGGCCGCACGGATCGTCTCGTCGGCCTCGGTGAACTCTCCCGGCGCCGGCATCACGCCACCGCAATTCTTGGCGATCATCGACAGCGAGCGTTGGGCGAGATTACCGAGATCGTTGGCGAGGTCGGCGTTGATGCGTTGCACGATGCCGTCGCGGCTGTAATTGCCGTCCTGACCGAACGGTACCTCGCGCAGCAGGAAATAGCGGAGCTGATCGACGCCGTAGTCGCCGGCGAGCACGAAGGGGTCGACCACGTTGCCGACCGACTTCGACATCTTCTCTCCGCGATTGTAGAGGAAGCCGTGACCCAACACGCGCTTCGGCAGCGCCACACCGGCCGACATCAGGAAGGCGGGCCAATAAACGGCGTGGAAGCGGATGATGTCCTTGCCGATGATGTGTACGTCAGCCGGCCAATAGCGCTTGAACGCCGGCGACTGCTCGTCGGGGAAGCCGACGCCGGTCAGATAGTTCGTCAGCGCGTCGACCCACACATACATGATGTGCTTTGGGTCGCCGGGAACGGGAATGCCCCAGTCGAAGGTGGTACGCGAGATCGACAGGTCCTGCAGGCCCCCGCGCACGAAGCTCTTCACTTCGTTTGCCCGCGTGTCAGGCCCGACGAACTCGGGATGCGCCTCGTAATGGCCGAGCAGCTTGTCCTGATAGGCCGACAGCCGGAAGAAGTAGCTCTCCTCCTCGACCCATTCGACCGGCGTTCCTTGCGGCGAGAGCTTCTCGCCGCCGGCGCTCTCCTTCAACTCGCTCTCGTCGTAATAGGCCTCGTCGCGCACCGAGTACCAGCCTGCATATTTAGAGAGATAAATATCGCCATTCTCATGCATGAGCCGCCAAAGCTCTTCGCACGCGCGCTTGTGCCGCTCCTCGCGGGTGCTGATAAAATCGTCGTTGGAGCAGTTCAGCGCCTCGACCATGGCGCGGAAGCGAGGCGTATTGCGGTCGGCGAGCTCCGCGGGCGTGATGCCCTGCTTCTTCGCGGTTTGCAGCATCTTCACGCCGTGCTCGTCGGTGCCGGTCAGGAAAAACACGTCCATGCCCTGCAAGCGCCGGAAGCGGGCAAGCGCGTCGGCGGCGATGGCCTCATAGGCGTGGCCGATATGAGGCACGTCGTTGGGGTAGGAGATGGCAGTGGTGATGTAGTAGGGCCGCGACTTTGCCATGGCGGTGATGGCATAGCCTTGGCTGCGGGCCCCGGCAAGCGCCGCAATGATCTGGGTTAAACGGTTATCCCCCGCGCCGCCTGCTGCAAGCGGTAGAAGGTCTCGAGCACGAGCACGCTGCGATCGAGGTTAAGGCTCGCGGCGTCGGCCTTGGCCTGGCCAATGGCTTCCCACGCGTCGATCCATTGCGGCACGGTGGCGCGATCGAGCAGGCGGGTGAGCTTGCCCTCCTCGCCGATCGCACCTTCTCCGTTGGCGGCAGTCCGGATCAATCGCTCCATGAGTCCGAGAAGCAGCGAGAGGAACAGCTCAAGGCGCTCATTGTCGGCGCCAAACCCCCCGACCCGCTCGGCGAGTTTGTGCGCCGCCTGACCGTCAAGCTCAGGGAGTTTAGCGAAGGCTGTGAGGATGTCGCGGTAAAGCGCGATGCCCTCGCCAGTGGCGAGTTCGAGCGCGCGCCGCACGCTCCCCTGGCTCAAGGCAAGCGCGGTCGCCAGCGTCTCGGCATCGACGTCGTGATCGTCCCGCTCAAGCGCCGCCTGCACGGCGCTTTTCAGTTCCTCCGGAGCCAAAGCCGTCACACGAAGTGTGCGGCATCGGGAGCGGATGGTGACAGGGATGCGGCCCTCCGCGATCGCCACCAAAAGGAACAGCGTCCGCAGTGGAGGCTCCTCCAGCGCCTTCAGCAGCGCGTTGGCGGCGTTCTGGTTCAAATCGTCTGCACGATCCACGATCACCACACGCCATCCGGTCTCGCCGGCGCTGTGACCGAGAAAGCTGCGCAGGCGCCGAACCTCGTCGACGCCGATCCATTGCGAATAGCGTTTGGTCTTGTCGTTCCAGGAGCGCCTGATCAGAAGCAGAATTCGGATGGGCGAGGCCCGCGACCTTGCGGAATACGGGGTCGGCGGCGGTGATCGGACCCGCCTCCCCTGCGCCATGCGCGAGCACATCGCGCGCCAGATGATAAGCGAGCGTTGCCTTGCCGACGCCTTCAGGTCCGACCAGGAGCCAAGCGTGATGAAGTCTGCCGCTGGTCGACGCGTCGCCGAATTCGGCGCGCGCCGCATCGTGACCGAACAGCCGATCAACCTCGCGCGGAGAAGAGAATCCCTCCAGCCGATCCGGCTCTTCGACCGGATCCTCGCGTTTCTTGGCGGCGGCCCTGCTCATGGCGCCAAGCGTTCCGTCACCGCCTCCCACACGTCCTCGGCGACCAGCGCCTCCGGCTTCCGCGCGTCGATCACCACGCAGCGGCTCGGCTCTTCCTCGGCGATGTCGAGAAAGGCCTTGCGAACGCGCTCATGCTGGGCGAGCTCCTGGCTTTCGAAGCGGTCCGGCGCTCCGCGCCGACGCCCCGCGCGCGCAAGCCCTTCCTCCACCGGAATGTCGAGCACGACGGTGAGATGCGGCATGAGCCCCCGCAGCATCAGCCGCTCGAGCGCACTGATCACCGGCGCCGGCACGCCGCCGGTCGCACCTTGATAAGCGCGGGTGGAAATCGAGGAAGCGGTCGCACACAACCCATTGGCCCCGCGCCAGGGCGTCGCCGATCACCGTGTCCACGTGATCCTGGCGCGCGACGGCGAACAGCAGCGCTTCGGCAAATGGCCCGAACGGCTTGACCTGGCCCGAGAGCAGGGTTTCGCGGATCTCTTCGGCCGCCGGCGACCCGCCAGGCTCGCGCGTGGCGATGGCATGGCGCCCGGCACTCTTCAGGCGATCCACCAGGATCGAAACCTGTGTTGATTTGCCCGCGCCCTCGCCACCCTCGAAGGTAATCAGCTTGCCGGCTTCGACGGTCTCGTGTCGCATCTTGCCCCTAGAGATGGTGATTTCGGGCGCAGGCTCCTAGAGAAGCCAGCCGAAGGCCAGCACGAACAGCGAGTTCAAGCCCGCGCATGGCGAAATTGCTCTGGCCCACGTCCTCGCCGGCATAGAGGGGAATATCGTTGGTCGCCTTGGTGTCGGCGGCGGTGACCCGCAACGTTGCCACCTGGTCGCCCTTGCGGATCGGGGCCTTGATCGGCCCGTCATACAAGATCTGCGCCGTGACCTGGCCGCTCGTGTTGAAGGGCAGAATGATGTCTATATTGCTGTTGCCGACGAGCGGCACATAGTGCCGGGTGCCGCCCCACACCAGCGCGTCGCTGACCTTCTCGCCCTGGTCGAACAGCCGGTACGGCTTGAAGCTTTTGAACCCCCATTCAAGCAGCTTGCGCGGCTCGTCCTCCCGGTCCTTCTTACTCTCAAGACCGTTCACCACGAGAATGACGCGTTGGTCGCCACGCTTGGCGCTCGCCACCAAGCCGTATCCCGCCTCCTCGATGTACCCGGTTTTCAAGCCATCGACGCCGAGTTCCTCGAACAGGAGCGGATTGCGATTGGTGAATCGCCATTTGCCGAAGTTGAACTCCTTCTCGCCGAAATAATGATAGTACTCGGGATAGGTCTTGATCAGGAAGTTGGCGAGGAAGGCAAGCTCGCGCGCGGTCATCACGTGGCCGTCGGCAGGCAGACCGGTCGAGTTCTCGAAATGCGATTTGGTCAGGCCGATCTCCTTGGCATATTTGTTCATCTCCTTGACGAATGCGTCTTCGGAGCCGGAGATGCCTTCGGCCAGGATAATGCAGGCGTCGTTTCCTGACTGCACGGCCACGCCCTGAATGAGGTCCTCGACGCTCACCATCGAGTTGAGCGGCGCGAACATGGCCGAGCTGCCCGACGGCGCGCCGCCGGTGCGCCAGGCGTGCTCGCTGACTTTGAATTGATCGTCGAGCTTGATCCTGCCCGCCTTCAGCTCGCGAAACACGACGGCGAGCGTCATGAGCTTGCTCATG
This sequence comes from uncultured Alphaproteobacteria bacterium, assembly GCA_963757555.1. Taxonomy (GTDB): domain Bacteria; phylum Pseudomonadota; class Alphaproteobacteria; order Rhizobiales; family Methyloligellaceae; genus Methyloceanibacter. The sequence continues at coordinate 276,832 of CAVWRU010000012.1, forward strand.
CTCGCGGGCGGCACCAGCTCGTCGGGGTCCTTCTCGAAGAACACGATATCGGCGTCGGCATCCATGAGAATGGCGTGCTTGGCCTTGGTCTCGAACCCTCCCGGGGCCTTGGTCGCCGCCTGCGCCGAGGAGAAACCGGTGACGCCCGCGGCAAGCATAGTGAATGCCACGGCGAGCTTGATCAGCATATCAAGGCGCAATGCTTGCACGTTTTCTACACGTCGGATCGATTGGCCAGGCGCCGGCCACCCCACCGGCCTTGGAACCCAACTATCGAGCGCTTGACCCGAAAAAGCAACCCGCGAGAGCAAGAACTCTAGTTCATAACGATTTTTGCGCCTGTATAACCCGCCTCGGTCACCCGGGCGAGCGCCGATGAGGCCGCAGTTTCGTCAGTGAACGGGCCAACTCGAACCCGAAACATCGTTGCGCCGGCGACCTCAATCGGCGCCACCTCGACCGGCGCAATGCCGCCGAGCACCGACCGCGCCCGCTCCGCATTGTCCTCGCTCCTAAACGAGCCGGCTTGAATAAGGAGCCGGCCAGCGCCGCCTCTATTCGATGCTTGGCGTGGCGACGGAGTTGCTGCCAAGCGAGCGCTTGCCTGCCAGCGAAGCTGCAATTCGGCTTGGGCCATGGGTTGAGGCGGCGCGGGCGTTCTTACGGGATCGGCGACCTGCGCCGTCGGCTGCCTGCTCGCGATAATGCTTCCCACCTCGACCGTTTCTCTCGCGCTCCCGCGCGAGGCAAATTGCGCTAAGCCTTGGCTCGCAAGGTAGCGCCGCTCGTAGCTGTCATCGCCATTCAGCGGCGCACGGCCAAGATATTGCACGCGCACCTGTGCCGTGCCCTTGTCGCGGAAGCCGAGGACCTCCGCCGACCGTCGCGACAGATCGATGACGCGGTCGGAGCGGTAAGGACCGCGATCGTTGACGCGGACGATGATCGACCGGTTGTTCTGAAGATTGGTCACGCGTGCATAGACTGGCAGGGGCAGCGTCGGCGAGGCCGCCGACAGACGGTCCATGTCGTAGATCTCGCCATTGGCGGTGCGGCGCCCATGAAACAGCTCGCCATACCAGGACGCTGTACCGACGCGGTCATAGTTTAAATCCTCGCGAGGCTGATACCAGACGCCATCGACTTGATAGGCGGAGCCCGTGACGTAGGCCCCCCCACCCTTCGGCACCGGCTGGCCGAGCGGAATGACCCGCTCGCCGAGTCGCTCGCCATTGCCGGAGCGGCAGGCCACGACGCTTGTGCTCACAAGTCCGATTAAGAGAAGTGAGATGAGAGGTTGGATGAGCGGGACCGTTCGGGCGCGCCAAAAGAGCCTCGCTATCGCGAACGTGCGCGCAACTCGACCCACCCGACCCAACTGACCGACCCCGTCAAGCGGACGCAAATACGGCAAAAGCGCCCGGAACTCAGCGCCATTGGGCGCTTGGCTGACTGTCCGGCGAGAGGGTTAGAAAAGGATGAAGGATGAATGGCGTGCTGGCGCCTAGGTTCGCGGAGCGCGGATGAGCTCAAGACAGGATGCGGCCACCTCCTCAAGCGGCCTGCCGGCGTCGACGACGGCGAAATTCTGCCGTCCGAGATCGAACTTGAGCTGCTCGCCAAGGACCGCCGGCGTGGCATCGGACACATCCCGCACGCGGCTTGCAATACGGCTCCGCATCGTCTCGGCGGGTGCATCGAGCCAGATGCCGATGAACGGAAACCCGAAACGCGTAGCAATCTCGGCAATGGCGTCGCGCTCCTCCTTTTTGGCGTGGACCGCATCGACGATCACCGACCGGCCGCCCTCGAGCGCCATCAAGGCCCGTTTCCGGCAGATGCCATAGACGATGTCGGAGACCTCGGCGGTATAGGCGGAGCGAGGCAACCGCTCATCGGGCGCGACGCCAAACAGGCGCTTGCGCTCGACGTCGCTCCGCACCTGCACCGCACCCGGGAAACCACCGAGATGTGGCGCAAGCTCCCGCGCCACGCTCGACTTGCCGCTCCCGGACAAACCGCCGATGGCAACGAGCTGCGGGCGCTTTCGCTCGAGATGCTCGCGCGCGAGCAGCACATAGTTCGCCGCGCGGGCGTGCGCCTCGGCTTGCGCATCCGGAATCATTCCGGCGCGCAACAACTCGACCTTGGCTCTGATCATCGCCCGCATCGACAGGAACAGCGGCAACGCCGCGAGACCGATGAGATTGCCGGTGCTCCCGCACGCCTCCAGATAGGCGTTGAGCACGGCGTTGGCATGGGCCGGTAGCCCCCGCGCGCCGAGGTCCATGAGCAGGAAGGCGAGGTCGTAGAGGACGTCGATGGTAGCGAAGGCGTCGTCGAACTCGATGGCGTCGAACAACACTGGCGCGCCCTCGATCTCCACGATGTTGCGCAGATGCAGATCGCCGTGACAGTGGCGTACATAGCCCCCAAGCGCCCGCGCATGGAGCAACGGAGCAAGCGCGGCGAGCAATTCGCGGCTTGTACGATCGACAGTTGCAAGCAGTTCGGCTGGGCAACCGTCTTCGTAGCCGGCGAGAACGGCGGCGTTGTCTTTGATCACGGCGAGCAACGCCGAGACGCTCTCCTCCGTCCCGAGAAAACAATTCGCGCTCCGGTGGAAGTCGGCGATGACTTGAGCAAGGCGCGGCATACCGGAGAGAGGAAGGCTCCCCTCTTCGGCCAAGCGGTCGTACAGCTTGGCCTGATCGAAATCGGCGCATGACCAACACCCACTCGGCCACCTCACCCTTTCCGCCGATGTGGAATTTGTCGTGGGTACCGACGGTTATCGGGGAGACTTCAAGGTATAGGTGAGGGGCTGTGCGGCGATTGATGTGGAGCTCATTGAGGAGTGCTGCCCGCCTGCGCTCAAGCGTCGAGAAGTCCAGAAACGGGTACTTTACCGCGCGCTTGACCTTGTAGGTGTGCGGTCCGGCGAGGAACACGACCGAAGCATAGAGTCTCGATACGCTCAACCTTGCCGTGTACTAAAGGGTAGGCCTCGGGCGAGGCCATGAACTCAAGTACCGCCGCTTGGTCGGATTTGGCCTCCCCCATGGTCCCAATATAGCACGGCCATGCGTGGTCCTTGGGCCACAGGACCCACAAAACCTTAGAAAAGCAGGCGTCAGCGCTTGCTGCCCCAGGTCCGACTGTCTACCTTTCGGCTCAAGGCAGGCACTGCCGAGGGATAAGAGGCGGACGGGCCGAGGGATGCGTGGGTGGCCAGATTGGCAGCCGCCGTGGCGGTGGCTGTCACGCTCTGCGTGAGCGGAGTGCTTCCTGCTTTTGCCGCTGCGGAATCGAGCGTCGCCGAGCAGCTCACGCCAGACCAAATTGCTGCGCGCCGGCAAGCCTTGCTCCAGCAGATGCTGCAAAGTCCTGGCAATCTCGACATTGCCTTTGAATACGCCGCCCTCTCGTCGCAGGTGGGCGATTACGAGGCCCGCGGTCTCCACGCTTGAGCGCATGCTCATCCTTGCTCCCAACGCCCCGCGGCTCCAGCTTGAGCTCGGCATCCTCTACTACAAGCTTGGCAGTTACGAGGTGGCGCGCAGCTACTTCGCGCAAGTGGTCGCCAATCCAGGCGTTCCGCCCGATGTCGCCGCCAAGGTCAAGCTTTATCTGCAGCAGCTCGCTATCGAAGCCAACCCGCCTGCCTTCTCGGCAACGCTGTTCAGCGGCATCCGTTGGGAGAGCAACGCGAACGCCGCGCCGGCGTCGCAGAGCGTCACCCTGAACGGCATCAACTTCACGCTCGATCCTCAATCGGTCGCCGCGCCCGATTGGAGCGCTGTGAATATCGGCACGCTGCACTATGGCTACGACCTCAAGAATCAAGGCGACCGGATCGAGTTCGACGCCCTTACCTACAACGCCAACTATTTCGACCTGACCGACGTCAACCTCAACTTCTTCGAGGCAACGCTTGGACCGTCCTTCAATATGAAGCGGGTGGGCTGGGACAAGACGCGCCTGTTCGTTTACGGAATCGGTGATGAGGTCCTGCTCGGCAACGATCAATATTTCAGCGCAGGCGGCAGAGGCGTCCGCCTGCTCAGCTTTGCTGCGGCACGCAGCGTGCTCGATCTTCGCCTTGAGACGCGGGTGCGCCAATTCACCAACTCATCGGATCGCCCGACCAATACCTAGCGCGACGGGGCGCAGACTCGCTTCGGCGGCTACTACACCTACTATCTCGCGCCCGGACTGGCCCTCATCATTCAGGCCTACAATCAGCGCGAAGATGCCGAAGCCGGCTTCTACACCAATTGGGAATTGGGCGCGTCCGCTGGCATCGCCTGGACCTTCGCCAATCCGCTCGTAGCAGCCGGACGCTATCCCTGGACATTGCAGATCGGGGCGGGCGGCATTCATCGCCGCTACGACGACCCCGACCCCACCATCAACGCCTTCCAAGTGGAAGTCGACCGGACCTTCTGGGGCCGAGCGGCAGTGATCATCCCGGTCAACGATACGCTCGCCATGGTCCCGCAGGTCGAGATTCGCGACCCAGGAGTCGAACTACGAGATCAGCAAATACGACGACTTCTCCGCTCTCGTCGGTTTGCAGAAGAGGTTCTGATGCGAGGGATGATGTCACGCCGGCTCAGCACACTCCTCCTCACCAGCGCGTCCGTCGCGGCGCTGTCGCTCGCGTGGATGCCGAGCAAGGCGCTTGCCGACAAGGTCGGTGTGGCGGCTGCCGTCCATCCTGATGCCTTCAGCGGCGCTGACCGGGTCACGACCGGCAGCACGATCTTCTACAATCAGCGCATCAACACTTCGGGCAGCGGCCTGGTTCAGGTTCTGCTGGTTGACGGTTCGACCTTCACCGTGGGCCCGGGCTCCGATCTCGTCATCGACAAATTCGTTTACGACCCCAAGAAGAATAGCGGCCAGGTTGTCGCCACCCTCGGCAAGGTGTGCTGCGCTTCGTCGGCGGCAAGATCTCCAAGAACGAAGGAGGGGTGACCATCAACACCCCGACCGGCGCGCTCGCCATTCGCGGCGGCATGGCTTCATAAGTTCGGAGCGTGATAGCCTGCAGGCCGCTTTCGTCTACGGCGACGAGATGAGGTTCAAGAGCTTCGCCAACGGACAGAGCATCCGCCTCTTCGAGATAGGCAATTCCATTCACTGGAATGCCGGCGGCGGTCTGACCTCGGCGCCGACGACGGACGTCGAGATCGCCGGCTTCATGAAGGCATTTCCGGCGGCGGCCGCATCGTGATCCCCGCCGCCGATACGCATCCCGCGCCCCACCACAACACCTACGGCAAGGCCAAAGACGAAAGCGAGGCAGCGAACACCACTGCTGAAGGTACGCAGAATATGATCGTGTCGGAGATCCAGAGCCAGGAGACCGCCCCCTCCCCGCCGCCGCCGCCACCGCCACCTCCGCCACCGCGGACGGACGGAACGGTGCAGGGCTATTCGGCTGGGATTTACGAGCAGAAGGGCGACCCAGACGGCCGTCCGTATGGGACGCTGAGCAGTCAGTCGCCGAGCGGCGTGACCGCGACCTTCGACGCCACGAACCAGACCGTGACTGCGGATGTTTCGATGCAGGCGGATCGCGGTGCCAACGGCGGTGGGGTCCGCATACGCTTTGGGGACCCGGAATTTAATGGCTCATCGAGTTTCGACGACGACCTGAACTTCTCTTCGAGCGCCGCAAAGGGTTCAATTACGGTCCTCAGCGACGGCGAACCGGCCGTTCTTCACAGCGGCAGCGGTGAATTTACCGGCGGCGGTGAGGCATTTTGCAGCGACTGCGGTTTCCTCCGGTGGGGAGGTTGGAACACTCATCTCGTGTTCGACAGCGGAGGATCGCCGGCAACCAACGTCGAAGGAAACGGACAGGGGAACACAAACGTCTTTGGCCACGGTTGGTGGATCGCCGGTGACATCATCGACCAGAGCGACATGCCGACCGACGGCTCCGCCAGCTACACGGGCAAGGCGATCGGTGACGTCGCGAGCAATCCCGGCACCATGGGCTGGGTGACCTATACCGCCAAAGGCGACCTGGTGATGACCTGGGACTTCGGCGCCCGGGCGGGCGACCTCACCATCAGCAAGTTCGACACACAGCACATCGACGGCGGCTTGACGTTTACCGGACACATGACCGCCCCTGGCGAGGTCGGCCTCAATCAGTTTAGCGGCCCCCTCTCAGGCAAGGATCTTCCCGACAATCTCTCGGACCTCTCCGGGTCTGCCACTGGGTCCTTCGTCCGAGGCCCGGATAATATCAAAGATGGAAGGATTATCTCCGGGAGCAAGCCACAGGGCGTGATTGGCAACTGGACCGTCGACTCGAGCAAATATACTGCCGGCGGCATCTTCGGAGGCTCCCGCGACAAGTGACCTGCGGTGTCCGCCCCCGGGTGGCGGCGTCCCGCTGTTCGCCAGGTTTGCGCACTCGCCCTGTTTCGCGACGAAAACAAATTCGTGCCGCTCGCCGAATGCCAGATCGTCCCGGATATCCGGCCGGCGGCGCGGCGTCCTGATGCAGTGTCCTCAGACCCTTGCGGACCCGCCACGGCGCACCAATATATAGCGTCCCTTCAACCCTTTTCTTCGTTTCTCTTGATTGTGCCGGGGCATTGCCTCTCGTTATTTTCAGACGATGGGCCGGCCTGGTATGATCGACTGCGGTAACTCATCGAGGTTTGCGTGACGCGTGATCCCCGAAATCTCATGTGGGCGGAGGCGTGCGCCCTGCTGGACAGGGCCGAGCAGCTTCACCGGCAATTCTTCGAGCCTGCGCGCGAAGGAACGCGCCAAGCGCGCTGGGAGCCGCCGATCGACGTATTCGAAACCGAGCGGCAGTTGCGCATCATCGTGGCACTGCCCGGCGTCGCACCGGACGCGGTGCATGTGCTCACCGAAGGCGGGATCCTAACCGTCATGGGCAACCGTCCCCTGCCCGGGCGCGGCGAGAACGCCAAGATCGTGCGACTGGAAATTCCCTATGGCAGCTTCGAGCGGCGCATCGCCCTCCAGCTCAACCGCGTGCGCCTCGCCGAACGCGAGCTCGTGAACGGTTGCCTGGTGCTCACCTTTGTCAAGCTTGGCTGAGCAGGCCCATCCATGAACGATACGACCCAAACCTCCGCGACCGAACAGGCATCAGCTGCCGAGCTGAAAATTCCCGATCGCGCCTTGATCATCCTGCCGACCCGCAATGCCGTGCTGTTCCCCGGCGTCGTGGCACCGTTCAATCTCGGCCGGCCGCAATCCATTGCCGGCGCCCAGGCCGCCGCGCGCGCCGACAAGCCGATCGGCATCGTGCTGCAGAAGGATCCCTCGATCGACACACCGGGGCCGGAGCATCTGCACAACATCGGCACGATCGCTGAGATTCTGCGTTACGTGACCACGCCCGACGGCAACCATCACATCGTCTCGCGCGGAACGCGCCGATTCCGCGTCTCCGAGTTTCTCACCGGTTATCCTTTCCTCGTCGCCATCGCCGACGAGGTGGGAGAGGCCGAGGTCTATTCGACCGAGATCGCAGCACGCATGCATCAGCTGAAAGAGCGGGCGCGCGAAGCGATATCGCTGCTTCCGGCGATCCCGAAAGAGCTCGCCGACGCCATCGATCAGATTCAGTCGCCTTCGGCGCTTGCCGACTTCGTGGCCAACGCCACCGACATGTCGCCGGCCGAGAAGCAGGACCTGCTCGAGACCTTCGACGTCCAGGAGCGCCTGGACAAGCTGTTGCGCTCATTGGCGCAGCAGATCGAAGTCTTGCGCCTTTCCAAGCAGATCGGCGAGCAGACCCAGGAATCGCTGCAAGGCCGCCAGCGCGAGCACATCTTGCGCGAGCAGCTTCGTCAGATTCAGAAGGAGCTTGGCGAGGGCGAAGGCTCGGGCGCCGAGATCGCCGAGCTGCGCGAAGCAATCGAGAAGGCCAAGATGCCGGAGGAGGCCGAGAAGCAGGCGCTGAAGGAGCTGGCGCGGCTTGAGCGCACACCTGAGGCGAGCGCGGAGCACTCGATGATCCGCTCCTATCTCGACTGGCTTATCGAGCTGCCCTGGGCGAAGCTGTCCGACGAGCGGATCGACATCGCCGAAGCGCGTCGCATCCTCGACGAGGACCATTACGGCCTGCCCAAGATCAAGCAGCGCATCCTCGAATTTCTCGCCGTGCGCAAGCTCAACCCCGAAGGCAAGAGCCCGATCCTGTGCTTCGTCGGACCTCCCGGCGTGGGCAAGACCTCGCTTGGCCAGTCGATCGCGCGCGCCACGGGCCGCAAATTCGTGCGCTTGAGCCTCGGCGGCCTGCATGACGAGGCAGAGATCCGCGGCCATCGCCGCACCTATATCGGGGCGCTCCCTGGCAACGTGATCCAGGCGATCCGTAAAGCTGAGACGCGCAATCCGGTGATGATGCTCGATGAGATGGACAAGCTCGGCCAGGGCTTCCACGGCGATCCGTCGGCGGCTCTGCTCGAGGTGCTCGACCCTGAGCAGAACTCGACCTTCCGCGACAATTATCTCGCCGTGCCCTTCGACCTGTCGCGGGTGATGTTCATCGGCACCGCCAACGTGATCGACACTATTCCCGGGCCGTTGCGCGACCGCATGGAGATCATCGAGCTCCCCGGCTACACCGAGGAGGAAAAGGTCGAGATCGCCAAGCGTTATCTGCTTAAGCGCCAGATCGAGGCGACCGGCCTGCCGCCTGGCGCTTGCGAGATCACCGATGACGCCATCCGCGCCATCATTCGGGACTACACGCGCGAAGCCGGCGTGCGCAATCTCGAGCGCGAGATCGGCGCCATCTGCCGCCACGTCGCCACGCGCGTGGCCGAAGGCATGGTCGAGCACATGCGCATCGACGCCTCCGATCTTCATGCCATCCTCGGCGCCCGCCGCTTCGAGAGCGAAGTCGCCATGCGCACCAGCGTGCCCGGCGTGTCGACCGGGCTTGCCTGGACGCCGACCGGCGGCGACATCCTGTTCGTCGAATGCGCGCGCGTGCCCGGCAACGGCAAGCTGATCCTCACCGGCCAGCTCGGCGATGTGATGAAGGAGAGCGCGCAAGCCGCCTTGAGCCTGGTGAAGGCCCGGAGCGCCTCGCTCGGCATCGATGCCTCGGTGCTCGAGAAATCGGACATTCATTTGCATGTGCCTGCTGGCGCCATCCCAAAGGACGGCCCGAGCGCGGGCGTGGCCATGTTCATCGCCATCGTGTCCTTGCTTACCGGTCGCACGGTGAAGAACGACGTGGCCATGACCGGCGAGATTTCGCTGCGTGGCCTGGTCCTCCCTATCGGCGGCGTCAAGAACAAGGTGCTCGCCGCCATGCGCGCCGGCATCGCCACCGTGCTTCTGCCGGAGCGGAACAAGAAGGACTTCGAGGATGTGCCGGAAGCGGCACGTCAGGCGATGAACTTCGTTTGGCTCTCGACCGTCGACGACGCCATCGCCGCCGCGTTTTAGGGCGTGGACTGCGACCGCAGCACTTATTCCGGTATCGATCAGTCGAGCCATGACTTTGCGGTGGCGCCGATTGATGGCCTTCGGCAGTCTGCTCAGGCACTTATTTAACCAGAAGCGCGGAGCCGGGCTTGATCCTCATCAACGCCGGCCTACCTATCCTTTTGGGTTGACTCGATTGACCTTCTGGAGAACTGCGCGTCGCCGAGCCCGTTTGCTAGGCTCTCGGCCACGAGCAAGGAGAGAGAACTCATGAAAAGTGCACTGTTAGCGGTTGCGGTCACGGCCCTGATGGGCGGCTTGGTGGTCGCGCCTGTCACGCAGCAATCGGCCAAAGCGCAAGTCTATAGCGGCCTCAAATCAACCAGCGCCACAGCAGACGGCGAGCTTCTTACGCTTGTCGGCCATGGCGGAGGCGGCCACGGCGGCGGCCATATGGGCGGCATTCACATGGGTGGCGCCCGCATGGGCGGTCACATGGGCGGCGGTCACATGGCCGGCGGCCGCCACTGGGGCGGCCATCCGCACGTTGCTTATGGAGGCGGAGGAAACTGGCGTGGCCATCCCGGAAATTGGCATGGCCACAACAATAACTGGCATGGGCACGCCAACAACTATGCCTACTACAACCACCATCACCGCTATTACCGGTACGGGCGCTACTACCCCTACTGGTACGGAGGCGCCTACGCCTACGGTTACGGCTACGGCAATTGTGCGTGGCTCCGCCGCCAGGCGCTCATTACCAACAGCCCCTATTGGTGGAACCGCTACTACTCCTGCATTTACTGACGGCCTGATAGAGGTCCCTTCGCGCGACGTCCTTCGGCGGCTTTTCATGCTCATTGCGTGAAGACCGCCGAAGAGGTTTTGAGGACCGCTGGACCACCTCCGGCGATCGGGATGAGTGGCGAGGGCGCCGTCAAAGCGCCGTCGCCTTTTTGCTGCCCGCTCCGTCTCGTCACCCCGCGTCGCTGCTTGCTAGGCGTGTGCGTCGCGACACGATTTTCGATTTTGAGTCGTGATTCCCGAAACGTGATTTGTCATTGTCACAAACACGTACGAGAGTGAATTTGATCGGGAGCGCGTGCGGCACGCGTGGTTCGTTGCCCCGCCCCGATCAGTCTAGGTGCGGGTCCGGTGTCTGCGGCGGCGTCGGGTATAGTCGGTGTGCGTGCTACGTCGTGCGCGAGTAAACTCGCGCGATCGTCGCGGCGCCTGGCAATAGTGCTCATCATTCTTGCAAGCGTTGCAACCGGCCACGCCTTCGCTCTTGGCGAGCAGCAGGACGCCTCGTTGAAAGCGACCCACGGGCGCTCGGCGCTCATTCGCGGCCAATACCAAGACGCAGAGAGATTGCTCACCGAGGCGCTCGGCTCGGGCGCGCTTCCCCTCGCGACACAAATCTCGGCTCTCGGCAATCGTGGCGTTGCCCGCTGGCGCCAGGGCAACCTCATCGCAGCGATCGGCGACTTCAACACGGCGCTGAAACTTTCGCCGGAAGATGCCACGCTGTACAACAATCGCGGCAATGTGCTGCTCGAACTCCACCACTATGGCGAGGGCGTGAAGGATTTTAGCCAAGCCATCGCGCTCGCCCCGGGCTACGGCCCCGCCTACAACAATCGCGGCAATGCCAAGTACCTGCTCGGCAACCATGCCGCGGCCATAGCCGACTACACCAAGGCCATTGCGCTCATGCCGACGAGCGCGGTGCCGTTCAACGGGCGAGGGAAAGCCCAACTCGCGCTCAGACGCCCGGCCGGCGCCATGCGCGATTTCTCGCGAGCGATCGTCCTAAACGCACGATATGGCCAAGCCTACGCCAACCGGGCCGAGGCCCTGATGGCGCTCCGCCGCCATACGGATGCGGTCGACGATTACAGCTCGGCGATCGAGTTCGGCGCCGCCACGGCGCGAGCCTATCTTGGCCGGGCTGCGGCCTACACGTCGTTGAACAAGTCCTGGAAGGCCCTCCCCGACTTGGCTCGGGCGAGAGAGCGAGATGTGACGCTGACGGCGGCGGCGGCCGAACAGACAGGTTCACTCCCGGAAAAAGCCAAGCACTCACCCGCCGCGGAGAGTCCTTGTGAGGGCGCAGGCCATCTTGGCGAGGTGTCACCTGGCTCCGTGCAGATCGCGGACGCTCACCATTCGGCCGAGTCGAATTCGCTTCTGCTTCGGGCCAGCGACAAGGTTTTCATCGGAAATGCCAAGCCAGACGGTCCCGCCGACGCGGCCGGAGCCCCCTGCCGGCCCGACGACAAGCAAGCGGCTGATCCGCAAGCCGCACCCTCGGGCGACCGCCCCGTGAGCATGGAACTGGAGGGGTGGACCCTCGTGCTCACCGAATCCGGCCAATATGTCGCGACAAATTCAGACTATCCGAAGATGCGTCTCACTTTGGAGATGTATGGCAGCGGGGACCCGGAACTCTTAAACTGGCAGCTTCTGCATGACTCGCTGCGCGGCGTCGGGCTCATGCACTACTATGCCGGCCGTTCGGCCGAAGGGGAGCGTCTGGAATATATCGCCCTCGTCGACATTTGGGCCGGCAAGGTGATTGCCATCGAGCCCGCCCGCTGGGGCGAGCGCCAGGCCGAATGGAGCTGGACCGACCGGGCGGTCGTAGTAATCGATCCGCAAGGCGTACCGAGCCGGGTGCAGGTGCGGGACGCAAGCCAGGTGCGGGACGCGACGTATGCGCGCCCAGCACATTTGAAGCGGATCCAGCCGATCCTGCCAAGATTCTCGTACCGGCCACCAAGATTTTCATATCAGCGCCCACAGCGCATGATGCCGTTCCTGCATGGCTTCAATCCCTACGCATTCCGCTAGCCCAGGGTTTCGCACGACCCGATCTGTGACAATTCTGCCCCATGTGGCAATTCATTCGCACAATGCAAGCGGCACAAAATTCGCTCTGAAGCGTTGTTCCTGCAAATGTCAAAGAAACACAGAGCAAAAGACAATGACTTTAAATCCGACTGAACATCGCCACCGCGCCCTCATCGTCGAGGACGAGTTTCTGATTGCGCTCGATCTCGAAGCGGCAATGACCGGACTTGGCTTCGAAATTTGCGGGCTTGCCCCCAATGCCGACGAGGCCCGCTCGCTTGCCATGAGTTATCTGCCGGACGTCGTTGTGGTCGATGTCTATCTCGGTGGGGCGCGCGACGGAATCGAGACCGGGCGATGGCTCCGCGAAGTGTGTGACGCCTCGGTCGTGTTCGTGACGGCTTACGCCGACGACGCCACTATCGAGCGTATCCACGAAGCGGTGCCGGGATCGCCCATCCTGTCGAAGCCGGTATATCGGGAGCGTCTGGCTGCGGCCGTGGCCGAATTGGACCGCTAGCGCGGCGGCGCCTTGAATGGCTTGAGCCTGAGCCGCGTGCGATGGGCCTCCGCCGCCGACGGCGCTCCTCCCGGGTCTAGCCCGCGATAATAGAGCTTCTGCCATTTGTCGGATTGCGCATCCGAGCCGGGTTGCTTCAGATCGACATTGAAGCGGGCGCGACTCGCCGTCCAGGATCGTGCTGGCGCTTGAGCTCGGGGTCGGCCGAAAGGACCTCGAGCTCGGGCTCGATGCTTTCGAGCTCGCCGCATCGCACCGTCTATTTGCTGAGCTGCCGTTGCCAAAAAGCCCCGCGTTTAACGAGCAGGATGTCAGTAATAAGCCACGCTGGATTCGGCACCTTCCGCCGCTCGACGCCGCGGACGAGAAACGCATTGAGAAGCGCTATAGAACAGAAATTGAGTCACTCCAGGCGGTCGACGATCTGGTCGAAGCTGTCGTCAATGCCTTGGAAGGACGCCGGGAAGCTTGACGATACGATCATTATTTTTACCTCGGACAATGGGTACATGCTTGGCGAACACCGCTTGGAGGGCAAGATCGCGGGCTATGAAGGATCGATCAGGGTCCCGCTTTTTGATGACAGGACCTGCCATTCCCGAAAATCAAACACGCAATCAGCTCGTGAACAATCTCGATGTGGTCGCTACTATCGAGGAACTTGCTGGCGTGACGCCTGGACGCATTCCTGATGGTCACTCCCTCGCTCCGCTTTTTGAATCTGCTGACAGCCCTTGGCGTAGCGCCCTCCTTGTCGAAGGCGGACATGCCAAGCGCAGTACTGTCGCTTCTGGCTCCTGGCTTGATGCGCGCGAAGAGTTCTTCTCGGGCGCGGACCGCGAACACGGCGCGAGAACTCAACCCAACCCCAAGCAATTCTCCGCAGTACGCACGATGACCCGGAAATACATCGAAAGCGGCGACGGCTTCGAGGAGTTGTACGATCTAACCATCGACCCCTATGAGCTGGATAACAAAGCTCACGACCCGGCCTACGCATCCGACTTGGCCGAGCTTCGCAAGACGCTTCAGACCCTGGAGTCTTGCGCTGGCAAGAGCTGCTGGGCACCTGAGCGGTCAGCCGAGGCCACGCCGACGCAAAAATGAAGATGCCGCTGCCAGGAAGATCAATACTTCCAAAAATTTTGCCATGCGAAGAAAATCCGCCGGTCAGAAGCCAAACTCCTCAACGCTACTCGGACTTGACCAAACACAAGGCTGGCCTGCCGTTTGCAGCCCCCTTCTTCGCCAGCTGCGCGGCTATTCGAGCCAGATATATGAAGCGCACCGCCTTGCGTAGATATTCCTCGCGCTGCTGCTGGCTTAACCACTTGCGCCGGGCTCCTTGGTCCATGAGCGCTGCAAATCTTCGGTGCTTTTGCGCGGTGAATCTCATGAGTCCACCTAGTGCCCTTTCGCATAGAGAAGGCCTCGCGGGCATTTCCCACAAGGGTCTTGGGTGGTTGATGCAAAAATGTCACCAAGGTGCTCTTTAATGAGACTGCCAATGCCTTTCGCACATGAGTAATGGCGGCGCATATATGAACTGATAAGTTGAACCCATCGTTTGTCGATGTCGGGGGGCATTGATGGACCGTTGGATCGCGCTGTTCTTTCTTGTTCTTTCACTTGGCGGTTGCGCATCGAGTGAACGAATTTCTTTATCGGCCGACCCGTCGCAACAATCGATTGTTCGAGACGGAAATCCTACCCTCGTATCAACAAAGAAACAGGTCGTAATGGTTCGGCCTGCGTCCGCGACCGTTGATCGGGGACAGCGACCGGCGTTCGTTGTTGCCGTTTACAACCGCGGCAAGCGCCCCATGGACCTCCGAGTTACCGACATCACCGCTTCGAACGCGGGCCCGGTACAACAGCCCATCCACGTTTACAGCTACGAAGAGTTGGTTGCATAAGCCAAACGGAAACAAAGATGGGCGACGTTTGCGGTTGCGCTGGTGGCGCCGCTGGAGCGCTCAGCGCGGCTAACGCAGGTTATTCGCACACGTCCGCGACGTACTCCGGTTATTCCAACGGACGATATTCAGGATCGATCAACGGTTCATATTCAGGCACAACGACAGGCGTGTACTCGTCCACTACCTACGACGCGGGGCGAGCCTACGCTGCCCAGGCGATCAACAACGCTCAGACCGCAGAAATATGGCCGCCATTCAAGCTAATGGGCAAGCCAGGCTTGCTGAGCTGCAGGAGCAAATCCTGAAAGGCGCGAGTCCCCCGGCTCACAACGAGAACGTTAGTTTCCTCTACAATGGAACCAATGGTTGAGACGCGGAGTTAAGGCTTCAGTTGGAACCAGTGGCCCCCCATCCCCCGTGAACTGCCGGTCCCAGGTATCCTGTAAAACGAGTTGGGCCGGGCGCTTCCTGTTCGAGGCTCATAAACCAACGGAGAGAGAACATGGATACCACAACCCTTCTCATCATCATTGTTGTGATTCTTCTATTTGGTGGTGGCTGGTACGGCCGCGGCCGCTGGTATTAAGCAACTTTCGATCGTGGTTAGACTTGCTGCTAGATCGTTACCAATCGAGGTGCCCAATGGACTTCACTGCAGCAATTTCGCATCGACGAGGTCCCCTCCCTGCGATCAGTCTTGCTTTTGACAGTATTTGGAGGGTGCTCGCGGAACGGAACCGCCCAGACCGCTTTGCCAGCGATATCGAGATGCGCGCAGAACTCGGTAAGCGTTTATTGGCTCTCGTCTCGGACGGCGTGACTCATCCAGACGAGCTCAGGCGACAGGCCCTGGCAACATTCCCACGGTCGTTAGATCAAGGGCCCGGGTTTGCCACCCGACCCGATTATTAGGATGCGCGCTAGCCGCACCACTTATCGGGGTTACAGCGTCGACGTCTTCGGCAAAGGTACAAGGTGGCATTTCGCCGCCAAGCCGATAACACCCGACCTACCTATACTCTCCCATAATGCCTTCGCGTCGGACGCTGAGAGTGAGGTGCAAGCGCTCGCAAATGCGAGGCGCAGGATCGACGGCCTGTTTCTGCTCTTAGGGTGATCAGGCCGGCTGCATGCTGGACAAGTGCCCTGTCGAGTTTGTTAAAATTCAAAGATGTCCGAGGAAATTTCAGGCGCGCAAGCGCGCAACCCCTTAGCCGCCGTGGCCGTCGGGCAGAGCTTAGCGGAGGCAATCGTCGACACCGTCCGCGAGCCTCTGGTGGTGCTTGATCGGGATCTGCGGGTCATTGCGGCGAGCCGCTCCTTTTACCGGACATTCGCGGCGGAGCCGCGGAATACCCAAGGCCGCATGATTTATGAGCTAGGCGACGGACAATGGAATATTCCAGCGCTTCGGACCGTTCTCGAGGACGTGATCCCGAAGCGGCGTACTGTCGAGGCCTACGAAGTTGAGCATGAATTTCCAACCATTGGCCGGCGGGTGATGCTGCTCAATGCGCGACAAGTTCTCGACGAAGACGGTTCGGCCGCGGCGCTCTTACTGGCGATTGAGGACGTCACCGAGCGCAGGAATGTTGAGCGTGAGAAAGACGAGCTGCTTAGACAGAAAGAAGTCCTGCTGCAGGAAATGCAGCACCGCGTCGCCAACAGTCTTCAGATTATCGCCAGCATTCTCCTGCTCAAGGCTCGCACGGTGCAGTCTGAGGAGATTCGCTTGCATCTTCAGGACGCGCACCAACGTGTCATGTCGGTGGCAACGGTGCAAAAGCAACTGCACGCCTCGGGATTGAACGAAAGCATCGAGATCGGGCCGTATCTCTCTAAACTTTGCGACAGCTTGGCGAAATCGATGATCGGTGATCGGCGTCCGCTATCACTTAGCGTTCAAGCCACCGGCGGCGCGGCGACCTCCAGCGAGGCTGTGAGCCTCGGCTTGATCGTGACAGAGCTCGTGATCAACGCGCTGAAGCATGCGTTTCCAAGCGGCGACACCGGGGATATTCTGGTCAAGTACGATGCTCGCCCCTCTGGTTTGTTCGGGCAGAGCTCGGCGTGGCTGGCCACCTACGCTGCGGCAACCGTGAAGGTAGAGGCTCGCCCAGTGCGGGGGGACATCCTCGCTGGTTTCCCGACTTCCTCAACCTCTCTCGCGACCTCATCTGGAACCGCATAGTGAACCATGTGTCCAACACCGGGAATTAGCCGCAGGACACTGTGCGGAATTTCTTCGTGAAGCCGAACGGCTTGGCTGTCCTTTACGACGCGATCCTTCGTGCCTGCCATGATAACGATTGGCATCGTCAGTTCTGGATAGCGATGCCGCATGGATAGGGCGACCGGGATCATCGCGACCCCGTCTTGACTCTCCGCGCGTATTTGTCCTGGTCGTGCAGACATATCGCTGGGAGAGCTCTTCGTGAAGCGTGCCGGCACGGAGAGAGGGGCAAACATCCCCCTGAGCAGGAGCGGCAGCATCACTCTGCCAATGAGGGGAGAGACCGAATAGCGCAGCAGATCTCCTAAGATGGGGATTGCTGTAGGCGCCGAGAACAGCACGTCGGCGCGGAGGGTCGGATAGTAGTAGCCAGACAGCAAAACAAGCCCCCTTACCGCGTCCGGATTGTTCAACCCCAGAGCCAGGGCTACGGCCGCGCCCCAGGAGTGACCCAGCACGATGGGACGGTTTACACCGAGGACAGCGAAGGCATCTCGGATCAGGTCAGCCTGGCTTCCCGCACTCCATGCAGAACCGTGTGGACGGTCGCTGTAGCCAAAGCCAGGACGGTCGAACGCTATCACGCGATGTTTCTGTGCTACCAAGTCGAGCACTCCGCTAGTATCGAAATCCTCGGCCGTGACCACGTTACCGTGGAGCAAAACGACCGGCGGACCTTCCCCCCTTTCAATGTAATGCAGGCGAACCCCATCCACGGTAACAAACTTACCTGCCGGTGGATGCTCGCGCTCCGCTTTCCGCGCGCGATACACGTTGTACATCGTCATTGCTGCAATTGTGGCCGCAGCCGATGCTAAGATTCCGATAGCGGGGGATGGTTGCAAAGTACGGCTCATTGATGAGTCCTTTTATCGAGGCCTCTGAGCCTCTCTGAATTGTTGCGGCGTTGTGGCAGCTCTAGCCACGCTTCGGACGGCTCAGATGCCGGGGTCACATCGACCGTCGGCCTTAAGCGGCTTCGGCTTCCTGATTGACCGCGGTCTTGGCTATTTTCGTCAAGGCTTGGTCTGTGGCTTCTTCTTCGTCGAGAGTTTCCTGAAGAAGGGAAGCCGCATCAGTGTGGCCCAGCTCTTCGGCCCAAGTGCGCAGAGTGCCGTAACGTGAAATTTCATAGTGCTCGACAGCCTGGGCAGCAGCGAGGAGGCCGGCATCTAGTGCAGGGGAGCCCTTGTACCCCTGTATGATTTCAGCTCCTTCCTCGGTGATACCGACGATGGCTGCGCAGGTCTTGCCCTGGGGCTTTTTATCGATGATTGCGAAAACCTGGTCCAGTCGCTCGACCTGACCCTGTGTCTCATCGCGGTGCTTTTCAAAGGCTGCCTTTAGTTCAACGTTCTGAGCTGCCTTCGCCATTTTGGGCAGCGTTGCCAGGATTTTCTTCTCCGCGAAGTAAATGTCCTTCAGAGTGTCATGAAACAGTTCGTCCAGGGTCTTTGGTGCGTGTGCCATATGGGATCTCCGGTAAGGGCGGGATAGGGGAAGCGCGGTTGTCAGGCTCAGCGCGGGCGACCGCCCGTTAGGATAAGTCCCAGCAGGAAGCCAACACCTAAGCCAACTCCGATTGAGCCGAGTGGATTGCGTCTAATGATCTGGATTGTTTCTTCGACAGTATCGGCTGCCACGTCGAGAGCCTGCTCATACTGGTTACTGGCCATATCCCCCATGCTGCCGCCCAGATCCGCGATGTTGTCCCGCAGCTCATCAATATCGGAAGGTCTGTTTCGGCCTGCGTGCTTGATTACCTGCGCCTGCGCGCCGGGGGTGTAACTCATGGAATGCTCCTTGTAGGGGGAGGAGGCGTCAAATGCGCCTGCTACAGAAAGAACTGGGCTGCGATCACTTCGTTCCAATCACTGTTCCACTGATTAGAAAAAATCGTCATCTGCCCGGCAAGTTCGACACGCGCGGAACGCTTAGCCCGCCGGCAGTTGAGGAACGGACATAAAAGGAGATATGTCATGCCTATTCTTTTGTGGCTGTTGGGAGTGCCGATTGTTGTGATTGTCCTTCTCTACGTTTTTCACATCCTATAGCCACGCCTGGTCGGTTACCGGAATTGGATTACGAGATGTCGCCGCGCGAGTAGTTCCAGCACTCCGCTTGTCGCGAAATCCTCCGCCGTAACCACGTTGCCGTGGAGAAAGACGACCGGAGGGCCTTCGCCCTTCTCGATGTAATGAAGTCTGACCCCCTCGACCGTTACAAACCGGTTGGCGGATGTTCGCGCTCAGCTTCCGTGCACGATAGATGTTGTATGCGGTCATTGCTGCTAACGAAGCCGCTGTCGCGACGAAGATGGCGCTTGCGCGCGATGACTTTGAAACGCGGCCCGTGGCTGAGTCCTGTCGATGGGGCCTCGAGCCTCTCCGGCTTTTGACGGTGGAGTTGGAGCGCGCGAAACTTGCGCGCACCGTGTAGGGTGAAGCGTGGCGAGGCCGAAACGTTCCAACGCTGTGGCGCGAGGCCGCATCTCTTATTACATAAAGCCCACGCTTTCAATTGAGTCGCTATCCGATTAAAAAGGGCGCACGGTCCAGCCATCATCGGCACTGAACCCCAGGCATCCGGTGACTGAGAGAGTTAAGGCGCGCTCCCGCCTATAATGTGGCCAGAGGCTACCCGTGACCATCACCGCTCGTAACACCAGTAATCGATCTCACCCTTCGGCCACGATCGTGGAACCCATCAATGGCGGAGCCGTCGTTGATCACACGACACGCTCGTTGCATCAAAGAATACGCCAGCAAGAAATCCTAGCCGAACTTGGAGTGTGCGCATTACGGAAGAACCCGCTTCTCGACCTGCTAAATCAGGCTGCACGCCTTACGGCCGAAGGTATGGAGGCGCAGTTCTGCAAGGTCTTGGAGCACATACCGGCCGAAAATAGATTTATCGTCCGGGCTGGTGTGGGCTGGCACGAACGCATCGTGGGAGTTGCAACCGTTGGTGCGGATCTCGAATCACCAGCCGGGTTCGCGCTGCAGACTGGAAAGCCGGTGATCTCCAACCACCTCGAGAATGAACAAAGATTTAGGACACCCGAGCTTCTCCTAGAACATGGCATACGCCGTGCGATGAATGTCATCCTTCAGGGTGACGGGTCTCCATACGGCGTGTTGGAGGTTGATAGTCGATCGGAGGGAGAATTCAGCGAACGTGATGTCGCATTCCTCCAAGGAGCGGCAAACATCCTAGGGATGGCCATCGAGCGGGAGCGGTACGAGCATCAGCTGAAGGCCGCATTGGACCGCCATCAGGTTCTGGCTAACGAAATGACCCATCGGGTCAAGAACAGCCTGCAAATTGCTTCTAGCATGCTGAATTTGCAGGCGAGCACTACAGACGATGACGGTATCCGGGCACATCTGAAGCAGGCATCAGGTCGTGTTTCCGCCATCGGCCGCGCCTATGAGCGGCTAGCCCATGACGCGGATATTGAGAAAATCGATCTTGGCGCGTACCTCAACGAGGTGTGCATAGATGCCGTCGGCGTAGCAACTCACTGCAGACTGGAATTCTACGGCGAAAAGGAACTTCGGCTCGATCCTGATCGCGCAATTTCGTTGGCTTTAATCGTCAACGAACTTGTCACGAACGCTACCAAATACGCTTTTCCGCATCGTACCGATGGGCAGATTTGGGTACGACTGGTGCGAGAGTCGGCGAATATAGCTCTCGTATCCGTGCGCGATGACGGTGTCGCGTTGCCCGCTGACTTTGACATTAAAAATAGCAAGGGACTGGGTATGCGCATTGTCGCCGCCCTTTCAGAACAGCTGGGTGCGAGCATTACTCAACACGCTTACGACATCGGGAAGGAATTTACAGTGTCGGTGCCCCTCAAGTGACCACAGGTTGGTCCAGCGGGCGTCGCCTGTACTCCGCTTAGGGTCATTAGCGGACATTAAGGCGCGCGTGTGGGGTGTCGCTCTGCCCCTCAAAGCGGACATGTTAGGCGTAGAAATCGACGTCCGCTAAGTGCCAACAGCGGACATCTCGCGTTCTGGAAGCCCAGAAGGCACTCTGCTGGCGGTAGTCTCAAGTCGAATTCGTTGCCGCTCGGCCAAGGTAGTCAGGTTTATAGATTCGTCCTTACCTCATCGAGATCACTTGTGCTGGGGTGACTGAATTGCCATCTGTCAAAGACGCGCGCCATTGTTGACTAATGCCAATACATGAAGCGCGCATGGGGCGGACCATGTAGCATGTGATGCCCCTTAAGCCAGCGTCCGCCCCACTCTCTATTTTTGTGCATATAGGGGTGCGCGCTGAGCGCGGCGCGACGCGAACACACCCCGCACAAAGAGATCGAGCTCGCACTCAAGAGATGCCGGTGAGCGCTCGTTCGTAACGTAGCTTTGAGGAAGGCCAAAAATGTCGTGGCAATTCACTGTCGGACTGAGAGTGAACGGAAAAGCCGACCGAATTGTCGTTGACGCCGAAGACGCGCTCATTGCGGCCTTAAAGGCCAAGGCTGACCAGCCCGGAGCCACGATCATGTATGTGCGGCGATCAAATCGACGCGGTGACACACGTCACCCACCTCGCCCTCACACCGGAGGCGATTGACCGTTAATGGGTGCGCCCTTCGATGACTCGGAGGTAGACGGCCAGCCTTCTAGGAGGAGGCTCAAGTGACGTACATCGTCAATGAAAACTGTATCAAATGTAAGTACATGGACTGTGTCGAGGTATGTCCGGTCGACTGCTTCTATGAGGGTGAGAACATGCTCGTCATCCACCCGGACGAATGCATCGATTGCGGTGTTTGCGAACCGGAATGCCCTGTTGACGCAATCAAGCCGGACACCGAGCCCGGTCTCGAAAAGTGGCTCGAGGTCAATGCGAAATATGCTGAGGTCTGGCCTAACATCACCATCAAACGTGAGCCGCCGCCCGATGCCAAGGACTGGGAGGGCAAGCCCGACAAGGCCAACCTGTTATCGCCAAATCCTGGCACAGGTGATTAGAGCTGGAGGGGTGAGACGTACATATTCACCCGCCTGGTGGCAAAGTGAGATCGGAACCCAGGGTGGTATCTGGCTTTGGTTGCCGACCTCGTAGTCGGCCTCGTCAACTTTGGAGGTGATCGTCAGGGGCTAAGTCCAGTCTGAGGGAGGTGGAAAGGTCGTAGACCCAGCAAGCGCGAGACATTCGAGCGTGTGGCCAAACTGGTGAAGACGGACAGGGTGAGATCATGGAGGCTCGATCAACTGGCCCGGTCGATCTTGTTGACGGAGTTCGTCTCCGCGTTCTTCCTGGCGATGCGCTACTTCTTCAAGCCGAAGGTGACCATGAATTATCCCTTCGAGAGGGGATCGATCTCGCCCCGCTTTCGCGGCGAGCTTGCGCTGCGGCGCTATCCGAACGGAGAGGAGCGCTGCATCGCCTGCAAGCTGTGCGAGGCGATTTGCCCGGCGCAGGCCATCACCATCGAAGGCGGGGCCGCGGCGCAACGACGGCACGCGGCGGACCACCCGCTTCGACATCGACATGATGAAATGCATCTACTGCGGCTTCTGCCAGGAGGCCTGCCCTGTCGACGCCATCGTCCTGGGACCAAACTTCGAGTTCGCGACCGAGACACCCGAGGAGCTCTACTACGACAAGGAACGCCTGCTCGCGAACGGCGACCGCTGGGAGCGCGAGATCGCAAAGAATATCTCGCTCGACGCGCCCTATCGATGAGCCGGCTAGGGCGTCGCCATCAGCCGCCGTCAAGCGGGGGCTTGAGCTGGGTCACCTGATGTCGGCGTAGTCTCGAAAGTTACTTGTTACGGTCTCATATCGGCATGGAATGAAAGTTTGGGCATGACGGAAGAGCTGAGCGGACGTCGAATTGTGGTGCCGGAAACGCGCGAACTTGGTCAACTGGTCCGCATGCTGGAAGAGCTCGGTGCCGATACTGTCCCTTGTCCAATGGTCGCCATCCGCGATGCGCCTGATACAGCACCTGTGGAGGCGTGGCTGCGCCGCTTCGCGGACGGGACGTGTGACGATCTCGTGCTGATGACAGGTGAAGGTCTACGGCGCCTCCTCGGCTTTGCCCGACGCATCGATCTCGAGTCCGCCTTCATCGCTGCGCTGCGCCTCACGCGCAAGGTTACGCGCGGGCCAAAGCCAGTCCGCGCGCTGCGAGAGATCGGATTGGCTGCAGACGTGCCCGCCGACGAACCCACGACCGAAGGCGTTATCGCGGCGCTGGAACGGCATGACCTCACCGGGCGGCGGGTCGGCGTGCAGCTATATCCCGGCAATGCGAATGAGCGACTTCTGAAATTCCTCGAAGGTGCCGGGCGCAGAAGCGGATCCCGTGCTTCCATATGTCTACGCTTCGGAAGTCGACGATGCGCGCGTGATCGCCGTCATTGCCGAAATGGCTGCCGGCGCGATGGATGCGATCGCCTTCACAAGTGCGCCCCAGGTTCGACGGTTCCGCGATGTCGCACGCGCTTTCGGTCGAGAAGCGGAACTGCGGCAAGGTTTGGAACGCATTGTCGTTGCGGCGGTCGGGCCTATTGTTGCAGCCGAGCTTGATGCGATTGGAGTGCAGGTGGATGTTACTCCTCGAGACAACAAGTTCTTCATGAAGCCACTGTACGCGAGCTCGCGGCTGCATTAACAACGGGAGCGCAAGGGCTGACGGCTCCATAAGGAAAGGAGCGTGGGAGGAATGACGAAGGGAAAGTTCGGTTTCCATCGATGTGGTGGCGAACACGAAACTGGTACCGCTGCTTACGTGCAGATTTATGTGAAGTCGAGCGCTCTCAGTCGGGCTCCGGATCTAGCAATCTCCGTGCATCTGATGACCGAAGCGGAAATCGATGAGTTTATGGACGATGCACTCGCTGAGTTGGAAGAAATCCGCATCGATGCAAAGAAGGCGCTAACCGCGGCAGCTTCGCACTAAGCTGTTGCCTAAAAGTCTGCTTGGGCCGCTGAGGCTGCTTTTCGTGCGCTGTCGCGCGCGTCGGTAGGGCTGGCGAAGCCCCGGCCCCCATGTGTGGTCGGGCTCCTCTTTGTGGGGACACGATGTTCATAACATGGAGCAGCAGGACCGCTCGTCCGGCGCTTATGTTGCTTTGGGTCATGAGCAGACATCGCGCCACGTCGGCGTCACGTTTGTTATTTCCCTCAAAGCGGACATTTATTAGCGCGAGTAGCACCTCCGCAATGTGCCATAAGCAGAACTCCACGACCTGCCGACCTCTCAAGGGGAGCTAATTTCTTTTTGCTTCCCCCAGGGCCAACTATTTGGATTTATAGTTGGCCCGTTCGCACGCATTTCCGGTCTCCGCGGAGAGGGCGGATACCCGACCCCCTTGGGGAGAAAGCGCCAATTGATACCGCTTATCCGCCGCGCCTTTGCGCATGCGCCCTCGATGTCACCCTGGAACAATCGAGACCCTATTCGCGCAGAACTCTTCAGCGTGGAGCGCCTGGAGGAACACGCGATGAGCCTCGCGGTCGCGCAGCCCGTCACGCCGAAGGCGGCCAAGGGAAATCCACTGGCGGGCCAACTCGTCGACAACGAAGTAGTGTTGCTCCATGCATATCGTACGATGGCCGAGGCGCTCTCGGAGGAGCGCGCGAATACCCCGGCAGCCGAATGGCTAGTTGACAACTACCACCTCGTCGAGAGGCAGATCCACGATATCCGCTCAGACCTGCCGCCGGGTTATTATCGTCAGCTGCCCAAGCTGGCAGATGGGCCGTTTAAGGGGTATCCGCGCGTGCTCGGCGTGGCTTGGGCCTTCGTCGCCCATACGGATAGCCGCTTCGATCCTGAAATGCTGGTCCGCTACGTGCGGGCTTACCAGGAAGTTCAGCCGTTGAAGATCGGCGAACTCTGGGCGCTTGCCATTACACTTCGCATTGTACTCGTTGAGAATCTCAGGCGCCTAGCGGAGCGTATGGTGCAGAGTCGCACCTCCCGCGAAAAAGCCGACAATATCGCCGACCGGCTGCTAGGCCTTGGCGGACACGCGGTGGAACTTGTGCCTGTGGTTTTTCCAGGCCACCGCTGCGTACAGCTCTCCGACGCGTTCGCGGTTCAACTCGTTCATAGATTGCGCGACCAGGATACGCGGGTAACGCCTACCCTAACGTGGCTGGACCAACGTCTCGCGGCACAAGGAACCACTGTCGACGCGGTGGTGCGGGACGAACACCAAAGGCAGGGCGCTGCGACCGTGACGGTGCGCAACATCATTACCAGCATGCGCCTAATCTCCGACGTCGATTGGACTGAGTTGTTCGAGCGCATAAGTTTGGTCGACGACGTGCTTGCCCGTGCGAGCGAATTTTCCGAAATGGATTTCTCGACGCGCAATCTCTACCGTAGCGCCATCGAGCAATTGGCGCGCGGCACGAATCTCACCGAGATGGAAATCGCGGCCCGCGCCGTCTTGGCCGCGGGGCAAGCCACTAATGCAGTCGCGGAGGTAGTGAAAAACTGCCGAAGCGATCCTGGCTACCATCTTATCGGGGGCGGTCGCCCCGCATTCGAGGCGGGGATCGGTTATCGGCCGCCGCTTCATACGTGGCCGGGGCGATTGAGCCAGGCGATCGGCATTCGGAGCTATATAAGCGCGGTCGCGGTTTTCGCCGTGGCTATCCTCGCCTCACCGCTGTTCGCGCTCGCTTTCGCTGGGCTGCCTTGGACATGGCTTAGCCTACTCGCTGGTCTGGGTGCCATTCCCGCCATCGACGCAGCTGTCTCGTTGGTGAACCGGGGCGTGACAGTTATTTTTGGCGCTAGCCTGCTCCCCGCTTTGGCCCTGCGCGACGGCGTGCCTTCCCATCTGCGCACGCTGGTCGCGGTGCCAACACTGCTTACCTCACTTGAGGCTATTGAGGAGCAGATCGAGCGCCTAGAAATCCATCATTTCGCCAGCCCCCAAGGCAATATTCATTTCGCGCTGCTCGCCGACTGGATTGATGCGGCGAGCGAGAACTTGGAAGGCGATGCCGTTCTACTCAAAGCTGCAGCGAGGGGCATCGCCCAGCTCAACGAGCGCCATAATGGGGCGTCCGGAGCTCCCCGCTTCCTGATGCTCCATCGTCGGCGAGTTTGGAACGAAAGTGAAGGTCAGTGGATCGGCTGGGAGCGGAAGCGCGGTAAGCTTCACGAACTTAACCGACTGCTTCGCGGTGCGACCGACACAACTTTCTTGTCGACGGCCGCGCAGCCTTGCGTCGTGCCGGCCGATGTTCGCTACGTCATAACGCTCGACGTCGACACTAGACTGCCGCGCGATACGGTTCGCCGGCTGATTGGCAAAATGGGGCACCCGCTCAACCAGCCTCGCTTCGACGCAGACGCCGGCAGGGTCGTCGAGGGATACGCGGTGCTGCAGCCGCGAGTCACACCGTCGCTGCCGATAGGCCGCGAGGGCTCGCTGTTCCAGCGCGTTTTCTCCGGCATGAGCGGTATCGACCCTTATTCCTCCGCCGTATCCGACGTGTACCAGGATATGTTCGGCGAAGGCTCTTATGCCGGCAAGGGCATTTACGAGATCGATGCGTTTGAGGCCGCGCTTGCCGGCCGCGTTCCGGACTCGACGTTGCTGAGCCACGACCTGTTCGAGGGGCTATTCGCGCGCGCCGGTCTCGCCTCCGACGTCGAGGTGGTCGAGGAGTTCCCCGCCCGCTACGACGTCGCCGCTCTACGCCACCATCGCTGGGCGCGCGGCGATTGGCAATTGCTGCCCTGGATTTTGGGTCGCAGCCCGGTCGTAGGCCAGGACCGGAAGCCTGACGGCATTCCGGCGATCGGCCGTTGGAAAATGCTCGACAACTTGCGACGCACCCTGTCGGCTCCGGCCGCGGTCCTCGCCTTGCTGGCTGGATGGACTTTATCCTTCGAGGCAGCCGCGATATGGACTTTTTTTGTGCTCGCGACGATCGTACTGCCGACCCTGATCCCCGTGGTCGCTGCGGTCGTCCCGAGACAGATCGGGATCACGGTGCGTAGCCACCTCGGCGCGCTTAGCACCGATCTCTACCTCGCTCTCACCCAGTCGTCGCTCATGATCAGCTTTCTAGCGCATCAGGCGTGGCTGATGACCGACGCCATCAGCCGCACCCTGACCCGGCTATTCATTACCCGCCGACATCTCCTCGAATGGGTTACCGCGGCGCGGACAACGATCGGTCCAAGGCTGGACCTTGTCGGCTTCTACCGCCGGATGGCTGGAGCGGTCGTCATCGCCGCAGTGGGGGTGATCCTCGCTTCGGTGTGGGGGCACGGGACGTGGCCGCTCATGCTGCCATTCGCGGCGCTATGGATGGCCTCGCCGGCGATTGCGCGCTGGACGAGCCGATCACCTGACGACGCCGGCAGGCTCTCAATGTCCGACCGCGATGCCCGGGCGCTGCGACTGATTGCACGACGGACGTGGCGGTTCTTTGAGACTTTCGTGACACCGGCCGATCAGATGCTGCCGCCGGACAACTTCCAAGAGGACCCGACACCGGTTCTGGCGCATCGGACTTCGCCGACAAATCTGGGCCTCTATTTACTTTCGGCGGTGAGCGCTCGCGATTTCGGATGGTCGGGAACAATCGATGCAGTCGAGCGGATGGAGGCGACGCTGTCCAGCATGAGCCGGCTCGCGCGTTTTAGGGGTCATTTTTACAACTGGTACGACACACGGGATCTGCGACCCCTCGATCCCCAATATATTTCTTCGGTTGATAGCGGCAATTTGGCCGGGCACCTCGTCGCCCTCGCCAATGCGTGCAGTGAATGGGCCGGTCTCCCGCTCACCGATGAGCGGCGGCTTACAGGTGTCGCGGACACGCTCAAGCTCATGCGGGAAGCGGCGGGGGTACTGCGCAGGGCGAGTGGAGCGGGAGCGGTGACGTGGCGCCAGCTGGATGAGGCGCTCGCTGCGCTGGCGGCCAACCTGCAACGGACGCTCTCCGACGGCGAGGGGATCGCCAACCGCCTCTCTACGCTCGCCGTCGAAGCGGAAATTCTGGTGGACCTTTCGTGTGCTATCGCGAACGAACTCGGAGACGACACCGGCAGCGACATGTTGTTCTGGGCTAAGGCGACCCTAAAAGCGATCGAGAGTCACCGCCGCGATCTTGACGGCTCGACAGAGGCGGGCGCCTCCGTGGTGGAGCGCCTCTCAATCCTGGAGGACACTGCGCGGGCGACAGCGCTCGGCATGGATTTCGGCTTTCTGTTCGACCACGACCGCAAGTTACTTTCGATCGGCTATCTCGCTGCCGAGGGCACGCTCGACCCGAGCTGTTACGATCTCCTCGCCTCGGAAGCGCGGCTAGCGAGCTTCATGGCGATCGCCAAGGGAGAAGTTCCGACCCGCCACTGGTTTCACCTCGGTCGTTCGGTGACGCCCGTCTCACGCGGCGCGGCGCTGATCTCCTGGTCGGGGTCGATGTTCGAATATCTAATGCCATCGCTCGTTATGCGGGCGCCCGCCGGCAGCCTCGTCGAAGGGACCAGCCGGCTCATTGTGCGGCGGCAGATCGACTACGCAGCCAAGCTCGGAGTGCCTTGGGGTATCTCGGAATCCGCCTATAACGTCCGCGACCTGGAATTTACCTACCAATATTCGAACTTCGGCGTGCCCGGCCTTGGGCTAAAGCGCGGCTTAGGCGAGAACGTCGTCGTGGCCCCATATGCCACCGCGCTCGCGAGCATGGTCGATCCACAGGCTGCGACGCGTAATTTCTCCCGCCTCGCCGCGCACGGCGCGAGCGGCCGCTATGGCTTCTACGAAGCCCTAGACTACACGCCGGCCCGCGTGCCGGAAGGCAAGACCGTCTCGATCGTCCGGGCATTTATGGCGCATCATCAGGGAATGACGATCATAGCTATCGCCGACGCGCTTCTCGACGGCGCGATGCGGGCGCGATTCCATGCGGAGCCAATCGTCCAGGCCACGGAGCTGTTGTTGCAGGAGCGCACGCCGCGTGGCGTGGCGGTGGCGCATCCTTGGGCGGCGGCGCAGTCAACTGGCAAAATCTTGGATGTAGAACCTCAGGTTAGCCGGCGGCTCATCAAAACGCACGGCGCGACGCCCTCGACCCACCTTCTGTCGAACGGCCGCTACTCAGTTATGATCACCGCCGCAGGGTCGGGTTCCTGCCGTTGGCAGGATTGGGCCATCACCCGTTGGCGCGAGGACTCCACCTGCGACGACTGGGGCTCGTATGTCTTTTTGCGCGACGTTGAAAGCAACAATGTATGGTCGGCCGGGTTTCAGCCTAGCGGCGCCGAGCCTGATGACTACGATGTTGTTTTCAACGAGGATCGCGCTGAATTCACGCGCCGCGACGGAACGCTTAAAACGACCATGGAGGTGATTGTCTCGGCGGAGGACGACGCCGAGGTCCGTCGCGTCTCGATAGCCAACTCAGGATCCCGCACACGCGAGATAGAAGTCACGTCGTATGCCGAACTCGTCCTGGCGTCCCAGGCTGACAACGTCGCGCATCCGGCTTTTTCAAAGCTATTCGTCGAAACCGAATACCTGGCCGAAGTCGGCGCGATTTTGGCTACGCGGAGACGACGATCGCCGAGTGAACCGGAGATCTGGGCTGCACATCTCGCTGTCGCCGATGGCAGCGTCGTTGGAAGACCCGAGGTGGAGACCGATAGAGCCCGGTTCCTCGGGCGCGGGCGCGGTGTACGAACACCGATCGCCGTCATCGATGGCCGCCCGCTCTCCGGCACCGTCGGTACCGTGCTTGATTCGATCTTCGCACTGCGCCGGCGAGTGCGGATCGCGCCAGGAGCGAGTGTTCACATTGCCTTTTGGACCGTGGTCGCATCCACTCGCGAGGCGTTGATTGACCTCATCGATAAGCATCGCGACTTAACTGCCTTCGAGCGAGCGGCAACTCTCGCCTGGACCCAGGCGCAAGTGCAGCTCCGGCATCTTGGAATCAGCCCTAGACAAGCAAGGACGTTCCAGCGCCTTGCCGGACATCTCATCTACTCCGCTCCTGCCTTGAGGCCTTCGTCAGACGTCATCCTTCGAGGCGTCGGCGCTCAATTGGGGCTTTGGCCATTGAGCATTTCCGGTGACCTACCGATCTTGCTGCTACGCATCAGCGACGCCGACGAGCTTGACTTGGCCCGCCATTTGCTTCGTGCTCACGAATATTTGCGGATGAAGCAATTTGCCTTTGATCTCGTGATTCTCAACGAGCGTGCCTCGTCCTATGTGCAAGACCTTCAGATTGGGCTCGAGACGCTGGTGCGGCAGGGCCAGTCCCTGCCGCAGGTCGGTGTGGCGCCACCCCCGGGCCGCGTCTTCCTCCTGAGAGCCGACCTGATCTCGGCGGAGACATGCGCCCTTCTTGCATCAGTGGCGCGCGTGGTGTTGGCAGGACAGCGCGGGCGCCTGTCAGATCAGCTTGATCGGGTCCCGGATCGCGGAACCCGCGACCGATCCTTGCCGAAGCGGGCTGTCCTTCCTGCCGAGCCGAGGGCCGTGCCGTCTCTGCCGAACCTCGAGTTCTTCAACGGTGTCGGCGGATTCGGTGACGACGGACGGGAATATGTAACGATTCTCGCCTCTGGTCTGTCGACGCCGGCTCCCTGGCTAAACGTCGTCGCCAATCCCGCCTTCGGTTTTCAGGTGGCAACCGAAGGCGGCGGCACGACATGGTCCGTGAACAGCCGCGAAAACCAGCTAACTCCGTGGTCAAACGATCCGGTCACTGATCGGGCGGGCGAGGCGTTTTATGTTCACGACGACGACACTGGTGCCCTGTGGGGCCCCACGGCTCTGCCAATTCGGGACGAGGGAGGCATATACGTCGCCCGCCACGGGAGGGGATACAGCCGTTTCGAGCATACGGCACACGGGATTGCGCTCGATCTCTTGCAATTCGTGCCACTGGACGATCCGATCAAGATCTCGCGGCTCAAAATTCACAACACTTCGAGCCGCACCCGGCATCTTTCGGTAACTGCGTATGTGGAATGGGTTCTCGGTCCATCGCGAACGGTCTCGGCGCCGTATGTAACGACGGAAATTGATTCGCTGACCGGAAGCATGTTCGCGCGCAACGCGTGGAACGCGGCTTTCGGATCGAGGGTCGCCTTCGCCGATCTGAACGGTCATCAAACGGACTGGACGGGTGACCGGCGGGAGTTCGGTCAGGCTGACTGGACAGGTGACCGGCGGGAGTTCATCGGTCGCAACGGCACGCTCTCGAGCCCCGCGGCGCTCGCCGGTGCGACCGCGCTCTCCAACACCGTTGGCGCGGGGCTTGATCCTTGCGGCGCGCTGCGCACAACTATCGAGCTTCCACCGCACGACACCGTCGAGGTCGCGTTCTTTTTGGGGCAGGCTGAGACCGCGGAAGACGCGCGGAGCCTGATCGCGCGTTATCGCGCGACCAATCTTGATGCCGTTTTGTCCGATGTCGGCCGGTATTGGGAGGATGTCCTCGGCGCGGTCCAGGTGAAGACGCCTGATAGGCCGATGGACATTATGCTGAACGGCTGGCTCCTCTATCAGACGCTCGCCTGCCGCATCTGGGCCCGCTCGGCTTTCTATCAGGCGAGTGGCGCGTACGGCTTCCGTGATCAGCTTCAGGACGGTACGGCGCTCGCCATCTCGCGACCGGGGATTACGCGCGAACATTTACTGCGAGCAGCGGCACGGCAGTTCGTCGAAGGCGACGTTCAACACTGGTGGCTGCCGGAGTCGGGCAAGGCGTGCGTACGCGGATCTCCGACGACCGCGCATGGCTCGCCTACGCCACCGCCCATTATATCGACGCGACGGGCGACGGCGCCGTCCTAGATGAGGTGGTTCCCTTCCTGGAAGGTCCGACGCTCGCAATGGGTGAGCACGACAGCTTCTTTCAGCCCACGGTTTCCGACGAGGCTGCCACGCTGTTCGAGCATTGCGCTCGCGGCCTTGACCAAAGCCTCACATTTGGCGCCCACGGCGCGCCGTTGATCGGCACCGGCGACTGGAACGACGGCATGAACCGCGTCGGCGAACATGGCCAGGGCGAGAGTGTCTGGCTCGGCTGGCTTCTGCACTCAACACTCACCGCATTCGCGCCGCTCGCCGATGCACGTCATGAAAAGGGCCGTGGCGTCAGGTGGCGAGCGCAAGCCGCCGCCCTTCGAGGCTCACTCGAGCGTGAGGCATGGGACGGAGAGTGGTATTTGCGCGGTTGGTTCGACGACGGTACTGCGCTTGGCTCGGCGGCAAGTGAGGTTTGCCGGATCGATTCGATTGCACAGGCTTGGTCGGTGATTTCGGGCGCCGCGGACAGCGAGCGTGCCGCCCGCGCTATGGCGGCGGTCGAGCGCGAATTGATCCGTCCGCAGGACGGACTGGCGCTCCTGTTCACGCCACCGTTCGACCATACGCGGCTAGATCCGGGCTACATCAAAGGCTATCCGCCTGGCATTCGGGAGAACGGAGGCCAATATACGCACGCGGCTTTGTGGTCGGTGATGGCCTTTGCGGGGCTCGGCCAAGGCGACAAGGCGGCGCGGCTTTTTTCTCTTATAAACCCCATAAACCATGCTCGGAACAGGGCGAGTATGCAGCGCTACAAGGTGGAACCCTACGTAGTCGCCGCCGATGTCTATGCGAACCCGCGCCACGTCGGGCGCGGCGGCTGGACGTGGTACACGGGCTCCGCGGGATTGATGCAACGCGCGGGCATCGAGAGCATCCTCGGACTGCGCCTATGGGGTGAGGTTCTTCATCTTGACCCCTGCATCCCGAAGGCTTGGCCGAGCTTCGAGATGACGGTCCGGTACCATTCCGCGCGATACGATATCCTGGTCGACAACTCCGGCGGCGCCGGCCGAGGCATTGCCTCGGCCCAGCTAGACGACACCCTTATCGTGGAGCGCCCATTGCGCGTGCCACTGATCGACGACGGCATCACACATCGATTACGTGTGCGGCTGGGGTGATCGGTGCGAGGGACGCCTCTCGGGTGCGCGGGCCTCCTCAGCTCAATCGCCGATGTCTCGATGAACCGCACAAGGGCGATCGGGGGCTGCGATAATTGGCGCTTCAGTCTCCCGCTCAGTAAACTCTCGACGAAACACGGTCGACGTGGTGCAGCAGCTACTCCTCTAAGAGTGCGTCAAGTTCAGCGATACTCTTCTTCACTTCCTTTTTCGTCGCATCGGTAGTGTCGGTCGTCCCTTCATGCGTGCCCACCTTGCCTAATTCCAGCAGATTCAGGAATTGCCGCAGCTTGGTTCGTTCGCGCTCGCACCAAAGGGACTTAAGATCATAAACAAACATTGATAGGGACTCCTCTCGCGGCCTGCCCCTCCTTAGAAACTACCACTTCCGGGAAGCGGTCGGAAATGAGCATTACGGCAGGCCAAACCTGCCATCTCGGCCTTTGCCTCGGATGTCAGCTAAGGGGTCATTAGCGGACATACTGACAAGTCCGCGCCATGTCCGCTTTATCCCCGATAGCGGACATTCGTCAGCGCATTAAGCATGTCTGCTTTGTGCCAGAAGCGGACATCCCGTACCATTCTGTCAGCCTCGGATACTCGGCTCTCCCGGGGCCAGCCGCGCTTGGTCGACGAGCGATAATCGGGACAGGCAGGCGCGCTAGGATCCTGTATGACTTTCGTCCGCCGAGCCTTCTTCTTCGGCTGGATAGGTGAGCGTTCCATCGGCTAGCGATCGAATGCCCGGAGTGAGCTTCGCAGGAACAACCTTCTTGTGCCCCATCACATGGACCACGGGAACCCCTTTGGAGAGAAGGTAATCGGCGATGATTCGGCGGTGACAGCGCCACCATACGGCTTCGGCACACATGATGACACAACGCTTGTGGCGAGCGAGAGCTGCCAGTTCCTTTAATCCGTCGCGGAATGCGTTGGTCGCGGCGTAATCGGCATAGTTTTGGAACGACGAATTCCGCCAGAGGTATTGCTGGACGGCATCGCGCTCTTAGAACGATGGCGCCGGCCGCCAAGCGCGAGCAGATGTCGGTAGCCGATTCCGGCGGCGGCAAGGGCCTCCGGCAAGACATCGAGGTTGAACTGAGGATTCGTCCTTGAGCGCGGGATCGAGCGTACGTCGACGACCAGATCGACCTGAACCTCTTCGACTAAAGACATAAAATCGGCGAGCGTGCGCGTCGAGTGGCCGATCGTAAAGATTGTATTGAGATCGTCAGGAGAGCGGCAAGCGATGTCTTCCATGGCGACGTCCAATCCTGAAAAGTTTGTCCGCAGCCTGTGCAGCACCCAAGCGGGTGCCATCAGCTGACCAACCTCATTAGAGCGTTGGGGCGGTACGACTTTTTTCGCGATCTTCACTCATTTGATGCGCGGCAGCGTCTCATAGCTGTGGAAGGCCGGTGGCGACGGCAACGTCCATTCGAGCGTCGTGGCACCGGCGCCCCATGGATTGGCGGGTGCGTATACCTTGCGCGCGAATGCGTAGGTCATACCGAATAGAAACACGAGCAAGCCTGCGAACGAAATGAAAGAGCCGATAGAGGCGATGAAGTTCCAGCCGGCGAAGGCCTCCGGGTAATCGACGATGCGGCGCGGCATGCCGGCTAACCCTAGGAAGTGCATGGGGAAGAATGCGATGTTGGCGCCGATGAACATCAGCCAGAAGTGCAGCTTGCCGAGGGACTCCGAATACATGTAGCCGGTCATCTTCGGGAACCAGTAGTACCAGCCGCCGAAGATGGTGAACACCGCGGCGAGCGACAACACGTAGTGGAAATGAGCCACCACGTAATAGGTGTCGGTTAAGGAACGGTCCACGCCGGCATTGGCGAGAACCACGCCCGTTACGCCGCCGATTGTGAACAGAAAGATAAACCCGAGCGCCCACAGCATGGGCGTGCGGAGGGAGAGCGAGCCGCCCCACATGGTGGCGATCCAGGAGAACACCTTAATTCCGGTCGGCACCGCGATGACCATAGTCGCGAATGTGAAATAGGCTTGTGTGTTTACGCTGATACCCGCCACAAACATATGATGGGCCCAGACCACGAAACCGATCACCCCGATGGCGATCATGGCATAGACCATGCCGAGATAGCCGAACACGGGCTTGCGCGAGAAGGTCGAGACAATCTGGCTGACCATGCCGAAGCCGGGCACGATCATGATGTACACTTCCGGGTGTCCGAAGAACCAGAACAGATGTTGAAAGAGCACGGGGTCGCCGCCATGAGCGGAGTTGAAGAAGGTCGTGTCGAAATTGCGGTCGGTCAGAAGCATGGTGAGGGCGCCTGCAAGCACCGGCAGCGATAGCAGCAGCAGAAAGGCCGTCACCAGGATCGACCAGACGAAGAGCGGCGTCTTATGGAGCGTCATTCCCGGCGCGCGCATGTTGAAAATGGTGGTGATGAAGTTGATGGCGCCGAGGATCGACGACGCACCGGCCAAGTGCAGCGATAGGATGGCGAAGTCCATGGCCGGTCCAGGCGTCCCCTTGGTGGAGAGCGGGGCGTAGAGGGTCCAGCCTGTGCCGATGCCGTTGGACCCAGGAGGTCCGGGCATGAACAGCGAGGTGAGCAGCAGGGCAAAAGACGCCGGTAGCAGCCAGAAGGAGATGTTGTTCAGCCGCGGGAAAGCCATGTCCGGAGCGCCGATCATCAACGGCACCATCCAGTTGCCGAACCCGCCAATCATCGCAGGCATAAGCGTGAAGAATATCATGATGAGGCCGTGAGCGCTGACGAACGCGTTATAGACCTCGGAATTGCCGAATATCTGCAGGCCCGGATACATAAGTTCTGCCCGGATCCCCATCGAAAGCACCCCGCCGATCACGCCGCCAACGATGGCGAAGGTGAGGTACATCGTGCCAATGTCTTTGTGATTGGTCGAGTAAACCCATCTCCGCCAGCCATGCGGATGATCGTCGTGTGCGGCTTCTGCCTGGACGCCATATGCCATGAACTGCTCTTCCTTACTTCTTCAAAGTCGCGAGCCTGGTGGTTTGCTCAGGCTCAGTTGGTCTCTTCGATGTCCATGCCGTCGAACGTATAGCGCGGCACTTCCGTCCACACGCCGTCTTCCTGGACCGGAACCTTGTGGATCTTGACGTTGTCGACCTGAAGCTTGCCGGTCTTCTGGTTTACCCAGAAATCGATGTCGTAATACTCATCCTTGCTGCCGGGCTTGCGAAAGTCGGTACAGGCGAAATATTCGCCTTCCTTCTTGAGGTGGCGCACCGGCTGGTGGATCTCGACGAACTCGAGCGGCAGCGTCTCGCCGGTCTTGTCGTCCTTGATCTCGAGGTTGCCGTCCTTGTCCTTGTGGGTGGCGATGTAGCCGTGGATGGCGCTCATCACCTGCCAGGCACGGGTCACCTCCATGTCGCCAGGGTGCTCGCCTGCCGGCAACCACCACCAGGCCTGCGGCGAGCGCGTGATCATGACCCAGTTCTCGCCCTCCTGCTTCGGGCCCTTCTGCACGCGGATGTCCATCAATTTGAGGTCCTGACCCTCAGGCTTGAACCAGAAGTCGACGGCGTATTGCTTCTTCGGCTCGTCCTTGTCGTGAAAGATCACGTTCGGGAACCAGCCATAGCCTTCCATGCCGCGCACGAACTTGATCTCGTCGAAGATGAGATGGAGGTCGGCATTAAGCTTCGGATCGCGAAACACGAAGGCGCCGTCCTTGGTGCGCTCGTCGATCACCTTCTTCACCGCGGCTTTGGCGTCGTCCTCGGTGAAATTCTTGGTGGGGCCTGTAGCGGCAGGGGCGACCGCGGCAGGGGAGACCGCGGCAGGAGCGACCGCGGCAGGAGCGGCGGTGGCGTTGTCCTTGGTAGGTGCTGCCGCCGGCGCTGGAGTCATCGCTGGCGTATTAGTCGAGGCCTGGTCGGCGGCCCTCAGAGGCGCCGCAACAGTAAAGCACAGCGCCGCGGCAATCGCCGTGGCGCGTGCGATCGAGACAAGGCCTCGATCAAAACCATCGTACATCATTGGCTTAAGCTTCCTTGTCATCACGGGCGCTGATGCACCGTTTAGATGTCAAGGCACCCGGCACTGAGACCGCCCTCGCAGCCTCTAGATTGCCAGCCCCCAAGAGGCCATAAGGCTGGGGCGGAATGACTCCAAACTGACTCCGCAGTCGGACCCACGTCAAATTAATCTGTGTGGTAAGCATGAGGCGAAGGGCCGCATTGCGCCTGAAGTCCGCAGGTCCGCCTTGGGTCATGAGCAGACATCGCATCACGTCCGCGTCATGTCCCTTATTGCCCTCAAAACGGACATTCATCAGCGCGGTTTGCACGTCCGCTTAGTGCTATAAGCAGACATAGCCCTCGCCCAAGCGAAGCGCGTGTCAGGGTCTAGCGAGCAGCACCTAGCCGTTCTCCGCTGCGATGACGTTGTCGAACAGCGAGAGCACAGCCGCGCGTCCCCTCATGTCGTTGACGCGAACGAGTGTAGCGGTGCCGTATTGTGGACGCAGGGCTTTGAACGCAAAGTCGTTTGCAGAAACTAAGTCATGCGTGGCCTAGAGCACACCGCTTCACTGCGCTGGCAGAGGTTGGACACACTCCTTCGCCATTTACGTCTCGGGCAAGTTCGCCACGACACCAGTGCTGTTCATCTGCAATAAGGGCGCGAGCCCTTTCGACTATCTGTATCTGAAGTGGTCTTGCCATGGGGAAGATCTCACTAATGGTCCGGTCATGGTGCCCCGCCCACCTTATCGCTAGAAACAGTCGTGGTGAACACCGCCGCCTGAGGTGGCGAACTCAAACTTTCGCTGCTCACCCGCTCCGCATGGCCGCCGCCCAACGCAACACTGCAACTCCGATGAGCTAGTGCAAAACAGGCGAGAGGCGGCATACACCGGGACCCCCTTCCCGAATGGGTCAAATAGGGGCATGGGGAACACTATAGGATTAGCATGAATGAGTGGCAGCCGCACATTTCCGCTTTGGCGGCGTTATGAGAATCGTGCGCTGAGTCGCCCAAGTGCCAACAGCGCAAGGGGAATCTTCTCAGTCGGTTGAGCAGCGCAAACCTGAGTTCCGTAGTCGTTTCCTTACTTAAACGTTTTCGGTCGCGCTTCCATAAAGAAACGACTTCACCCCTTTCGCGACCACGTCAGGAAATTCCTCGTGCACCGCAAGCTTGCCATGCGGGAGCTCGACGGACTTGACGCGCGTGAGGGATACGAGCGCCTCCATCTCTGCTTTTGACCGGCGCGGTGTCTCGGATCCATATAAAACAAGAATCGGATCTTTGACCCGCTTTACCAATTCGATGAACGATGCCCGATCGGAGATTAGGTCCAGCGTCCCCGTGACAAAGCGGATTGAGGCGTAGCGTGCGCCTGGAGCTTTGGTAACAGCCATCTTTTGCTCCAATGGTTTTCCCGCAAGCCAATTCGGGTCGCTGTAGACGTGTCCCCGCGCCATCATGCGCACCACCGGGCCGTTCACGTTGATCCGATAGAGGACAGCACCAATTATCGGAAGATCACCTGCTCGAGTAATCCATGCTCCGAGCCCACGTCGCCCCTGCATCACGCTCGGCAGCGGCCCGCGCCACGTGGGCGCAATAAGGCAGAGTTTTCCAAGGGAGCCGGGCACGTCTGCCGCAAGCGACAGCGCGTAGGTTGCGGCATGCCCGGCGGCAACTGTTGCGAACGGACGCAAATGCAGTTGGGTGATGACGTGTCGGAGAAATGCGACGTAGCCAGCCGGTTCCCACGCCAGTGCCGGCCTTGGCTGATCGCCGAAGCCCGGCCAATCAATCGTGATGGTGGAGAAGGCAGATGCGAGCCTCTCCTGAAGGGGGCGCATCTCGTGCCTTGTTGAGATGGAGCTCAAAGCGGGCAACAGCAGAAGCGTAGGCCCTTTGCCGAGAAGGTCATATCCGACGCGGATTGCCTTCCCCTTCCAATTCCAAGCGAGATAGTCGGTCCACACGTACACACTCAGTCGTTGACACGGCAAAATAATAATATGGCAGAACAGCGCGAATGCCTGTCGGAGCCAATTGCAGTCAACTGCAACGGAGCGGCGGCCAGTCATTTGGCCCCGATAATGGAAGATATCGGAGGTAATTGCGGTATTCCGCCTGGGGACAAAGATGACGTTGACGTTTGCTGTCCCCGACATCACCCTGCAGTCGTTGGAAAACAGCTGAATTTGGCTTAGGGCCGATGTCTGCAAGCGTGTCCGAGGCTCTCACCAGGACATGCCCCAGCTGTGCAGTCAACTGCAACGGACCTTGTTGAAGTTAACTGCAACGTACATAGGCGACTGGTGCTGCCCCGACGTTGCCGAAGTTAACTGCAACGTATATCGGCAACCGGTCCTGCCCCCGACTTGTTGAAGTTAACTGCAGCGTACATCGGCAAATTGGTCCTGCCCGACCCTGTTGAAGTCAACTGCAACGTACATCGGTCCCCTGTCCCGACTTCGTTGAAGTCAACTGCAACGAACATCGGCAACTGGTCCTGCCCGGCCGCACCCTCTTGACCTGCAGGGGTTTCTTTTACGAAAAAGCGCAGTGCGCGAGGGACGCGGAGCGTAGGAGCAACAAATTCAAGTTGGGTCTGCCACGCTCGACTTGACGAGCACGAGTGAGAGATTGTTCGCCGGCATGTCCACGACCTCGCGCAGTTCGAGCCCGTTGGGCACTGCCTCGCTGACGATGTCGTCTACGTCGCGCACACCCAAACGTGGGTCGCGCTGTTTGAGGTCTACGTCGAAGGCGGCGTTAGTCGTCGCCGTGTGCTTCCCGCCAATCATGAAGGGCCCATATAAAAAGAGGACCCCGTCCGGCCTGAGGAGGCGCTTCCCACCGGCAAGGAGCCCGAGTGCCGCCTCCCAGGGCGCGATGTGGACCATATTCAGGGAAATCATCGCGTCAAACGGCGCGTCATCCTCAACGCCCCATATCTTTTCGCGCACGTCGATAGGGACCGGTGCACGTACATTGGGGAGCCCTTCGCTGGTCATCCACGCCTCGATGCTGGTGCGCGAGGCTCCGTCGGGATCGCTCGGCAGCCAAACGAGGCTGGGCAGCGCCTTGGCGAAGCAGACGACATGCTCTCCAGTACCGGACCCAATTTCAAGCACGATGCCCTTCGGCAGAACACGAAGTCAGCACCTCTCGGATCGGCACACAATTGCGTGCGGCCGACGGCGAGAATTGTCGCGCATCCTCTACCGCAACTGGGCGTAAGCGATGGTCGGTGTCTGACATGTCGATAAGGTGTCTAACACAACCGTGTGCGTCTGGCCCACCCTACCAAGGGCGAAACTCTGGCGCCGCGGTCGGCCGCCCCTCGGGGGGTCAATCTAATTCGTTTGCCGCAGCGGCGACGGCGCCTACAACTCATGATCGGCACAGCCCTGCGTCGCGCCTCAGGTCTGCGTTCTTGTGAGGGCGAGCCTCAACCCAATTCGTGATCGACGTGATGCTCAGGAAGCGAATGCATGATTCTGAGTGCTTCAGGATCGACGGTGCCGCAATACTCCCTAACGCAGAGCAGCAGACCGCCGCGCGTATGGCAGAACGAGCGGCTTACCCACCCTGCGTTTTTTCTACGGGGGTTCCCTTTGCGTTTTTGTAGGATCCACTGGAGGCGGTCTTCGGTGACTCGCCAGTCCTCGTTCAGCTGAACCAGGAGCGGTTTTGCGGGGTGCGCGAGCGCCGAAGCCAATGCCTCCATATCTGCACGCCCACGAGCATGCTCTCGTACTGGCGCACCCCTAGCGCCGCGTCTGTCGACGGCGGGTTGGCAGTCTTGGTCGTCCATCAACGCAATCTGATTTGATCTTTTCGTCCTGAGCACCACGCGATCTCCTTTTCCTTGAGACCGACTGGCGACCTAGGAGGGAGGCCAGACGGTCAATTACCGTCTCGCTCCACTTGACCCTCCTTGGTGCTCGGGAACCTCTGCTAGGTGGTAAAACAATTCCTCGGTGTCAAGGCTCGCTCTTTCGCCGTGGTATATGCCCCTCACTTCTTCGCATGCGGTAGTCAGTGTAACCGAACCGGCAAGCGCCAATATGCTCCACTCCTCTCCGATTTATTTTTTCCCGAGGGTTTTTCCCTGCGCCACGCGTTTTCGCGTGGCGCACTAACTACCTCCTTCCTTCTAAGATCGTTTTTATTTATAGAAGGCCCGCTGCGGGAGACGTTCGAACACCCGATGCAGCGGGCATTCGGTCAGCAGGATGTGCTGTCGACCGGTCGGCAGAATTCCGGGCGTTCGATTTAGATGCCCTTGCAGGAGTTCGCCACGATCGACCGTCCCTTAGAGATTGCCTCGTGCCCTTTTTCTGTGATGCTGAACGCCGTGGTCTGCATGCTCATATAGAAAACGCCCAGCTTGGCAGCGTTGCTCGTCTGGATAAACCCGAGAGCCCGCAGCACCTGAACTGCACGATCGTATTCATGTTTTGACAGTCCAAGGTCGTTCATCAAGTCCCTCCGCGATCTGATGTACCACCGCACGCCTTGGCGAATCAGTTTTGTCTTGCGGCATAAAAAGGCCAACCGCCAAAACAGCATCCCCGCCTTGAAATCTCGACTGCACGCGTGGACATAGATCGCTGGCGACCCTTCAGTCGGCCCGCTTATCGATTTGATGGATTTGTTTGGTTCGTGCACCGCGATCCCCTTGTGTTCGAGACCGCCCGGCTGCCTTGGAGGGAAACCAGACGGTCAACTACCGTCTGTCCCAGGACCCTCCTTGGTGCACAGGAACGAAACTTAAGTGGGAAAGCGGAACCTGATCGTCAAGGTTAATTTCTGGTCCCAACTATCAGTGATGCTCAGCGCAGTATCCTAGATGCGACAAGTCGAGCGGGTAACCTATTTTCTGAAGCTCAGCGTCCAGCAGCTTGATAGGAATCCCGCTTCCGTACAAGCCATGTACGCCATCGTCCGAGTGACCCATTAACATCCTCCCGTAACTCTCCGGCACGCTGGCCGCGACCAGCGCATCCTTGAAATTATGACGGAAGCTATGGAATGCGGTCTTAGGCGTCTTGGCCCCGACATCTCGCAGGTAGCGCCCGAACCATTTGCTGA
This sequence comes from uncultured Alphaproteobacteria bacterium, assembly GCA_963757555.1. Lineage (GTDB taxonomy): Bacteria > Pseudomonadota > Alphaproteobacteria > Rhizobiales > Methyloligellaceae > Methyloceanibacter. The sequence goes on from CAVWRU010000012.1 coordinate 318,851, forward strand.
AGTTGTGCGAGAAGTCGCCATTCAGTCCGGGCTTGATGTCCTCGAACAGGCGTTCCTTCGGACGTACAGCCTGCGCGGCAGCGACGTAATCCGAAAGACCAAGCTCAACTAGCCTCTTATGGATTGGAACGCGACGTAGGCTGGAGGCCGTCTTGATCTGTTTCTTCTCGCCCTCCCCTCGCCCGATATGGAAATACGTCACTCCTTCATCCGATTTGATGTCGCTTATCAGCAGCTGCACGATTTCGCCCAGCCTCATGCCTGAGTAGAGTGCAATTAACGGTATCCAGTACTTGCCATCCCGTATCACCTGCTCCCCCTGCTCGCTGCGTCTCGCCGGGGATTTGCATCCTGTATAGACGGGTGAAAAAAATAGCGCGCGTAGCTGACTCTTTGAAAATGGGTAGCGGGCCTCGTGTGCTTCGATGTTCGAAATTACCGGCCCCTTTATTCGGGGCAAAGGAGAAGCGAGGTATCCTTCCGCGGCGCACCAATCAAGGAACGCATATGTTCGTGTCAGATACTTCACTATCGTCGGTTTTTGAATGACCCCCGCCTCGCCACTTTCGATAATCGCCTTTAATGATTGCGGTTTGGCCGACTTGCGCTTGCTGTAGTTCTTCGGGAGACGAAGCAGCACGTCGCGGAACGCACGGAGCTCGTCCCTGCCGATTGTATCGATGGACCTGCTGAGGCCGACCACTTCGGCGAAAAGATCCAGCACCGTCTTGTTGTCGAGCCACGTCTTGGGGGCCCATTCGGGGCGCTTCATGTCCAGATAGTTCTGTATCAAGAAGCCAATAGAGCGGTCGGACAGCTCGTCTGGCATGCCGGGCAACCCGGGCATTGCAGTTGAAACCATGCCGGCGAAGAGCTGGTCGCGAGGAACAATCTCGTCATAGCGACCACGCAGCTTGGCGCCATAAATACGGTGAACTTCGATTCTGGCTCGAAGAATGGCAGCGCAGAGCTGATCGAAGCTCTCAAGATCATTCCGGGTGAGGCCCTCAGACGAAAGTGCCTCAGTAGCCGCACCCTTGGTGATGGCGTCGTAACGCCTCTCTGCCAGCGAGGTCCTCAGCCGCTCGGCTTCGTCCAGACTGTCTTGGGCTTCTAAAGCCTGGTCGACCGCGGGGTCGGATGGAATCAGATACGCCCATTCCTCTGTCGAGCTTAATTGTTGGTCGAAATAGCGCCGCGCGAGACGCTCGATGGTCTCCTGGCTCAGCTCAGGCATAGCTCTGACCCGTGCCATCAACTGCAAAATTCCGCCCCCGAGGCGTTTGCATCGCAGCCGCGCGACGGCGAGCGAGCAGGTGCGTAGCGAAACCTTGATCTCCCGGCGACCAACGCGCTCGACGAGGTCGAGCGGGACTGCCAAACGAAACCAGTAGACGGCGCCGCGGCGCGTAAGATAGGTCAGTGTAGGCTTGGGCATTTCGCGCTCCTGTACCAGTGTCTTGGACCAGGAACGGAAGCGACCAGGCGGTTCGGGCTGAAAAATCCTGCTGGTTCATTACCCTACGGCAAAACTGGCGGAGACGGAGACCTTCAACAAACCGCTTTTTCCTGCCCGGTAAGCTCCGTTTCGCGCCGCTGGAAAATGACCCCAAACCATTGATTCTGTTAGTTTTTCAGCTTCCCTTTCCTCCGAAAAGGCGCGAAGATCACCGTTAGCAACCGGCAGACCTCATCCAGAGGTCGGGTCCGAGGTCGCTGTGAAGGTGCACCTGGTGGGCGAAGACGGTAACGCCTTCAACATCATGGGCCTGGTCGCCCGCGCTTTGCGCGAGGCCGGGGTGCCTTCGAAGGAGGTCGCTGCCTATATGAAGGAGAGCATGGCGAGCGATTACGACCATCTGCTGGTGACCGCGATGGAATGGGTGGACGTGAGATGCGTAAGAAGAAACCTCTCACAGTGAAACGGATTGAGCGGCTAAACGAGCGCGGCTACTATCACGACGAACATGGCCTTTATCTCCAAGTCACACGCACTGGAGCGCGGTCTTGGGTGCTGCGCTACGAGCGCCAGGGCACGGAGCGCATGTTGGGTCTAGGACCGCTCCATTGTGTTGATTTGAAAGAAGCCCGCGAGCGGGCGCGAGCGGCGCGACGGCAGCTGCTCGATGGCATTGACCCAATCGACGCGCGCCGCGCCGAGCGTGACGCTCACCGCAAGAACGAGGCCGAGCGGATCACCTTCAAGGATGCTACCGAGCGCTATTTAGGGGTGTACGAAACCGAGTGGAAGAATGACAAGCACAAGGCGCAGTGGAAATCGACGCTGGAGAAGTACGCCTACCCAGCGCTTGGCTCCCGCCCCGTCAAGGACATTGACGAGGCTTTAGTCAATCACACCCTCGCCCCCATCTGGAAACAGATCCCAGAGACAGCAAGTCGCGTCAAGCAACGCGTCACCCGCATCCTGAAGTGGGTTGGGGACGGTATGCCATTGCCCCCGCCAAGCAAGGCGAAGCGCGTTCAACACCACCCTGCCCTGCCATTCGACAAGATACCGGACTTTGTAATCGACCTTCGCGAGCGTGAAGGCATCGCCGCACGGGCGCTGGAATTCACCATTCTGACCGCCGCACGCACAAACGAAGTGGTCGGTGCGAGGTGGGAGGAGTTCGATCTTGAGGGCGAGGTATGGACTGTTCCTGCTAGGCGCATGAAGGCTAACAAGGCCCACCGCGTCCCCCTGACGGAGCCAGCTTTAGGCGTCCTGCGAGCGCTGCCCCGCGAGACGGGCAATCCCTTTGTGTTTATTGGTACTCGCGAGGGGAGCGGCCTATCCAATATGGCGATGCTAACATTGCTTAAGCGCATGGACCGCCGCGACATCACTGTTCATGGCTTCCGATCTTCCTTCATGGATTGGGCGCATGAGCGCACAAGCTATCCCAAGCATGTTATTGATATGGCCTTAGCCCATGCGATCGGTGACAAGGTCGAGAAGGCTTACAGACGTGGCGAGTTGTTCGGCAAACGGCAACGGCTGATGGAGGATTGGGCGCAGTTTGTTATGATGCCTCAGCCCGAGGCCAAGGTCATCGGCATCCGTGAAGGGCGCGCCAAATGACGCCCAAGAGGAAGACTATCGAGGCGACGCGGGCGAGGCCAGCAAAGGTTGTGCCTCTGCGCCCGCCTGTGGATTGGGAGCAGGGGCGGGGGTTTGAAAATGTCACAATTACCGACCGCGCCTTTTGGCTAGACGAAAACGATTTGGTAACCGGGCGTTGGGTCCGTGCCTTCGAGGCTGTTGATAAACGAGGTGACCATCGGCAGCTAATTGAACTTTTGCAATCCGGCTTCGAGATGACGCCCGCCGCGCGACGCTTTCTCGCCGACCTTTACGACCGCATGGCTCGCCGCGCTCGACGTGGTCGGCCTCATACGCCTGCTTATGAGCGCACGAGCAAAGAGGCAATGTTGCTGATCGCGCAAGAAGCTGTGCACGCCCTCGTTCATCACAAAGACAAACGCAGGCGTATGCGGGTCGCTGTGGCGCTAGAGCATATGAGTAAGGCCTATGGCATCTCACTAGAGAAGCTGCAACGCTATTACAACGGGCAGCTTGGCTCGACACGTCGCATGAAGGCACGACGCTCTTAATTTTTTTTAATTAAGGGCGGGTGATTCCTCCTCCTAAATCAATCAGCCTTCGCGGATCGCACGACGCCGATGTTGGCGGCGGACGAAGGTTCTTTGACATCGTGAATTATGAAAGGAATCATTATGGCTTGGTACCCCATCAAGAAGACCCAGGAAGATGAGGATGCGGAGAAGGAGTTTTTTGAAGCTATCGAAAATTTGAAGCTTATGACGCTGTGCCAGTTGCTCGATTATGAGAATGAGAATTGGACTGACGAGGACTGGACCATGTTCATAGGCGACGAATTACAGAGACGTGCTGATGCGGTAGGTATGCGTCGCGGCGAGTACATTGCCGACGCTGTTATGAAAGGAACGTTTGGTTAGAGCCTAGAGCTAGAGAAAAAGTAGGGCGGCGAGGTCATCTCGGCTTCGCCGCTCTTTTTTGTGCTCGGCCTACCCGCCCTTAATTACCGCTATTTAAGGGCGGGTTCTTTTCTCCAAAAAATCGAAGAGAGTCTCCGTTGAACGCCGGGAACGGTTCACGGCGAAAGTGGAGAAACGAAAATGGTTCAACAATTAAATCGCCTCATCAGGTTGGCTGACTTGCCGACCTATGTCGGGCTGAAGCGGACGCAGATTGATGAATTGATCAAGGCCGGGGAATTTCCGAAGCCAATCCCCTTAAGCGACACTGGTCGCGCGAAAGCTTGGTTAGAGGCGGAAGTGCTGTGCTGGCAAAATGAGCGCATCGCTAAACGGGAAGATGGTGTCATTGGCAAAGCGGCGGAGAAGGCTCGCATCGTCGCCGCCTCGCGTGGTGAGGCGAAGTGATGAGAAACGGTAACAGAAAAGCCCTTCGCGGGGCTTTTTCATTAGCGTTTCCTCACGAGTCAAAAGCACATGGCTAGAAACGGTAACAGAAAAGACCGGCGCCGAGACTTTTCATTAGCGTTTCCTCGCCGCAGACGCCCAGTCACTCGCGATGAGGTTCGCTTGGCCAAATACGGCAACGTCATCACCACCCTGCCACCCGACACCGTGCGTAAAAAAAATCGTACGGCTTTGTTCGAATCGAACCGATCCCGCGACTATGGGAGCCACTGCTAGCAGCATTGAACGCGGAACGGCAGGAGGAATGGGATGCTGATGAGGATCGGCCTAACCGACAGGCGGCGATGATTGCTGATGGTTGGCCTGAAGAGATGCTGAGAACAGCGCCGCGACAAATCGAGTTACCCAGACGCATTAGTGACTGGATCGAGACCTGCGAGCATTGCGGCGGCAAGTTCTATCGCGGGACCGCGAGTAGTCAATCGCGTTACTGCTCCGACAAATGCGTACGTGCTGTCCATCAGAGCTACCTGAAGACACGCCGAGAGGAGCGTGCTGCTACCCGCGCCAATAAAAAATGCATCCAATGCGGCGAGCCGATAACGGCGGAACGCACCACGCGACAATTTTGCTCCGCTAAATGCAGACTGAGACACCACAGAGGACAAGGAAAGTGATGAGCAAGATAACAGACCTAAACGAGTTCAAGCGCAGGATGGAGATAAAAAGGTGGGAAGAGGCAAATGACGATATCTCTGAGACATTCGACTACTTAAGAGATTACATCTACACCCGGTTTCACCCCAGCATCGCTGCTCGCATATGGCCATCCATCTTGGACATCCTTTTGGACAACGTCCCTCATTGCCTCCCAAATGCGCCAGTGCGCGATCAAGAGTTGAATATGTTTTTGCAGATGCTGAAGAAGAACAGCGATGAAGGGCTCACCAATGATGAGCTGTTCAATGAGTTTGAAGTATGGGTAGAGGAGAAAGATAAAAAGACTAACGAGGTCGCGTGATGACCACCACCACCACCGACACCACCACCGACACCACCACCTCCACCGAGGACACCTCCACCGAGGAGACCCCAGACATCAAAAGCGTGACGTCCTTTTCGTCCCTTGTGGAAGCGCTGCGCTATTTGGAAGAGAAGTGGGCGGCGGAGGAACGAGGCCAAAAGTTCCGCGCGCGGGACTTTTCAAGTCGAGAAAAAATAGCCAACGAGAATGGAGAGAAAATGAAATGACCCATCGAGAGAGAGCCCTGGCGCGGATGGCGACCGCGCCAAGGGCTGAATCAAAAGGCAACGATGGAAGCCCGGATTCTCGCCGAAAGCCCCGCAAAAGCAAAGCGCTTTTTTTCGCAAAGAAAATTCCGCTGATCAGCTGGCCGCGCCGCGTGGTCCTGCGCTGGAATTTTCCCTATGGCCGTTGGACCTGCGCTGACGGGCGCGAGGTACTTTTTGACCGAGACTATTGCCCCATTGTCGAGCGCTACCCGGGCGAAGCTCCGGTGTTGGCTGATCCGACCGAATGGGTCCCTTGGGAGCACCAAGAGCATTTCTACAATGATGATGTTCGAGAAGACGAAAAGCTCGCGCGCGGAAGGGATGTGCTTGAGCAATGGGGGATGCTTGAGCCGGTCACAGAGTGGATCGAGGCGCGGCTGGAGATGATGCGCGAGTGGCAGCGGACCTATGGTTATGAATGGAGGATGTGATGCTGAACCAATCTAATTTAAAAAATGATGTGAAGGAGGGCGGCGTTTACGAAGACTTTAAAAGCATAAAAGTTCATGGTCGCTGGTCTAGAGATAACTGTGATTTGTTCATTGCCTGTAAGACCGACAGTTTCGGCTACAATTTTCCCTACCATTTCGAATTCAGTTTCAGTGCTGCTCCCATCGATGAGGAAGGCAACCTCAGTGCTGATATATTCGCGACTGTAAACGGCGTAGAGCACAAAAATGTGGAACGCCTCAAACTCACTTTCCGTGACGGAAGCGTCAAAGGCATAGCTAATGCCTTGGCATGGTTAGCTGAGCAAACCCGACATCTTAGAGACTAGGTGAATAAAAAATCGGGCCGCTTGAGGAGGTCGGCCCAGGAGAGTGATGACGATGTTGAATAAGAAAAATTGGAGCAGCGACAGCTTTGATGACGATGACCGTCCCCGCTGGAATGACAACACTAAGTCTCTTCGCAAGCATGACTATCATCAGGCCAATGGCACTTACGCCTACACCACCGAGAAGGGCATCAACCTCGATGGTGAGACGTGCTGGCGCACGCGGCGCGAATGCCGTCTGACTCCTGGCGAATGCATCGAGCCGGAAGATAAGGAGGCCTATGAGCGTGGCTACTACAAGGAGGGCTATGGTGATCCGGTCCTCTATCGTCTTCCGCAGCTTATCGCCGCGACGAAGAAGACGCCGGGGTGCCGTGTAGGGATCGGCGAAGGCGAGAAAGATATCGAGACGCTCGAAAGCCTCGGCTTCATTGCCACGTGTAACCCTTTCGGCGCAGGCAAATGGCGTGATGAGTTCTCGCCGTTCCTCGCTGGCACTGATGTTGTCGTTTTCGAAGACAATGATGATGCTGGCCGGCGTGATGCCGATAAGAAGGTGGCATCAGTTCGCCCTCATGCGAGGAGCGTGTGCCGCTTGAAGCTGCCTGGTTTGAAAGAAGGCGGCGACATCTCTGATTGGGTGGCAGAAAAGCGCGCGGCTAGTCGCAGTGATGATGCCATTCGTGAAGAACTGTCAGCCTTGATCAAACAGCAATCGGGTCTCGAAATATGGAACGCGGGCGATGATGCTGGTCCCATCCCGCCACGCGGATGGCTATACGGCAATGTGTGGTGTCGCGGCTTCCCGAGTTCTTTGTTGGGTGATGGCGGCACCGGCAAGAGTGCCCTGCGCATCGTCCAGGGATTATCGGCAGCGACTAACCGGAGCTTGACTGGCGAGCACGTGTTCCAGCGCAGCCGTGTGCTGATCATCTCTTTTGAAGATGGCAATGATGAACTCCGGCGGCGGGTTAGAGCAGCAATGCTCTACCATGGCGTATCGCACGATGAGGTGGATGGATGGCTGTTCCTTTATTATGCGGATCGTAAAACAGGCAAGCTGCTCACTACCAACCCCAAAGGTGGCGTCATTGAAGGCAGCTTAGTTGACAAGCTCCGCGCGACAATTCGCAGAGACCACATCGACGTCATCATTCTCGATCCGTTTGTGAAGACGCACAGCGTGGAGGAGAACGATAACAGTCGGATGGATGAGGTGATTCAAATACTCACTGATCTCGCCGTCGAAGAAAACATAGCTGTAGATTTCCCTCATCACACGAGCAAGGGGCGCGCCGCTGCCCCTGGTGATGCGGATCGCGGACGCGGAGCCAGTGCTGTGAAGGATGGCGCACGGCTCGTTTACACCCTCACCACCATGACCACAGAGGAGGCGAAGACATTCGGCATCGAAGAAGGGGTGCGGCGGCTCTACTTCCGTATTGATAGCGGAAAGGTCAACATCACTCCCCCCGCACGAGACGCAAAATGGTTCCACCTTGTCGGGGTCAGCATCGGCAATGCTACTGAGCTCTATCCCAACGGCGACAACGTGCAGACTGTCGAGCCTTGGACGCCTCCGGAAACCTTTGCTGGTCTTTCGGACGATGTGACCAATCGCATCCTCACCGAGATTGATGATGGTTTGCCAGATGGAACCTTATTCAGTGCAGCCACCAATGTGAAGGAGGAGAAGGCGGCTTGGCGCGTTGTGGCTAAACACGCTTTAGGAAAGACCGAGGCCCAGTGCCGGGAAATCATCAAGGCTTGGCTCAAGGCGAAGGCGCTGAAGGAGGTCATCTATCACGACAAAGAAGCGCGGAGGGACAGGAAAGGATTGAAGGTTGATGACGCCAAAAAGGGCGCGGGATGGATGTGATTTTGGGGCGCGTCTTTGTGGGTTTTACAAAAGCGCGCCAAAAGCGCGTTTGGAGCGCGTCTTTGTTGTGGATCGCCCTTAGGGAAAACCTAAAAGCGCGGGGGGCGCGCTTTTGAGGGTTTTCCAAAGACGCGGGCGGTCCGGTGCGATGGTGTTTTCAAAGGCGCGAAGGCGCGGAGGAGGAAACGCATTTCCACTTCTCGGAAAAACCTGGAGTAGATTATCAGTATGCTGATGAAGACTCCAAATGCGCTTCGCATCGAACGCCACCGCCATCGGCGGCGCGAAGGCAAGATGGTGCTCAACATCGAAGTGAACATGCACACTTGGCCTGAGAAGCTCATCGAGCTTGGCCTCTTGCCTCACGACAAAGCCGAGGACCGCGCCGCGATTGCCGAGGCGTTCAATTGCTTGTTGTTTGATTTGTTCGAAAAGGATTTGGAGGATGCTTAGTCCATTACAATTGCTCTCCGACAATCGCCAGAAGCGTGAGATGCGCGAGAGCGAGCGCGACTTTGTTTCTCTCGCACGATGCCTCCTATTGGGTAATGGCAGCGTGTCCGATGCACAGCTCATCGCTAATGATATGGACGCTGTCAGCCATCGCGTGCGCGACATTCTCGAAAAAGCCGCGCCTGGTTCTGTTGGAGGTCTCGGCACATCGCCTCTCGGTTGGGGCGGTGACTTGTCGGGTTATGAACTGGTCGCTGGAGCCTTTTCGGCGAGCTTGCGGAACATCGGCATCTTCGACGCGCTGTTGGCTGTTGCTAATCGGGTTCCACTCAAAAGACGCGTTACATTATCGACCAGCGCAATCGTTGGGGATGAAGTAAGTGAAGGCGACCCCAAGCCTGTGCATGAGCTGGTCGTGTCGGCGTCCGATATGGCCGTCAAAAAATATTCAGCCATCATCGTTGCGACCGAGGAGCTGCTTCAACTGTCACATGGCTTGGCTGAGTTTTTGATCGCAACCGAACTCCGCAACGCAGTGGTCGCGGCGGTTGATAATGCCTTTGTGGATGGTCTCGTGGCGGCGACCGCACCAATCGGCTCGACCGGCGCGCCGCTCTCTGACATTGGCGCACTGCTCACTGGAATCACGTCTGGTGCTAATGCGAACTTTTATGCTGTCACAACGCCAGCAATCGCTAAACAATTCGCAATGACTGCTGGCACGAACAATGCTGGACCCGCGTTCGATGGCTTCACCGCAACAGGCGGCACAATCGCAGGGGTCAAAGTTCTCGTGAGCGACCACATCGCCGCAGGAGTGATGCTTGGCATTGACGCGACAGGCTTGGCCCTTGCCGCATCCGAGTTGTCGCTAAGCGCCGCTGACCAAGCCTCCATCACCCTGGGCGATTCCCCTGGTGTTGTAACGAACCTCTGGCAGGAGAACCTCAAGGCATTGAAGGTTGAAAGGTTAGCCAGTTGGAAGGTGCTGCGTGCCGCCTCTATCGCTAGCGTCAACAACATCAACTACGGAACGTCGCCCTAATGACCAAGGACGAGTTAGCTGAAGCCTTGGCCGAGCTTGCGGTAGCTGCCTACCGCGGCAAGCCACCATCGAATGTACTGGAGGCTCTCGGCGTCATCGTGGCGAGGGCAACCAAGGGCAAAGCGGTAGCGCCAGCAAAGAAACGTCCGCGTCAAATCAAAGAGAGGAGTCCTTTGAATGGACACTCAGGACCTGATGCGATTGCTCCAGAGTGATGAGGAACTCGACCGCGACTTTGTCGAGTTTTGTCGCCGCAAGCTCATTGGCCTTCCCGCAGACATAGGAATGAAGTTGGCGAAGCAACTGCTCGCTGACTACAACGATTTCAAAGTTGCAAGATCAATGAAGATGAAAGCGTTCTCTGATGTTGTGCATTGAAATGCTGTGCGGGGTTTTTCAAGATTTTCCCCGCATTGCGAATGCGACGGCGGCTTTGTTGCTTTCCCGCTTGGCGCAATGGCGACCCGATCCAGCATCCACCTCACTGGGTTGGGTCGCCAATTTACTTTTTGCGACAGCAGGTTCTGATCTCCTCCTGTTGGCCGCAATGGCTGGCCCGATTGGATTGTTGGGCGGTCTGGTTGGGCCAGCCAATTTTTTTCGGGGGGGGTATGCCAAAATGTTTTTCAACACACAGCGAAGATCGGTTTGGTGGCCGAAATCAGCTAACTGTCTTTGTTCTTAGATAACTGTCTTTGTTAGGAGCATCAATGCCTCGTCACTCTGCCGCGTCCCTTAGCGTAGTCAAGCTTGACCCCTCCACAAAGCCTCCATCTCCAAGCCGCGATGCCGATCCTTTGGTCAAAGCTATCTTCACCGCAATCGTCACGCAGTCCCCAAAGAACCAATTTCGTGAGTCTGATGGGCTTCTGCTTGAGGCTTACGCCCAGGCGGTTATTCAAGCCCGCGAGGCCCATCAACATTTAACAGCCGAGGGCTATGTTTTGAAAGGCAAAGCTTCTCCTTGGGCGGCTATCTTGGAGAAGGCGCACCGCTCCATCACCGCGCTCTCTACCCGCTTGCGCCTTAGCCCCCAGTCGCGTGTCGATCCACGCTCGACCAAGCTCAGCGGACCAGCACCATCGGCCTATGAGATGTTACGGAGCCAGCGTGATGATGAAGATTGATGCTTGGTTTAGTGATGATGCCAAATCGGGCCGGTACCGGCCGCATTGTAAAAAGTTACACAGACCTTTCGATCAATTTCACAGTTGCATGTGCCGCACCACTTGGAAGGATTGGAATGGCGAAAAGGCCCTTGGCAAGGGCCTTTCTAAGAGACCAAATTTTTCAGTGGCCAAAGTGATGATGAAAGCAAAAGCGTCGTTAAACGACGGATTTGAATGATGATGATGCCTTAGCTATCAATCGAGGCATATGGGGCAATGAAACAGATCGATAGAGAGGCTTTAGTCCGCGCAATGGCGATGGCCCGCAAGGATCGCAAGCGCGCCCGACAACTTGATGCTCAATTGAAAGAGCGCCCATGGCACGAGGTCGCCGAGTTCGCCGCCTATTGCTGCCAGTGCGAGACCTTGGGACTGCTTCCTCACCAGTCACCCCCTTGCGCCATCATTGCCAATGACCGAGATCGAGACGCGGCGGACCTTTTGCGAAAAATGCTTGCCGCTGGTCTCTCAGAGTTTGAACCTGACCCACTCAAGGCTTTGCGATGAACTCCGCCAAGGGTTTTGATCGGCCCCCGGCCTCCGCCGCCGAAAGCATTCGACGGCATCATCCAGGGAAAATGGCAAGGTGTGGTAAACCCCATCGCATTCGCTGCCGGGGCAGCAGCTATCAGTATAAGATAGTCGTAGAGCTTAGCGCGGGTGAACTGCGAAAAACAGCAGGCGACAGGAATGGCCGGAAAGGCTTCGGCGCCGTTACCGCGGACCGATACCAGAGTGGAGCTGGTTGCAAAGCTCGTCGCTGCGACACCGTTTGCGCTCGCCACCTTGGCAGCTCTCTACGACGCAGGCTACTTCACCCGAATCGGATCCGATTTCTTTCCGCTGTTTTCTTTAATCGAACATCTGATGTTCGGCATGCGAGGCATCCCCTACCTACTCGTCATCTTGGTCCTCTCCTATTTTGCCCTTGTAACCACCTTACGTGCGCGACCAGGTGATGCAGCGGAGCGCCAGCGGGCGGAGAAGCAATATTACGGGTTCCTCGCGGCTGTTTTCGTTATCAGCGGGATCGGATCGCTATTTCTCTATCCTGGTGCCTGGCCTAATGCCGCGCTGTGCTTCGTTGCGGCCTTGATGCTTTGGCTTTGGACCTTGGTCGAAGGTCCGGTTAAGGCACCCGCAATCATCGCCGCCAACTTCCTTATGTGGCTGGTAGCATCATTTGCCGCAGGTTATTGGATGGCTGCTGGCATGCTAAACCCCCGGGATGCGCCTATCTGGCAATGGTGGTCAGCAGTTCCTGTTACAACGATTTTGCTGAACGACGGGCCGCCTCTCTCTGGAAGGATTTTGGGCGCAGGTGAGCGCGGCTTGCTCCTCTTCAACACGATTGATGGCTCGATCCAATTAAAGCGCTGGGATGCCGTGCGCGGTATTGAATTGATGCCCTAGCGCAAGGCGCGATGGCTTCGTCGCTTACCCCTTGCGCGCATCCTCGCGACCGAGTCTTCCCTCTGATCGCGCATGTCATTTCAGCAAGAGCCCGGCGGATTCGACGAGGCCGCCCAGAGGCGTGTGTTTTCCCCGCCCAGGTCCCTTTTTCCTAGCCCGACCAGAAACAGCCGTCCTAGCACGCCCTACGCAGCCGCCGCAGGGCGGATCGGCGGGTAGGCCGCGCCTTTCTCCAAGCCCAGGGGCTGTGCTGTGCCGCTAATAGCCGGTAACAACCGCATGCCTTCCCACAAAGCGAATGGGGCACCAGTGCCCGGGTCGATCCCGAGGCCGCTGCAAAAAATAGCCGAATTTCCCAATAAAATCAGAGGCAACTGGCGGAGACGGAGGGATTCGAACCCTCGATACGGCTTTTGACCGTATAACGGTTTAGCAAACCGCCGCCTTCAGCCTCTCGGCCACGTCTCCGCATAAGTATTTCAATTGGTTAGGCCCCTCCCCGATGGCAACAAAACAGGAATTGCAACCCAATTGCAACCCACGGGGCGTTATCATCAGCGGCTAGGCGCGGCTTCCCCTCGACGGCGCGGGCTCTCCTGCTACTTGAATGTACGTAGGCATCTTACACGGTGGGGCCCCGGCCAGCTCGCATATACGAGCCCAAAGCTCCTCCGGTGTGCTGTGCGTCTTCTTGGCGAGTACAGCGAGGTTAGGCGTGCCGGCTTCCCGCAGAACAGCCACACCCGTTCGGCTGACCTGAGCCTGATCTTCGTCCGCCATGAAAGCTGGGGACGGTCATTTCAGCACTCCTCCCTATTGCTCAGTGCAGCGTCTCACGCGGATCATCATAGGCTAGGCTTCTGTAGCCTCGCATCAACACTATGACGCGGTGCCGCTCGGCGCTGGTGAACTTAGGGTAGTGCCGCTGCGTCCACTCGATTATGGGCTCGTCCGGCTTGTTCGCTCTCCGGCGCAAGATCGCGATTGCTGCCTTGCGCATTTCCTCTTCGGTTGCCCTCATTTCAGCACTCCTTCTATTGCCTTCGCTGCAGCGGCGTCGGACCCCTGGATAAGATGCCCGTAAACATCAAGCGTCACGCTTGCCTTGCCGTGGCCGAGCCTCCGCGAGATCGTGAGGACGTCCACGCCCGCCCGGGGCAGCACTGAGGCGTGGGTGTGCCTCAACGCATGAAACGGGACCGGCGGCAGTTTCTTGGCGGCCCTGACCCGGCACCAGTCCCGGCTCAGATTGGCCGGTGAGAGCAGCTCCCCTTAGATGGTGGAGAAAACCAGGGTGGTGGGCTGGATGGCGCCGGCGCCAATGGCGAAGCGCAGCTCCATTTGCTGCACCCTGTGGGCACGCAGCATGGCAATGGCGCCCTCGCCCAGGCCGATGCTGCGTCGACCGCGCTTTGTCTTTGGCGGCTTCAGCCGAAGGCCGGCCCGGGTCTCCTCGACCGAGCGCTCTACCCGGAGCGTGCCGGCATCTAGATCCACATCACCCCATTGGAGGCCGAGCAGCTCGCCGCGCCGCATGCCGGTCGCAAGCGCAAGCTCAACGATCGGCAATAGGGTGTGCCCGGCGAGCTTGGCGCGAACCTCGGCGATCTGATCGGCGGTGAGGATCCCCAGCTCCTGCTCCTCGACCTTGGGCGGCTTGCGGATCGCCGCCACGTTGCGGGCAACGGTGCCGTTCTCGACGGCATATCTCAGGACGCGGGCCAGGAGGCGATGGGCGTGGCCGACAGTGCGCGGTGCCAACCCTGCCTTGAGCAGCGTGCCGTGCCATTGCTCCACATGCTCCGGCCGAAGCTTCTGAAGCTTCAGCGCGCCAGGTGTGGGATCACCTGTCGATCGGCGAGCTCGAGATACCGCTCCGCCGTTTTTAGGCTCACTTTGGGTGCGCCCTCGAACCATGCATGAAGATATTCCGCGAGCGTCATTTGGCTGGGATCTACATGGGTGCCCGCGTCGGCAGCGCCGAGCAGCCGTGTTAGTTCACGTTGCGCATCTTTGTATGTTCCCCTCACCGTCCGCTGCTCATTGTCAAACGTCGCATGGACACGGACGACCATGAGGTGATCGCTCAAGCTTGGCAGGCTGCGGTTGCCAAGGCGCGCGAGCTCGGGTGGATTGTGTGAGGTGTCGGCAGTCGAGTCGGCGCCCTCACAAAACGATCGTATAGCTCATACAGAGAATTAAGCCCAAGAAGGCCGCGACCACGACAATCAAGAACACCCACACCCCGGTTTCGTAGCTCTTGAGCCAATCGTCTCGGGACCAGTTTACGTAACGTAACGCGTCAAGTTACGAAACGGTTACACACTCCCCAGCCCCTGCCCAGGGCTTCTACAATCCAAAATCTCTTTGGGGTCGGTAAAAACCCCGCTACTTAGGGAGGAAGCAATGAAACAATATCAACGAGTGTCTGCGACACTCTTACTTGTATCCGCCACTGCGCTTGCTGGCGTGGTGGTCACTTCAGCTCCTGCATTGGCAGCCCCGGGAGGAATCCCGGGACCTAATCCGGATGCCCCTGGGCAAGTCAAAAAAAATGCACTGGAGCTAAAGGAGCAAGGTGATTTCTATGTTGGCGGCACCATTGAATTACGCTCTCCCAATACGACGAATGCTGCCCTTCCCGGTGATGGGGTTGCTGCGGGGCACATCGCGGTCAATCAAGCGTATGTGCAGTACCAGATCCCGGTATCCCAGAAGTACAAGTATCCCATCGTGCTTATGCACGGCGGTGGCCATACCGCGAATATCTTCATGACAACTCCCGACGGACGCGAGGGGTGGTTTACCAGTCTTACGCGGCGCGGCTTCGCGGTTTACGCGGTCGATGGACCCAATCGGGGTCGAGCTGGCTGGGATCCGACCGCTAGAATCCAGGCCACGGTGGGACCGGCTCCAGCTTCGTCCATGGAGAGTGTAAACATTTACACCAAGGAAGAAGCCTGGACCGGCTTCCGATGGGGACCAACCTCCGGGACCTTTTATGCCAACACGCAGTTTCCGAAGGCCTACGTAGACGATTACATAAGGCAGATCCAGCCCGCCTACCGCAATTTGCCGGCACCAGCGGAGCAAGTTCAAAATAATCTGATGCGGGATGACTTGCGCGCCCTCGTCGACAAGATCGGACCCTGTATCCTTCTCGGTTGGTCGACGGGCTCTTTAAACGTCATGCAAGCAGCGTCCTCGGCTTCCTACGCGGCAAAAGTCAAGGGGCTCATCGGCATCGAAGGGTTCACTGCTAATAGCGGTGGCGACCCCGCTTTGGTGAAGAACATACCGCAGCTTACGGTAATAGCCGATCATCGGGACCCAACCCCCAACCAAGCATGGTCTGCTACGATCAACGGTCTGGGTGGCAACTCGACGACCACATTCCTACCGGACGTGGGAATTTTCGGCAACGGTCACACGATGATGGCAGAGCTCAATAACGAGCAGATCGCAGATTTGCTTGAAAACTGGGTCAAACAACACGTGCACTGATTGAACAAGCAATTTAGGGACGGAGCCTTCGGGCTCCGCCCCTTCTGCCATCGTTCTTCGAACTGCGTCGATCCTAGCGAGCTCTGGCCCTGAACCGTAATAGTTCAGCGCGTCAATAAGGCTCTAACCGGACAACCTAGAGCGTTTTTGCGGATGCTCATGATGCATATTAAGCCTACCCTGGACCATCTGCCCCGAATAGTGTGCCTTCGCGCTTTCTGAGATCGATGGAGATGGCGAGGACCCAGGTACGGATTTGGCTGCCCGGAATGTTAGCGTATTCGTCATCGGTGTTGGTCACATTATAGGATTCTACCGAGCAGATTAAGTAATGCGGGAGGTGTGGTCACATTGCCCTATGTCGACATCGAAACAATTCCTTAAATCGCCGAGTCAAATTCGAAGCCAAGGGTTCACTTTACTAGAGCTCTTAGTTGCTCTTCTTTTGCTCAGCTTGATTTTCCTGTTGCTCACAAGTGGTCTGCAGTTCGGGACACGAGCCTGGAATGTGGGCCAAGAAGAACCCAATAGCATGTCGGAAGCGGTAACCGTCCAGCAACTTCTTCGCCGGGTGCTTAATGAAGCTCGCCCATTTATGATCGAAGCCACACCAACCGTGCGCCGACACGTCTACTTCATCGGCACCCAAAATTCCGTTCGATTTATAGCTCCAGTTCCCGAGCATCTCGGGGTCGGCGGACTTTACGAGGTCGCACTCTATCTCACCGACGATGGTGGCTCTCGCAATCGCCTCGAAATGTCGTGGCGTCTTTTCCGCGAAACCGAAACCTCATCCGTCTCGCAACGTGAGGGGCGACAGATCGCTCTGCTGGACAAGGTCACTCAAATCCAGTTTGCTTATTTTGGACATCGTAGCCCAACAGACCCCGCTCAGTGGTACAACGACTGGCAAGATGTACAATCTTTACCCGATCTAATTCGCATGCACGTCACCTTAAGCGCTGGCGAGCAAGCTTGGCCGGACCTCATTGTTGCAACCAAGGTCCAGAGTCTGAACCTTATCATCGACCCAGAAAATCTCAATTTTTAGATTAAAGTATCTGCGGCGAACACGTCGGTCTTGGGAGATTTTTGGCTCGCGTGGCAGGGCGGATTAGATCCTCGGCCAATTTATTCCACGTTCCAAGCTGCCAACCTAACCGGGCAAAGGTGGTTGATCGCGTCGGCTTCGGTCGGGGCCGCTACGCTTGCGTAATTCTCAGTAGCGCCAACCAGAGCCATAACCGTAAGGCCCAGAGCCATAGCCGTAGTAATAGCCATAATCGCGCCCTCAAGCGCAGTCCAATTTCTGCAAGCTTTGTCTCGATCTCTCCAACGTTGAGCGAAGCCGGCTTTTGCCCACAAACTCCAAGGCCTGATGGTCCCCGAAATCTAGGGTTGCATCTGAAGAGCAGTCGCCTGTTGACCGATGAGCAGTAGCCTGTTGACTGAACCAAAAAACCGAAAGTTTAGCGCAGGCGCGAGGATGCAGCTGTATCCAGTCTGGGGGTCGTTGGCGCATGGTCCGAACCCACCGCCGTTGAACAGAGCCTCCCAGCCGCTGTGGGGCCTAGTATAGATTTGGCTGACAGCGCTGCCTTGACGGAATGGCTGGTCGAGTATTTGAAGGACCACCTTACGGCCTTTGCGGCCATCCTGCCAAAAGGCTGCATTAAGAGCTCCCGACGGAGGAGCGTAACCTCCACTCAAGCTCGTCGAAAAAAAGTCCGGCTTCTTGGCGGGAACTCTTACCTTCAGCGTCCCGGCCCCAGTCGCATCGTCCATCTCGCGTTGATAGTCGATCTTGCCCAAGAACTTGATGGGCATGTTGGTGCCCTGCAAGCTCGCCGCATAATGCGCGTCATCGGTGTAGATGGCGAGCATATACAGGTGAAAAGCCCCGGGTATGTTAACCCCTGCCGCCGCCGCCTCTGCGGGTTCGACCACTAGAATGCCCACATCGATCGCCACCTGAGGATCTTGGCCGGTCTTCTTGCCGTCCACGGTCGGACCAATGCCGCGAAAGTTGGCGATGACCAGGAGCCCTTGATCGGACCCGCCGAACCCGAGGGTCGATGCAGGAACCATAGTGTAGCTGCTGGGGACCAACGGCCGCAGTTTGGCCATGTCGATCGCAATTCCCTGGTCAACTTCGTATCCAAATGAATTGCCGTAGGTATGTAAGACCTGTGGATCGGCGCGAGCTACAGGACTATGAGCGAGGCAGCACGCGCTAATCAGAAAGGCGAGAATCGAGTGCTTCATGGTCATGGTCGACCTCCATGAGAGTAAAGGCTACGGCCACAAAGGCAAAAGTCCCGATGTCTACTATATATTCAGTCGCAGAGGCATTTTGTCACAACACCAAGAAATAATCATTTCAAATCATGCCTGCTGGCACGGCGTCGAGCTGCCCTATCGGCTGCAATCAGTGGTGGGCACCTGTTGAGCAAGGGAATGCCTCACCTTACCCTGAACGGTGAAGCAGCTTCGCTGTACGCTCATGCGGGGATGGATATAAGTGGGGAGAACTGCAACGGGGAGCTGGACGCCACGATACCGATGTTGGTCACGTCCATGCTGTTACGTTGGGAAGGAAGCATGACGAGTTTCCCTTGACGCTGGCTTGTGGCTGGCAGCTTGCCGGGCTCCCCTCGTCCTAGCAAGGGCCGTCGAGACACGCGTTCAAATGCACGGCCTCAGACCACCTAAGTCATAGGAAGCCCGCTGGCGGTCGGAACATCTTGGGGGAAACCCAGCCACGGACCTTCCTGGCGAACCTGGATAGAGGTCGCCGGATTGTGGAACAAAAAGGCGAACAAAATTAAAAATTGACCGCAATCACTTGTGCGAGGAACTGTGCAGGAGATACAGGCAGTTCTCGCGCAAATTTTGCCGATGATGCGACGACCACATCGCCAATCTCTGGAAAGCAACCGGCCCGGAACCTTATGCGTATGTCATTGCGGGTCACCGACAGTCGCTCTTCTTTCTCCCAGTAAGGCAGGCCGTCCACATGGTGGGCGATCATCTTCCAGACGCATCTTCGTTGCGGAACACACTGGTTTCACGAACTGAGCTGTCAGCCATCTCGCCGTCCGGCTTTCTGACCGGACCCTGGGTCGGGTGCTGGGCGACCGCCATTGCACGACGGCCAGCACGATTCACTTTTATTCTCTCACAATTGCGTTGTGCGAGCTTGTCGTGATACCGACCCGCCAATCTAAAACCCTAATAGGACTTGGTGAGTGCGGGAAGATTTGCGCGGTGGCCTCCCTCACGAATGTCGCGCCGTTAGAGCTCTTGGCCTCTGCTCGGATTGAATATACAATACCCTGAGAGTCAGCGAAATCTCGAAAGCCGACCCTTCTAAGGACAGTAGTTACTCTGTCGCCTGCCAGAGTCGGGTTTACTGTGCCCCACGAACGAATGGTCAGGTCAGGAATTATCCGCTTATAGATCTGGGCTCTCATTCCCAGAACTTGCTGCAATTCTTCGATTGATTCGAATGGTGCATTCTTTGGTCCCCATGTTAGACCAGCAGCTCGATACTGGGCCTCTTCGGCACCACGAAGGCGTGGCAAATCATCGACATCACGAAAATCTGCGATTGCATCCGCTAGCGATTGGGCCGTCGCTGCGTCAATACCGACCGAACTAAAGAGGGAAGCCAGCAACGCCTCCGGTGCTTGGTTTAGGTTGACCTTGCTAAACTCATCCCGAATGGAAATGTGGACTATGCATTTCGCGAACGGCCAATCATAAACGGTCCCATCTGTGTGAAATTTTTCGTTCTCCGTACCTGATGCATCTACCAAATCAAGAATTGCTCGTTCGATGCCGGCATTGGCTGCCGCGCGAGTAGCAGCGCTGTCAGCCACGTTACGGGCAATGCGGTCGTTGATGCGGGTTTCAAAGGACAAAGCTGCGGCAATAAGGGACAGCAGTACCAGCGTCCACAACACAGCGATCAGGGCAATCCCTTCGTCGCTTCTACTTCTCATCGCTTCGCCTGTTTAAAGGGACGCTGGCTTAGCGTCACAATCACGATACGCCGCTCTGACCGCCGCACTCCGAGGCTAAACCTAATCTGAGATCACACAAATTGCCACGATCGGAAAAGCGTCATCACGGCCTACAGCGATGTGCCGGGCAGATAGGGCCTTCCTTCAATTCAATGCCGCATCTTCCGCAGACAGGACAGCGCCTGCCCCCCCCCGCGGTCCGCTGCAGGCGTTCGCAGACGAATGGCGAGGCATGACAGCAGCTATCTGCGCTCGTGTGGCGCGGCTCTGAGAACAAGGCGTCATTGTGATTAGACGGTCCCTTGGCTTTGAGACATACTGATGCGCGTCGCTTTGCCGCGCCGACATGTCCGCCAAATGGCGTGGCGCTGCCGACGGAGAATAGGCGAGTAAGGTCCCGCTGGGGCTCAAGACTCAAAGAGAAAGGAGAGATAACGCGAATCGAGACCCCCGGTGGTTCACGACCGCCACTATTGCGCATAGTGACAACTCGGGAGGTTAGGATCATGAGTAACGATAAGCGACCGCCGAAATCTTCCAACGACCCTCACAGCGACATCCACGATCATCAAAGCGGGACCTTCAGGAGGTTCGGACTATCGCGCCGCGACTTCATCGGTTCGACCACGGCCGGCGCGGCCGTTGGCGCGCTCGCGGCTATGGGCCTCGACACGGCCCAGGCTGCGAAGCCCCCCGTCCCCCCCGGGCAAGCTAAGAAGGGCATCCTGCTCAAGGGTGGCATCGTGCTGACCATGGACCCGGGCGGGCAGGACTATGAGAAGGCTGACGTATACATCCAGGGCTCCAAGATCGTGGGCATCGGACCGAACGTTGGAGGTAGCGGCGCGGTCATCGACTGCACCGGCAAAATCGTCATGCCGGGTTTCATCAACACTCACCATCACCAATATGAGACCGTCCAGCGGTCGGTGATTGCCGACGGTCTCCTTGGATCTTTTGTGCCGGGCGCTCCAAACTGGCCGCAAGAGAACTACGTCTCTGTCGTCCAGCAAATCTGGACGAATGGCCTGATTCCGGGGGCGAACGCCGGGGATCCCCCTATATGGGATCTCGGCAGATCACCGTACCAGCCCGACGACTGCTACATCTCGGAGCTCGTGGCCTGCTGGGCAGGAATCAACTCAGGCGTGACCACGGTCGTCGACACCTCGCAGAGTTCGCATACCCCCGAGCACACCGACGCCATGATTCAGGGCCTGATGGATTCGGGGCGACGCGCAGTCTACGACTACTCAGCTGGCCGGGGCGACGATCCCTCGTACGAATTTCCGGGGGCGCTCGGAAACACAACCAGTGGCATCGGACGGATAGCGACTAAGTATTTCAACTCGACCGAGCAGTTGGTGACCCTTGGCGCCCAGTTCACCGCCGCTGCTCTTTGGCCGCTTGCCCGCCACTATAACGCGCCGATGATCGTTCACGGTGGTGTGCCGGATCTCGTGGCCAACGCGGCCATGGCTGGTCCGGACCAAACTTTCATCCACTTTACTGGCGTCATTCCTCCTGACGCGTGGCAAGCTGTGGTCGATCACGGCTGCCACATTTCGTGCGCCTGTGCCATTGAGATGGAGATGGGGCACGGGACGCCCGTCATCCAGGCATCGCTCGACCACGGCATCTTGCCGAGCCTGAGCTCCGACGTGGACACGGACATGACGCACGACATGTTCACGCAGATGCGGACGGCCTACACCTTACAGCGCCTGCTCGTTAATCCAGCCGAACCCTACCAGTTTAACGGTAAGGCCCATGTCAATTGCCGCACGATCCTCGAGATGGCGACCAAGGCGGGTGCCGCTGCCGCAGGCCTCAGTAGTAAAGTGGGCATGCTCAAGGTGGGTATGGAGGCCGATGTTATTGTGCTCAACGCGCGCACTATCGACACCACTCCGATGATCAATGCACCGGGCACCGTGGTCACTATGATGGACAGGAGCCACGTCGATACAGTGATCATCGGGGGCCAGATCAAGAAGCAGGACGGCAAGCTGGTCGGCGTCAACTTGGACAAGCTGCTCCAGGATATTGAGCAGTCGCAAGAGAGGATCCTCGCGCGGATCCACTCAAAGCCTATCCCCGTTAATGGCTTGCATTCCGCTCCCGGCTATACGCCGAGCCTACTTAGGTCGTGCTGCCTAGCGGAGCATCCATATCCCAACTTGAGGCCCTAAGGTCGGACGCGACACTGCCGGACAGTCGATAGAGTTGGAAACGAGATGGGGATGCCGTTGAACCGGCACGGCATCCCCCTCTCCTTGAAGCGGCCTTTCGGGCAGACCGAACTTGCGCGCAGCTCCACGGTTCACCGAAGTGCCCGGGGCAGCGACCAGGATAAGCGTGAGCTTTGTCATGTTGGTCTCCTTCGTGTCCGTTCAGCGCTGTTCCAGGTCACGATCACTCCACTCTGGGTTAAGGAGCGCCCTCCGACGTCGCTCTTGCAGAGAATAAACACCAACAGCCTGCAAGGACCCAATTGCCCCGGCGCTTTTCCGGCTCGCAATTCCGATCATCCTAGGAAACGCATTGCAGTCCGGCTACCAGTTGACCGACGCGTTCTGGGTAGGTCGCTTGCTTCCTTGTCATTGCGCTCGGCGCCGGGCTGGCTATGGGCGGGCGCGATACTCAGCGCACAATATATGGGCGCCGGCCGGTAGGACATGGTGAACCATGTTGCGGCGCAGACGATGGTGATGGTCGCCGTCACCTCGGTCATTCTCGGGACAGTTGGCTATGTCGTGACACCCTATCTGCTGATGCTCCTGGGTGTAGCCCCGGATGTCTATCGGGGGGCGCTCGGCTTCATGCGCGTCTCTTTTATCGGTATCATTTTTGTTTTCCTCTACGCCATGTTTCAGGCGCTGATGCGCGGGATCGGCGAAACTCGGATTCCGCTGATCATCGTTCTAGGCACTGTCGTGCTGAATTTTCGCCCTCGATCCTTTGTTCATTTTCGGATGGGTCCTGTGTGTGATGGGCGCTACGCTCGCCACACTGGTGACCCAGGCACTCGCAGCGCTGATCGGCATGGTCATTCTCCTGCGCGGCCGCCACGGCATCGAGCTCTCATGCCGTGGCCTCGTTCCGGACCCGCCATACCTCAAACGCGCCTTCTTCCTCGGCTTTCCCGGATCGGTAGAGTCGACCCGCGGGCTCGGTCTCGTTGTCATGTCGTTTCTCGTGGCGAGCTTCGGGACTCTAACGACCGCCGCCTATGTCGTTGGTTCAACGGTTCTACAGGTCGTCATGATCCCAGCGATGGGCTTGTCGATGGCGGTGTCGACGCTGGTCGGACAGAATATTGGTGCTGGCAACATCCAGCGCGCATCGCGCATCGCTCTTCTCGGCGCTGTGCTTGGCTTCGGCGTTTTGACGCTAGTCGGGACTGTCGCCTTTCTGCTCGCGCCCTATATCGTCGCGTTTTTCGTGCCGCGCGATACCGACGTCATCGCCGAAGGATCGCGTTTTATCCGGATCATGTGCTTGGCCTGGGGCGGCATGGGTATCCAGCTCTGCGTCGTGGCCGCCTTCCGCGCCTCAGGAAATATGCTCATGGCCCTGGTCATTGCGCTCGCATCGCAATGGATGATCCAGTTTCCGCTGGCTTATGTGCTGTCGAAGCACTCCATGTTGCATTCGAGCGGTCTGTGGTGGTCCTTTCCCGCCACCAACATCCTGGTTGCACTGGTCTCGTTAGGGTGGTTCGCGCGAGGCAGCTGGAAAACGAGACGGCCGACGGAGGAGGACAGAGAGGTTGCCAAAGTGACCACGGAAGCGATCATCGAGGAAGGGCTGCGCTAAAGGAAAGTGACCCAAGTCCGCTTATGATGCTGTGGACGGCTCCTCCACCGGCACATGCGTGCCAAGGATGTGGGGTGCGTTTAACGCTCCCACGATTCGGAGGAGCCAATCATGCAAACGGTCACCACCATCGGTCTCGACATCGCCAAGTCCGGTTTTTCAGGTGCACGGCATCGACGCGGAAGGCCAGGTGCTCATCCGCCGTCAACTGAAGCGCCGCTATGTCCTGGCGTTCTTCGAGAAGCTCCACCCTGCCTCGTGGGTATTGAGGCCTGCGCCACCTCGCATCATTGGTCGCGCGAGCTCAAGGCACTAGGCCATACGGTGCGTCTGATGCCGCCGGCCTATGTGAAGCCCTACGTCAAGCGACAGAAGAACGATGCCGCCGACGCCGAGGCCATCTGTGAAGCGGTGACCAGGACCAACATGCGGTTTGTCGAGACCAAGACGCCCGAGCAGCAGGGCTGCCGATGCTCCATCGCACGCGCCATCTCTTCATCCGCCAGCAGACCTCGGTGATCAACGCCATCCGTGCTCACATGGCCGAGCTCGGTATCGTAGCCCCGGTGGGACGCAAGGGTGTCGAGCAAACTGCTTGCTGTTGGCACGGATGCCAGCGACCACCGCGTGCCTGAGGTTGCCCGGGCGTGTCTCTGCTCTTGGCGCGCAGCTCCGGATGTTGAAGGCGCAGATCCTTGAGGCTGACCGGCGCATCCTTGCTTGGCACCGCTCCAATGAGCTGAGCCGTCGCCTTGAGACCATCCCCGGCGTTGGCCCGCTGATTGCGACGGCCCTCGTCGCCAGCATCCCCGATCCGCATGCCTTCGGCTCGGCGCGCGACGTGCCGGCATGGATCGGGCTCGTGCCGAAGCAGCACTCGAGCGGGGGCAAGGACAAACTCGGCAGTATCAGCAAGCAAGGCGATCGCTATTTGCGCAGCCTGTTCACCGCCGGCGCACTTGCCGTGATCCGTTATGCCAAGATCCATGGCACAAAGCATCGACCTTGGCTTACGGCATTGCTGGCGCGGCGACCAACTAAGGTCGCCGCCATCGCACTTGCCAACAAGATCGCCAGAATGGCTTGGGCGATGATGGCTAGGGGTGAACGCTACAAAGAACCCGTCGCACTTGCGGCGTGATGAGATCGCGCCGGAACATCTGGCAACCCGCTATCTCCGATCAAATATTGCCGGTGTGCTCTTCAACGAGTTCATGTCGCGTGACCTCGCGAAGCGGGCAGGATCCTCGACCGTGCTCACATAGGCTAGAACCGACAACGCACCGATGCCTGGCACGCCCATCAGCAGGCGGCATGTGGGACTCTGCTTGATGAGCAGTCGGACTGCCTTGTCAAAGCTGGCGATCTGTTCGCGTAGCTGTCGCCAGGCGTTGAGCATTGGCCCAACGATCGGGGCAATATCCGGTCGGTCGGCAAGCATGGTCTCGACACGCCGGTCGAAGCGCATTCCGCGCATCGTACCGGGTAACATGCCGAAGGTCTTCAGCACGCCCCGTATATGGTTCGACAGCCGTGTCGTCTGCCCACAAGTTGAGCACGCGCACCGAGCAGTGCACGAGCTCGGTGAGAGTCAAACGACTTCACATGGACCGCCCGATACCAGCCTGTGCGCATGATCTGAGCCAACCCCTCGGCGTCGCTCTGATCGGTCTTGTTGATTTGCATCTTCAGCGCAGCGCGCGCGTGCCGCGCATCAAGGCATGCGACATCAAACCCGCGACCCCGCAGCTCGTGCACAAGCCAGGGAGTCATCGGACCCGTCTCAAGGCCAACGCGGGCATCGTCGCCAGCGTGGTGGCGTATTGCCGCATCGATCTGCTCGGGTGCCGAAAGGCAAACGCCCCGCCAGATCCTGTTGCCAGCTGGATCGACAACGCAGATCGCCGTCATCTTCTGAGATACGTCCAAACCAACAAAGTGAGTCATGATCCGCCTCCGATGGTGGAAACCACCGGGCACCAGCGCCCGGACCGCGGCACTATCGACGAGTTCAGCTCGCCGCCGCGATTACCCGATGTCCACACATGGCACAAAGCAGACATGCTCAATGCGCTGGCGAATGACCGCTTTGAGGGGAATAACGGACATGCGAGTCTCTACGTCGGAAGCTTCTCAGGGAGCGCCATCGAACCCGAAGATCCTCTTCCAGTCGTTCTTCATACTGATGACGACCCACCCGTCCTTCTTCTCTTCGTCGTGAAGGGCCTGGGTGAATGTGCCGACCTTGGTGTCGGGCAACCCCGTGGCCGGTCCGTATGCGTATTCGCGCGTCGGATCGTCGTGGAGGACAAGCATTTCGATTTCGAGCCGCGCGCCCTCACCGGCTGCGGTGTACTCGAGCATCTGGCGGTCGCCGGTGGAATTGCCGAACGCGGCATGCGGGCGCTCGCCGATCATGAAGTGAATGCCCTCTGGCTTTCCTGCATCATTGTCGTTGAGGAGGAGCTTCGGGTCTTTGATCGGGAGCGGCGGATCGCGCGGGTCGCCCTCAGATGGGCCAGCAGTTCTTTCTTCAGCACGCCGCGCGTCTGGATGAACAGGCTTCGATAGATAGTCTCATGGGACACGCGGCGGTGCTCGTCGTCGGGATGTTCGCGCTTCAGCCAGCCTGCGATTTGCTGCGGCGACCACTTGAGCTCAAGCTTAACCGATACTGTCCGGCAGAGCGCCGGGCGACAAGCGAACTTGCACGGCTTGGGGCGACGTGTGCGATCCCAAGCCGCCCGATCCGATCGCGCAGCCCGATAGCCTGTGCGGCCTCCATTGTCCCGCACCTCGCGGCTGATCGTCGATGGCGCACGTCGCAACTGACGGGCGATCGTCGAAGAGACAGCTGCGCCCTCAGCCCTCGGGAGATCTCCTCGCGCTCGGACAGCCTCAACGCCAGACGCGACCGCTTCCGCTCCGGCGGTCGGATCCCGCCGGTCCGGGACAGAAGTGGATAGATCGACGACGAATTGCGATCGAACATCCGCCCGATCGAACTCATCAACTCCCGGCCCTGCCAGCGATCCCAGATCTCCGCCTTCTGCTTCTCCGTGAAATAGATCCGTCCGCGATAGCGCATCCTGAACACTCCATCTTTTCTCAAAGATTGAAGTGTTGCGGCCACCCTTTGAACCCGCCACCCATAGCGGACATTGACCAACCGCTGCCTACCAATCTCGATTTATGAGTACACGGCCTAACACCCGACGAGATCGACCGGCACAGATGCGCCAGCATGGCCGGAAGGCATGCTGGCAGGGTACCGGCGAGCTGCGTGGGGCCTCCCTGGTCGTCTTTAGCCGTCGCGCCTGTCGCGAAACTTGCAACCCAAATTGCAACCCGAACGCCGCTAGGCTTTCGAAGCGGTGCTGGTCAAAAGGCTGAGAAACTAAGGATTAGCAGTGACTTGGGGGTGCAGCGGAACACCGGAAAAACAATAGCGTGCGCTTTAGCAAACCGCCGCCTTCAGCCTCTCGGCCACGTCTCCGCTCGGGAAACTCAATACATTGCAGGCCGCACCCTTGGCAACAAACCGTGAATTGCCGCCCGCGTTCGCCCTTATATCTGGCCTTATAGCCGGCCCGTCCTACATCGCGGGGCGCCGCGCGGATCATGATTTCAACTTCGGATCGAGGCGACGGACTCTATTGAGGCGTCTGATGCAAACGAAGAAGCGCCTCTGACTGTAAGCGCGAAGGGCGCCGGCAAAAGCCGACGCCCCTTTTGCCTATTGGTCGACGCCAACTAGCCGTGGTGACGAGTCGTCGTAATCTCCTGATGCTCCGCGCCCCTGCGGCTATGTGCGCTCATAGGTGCATTCATATTGGACTGATTGAGGCCGTAGCTGCCTGGACAACCAGTTGCCGCAGGGTTCTCGTAGCAACGATCGTAGTTGGCCATGGCCGGCGAAAGCGCGGCGAAGGCGAGCGCGAGCGAAGCCGCTCCAAGCGCGATTGCGGTTTTTCTTAGCATGACGATTCTCCTTATGGGACGACCACCATGCGCGTCGGGGTTGGGGAAGAGAGTGACGCGACGGTCATCCGTGAAGGATCTGACCTATGTTGTTTCTCTCCCGCCCGGAAGCCGCGCTGCGGACATGTCGCAGCGATTTTGTCGCGCCCTCAAAAGTCGCCAGATGCTTGACTGCCTACGAAACCAAAGAGGACCAGAAGCTAACGAAGCGTGATGGTTGGCACGAAGTAACTTCAACGCCACCCTCCCGAAACCCTGAGGTGTGGCCTGCCAAGCATGACGCCTGCTTTTGCGCTCGGCGCCCCCCCGAGGCCCGCTGTCCAATGCTTTACTTCTTGCCGTGCTTCTTGGTGTCCAACCAATCCTCTGCCTTGCCGCCTTTGCAGTCAGCAATGTCTTTCAGCGCGGCGTTGGCGCCGGATTTGCTTGCATAAGGGGCGCCGACGGATCCGTCCGGCGCATCGCCCCATTTGCCAGCGATAATTGAGCACTTACCGCCCTCGCGCTTCACAACGTAATAGTCCTTCTGCGACTTGGAGCGCTTGTAATCAAGGAAGCCAGCGCCGGGGTCACGCAGAGGCTCTGCTTCGCTCCCCTTGGCCGCTAGAAACACCACCATCGCGGCAAAGACTAGAATGGCCGTTCGCATATCGTTGTTCTCTCGAAGTTGCGCGCTCGAATTCACGCAAGACCCTCGGCGAATCGTCGCTGGCACGGTTGCAGGCCATTTCGCCCAAAATGCGGACCAAGCGCACGATTTTGCACGATTTGTAGCGAATTTTGGACGCCGCGTTGGCTAGGATAATCTCCTGAGCACAATTGCGACGTGTTAGACTGCAACGCAACGGGAGCCACAGGGGGAAATCCACGTATGCGTGCTCGCGCCTCCCGCTTCATTTGGACGGCCGCGTTTGCGGCAGCGTTGTTTTTGTGCGCCCTCCACGGTGCCGAAGCCGGCAGCGCTGCCTTTTGCGTTACCTGCAAGGGCCCAGACCAAACCTATCTCTGCCATGTCACCGGCGATGATGTTGGCCGCAACGACGCGGCGAAGCTCTATTGCGTGGTGCGCACCGCCAAGGAAGGTGGGCATGCCTCCTGCGGCGCCCGCGAGGCTACCGCCGACTGCCATGGCGTTGAAAAGATCTATAGCTATGACGGGCCGTCGATCCCTGAAGAACTTGCCGACGACCCGCGCGTCAAGAAGGCCATGAAGCGCATCGAGAAGGAGCAGAAGGCTTTCGAGAAGGACGACGATCGCAAGTCCCTGGTCGAGGTCACCGGCGAAGCGCTGAGCGCTTCCCGTCGCGGGTGGCGGAACATGCGTGCTTCGATCGGCGGGCACGACGAGGCGAACCAGTCCTCGACACCAAGCAGCGCTTCGCCAAGCCATTCGGCCGCGCAAAGGCCAATGCCTCCGATGGCGGATGGAACGCCCACCCTGCCGTTGAGCGCGGCGCCTGAAACTGCCGCCCCACCGGTGCACAGGAGTGGCGTCAGCTCATTTGCCCGCAACACCTACCGCTGCGTCCGCTCGCTCTTCCGCAGGTGCCACGGCGAGACGGAAGTGCAAGGTTCGAACTAGCCTCACCCCTAATTGGTGGCAAGCCACTCGCGGGCAAGCTTCTGGGCCAAGGCGATCTGGTTTGCGGTCATTTCGCGGGCAACCTCGACGCGATGGGCGAGAGCTGAGCGATTGCCGCGGAGCGCCGCCAAGTTGAACCATTTATGCGCAACCACGAGGTCCGCCTCTACATCGAGGCCGGTCGCGTACAACATCCCGAGCTCGAACAGCGCATCGGCTCCGCTCGTCTGCGCGGCGACCTCAAAGCGCTCCACACCTAAGTCCATCCGTGCCATGTCACTCTGCCCCCGACTGTCTTCCTGACCCGCTTCCGCCTGGCGCTGCATGATTGCTTTGGCGCCGGCAGATTTCGCTCAACTTCGATGCGGGCGATCTTGCGGATGCGCGCTGAACAAGGTCTGAACGGGCGTGATTAACGTAAACTGACCGAACCTGAACGAGACAGTAAGCTTGGTTTACGCGGGACCGGTTTGCCGGGGCCAATGGTTAATATCGGGGGTCCGGCAAGGACTCCTTCACCAGTGGAGGTGACCGGCCGCTAACCAAAAACCATTTTCCTAAAAAGCAGGAGATCGGCGCAGCCCCCTAAAATTCAGGCGCCGTCGCCGGCAACAGCACCGTTGAGCCGGTGGTGAGACGTGCCTCGAGATCGCGGTGGGCGCGAGCCGCCTCGGCCAGAGGATAGGTCTGGTTGACCGACACCTTGACCTTGCCTGATCCCACCACCTCGAACAGATCATTAGCGGTGGCGACGAGATCCTTTCGCGTCGCCGTGTAGTTTCCCAGCGACGGCCGCGTGGCGTAGAGCGAGCCCTTTTGCGACAGAAGCGTGATCTTGAAGTCAGGCACCGGGCCCGACGCCTGGCCGAAGCTCACCCACAGCCCGAGCGGCTTCAGGCAGTCGAGCGACCCTGGGAAAGTGTCTTTGCCGATCGAGTCGTACACGACGTCAACACCGTGCCCATCGGTAAGGGCCTTGACCTTGGTCACGAAGTCTTCCTCGCGATAATTGATGACATGAGCGCAGCCGTGCGCCCGCGCGATGAGGGCTTTTCCGGCAGAGCCCACCGTGCCGATCACCGTGGCGCCGAGCGAAGCTGCCCATTGGCAAGCGATCAGCCCGACGCCCCCGGCCGCGGCGTGAAATAGCAGCGTCGTCTGCGGACCGACCTTGTAAGTGCGACGCAACAGATATTGCGCGGTCATGCCCTTGAGCATGATTGAGGCAGCGACCTCGTCGCTCAGTCCTGCCAGCAGCCTGACCACGCGATCCGCCGGGATCAGCCGCTCCTCGGCATAGGCGCCAATCTGCCCCGCGTAGGCGACCCGCCGCCCGACCTTGAGGTCCTTCACGCCCTCGCCGACGGCGGTGATCACGCCCGCGGCTTCCATGCCTGGGATGAACGGAAGCGAGGCCTGCGGATAGAACCCGGTCCTGGAATAGACGTCGATATAGTTGAGGCCGATCGCCGTCTGACGAAGCTTGACCTCACCTGGGCCAGGCTCGCCGACCTCGACCTTCTCCCATTTAAGAACTTCCGGTCCGCCATAGGCGTGAACGCGGATCGCCTGCGTCATTTGATTTCCCTCCCGGCAGATGTCGGGCAGACAAATTATAATGCGATTGTACGCCTACGGATCATGAATGCCGCAACGGCCGGGAGACTAGTCGATCCCGAGCTTCTTCTTCACCAGCTCGTTGACCGCCTGCGGGCTCGCCTTGCCTGCGGTCGCCTTCATCACCTGGCCGACGAACCAGCCGGCAAGTGCGGGCTTCGCCTTGGCTTGTTCGGCCTTGTCAGGGTTGGCGGCGATGACTTTATCGACCTCCGTCTCGATGGCGCCGAGGTCAGTCACCTGGGTGAGACCCCTCGCCTCTACGACCGCGCGCGGATCGCCGCCTTCGCTGAACACGATGTCGAACACGTCCTTGGCGATCTTGCCGGAGATGGTGCCGTCCTTGATCAGGTCGAGGATGTCGCCGAGCCTGTCCGCCGAAACCGGACTGTCGGCGATGCTCGTGCCTTCCTTGTTCAGGCGGCCGAACAGCTCATTGATGACCCAGTTCGCAGCCTGCTTGGCATCGCGCCCCTTGGCCGCTGCCTCGAAATAATCCGCGGCCTCCTTTTCGGCGACGAGCACGTCGGCATCGTAGGGAGAAAGCCCGAAGGCTTCGATGAACCGCGCCCGCTTCTGATCGGGAAGCTCCGGGAGATCCTCTGCGAGCCGATCCACAAAGTCTTGCGTCAGCTCGAGCGGAAGAAGGTCGGGATCTGGGAAATAGCGATAGTCGTGCGCCTCCTCCTTCGAGCGCATCGACCGCGTCTCGCCGGTCTTGGCATCGAACAGCCGCGTCTCCTGCTTGATGCTCCCGCCGTCTTCCAGGATCTCGATCTGCCGCCGCGCCTCATGCTCGATCGCCTGCCCGATGAAGCGGATCGAGTTGACGTTCTTGATCTCGCAGCGCGTGCCGAGTGGGGCGCCGGGCTTGCGCACCGAGACATTGATGTCGGCACGCAGTGACCCCTGCTCCATATTGCCGTCGCAGGTGCCGAGATAGCGCATGATGGTGCGGAGCTTGGTGAGGAAGGCCTTAGACTGATCGGCGGAGCGGAGATCGGGCTTCGACACGATCTCCATCAGCGCCACGCCGGAGCGGTTCAAATCCACGTAGGAAAACTTGGGATGCTGATCGTGCAGGCTTTTGCCGGCGTCCTGCTCGAGATGCAGACGCTCGATGCCGACAACCACACGCTCGCCGCTCAACAGGTCGACGATGACTTCGCCCTCGCCGACCACTGGGCTTTTATATTGTGAGATCTGATAGCCCTGCGGCAGGTCAGGATAGAAATAGTTCTTCCGATCGAACACCGAATTGAGATTGATCTTGGCCTTGAGCCCGAGCCCGGTGCGGACCGCCTGTGCGATGCACTCCGCGTTGATCACCGGCAGCATGCCGGGCATGGCCGCGTCGACCAGGCTCACATGGCTGTTGGGCTCTCCGCCAAACTCCGTGGAGGCTCCGGAGAACAGCTTCGACTTGGAGGTGACCTGGGCGTGCACCTCCATGCCGATCACCACCTCCCAAGGGCCGGTCGCGCCTTCGATCAGATTGGATTTTTCGGTCTTTGCGTCCATAGCACTATTGCAAATTCTTCATGGCCCGGCTCGTCGCGGCCATCCACGTCTTGGTCTTAAGCTTAGCGGCGTGGGTGCCCGGCACAAGGCCGGGCATGAAGAGGATTTTAGCCGTCTTCCTCGCTCTGTTGGCTGAGCTTCTCTTCCTCGTATTGGATGAACCAGCCGATCATCTGCCGCCACAAGGCCTCGGCCAGTTCTGGCTGTAGGCCCTTCTCGACCGCGCGCGCACGCACCCGGTCGATCACCTGCTGGATGCGCCACGGCACGCGGGCTTCCGCCGGCGTCTTCTTGAGCTGCCAGGCGCGATCGACATAGCTGAAGCGCTCGCCGATGAGGTCGACGAGCTCGTCGTCGATGCGGTCGATCTCCGCCCTCACCTGTTCCATGTCGGCGCAATCTCTTGCCTTGCGCGGCGCCATCAAACAACCCTCCGGGGCAGAAGCTTGCTTGGCCGTCTGTTCATGCTGCTCTGCTCCACCAGTCTTGCGGCTTGGCCAAAGAGGGGGCCGCCTCTTCGATGGCACCGGCGGTGCGGAACAGCGTCTCTTCATCGAAGGGGCGGCCGATCAGCTGCAAGCCGAGAGGCGTTCCCTCCGACGACAAGCCCGCCGGCACCGACATGCCTGGCAAGCCTGCCATATTCACCGTCACCGTGAAGATATCGTTGAGGTACATCTCGACCGGATCGCCGGATTTCTCGCCGACTGCGAAGGCAGGCGACGGCGTGGTCGGCGTCAGGATCACGTCAACCTCCTGGAAGGCGGTGTCGAAGTCCCGCTTGATCAGACTCCGCACCTTTTGCGCCTTAAGATAATAGGCGTCGTAGTAGCCTGCCGACAGCACATAAGTGCCGATCAGGATGCGCCGCTTCACCTCGGCGCCGAAGCCAGCCGAGCGCGTGTTCTCATAGAGCGAGGTGACGTCGTTGCCAGGCTCGCGCAATCCATAGCGCACGCCGTCGTAACGGGCGAGGTTCGACGAAGCCTCCGCCGGCGCCACAATATAATAAGAGGGAAGCGCGTATTTGGTGTGAGGCAGGGTCACCTTCTTGATCTTGGCGCCGGCTGCTTCGAGCCATTTCACCCCCTGCTCCCAAAGCGCGTCGATCTCCGCCGCCATGCCCGGCACGCGATACTCTTGCGGAATGCCGACGGTGAGCCCTTTCACGCCGAGTTTCACCGCGGCCTCGTAGTCCGGCAGCGGGGCATCGACGCTGGTCGTGTCCTTCGGGTCGTGGCTCGCCATCGTTTTCAAGAGGATCGCCGCGTCTTGCACGGTGCGCGCAATCGGACCCGCCTGATCGAGCGATGAGGCAAAGGCGACGATGCCCCAGCGCGAGCAGCGCCCATAGGTGGGCTTGACGCCGACGGTGCCGGTGACGGCCGCCGGCTGCCGGATCGAGCCGCCGGTATCGGTCGCGGTGGCGCCCATGCACAGCCGCGCGGCGACCGCGGCGGACGAGCCGCCCGACGAGCCGCCGGGCACGAGCTTGGCGTTCGAGCCCATGCGCCGCCAGGGATTGATCACGGGACCGTAATGGCTCGTCTCGTTGGACGATCCCATGGCGAATTCGTCATTGTTGAGCTTGCCGAGCATCACCGCCCCGGCCGCCCACAGATTGGCGGTGACCGTGGACTCATAGGTCGGCGTAAAGCCATTGAGAATGTGCGAGCAGGCGGTGGTGCGCACGCCTTTGGTGGCAAACAGATCCTTGATGCCGAGCGGAATGCCTTCGAGCGCTCCCGCCTTGCCTTGGCGAATGCGCACGTCGCTCTCCTTGGCGGCAGCAAGTGCGCGCTCCGGCGTGGTCAGCACGAAGGCGTTGAGCGCCTCGTTGGCGCGCTCGATCGCCTCGATATGCGCGCGCGCAAGCTCTTCTGCGGACAGTTCTTTGCGGAGAAGCGCCTCGCGCGCCTCGGCAATGGAAAGATCGGTGGGGTCGGCCATGCGCTCTACGGCTTGACGCTGTCGCACTTGACGAAGGCGCTGGACGACTCGCTCGCCTGTTCATCGGATTCGCCCGCTTCGCCCGGCGATTGATCGGGACCGCCGGATTGCTCAGGGGCGTCGCTCTCCCCGGTGTCGGATTGCGACGACGAGTTGTAGCCTCCCTGCTGGGTCAGATCGGTGATCCTGGTGACATTGAGCTTGCCATCGTCCTTCTGCTTGATCGAGAACAAGTCCGGATAGGTGTAGCCGGCCTCGTCGCAAAAGGCGGCCGCCACCCAGCTCTTGTCGTCGTGGGCGAACACATTGACGAAATCGCAAATCTGCTGGTAGCCGACGAGCCCTTTTTTACTCAGCACCTCGAAGTCGAAGTCCTCGCCGAGTTCGGCCGGTGTCTTGGTCGCGAGCAGATCGCAGTCCTCTTTGGTCGAGGCGAAGGTGCCCTCCGGCAGCGTGTTGCCCGGTGCTTGAGCGCAGGCCGAGCCGGCTCCGGCGAGCCAAAGTGCCGCGGCAATCAGAACAGCGTGTCTCATCGCCGCTCCCCTACTCCACGATCTTGGGCACGACGAAATAATGATCGTCGACCGCCGGCGCATTCTTGAGGATGTCGTCGGCGCAATTGCCGTCGGTGACCTCGTCTTTCCGCTTTTTCATGGTCATGGCGACGACGCGGGTCATCGGTTCGACCCCTGAGGTGTCGATCTCGTCAAGCTGGGCTACCCAATCGAGAATGCCGGACAGCTCCTTCTCAAGCAGGGCGGCTTCGCTGTCGGTGATGGCGATGCGGGCGAGATGGGCGATGCGATGGACGGTCGCGCGATCAACGGACATGACGGAGCCTGGCAGGACCTGAAACGCTTAGTCTTGCGCTCCTGTAGCACCGGGCCGAAACGGCTTCAACTTAGGCCTGCCCTGGGACTTGGGATTAAACCTCGAAGGGAACGCCGACCTTAGACACCACAACGGCATTGCTGCCCATCTCCGCGACGAATTTGTCCGCCGTCTGATCGATGATGGGAAAGGTCCCGTAATGGCAAGGTATGACCGTCTCGAACTGGAAGTAGCGCTTGCAGGCGAGCGCCGCGGTCTTCGCCCCCATGGTAAAACGGTCCCCGATCGGGACCATGGCGACGTGCGGGCGATAGATCTCGTTGATCAGCCCCATGTCGGAGAAGATCGCCGTATCGCCCATATGGTAAACCGTCTTGCCTTCGCGCGCGGCAATGACGAGCCCGCAACAGGCGCCGAGATAGATCGACCGTCCCTCGAGGAAGATCCCAGAGGAATGCCAGGCTGGCACGAAGGTGATGTCGAAATCCTCATGATGAATGGTGCCGCCGGTATTGCCGGGATCGATCTTCTCCACCCCAAGGCTCGCCATGTGCATGGCAAGCTCATAGACCGCGATCAGCGGTGCCGAGGTCTCCTTGCAGATCGCCACGCTGTCGCCGGTGTGATCCTCATGCCCGTGGGTGAGCGCCACATGAGTCACGCCTTTCGCCAGTTCGCGTACGGTAAGGCCCGAATCTTCGAAGGTCGGGTTCCCGGTAAGAAGCGGATCGATCAGGATGCGCGATTTGCCCGTATCGATGCGGAAGCAGGAATGGCCGAACCAGGTGATGTGCATGGCAGGTCTCAGGTTTGGGTGGGGAGGGGCTCAGGACCTCGGACATAAGGAAAGACCGGTTAGTTGACAACCTCGCGGCGGTGCCGCACCCCCTTGGTAATGCCGGACACGACCATCGCCATCGAAGATCTGCCGCCGCTTCTCGGGCGCGACGCAAGGCTGCTTGGGCTCGACCTCGGCACCAAGACCATCGGCATGGCGCTCTCCGACGTGACCCGCAGCGTCGCCACCCCCTTCGATACCATCCGCCGCACGAAGTTCACCACCGATGCCAAGACGATTCGCGAAGCCGTTGAAAAGAATCAAGTCGGCGGCCTCGTGATCGGCCTCCCGCTCAATCTCGACGGCAGCGAAGGTCCGCGCGCCCAATCCACCCGCGCCTTCGCCAGGAACCTCGCCGTCCACGTTGAGGTGCCGATGGTGTTCTGGGACGAGCGGCTGTCGACTGCCGCCGTCGAGCGCCATCTGATCGAGGCCGACGCCTCGCGTAAACGGCGCGCTGAAGTCGTGGACCGCATGGCCGCGGCCTACATCCTGCAAGGCGCGCTCGACAGGCTAAAGCGGCTTGACCTGCGCTAGGCCCAAATTTTCGTGGAAGATGAGGTAGCCCGACGGCGCTTCGGGGCAAAGCCCCACGCCGCAGATGGCGAGAGTGGACGCCACATTGCCGACCGCGAGCAAAGCGAGCAGCGCGACGGCGGTCAGCGGCAACACGGTAAGGCGCAAGGGCGGAAGCCCGCTCGGCTCGTATTGGCGATCGAAGAACAGCATCATGGCGCAACCGGCTACGGTCAGGGCGAACATGATCAATGCCCAACTGTAGAGGTGAAGCCCGAAGATGGCGTTGCCGTAGGCGCCGCTCCCCGGAACAATGTAGAACAGCACCTGGTTCGCGGACATGATGCCGCCGACCAGGGCCCCAAGAATGGCAAGACCGTAATGGCTCGGCCGTGGGCCGAAGATCAAGTTCAACGCAATACCAAAACCCGCGGCGATGAAGCCCGCCCGCTGCAGAATGCAGATCGGGCATGGCAGGTCGCGAAACCACAACTGATCGGCAAGGGCGAGCACCAGGACCGTGTCGATGGCCATGAGCCCCAAGGCGTTGAGCAGCCTCGACAGGTCGGCCGTCACCCCGACACTCCTACGCTCAAAGTCCGAGATTCAGCACGTCCGTCGCATGAAACCGGAACAACACAAGCAGAACCAGCACACCGGCAACCCAGAAACCCATGGCTGCCTCGCGCCGGCTTGTCCAAGCCGCGGCAAGTCCGCAGGCAAAAAGAAGGAAGGGCAAGCTCATCATGGTTTAGCCTCCGCCTGACCGAACCTATGACGCCGTTACTGTGACCGGTGATGCGACAACAAATGTCTCAGGATAGCGCCGCCACCCACTTGACGGCGTCAACCGAAGACCGATCGCGGCAATCCTCAATGATTCGCGCGCAACCGTAAACTGTAAGTTATTGAACTTTCGCCGTTCACCGGTAGGCGAGGGCTCATCCGAACAATGCGGCGTGGGGCCCAATCTGCCTTGATGAAAGTCAAAACGGGTTTGGGCGAGGCCCGCAGCCTCACGCTCAAGTGATCTGAGGCGCCGCGCGGGCGACAATGCTGTGGATATCTGCGCCGCCGAGCCCGACACCGTAGGTGTGCCGGAAGGCGCCATAGAGCCGCGTGGCGAGGAAGGCATCGCTTACCGCCGGAGGCGCATGAGCCTGCAGGAGCGCGCCTGCCGCGGTGAGCGCAAGCAGCTCGACCACGGATCGCGCCCGCGCCTGATCGCGCGCGGCCTCAGCCAGAAGGATCCTCACCCCGTCGACCGCCGATTTCAATCTCTGCTCACCGCCGCTTGTCGCTTCGATCCACGCCAGCACCCGCTCCAAGACCTCCGGCGAGCGCTCGACCGCGCGAAGCACGTCGAGACACATGACGTTGCCAGACCCTTCCCAGATGGCATTGACTGGAACCTCGCGATAGATCAGGGGGAAGCCGCCCTCCTCGACATAGGCATTGCCGCCAAGACACTCCATTGCCTCATAGACAAGCGGGGGCGCGATCTTGCACACCCAATATTTCGTCACCGGCGTCATCAGCCGCCGGTAGGCGATCGCATCCGGGTCATCGTGGCCGTCGAAGGCGGCTGCGAGCCTGAAGGCGAGAGCGGTGGCGGCCTCCACGTCGAGTGCCATATCGGCGAGCACCTGAAGCATCAAGGGCTGATTGATCAGCCGCTTCTGAGCGACATTGCGATGTTGGGCGTGATGGATGGCGCGGGCAAGCGCCTGCCGCATCAGCCCGGCAGAGGATACGGCGCAATCGAGCCTCGTCAGCGTGACCATGTCGATGATGGTGGCGACGCCCCTTCCCTCCTCGCTGACGAGATAGCCGACCGCGCGGTCGAAGCTCACTTCTGCCGAGGCGTTCGAGCGATTGCCGAGCTTGTCCTTGAGCCGCTCGAGTTTGAGCCTGTTGACCGAGCCGTCAGGCGAAAAGCGCGGCATGAGAAAACAGGACAGCCCCCCTTTGGCCTGGGCCAGCACGAGAAACGCATCGGACATCGGCGCCGAAAGAAACCATTTGTGGCCGGTGATAGCGTAGGTCTTGCCCGGGCCTTTGCCGTTGACCGGAGTGGCCGACGTCGTGTTGGCGCGGACATCGGTGCCCCCCTGACGCTCCGTCATGCCCATGCCAATGGTCATCGCCTGCTTCTTCTGCCAGGACGCGAAGCGCGGGTCATAGTTCCGCACCAGCACCTTCGGGAGCACGGTGCGGGCCAGGACCGGCTCGTGCAGCAGCGAGGCCACCGCCGCGTGGGTCATGGTGATCGGACAGCAGTGGCCTGCCTCCATCTGCGCCGCCATGTAGCTCCCGGCGCAGCGGGCGACATGAGCACCAGGACGCGGACCGTTTCCCGCCGTTAGATAGTCCCAGGTCGAGCAGTGAAGCCCTTGCGCTGCGCTGAACCCCATCAGCCGGTGATAGGCGGGGTGATAGTCGACGCGGTCGAGACGGCGTCCTTGCGCGTCGAAGGCGCGGAGCCGCGGGGGGTTCTCATTCGCTTGCCGCCCGATATCGCCGGCCGCGGCGCTGCCGGTGAGCCGGCCGAAGGCAGCAAGGTTCTCGGCGGCATCGGCGGCGCCTTCGCGCACGACCGCCTCCTGCAAGGCCATGTCGGACGTGAACAGGTTCACATCGGTAAAGGCAGGGCTCTGGTTGAGCACCTGCTCTCCCGGTGGAATAGGATCGGGGGGCATGATGTTCTTGCGCTCTCCGGAAACGACCATTGCTGCCACAGCTTGCTTGGCTAGCCAAGCTTGCCGCCTGGGCAGAGTCGGCCTATAAAGTCCACTTTAATGAGCATTGCGGCCGAAGCGACCGAATTCTCCTTCCCTCATCGCCATCTGCTTGGGATCGAAGGCCTTTCGCGCGATGAGATCGTGGGCCTGCTCAACCTCGCGGAGCAGGCGTCGAGCGTCAGCCGCCAAGTCGCCAAGAAGCGCGACGATTTGCGCGGCCGCACCCTGATCAACCTCTTCTTCGAATCCTCAACCAGGACCCAAAGCTCCTTCGAGCTTGCCGGAAAGCGGCTCGGCGCCGACGTGATGAACATGTCGACGCGGACCTCGTCCATGTCGAAGGGCGAGACGCTGATCGACACCGCGGTAACGCTGAACGCGATGCGGCCCGACCTCCTCGTCGTACGTCACCATGCGGCCGGCGCCGTCGAGCTGCTCGCCCAAAAGGTCGACTGCTCGGTGATCAATGCCGGCGACGGCAGCCACGAGCACCCGACCCAGGCCCTGCTCGATGCCCTCACTATCCGCCGCCACAAAGGACGTATTGACGGTCTGATCGTGGCGATTTGCGGCGACATCCTGCATTCGCGCGTCGCCCGCTCCAATATCCTGTTGCTCAACACGCTCGGCGCGCGAGTCCGTGTTATCGCGCCGTCGACTTTGATCGCCTCTGGCATCGCGCGGCTCGGGGTCGAGGTCTATTCCTCGATGTGGGAAGGCTTGCAGGGCGCCGACATCGTGATGATGCTGAGGCTCCAGCGCGAACGCATGACCTCGAACCTGGTGCCGAGCCAGCGCGAATATTTCCACTTCTTCGGGCTCGATCACGAGAAGCTCGCCTGCGCCAAGCCCGATGCCTTGATCATGCATCCCGGTCCGATGAATTGCGGCGTGGAGATCGACTTAAGCGTGGCCGACGATCCGAGAAGCGTCATCCGCGAGCAGGTCGAGATGGGCGTGGCGGTGCGCATGGCGGTGCTTCAGGCGCTCGCTCGCCACTTGCCGAACCAGTGATGACGATGCAAACCGCCGCCCCCGACCGCAACGGCCGCACCGCACTGCTCTATGCGCGGCTGATCGACCCGGGCACCGGCTTGGACGAGACCGGTGGCCTGCTCATCGAGGATGGTACGATCCTCGATCTCGGCCCTGGCGTGACCGCCGCCTCGGTCGGGGATGCGCAAGTGATCGATTGCGCCGGCCACGTGCTCGCCCCCGGACTGATCGACATGCTGGTGTTCTCCGGCGAGCCCGGGCACGAGCATCGCGAGACGCTTTCCACGACAAGCCGGGCGGCGGCGGCCGGCGGTGTAACCACCGTCATCTGCATGCCCAACACCGACCCGGTGATCGACGACGTGGCGCTGGTCGATTTCATCATGCGCCGGGCGCGCGACACGGCGCGGGTCAACGTGCATCCCATGGCGGCGATGACCAAGGATCTGAAGAGCGAAGAAATGACCGAGATCGGCCTCCTGCGCGATGCCGGCGCCATC
The DNA here is from genome assembly GCA_963757555.1 of uncultured Alphaproteobacteria bacterium. GTDB lineage: Bacteria > Pseudomonadota > Alphaproteobacteria > Rhizobiales > Methyloligellaceae > Methyloceanibacter. The sequence continues at coordinate 359,730 of CAVWRU010000012.1, forward strand.
GCCTTCACCAACGGCAAGACCAGTCTCGCCAACGCCAAGATGATGCGCAACGTGCTTGCCTACGCCAAGGATTTCGGCGCGCTCATCATCCATCATCTGGAAGATCCGACGCTTGCCGACGGCGGGGTCATGAACGAGGGCGAGATCGCGACACGGCTTGGACTTCCAGGCATTCCGCGCGAGGCAGAGACCATCATGCTGGAGCGCGACGTGCGCCTCGCCGAGCTTGCCGGCGGGCGATATCACGCGAGCCAAGTTTCCTGTCGGGGCTCGCTCGAGATCATCCGCAGCGCCAAGGCCCGCGGAGTGCCGGTGACCTGCGGCGTCTCCATCAACCATCTCACTCTAAACGAGAACGACATCGGCCCTTACCGGACGTTCTTCAAGATGCGGCCTCCGCTCCGCTCCGAAGACGACCGCCGCGCCATGGTCGAGGGCGTCGCGAGCGGGGATATCGACGTGATCGTCTCGGCCCATGATCCTCAGGACGCCGACGGCAAGCGTCGTCCTTTCGCCGAAGCCGCCGACGGCGCCATTGGAGTCGAAACCCTGCTGTCCGCCGCGCTCCGCCTCTATCACGACGGCAGCGTCGATCTTTCCACCCTGCTGCGCTCGCTGACCGCGAACCCGGCCAACCTGCTTGGGCTTCCGAGCGGACGGCTCGCCAAGGGAGCGCCGGCCGACCTCGTGCTGATCGATCTCGACACGCCCTTCGTGGTGGACCCCGAACTCCTGCGCACGCGGTCGAAGAACACGCCCTTCGACGAGGCGCGGCTGCAGGGCCGGGCGCTGATGACCCTCGTTGCCGGATGCCCCGTGTACAACTACGCTGACCAGCGCGACAGCTAGCCTTTCTCTTTCCGGGGCTTGACCTACGATGCTCGCGGCCGACTGGAGCCTCCACGATCTCCTTGCGCTTGCGGTGGGCTACCTGCTCGGCTCCGTTCCCTTCGGCCTCATCCTCACGCGGCTCGCCGGGCATGGCGATCTTCGCGACATCGGCTCTGGCAATATCGGCGCCACCAATGTGTTGCGGACCGGGAACAAGCCGCTTGCCGCGCTCACGTTGCTGCTCGACCTGTTTAAGGGCGCGGCCGCCGTGCTGATCGGCACCCAGTTCGGCCCCAACGCAGCAATCCTCGGCGGCCTCGGTGCCTTTCTCGGTCATTTGTTCCCGGTTTGGCTTGGCTTCCGCGGTGGCAAAGGCGTCGCCACCTATATCGGTGTGCTGCTCGGGCTCTATTGGCCGGGAGCAGTCGCCTTCTGTGCCATCTGGCTCCTGGTCGCGTTCCTCACCCGCTACTCATCGCTCGCGGCGCTCGTGGGGAGCGCGGCGATCCCCTGCCTGCTCGTCTTCATCGGTGAGACGCGCACCGCCCTGCTCTTCCTGATCTTCACCGTGCTTCTCTATTGGCGCCATGCCGACAACATCGGACGCCTGCTCAGAGGCGAGGAGGGGCGGATTGGCGCCAAGAAGGTCTAAATCCGGGCGCCAGGCGCCCTCCTCCCGTGCCGCTCTCCAGCTGAACGAGCGCCAGCGCCTGAGCTGGCTCCGGCTGATCCGCAGCGAGAATGTCGGGCCGGCCACCTTTCGGGCGCTGGTCAATCAGTTCGGCGGTGCCGAGGCTGCGCTTGCCGCCTTGCCGGCGCTATCCCGCCGCGGCGGCCGCCCCTCGATTCGCGTCTTCACCGAGCGCGACGCTAAAGCCGAGCTTGAGGCTGCCGACCGCGCCGGCGCATCTCTCGTTGCCATGGGCGAGAGAGGCTATCCCGCGGCCCTGACCCATGTCGATGCGCCGCCGCCACTCCTCTACGCCAAGGGCAGGCTCGATCTTGCAGAAGCGCCCATCGTCGCCATGGTTGGCGCCCGCAACGGGTCGGCCGTCGGACAGAAACTCACGCGCCAGCTTGCCACCGAGCTCGGGCTCGAAGGCTTCGTCATCGCCTCAGGCCTCGCCCGTGGCATCGACACCGCCGCGCATCTTGCGGCGCTCGAGCGGGGCACCATCGCCGTGCTCGCAGGCGGTATCGACGTGGTCTATCCGCCGGAGAACGACGATCTTCAGCGCATGATAGGCGAACAGGGTCTGCTGCTCAGCGAGCGAAGTCCGGGCTTCACGCCTCGCGGCAAAGATTTCCCACGCCGCAACCGGCTGATCTCAGGCATCTCGCTCGGGGTCGTGGTGGTCGAGGCCGCTGAGCGATCCGGTTCCCTGATCACCGCGCGTTTCGCCGGCGAGCAGGGACGCGAGGTGTTTGCGGTGCCTAGAAGTCCACTCGACCCACGCTCGGCCGGCACCAATAACCTGCTGAAGCAGGGCGCCTGCCTCGTCACCAGCGCCCGCGACATCGTCGAGGCCTTGGCGCCGATCCTCGGCCGCCCGGTCGTGCCCTTCGGCCCGGAGCTTGCCTCGCCGGAGGAAGGTGCCGCGCCGGAGCACCTGCCCGACATCACCCAAAGCGAGCGCGAGCGGATCATCGGCGCCCTCGGTCCAAGTCCGGTCGATATCGACCAGGTCGCCCGCGTCACCGGCGTTTCCGTGCGCAAAGTCCATATTGTACTGCTGGAACTTGATCTCGCTGGAAAGTTGCAGAGACACGGGCAACAACTTGTGTCACTAAATCGAGAGAGAGGGCTAGTTTTAGTCCTCTCGCGCGCGTTCAACTTGGGCCTCTTCTTTGGCCATGGCGAGCAGATAGGCAATGAGAGGAAGTCCAGCAGCCTGGGCGATGGATTTCAGCTCGTCCACCAGTGTGGCGATATAGTCTGCGGCCTCTCGCCGCGTCATGTCCGCTCCGTTGATGGGGGGCCCTCCGCTGCGGGACGCTTTCCTGGACCGGGGCGCCCCATTTTGCTTCTTCTGACGCCGGTTCGCCAAACGCGCTCTCCTTTGGAATTAACATCTATAGGTTGTGCTAAATAGTCTATACCCTCTATAGTTGTCAATTTCGAGTTCCTTACAAATGCAGGTCTGCCTCTTCAGCGGAAATTGACACTCCTGGTGCAAGACACCATTTTCGCCGTATTGCGAGGGCAAGACGCGGCAAACATCCCCTCGAGCCGGGCGCCTTTAGCGCCGGCCATGGAACCACTTAATGAACATCGTCATCGTTAAGTCGCCGGCCAAGGCAAAGACCGTGAACAAGTATTTGGGGTCGGGCTATCGCGTGCTCGCCTCCTATGGCCACGTTCGCGATCTGCCCTCGAAGAACGGCTCGGTGCTGCCTGACAAGGACTTCGAGATGCATTGGGACGTTGAGCCCAAGGCGGCGAAAAGGCTCGATGAGATCGCCAAGGCGGTGAAGGGGGCGAATAAGCTGATCCTCGCCACCGACCCCGACCGCGAGGGCGAGGCCATCTCCTGGCACGTCTATCAGGTGCTGAACCGCAAGAAGGCCTTGGACAAGGTCGCGGTCGAGCGCGTGGTGTTCAACGCCGTGACCAAGGAAGCCGTGCTCGACGCCATGCGCAATCCGCGCCAGATCGACGGGCCGCTGGTCAACGCCTATCTCGCCCGCAGGGCGCTCGACTATCTCGTCGGCTTCACCCTTTCCCCCGTGCTGTGGCGGAAGCTGCCTGGCGCCCGCTCGGCCGGTCGCGTGCAATCGGTAGCGCTTCGCCTCGTCTGCGACCGCGAGCTCGAAATCGAGCAGTTCAAGACGCAGGAATATTGGTCGCTCGCCGCAGAGCTCGCCACCGTCAAGAACGAAACCTTCCTCGCCCGCCTCAGCGCAATCGCCGGCAAGAAACTCGAGAAATTCGACATTGCCGATGAGGCGACCGCCATGCGCCTCAAGGCGGCGCTGGAAGGCGGCCGCTTCGTCGTCCAGAGCGTGGAGAGCAAATCGCAACGGCGGCATCCGGCGCCGCCCTTCACTACCTCGACGCTCCAGCAGGAGGCATCGCGCAAGCTCGGCTTTTCTCCGCGCCACACCATGCAGCTCGCCCAGCGGCTCTACGAAGGCATCGACCTTGGCGGCGAGAGTGAAGGCCTGATCACCTATATGCGAACCGACGGCGTCCAGATCGCGCCCGAGGCGATCAGCGCCGCCCGGCGGACGGTCGAGCAGCTCTATGGCCGGAACTACGTGCCCGCCTCGGCCCGCCAATACGAGACCAAGGCCAAGAACGCGCAGGAAGCGCACGAAGCCATCAGGCCGACCGACTTCAGCAAGGCGCCCGAGAAGGTTGCCCGCTACCTCGATGACAAGTCGCTCAAGCTCTACAAGCTCGTCTGGCAGCGGACCCTGGCAAGCCAGGCTTCAAGCGCCGAGATCGAGCGCACCACCGCCGAGATCGAGGTCACCGGCAACGACGGCGTCACTTACGGGTTGCGTGCCACGGGTTCAGTGATCCGCTTCGACGGCTTCCTCAAGCTCTATGAGGAAGGCACCGACGACGTGATCGGCGAGGACGGCTCTCTCCCGGCGCTCGCCCAAGGCGACCGGCTGGCAGGCCGCAAGATCGAGGTGAAGCAGCATTTCACCGAGCCGCCGCCACGCTATACCGAAGCGAGCCTGATCAAGAAGATGGAGGAGCTTGGCATCGGTCGCCCATCGACCTATGCCTCGACGCTCAACATCTTGCGCGACCGCGAATATGTCCGGCTCGACAAGAAGCGCCTCCATCCCGAGGACAAGGGCCGGCTGGTCACGGCGTTCCTGGAGAATTTCTTCCGCCGCTACGTCGAATACGATTTCACCGCCGATCTCGAGGAGAAGCTCGATCTGATCTCGGCGGGTCAGCTCGCCTGGAAGGATGTGCTGCGCGACTTCTGGCGCGACTTCATCGCCGCGGTGCAGGATATCGGAGATCTGCGTATCACCGAGGTGCTCGATGCACTCAATGACATGCTGGGGCCGCACATCTTCCCCGGCACCGAGGGCGGCGGCGACCCGCGCGCTTGTCCGTCTTGCGATGCCGGGCGCCTCAGTCTCAAGATCGGAAAGTTCGGCGCCTTCATCGGCTGCTCCAACTATCCCGATTGCCGCTTCACCCGCCAGCTCGCCGATGGCGGCGACAAGACCGCGTCGCTCGGCAGCGAAGGGAAGCTGATCGGCACCGATCCGGAGACCGAGCTCGACGTGACGCTGCGCACCGGACGCTTCGGGCCTTATGTCCAGCTTGGCGAGAACGGCGAGGAGAAGCCGAAGCGCGCCTCGATTCCGAAAGGGATCGATCCGGAAAGCATTGATCTCCCCCGTGCGCTCTCGCTTCTGTCACTGCCACGCGAGGTCGGGGCTCATCCCAAGTCAGGCAAGCCGATTACCGCGGGCTTCGGCCGCTTCGGGCCTTACGTTCAGAATGACGGCAAATATGCGAGTTTGAGCAGCGCCGACGAGGTCTTCAGCGTTGGCATCAATCGCGCCGTCAGCCTGCTTGCCGAGAAGGCCGCCAACCGCATCCGCCGCGGCGCGACCGTGATCAAGGATCTCGGCGAGCACCCTGAGCTCAAGGGCGCGGTGCAGGTGCTGAGTGGCCGCTACGGACCTTATGTCAAGCACGGCAAGATCAACGCCACCTTGCCGAAAGACCGGAACCCGGAGGAAGTGACGATGGCTGACGCGGTCGAGCTGATCGCTGCGAGGGCGGCCAAGGGACCGGCAAAGAAGCCTGCACGCAAGACCAGTAGGCCGAAGAAGACCAAGAAAGAGAAAGAGGTCGTCGAGGAGACGGCACACTAGTTTTGACCCGTGCGTGCTAAAACAAGTCGTGGCTAAGACGAAGAGCGCTCCCAAACCCCAAAAAGTGGGCAAGCTTCCCTCCAAGCAAGAGATCCTGGATTTTCTGCAAGGCGCCAGCGTTCAGGCCGGCAAGCGCGAGATCGCGCGCGCCTTCGGCATCAAGGGCGGCGACCGGATAGCGCTCAAAGCGCTCTTGCGCGACATGGCCGACGACGGGCTGATCGCCGGCTCGCGCCGCAAGCTTCAGCGTCCCGGCGTGTTGCCCTCGGTCACCGTGCTCGAGATCGTCGAGCGTGACTCCTATGGCGAGTTCGTCGCCAGACCCGCCAATTGGTCTGAAGAGCATGGACCGCCGCCACGCATCCTCATTGCCGAGAGCAAGCAGGACAAGGGACCGGCCTCAGGCATCGGCGATCGGGTGCTAGCGCGCATCACCGCGCTTGGCCCTGACGCGGACTATCCGTACCAGGCGCGACCCATCAAGCGCCTTCCCCGCACCACGCGAAGCCAGCTTGGCATCTTCCGCGCCCTACCCGGCGGCCACGGTGTGATCGATCCCGTCGACCGTAAGCAGCTGAAAGAGTGGCGCGTGGCGGCTGGCGCAACCCAAGACGCCGAGAACGGTGAGCTCGTGCGCTTCGAGCTCGGCGGTCCCGCCCGTTTCGGAGCGGCCAATGCCCGCATCACCGACCGGCTCGGCAACCCGCAAGATCAGCGGGCGACCAGTCTCATCGCCATTCACGCCCACGGCATTCCCGACACCTTCCCCGACGCGGTGCTGCGTGAGGCGGAGGCGGCGAAAGAGCCGGATCTGAAGCGCCGCGAGGATTTGCGGCATCTGCCTTTCGTCACCATCGATCCGGCGGACGCGCGGGACCGCGACGACGCGGTGTGGGCGGAAGCAGACCCTGATCCCGAGAATCGGGGAGGCTGGGTGGTCATGGTTGCCATCGCTGACGTCGCCTCCTACGTCAAACCCGGAAGCGCGCTCGACAAGGGAGCGAGGGCCCGCGGCAATTCCGTCTATTTCCCCGACCGCGTGGTGCCGATGCTCCCTGAGCGCATCTCCAACCATCTTTGCTCTCTGCGGGCAGTCGAGGCGCGGCCCTGCCTCGCCGTGCGAATGGTGTTCGACAAGGATGGCCGCAAGCGAAGCCACCGCTTCCTGCGCGGTCTGATGCGCTCTGCGGCGGCGCTCGCCTACGAGCAGGCGCAAGCCGCAATCGATGGCCGCCCTGACGACACCACCGGACCGTTACTCGATCCCGTGCTTCGCCCGCTCTGGGGCGCCTATGCCAGCCTGACGTTGGCGCGCGCCGAACGCGCTCCGCTCGACCTCGATTTGCCGGAGCGCAAGATCCAGCTCAACGAGCAGGGCCGCGTGCGCGGGGTCATCACCCCTCCCCGCCTCGATGCCCACCGGCTGATCGAGGAATTCATGATCGCTGCCAATGTCGCCGCGGCCGAGGAGCTTGAGGCCAAGCGCACGCCCTTGATCTATCGCGTGCACGATCAGCCCTCGAAGGAGAAGCTCGCCGCACTCTCAGAGTTTCTCGGAACGCTCGGGCTCAAGCTGCCGAAGACCGGCCAGATCAAGCCGGCTCATTTCAACCGCATTCTCGCCGAGACGCGGGCGAGCCCAGCCGCCGAGCTTGTCGGCGAGATGGTGCTGCGCAGCCAAGCCCAGGCCGAATACAGCGCCGGCAATTTCGGTCATTTCGGATTGAACTTGCGCCGCTATGCCCATTTCACCTCGCCGATCCGCCGCTATGCCGATCTGATCGTGCACCGGGCGTTGATCCGCGGCCTCGGGCTCGGCGATGACGGACTGACCGACACCGAGATGCCCCTCCTGGAGAAGATCGCCGAGGCCATCTCGGTGACCGAGCGCCGCGCCATGGCGGCGGAACGCGAGACGGCCGACCGGCTGATCGCCGCCTATCTTGCCGATCGCATCGGCGCCCGCTTCGCCGCCCGTGTTTCCGGGCTCACCCGCACCGGGCTGTTCGTCCGGCTGAACGAGACTGGAGCGGACGGCTTCGTCCCGGCCTCCTCAATCGGCCACGAATATTTCTATCACGACGAGAAACGTCAGGCTCTGGTCGGCGAGGAAACCGGCGCCGCCTTCCAGCTTGGCGACCCTGTTGAGGTCCGCCTGGTCGAGGCGATCCCGTCGGCGGGGGCGCTGCGCTTCGAGCTCCTGAGCGAGGGCCGCATGATCGGCGCCAAGCCGGCGCGAGGCCGCATCCAGGGTCAATGGCGAAAGCCGCAAGGCTCTCGCCCCAGCGGCCAACGAAGGCGCCGCTAACGCGGCATGAGGCCGCGTGCCGGGATGCTATTTGGCAGCAACGCGCAACTTCGCTAAGGAGTAAGGATGCAGCCGACATCAGCCCCTATCGGCGCGGGCGTGGCTCCCTGCGGCACGCGTTCGACCGGTGAGCGCTCGATCCCGCTCTCGCTTCTGCGAGGCGCCCGGCTCACCTGCCCCGCTTGCGGAAGAGGGTCCATGTTCCGCCGCTACCTCAAGGTGGCGGATGCCTGCCCGGCCTGCGGCGAGGCTCTGCATCATCACCGGGCCGATGATGCCCCTCCCTATTTCACCATCATCATTGTCGGCCATATCGTGGTGGGGCTGGTGCTTGCCGTGGAGATGGCCTTTCGCCCCCCCATTTGGGTGCATGAGGCGATCTGGCTGCCGCTCACCGTGTTGCTCGCTCTCCTGATCCTGCCGCCGGTCAAGGGCGCCCTCGTCGGCCTGCAATGGGCGCTGCTCATGCACGGCTTCGATCCCAATGCCGAAGACGAGAAAATCGAGAGTTTTGACGCGGACATCGGCAAGGATCGGCGCGCCTGAGGGCCGGTCTTGACTTCCCGGTCGCGTCGAGTAGGGTTCGCCCGACTTTTCGAAGAGCGAGGATGAAATGGCGAAGCCCGTCACGCAAAAGATCAAGCTCGTGAGCAGCACGGGCACCGGCTATTATTACGTGACCAAGAAGAATCCGCGTAACCAGACGGAGAAGCTCGTCTTCAAGAAATACGATCCGGTCGCGCGCAAGCACGTTGAGTTTAAGGAAAGCAAGATCAAATAAGGGCAGGAGCGCGAGCGCCGGCAGTCGCGCCTGTCCCGAGCAGGAGGCGGTCACTTTTGCGCGTGCATGAAAAAGAACGGCCACCAACCCAAGGAACTCGATCCTTGAATTAGGTGGCCGGCCGAAACGCGGCGCTAACGAGGAGGCCACTCAAACCGCGCTCCGGCCGGCCGAACCCCACGGACCCAGGAGATGCGGCGGACCTGAGCATTCCGTAGGGTTATCTCTTCGATGATGTCGAGTCAGCGCGCGCACGAGCCCGACGCGCGCGTTTCCCCTCACCCCATATTTTACCTCGGGCCTCAATTTCTGCGGTCGTCAAGTCAAATACAAACTAGCCGACAAATCGACAAAATCAAACTCAATTGCGCACTTGATCTGATGAAAACGCATACAGTTTAACGCCTTAACCAGTGAGCTTCAAGCGCAACGTCAAGTGGAAAAATCAAGGCCGGCAAGGGGAATTTGATGTGATTCGGGTCCTTTTGTCCTCACCCACGGGCCTTTACGCGGCGTCGGGCACAACCCGGTTGCGGCCATCCCTTTTCGCATAATAGAGCGCCTGATCGACCCGCTTGAGCATGTGCTCGGCCGTGTCCGCCGGCAAATTCGAGTGCCGCCACCCCGACGGCCTGTTGCAACCCGAGACTCGTCATCATGAGGTCGAAGTCGCGAGCCGCCGCATGGCGAGGGCGCCTCGAGCAATTTGACGTTGGCATCGACGGTGGTCGACCACGAGAACACGAGCGGTCATGGAGGGCTACCGGGCTTCGCCGATGAATTGCCTGACGGTGTCGAGGAACGTCGACACCGAGATCGGCTTGGAAATATAGGCTTCGCAGCCCCCCTCGCGGATGCGCTCCTCGTCGCCCTTCATGGCGAAGGCGGTGACCGCCACCACCGGGATCTGGCGGAGTTGATCGTCCTCTTTCAGCCATTTGGTCACTTCGAGGCCCGAGACCTCCGGCAACTGGATATCCATGAGGATAAGGTCTGGCCGGTGTTCGCGGGCAAGGGAAAGCGCCTCCATGCCGTTGCGGGTTTGCAGGGTGTTATAGCCATGGGCGTCGAGCAGATCATGAAACAGCTTCATGTTCAGCTCGTTGTCCTCGACGATCAGAACGGTTTTGGCCATGCGCTGCGGCTCGGGCGATTCGATCAACCTATGATGGGCGATCTTGCCCGCTTGCGCCATGGCGCTGAGAGCAGACCCACTTTACAGAGCATAAGGTTGCGCTCCCCGGCAATCAGCGGGGGGATTTCACGGCAAAACCCGTAACCAAATGCTTTCGGCAAAGGGCAAAGATGGCGGGAAACAACGATTTTTCTGCCAGTCCGGACCTGCCGCCCAGGCGTCCCCGCTATCGCGTCGGCGCGGGGCCGCGGCATTCCGTAGGCTTGAGATATTCGAGCGAGGTGAGCGTGCCATGCACCGAAAAGTCGCCGTAATCGATGAGCAGCTCCCGGCTCACGCCATTGGCATAGAGCCGAAAATCGATCTGATAGCTCGGCGTCAGGTCTCCGGCCTTCGATTTAAAATAGCCGATCGACACGGGCCATGAGACGAGTTCGGCGAGCCCCTTTTCCTTCGCTGGGGCTTCGAGTTGGTCCTCGGTTCCTGGGGGCACCGGCTTGCCGATAAAGGCAGTGGTTTCGTAGACCTTTTGGCCCTTCTCGGAGCCGTCGTAGATTTCGGCCTGCAACAGCCCCTGACCGTCCTCCGCCGCATTCATCAATGCGAGACTATGCTGGGTGGGGAAGAGCACCTTGCCGGGAAGGTTGAGCTCGGCGTGGCTCGGCTGGCTGAGCTTTACCTGGACGGCAGCGTCGGGAACGTCGCGCGTCGCCCGCCCCATGGTGACGTCGCCGAGCTTGTCGTTCAGATATTGAGCCGACTGGAAGCGAAACTTCTGCCCATCGCCCTGCTCCCAGGTCGATGATCTGAGGTCGGTCAGGTTGGTTTGCCCCTGCGAGTCGGTCATCTGGGTGACCATGCGCATATTGAGCGTGTAGCCGTCGCAGTCGGAGCCGGAGAACTCGAACACCATGCGCCCGTCGATGCCGGTGATGCCGGAAGCAGAGCGGGCGTCGTCAAGCGTCACCTCATAGACGGCACGGTGGGGAACGAGCTTGATCGGCTCCTTGGCCGCAAAGGCTTCCGCTGGCGCAGACATCCCCCCGGCCAGCAGCGCCGCCGACCCGAACGCACACACCGATCTCCAGACCAAAGACACCATGCCACTCCTCGCCGGATTTGCCGCCGCGACCCTTCGCATCGGCAAGGGATTCTTGGCACCAATGGCCCCCGGCGACAAGGGTTCCGCGCTCGGCTTGCGAAGCCCCGGATTTTGCCCGATGTTCCCCGTGCCTTTGACAATTAGTGCAACCCTGAATTGGAGACGGCATGGCCGGAGAGATCGAAGCAAGGCTGAAGGCGTTGGACCTCGCCCTTCCCGAGGTCCCCCTGCCCGTCGCGGATTATGTTTCGTTTCTCCATCTCGACGGCCAACTCTTCGTGGCCGGCCAATTGCCCCTCAAGGACGGCAAGCTCGCCGTGACGGGAACGCTCGGGTGCGGTGTCGACCTCGCCGAAGGCCAGGAAGCGGCACGGCTTTGCGCGCTCAACATTCTGGCTCAGGCCAAGGCGGCGCTCGGCGATCTCGATCGCATCGTGCAGTGCCTGCGCTTGAACGGGTTTGTGAATGCCGCACCGGGCTTTGTCGACCACCCAAAAGTGATCAACGGCGCCTCGGAACTGATCGTCAAAGTGCTTGGTCAAAAGGGACGGCACACCCGCATTGCCGTCGGCTGCTCGAGCCTGCCGCTTGGCGCCGCCGTCGAAATCGACGCCATCTTCGCGGTGGATTAGCCGCGAGCAGCGACCGCCCATGACCCGCGATGCGCTCGATTGGTTGAAGCGGCCGATCGCCCATCGCGGACTACACGACGAGGCCAAAGGCATCGTCGAGAACAGCGCTTCGGCGATCGAGGCGGCAATTGCCAAGGGCTATGCCGTCGAGGTCGACCTGCAATGCGCCGCCGACGGAAAGCCCATCGTATTCCACGACCGGACGCTTGACCGGCTTACCATGGAGACCGGCGCGGTCGCCGCCCGCGACGCCGCTGCTCTTTGCGATATCCCGTTGCGCAACAGCCGCGATCGCATCCTGTCGCTGGAGGGACTGCTCGGCCTGATCGACGGGCGCGTGCCCCTCGTCATCGAGGTGAAGAGCACCTGGAGCGACAACCACGATTGCGAACAAAACATCGCCGCAGCGCTCGCCCCCTATCAAGGCAAGGCCGCGGTGATGTCGTTCGATCCGCAATGCGTTGCGGTATTTCGGCGCGTGTCGCCCGTCGCTTCCCCGCGGCCTGATCTCCGAGCGCTTCGCTGACAAGCGTTATTGGTCAAATCTCTCCTCCTGGCAGCGTTTCGCCAGGCGCCATCTACTGAGCGCAGCCATCGCCCGGCCCCACTTCATCGCCTACGATATCAGGGCGCTGCCTGCGCTTGCGCCAGGAATCGCGCGAGACATCTTCCGCCTGCCGCTCCTCACCTGGACGGTGCGAACCGAGACGGACAAGGCCAACGCAAAGCTTTTTGCCGACGCCATGATCTTCGAGGGAATTGAACCATAGGCGATATCGAACAGCGCTCGGAGACAGGCGAAGGCGGCGCGATCGTTCGTGTCGTTCAGCGCATCGCGGCGGTGCCGGCGTCCGAGTGGGATGCTTGCGCCCGCGGCGCCGCTCCAGGCGGTGACGTCGCGCGCCCTGACAACCCCTTCGTCGCCCATGCTTTTCTGCACGCCCTGGAAGAGAGCGGATCGGCCACGCGCAACACGGGCTGGCTGCCGCAGCATCTCCTCCTGGAGGATGCCGCCGGAGGTCTTACCGGCTGCATGCCCTGTTATCTGAAATCCCACTCCTTCGGCGAATATGTCTTCGACCACGCCTGGGCCGACGCCTACGAGCGCGCCGGCGGCGAGTATTACCCGAAGCTACAGGCGGCAATTCCCTTCACCCCGGTCACCGGCAGGCGCCTGCTGGTGCGCGAGGGCCCCGACCGGGCCGAGCGCGAGGCGATCCTGCTGCAAGCTGCAGCGATGCTCGCCGATCGGCTCGAGGCCTCGTCGCTGCATGTCACCTTCCCGACGCACGAGGAATGGGACCTTGCCGGCTCTCTCGATTTCCTTCAGCGGAACGACCAGCAATTCCACTGGCGGAACGAGGACTATCGGAGCTTCGAGGACTTTCTCGCCGCGCTCGCCTCACGCAAACGCAAATCGATCAGGGGCGAGCGCAAGCGCGCCACTGAGAATGGCATCGAGATCGAATGGGTGACGGGCGCCGACCTCACAGAGGCCCATTGGGACGCCTTCTTCGCCTTCTACACTGACACCGGCTCGCGCAAGTGGGGCTCGCCCTATCTCACGCGCGAGTTCTTCAGCCTTATCGGCGAGACCATGCGCGACCAGGTCCTGCTGGTACTCGCCAAACGAAACGGCCGGGCCGTCGCCGGGGCGCTCAATTTCATCGGCGCCGACGCGCTCTATGGACGCTATTGGGGGGCCCTCGAGGAGCACCCCTGCCTGCATTTCGAGGTCTGCTATTACCAGGCCATCGACTTCGCCATCGAGCGCAAGCTCGCCCGGGTCGAAGCCGGCGCGCAGGGAGCCCACAAGCTTGCCCGTGGCTATCTGCCGGTGCAGACCTACAGCGCCCATTGGATCAGGGACCCGGCGCTCCGCCGCGCCATCGCCGATTACCTCAAGCGCGAGCGCGCCGCCGTGGCCCACGAAATCGCGTTGCTTGGCGAGGAGTCGCCTTATCGCCGAACCGAATGAGTCGCCACCTCTCCCCTGCGGGGAGAGGGAGCGCGTCCTACTGCTTTTCGGGATCTCAACATTCTGGTTGACCTTGGCGCGCCAAGGACTCGAAATGACTCGCGAATAAGCAGTCGAGAGGCGCGCCAATGACCTACGATCCAAGCAACGTCTTCGCCAAGGTGCTGCGCGGGGAACTGCCCTGTCACAAGATCTACGAGGACGACGACACGCTTGCCTTTCTCGACATCATGCCGCGCTCGGAGGGTCACGCCCTGGTGATCACCAAGGCGCAGGCGACCGACCTGTTCGACGTGTCGCCGCAGGCGCTGGCGAAACTCATGGCCGTAGTGCAGAAGCTCGCCCCGCAGATCAAGCAGGCGGTCGGCGCCGACGGTGTGCTGATCGCTCAGTTCAACGGCGCTGCCGCGGGCCAGACCGTGTTCCACCTGCATGTCCACATCATTCCGCGCAAAGAGGGCACGGAGCTGAAGCCGCATGCCGGCATCATGGCCGACCAGGCGCAGCTTGCCGCCACCGCCGAAAAAATCCGGAAGAAACTAGAAGGCTAGCGCGAGCCGAGCGGCACTTTCGGCACCGGGCTCGAGCTCAAGCCCCGACGGGCGCCTGGCCGGCGAGGCCCTGGGCGCCGTGGAGCGCGCTTCGCCTTGGGCTTTGCCGCGCTCTTGCGGCCCTCTGGGCCGGCATCTGCGCCGCCTCCGGGGCCCTCACCGTCAGGATCGTCATCCTCGCCTTCGAGCTCGTCAGGCCCGCGCGGGCGGATCGGCGTATCGGCCTTGATGTACTCGAAGCCGAGGACCTTCTCGCCGTCCTTCTCATTGACCAGCACGCGCACGATACCGCCGTCCTTGAGTGACCCGAACAGGATCTCCTCGGCGAGCGGCTTCTTGATGTGCTCTTGGATCACCCGCGCCAAGGGCCTAGCGCCGAACTTGTCGTCGAAGCCGCGCTCGGCCAGCCACTGATTGGCCTCGGGCGTGAGCTCGATGGTGATGTTGCGGTCGCCGAGCTGCGCCTCAAGCTGGAACACGAACTTCTCCACCACCTTGGAGATGACCTCGGGCGAGAGGTTGGCGAAGGGAATGATGGCGTCGAGCCGGTTGCGGAACTCTGGGCTGAACAGCCTGGTGATGGCCTCCTCGTCGTCGCCCTCGCGCTTCGACCGGTTGAAGCCGATCGCCGCCTTGGCGAGGTCGGAAGCGCCGGCGTTGGTGGTCATGATCAGGATCACGTTCTGGAAGTCGACCTTCTTGCCGTTGTGATCAGTCAGCTTGCCGTGATCCATGATCTGCAAAAGAATGTTGAACAGGTCCGGGTGCGCCTTCTCGATCTCATCGAGCAGCAGCACCGAATGCGGGTGCTGGTCGATGCCGTCGGTAAGCAGGCCGCCCTGGTCGAAGCCGACGTAACCGGGAGGTGCGCCAATCAGCCGCGACACGGTGTGGCGCTCCATATACTCGCTCATGTCGAAGCGGAGCAGCTCGACCCCGAGCAGCAATGCCAGCTGGCGGGCGACCTCGGTCTTGCCGACACCGGTAGGCCCGGAGAACATGTAGCAGCCGATCGGCTTCTCGGGCTCGCGCAAGCCGGCGCGCGACAGCTTGATCGCGGCGGCGAGCGCCTCAATGGCCCGATCCTGGCCGAACACCACCCGCTTCAGATCCTGGTCGATGGCGCGCAGCACCTCGGCGTCGGATTTCGACACCGTCTTCGGCGGGATGCGGGCCATGGTGGCGATGGTCGACTCCACCTCTTTGACGCCGATGATCTTGCGCCGCTGGCGCTCGGGCAGCAGCATCTGCGAGGCGCCGGTCTCGTCGATCACGTCGATCGCCTTGTCGGGCAGCTTGCGGTCGTGGATGTATTTGGCCGAAAGCTCGACCGCCGACTTGATCGCCTGGCGCGTGTAGCGCACCCGGTGGAAGTCCTCGAAATAGGGCTTCAAGCCTTTCAGGATCTCGATCGCATCGGGGACCGACGGCTCGTTCACGTCGATTTTCTGGAACCGGCGCACCAGCGCCCGGTCCTTCTCGAAATGCTGCCGGTACTCCTTATAGGTGGTCGAGCCGATGCAGCGGAGCGTGCCTGACTGGAGCGCGGGCTTCAGCAGGTTGGATGCGTCCATGGCCCCGCCCGATGTGGCGCCGGCGCCGATCACCGTATGGATCTCGTCGATGAACATGATGGCGCCGGGATAGGCCTCGATCTCGCGCATCACGGCCTTGAGCCGCTCCTCGAAATCGCCGCGATAGCGGGTGCCGGCGAGCAGCGCGCCCATATCGAGCTGGAAAATCGTGGATTCGGCCAAAACTTCCGGCACGTCCCCCATGACGATGCGCCGCGCCAGGCCTTCGGCAATTGCCGTCTTGCCGACGCCGGGATCGCCCACGAACAGCGGGTTGTTCTTCTGCCGGCGGCAGAGCACCTGGATGGTGCGCTGGATCTCAGGTCCTCGGCCGATCAATGGATCGATGCGGCCGGCCCGCGCCTTCTGGTTCAGATTGATGCAGTAGACCTCGAGCGCATCGGCGCCGCGCTTCTTCTCGTCGCCGCCCTCGACGGTCGCGGCATCCTCTTCCACGCCGCGCACGGTGCGAGGCTCTGACATGCCGGCCCGCTTGGCGATGCCGTGACTGATATAGTTGACCGCATCGAAGCGGGTCATGTGCTGCTCTTGCAGGAAGAAGGCAGCGTGGCTCTCCCGCTCGGCGAAGATCGCCACCAGCACGTTGGCCCCGGTGACCTCCTCGCGGCCCGAGGACTGCACATGGGCGACGGCGCGATGGATCACGCGCTGGAAGCCAGCGGTCGGCTGAGCGTCGTTGTGGGAATCGAGCACCAGCCCGGCAAGTTCGTTGTCGAGATATCCGGTGAGCTTGTCGCGCAGCAGATCGATATCGACGTCGCAAGCCCGCATCACCGCCGCGGCGTCACGGTCATCGAGCAGCGACAGAAGGAGATGTTCGAGCGTCGCGTATTCGTGACTGCGCTCATTGGCGTATTGCAGGGCGCGCCGTAAGGCCTGTTCCAGACTGGACGAAAAGGAAGCCACCTAGATCCTCACTCTTTCTCCATGGTGCATTGCAGCGGGTGCTCGTGCTGACGGGCAAAGCTCGTCACCTGAGCTACTTTAGTCTCAGCCACCTCGTATGTGTAGACTCCACAGATGCCGACGCCCTTTTGGTGGACATGCAGCATAATCCGAGTCGCCTCTTCCGGCGGCTTATTAAAGAAGCGCTCGAGCACATACACGACGAAATCCATCGGTGTGTAGTCGTCGTTGAGAAGCAGCACCTTGTACAGGCTCGGCCGCTTCGTCTTCGGACGCGTCTTGGTGATGATATGGGTGCCGGTGTCGCCGCCCCGGCGATTGTCGCCGTTCCGCGCCATCGTCAACCCCTATGTGGCGTCTCGTTCGTCATCTGCCAAGGCCGTTATCCTGGTCCATTCTACCGGCATCATGCAAGCGCCCGCAATTTGGCGCCTCCGGCACTCATAACATAGTGCCGATTGCTGACCGGAAAACGGCAAAAAAAAAGACCCGGGAAACAATCCCGGGTCTTTTCGATGGAGGTGGAGTCTGGCAGGTGCCGTTAGGAGACTTTCTTGTTGAAAGCCGTCTCGACCGGCTTGTAGGCGTCGCGAGCAAGGCCCGCGTACATCTCGCCGATCTTGGACATCTCGGCCATGTAGGTGTCGTACGCCTTCTTCGCATACTGAGATTGAATCTCGACGGCCTGCTCGACCGACTTTGCGCCGATGAGCTGCTCGAAACAGCGCGTGCTGTCCTCGAACGCCTTCTTGGAATAGTCAGTGACCTCAGCAGCGATGGCCTGGAAGCCCTTGTTCATCTCGCCGAATGACTTAACGGCCGCATCGAAGCCATCCTTACCCACTTTTTGAAACTCTTCGAAACCTTTGAGCATCATGAGCCCTCTCTGAAAAGAACCGATCCTAGCGTGGCGAGCCATATATATGCATTGCACAATAAACGGTCAACAAAAATTTTTGCACTGCACAATAACCCTTGTTTGGCGGCTTTAACGCTTTGGCAATCGCCGGATTTTAGCCTTGTTCTGAACCCAGTCGCGCCAGCAAGTTGCGGCAAAGCTCATTGTTCGTGATCGCCGGGGTTGGGACAATTCGATAAAGCGGGGGCGAGGCCGCAAGGCCTTCGGGGACGGGTGAAGATCCGGCAGCGCAATAATTTGGCAAAGCCGCGTGCGCGCGCATGGCTCGCGCTTCCGCTTGCGCTTCTCATGGCGGCGCCTTCGACCGGGGCGGTCGCCAAGCCGAAGACGAGATCGGGTGGCAGCGCCATTGCCGCCGCCATCGTGGTCGACATGAATTCGGGCCGCACCCTGTACGAGCAGTCTCCCGACGCCCCGCGCGTTCCCGCCTCGCTCACCAAGATGATGACCCTCTACGTCCTCTTCACCTATCTGCGCGCCGGCGCCATCAGCCCCGATTCGCAACTCGTGGTGACGCCGTACGCGGCAAGCCAGTCGCCGACCAAGCTCAATCTCAAGCCCGGCACCACCATCCGCGTCGCCGATGCCGTCAACGCCCTCGTCACCCTTTCCGCCAACGACGCCGCCGTGACCATCGCCGAGAACCTCGCCGGCACCGAGCAAAACTTCGCCAGGGTGATGACGCAAAAGGCCCAAGCGCTGGGTATGATGTCCACCGTTTTCCGCAATGCGTCTGGCCTGCCCATCGACGGTCAGGTGACCTCGGCGCGGGATATGTCGATCCTGGCGCGGCATTTGATCCGCGACTTCCCGGAATATTACGGCTGCTTCCGGACGAAATATTTCACCTACAACGGCAGGCGCTATCGCAATCACAACCTTCTGCTGTTCGGCTACAAGGGCACCGACGGCATCAAGACGGGCTACACGAGGCTCGCCGGTTTCAACCTCACCGCTTCGGTGCGACGCGACGACAAGCATCTGGTGGCGGTGGTTCTCGGCGGCAGGACCGGCGCCCAGCGCGATGCCGCCATGCGCGCGTTGCTCGATCAGAATTTCCCCAAGGCCGTCGCCGGCATCGCCAGGCCAGTCGAATCCGCGCCCCTGGTTGCGAGCCTCGAAACGCCACCGCCCCCTCCGCCGGCGCCGGTGGCCAAGAAGCAGGCCTTCGCGCTGGCCTCGATCATTCCCGCCGCCCAGCCGGTAAGCCTCAATGACAATTCGCCAACGACCGCGAACCCGGCGCCTGCCCCCGCCAAGCTCGCGGCTGCCAGCGCCGCGCCGGCCGGTTCGGATAAGATGGGAAAGAGCACCGGCCCCTATCACGTGCAGGTCGGGGCTTACACCTCGCAGGCCGAGGCGGAGAGCCGGCTTGGCGAGGTTCAGGGTCGAGCCACCACGCTCCTTGACGGCCACCAGCCGGTCGCAGTGACCTTCCAAAAGGACGAGACGCAATGGTATCGCGCGCGCTTTGCCGGCTTCTCGCAGGATAGTGCGAAGAGCACCTGCGCTGAGCTCAAGCGCATGTCCTTCGACTGCTTGGTGATGCGCGCCAACTAGCGCAGGACCAACGACACTCTTCCCTCAGGGACATATTCGCTTCCCATTTTTGCACGCGTCAGCAAACCGCTTTGGTTATTTCCTGCCGCCAAGCAACACGTCCTTGGCCTCATTGATGCGGGCGGCAAGATAGGTCGAGCCGCCCTGGTCGGGGTGAAGCTTCATCATGAGCTTGCGATGCGCGGCGCGGATCTCCTCCTCGCTCGCACTCTTCTTAAGCCCGAGCACCTCGTAGGCTTCTTCACGGCTCATGCGGCTTCGGCCGCCGCGCGGCCGCTTCGGTTCTGCTCTTGCCGTCTCCTCCGCGCCCTTCGCCCGCCAGCCCGGCGCGCGCCGGTCGAAATAGGCCTCAATCAGAGCCGCGGCTTGAGCGTCCGTGGCGCGCAGCTCTTCGAGCAGGAGCACTAGCTCGTCATCGCTCAGCGAGGACAGGGTACGTCCTGCGAACCGGCCGTTGAGACAGCGTCCCTCCATCTCGCCGGTATCGTGGTCGAGCACCATCTCAAGCGTGTCGGTGCGCACGTGCGATGTCTGTCCCGGCGACTTGCTCTTGGACCAAAAGGGACCGCCGCTCGACCTGAACCAGGAGCCAAGCGGCAGCCCGAGCAGGGCGAGGCCGAAGAAGGCGAGAGGAATGGCGAGCGGCAAGGCGCCGCGCGCGAGCAGGAAGAGGGCGACCAAGAGGAGGAGAACGCCGCCCGCCATGCGCATGAGCGCTGCGAGCCTCTGCGGGTTCGCCGAGGCAAGCAGGCGAGCGCCGAAGATGAGAAGCAAAAGGGCCGCGAGACCGGCGAGGAAGGCTGGCATTGCAGTGCGCTAGGAGAGTTGTTCGAGAAGGCGCACCGCGGCGCCGCTCTTGGTCGCTGCGCCATAATCCTGCAGCGCCTTGCGCCCGCCGGTGGCATAGACGGCAACGGCCGCCAACAGCTCGCGCAGCTGCTTCGCGGACCCTGCATCGAAATGGCAATAGGCGCCGCGCGTCAGTCTTGCGATCTCCTTGAAGGCACGCTCGGCTCTTGGCTCTCGTCCTTCCTGGAACAGAAACATCGGAACGCCCAGCATCCCGAGCTCCCCTGCCCGCGCACAAAGCTCGTCGATATTCTCCTCCATGCAATCGCCGACATAGACGACGGCGTTGACCTTGGCCTGCTTGCTCTCCCGGCGGGCGTGGGTCAGCACCTTGCGGATCTGGGTGAAGCCGCCCGCGCAGGCGACGCGGGCCATCAGCCGCGCGAGAGCCTCAGGGTCGCCGACCCATTTGCTCGCCTTCGTCTCGTTGAGCCCGCGGAAGTAGACGAGCTGCACGTCGAGCCCGCCGACCTCCTTTACGGTGCGGAACATGTCGGCCTGAAGCTTGAGCGCCAGGTCCCAGGTCGGCTGCCGGCTCATGGTCGCGTCCATGGCGAAGATCAGACGTCCGCGGCCCGAGGCCACAGGCGTCATGGACTTTACCCGGGCGAGAAAGGCATCGACCTCGACGCCGGCCGAGCGCGTGTGCTCGACAGCGCCGCCTTCCGTCTTCACCGGCGTCTTCGACTGCGCCGCCATAGCATCAAGCCTCCGATCGGCGTGCCCCCGCGGCTAAAGATGGACCCTCCCATGCCGGCCGACAATGGTTTGGCGCGCTTATTCGTCGTCGGCCGCGGCGGCGAGCAGAGCCGCGTTGCCCCCAGAGGCCGTGAGGTCCGTCGTCCGCACCCGTTCAAGTGCAAAGCCTTTAAGATAATTCGGCCCTCCGGCTTTCGGTCCCGTGCCTGAAAGCCCCTCGCCGCCGAAAGGCTGCACGCCCACGACAGCGCCAATCTGATTGCGGTTCACGTAAAGATTGCCGACCTTGACCCGCTCCGCCACGAAGTCCGCTATGGCCTGCACACGGGTCTGCAGCCCGAGCGTCAGCCCGTAGCCGGTGGCGTTGATCGCCTCGCAGACGTCGGCCAGCCGGTCACCGGTGAAGGTGACGATGTGCAGGATCGGCCCGAAGACCTCACGCGGAAGAACCGTCAGCGACCGGATGGCATAGATCGCGGGCGAGACATAAGTGCCGTGCGCGCACGCCCGGGGCAATGGAAGATCGAGAAGCTCGCGCCCCTCATGCCGCATGCGCGCCTTGTGCCGCTCGAGAGCCGTCTTCGCCTCGGCGTCGATCACCGGGCCCACGTCCGTCGCATAGTCGAGCGGATCGCCAATCACGAGCTCGCGCGCCGCGCCGAGCAGCATGTCGGTCATGCTTCCAGCCACATCCTCTTGAAGGAAGAGGACGCGCAGCGCCGAGCAGCGCTGGCCGGCGCTGTCGAAGGCCGACGTCAGAGCGTCGTCAACCACCTGCTCGGGCAAAGCCGAGGAATCGACGATCATGCAATTCTGGCCGCCGGTTTCGGCAATGAGCTTGACGATCAGCCCGTCGCGCGCGGCGAGCGCCCGGTTGATGGCAAGCCCGGTATCGGTGCCTCCCGTGAAGGCCACGCCGTCGACGCGCGGATCCGAGACCAGTGCGGCACCGACGCTCTCGCCGCGTCCGGGAAGGAGATGCAGCACGTCAACGGGCACCCCGGCATCATGCAGATGGCGCACGGCGAGCGGCCGTGAGCGGCGTCTGCTCCGCCGGTTTCGCCACCACGGCGTTGCCCGCGGCGAGCGCGCCCGCGATCTGGCCGGTAAAAATGGCGAGCGGAAAATTCCACGGCGAGATGCAGGCAAACACGCCGCGCCCATGAAGCGAGAGCTCGTTGCTCTCGCCGGTAGCGCCTTTGAGCTCGAGCGGTGCGGAAAAACTCCGGCGTGCTTTCGCCGCGGCATAGCGCAGGTGATCGACCGCCTCGCGAAGATCGCCTTGGGCATTGGCGAGGGTCTTGCCAGCCTCCCGCACCATCAGACCCATCAACGCGGCGCGGTCGGCCTCGAACAGATCGGCGGCGCGGTCGAGGATCGCGGCGCGGGCCTCGCCGCCTTTTCCATCCCATTCGTGGGAGGCGGCTTTGGCCGCCGCCAACGCCCTGTCGATGGCAGGCGCATCGGCATGGCGGCAGGTTCCGACGATGACCCTCCGATCGTGCGGGGAGCTGATTTCGACGCTCTCGGCTCCTTCCAACTCTTCGCCGGACACGATGGGGGCGGCTTCCGCCGGCGTCGCCAGCGACTTCTTGATGGCGGTCAGCAAGGGCTCCCGAACCTCATCCTCCCACAATGGGAGTCCCAGGCTGTTCCGCCGCTCGGGTGCAAACAGGTCGGGCGGGATCGGGATCAGCGGATTGGCTTTGCGATCGAGTCTTGCGGCCTTCTCCACCGGATCGGCGACGATCGCCGAGATCGGCGCCTTATCGTCGGCCAGCCGATTGACGAAGGAGGTGTTGGCGCCGTTCTCCAGCAGCCGGCGCACGAGATAAGCGAGCAGGTCCTTGTGCCCGCCGACCGGCGCGTAGATGCGGCATGGTTTGCCGAGCGCTTCCGGCCGCATCACCTCCCGGTGCAGCGCCTCGCCCATGCCGTAGAGACGCTGAAACTCGTAAGTGCGGTTCGCCGCCAGCACGGCAATGGAGGCGATGGTATGGGCGTTGTGGGTGGCAAATTGCGGGAAGATCTGCTCCGGCCGCTCGAGCAGCGCCCGCGCCGCTGCGAGATAGGCGACGTCGGTGTTCACCTTGCGGGTGAACACAGGGTATCCGGCAAGGCCAGCTTCTTGAGCCCATTTGATCTCGCTGTCCCAATAGGCCCCCTTCACCAGCCGCACCGGAATGCGCCGGCCCGTCGCTGCGGCGACCTGCCCAAGCCAGTCGATCAGCGGCAGCGCGCGCTTGCCATAGGCCTGCACTGCAAGACCGAGACCGTTCCAGCCGGTAAGCGCGGGATCGGCAAGCAGCGTCTCGAACATATCGAGGCTCAGATCGAGCTTGTCCTGCTCCTCGGCGTCGATGGTGAGAGGCAGCCATGCGTCACGCATCGCCATTGAAAGCTCGCGCAAAGTCGGGAGGAGCTCCTCACGCAGCCGCGCCGCTTGCGAAGGCTGATAGCGCGGATGCAATGCCGAGAGCTTTACCGATAGCCCGGGCCGCCCCTGGAGCTCGTCCTCGTCCCGCATGTCGGGCGATCCGGCCCAGGCGGCAATGGCCCCGACCGCCTCGCGATAGCGCGCTGCGTAGCGCTCAGCGTCCTCGCCTGTCCGCGCCGCCTCCCCCAGCATGTCGAAGGAGACGCGGTAGCCCTCGGCTGCTTCGTCCTCTGCATTGGCAAGCGCGTCGCCAATGGTCTGGCCGAGCACGAACTGGCCGCCGAGAATGCGCATGGCTTGGCGGAGGGCCTGGCGGATCACCGGCTCGCCGCTTCGCCCGATCAGGCGCTGGATCATGCCGCCGGGACTGTTGCCTTCACCTTCGCCCCAATCGATGACCCGGCCGGTCAACATCAGACCGTAGGTCGAGGCATTGACCAGAACCGAGCTCGACTGGCCGAGATGCCGGGCCCAATCACCGCTGCCGATGGTGCCGGCGATCAGCCGGTCTTGGGTGGTGGCATCGGGGATACGCAGCAGCGCCTCGGCAAGGCAAAGCAGCAGCACGCCTTCGCGGCTGGAAAGTCCATATTCGTGCAGGAAGAAATCGACGCCACCGGACTCGCGCCGCCCTACCCGCGCCGCGAGCACCAAATTCTCGGCAATCCCTGCGATCTCGCGCCGCTCGTCCTCACCGACCCGGGCGCGCTCGATCAGCGCCTTGATCAGCGCCTCTTCATCGCCGAGCAGCAGCTTGTCCAAGGCGGCACGGTCCGGTAAGGACAGGCGCTCGGCAATATCGACTTTTTGCTCTCCCATGGCCAAGAGAATCTAATCCTTAGGTGCTCATCGTCCTATCTGGATTGGCATCATTTCGGCAGCCGACGGGATCCAGTATTAAACCTTGCAAAATTGAACCTCTGGCGGAAACGAAATGGCTCCATCGCTTGTTACCGTCCGAACCGTAAAGGACCTGAGGGCTGCGGTCGCCAAATGGCATGCAGCCGGCGATGCCGTTGCGCTTGTGCCTACCATGGGCGCACTGCACGCCGGGCATCTGTCGTTGATCGCCATCGGCAAAGCCAAGGCGAAGCGCGTCGTCGCCTCGATCTTCGTCAATCCCACCCAGTTCGGGCCGAAGGAAGATTTCAAGCGCTATCCTCGCGACGAGGCCGGCGACATCGCAAAGCTCGCGCAAGCCGGAGTCGATCTCGTTTATATCCCCGACACGCAGGAGATGTACCCGCAAGGCTTCGCCACGAAAATAAGCCTGCCGAACCTGACCGAGGATTTGTGCGGCGTCGCGCGGCCCAATCATTTCGAGGGCGTGGCCACTGTGGTGACCAAGCTGCTCCTGCAATGTGCGCCCGACGCGGCAGTGTTCGGCGAGAAGGACTACCAGCAGCTCCTCATCATCAAGCAGCTGGTGCGCGACCTCAACATCCCCGTGGAAATCGTTTCCGCGCCGATCGTGCGCGAAGAGGACGGGCTCGCGCTCTCATCGCGCAACGGCTATCTCTCTCCCGCCGAGCGCAAGAGGGCGCCGATGCTTCACCAGGTGCTGGCCGAGACAGCAGCCGCCTTGTCTAACGGCGAAGGCTGCGATGCCGCATCAAGCGCCGGGCGGTTCAAGCTTGAGGGCAATGGCTTTCGCGTCGACTATGTGGCGATCCGCGATCCCGAGACCTTGACGCCGCTCTCCGGCCCGATCAGAGGGCCTGCTCGCGTGATGGGAGCAGTCTATCTCGGCGCCACCCGCCTGATCGACAATGAGCAGGCCGAACCTAGAAATCGATGAGGCAAAGCTCGCGCAGATCTGCGCGCATGGTCTGCGGCATCTCGACAGCATCCTCCTCGACCAGCTTGAGATCAGGCGGCGCATCAGCCGCCGGCAGATAGCGCCAGCCCTGGAAGGCGCGCCTGGCCTGCGCCCTGGTCGCGACCAGCTCGGGATCGAGTACGATGCCGCAACAGGCGTTACCGTCCTCCCTGATGTCGGGCCTCAGGTCGAGAATGCACTGGCGCACCAGGATGACGCCCCTGATCACCCAATAGAGCGACCCGCCGTCGAGCACTTCGTCTCGCCGCCGCGGCGTCTGCAAGGTGCGGTGGCAATGTTCGGGCGTCTTGCCGGCGCGCTTGAGGCGCTTCAGCCTCTCGGTCTGCCAGTCCTTGAGGTCCGGCACGGTATCGACACCGACGCAGAGCTTGATGAGATGGAGAGTCATTCTGGGCTTAGCCGATACGAGATTTCATCGTGCGGCCATCCTAGCCCGCAGGGTCTGCTCGCCCAACCAGCGATGCAATTTTCCTGCGGAAAACTCACGTGTGCTGACGCAAGCGTGAGCAGGAGTGACGCCAATCCATGGTCTTCGGAGGCTACGGTCGCTCTGGCGGCTGCTCGCCGCCTCAAGCCAAAACAGAACGACAACGTGCAAAAGGAAGAGAAGATGAAGCTCAATCCAACGTCGGGTACCGCAATCGCCTTGGCAGCCGCCGTCCTGGTTCTGTCAGGCGCGACGCTCCCGACCTCCGCCGGCGCCGAGGACGCGAAGGGTCACTGCATCGGCGCCAATGCCTGCAAAGGCCAGAGCGCGTGCAAGACCGCCAGCAACGGCTGCAAGGCATGAACGCCTGCAAGGGCCAGGGTTTCCTTGATCTGTCCGAAGAGGACTGCGCCAAGACCGGTGGCAAATTCGAGGCGCTCTAGGAGCAGCGATGCCCAAGGTCGCCGGCCCTTGGCCGGCTGACGATCCTTGCCGCAATTGTGAACAGGTGTGACGTAAGGTCCCATCTGTTCAAGGTTATAGCTCGATCGGCGGCTCTCACCGCCGCCAGTGCCAACTCATGCGAGAGGAGAGGAAGAATGAAGCTCACTAAGAAATCCGGTGCTAAGATGGCGATGACCGCCGCCGCGTTGATCATTTCCGGCGCCACGCTCATCGCCGCCGCCAATGCCGAGACCTTCAAGGGGCGCTGTTTTGGCGTCAACGGATGCAAAGGCCAGGGCAACTGCAAGTCCGCCAAGAATGACTGCAAGGGCAAGAATGGCTGCAAAGGTCAGGGCTGGCTCGAGATGCTGCAGGACGAATGCTCCAACGCTGGCGGCCAGTGGGAGTCGATCTAATCTGCTAGCCAATGCGACTGGGAGCCGGCAGTCGCCGGCTCCCAAATCAGGAAACGGAGCCGATCAATGAGCAAGCCGCCCTTCCTTGGCTTTGGCCTGGGGCTGAGGCCGCAGCATTATTCTGAGATCCTGGAGGGCTCGCCCAAAATCGATTGGTTCGAGGTCATCTCCGAGAACTACATGATCGAAGGCGGTCAGCCTTTGCGCATGCTCGATCGGATTTGCGAGCGTTACCCGGTGGTGATGCATGGCGTGTCGCTCTCCATCGCCTCCACCGCACCCCTCGACCGCGAGTATCTCGGCCGTCTCAAGAAGCTTGCCGCCCGCGTCAACCCGGTGTGGATGTCCGATCATCTGTGCTGGACCGGGGTGCATGGCGTGAACCTGCACGATCTCCTGCCCGTGCCCTACACCAAGGAGGCGCTCGATCACGTCGTCGATCGCGTGAGCCGGGTGCAAGACATTCTCGGACGTCGGCTCACGCTCGAGAACGTATCGAGCTACGTGACCTTCGGCCAATCCGAAATGACCGAATGGGAGTTTGTCAGCGAGGTGGCAAACCGCGCCGATTGCTGGCTCCTGTTCGACGTGAACAATGTCTATGTCAGCGCCTTCAATCACGGCTTCTCCGCGGACGATTTCTTGAACGGCGTGCCGCGCGATCGCGTGGTGCAGTTTCATGTTGCCGGGCATAGCCACGAGGAAAGCCACATCATCGATACCCACGACCATCCCGTCTGCGACGAGGTATGGGACGTGTATCGTGCCGCCGTCGCCCATTTCGGGCCGGTGTCGACCATGATAGAGCGCGACGACAACATCCCGCCGCTTGCCGAGCTCGTGGACGAGCTCGACCATGCGCGGAGCATCGCGCGCGAAGTGCTCGGCACGCCGCGCCTTGCCGCCGCTGAATGAGCACGCTCAAAGAGCTGCAGGAGAGCTTTCAGCGCGGCATGCTCGCCGGCGACGACACGATCCTTTCTGAGATCAAGGACAGCGCCAAGGAAGAGCGCAAGGTGCTGTTCGGCGTCTATCGCCATGCCTATGTCGCCAGGCTCGCCGAGGTCCTGGCCGACGATTATGAGCAGCTCCATGCCTATGTCGGCGATGCCAGGTTTGCCAAATTGGCCAAGTCCTATATCACGGCCCATCCCTCAGATCGGCGAAGCGCGCGCGATTTCGGGCGGCACGTTCCGGATTTCCTGAGGGCGCATGCGGCCTTTGCCAAGCATCCCGAGCTTGCCGAGATCGCAGCGCTCGAGAAAGCCCTCGCCGATGCCTTCGACGGACCCGAGGCGGAGCCGTTGAGCCTTGCCGCGCTTGCCGAGGTTCCGCCCGAGCACTGGACGAAACTTGTCTTCACGCCCCACCCCACGGCGCAGCGCCTCGTCTTCGCCTCCAACTCCGCCGAAATCTGGTCAGCCTTGCGCGACGAGAGCGCTCCGCCGCCGCCGCACCGTCTGCCCGAGCCGCGAGACATCCTCGTCTGGCGCCAGGACGTGACGGCGCGCTTCAAGCCCCTCGAGCCCGAGGAAGCCATGATGTGGAACGAGGCCGCCGCCGGCACCCGCTTCGGCGTGCTGTGCGAGATGGTGGCGACCTATGGCGGCGAAGACGGCGCCGATTTTCGAGCCGCGAGCTATCTCAAGGATTGGGTCGACATGGAGATCCTGGCGGGCTGCCGGCTTCCGGCGTAGCAACGTCGCAACCACTCGCTTCAGCCTGGGGCGCAGGCAAGAGCGAGTTGGTCCTTCCAGCAAGCCGATAGGCGAGCAGGCCTGCCCACTCCCGCGTGGCGACATCGACCCGCCGCAAGCCCTCCGAGACCTTGTCGAAGGGACGCGTGAGATCGGCGCGCCCCCGCGTCCGGTAATCGACCGGCCAGGCCTCCACATCGAAGCCTGCGTGGCGGAACGAAGCGATCGCACGCGGCATGTGATAGGCGGAGGTGATCAGCACCCAGCGCTTGCCAGGACCGAGCAGGCCAAGCTTGTGCAGCTCGGCCTTGAGATAGACCGCGTTCTCGTAGGTATCGCGGGCGTCCGCCTCGAGGATCAGACGGTCGGGCGCCACGCCCATGTCGGTAAGCATGCGCGCCGCTCCTGAGGCCTCCGAGTCGGAGCTGTAGAGGATGCCGGCATCGCCGCCGCTGAAGGCGATCTTCGCTTCAGGAAATCGACGGGCGAGCATGACGGTCTCCACCATCCGCTCGCCAGCCTCGTTCAAGGTCGGCGCGTTGCGCGCCTTTCCCACAAGCTGGTCAAGCGCGCCGCCGAGCACGATGAAGCCCGTTGGTGGCGGCGGCTGATCGAGGTTGGCGCGCGGGAAGCGATTTTCCAGCGGCAGGATCAAGGCGTTGCCGAGCGGCGACAGGCCCGCGACCAGCAGAAGGATGGCACCGATGGTGACGAACCGTCGCCCCCACCGCGCCCAGCCGGTCCAGATCAGGATGGCACCATACGCGATGAGCAGCGCAATCAGCGTGGACGGCTGGAGCAGAAACCACAGCACCTTGGCGAGATAAAAGAACATGCGCCTCGCCTTAGGTCAGCCACAAGGCGGCGAGGCCGAGGAAGGCGAAGAAGCCGACGCAGTCCGTCATCATGGTGACGAACACGCCGGAGGCAATCGCCGGATCGAGGTCGAGCGCATTGAGCCCAAGCGGGATGAGAATGCCGGCGAGCGCCGCGACCAGGAGATTGATGATCATGGCGGCACCGATGACGACGCCGAGCTGGCCGCTCCCGAACCAGTAAAACGCGATCGCACCCATGATCAGGGCGAACACGAGACCGTTGAGCAGCCCGACGATGGTCTCGCGGCCGATGACGCGGGCCGCATTGACCGCGCCGAGATCCTGCGTGGCGAGCGCGCGCACCGCCACCGTCATGGTCTGCGTGCCGGCGTTGCCGCCCATGGAGGCGACGATCGGCATGAGCACGGCAAGGGCCACCATCTGCTGGATCGTGGCGTCGAACAGGCTGATGACCCAGGAGGCGAGGATTGCCGTGCCGAGATTGACGAACAGCCAGAGGAAGCGGTGCTTGGTGGTCTGCCACACCGGATCTGACACCAACTCGCCGGCCACGCCGCCGAGCCGCAGGATGTCCTCCGAGGCCTCCTCCTGGATGACTTCGACCACGTCGTCGGCGGTGATCACGCCGAGCAGCCTTTCATACGGATCGACAACCGGCGCCGAGGTGAGGTTATAGCGCTCGAAGGTGCGCGCCACCTCCTCCTGGTCGGAAGAGACAGCGACTGGATGAATGTCGCTTTCGGTGATCGCCTCGATATCGGTCGGCCGCTTGGCGCGAAGCAGGCGGTCTAGCGCCACCGATCCGATCAGGTGAAAAGCAGGGTCGACGACGAACACCTCGTAGAAGCGGTCCGGCAAGTCCTCGGACTCGCGCATATAGTCGATGGTCTGTCCCACCGACCAGAACGGCGGCACCGCGATGAAGTCGGTCTGCATGATGCGGCCGGCGGAGTCCTCTGGATATTCGAGGCTCCGCTCGATGGCCGCCCGCTCGAAGGGAGGAAGCTTGGCGAGGATGTCGGTCTGGTCTTGCTTGTCCAGATCCTCGATGACGTAGACCGCCTCGTCCGAGTCGAGCTGCTGCAGCGCCTCGGCGACCGCCTCGTTCGGCATCTCCTCGAGCACCTGGTCGCGCACGCCTTCATCGAGCTCGACGAGCGCCGAGGCGTTGAAGTCGCGGCCGAGGGTGGCGATGAGTGGCTCGCGCTGGTCCGGGCGCAAGAGCTGGATCAGGTCGGCGAGATCGGCCTCGTGCAGATCGACCGTAAGCTCGCGCACGGTCTTGGCGTCGCTGGCATCGAGCGCGGCCTCCACCGCGTGCAGGAATTCAGAGCGAATCCCGCCTTCCTCGTCGCGCAACGTGATGTCGTCTGCCGCGTCCTGCATCCCGCGCTTCCGATCGCCGTGTCCTTTAGGGCTTCAAGCTGGAGCAAGGCCGCCGGCCCCGAAAGCGGCAATCGACGCGAGGGGTGACGCTTTGCGAGATTGCCGTTCCCGCCCTGCAATAACAGGCGCGGCGGTTGCGCCACTTAAGCCCTGTTAGGGCCGAATCTCCAGCCAAAAATGGCCGCACACAGGGTGGGATTCAGCGGCGAATGAGCCTAGAGCTGGGCCGCCAATTCGGCGAGCTTGGCGACGGTGTTCATGTTTCGCGCCGTTCCGGCGGCGGCTGCAGGAATCCTGAGCTTGGACTTGCCCATCCCCTCGCCGTAGTGGACGTAAATCTCGCGGATCCCAAGGGCGATGCGCTCGCCGTTTCTGCCGACCGCGCGATCGATCGCGTCTCGGGGGGGCGGTGCATCAAGAAAGATAGCGACCGTCCACTTGGCCGGCGCACCGCGAAAAGGGTTGTTGGCCGCCACTCCCGCAATTTCCGCCGCGGTCCGCACCAGGACGCCAACCTTCTTGCCGGCATAGTCCTCAAGTCGAGCTTCCAAGGCCACCTTGACTTGCCTCTCCGACTTTCGGCAGCTGAAGATCACATTGCCGCTCGCGATGTAAGTCTGCGCCTTGGCGAAGCCTGCTTTCGCGCAAAGCGATCGCAAATCCTCCATGGGCAATTTCCCGGTGCCCCCGACATTCACTGCGCGCAACAGGGCAATGAACGTCGTCATGAGGAAGACCTATGGCATGAGAGGGAAGTTGGTGCGGTCGAGAGTTGTCCCACAATCGGGGCAATTCAAGGCGTTGCGCCAAGGTGGGGGATTAAAAGCCCCATTGGAGCGCAAAAGCAATTCTGCAACGCGCCCCACCCTTCCGCAAAGAAAAGCGGCCCGCCTTGAGAGAGCGAGCCGCGCGAACGACGCGGCAAAGTCGGCAGAACCGACCTACCAAATTTGCCCACGTTGCACTCACTATCTCTGAAGCAAGCCAACGCCCGGAGGCATGAATGAGCGACGTGCAACACGAGGCCTATCGCCCTCTCATCGAAGATGGTCGCGGGATTTTCCCCGAGTCCTTCCGCGTGAAGGCTCCGCGAGGTTTTAACGACGCGGTGCGCGCTGCCGCTCAACGGCAGCACATGACGCGTGCCGAATACGCGCGACGTGCGCTGCTTCGTAGCCTCGAGGCGGATGGTGTGATGCTTCGGCGTGGGGCCGTTGAGGCAGCCTAGCGGGACTGAAAAACAATCAAGGGAATCAACTTTAAATGGCCAGAGGCGGTGCCCGTCCAGGAGCGGGCCGAAAGAAAGGCAAGGTCGGCGAAGCAAAGCGTGAACTCGCCGAGATGGCCAAGGAACACGCGGGAGATGCACTGCTCACCCTTGTTGAAATCGCGAGAGGAAATAGCGCGGCCTCGGCGCGGGTGTCTGCCGCTGTGGCCATTCTTGATCGGGCCTACGGTAAACCTTCGCAGGCATTGGAACACTCTGCGCCAGACAATTCGCTTGGGCAGTTTTGGAAGGAACTTATGGCCAACGCGAGGGTGGCGCGGCCGGTAGAGTTTCCCGAGAGGTGCGCCATGGGTTTAGCGCTCGGCAAGGAAATGGAATCCGACAGTTCCATTGAGGCTCAGATCGACGGTATGGCCTATTTATTTGCCGATGAGGGTGCCAAAGCAACCTTCATGAAGGACCCCGAACGCAACCTAGCAAAGGCGCGCGCATACCGACGGCCAGTGTCGGCGTAATTGGGACGAGAAGCTCCAAATTGTCACGACAGGCTGCTGCACACTGGTGCAGCCACGCCGACGCCTTCCGTTATCTGGCTGAGGGCATCGAATACCCGCGGCCTAGGCTCAAGGAGCTATCGGCGCAAGAAGCACAGATACCGGAGTGCCATGGCGGCGTAGGATCGTTTGGCGTTGGGCTATGCCCCTAGAGCCGCGAACGCCAGCTACGGACTTTAGAATGGCCCCGAACTGGCATTCTACCGATCGCTTACGAGGTCCGCTTCTAGGCGAAAACCGGATACAGCTAATACTCTCGAGGATGTCCGCTAATGACCCAAAACGGACATTGAAGCCTTCACTGAAGACGGCATGCCGCAGCGATTGAGACGCTTGCCCCCTTTTGGCCCGAGATGTCGCAATGGCCACACCTTGCCGGGGAAACCAGATCCCGACGGTCTGAACATTTGTACGGAAGCGGGACCGCAGCAAGAACCGGGTTCGGTCTATTATCTGCTCGCCGACCGCTTCGAAGAGCCCACCATATTCAGGTAGGACTCGCCTCAGCCTCGCTCCTACCTAACAGGCATCTCTCGTAGCCTTATCCAAATCGACCATGCAGAGCGGAAGTACGAACATGCCATCCAGATCGCTCTTGCGTGAACGCAAAGTCGAAGCGCGCGTCGGCTTCGCCGAGCTCTTCTTCGACCTGGTCTTCGTCTTTGCCGTCACGCAGCTTTCGCATTTCCTCCTGCGTCATTTCACGCTCCTCGGCGCGATCCAGACCGGCCTGCTCCTGATGGCGGTGTGGTGGGTTTGGATCTACACGAGCTGGGTAACGAACTGGCTCGATCCCTCCAAGACGGCTGTGCGGCTCATGCTATTCGTGCTGATGGTCGCAGGCCTCGTGCTTTCCACGTCGATCCCCGAGGCGTTCGAGGGCCGGGGGCTTGCCTTCGCGCTCGCCTACACCTTCATGCAGGTCGGGCGCAGCGCCTTCACAATGTTGGTGCTCAAAGACGTGAGCCCGGCAAATCACCGCACTTTCCAACGCATCACCGCATGGTTCGTGGTCTCGGCACCCCTGTGGATTGCCGGAGGCCTCACTGCACACGAGGCGAGGCTCGGACTATGGGCCGCGGCCATCACCTTAGAGTTTGCCGGACCTGCCTCGGGCTACTTTGTTCCGGGGCTGGGACGGTCGCAGACCACCGATTGGGATATCTCCGGGGCGCACATGGCGGAGCGCTGCGGCCTGTTCATCATTATCGCGCTTGGCGAGTCGATCCTAGTGACGGGGGCGACCTTTGCCGAGCTCGAATGGACATGGATCACGGGTGCTGCGTTTCTCGCAGCCCTTGTGGGTAGCATCGCCATGTGGTGGATCTATTTCGACGTCGGCGCCGAATGCGGTAGTCACCTGATCGCACGATCCGCTGATCCCGGACGCGTAGCGCGCATTGCTTACACGTACCTTCATCCCCCGATCGTGGGCGGCATTATCCTAGCGGCTGTCGGCGACGAGTTTCTGCTCGCACATCCCGAGGGCCATGCCGATGCGAAGATCGCGATTGCCGTCGCCGGCGGCGGCGCGCTGTATCTCGTCGGCAACGTTCTATTCAAGCGTGCCGCGCTCGGTTATTGGCCGCTCTCCCATTTGGCCGGGCTCCCGCTGCTCGTCGTCATCACGTCGCTCATGTCGATCGAGACGCCCTTGACGTTGGGCGCCGCCGTGGCAGGAGTTCTTGTCCTCGTGGCGGCCTGGGAAACGCGGTTCGCGCCTAAAACGCCTGCTGCGGAAAGGTGACAGCCAGCCCGCCATCAGCGGAGCGAGCGAAGTCGGTCTCCCCCGGTGACAAACATACCTTCGACGTTGCTGGGGCCGCTGCTGCCCCCACAGGAACGCTGTATGGGCTGGAAGGATGTTGCGGTCTCCTAACCAGCCACCATGTCTGAGCAAACCGCAGTCCCATTGGCGGACATCGTTCGCTTGCTCCTGGGAAGATCGGTTATCGGAACCGCCTAAGCCGCGACATCCGGCTTAATGTCCATAAATATGTGGCTGTGTTAGTATTGTGCTGAGGGGAACACGCTGCGTAAGGGAGTAGAAAATGAGGCTAGCAACATTAACCGCCGTGACATTGCTGCTTAGCACCGGCTTTGCCCTCGCCCAAGGAACAAATACAATGACATCCGGTCGCCCGAGCGCTGTGCTCAATGACGATCAATGTCAGGCCGTATGGAAGATGGCGTCGCCGAACGGGGCGACCATATCTCAAGATCAGGCCGTGCCCTATATCGTCAACTTTTCAATGGTCGATGGCGATGGCGACGGCAAAATTACGGCTGATGAATTCAAAGCCGGCTGCGCTAAGGGGATGGTGAAGTCCACGCAGCCATAATCTCGATATCGGCGGTCACGAAAGCCCCGGCCTCGAGTGCTTGAGGGCCCCGGTGCATGTCTGCGCCGGGGTTTCCTTTTGCTCCAGGAGGCGCGCCCGCCAATTATCTGAAGCGTACGTCTACACACCGCTCGCCATCCCAAAAACGGAACTCTCCACAACTGAGTGGGCGAGCCGGCGCTTCCGGTGCTGGGGGCCGATAGTGGCGCCGCCACTGATCGCCATGCCTCCGATAATAATGGTGCCAACTCTCTCCAGCGGATGGGACCCGGGTATGCCAGCTCGACGGGCGCGATGCGGCAGCGCTTTCTGTGCTCCATGAACCGATAGTCGTAGCCAGCACGACCGCTGTGATGGATACAAGACGCACTTTCACGATCCCTATCCACGCATTGCTAGTGACGACAAACGAGCGCTGACGCTTCGCACGCGTTGCGGATGCAGTGAGTACGGGTCGGCCGCGAACCTTTGCTGAGCTGGTACTGAGCGAGCCAGCCCTAAGCCTTGGTGCCTAAACGTCGCACTTCACATTGTATTTCGTGCGAACCTAAGTGCTAATCTATCAATGAGAAACCTTCAGTCCAAAACGAGGAGCAGGCCCGTGAAGGAAATGGATCGCCGCAGCGTGATTACGGGAATCGTATGTGGTGCTGCCGTGGCCACGTTCGGTTTGACCGTCATCCCCAAGGCCGCGAAATCTTTGCCTTTGGGTGCCGTCAAGGCGGGTGCCGTGAAGCCCCACGACATCGTCGAGGAGGCTAGAGTCACTGTTCACGTGCATCCGCGCCGGCGCCATCGCGGTCGCCACTGGCGCTGCTGGTGGCACAGGGGACGTCGCGTGTGTGGCTGGCGCTGGTAGCCACCCTTAGCGCCACCTAGTTCAGAATGACATGACCAACGTTCCTTCATCAAGGTCTACGCGGTCTTCGCTTCTTGTAGACCTTGCTTTGCAAGGCGGTGGTTCGCACGGAGCCTTCACCTGGGGCGTGCTCGATCGCTTGATGGAGGAACCGTGGCTTCGAATTGAGGGCATCTCCGGTACGTCTGCGGGCGCAATGAACGCCGCGATTCTTGTCGATGGCTACGCAGAAGGAGGAGCAGACGGTGCCAGAGCGCGGCTCGAGCTTTTTTGGAAGAGAGTCTCCGACGGCGCTCGGTTTAGCCCCTTCCGGCGCAGCCCGCTCGACATTCTCCTCGGCCGGTGGACGCTAGATACGTCACCTCTGTTCCTTGCCTTCGACCTCATGGCTCGCGTGTTCTCGCCCTACGATCTCAATCCGCGTGGGGCCAACCCGTTGACCGGGATCTTGGCAGACTGCATCGATTTCAAGCGCGTAGCACAAGCCCCTATTAAGTTGTTCGTGACCGCCACCAATGTGCGCACGGGCCGCGGAAGAGTGTTCCGCAATGCTGAGCTCACGCCGGACGTCCTGCTTGCGTCGGCTTGCCTGCCAACGATGTTTCAGGCCATCGAGATCGATGGCGAGGCCTATTGGGATGGCGGATTCGCAGGTAACCCCACAATCACGCCGCTCATTCGTGAGTGTGCCTCGAGCGATACAATCCTGATTCAGGTCAATCCCGTGGAACGGCCCGGCACCCCGCGCACGGCCCAGGAGATTCTGAATCGAGTGAACGAGGTTTCCTTCAATGCCACCTTGCTGAAGGAGCTTCGGATGATTGCGATGCTCCGGCAGGTCTCCGATCCGGGCAGTAGCGAGGGCGCTCGATGGGCCAGATGCGTATCCATCGTGTTGCAAGCGCGACGATGACCGATCTTGGCTCTTCCTCCAAGCTCAACGCTGAGTGGGAATTCCTGACCATGCTGCGCGACGAGGGCCGCCGCTCGGCAGAAGAGTTCCTGACCGCCCATGCTGCGGATATTGGTGTGCGCTCGACGCTCGACATCGACGACTTGGTCGGCCAAGTCTGAGAAGGATGGGACTCGCCGGCATACTCATCGCGCTCAGGCCTGCTCATCTGGCTGTCATTCCGCAGCTGGAGCATCCTCCTCTTGGCGCCGGCCGCCGCGCTGATAGCCGCCGCGGCCGCGGGCGAGCCGCTTCTTGCTCACTGGACCCAGACCTTCATGGGAGGCGCCGCGCAATTCCTGTCGCAGTTTTTCCCATTGTTTCTTCTTGGCGCCTTATTCGGGAAGCTCATGGAGGACAGCGGCTCGGTCGAAGTCATCGCTCGTTTCATGACACAGAAACTCGGCACAGGTCGCGCCGTGTTGGCGGTGGTTTTGGCCGGGGCGATCGTCACCTATGGCGGCGTCAGTCTTTTCGTCGCAATTTTTGTCATCGTGCCAATGGCACAGGGCCTATTCAGGACCGCCGACATACCACTACGCCTGATGCCCGCGGCAATCGCCCTCGGCACCATGACCTTCACGATGTCCGCGTTGCCTGGCACCCCAGCCCTGCAAAATGCCATCCCGATGCCATTCTTCGGCACAACGCCCTTCGCTGCCCCGGGGCTCGGCATCATCGCGGCTGCCATCATGCTTGCTTTCGGTTTGTGGTGGCTCGGACGGGCGGAGAACGCAACCCGACGCGCGGGTGAGGGTTATGGGGCACACGCGCCTGCCGAAACGGCGATCGACGACCCCGCTCTGCGCGAGCGAGCAACGATCGCCAGTGAATTCGATCCCACTGAGATTTCGCACGGCCATATTGCGGCAGCGCCGCCCGGTGCCTTGATCGCGCTGCTGCCGCTGGTCGTGGTCATTCTGGTCAACCTCGCCATGAGCATTTCCGTGCTGCCGCGCCTCGATACGAGCTTTCTCGCGGAGGAGCGTTGGGGCACGACGTCGCTTTCCGCAGTCGGTGGCGTGTGGGCCGTGGTGGTGGCGCTGTTGGCGGCGATCGTGACTTTGATCGCGCTCAATTACCGTCGCCTGCCCTCGCTCAGGGAAAGCATGGATGCCGGCGCCAACGCCTCGGTGCTGCCCGCCCTCAGCGTCTCCAGCCTTGTTGGATTTGGGGCCGTGATAGCGGCTCTCCCTGCTTTTGCTCTGGTACGGGACTGGGTCCTCTCTATCCAGGGCGGTCCGCTGGTCTCGCTTGCCGTCGCCACCAACGTCCTGGCGGCGCTGACCGGCTCTGCGTCAGGCGGCCTCACCATCGCGCTCGATGCGCTCGGCGAAACCTATCTACGCCTCGCCGCCGAGCAAGGCATCGATCCGGCGCTGCTGCACCGTGTCGCGGTGATGAGTGCCGGGACCCTCGACAGTCTGCCGCATAACGGTGCGGTGGTGACGCTGCTGGCTGTCTGCGGCGTGAGCCATCGCCAAAGCTATTTTGACATCTTCATGGTTGCCATTGTGGGAGCACTGATCGCGCTCGCGGCTGTGATCGTGCTCGGTTCGGCGCTAGGATCGTTCTGAGGAAGTATTTCGGCGGGAGGTAGGTCTTGACAGTACGCATCTTGGACTCGTCCTTTCGCCCTTGGCGAGGGGTGTGCTGAGTTTGATCGTGGCAACGACGCTCGCGGCCTGTAACGAGCAGACTGATGTCGCCGAGCCGGCGCCGCGTCCAGTTCGGACAGTCACTCTGGAAAAGAGCGAAGCCGGCGTGCCGGTTGTCTTGACTGGGCGCATCGAGGCCTTGGACGAGGCATCTCTCGGCTTCAGACTTTCCGGGCGCATGATCGAGCGCACCGTCAACGCTGGAGATCGGGTAGAGGCTGGTCAGTTGCTCGGGCGTCTGGAGGCCCTTAACGAGCTCAACGCCTTGACCGCGGCAAAAGCCAACGTCGCGGCCGCGCAAGCCAAACTCACGCAGGTCCGCAACCACTTCGAGCGGCAACAGACGCTTCTTTCGCAAGGCTGGACGACGCGCGCGAATTTCGATCAGGCTGAGCGTGAATTGCGGACCGCGGAAGCCCAACTCGACGCGAGCGAGGCGCAGCTCAAATCGGCCCACGATCAGGTCGATTTTACCGAGCTCAAGGCCGATGCGGAGGGTGTCGTGACCGGCGTAGGAGCCGAGCCCGGCGAGGTGGTGCAAGCGGGTCAAATGATCGTCAGGCTCGCCCGTCATGGTGGGCGCGACGCCATCTTCGATGTTCCTGCCCAGGTGCTTCGGACGGCACCGACTGATCGCGCCGTCGACGTTCGTCTCGCCGATGACGCCTCTGTTACGGCAACCGGCCGCGTACGCGAGGTTTCGCCTCAGGCCGATCCCGTCACGCGGACCTTTCAAGTCAAGGTGGGCCTCACCGATCCGCCTGAAGCCATGCGGCTCGGGGCAACCGTCATCGGAACGCTGCAGACAGACGCAGTGCCGATGATCGAGATCCCGTCTTCGGCCTTGACCGAGTTCAATGGCCATCCTGCCGTGTGGATTGTCGATCCGAAGGCGCTGACGGTCGAGATCAGAAACGTGGATGTGCTGCGCTTCGATCCCGCCTCGGTCACAATATCGCAGGGTCTCGCCACCGGCGATGTCGTGGTGACGGCAGGCGTGCAGGCGCTCCGTCCCGGTCAGAAGGTTCGGCTGCTCGGACTCGAACTCATGAAGTCTTTTAACCTTTCCGAGTGGGCCCTCAATCATCGGTCGCTCGTCGCCTATCTCATGATCGTCGCTGTGGCGGCGGGCGTCTTGTCCTACTTCCGGCTCGGCCACGACGAGGATCCGAGTTTCGTCATCAAGACGATGGTGGTTAAGGCGGTTTGGCCGGGCGCGACGACCGAGGACACGCTCAATCAAGTCACTGAGAGGCTCGAGCGCACGCTGGAGGAGACCCCGCATCTCGACTTCCTTCGCAGCTTTACCACCAGTGGCTCGACCACAATATTCGTCAATCTCAAGGGAAGCACTTCGGCCACGGAGGTCGCCGACACTTGGTATCACGTGCGCAAGAGCGTTGCCGATATCCGGCACACGTTGCCGTCTGGGGTGTTGGGACCGTTCTTCAATGACGAGTTTGGCGACACGTTCGGAATCATATACGGCTTCACCGCGGACGGATTTACGCAGCGAGAGCTTCGCGATTACGTCGAGGACATTCGCTCGCAATTGCTCGGTCTGCCAGATGTCGCCAAAATCGACATACTTGGGAGCTCAAGACGAGCAGATCTTCATCGAGTTCTCGATGCGCGAGCTCGCCACGCTCGGGATAGACCGGGGGTCTTTGATCGCGGCGCTACAGGCGCAGAATATCGTTAGACCCTCCGGCGTGATTCAGACCGGCAATGAATCGGTGTCGGTGAGAGTTTCGGGTGCGTTCCAGTCCGAACAAGACATAGCAGGCGTGAATTTCGCTGTTGGCGGGCGTATGCTTCGGCTCAGCGATATCGCGCGCATTCACCGCGGCTTCGTCGATCCTCCTCAGCCGCAATTCCGGGTGAATGGCAAGCCGGCGATTGGCCTTGCCATCTCCATGCGCGAGGGCGGCGACATTCTCGCGCTCGGCGACAAGGATCACCAAGGCCATGGCGAGGATCACTGCCAATCTGCCGATGGGTATTCAGCCCATCCTGGTCGCGGATCAGGCGGTGACGGTCGAGCACGCCATCGCCGACTTCATGACCTCGCTTTGGCAGGCCGTGGCGATCATTCTCGTGGTGAGTTTCATTAGCCTCGGCATTCGTCCCGGACTGGTCATTGCGCTCGCCATTCCGCTGACGCTCGCCATCGTCTTCTCGCTCATGGAGCTGACCGGCATCGACATGCAGCGGATATCGCTCGGCGCGCTCATCATCGCGCTTGCTTTGCTGGTCGACGATGCAATGACCACGACCGACGCGACGCTCAGCAGGCTTGCGCAAGGCGATAGCATCGTCGATGCGGCAACGTTCGCCTTCCGTACTTATGCCGTTGCCATGCTGGCCGGCACGTTGTCACCATTGCCGGGTTCGTTCCCGTCGGTTTCGCCGCAAGCTCGGCCGGCGAATACACCTTCTCGCTGTTCGCCGTGGTCGCGATGGCGCTCATCGTGTCTTGGTTCGTGGCGGTCATTTTTGCGCCGCTGCTCGGCGTCCTCATTCTGAAGCCGCCGAAGTCGACCGAGACGAAGGAGGGATTTCTTCTGAGAGCTCTATCGCCGCCTGCTGACGGGCGCGATACTGGGCGAGATGGCTCACAATCCCTCTTGCATTGGCGCTATTCGTCGCCTCGATCTTTGCAGTTCCCGCTGATCCCCAACCAGTTTTTTCCGTCATCGGACCGACCCGAACTCCTGGTCGATCTGACTCTGCCGCAAAATGCCTCGATCCACGCGACCAAAACCATGGCGGAGCACTTCGACGCGGTCCTTAAGGATGATCCCGACGTGGCGCGCTGGAGTACCTATGTCGGCCAAGGCGCGATCCGGTTCTACCTGCCGCTCGATGTTCAGCTGCCGAACGATTTCTTCGGTCAAGCCGTGGTCGTGGCGAAAGACGTGCCGGCGCGAGAAAGGCTTAAGGTCAAACTCGAAAAGGCTCTCGCCGAAGAGTTCCCCGCCGTCGTGGCGCGTGTCTATCCGCTTGAGCTTGGGCCGCCCGTTGGATGGCCGGTGCAGTATCGCGTTAGCGGTCCAGACCTCGCCAAGGTCCGCGAGATCGCCCTGAAACTCGCGCAAGTCGTGGCCACGAGCCACAGTGCAAAGAACGTGAACTTCGATTGGATCGAACCCGCGCGTGAGGTGCGCATTCAAATCGATCAGGACCAGGCACGGCTGCTTGGCTTGAGCTCGGATGCGCTGGCAAACGTGCTCAATACGGTCATCTCGGGAATTTCGATTTCGCAAGTTCGCGACGACATCTATCTTGGTCGACGTGGTCGTCCGCTCCACCGACGAAGAGCGAGCCTCGCTTGCCACTCTCAGCCAGTTGCCCGTTCCGTTGCCGAATGGGCGCACGGTTCCATTGAGTCAGTTCGCGACGTTTGATTATACCCAATCCACGCCGGTGGTCTGGAGGCGGGATCGCATCCCGACGCTTACGGTGCAGGCCGATATCATCCCCGGCGTTTCGCCGGAGACCGTAGTTAACTCGCTCGCCCCAGACATCGAGACTCTGGCCAAGTCGCTTCCGCCATCCTACTCTATCGCCGTCGGCGGCACTGTCGAAGAGAGCAAGAAATCGCAAGCCTCCGTGATCGCGGTCGTGCCACTGATGCTTCTCATCATGATCACGGTCTTGATGTTCCAGCTGAAGAGCTTTCGGCGCCTTTTCCTCGCGCTGAGCGTGGCGCCGCTGGGTTTGATCGGCGTGGTCGGTGCGCTCCTGCTTTCAGGTCGGCCCCTCGGCTTCGTGGCCATTCTCGGGATCCTGGCGCTGCTCGGCATGATCACCAAGAACGCCGTGATCCTGATCGGTCAAATCGACTCCGAGCGGGAACAGGGAAAAGACGTGATGCAGGCGGCGATCGATGCAAGCAGCGCACGCCTCCGTCCCATCGTCCTGACCGCCATCTCTACGGTTCTTGGCATGATTCCGATCGTGCCCACAGTGTTCTGGGGCCCAATGGCCGTCTCGATCATGGGTGGACTTCTGGTCGCGACGCTGCTCACGCTGATCGTCTTGCCAACGGCCTACGTGGCCATGTTCGGCAACCAAAGCAAAAGCCGGGCCCATCGAGGCGCAATCATGAGACCCTCGAAGGGTTTTTTTGGCTCTGGCTCCTCCTGACCTTCGTCTGGATCGCGATCAGCTCATCGCTCGCCATCGAGTTCGTGGCCACCGGCACAGTGATCTCCGCCGCCATGGCTTACGTGTTCGCGCGGAAATTCGAGATCTGGCGCGGTATCCGCTTCTCTCCCCAGCGCCTCTATCACTTCATCCTCTACACGGGAGTGTTCCTGGTGGAGCTCGTCCGGGCCAATATCAATATGATGCGATATGTTTATGCGCCGCGCATCGACGTCGATCCCGGCGTCGTGAAGTGAAGACCGGATTGAAGTCTCCGATCGGCCGGCTCGCTTTGGCGAACTCGATCAGCCTAACGCCTGGTTCGCTCGTCCTCGATATCAGTGAGGAGGAACTCACCGTCCATTGTCTCGACATGCGGACTATCGACGCCAACGACCCCAGCCGGATCATTGCCCGCCTGTTCGAGAAGCATTTGGAGAAAAGCTTTGGCTGATTACATCCTTATGGCGGCCGCGGTCCTCATTTTTTTCGGCATCGGCTTCGGCGTACTGCGCCTCGCGCTTGGTCCTACAGTCATCGATCGCATCGCCGCCGTCGACACGCTCACGATCGTCTCCATCTCGACGATGGCCCTCTACGCGTTGGTGGCGGAGAGGTTCATCTATCTGGACGCCGCGCTGGTCTATGGCGTGCTGAGCTTTCTCGCCGTCCTTGCCGTCGCGCGCTACCTTGAGCGGGGTTTGTAGCTCTCATGCTTGAGCTTCTGGTCTATCTGCTGTGCGGCGGTATCCTGGCAAGCGGACTCCTTGCCGTGCGTCTCAAGAGTCTCCTGGCTGCTTCGGTCAGCGCCGGGCTGGCGAGCTTGTTCGCCGCCGTCTGCTACCTCCTGCTTGGTGCGCCGGATGTCGCCATGACGGAAGCGTCGATCGGGTCTGGACTGTCGACAATCATCTTCCTCTACGCCATCCACAAAACCAGTAACGCGAGGGGGTGATGGCCGAACTCATCGGCAGCATCACCATT
Organism: uncultured Alphaproteobacteria bacterium; assembly: GCA_963757555.1. Taxonomy (GTDB): domain Bacteria; phylum Pseudomonadota; class Alphaproteobacteria; order Rhizobiales; family Methyloligellaceae; genus Methyloceanibacter. The sequence continues at coordinate 402,642 of CAVWRU010000012.1, forward strand.
CTGATCGGGGCGGTGTTTCTGTTCTCCGCCGGCCTCGGCATGCTCCGCATGCCCGACGCCTTCACGCGAATCCAAGCGGGCACGAAGGCGTCCACGCTAGGCAACACGCTGGTGCTGGTGGGGATCGCCTTCTACCATCCCGACTGGAGCCTGAAGCTGCTGATCATCGCTTACTTCGTGCTGATGACCAATCCGATCTCTTCGCACGCGCTCGCCCGCGCCGCGAATACAATTCTGCGCCCGGCGCAATCGCCTGCGGCCGATGCATCGCGCGCGCACCGGAAACGGAGCGAAGCGTGATGCGGCGCGGGGCGGCCATCGTCCTAATCGTCTTTCTCGGCGTCATCTTCGCGACCATTGCGGTCAGCTATAGTCAGCGCAGTTCGCTGCCGGAGTTGGCGGCAGCTTACGTGGATCTCGTTCCACGCGAGCTTGGCGCTCCCAACGTCATCACCGGGATTCTGTTGACTTACCGCGCCTTCGACACGCTCGGCGAGGTCGCGGTTCTATTCATGGTGGCTGCCGGCATCGGGCTTCTGCTCGGCGCGGGCGGAGAGGAGCGCGACGAGGTGCAGGCGGGAATACGGGAGTCGCTGAAGGAGACGCCGTCGACGGAGATCGTGCAGAACGGCGCGGACATTCTCGTTCCCCTGATTGCGATCTTCGCTGCCTATATCGTGATGCATGGGCATCTCGGGCCGGGCGGCGGTTTTCAGGGCGGCGCGGTGATGGCTTCCTGCGTGCTGCTCTTGCTGCTCGCCAAGCCCGACTATCGAGATCAAGCTCGCACATCTCAGCTTCATTGAGTCGCTCGCCGGACTGCTCATCGTGGTTGTCGGCATCGCGGGCATCATTCTGGCCGGCGGGTTCCTCGACAATCGGGTGTTGCCGCTCGGCGAGTTCGGCGCCTTCTTCAGCGCCGGCGCGATCCCTGTTCTGTCCATGCTTGCTCGGCGTGAAGGTCGGCTGCGAGTTAAGCGTGATCATCGAGCGGTTCAGAGCCTGATCGCCGCAAGTCGGAGGGGCGTCATGACGATCGCGAGCATCGTTCTGTCTACCGGGCTGATCCTGATCCTGATCGGGATCTGGGGCATGCTGACGCAGCGCAACATTTTGCGAATAATCGTCGGCTTTATGCTGATGGGGACCGGCAGTCATCTCGTCATCGTTGCCATCGGCTATGTCAGCAACGGGACGGCGCCCATCATCGATGGCGGTTTGAGTCTCGCCGAGGCGTCCACACGCTCGGTCGACCCCATACCCTCGGCGCTCGCGGTGACGGCAATCGTCATCGGCCTCGCGGTGACCGCAATCATGCTGGCCTATGCGATCCGGCTCTACCAAGCGAAGCAAACGCTGTCGATCGACGCCTTCACGGACTCGAAATGGTAGGGAGTCTCCTTAACCCGCTCAACATCTTCATCTTGGGCTTGGGCGGCGGTTTTCTGATCCCCCTTCTAAACCGGCTCGGAAAGACCTGGGTCGTCGCGGGCTTCATCGCGGCACTGGCGGCGATGACGCTGATCTCGATGTTTTGCGCGGTTCGCCTGTTCTACGGCGCCGAACCGATCGAGATCCTGACCGGAGGCTCGACACCTCCGTACTCGATCAATCTCCGCATGGGTCTCGCCGAGGCTTTCGCAGCGACCAGCGTCAACCTCATCGGACTTCTCGGCGCGTTCTACTTCGTGCGCGAGAAATACGCGGTGATGCTGCTCTATCTGGTGATCGTGATGGGCATCCAGGGCATGGTGATGACCCGCGATCTCTTCAATCTCTTCGTTTTCCTCGAGATCGTCTCGATCGCCACATACGGCCTGCTCAGTCTTGGCAGCACGACGGCGGCCCTGTCCGCATCATTCAAGTTTCTGATGGCGACGATCGTCGCGTCGACCTTGTTTCTGCTCGGTACGATGCTGCTCTATGCGGTGACCGGCATGCTGAACATCGACGACCTGATCGCCAATCGCGCGGCCATCGAGGGGCCGGTTGGGTTTGCCGCGTTGATGCTCTTGCTCGCCTGCTTGCTTCTCGAGCTGAAGCCATTTCCGGCGAACGGTTGGGGGCTCGATGTCTATGAAACCGCCCCTAGCAACGTCGCGTCCCTCATCGCGACCGGCGTGTCGGCGGGTGTTTTCTTTGCTCTCTACAATCTGTTTCCGCTTTTCGAGAATCATGCCGAGGTCATAGCCATCCTCGGCGGTGCGACCTTCGTCGTCTCCAACCTGATCGGCCTCACGCAAAGCAAGGCGCAGCGTCTGCTCGGCTATTCTTCTGTCGGGCAGATGGGACTTGTGTCCATGGCGCTGGCGCTCCTGCATCTATTCGATGCCGAAGCGGCGACCCCTTTGGTCGTCGGCGGACTGTTTGTCAATCACCTTCTCGCCAAGGCCGGGTTGTTTTGGCTTGCGGGATATGTCGGCAAGGAGAACATCGAGGATTGGTGGGTGTTCACCGACAGGCCCGCGATATTCGTCTTTGCCCTCCTGCTTTGCGCGATCGCCGGGCTGCCGCCGTTTCCCGCGTTCTGGGCAAAGTGGCGGTTGATCTTCGCGCTTGCGTCCGGCGAAGGCTATGTGTGGATCGCGCTGGTGCTGCTGGGGTCGCTGCTCGAGGCTGCCTATCTCTTCCGCTGGTTCGGCCAAAGCCTGCACCGCCCCAACGAGAGCAACGTAACCCGGCGTGATCCTCTTGGCTTGCTGCCAGCCTTTGGGGCCGCGCTGCTGCTGTTTGCCTGCGGCTATGGCGCGGCAAGGCTCGCCGGCCTGAACTCGCTCTGGGTCGCTGTTCCGCTTGCCGCCGGCGCCGCCATCTACCTGCTCGACGGACTTACCGGACGCGCCAAGGCCGTGCTCGTGTTCGCCCTTCTGGCGCTGGATGGGTACTGGATCATCCGGGGTATGTCCGGCATCAACTTCCTGTTCGCCGTGCTGCTATTTGGCGGCAGCTTGACGCTGACGATTGCCTGCCTCTATCGCGGCGACGAGCGGCCTGGGTTTTATCCTTTGCTCGCCGTATTGCTGCTCTCATTGTCCGGATTGCCGCACGCCTCGACTAGCCTCGAGTTCTTTTTCCTGTTCGAACTAGTAACCCTCTCCTCGTATTTCCTGATCGCGCGGCGGCGCCAGGCAGTTGCAGCCGCCTTGAGCTATCTGATCTTCTCGCTTGCCGCCGGATATTTCCTGCTTGCCGGATTTGCGATAGCCCATGCCGTGACGGGAAGCGGGGCGCTCGCCGCGCTGCTGACCTCGGGCAAAGGCACCGGTGTGGTGTTTGCCCTGCTCGCGATCGGCTTCCTCATCAAGGCGGGAACCATTGGCGTGCATGTTTGGCTGCCGGGCGCTTACGCCGAGGCTGAAGACGATGTGTCGGCGATGCTATCGGCGGTTGTGAGCAAGGTGCCGATCTTCGGACTCATGGTCGGGACCTATGCCGCGATACTGTCCGAGGCGGACTTGAGCCTCGCACATGCGCTCGGATGGATCGGCATGCTCACGGCGCTGGCCGGCGCCATGCTCGCGGTGCAACAGGACGACGTGAAGCGGATGCTGGCCTATTCGAGCATGAGTCAGCTCGGCTACATCGTGACGGCGATCGCGCTCATGAGCCATCTCGGCTGGGTCACCGCACTCTACCTCACCGCCAACCATCTCATGACCAAGGGGATCCTGTTCCTCGTCGCCGCCGCGATCATTCTGCGAACAGGCGCGCGCACATTCGCCGATCTCGGCGGTCTCGCGCGTCGCATGCCCTTTACCTTTGCAGCCGCGGCGATCGCCATCGTGGCCATGTCCGGACTGCCTCCGCTCGCCGGGTTCGGTGGCAAATGGCTGCTGCTGAGCGCGATGATGGAGAAAGGGTGGTATGGGCCGATAGCCATGGGGCTGCTCGCGACCTTCGTCGGGTTTCTCTACATGGCGCGCTTCATTCAGGCGATATTCCTCGATCCGCCCAAGTCCGCGCGCGGCAAGATTGCCGAAGCGCCGGCGGCGCTCCTCGTCTCGCAATATCTCTTGATCCTGGGGATTGTGGTGATGTCGTTCTTCCCCAAACTCCTGATCGTGCCGATCTCCGAGGCTATCGACCCCTATTTCGCCTCAACGCTGGTGTGGGACGGCATGTCGCTCGAAATGATCTACGGGTATTGGAACCCGGTGCCGGTAATGTCCGCCACTGTCGCTGTGTCCGCCCTGTTGTTCGCCGTGCTGTGGCTGCTCCGACGGAAGAGCGGCGAAGCGGCGAACAGTCAAGGGCGCATCCTAGGCTTTTACGCTTTCTACAAGTCGGCCTTCGTGACGCTTACGCCTGCCTTGTCGAGTTCCTTCTGGGATGCGGTAGCCGCAGGCTCGACAGCGCTCGCCGGCACAACTCGGCAAATTTACAACGGCAACGGCCAGACCTACACGTTCTATGTCCTCTCCTATTTCGTCGTTCTCTACGCTGCGTGTGGCTTTCGTTAGTTCCGCAAGCGACAAAAGCAGCTTGCACCCGGGCGAGCTAACCGCGCGGGTCACTGACGTCCGCTTCTGATGCTGTGGACGGCTCCTCCACCAGCACATGAGTGCCCGCGTCGCGCCCCAAGACCCGGAGACACTGCTGACAATCTGGCGTCGCGTCCGCACAAAAGTCAGCTTGAGAGTTGGTGCGCAGCTGATCGCCAAGTGATGTCAAAGTGGTATCAGGAAATCTACGGCAGCGCTTTGGATGGCACCGTTGCGTTACCAGGATCCGCTGTGCCTGGCCGCTTCGGTCTCCAACTCGGTAGCGAGCCTGCCTGCATCCTCGCCGGTCCAATTCTGGGGCGCAGTGACCGCCGTCCATGCCTCGATGTAGTCCGCCACCGCGTAGTCGTGCCCGTGTCCCGGCGGAACGGCCGCGGCAAACATCATGTCGATCCCCACCTGCAGCGCAGTGACGATCGGGAACCATTGCAGCAGCGGAGACACATCCTCACCCACGCGGAGGGACCATCCATTGGGGCTGTCGGTAGAACATGCTCTCTTCGAAGAAGACGATCGCGTCGCTGGGATAGACGATATAGACGATCCGCACCCGTCCCCAATCGGAAGGCGCCTTGCTGGCGCTATCGCCGTGGCCGATCACGCGAAAGTTCGAACCGCCCTCGAAGACCGGCCGCCAAGGGGGCGAGCCTTCGTCTCGGTCCCGTTGGATCGCCCGCCATATCCGGTTGCGAAAGGGCGGCCCCGCCCAGACGGCACCATCGAATGAATTCCCGAGCCAGGCGTGCACCGGTGCCGAGGATTCCGATCCGAGCGAACCGAGGCTGAGGCCAAACAGATAGAGCTTCGGCCGGCCGTCCTTCGGCAGTTTCTTCCAGTAGCGGTAAATTACTCTGAAGACGGCGGCAGCCGATTCTCGCGAACGGCCGGGCTCGAGGATCAGCGACAACGGGCTTTGCAGGTAGGAGTACTGAACGGCAACGGTCGCGACGTCGCCGTCATGCATATATTCCAGTGGAGCAATGCCGTTATTGTCCACCCAGCCCGTCCCAGTCGGCGTCGCAATGACCAATATGGAGCGGGAGAATGCGCCCATTCGGATAAGATCGGCGAGCGCCAGCTGAGCCTGGTCCTCGGGCGAATCAGCCGAGCGGAGCCCGGCATAGACCCGGATCGGCTCGAGCGCTGGGCGACCGGTAAAGGCCTCAATATCCGCCTTCCTCGGTCCCTCCGTGACGAATCGCTTGCCGGCTCGGCCGAGATCCTGCCACGCGATCTGAGAGCCGGGACCACCCGATCTCGTAGCCACCGTTGGCACGGATGCGCCCGGCGGATTGGTGACATCCACCAGCGCCTGGGCGCGGTCGATCGCGCCTATGGTGGCGCTGACTAGTGTGCCGTTCACCACGGTCACCAGCAGCGCCGCGAAGATCGCGCCACCGAGCAACGCAGCGATCCTTATCGGCACCCAGCGATAGACAACGGACGATGCGCCACGGATCCCGCCTACCAACAAGCGCGCGAGAAGCACCAGGAGAACTGCCACGATGGCCGCAACCAGGCTCACTTGCAGGAGGTTCGTGGATTCTGCCGGCGGCATGTGCATGCGGGTGCGCACTTCGTTCTGCCAGGCGGCGGCTTGGGGAATGTAGATGGCGGCAAATATCACGCAGGCCAGTGCGAGTACCAAATTCGCCGCTCGCCGCCAGTGTCGCTGAATCTCCGGCAGTTCGAGATAGCGCCAGAGCAGCACACCGCAATGCCCGATGGCATAGCCGATAAAGAAGGCGACTCCGCCGAGGAGCCCCTGAAAAACCGGAGGCCGCGGCACCAATGACGGTGTAAAGGTCAGGACGAAAAATACGAAACCAAAAAAAATTCCTGTGATTGACGGTAACCACCAGGAGGTGGCTTGAGAGATATCCGGGAGGTCCTTACTTTTGATCATGGTTTGAGTTTTCCGAAGCTCGACATCTAAGGCAAGAGCCCGGCGCGCGAAGGGTGGTGGCGTCTATTTCGTGAATGTCCGCTAATGGCACTTTTCGGACATCCAATCCGCACCGATGAACGTCCGCTATCGGGGGTAAAGGCGAAGGGGCCGTTATGTCCGCTAATGACCCGAAGCTGACGCGCTCCCTTAATTCAGCCAGGCGTTGCAAAACGGATGCTTGGGCGCGCTCCCTTGCACAACTGCTCCTAGTTGCAAACCATTCGCTTCCCCATAATCGGGCGGCGGCGGAATCGGGTGCTACCGAGCATGATCGGCCTGTCGCGCCTGGAAGGCCTCAAAGTAATTTGCCGAGGAAAGCGCTTGGATTGGGGACCCAAAAGCGCGAAAATTGCAATTGAGCCCGACTGCGACCTTTCCGAGTGCGAATTGTCACAGCGAGAAAGGCAGGGGCGTGGCAGAGTTGGCGAAGGACGCCTTCGCGCGAGGTCCTGTGGGGTTCACTCGCATGGACAAAGAGAAAACTAGCGAGCACATCATAAGCGAACTGCGCCAACGGGTCAGCCTCCTGGAGGCCGCCCGCGATCGAGCGGAACAAGCGGCCGCGGAGACAAGACGGTATCTCACTCAATTGATCGACAGCACACCCGACGCTGTCATCTCTACGGACAAGGAAGGCAATGTGGTGCTCTTCAACGAGGGCGCCCAGACACTGTCGGGATATCCCGCCGAAGACATCGTGGGTCGGCGGGTGGCGCTGCTCTGCGGCAGTGAGTTGATCGCCAACGACGTCACGCGAGAGATACGTAAGCGAGGAGGCACACTCTCAGGCTTCGAGAGCAATCTTCGCGCCAAGGACGGCACTAGTATTCCCGTGCTGATCTCGGCCTCCGTCGTCTTGGACGAAAAAGGGCACGAGGTTGGGACAATCAGGTTTGCCACAGACCTACGGGAGCGCAAGGGCGCGGAAGAGACGTTCCAGAAAGCACGCGACGACTTGGAGGAGCGGGTCGAGGAGCGCACCAAAGAGCTGAGAATGGCCCGCGAGCGATTTCAGTACCTCCTCACGGTCACGCCTGGGATCATCTACACAAACAAGGGCTCGGGCGATTTTGCGTGCACGTTTGTCAGTGACAATGTGGACCCCATCATGGGCTTCTCCGCCTGGGAGATGCTTGAAGACCCCGGGTTTTGGTACTCGCGTCTGCATCCCGAGGATGCCCCTCGGGTCGCAAAGGAAGTGCGTCCGTTGCTCGACCAAGGCGGCGGCACTTTGGAATACCGGTTCCGTCATCGCGACGGGCACTACGTTTGGATCCAGGATACGTTCCGCGTGCTCCACGACGCTCAGGGCCGTCCATCGGAGGTCGTAGGTGCCTGGGCGGATATTTCCTATCACAAGCAGGCACAGGAGGCGCTTGGAGAGCGCATGGCCATTGCCAAAGACCTGCAAACGCTTGTAGCCGCCAGTCCATCGGTCATCTACACCACCACGCAAATGTCGGGTGGTTATGCGTGCCGCTTCGTCAGCGAGAATTTGAAATCGATCATGGCCTACGCCCCATGGGAGATGCGGGACGATCCCACCTTCTGGGTCAAGCATCTGCATCCGGATGACGCCCCGCGCGTGTTCGCCGAGGTCGAGAAGTTGATAGCCCAGGGAGGGGGGACCATCGAATACCGCTTTCGGCATCGGAAGGGGCACTTCATCTGGGTCCAGGACACCTTCAAAATCATCTATGACGACGAAGGGAAGCCGAAGGAGATTGTTGGCTCGTGGGCGGACATCTCCGGCCGCAAGCAAGTCGAGTTCGAGCTCCAGCAGCTCGCCCGCCAAGTTGCGTTGCGCAACAAGTTCATCCGCGAAACCTTCGGCCGCTATTTGACCGATGAGGTGGTGACCAATCTGCTCGAATCTCCCACTGGACTCGAGATCGGCGGGGAAAAGTGCAAGGTCACGATGCTGATGGCCGATCTCCGAGGCTTCACGTCACTGTCGGAACGTTTGGACCCGGAACGGGTCGTCAGCATGCTCAATTGCTATCTCACGACCATGATCTCCATCATCAAGCAGTATCACGGCACCATCGACGAGTTCATTGGCGATGCGATCTTCGTTCTGTTCGGCGCTCCAGTCTGGCAGGAGGACGATGCCGAGCGCGCCGTTGCCTGCGCAGTGGCGATGCAGCTTGCCATGGCGTCCATCAATGAGCACAACAGGCAGCACGATCTGCCCGAGGTTGAGATCGGCATCGGCGTCCATACCGGCCAGGTCGTGGTAGGAAATATCGGCTCGTCGGAACGGACGAAGTATGGAGTGGTGGGCCGCCACGTCAATCTCACCTCGCGGATTCAGTCCTACACGGTTGGCGGGCAAATCCTGCTTTCCGAGGCGACGCGAAAAGAAGTGGGGCCGATCCTCAAGATCGGGAAGCAGATCGAGGTCCGGGCCAAGGGGATTGAACATCCTCTCACCGTTTTCGAGGTGTTAGGGATCGGAAGGCCGTACAAGCTCTTACTGCCGCAGTCGCCAGAAATGGTCGTAGCGCTAGCCCAGCCTATTCCGCTGACATACGAGGTCATGGACGCCTATCACCTCGGAGGAGAAATCCTCAAGGGGAGTTTGACCAAACTCTCCCCGAAAGGTGGGGAAGTGCGCCTTGAAAACCCGGTTCCCGCGCTCAGTAATCTCAAGATGCATCTCTTCGACGAGAAGGGCAGCGAGATTCCTGGATCGCTTTACGGGAAGGTCACGGGCGTCGTTCCGAAGAGCAGCACGGATTTTTCGATCCGCTTCACGTCAGTGTCGCCGGAGGTTGAACTCTGTTGCGGGGCCTGCTTGCGTCAAGCGCTGCCGCCGAAGCCCGCCCGACTGCAAGAGCGAAGCGCAAACGAGGTCGTCGTTCGGTGCCAAGCGATGTTCGCGCCTTAAACTAGAGCGACGGCCATGTCACCGTTCAGACCTCGCGGTCTTCATAAAAAACTGGCCCAAGAAGATGAGGTAACACATGTTCGATGGGGAAACCGCCGACAGCCTGGCACTAGCCAACACGGCAATTCTATTGCGGCTTCTTGATCACCTGATCGAACGCGGCGTGATCGCAAAATCCGATGCTAATCTCGTGTTGCGAGACGCTATGCGTAGCCTGGAAGATTGTCCTCAATCCGGAACACGGGTGGAGGATGCTATCCGGATCATCCGCAAGGAATTGATGCCAAGTTTGCAGGCGATACGACCAGGCTAGGTTACGGTTCAGAGGAGCAATTCTTGCTCCGCCGCCAAGACGGTCGCTAGTCAGGTTTGGAATGGGATCTTGAGGCGGACGCGATGGATTGGGATGGGTTCGCGACGCCTCAAACCCGTCATCACAGGCTGACGACTAATTTCGGCTCGTGGCACTTGGCGGACATCCCAACCGCACTGACGAATGTCCGCTATCGCGGGTAAAGCGGGCATGGCGCTAACGGACAGTTACGTCGGCTAATGAACCCAAAGCAGCATTCACCGCTCTGCCGTTAAGCAAGCAATGCCTCGCCGTATCCTCGCGTGGGGGAAAGTCCTGAGCCCGTCGAGGGCGGCACTGGACCCGCGGAGCTCGGCGAGGAGGGCCGCTACGAATGCTTCTACCGAATAGTCCAGTGAAGGATCAGGGCCATTCGCCCGTCGCGGCGTGAACCATTTCGGCGAGCCGCTCAACGTCTTTGACAAGAAGCGCATTTCGCTCCCGCTCGATGAGACCGACGCGCGACAGGCGGGCAAATTCGCGCGTGACAGCCTCGCGATGGGTGCTGACGCGACTTGCGATCTCGCTATGGGTGGCGCCGGTGCAATGCGTGCAGACTTGCCGCCCGGTTCGGCGAGCCTCGCCAACCTCAGCAATTCGGCCTGAATGCGATTGCTTACCGCAAGCGTGCTGAACTCGTAGACGCGGGCCGTCAACGCCCGAATTTTCGTGACGAGGTGCGGCAGTAGCGCCTGCGCCACCACGGGCTCTGACCTTAAGAGCTCCCTGAAGGCAGCGCCGGGCAAGGTAGCGACGATAGAGTTCTTCCGCGCCTCTACGCTTGCCGAACGAGGGCCCCGGTCGATGGCAGGATATTCGCCAAATACTTCGCCCGGACCGAGTTCGCGAAAGCTCACTGCCTTGCCTGCCAGCGAATAGATGGTCACCCGGACTTCTCCCGAAATGAGAAAGAACACGTCGTCGGAAGAATCCAGATAGTCGACGATCGGCTCGCCCGGCTGGTAACGCCGCCAGGAGCAGCATTGCTGAACCCGCTCGAGAGCCTTCCCTGGAAGGTCAGCAAAGATCGTGACGCCGCCAAGAGAACAGTCGGCTTGTGTGACGGGGGACCGCGCCATTCGGGCAAGGCCTTCACCATGGGATCAATGGTGGAAGAATAGCTGAGAACGAACCCATTTGCATGATTACAGGTGCGAGGTGTGACAAAAGTCACAGCGCAAAACTGAGCAGGCATCCATGGTTAGTGGCCATGAACCCGCACATGATCCAGAAAAGTTCCAAAGAGACGATTTTTGCATCTCTCGCCACCATCACTGGCGCCGGCCTGCTTACCACGATCGCGCTTGCGATCATTCTTATTGGTGTCGGCCCTCTTCACGCTGGACCCAAGCCACCGCCTTGTACCGAAGACGCCATGATCGTGTTCGATGCGTCGGGCTCCATGGCGGGCAATCTCGATCAGGGGATCGCGACCCTTAAACCAAGGATCGATGAAGTACGTTCCGCGCTTGCCGAAATTCTGCCGACTGTCGCGCGCCTTCGTCGCGTCGGCCTCATTACCTATGGTCCAGGCCCCGGTCAACAATGCAACGTCAAGCTTGACCTCAAGCCGACTGTCAATGCCGCGAGCGCCATCATGCGCACGCTCGACGACTTAACGCCCTCAGGGAGAACGCCGCTGACCTCGGCGGTGTCAGAAGCTGCCGACGTGCTCGATTACCGCAAGAGCCCTGGAGTCATCGTCGTTGTTACCGATGGGGAGGAGACCTGCGGCGCCTCGCCTTGTGATCTCGGCAAAAAGCTGCACGCCGCCGCGGAGCAATTGACCGTCCATATCATCGGATTTCGCATGAAGGATTTCTCCTGGACCGGCGAGAACAGCATCTTGGACGCCAAGTGCCTCGCGGAGGAGAATAACGGTCTTTATATCAGCGCCGAAAACAAGGACGACCTGGTCGCGGCGCTCAAATCGACGCTGGAATGCCCCATGACCTCCGAGAATTTCGCGCAAAGATAGCTGCACAATGTCCGCTCATGGCACTTAGCAGACGTACGTGCGTGCTGCGCCCAAGTTGGTTTCTGACCCCTTAGCGGACATTGTTCGGTGTACGCTCATCCGTCTCATCTGTGACGATCCGCTAGTCCGCCGTCAGATAGCCGGCATAGATCGTCTGGTCGATCTCGTTGGCAACGTAGAGGCGGTGGCGACCAGCCCAGGGTTCAGGATTCCAAGGCGTATCGGGATTGTAGATCGTCCCCGGGTCGCCGATCGAGCCGTCCGGCCCCCAGACTTGGGGGATGTCGTCCATGTGGATGAAGTCGATGTAGTCGAAGGCGATCGCTTCCATGCCGCCGGAGGTGCCGATCCCGCTGCTCACGGCAAGTTCGTTGCCCATGGGCCCGATGACCACGATCTCGTCGGTGTCGACGAAGCAGTAGCTCCAAGGCGATGCACTGACCCCCCGAATGCTCCGGCCCGTGTACCGATGGGTGCCGAGCAGCACACCGTTGGTCGCCCAAAGTTCGAGCGTCGAGCCGCCGCCACGCACGAAGAAGAAGCCGTTGCAAGCAAGGCCATGTGGCGCCGACATCGTAGGCGACGGGGTGGCGACCTGCGTTCCGGTGAGCGAACCCGTCTCGGGATCGAGGGTCAGAATCACCTCCGGCGCGACGGTCAACTCGCAGCACCAGATGAGCCTGCGGAAGGGGTCGTAGGCCATGCCGCTGATCGTCAAGTAGCCGGGTGGCGTCGGGTGGCGGTACTGCTCGTCGCCCGTGAATGGGTGCAGATAGAGCACCTCATCGTCGCCGCTGGTCTGGGTAAGGAAGGCCAAGCAGATGTCCCCGGACCGGACGCAAATCGTCAGGGCCGTGCCGCTACCTGTGGTGGTGATTGGATACGGAAAGCTCCAGGTGACTTCGAAGCGCAGGCCGGTGATCGTCATGACAGGCTCCCTTGAGCTGCGACGCGGGGGCGAGGATCGCATCTTAATTGGACCATCGAACCGAGGGGCTTTTCCCCTCTGCTCATGATGCCGTTCTAGCTGGAGGCCACTGAACCGAAAATGAGGGCGTTATTCATGTGGCGTTCACGCTGGCAACCCCAACGGTCATATTGGTTGAGCGCGTGTCGGCGCCTCTCCCAGCGACCGGGTGGCGTGATCGGCCTGAAGCTGCTTTCATTAACGTGGGTGCAAAACCCCGTGGCTTCTGCTTGTGGCACTAAGCGGACGTACATGCGTGCTGCGCTCAAGTCTGCTTCTGACCCCTTAGCGGACCTTATTCGGTGTTCGCCCTCTAACCCAACGCTCGATATACGCTCGCTTTGCTAAACCCGGTCCGCTTTATGATGGCCGGCACGGTCTCCCCAGCTTTCCGGAGCGCTCTGATCTCCTTAACTCGCTCATCGGTCAGCTCACGCTTGCGTCCGAATTTCACGCCCCGGTTTTTAGCCTTGGCGATACCGTCCATCTGGCGCTCTCGCCTGATGTCGTTCTCAAATTCGGCAATGAGCGCGAGTATGCCCATGACAAGCTTGCCGGTGCGAGACGTTGTGTCGATTGAAGGGTCGTCGGTAACCCTAAAAGCCACGCCCTTGTCCGTCAGCGTCGCAATGATGCGATAGAGATCAGATGTCGATCGCGCCAAGCGGTCGATCTTCGTTACCAAGAGGGTGTCTCCCTCTCTGAGGTATTCTAGGCATCGCTTGAGCTCGGGGCGCCCGGCATCTACCCCTGACTTCTTTTCCTTGAAAACCTTCGCGCAACCGGCGCCCTCCAGCCGTTCGAGCTAGATGGCCAAGTCCTGGCCGGTGCTTGATACCCTCGCGTATCCAACCGTCGGCATTTTGGTTCCCTTTCCTCTAGGAGGTTGAGAGAACCCTATTTAGAGACATGAAATGAAGCACGTCAATCGAATGTTTCAGATTGTACACTTTGTGAAACATAAAGTGCTTCGCGCGAGAGGGTCGCCGTGGTCTTTGGGTAGGTGGTTTGTAATCAGTAGTCGGGGGTTCGAATCCTCCAGCCGGCACCAATATTTAGCTGATTTACGGGTGGGAGAAAATCAGTAGGGGTAACCATATGGGTAAGGGAGCGCAGCATTCGGGTGCGCTTTGTATCCAAAGCTGCTGACTGTTAACCGCTGGGTCGGTGTTCGAATCCGACCCGGGGAGCCAATAATCAAAGGTGTTGCGGTCAGCAGCCCTCCAATCCGAAAAAACCGAGGGCTACTGTGGGGCTACGAGCTTTCGCCGCCTACCCCACGGAAGGCGTGCACTTGGTTTAAGAAGTCCAAGAGCAAACTCCGTTTTTTAAAGGCCACCTCCATCGGCTCGCTGGTGCCGCCGCCGACGCGCCAAGTCGAGAGAGCAACTGCGTATTGCTCAAGAGCGGATCTGAGGTGTTGCCACGTTTCGTCGTCCGCGAGCCCATTTAACTGGGCGAACTCCTCTAGCTTTTTCTCGGCCTCGTCTAACAGGTCCCAAGCTTGCTGGGTCATGTCCGCCTGTGTGAGAGGGTAGTCTCCGTAGAGCATCTTCTGAAAGGCCGCTTCGGTCGCCTTTACAAATTGCTGGGTTGCCGTCACGAAGCCGCGAGCCTCCGCGGGTGTGACGACCTCAGTCAGGGGCATCTCATGCACAAGGATGTGGCGCTTCTCGAAAAGGTGCGCGAGCTCAGCCCGGAGCTTATCCATGTCGGCGATGATCGGAACGAGCGGCTTACGTTCCACCTCAACCGCAAAGCGGTCGTAAGCATCCCTCAACGGCAAAAAAGATCGTTTCCTGCCAGTGTCGTGAATACCCCTACGATGTCTGACAAGCAGTTGACCGATATCTCATGGGCGATGATTTCTCCAATGGATAATTGCTTACCCTGAATGGCTCTGGACAGGGCAAAGTCGAACTTCGCCTTCTTAGCAGCATCGAGCTTGGCTGCATTCTCGGCATAGGGCGCGCCCCTGTCGATTAGTGTTGCCGTCCAACCCCGCACGAAAACTTCAAGAAATGTCACGCACCTCATTACGGAAAAAATGGCCCAAGTTTGAACAGGGACATGAAATTCTGCCGCATCAATTTCATTCCTGTTCCATACGGCCTCCAAATCGACCAGAGCGACGATAGGCAACATGCTGTCGGCCAAGACCGCGCGTTCTCTTACCTTGGTGATCTCTGCGATGCGGTCGCGGGGCATTACTGCACGATAGTCTGTGAAGAGTGCTTTGGGGAAGGCTCCACGTCGAATACCTCCCTATTGCTCGTGAACCTCAAGGTACTTGTCTACGCGTCGGAGAATCTCCGACATGATGGAGAGGCATTGCGCATGCTCAGGCGAGAACACCTGCACGCCGCCGGGGATGCCGCCATAAATCTCGTTGAGCGTTTCCAGTCTGTCGTGAAGCACGGGCGACAGCTTGGCAGCAGCAGCGAGCGTGCCCTCGCGCCATAGCCCATAGCGTAGGCGCCACTGGGAGAAATGATCGTCGTTTCTGAGATGCTCGTTTCGGAGAGCGACACCGTCCTTCCTCATCTTTCGCAGGGGCGCCGAGGCTAGGGCCTTAATTTGCTCGGGCGTCGGCGGTATCTGCGTGAGGGTCGGGCTGTAGAAGGTGTTTCCACCGGACAAAGTGCCGGATGCTTCCGCTCGACGCTTGTGGTGACCGGCATATTCAAGGGCGAAAATTGTCATTATCGCTGCTCCGATTAACAGCCAGCCCCCCCACGGCAAGTAGCCGGTGGTCTTGGCGGCGACGTCGTAGGCGGTTGGCCACTTCTCCCGCACGCTTGGAGGTACCAGCTGCGAGCCGAATGTATCCCACAGGGAAATTGCGCCCCAAAAGCAGAGGACGAATTCTCGCTAAGCGACTACGCCGTAGCACTTCTCGCGAAGTGTTCCACCATCTGGTCAACATGCCAGTCCACCAACTTGTGCCTCTCGGCACTACCGGCCGCGTCCCCTTCTCTGGGGCTGCATGGCACGCTCAGCGCGGATACGCTCGGGGCGCGCTCTTCCAAACTCGCGTGCCTAGTCAACTCCCTAGGCCCACGCTAGAGGCCGCCGCATATGCCGGAGCGGTACACCCGGCGCGGCGGCCTCGTTAGTTCTGATAACTCCCCTTCCCAAAAGCAAAAGGAGGCAGACAATGCTGGAGGCGAAAGGAGCCGCGTTAGGGCCGTTGAGCCTAGCCGTTGTGTCCTCCTCCCTCAGTGAGGCGGTAGAGGCAGCCACGGGCTTTGCGATTGCCTCAAAATCGGCAGCGACGAGAGGGGCATACCAAGCGGATGCCGCGAACTTCGTGGAATGGTGTAAGCGCCATGGCGTTGAGCCGTTGCCGGCGACCGTGGACGCGATAGCCGCCTATTTGGCTTCCCTGGCCAGATCCGGCTTGAAAGCCTGCACCATCACCCGGCGTTGCGCCGGCATCCGCTACATGCACCGCGTGGCTGGCTTTGACCCTCCCACGAGCAGCGAAGCCATCAAGGCCGTGCTGGCAGGTATTCGCCGATCAATCGGCACCGCGGCGGTACGCAAGGCACCGGCTACGGCAGAAACCATCCGAGCGATAGTCGCGGAAATGCCGACGGACCTGCGTGGGCTTCGGGACCGCGCGCTTCTGGTCCTCGGCTTCGCCGGAGCGCTTCGCCGCTCCGAGCTCGTAGCGCTCGACGTGACTGACCTCGAGGAGACGCCGGAGGGACTGCTCGTCAGGATCAGGCGCTCCAAAACCGACCAGGAAGGTGCTGGCGATTTCGTTTCAATTCCGCACGGCTCGCGGCTTCGACCCGTCGCTGCGGTCAAAGCATGGCTCGAGGCGGCTGGAATTACCGAGGGACCAATCTTCCGCTCGATCAAGAAAGGTGGGTTGCTGACTCTGGCCAGGCTCACAGACAGCTCGGTGGCTGAGATCATCAAGAAGCGAGCCGGGGCCGCCGGCTTCGATCCTGACATCTTCTCCGGTCATAGCCTTCGCGCGGGTTTCGTCACATCGGCGCTTCACCACGGCGCCGACATCCTCCGCGTGATGGACGTGACCAGGCACCGGGAGGTCAGCACGCTCAAGACCGGCGCGCCAAAGCGTTTAAGCAGCACGCGGGGGAGGCCTTTCCTATGAGGCCATCCACGAAGACAGCGTAGGCCGCCGCATAGCAACGGAGCTGTGGTCTGACTTCCCACGGCCCGCACTAGAGGCCATCGTGATTAGCGGGAGAGGCTGCCCGACGCGGCAGCCTCGCAATTTCGAGGGGCGTCGGCTTCGGCCGGCGCCCTTTTTACTACCGCTTGTGGCTATGCGTCGTTCGTGAGCTGTGCTTGTAGAAGCCCGGCCACGAAATTCTCCATCTCGGAAAAGTCCAAATTGCCGCCTTCCCATGCCGCGTCGGCAGCGCGCAACGCGGCGACGTAGGCTGGACGATTTTCCTTAATCCGCTCCGGAACGATCTTGTCGCCGGGGAGCAACGCACCGGACTTCACGCATATCATGTAATAGCAAGTGGCCCTGGCGGTTCGTCCGTTTCCCTCTATGAAGGGATGCACCCAATTCAATCGCCACAGGGCGTAAGCGCCCACCTGGGCAGGAGTCCACAAGAACCAATTCTCGTGGATGGTCGAAATGAAGCGATCCATCAATTCGGGAACCTTCGCAAAATGCCGCGGTATGTGGTTCCCGACGTAAATCGGCTCTTCCCGAAACCGACCGCCAAACTGAGAGATGTTCGCTACCGCGACGTGATTTAGCGCCCACAGCGTATACTTGTCGAACGCCGCGGGACAATTCTGCGTCAAGCCAATTTCGATGCAGTTTAGGAGCAGATCATACTGCCGGCTCAGGTTTTTCTCCTGAACACGCTCGAAAAGTTCGGGAGTTTCCCCTCTCAGAACGAGCATGAGCCGCCAGAATTTGTTGAATCAGTCCCCTGCTACTCTTCGAGCCGCATACGCTCGGCCGCCCGCCGAGCCGAGTCTCGGGTGATGCCTGAGTCGACAGGAGCATTGCCATAGACAAAGCTAACCCGCTGCTCGTGCAACTGGGCGTCCGTCACGGGCGTGTGGCGAGCCTCCTCCAAGAGCCTGTCAAGCTCTGGACGCGGCGGCGGTGGTGTCAGGACTGATTTGCGGTCGGCCATGCAATTCACTCTCCTGTGCCACAACATAATGTGAAAACGGGGCCCTCGCTAGGGGCCTAGCGACCACACCCTCGGTCTTTTTTGCGCTCAATCCCTTAATTAAGCGTCCCCGGCCCTGGTGGCTTGCCCGCGCCGCTTCCCTGAGCTCGAGCACGCTACGGCCAGAGCTACGAGGGTATAGCGCGCAAACAGGAGCGGCGTCACCAACACACCTTGGCATCATGCGAGTGCAAATCAGTTTCCAAATTTGCGACGACGCAGATAAAAATCGAATCGCGCGGGCTGCGACTTTCGACCGGCAGAACGAAGCGCTAACAAGAATCACAATCCGCGCAATGTGGACTCCCCTGGGTTTCACGGTCCCGAACCCTTGACACGCTGTCCCGAACCGCACCACATAAGCGCAGCGCTTTCGAAACTCCTTCAAGATTTTTCAATGAAGGAGTCCGAGCGTGCATCAATCCACAAAACCTGACGACGATTTCGCGGACCTCTTACGGGGTGCGCAGGCCATCGCCGGCTACACGGGCGAAAGCTATAGGCAGGCCGTCTACAAACTAAGCACCAAGCAAATCCCTGGCTGGAAGGTCGGCACCGGCTGGTACAGCACGAAGTCCAAGATTCGTGCACGCCTGCTTGGCAAATCACCGGAGGCCGCTGCTTGATATGGCCCCCCCAAATGCTGAGAGAGCCGTGCCCGGCGTTAGCGGGAACGGCTCTCAGAAAAGGGATCGACAGGACGGCGCGATCTCCCTTTCAAATAAAGCAAACCCAGTTGCCGATCAAGCCACCGGCCAAGGTCCGACCGACGCCGAGGAAAAACCAGCAGGCGTAATCGACCCCTCCTCCCCGCAAGTCTCTGGTTTAAATCCTGACCAGCGCGAGTGCTTCGGCTTTTGGCGCTTCGGCCTTCTCTGCCGCGCGCGGCAGGAAGAAATCCGACACGCGAAGGGCTTCAACCCAGAGCATGACGTGAAGATGGCGCGGTTGCGCCACGAATGGCGAGTGCTTCGCCACTGCGAACGGACCACGGCCGGCTGGCCGCTGCCGGAATGGGGTGGCCGATGAACTCGCTCGCAAAGTACGATGCCGCCTGCCGCGCACTCGCCGAAGCCAAGTCAGTCGACGAGGTCAAAGACTTCCGCGACCGCGCTGTTGCGATGGCCGCATATGCTCGTCAGGCGAAGAACAAAGACCTAGAGGCTGACGCCAAAGAAATTCGTATGCGCGCCACGCGCCGGCTGCATGACCTTATGGAGGCGCAGCGGGAGACAGTCGGGCTCAATGCCGGAGCTCGGGGTGTAGGAACAGCAGTGCGGGTTGATGAAAAACCCACACTTGCCGAGCAAGGCATCGACAAGAACCTGGCGCACCAAGCGCGCGCGCTCGGAAGAACTCTCTGAGCAGAGCTTTGAGGAAACGGTGGCCGATGCCCGCGAGGCGGTCACCAGGACGGTGCCAAAGGACCCAACGCCGAAGCCAGCGAAGCCGTCTCACCACCTTGAAGCAGCGCGCGAGGAATATGCGTCTTTGGTCACCAAACTCCCTGTTTGCGAGCACGGCGCTGAGATGAAGCGGCTCGGCGCCGCCATCAACAAGGCTATTGAGAGGGGAGCGGGTTGAGCCATGCTCCTCAGGCCATATCAAACTGAGCTCGTTGAGCGAGTCCTTGGACGCCGCAGCAGTTTGGGCGTCCTACCGACAGGCGCCGGCAAGACCATCGCGTTTGGAGAGTACATCCGACGGGAGCCTAACAAGCACGTCCTGATAGTCGCCCATCGCCGCGAGCTAATCCGCCAGGCGCGCGAAAAACTCATCAAATTCGGCATCAATGCCGGCGTGATCCTCGCTGGCGAGCCGCTCGACCGGATGCGGAGGGTGCAAGTCGCCTCGATCCAAACTCTGCACCGCCGAGGCGAACGGCCGCCAGCCGATATTTTGATCATCGACGAGGCGCATCACGTCCCAGCTCGCTCCTATCGCCAACTGATCGAAGCCTATCCAGACGCGCAGCTCATCGGGTTTACGGCAACGCCGTGCCGACGCGACGGGCGCGGGCTGGGCAATGTCTTTGACGAGCTGATCGAGGGGCCGCAGGTCGCCGATCTCATCGCTGACGGCTATCTGGTCGGCACCAAGGTCTTTGCTCCCAGTCGGCCTGATCTGACGGGCGTCCATGTTCGCCAAGGCGATTACGTTGAGGCCGAGCTTGCCGCTCGCATGGACCGCTCCGAGCTCGTCGGCGATATTGTAAGCCACTGGTGTCGCCTGGCAGATCAACGCAAGACCTTGTTGTATGCAACGAGCGTCCCTCACTCGGTCCACCTCGCCCAAGAGTTCGTGAAGGCCGGAGTCCGGGCCGAGCATCTGGACGGGTCGACCCCGAAGGCTGAGCGCGATGCAATCTTGCAGCGCCTTGCCTCGGGTGAAACCGAGGTGGTCTCGAATTGCATGGTGCTCACCGAGGGTTTCGACCTTCCCGACATCGGCTGCATCGTCTTGGCACGACCCACCAAGTCGATGGGATTGTTTCGTCAGATGGTCGGCCGCGGCTTAGACCTGCGCCGGGCAAAGACCATTGTCTGGTCATCGACCATGCCGGCGCCATCTTCATGCACGGCTTCGTCGAGGATCCCGTGCGATGGGAGCTTGCTGCCGACCGCAAAGCTCAAACGCCAGCGCAAGAGACGCGAACGCTCAAGCTCTCAAGCCGGCTTCTCGAGTGCTCACAATGTAAGGCGATCCGCACCGCAGGCGAGCCGTGCGGTAACTGCGGCTTCATGCCGAAACGTCCCGGAGAATACATCGTCACCCGCGATGGCGAACTTCAACATCTGGCACGAAACGGCCGGCAGTCGTTTCCACACTACTCCAACGAGCAGAAGCGCGATTTCCACGCTGGCCTGCTGCACCTCGCCCTTGAGCGCGGCAACAAGCCCGGAGCTGCGGCGCATCGTTTCAAGGCGAAATTCGGCCATTGGCCGCCCGATCGCTTCGTGACGCCGAAGCCACCGAACGCCGAGGTCTTAGCCTGGGACAGGCATTGTCGGATTCGCTACGCCAAGGCGCTACAGAAGGCCGCGGCCAATGGGTAAGCGGCGCTCAAAAAACAGCCTCAAAGGTTTCCGCGCGCGGCGCCTCGGTGACGTTCAGCACTTGGTACGATGCCGAGAGCGCTTTGACGGGCCGCCGGTCGAAGGTGATTTCGAGGCGATGGTTTTTATCGACGGCCGCGCCCTCGGCAAGCAACTACAGCTCACCAACGCCGAACGCGAGCAATACAGGATCAGCACCATCAAACCCTTCGACAAAACAGACGCGGAGCTTAAAGCCATTCGGCTGGCAAAGAAGCGGGAAAGCGAGCGCCTTCGCAGACGAGAGCGAGGGGCAAAGGCCCGCGTCCCGATTGGTAAACCTTGGCTCAGCGAAGGGGTCAGCAAGTCCGCTTGGTACAAACGCCGGGCGAGGGAGACCGAACGTGGCAGGCACAGGGAGACCGAACGTGGCAGGCACGAGACTGAACGTGGCCTCCCCTCTTTATTACCCCTGGCACGCTCAGTCCACCACCCGCTCTTTTGCACCCCATTCCAACCGCCGTTTTGCACCCCGTTCCACCCGAATCAGTTGCACCGCCCAACGGCCGCCAGAGGGAGTTTGTTACACCCGCCTTGCCCCACCACACCCGCCCTACCGAGCCAAACGGAGGCAGGTCACAAACGCTGATGGATCAGAACTGTGTACATGGGACTAGCCACGGGCGAGGTCCCGACATGGAAAGTCCGAAGGCGGTGGGGTTGGGAACTCCTGCCGTGGACCAAGCCAACGATCAGCGACGAGGCTCTGGCTCCTGGCCTTCCCGCCTTCCGCGATCGGAGGGCGCGGGCATGATGAGCGATCCCCAGGTGCTTCGCCCCTTCCAACGGGCCGAGGTTCTATCCATCGCCGAGGCCGCGGTAGAAGCTGACAGGCAAGTTCGCACGATGCGCGACTGGTGCGCGCGTCACGACATTGGCCGAAGGATTGAGGGGCAGTGGGCGGTGAGCCGTGTTGCGCTGGCGATGTTCCTCGACGGCGACAGAGCGGCCCTTGCGGCCTATCTCGCCGGCGACCGCAGTTCCCCTACGGTGATCAGCTATTTCGAGCGGTGTGGGGTGCCGCTGCCCAGGCAGGCGCCCGCCTTGGATCACCACCGAGAAGCAACGTTATCGGGAGTACACGCTCGCAGTGAGAGTGAGGCCGCGTGATGGCACGTGGTCCCCTCACCTTCCGACAGAGTGATCTCGTTCGGGCACTCAAGGGCGCCAGAGCTGCGGGGCTGGATATCTCCAAAGTAGAGATCGACAAGGACGGCAAGATAGTCGTTATCATCGGCAAGCCCGACGCGCCCGGCGGGGCTAGGGAGATCGTGCTTTGATGCCCCGCCCACGACCGCCACACCTGCACCGCCAAAAGACCAGGCACGGCAAATTCGTTTGGTACGTCCGCGTCGATCACGGGCCGCGTGTTCGCATTCGCGCCGAGTTCGGTACGCCGGAGTTCGAAGCTTACTATCGTGCTGCACTTGCTGGCGTCCCTGCCCGTAAGGCTTCGCCATCGACAAGCGCGCTGGCGTGGCTGCTTGACCGCTACCGTGAGACAAGAGCTTGGGGCGATCTTTCCGCCGCCACACGGCGACAGCGCGAAAACATCTTCAAGGGCGTGCTCGAGACTGCCGGTCACGAGCCATATGCCAAGATCACTGCCGCGACCATCGAAGCCGGTAAAGAGCGACGCACACACACACCGGCTCAGGCCCGCAATTTCCTAGACGCCATGCGGGGGTTGTTCCGGTGGGCGACGGCCGCGGGGCTGGTCAAGGTCGATCCCACCGCTGGCGTGAGCAATCCGCTGCGCAAGCAAGGCGAAGGCTTCAAGGTGTGGACCGAAGATGATGTCGCCGCGTTTGAAAAGCGATGGCCTATAGGCACGCGGCAAAGAGTATGGCTGGACGTGTTGCTCTATACCGGCCTTCGCCGTGGCGATGCCGTCCGCATTGGTCGCCAGCACGTCCGCAACGGCGCCGCCACGCTCAAGACGGAAAAGGGCGGCTTCACCGTCGAGGTCGCATGGCCGATCTTGCCAGTGCTGCAACGGACCCTTGACGCTGGCCCATGTGGCGATCTTGCCTTCATCTGCGGCGGACGTGGGCGTCCGCTGACCAAAGAGAGCTTCGGCAACATGTTCAAGAAGGCGTGCAAGGATGCTGGCGTGGTAGCGCCGAAACAAGCCCACGGCCTCCGAAAGGTCGCGGCGACCCGCGCAGCGGAACACGGCGCGACCGAGTTCGAGCTTATGGCGATCTTCGGATGGACAGATCCGAAGATGGCCGCGCACTACGTCAAAGCCGCCAACAGGAAGCGGCTCGCCGCTCAGGCAATGGGGAAACTGAACGCCAGCGGAACATCTATTCCCTCACCTGAGTTGCCGGTGAGGGAGACAGCGGCGAAAGCGAAATGAAATCAACGGCGATTTTTGGAAATGGTGCGGTCGAGAGGAATCGAACCTCCACGGGCTATGCCCACAGCGCCCTCAACGCTGCGCGTCTACCTATTCCGCCACGACCGCATGGGATTTTCCGA
Organism: uncultured Alphaproteobacteria bacterium; assembly: GCA_963757555.1. GTDB lineage: Bacteria > Pseudomonadota > Alphaproteobacteria > Rhizobiales > Methyloligellaceae > Methyloceanibacter. The sequence goes on from CAVWRU010000012.1 coordinate 426,035, forward strand.
GGGTTCCACCCCGGATATGGCTGTAAATTCGCCCCGCAACAAGGCTTAAACAGGGCCGGGGTGCATTAGCAAACCTGGCCGACGCGTGCAAGGCGAGGCTGAAAGGGCTAGCCTTGGGGCGAGACGTGCTCCGAGGTTGCCCTTGCCCCACCCCGCCTCCCTTTCTGTCGAGCCGCAAGCCGCTCCCCTGGCGGTCGAGTGGCTCGTGAGCAGCGCGCCGGTGCCCTACCAAGCCGCGGTCGAGGCCATGGAAGCCCGCGTTGCCGCGATCCTCGAAGGCGCCGCGCCGGAAACCGTGTGGCTGCTCGAGCACCCTCCCCTCTACACCGCTGGAACCAGCGCTTCGCCCGAGGAGCTTCTCGACCCGTTGCGCTTGCCGGTATTCAGGACCGGTCGCGGCGGCCGCTTCACCTATCATGGGCCAGGCCAGCGCGTGGCTTACGTCATGCTCGATCTCTCGCGGCGCGGCCCCGACGTGCGCACCTTCGTGCGCGCGCTTGAAAACTGGCTCATCGCCACGCTGGCAAGACTCGACGTCAATGCCGCGCGCCGCGAGGGGCAGATCGGCGTGTTCGTCGGCGAGGCCAAGATCTCGAGCATCGGCATTCGGCTCCGCCATTGGGTGAGCTTCCACGGCGTGAGCCTCAACGTCGATCCGGATTTGGAGCATTTCGCCGGCATCGTGCCTTGCGGGCTGACCTCGCCGGTGACGAGCCTCGCCGCGCTCGGCATCGGCGCCGACATGGAGACCGTCGACCAAGCTCTGCGCGCCGCCTTCGAGGAGGTCTTCGCTCGGACCGCGATCAGCGCCAGCTGGTCCCGAGCACCCTGAAGCCTCGGGCGACCGAGCCGCCCTCCCTGGTCACCGTCACCTTGGTCACGCGCGCATCCGGCGGACCTTTGGCGCAGAGCCGCAGCATCTCATCGACCTTCCCGGCAGGACCTGAGAGCACTGCCTCGACGCTGCCGTCAGCGGCGTTGCGCACGCTGCCTGAAAGACCAAGCGCCCGAGCGGTCTGCTCGGTCCAGGCGCGATAGTAGACGCCCTGCACCCTTCCCTCGATCTTGACAGTGACGGTCTTGTTGGCGGCCTCGGCCATGCTCACGCAAATTCGAGGATCACGGCGTCGACATTGAGACTGTCGCCTGGCTTGGCCAGCACCTTGGAGACCTTGCCGTCGCGCTCGGCCTTTAGCACGTTCTCCATCTTCATCGCCTCGACGACGCAGAGTGGCTCGCCCGCCCGCACCTCCTGCCCTTCGCTGACTGCCAGCGACACCACCATGCCCGGCATCGGGCAGAGCAGGAACTTGGAGGTGTCGGCCTTCTCCTTTACCGGCATCAGCGCCGCAAGCTCGGCCTCGCGCTCGGTCAGCACCCGCACCGAGACCTCGACGCCCTCGTAAGTCAGCTCATAGCCGTTGAGATTGGAACGGACCTGGATGAAGGCAGGCTTGCCGTCGATGGTCCCTTTCCACACCGGCTCGCCGAACCACCAGGAAGAGGCGAGATTGATCGTCTTCCCGCCTCCCTCGAAGATGACCGTGAACGGTCCCTCGACGCCGCCCACAACCGTGACCCGCTCGGCCGCGCCGGCAATCTCCACGATGCGCACTTCGGCGAACTGCACCGGCTCGCCGTGCATCTGCTGGGTGATGGCGCGGCGGCGCTGATTGCTCATGTGATCGATGGTGGCGGCGATGGCGACGATCGCGTCGCGCTCATCGCCGGTCGGCAGCGGCGGCTTGAAGCCGCCGGGAAATTCCTCGACGATGAATTTGGTGGAGAGCCGACCCTCGCGCCAGCGCTTGTTGCGCATGAGCACGGAGAGAAACGGAATGTTGTGGCGGAACCCGTCGAGGGCGAAGGCGTCGAGCGCCTCGCCCATATGCTCGATGGCCTCGATCCTCGTCGGCGCGTGGGTAATCAGCTTGGCGATCATCGGGTCGTAGAAGACCGAGATCTCGCCCCCCTCGCCCACGCCGGAGTCGAGCCGCGTGGTGATGCCGTCGACCGTGGTTCCCTCGCGCGGCGGGCGGTAGCGCACCAGCCGCCCCGTTGAGGGCATGAAATTCCGCACCGGGTCCTCGGCATAAATCCGTGTCTCGATCGCCGAGCCTTCCAGCTTCACGTCTTTCTGCTTGAGCTTGAGCTTCTCTCCGGCGGCGATCCTGAGCATGGCCTCGACAAGGTCGAGCCCGGTAACGAGCTCGGTCACCGGGTGCTCGACCTGGAGCCGAGTGTTCATTTCGAGGAAAAAGAAATTGCGGTTCTTGTCGACGATGAACTCCACGGTCCCCGCCGTGTCGTAGCCAACGGCCTTGGCGAGCGACACCGCCTCCGCCCCCATGGCGGCGCGGGTCTTGTCGTCGATGAACGGGCTCGGCGCCTCCTCGACGACCTTCTGATTGCGCCGCTGAATGGAGCATTCGCGTTCGCCGAGATGGATGACATTGCCGTGCTTGTCGCCGAGCACCTGAATTTCGATATGGCGCGGCTCCTCGATATATTTCTCGATGAACACGCGGTCGTCGCCGAAGCTCGACTTCGCCTCCGACTTCGACGAGTTGAAGCCCTCCTCTACCTCCTTGCGGCCATAGGCGATGCGCATGCCTTTGCCGCCGCCGCCGGCCGACGCCTTGATCATCACCGGATAGCCGATCTCATCGGCGATCTTCACCGCCTCTTTGGCGTCCTTGATCACCCCGAGATGGCCTGGCACGGTCGAGACCTTGGCCTTGGCGGCAAGCTTCTTCGACTCGATCTTGTCGCCCATCGCCTCGATGGCCTTGACGTTGGGGCCGACGAAGGTGATCCCCGCCTTGGCAAGCGCCCGGGCGAATGCGGCGTTCTCCGAGAGAAAACCGTAACCTGGATGGATGGCGTCAGCGCCGGTCTCTTTGGCGGCGGCGACGATCTTGGCGATATCGAGATAGGATTGGCTCGCGGCGGCCGGCCCGATGCGCACGGTCTCGTCCGCCATATCGACGTGGAGAGCATCGCGGTCGGCGTCGGAATAGACCGCGACCGTGGGGATGCCGAGCCGCCGCGCCGTCCGCATGATGCGGCAGGCGATTTCACCCCGATTGGCGATGAGCAGCTTGGCGAACATGGTGGAGGGATACCCCGCTCTAGCCCGGCACTTCTAGAGGCTCGTTGGGGGCGAGTAAACCGGCGACTATTCTGCCGCCGGGTTGAGCGGCTTCCGCTTGGGAAGTCTGCGGCTCCCCTTCCGGCCCTTATCCTTCTCGGTTGAGGCCGCTGCCGCCGCCGAGCTGAAGGCGAGGACCTCTGCTGAGTGTCCCTCCTCACGCTCGTCCTCGCTGGCGAGCTTGACGAGGTCGGCGGATGCCGTTTCTTGGCCTGGCGCTTTTGTAGGCACGTCGGCCTCGGCCGCGACAGGCGTGGCTTCGGTTTCGGATGCCGGCGTCGCGTGCTCGGCCGCCCGCGCCCGCGCCTTCTCATGGTCCTTGGCGAGGAAGGTGTAGACCGCGGGCGTGACGAACAGGGTGAAGATCGTGCCGATGGTCATGCCGGCGGCGATCACCACGCCGATATCGAAGCGGCTTGCAGCGCCGGCGCCCCTGGCGATCAGGAGCGGCACCATGGCCACCACCATGGCCGCGGTGGTCATCAGGATCGGCCTGAGCCTGGTAGCGGCCGCCTCCTCGATGGCTGCCCGGCGGCTGAACCCCTTTTCCGCCTGCAGCTTGTTGGCGAAGTCCACCATCAGGATGCCGTGCTTGGAGATCAGTCCGATCAGGGTGACAAGCCCGATCTGGGTGTAGATGTTGATGGTGGCGAGCCCGGCGTTGAGCGGAATGAGCGCGCCGAACATCGAGGTCGGCAACGCGACCAGAATGATGAATGGGTCGCGGAAGCTCTCATATTGCGCAGCGAGCACCAGGAAGATCACCACCAGCGCGAAGATGAAGGTGTAGACGAGCGTGCTCCCCTCCTGCACGAATTGCCGGCTCTCTCCCTGGAAATCGTAGAAGAAGCCCTCTGGGAAGCTCTTCGCCTTGTCCTTCAGGAATTCGATCGCCTCGCCGACCGTGCGGCCCGGGAACGGCACGGCAGAGAGTGTCGCCGAATTGAGCTGCTGGAAATTGGTGAGCGCATTCGGCTGCACCGTCCTCGTGATCGAGGCGACGTTCGACAGCGGCACAAGCGTTCCCGACGCCGTGCGGATCTGGTATCGCGTGAGCCAGCTCTCGTTCAGCCGGTAGTCGCGCGGCACCTGCGGAATGACGCGATAGCTGCGGCCGTAAAGATCGAACAGGTTCACGTAATTGCCGCCGAGCAGCGTGGCGAGCGAGCCGCCGATATCCGCCATGGAGATACCGAGCCGGTTCGCCTTGTCGTGGTCGATGTGAAACTCGATCTGCGGCGTCTCGAAACGGAGGTCCGAGTCGGAGAAGATGAAGAGCCCGCTTTCCCGCGCCGACTTCTCCACGTCGGCGAGGACGTCGGCAAGCTCGCGGGCGTCCCGCGTCGTGGTGATGACGAATTGAATCGGCGGTCCGCCGACCGAGCCAGGCAGCGCCGGCGGCGAGAAGGCGATGGCCTGCGCCGTGGCAATGCTCGAGATGCGCGGCTCGAGCTCCTTCAGCACTTCCTTTTGGCTGCGCGTGCGCTCGCCCCAAGTTTTGAGCAGGATGCCGGCAAAGCCCTGATGCACGTCGCCCATGCCGTTGATGGTGAACACATGGTCCTTCTCGGGAACAGTGCTGTAGACCTTGTATAGCTGCTGGGTCGCGTCCTCGAGATAATCGAGATTGGCATATTGCGGGGTCTTCACCAGGGTGAACAGGATGCCCTGATCTTCCTCCGGCGCCAGTTCCTTTTGCGTCGTCATATACATGAGGCCGGTCGCGGCGATCACGCCGACGAGCACGAGCAGGGTGACCGGCCGGTAGTTGAGCGTCCCATGCAGCCGCCGTTGATAGCGCCGCTTGAGGCCTTCGAACATGCGGTCGAGGAAGGCGGTGAAGCGTCCTCCGCCGCCGCCGTTATGTGCCTTCAGCAGGCGGGAGCACATCATGGGCGAGAGCGTGAGCGCAATCACGCCCGACACCAGCACGGCGCCGGCAAGGGTGAAGGCGAATTCCTTGAACAGGGCTCCGGTCAACCCCGAGACGAAGCCGATCGGCGCAAACACCGCGGCAAGCGTGATGGTCATGGCGATGATCGGATAGACGATCTCGCGGGCGCCCATCAGCGCCGCCTGCATCGGTCGATGTCCCTCCTCGATATGGCGGTAGATGTTCTCCACCACCACGATGGCGTCGTCCACCACAAGGCCGATGGCGAGCACCAGCGCGAGCAGCGTCATCAGATTGATGGAGTAGCCGAGCGCGAGCAGGAGCCCGAGCACGCCGATCAGCGACAGCGGGATGGTGACGATGGGAATGATGGTGGACCGCAAATTACCGAGGAACAGGAAGATCACCACCACGACGATGATCGCCGCCTCGCTCAGGGTCTTGACCACCTCCCACAGCGAAGCGCGGATAAAATTGGTGGCGTCATAGGCAATCGTCGCCTCGAGCCCCACCGGCAGCTCGCGCTGAATCTCCGGCACGGCTTTCCGCACGTTGGTGATGACCGTGAGCGGGTTTGCCGTCGGCGTGGCATAGACGCCGATGAATACGGCTTTCAGTCCATCGAACACCGAAGAGGAATCCGCGCTTTGCGGCCCGAGCTCGATCTCGGCCACGTCGCTCAGGCGGATCAGCGCGTCACCCTTGTTCAGCACCACCAGGCGCCCGAACGCGTCCGGATTGTCGAGCGACGTCTTGGCGTCGATATTGGTCTGCACGAAATCGCCCTTCACCTGGCCGGGTGCCGAGGTGAAGTTGTTGCTGGCGAGCGCAGCACGCACATCGAGCGGGGTGACGCCAAGTGCCGCCATGCGGTCGGGGTTGAGCCAGATGCGCATGGCGAAGATCTGCCCGCCAAGGATCTCGGCGTTGGCCACGCCGTCGATGGTCTGCAGCTTTGGCTGCACCACGCGGGTGAGGTAGTCGCTGATCTGCGATGAGTTCATCACCTTGGAATTGAACGAGAGATACATGAGGGCGTAGCCCTCGCCCGTCTTCTTGGTGACGACGAAGTCGTCGGCCTCGCGCGGCAGGATGCCCTTGACCTGCGCCACCTTGGAGAGCACGTCGGTCATCGCCCGGTCGGGATCGGCGTCGAGCTTCAGATTGAGGGTGACCGTGCTCACATTCTGGGTCGAGGTCGCCACCAGCGTGTCGATCCCTTCGGTGCTCGCCACCGCCTGCTGGATCGGCACGGTGATGAAGCCCTGAATGAGATCGGCATTGGCGCCGGGATAGGATGTGCTCACCGTGATGGTGGTGTTGGACAGTTCCGGATATTGCCGGATCGGCAGCTTGAACCCGGCCTGCGCGCCGATCAGCAAAATGAGCAGGCTCACCACACTGGCAAGCACCGGCCGCTTGATGAAGATATCGGTGAAGGACATGTTAGCTACTGCTTCGGCCGCTCCGCGGCCGGCGTCAAAGGCCGGGAATTGTCGATCTTGATGGCGGCGTCGGGGTGGAGCTTGAGCTGGCCGCTGGTCACCACCTGCTCTCCGGCCTTCACGCCCTCCAGGAGCGCGACCTCGTCACCTTGGCTCGGGCCGACGCGCACAAAGCGCCGCTCGACCGTGAGTTGGGGCGCCGGCACCGGGACATCGCCGACGCTTGCCGTCTTCTCCGGCTCTGGCGGCGCTTCCTTCACTACCCAGACGCTGTCGCCGTAGAGCCCATAGGTCAGCGCGGTGCGCGGCACGGTCACCAGCTCCTTTGGCTTGCCTTCGAGCACCGCGACATTGGCGAACATGCCGGGCAGCAATTTATGGTCGGCATTGGGCAGGCGCCCGCGCACCATCAGCGTCCGCGTGTCTTGCGCCACGCGCGCGTCGAACGCCTCGATCTCGCCCTTGAACACCTGGCCCGGATAGGCGCTGACGCTGAGTTCGATTGGAGCGCCCATTTTCAGCTTCCCGAGATCGCCTTCGGGCACGGGAAAGTCGATCCAGATCGGGTCGAGCGACTGCAGCCAGACGAGCGGGTCGCCGGCCTTGATATATTGACCCTTCTCAACCCGGCGCAGACCGAGCCTGCCGGCGAACGGCGCGGTGATGTTCTTTTGCGCAATGACGGCTTCCATGCGCTGCACGGCCGCCGCGGCCGTATTGCGCTTCGATGTGGTCGTGTCGACCACCGCCTGGGAGACGAAGTCCTTCTTGACCAGACTGGATTGGCGTTTGAGATCGGCGTCGGCCTCGAGCAAAATCGCTCGGTTCTTCACGAGATCGGCTTCTTCCACCGACGTATCGAGCTCGACGAGCTTGGCGCCCTGCGCAACGTCGTTGCCGCTCTCGAAGTAGTAGTTCTTGACGATACCGGAAACCTCAGGCGCCACGTCGATGCCTTGGATGGCGATCAGTGTGCCGATCGACTGTACCCGGTCGATCCAATCCTTGGTGCCGGCGCGCTCAGCCGTAACCGTGGCCGTGGGAGGCGCCATCTTCGACATGAACTGTTTGATCATGGCCGGCTTGAACACGAGGTTGAAATAGCCAACTCCGCCGAGAAACAGCGCAACCAGAATGGCGGCAATAACAAAGCGCTTGATCATCGTATCGCTGTGCTGTGGTTCGCGTCCGCGGACGCAGGCACCCCCCAAACATCTGACCCTAGGCATTGGAGAGGGCAGAATTGCGCCCACCAAGGGGGGAAGATAACAGGGGATAGCAGCCTCTCTGCCATTTGCAAACGGGCATAAGCGTCATGTTTTCGCCGTGTCACATGCCTTAGCTTCCCACCCGGGTAAGCAGCGAAACGCGAGGCGTGTCGGCTGGATGAGCGAGACATTCCCGAAGGCCTTGTCGCGGCGTGTCCCGCCGCCTTTCTCTTGGCTGGGCAAGCGCTTCCGGCTTTCGCCGGGGAGCCGCTCGGCATCGGGCTCGAGGGCTTCGCCCATTCCTACCCAGTACACATGTTCGTGATCCGCCGTGACGGCGAGCGGCTCTCCATCGCCCACATGGGCCATGCCCACGGAAGGTGATTCGAACGGCCGCGCCGAAGGCGCCAAACAGGCAAGCGCCGAGGAAATTCCATGACCATCACGCTTTATGAACTTTCAACCATCGCCGCATGCGCGCAAGGTTCGGCTGCTCGCGGCCGAGCTCGGCATTCCCTTGAACAAGGTGCCGGTCGATCCGCGCATCGGCGAGACCCGGACGCCCGATTACCTTGCCAAGAACCCGAACGGCCGGGTGCCTACGCTGGAAGAGGACGGCTTCGTCCTCTGGGAGTTGCCGGCGATCCTCAAGTATCTCTCGGCCAAGCACCCCGAGCGCTGTCTCTGCGGCGCCGATGCCAAGACCCAGGCGCTGGTCGATCAATGGATCTGCTGGTGGGTCGGCGGACCTGAAGCCGCCATCGACGCTCTTGCCTGGGAGATGCTGATCAAGCCGAAGGTGCTCAATAAGCCGGGCTTCGATCCCGGCATCATGGAAGATGCCCGCGCCCGCCTCGACCGCTTCCTGCCGGTGCTCGACAAGCAGCTTGCCGGCCGCGATTACATTGTCGGCCCGCTTACCGTCGTCGATTTCCTCATCGGCCCGCGCTTCGACCGCGCTCCCGCTCTCCTCGGCATCGATATCAGTCCCTATAAGAACATCGATGCCTGGCTCGAGCGGCTCCGCGCCAAGCCCTATTGGAACGAGGCCTGAGGGGAGCAGTCAGCGCACCCCCTTCCCTGATTTCTTCACCACGAGCTTGCCGTTCACCGCCGCCGTCTTCGGCTTTGTCGAGCGAAGCGGTCCACGCGTGGCCGCTACGGCTTTCTTTGGCCCCGGTCTTATCGCCGGCTTGGCGACGGCCGCGGCAAGCGGCTTCTGCTCGACCGGCGGCTTGGACGTCGGAGTTGCCGCTTTTGGAGCCGAGCTCGCTGCCTTGGGAGCAGGGTTCACTGCCTTGGGAGAAGGGCTCGCGACCTTGGAGCAGGGCTCGCGGCCTTGGGAGCAGGGCTCACTGCCTTTGGAGCAGGGCTCACTGCCTTTGGAGCAGGGCTCACCGCCTTGGGCGTTGCCGTCGCGACCTTAGGAGCGGCGGCCGCAGGCTTGGGAGCCGGGCTTGGCTTCGCCGCCGTCTTTAGCGGGATCGGTGCGGCTTTCTTGGGCTCGACTGCGGCCTTGGGCTCTGGCGCCTTTGCGACGGGAGCGACGGACAACGGCGCGAAGACCTCCGCGATGGCGGGCTTCGGCAATAGCCGCGGGGCTCCGCCGTTCAATAGCGGCGCCACCCTCATCGAATACGGGAAGCCTGGATTGAGATGATGCCCCGCACCCGGCACTCGTTCATGCGCGACGCCGAGGCTTGAATTGGCGCGGCCGAACCAGTCGAGCGCCCCGAGATATTGCTTCACCCTCTTGAACGCCGGCGGCAGCCCGACGACGGCGCCGAGCGTGGTGATGCGCAGGCGATCGAACAACATGCTCTCGTCGCCCTCGAGATCCTCGACATATTGCTGCAGAGCGTGGCTTGCGACCAGAGAGCCCTTGCTGTGGGCGACGAGATATTCGAGCTCCGGCGGATGGGCGAGCAGAATTTCCGAAAGCGTGGCCACATCGTTGTCGCCGGGCAGGCTCGCCCGATCGAGCCACCGCGCGAGGGCGGCGTCGCTCTCCGCCGGCGCGGCATCAGCCGGCATGGTGGTGCGCATGCGCTCGAAGAACTTCTCCATCGTGTATCTGATCCGATCGGCCGCGCTGAACGCGAACCTGCCGCCGAGCGCCTCGGTCACCACATCGGACGGCCCATAGCCGGCGATGATGCCGGCGACATCGGTGTCGAGCGCGTCGGCGATGTTGCGGGCGAGCGCCGCGGTGCCAAGCGCCGAGCTGCCAACTCCGGCAACGGCGATGGCGCGGATGGTCGGCCCCTCTTTGTTCATGAAGCGGAGCGCACGCTTATAATGCCTGATTTGGCGATCGGAGTTGCTGGGCGGCACGACGATGACGCTGCCCTCGCGATCGACGAGCGGCGAGAGCTTCGCCTTCTCCTCGAGCGTCAAGCTCGCGGTGTCGTAGAAGAAGTTGTCAAGTAGGCGTTGCGCTGCTTGTAGCTGAAAAAGGGCAGACTCGCAGCAAACTCTGTTGAAGCAGACGTCTGACTCTCCCCGCTGAATTGACTTGCGCCAAGCTTAGACCCTGAGTGCTGCATGACAAGCCCGACCTATGCATCTTTCCTGGGCAGCGCTGCTCAAAATTGCAGCCGCGGCAATATGGCCGTGATCCATTGCTCTCGCCGCTCGAAGAGCGCGAGGGATTCTCGTGATGCACTATCGCTTCGCTGCTTGAGCGCAAGCGAGGGAGCGGGGCGCCAAGCGGCCGCGTCCGTATTTTAAGGGCAGCCTCTCGGCGCCCCGCTTGCGGCGATATGTTCGAGCCCCTTCCCCCGCTTACCGCCTCTTCCGCGGGCAGCGCTGATAGCTGCCGGCAGAGATGGACCTGGGCTTTCCAACCCAGGCGGGGGGCAGACGAGCCCCTGAGGTGGTCCGTTACCCCGGCCGCGAAACGCGAGACCACTCTTTCTCAGATGAGGTCGCACGCCCGTTCCGCGGTTCTCCTCAGGCGCCGCAAGCCCAGCCCCACATGACAGAGACGGCCTAGGTCACGCATCCCTCATGGGGCAGGGATGGGCGGAGTTTAACCGAGGCGGGAAGCGCGGGGATAAGTCTGCGGTCAGAAACGGCTGAGTATCAAGGAAGCCAAGCCAGCCAATAGGCGGAATAGGCTTTTGTCACGGGAACCAACAAGCGCCGGTCGCCGTTTGAGGAATGGCCACACATGCCGGAAAGGCATGGGAGGGGCTCGTTTGAGCCTCTCAACGAGCAAAAGGCCAGAGGGAGAGATAATATGAGCTTCCAGATCCTTTTTGCGGCGCTGTGTGCAGTGATCGCCGCCAATATCCTCGTGGCGGTCATCGCCATCATCAGGGCGTACCGAGAGGAGAAGAGGATTCGACGCTCTTCCCGCTCGCCCGGGTTTGAAACGGCGCTTCATTTGAAGCACTTGGGGGAAATCCTTTCGAACCAAGGATTGTGCAATTCTTGGAGGATGCACGGGGACCACGCCATGCGATTTTCAACGGGATTTTGCGCCGCCCTTGTCGCCTTGGCCGCTTTGACCAGTGCGATAGTTTCTACCGGCGCCCGCGCCGATACCGGCTCCATCCAGATTTGGGAGTTGAAGGGAGGTTGGTTCATCGGCGCCTCAGGAGGCGGCGGCACGCTCATCTTCCATGGGCGGCGCTATCCGCTGTCGATTGGCGGCTTGAGCGCTGGCCTCGTGTTCGGCGCTTCGGAGACAAGGCTGTATGGCCGGGTAAGCAACATCTGGCGCCCCTCCGACATTGCCGGCGTATATGGGGGCGCCGGCGCCGGCGCTGCACTGTTGGTCGGCGCGCGTGCGATCGTGCTGCGCAATCAAAAGGGCGCCGTGCTGACGCTATCCGGCCGGCAGGTCGGGCTGATCGCCAACGCCGACATCAGCGGGCTCGCGATCTCGCTGCGGTAGCCTTGTCCTAACGACCAAGCATCGAGCCTGGGGCTAGGGGACCGCAGCCGCAGAGAAACCCATCGCGCGAGGCCATCAACGCGGCAGGTAGATGCCGTCAGCTCGGCAGTACTCTCTGACCGCATCCTGCTCCTCCTCGCTGACGGCGACCTTGATGGCGAGGAACTCCGTGGCACCGCCGACCGGCTTGGCAAACATGCCGACAAACCTCTTGCCGTTGACGAAGCCGCAGACCGCGGTCTCGCGGTCCGAACTGATGCCCCCTCGATAGCTTGCGCCGAACTTGGCAGATGCCGGGTCCTTCAGACTTTGGGTGATGCCCTGCTGGACAAGCTTGATCTGCGCCGAAGACAAGGTGACCGGACGGAGCGGGCCCTGAAAGGACAAGTCCGGAGCGTTGCGCTCCGCCTCGGCGGACTCGCGTTGTTGCGAGCAGCCACACAAAACGAGCACAGCAACGACCGCAATCCCTAGCCGCATTGCGTCCCCTCGTCTCGCTCCTCCACATCCAGCGTACCTCAATTTGCCTTTGGAGCCATGCGACTGGAACGGCGCCCGCCGGAACAGGTGCGGAACCGTGGTCGATTTGCCACAGTCCGCGTTCGCCAGGGCGGGTTGCAGGCATCTCGGGGGACTGGCAAAACAGGCGCTGTCGCGGGGCTTGATTGTTCCCCTGGGGGAAAAGCATGGTGCGGCTTGCGAAGATCATCGTGCCTAGCCTTCTTGCATTTGCGCTTTGCGGGCACCAGGCGGCAGCGGCGGACTGCGAAGTCATTTCGGCAACCCACAGCGCCGACACCAAAGGCGAGGCTCTCCATATGTCGCGGGCCCTTGCGGCCAAAAGCGCCGACGCGCTGCGAAGCAAGCGGGGCTGGCGCCAGATCAGCATGAGTCCTTACAAAGTGAACCCCGATCCGTTCTGGAAAAAAGTGCGCCCCGTGGTGCCGAAGGACGTGATCTATGCATCGTTCGTCACGGACCAGACCTACACGACGTGCTTCACCGGCGTGGTGGTTCCTTACGTCTGCACCTCCGGTTCGAGGGTTTGCCGCAAGTAGTCATCTCGCGGACGTTACATCGCGGCGAGCGCGTCGCGCGCGCTTGATGGTTCGCGTCGCGAGCGGTCCGGGAAGGGCGCGCAGAGCTTCAGCCTCGAGTTCCTCCTGATGGAAGTGCAGGAACAACACCCAGGCGATCACCGCGACGAGACCGGCAAAGGCCAGGGCGATCGCCGCAGGCTTGGTCAGATGCTCGACCTGCTCTCCGAGGGTGTAGGCGCCAAGTCCGAACAGCGTCGCCCAGAGAATGGCGCCCGCAGCGTTGGCGATAAAAAAGCGCGGCCATGACATCCGATTGACGCCGGCGAGGAGCGCCGCGAGGACCCTCAACAGCGCGACGAAGCGGCCGAAGAAGACAATTTTGCCGCCATGCCTCTGGAACAGATATTGTCCGACCTTGATGCGCGGCTCGGTCAGGCCGACATAGTTTCCATAGCGAATGAGCAAGCGGAAGCCGATCTCCCGCCCTATCCAATAGCCGATATTGTCACCGACGATGGCGCCTGCCGAGGCGGCGGCGATGACCTCGACGATGTTGAGGCCCCCGGTCTTGCCGGCATAGATGGCCGCGGCAATCAAGATAGCTTCGCCGGGCAGAGGCAATCCCATGCTCTCCAGGCCGACCATCCCGGCGACCGCAAACGCGCCATATTTCATGATCAGCGTCGTAGGACTAATCACGGGCTTCCTCTTGGTCGGCAACTGCGATAGGCAAGGCCCTCTCGGCAGTCCTTGGGGCCGGGATATGACCGATTTCCGCCATCATCTTGGGCGAAGCGCGAGCTAGAAGAATTTGGGATCAGCGTGACGCATGCTGGCTCGGCTTCAAGGCACGTGCCAGTCAAACGCTGCGAATGACCTAGTCTTGGCTAATGGGGTCGAGTGACGTGAGAACCAGATACCGTAAGGCTGCCTATGTTGCAATTTCCGCCGTCTTGCTCATTTCGCTCCCGGCGGTGGCCGCTATTACCGAGCGCGTGAAGCAGGATTGCCGCACCGACTATCAGCGCTATTGCAGCGATTATTCCGTCGGCAGCGAGGCCTTGCGGGCCTGCATGTCCCGCTCCATCAAGAAGGTGTCGAACATGTGCGTGAAGGCCCTCGTCGACTCCGGCGAGATGTCACGCGCGCAGGCCGATAAACTTCGCAAAAAACCGACATCGACCAAGCATACGACGCATAAGCGCACGTACCATAGAAGCTCGCACAGCCACACACACACCACCAAGCGGTAACCGGCAGCAAGCGTGACGCCGTCGGCCCGGTCCAAGTTCGAGCGAGGCCAGATGGAGATCGAACGGTGCAGCAGCGAGAGTTCTGGAGGCCGTGGATCAAGCTGCGCCAAGCCCTGTGGCCGCATGCGTCGGAGCGAGAGCTTCGCGGCGAAGCGGTCGCCATCCTCAAGCGGCCTGATGACGCCGTCGCCTTCATCATGTGGGACGAGAAGCGCGCGGCAATCGCCTTCGCCGAGGCGACCTTGCGCCGCGATATGTGAATGGCTGCAGCACGTCACCGGTCGGATTTCTCGAAGGACTTTGCAACGATCCGCGCTGGCGGAACCGTGGCGCGGCCCAACTCCTGTGCAACGCCGTCGAGGACTGGGCCGCAGGCTTGGGCTGCACCGAGTTCGCCTCCGACGTCGACATTGGCAACACGGACGCACAGCCGATGCATGAGTTGCTCGGCTTTACGGAAACCGAGGGGGTCGCCTATTACCGCAAAGTCATTCGGCGCTGAGAGCTGGGCGCTGAGCGGCTAATCCCCGAGAAAGCCGCTCAGCGAGCCGGCGATGTCGTTGCCGCTGCTTGCGGTCCGCCGCGACGGGGAGGATGACGCACTCGCTTCATCACCTTGCGGCTTCTTAGGTTCCGGCGGCGGCACAGGGAAGCCCGCGGCGGTGCCGAACAGGGCTGCGGCCATCTTGTTGTCGAGACCGTAGACGTCGGCGAAAGTCGAAAGCTTGCCGGCATCGTCGACCACGTCGGTGAAATAGGTCATGTGCACCGGGATCTTGCGATCGAAGTAGATCGAGCTGTTGACCCCCTTGTCCCATTGCTCCTTCACTTGGGCAGCCGACCACCCCTTCCCTTCGGCGAGCAGGACCTCGGAGAACTCGAGCGGCTTCTCCATGCGCACGCATTCATGCCCGATCATGCGCACCGGCTGCTTGAAGTATTTCTTCCGCACCGGAAGCGTGTCGTGCATGTAGACGGTATGCTTGTTGGGGAACCAGAACTTCACCTTGCCCAGCACGTTGTCCGGCCCTGCCCTTTGGCTGAAGGTGTAGCTCAAGATATTCACCCGGCCCCAATCGACGCTTTCAGGGTTCACCGGGGTTCCGTTGTAGCTCACCGAGAGCTTGTGAATTCTGAGGATCGAATAGCTCCCGTCGCGCAGCGGCGGCAGCAGGTTCTCGGTCACCACCGTTTGCGGAGCAATCCAGTCAGGATTGAAGATGATATTGGTCATTTCGGCGGTGAATACCGGCGTGGCGTAGCCGATGGTGCCGACCAGGGTCTTGTCGGCGTAGACCTTCTTCCCGTCCTTGATCACATAGAGCATGAACTCTGGCGAGTTGTTCCACACGTAAACCGAGCCGAGATCCTCCGGCATCCAGCGCCAGCGCTCCATGTTGATGACGATGCGCTTGATGTCCTTGTCGCTCGTCGCAGGCTTCGCATCCCCCTCCGCGGCGCGGGCCTTGAGCAGCGCCTGGCGCAGGCGGAGAAATTGCTCGTGCTTGGGCTGCAGGGACTGGAGGTATTGATCCGGCGCGTCGGCCGCGTCGATCTCGGTCAGGACCGTCTTGGGATCGCGCAAATGCGGCACCTGGTCCAAGAGCTCGCTGATGTCGGGCGGATTGAAGCGTCCGCCGCGGGCAAAGCGGGCATATTTCAGAATGGCGAGATCGAGCTTGATCTCTGCGGCGGCCTGGTCCTCCGCCGTCGCCGGCAGGGCCCCCGCCGGCGGCAGATCGAAGGCAGCGGCATCGAGGCCCCAATCGTCGGCCTTGCCGATCTCGAACAAGGCGGCTTGGCCTCGCGCCGAGAAGCCCATCTCCGTCACCCATAAGGGGGCGCCGTTCCTTGCCTGATAGAAGGCCTTAAGGACGGCGAGATCGCCGGCATCGGCATCCTTGGTTACGGCGGGGTCGGAAAGCTTGGCGCGAATGACAGCCACCACCGGATCGGTTTGGGCTGGCGGCTGTGGCGTCTCTGCCACGGGCGTCTGATCTGCCGGCGCGATTGAGGGCTCGGGCGAGGCTGGGATGGGAGCAGGAGCGAGGGGGGCCGCGTCCTCGGCGCAAGCCGGCAGGGCGGCCGCCAAAGCCAAGGCCTGGGCCGTAAACCACAGGACGGCGATGAGGTAACCCCCGCGCATCCCCCTACCCTCCGATAGAGGCGAAACTAGCCCGAGAAGGCACCCTTGGGCCACCCCCGATTTGCAAATAATCCACCCTCAAGCCGCCGCCGCTCATGATCGCGCCGTGGCTACGCGCCGCCCTTGAGGTCTTCGTCGATCTCGGCGATGGCGGCCTGCAGCTCCTCGATCTGGAGGGCTGTCTGCTCGTTGGTCGGTGGCGGCTGATCGGAAACGATGGTCATGCCCGGCATGTAAAGGCCGTCTCTCTTATCGGTGAGACTGCGCAGCTGCTTCTCGAGTTCCGCGCGCCGCTCCATGAGTTTTTGCGACTGTTCCGTTGACATTGTTTTTGTCACCTCGCCATCGGCCGAAGATGATCGCCTGCTTGGCGTGCCCGCATTCAATGACGTTTGAATGACGGGTCAGCTTTGGCGCACCGCTGCAGAATTTGAAGCGGGGACTGAGGCAGGACGGCGGTCAGGAGCCGCCCTTGGTTGCCGTGGCACCGGCGTCAAGGTCGTGCAGCTTGCTCATGAGATCTTTCAGGGTGCTGCGGCAATAAACGCCGACGTCGACTTTGCCGGTCTCCCGCATGATCTTGTAGGCGATGGCCTTGTTCTGGATCGCAAGCTTCATCAGCTTGTCTTTGTTGATCGCGGGATCACGCTTTAGATAGTAAGCCTCGATCTTGGCGAGCGCGGCCTTGGCCTTGGTAACGTCGTCATCCGTCAGATGATGCTGGGAAGCGCAGTCCTTCACCACTTGGTAGTCGGTGTAGTAGGTCTTCAGATAGAGGCCGAGATGGGGTTCGGCTGCCTGAGCGCAGATCGGCAGCAGGCCGGCGCAACAGCGGAGAAGTAGTCGATAGGCCAGTCGGGGCATGGTCATTCCCTTCGCGTGCGTGTCTTAGCGCCGACCATACGCCGCGTCTACAACGGGATGTTGTCGTGCTTCTCTTGCCGCATGCGGCCCGCTGGTCACCGCTGACATGCGCCCGCGGCCTCATTTGGCGGTGACGCAGTCCGAGTAGGTCTGGTTGTCGTTCTTGCCTTCGGTGATGAACGCCGTGTCACCCTTGTTCCAGAATACGAAGGTCTCGTCCTTGTTGGCGTAGCGGGCGCCTGACCCCGACATGGCCTGCGGAACCTTCATGCTCCTGCCGTCGCTGAGCTTGAGATCTACGGCATCGGCATAGAAGGTCGCGCCGATGGTCTTTCCGTCCTTTCACTTGAAGGTGGCGGCCGCGACCGGCGTCTCGGCGAGCGCCGGCAACGCGATCAGCGCCGCGATGCTCGCGATGGCGGACTTTGCGAAGCCCGAGCGGCTCGTCATGACGCCTCCCTTATACAATCTCTGTCCCGGGCGATGCCCATCTACCTGACGACGTAGACGATCCTCCTCTGCCGTCGGCTCGACCAGAACCCTTTGGCCGTTGACGTAGGAATAGACGTAAGGCGATGCGGGGACGGGATAGACAGGCACCGCCGGAGGCAAGGTCGCCCCGACCATGACTTCTCCGTCGACGAGGACCGGATCGACCGCCTGCTGCGTCACGTAGGAGAGAACCTCAGGCGCCGGTAGGACGGGCTCGACCAGGGCCGCGGTCGGCACCATGGCGCCGACCGGCGGTGTTGCGACAACCGCCGCACCCAGGGTCGGCACTACGATGGGAATGCCGAGCTGGGCGCCGGACACTTGCAGATTGGTCGGCTTGCCGCCGGCATCGGTGACGAGATAAGGCGCGGATGCCCAGCCCGTGACGCTGCCCACCACGACACTGCACCAGGAATAATCCTGAATGCATCCGGTGACCGGAAACCGCGTGTTGGCCGGCATTTGAGCCACCACCCCATATTGGAAGCCGGGACCGCTGCGCACATTGAGGTGACCGGTGGGGGAAAAGACGGCTGGCACCGCAAGCGCCGAGCCGGCAATGAGGGCGGCGCCGGCAAGCGACGCGAGACCGATCATGACATGCGTGCGTTTCATACGACTGCTCCCTAGATGAAGGCGGGTTTGGCCCCGGGCTTTATGACCCAAGCGCGCCATCGGAATATTGCTTTTTCGGCGAATTGGTAAGCTCAATTTCCGGCGCACATGCGCCCGCCTGAGCAGGACGGCCAGTCGATCTGGCAGGAAAAGTGGTTATTGCGCCTCGCCGGAAAACTAACTGGCTTTGCCGCCAGTCTTCACAGCCGCATCTGATCGGGCGCGGCGCGGGTCAGAAGACCCGCGCCACTTTGCGGACAACTAAGCCGCAGCCGATTTCACGAATTCCTTCGGCACCGAGTTGATCGTTTTCAGAATCTGCGAAGCAATCTGGTAGGGGTCGCCTTGCGAGTTGGGACGGCGGTCTTCCAGATAGCCCTTGTAGTCGTTCTTGACGAAGCTGTGCGGCACGCGAATCGAAGCGCCGCGGTCGGCCACGCCGTAGGTGAAGTCAGTGATGGCCGCGGTCTCGTGCTTGCCGGTCAGCCGCATGTGATTGTCAGGTCCGTAGACCGCGATGTGATCGTCTTTGGCGGCCTTGAAGGCTTCCATCAACGCTTCGAAATAGGCCTTGCCGCCCACCTCGCGCAGATAGGTCGTCGAGAAATTGGCGTGCATGCCGGAGCCATTCCAGTCGGTATCGCCGAGCGGCTTGCAGTGATACTGGATGTCGACGCCGTATTTTTCGCTCAGCCGCTCCAAGAGGTAGCGGGCCATCCACATTTCGTCGGCAGCCTTTTTCGAGCCCTTGCCGAAGATCTGGAACTCCCACTGGCCCTTGGCCACCTCGGCGTTGATGCCTTCGTGATTGATGCCGGCAAAGAGGCAAAGGTCGAGGTGCTCCTCGACCATCTTGCGGGCGATGTCGCCCACATTCTTGTAGCCGACGCCCGTGTAATAAGGGCCCTGCGGGGCAGGATAGCCGGCGGACGGGAAGCCGAGCGGGCGGCCGTCCTTGTAGAAGAAATATTCCTGCTCGTAGCCGAACCACGCGCCTGGATCGTCGAGGATAGTCGCCCGCATGTTCGAAGGGTGCGGGCTGCCGTCGGGCATCATGACCTCGCACATCGCCAGGGCACCGTTGGTGCGCGCGGCGTCCGGTTAGAGCGCGACCGGCTTCAGGACGCAATCCGAGCTGTGGCCTTCGGCCTGTTGGGTCGAGCTGCCGTCAAAGCCCCACAGCGGAAGCTGCTCGAGCGTCGGAAACGAGTCGTAGTCTTTGAGCTGAGTTTTGCCACGCAGGTTTGGCACAGGCTTGTAACCGTCGAGCCAAATGTACTCGAGTTTGTACTTTGTCATTTTTGGTTCTCTCTTGCTGATGACCCAGAAGCGCGAAACGCAAACGCCGATGGTCGACGGCTGCGGGCCGCCAACTTCCGAGGCCATCCAGAGCATTAAGCGTGCCAAGGAACGCGGACCTGCCGGTGACGCTGCTCAAAGGGGAAAATGCCTAGGCGTCGCCTCGCTTTGCGCTCCGTCCGTATGCGGACCAAGAAGAACTGCCGCAGAAGAGAGCGAAATGAAAACTGCCCAAAACGCAGTCATTACAACGATTTATTTGCATAAGGGGGGAGCAAAGGCGGCGCCCTTGCATTATATGCGGTTCAAGCGCCAGCAAATCAGATGACGCGAACAACGAGAAAAAAGGAGCCGCGCAATGACGACAAGTCATGATCGTGGATCCCGAAATCTACCAGTTCCCACTGCGCGGCCGCTTTGCGGCCGGCGCTAAAATTGACGAGGCTAAATCCGCTTCGGGCATTGTCGCCTCGCGTCTCGCGACCACCGCGTTCGGCGGCAACTGGTATCACGAGGAAGCAATCCGGGAAGCCGAGCACGCCCGCAAGAGCTAGCGCCCGCGTTCGCGCCTCGGCGGCGGGCCGGCCGAACTCAAATCTTTCGACATGAGGGCGCTTCGCGAGGGGCGCCCTTAGATTTTTGTGGCACGCGCCGAAAAGGCGTTGATGGCCCGGACAAGCCTGGCCATCACAACTGGGCGCTCGACTAAAGCGGGATGTTGTCGTGCTTCTTCCAAGGGTTATCGAGCTGCTTGTTGCGCAGCATCTGCAGCGCCCGCGCCACGCGCTTGCGCGTCGAATGCGGCATGATTATGTAAGAAAGATATTGTAGGTAATTGGATGTGTAAGAAGTGAAAATTTAAATAGGAGCGCAAGCTTTGGTTAGGTGGTTGCTATGTGTGAATAAATTTCTGCGCAACGCAAGCGGAGACTCCACGCGTGCGGAAGCTGCATGAGCTGATTAATACGTAAGTTGGTTGCTTGCGTGGGGCGGGGAGTCTGTAGTGCGCGAGGCGGCGCGGACGTTATCGCTTTCCACATTAGAAAAATCCGAGGCCTTCAAGGGTTCTCAATCTGAAGCGATAAAGACCTGGACCTGCTTCTAGTGACGGAAATCGTAGCCTGCCTTTGCGTCCAGCGACACGCGGCCGAGCGGCTTCCAACGCAGGCGTAACGCACAATGCAACTCCTCCTCTCGGTCCACGGCCAAGGCGCGCTGACTTGCAGCTCGCTTCCTGCGCCAAGTCTGGCGTTTGTTGATCGACTTCACAATCATCGTCTGCTCCTCCGACCGGCAGACACTCGGGGCACCTGCGATTGTCCAAGCGACGCCGCGATGCAGCTACTTGCTCCGCCTCATCGATTGTGGTGAATGGTCCAAACCACGCTCCGGTCGGCTTTTGCCGCCGCCGTGTATTCCTCGCCCATCTTGACAAAAGGAGCATGATGCAAGGTGCACGCGCGTTCTACGCAGCGGGATATTCTCGTAGACCCAATAATTCATTTGCCTAAAGGGGATGTTGTCGTGCTTCTTCCAAGGGTTATCGAGCTGCTTGTTGCGCAGCATCTGCAGCGCCCGCGCCACGCGCTTGCGCGTCGAATGCGGCATGATCACCTCGTCGATATAGCCGCGCTCGGCCGCCACGAACGGATTGGCGAAGCGCTTCTGATATTCGTCGATGCGCTTCTTGATCTTCTTCTCGTCGCCAAGCTCGGCGCGATAGAGGATCTCGACCGCGCCCTTCGCCCCCATCACCGCGATCTCGGCCGTCGGCCAGGCATAGTTGACGTCGCCGCGAATGTGCTTTGAGCTCATCACGTCGTAGGCGCCGCCATAGGCCTTGCGCGTGATCACCGTCACTTTCGGTACCGTGGCCTCGGTGAAGGCGAACAAGCAGCTTGGCGCCATGCTTGATCAGTCCGCCATATTCCTGGTCGGTGCCGGGAAGGAAGCCGGGAACATCGACGAAGGTGACGAGCGGGATATTGAAGCAGTCGCAGAAGCGGACGAAGCGCGCGGCCTTGCGCGAGGCGTCGCTGTCGAGCACGCCGGCAAGCACCATGGGCTGATTGGCGACGATGCCGATGGTGCGGCCCTCGAGCCGCGCGAAGCCGACCACGATGTTGCGGGCGAACGTGGCCTGGATCTCGAAGAAGTCGCCCTCGTCCACGACCTTATGGATCAGCTCCTTGATATCGTAGGGCTTGTTGGGATTGTCGGGGATCAGCGTATCGAGCGAATATTCGAAGCGGTCCCAGGGATCGCGCGTCGGCAGTTCAGGCACGCCCGACCGATTGTTGGAAGGCAGGAAGTCCATCAGCCGCCGCATCTGCAGCAGCGTCTCGACGTCGTTGTCATAAGCGCCGTCGGCGATCGACGACTTGGTGGTGTGCACGCTGGCGCCGCCAAGCTGTTCGGCGGTCACCTCCTCCTTGGTCACCGTCTTCACCACGTCGGGGCCGGTGACGAACATGTAGGAGGTGTCGCGCACCATGAAGATGAAGTCGGTCATCGCCGGCGAATAGACGTCGCCGCCGGCGCAGGGCCCCATGATCACCGAGATCTGCGGGATCACGCCTGAAGCGAGCACGTTGCGGGTGAAAACCTCGCCGTAGCCGCCGAGCGCCGCCACGCCCTCCTGGATGCGGGCGCCGCCGGCGTCGAACAGGCCGATGATCGGCGCGCGGTTCTGCAGCGCCATGTCCTGGATCTTGACCATCTTCTCGGCGTGCGCCTCCGACAGCGAGCCGCCGAACACGGTGAAATCCTTGGCAAACACATAGGTGACGCGGCCATTGATGGTGCCCCAGCCGGTGACCACGCCGTCGCCCGGGACCTTCGACTGCTCCATGCCGAAATCGATGCAGCGGTGCTCGACATACATGTCGAACTCCTCGAAGGAGCCTTCGTCGAGCAGGAGTTCGAGCCGTTCCCGCGCCGTGAGCTTGCCACGGGCGTGCTGGGCTTCGATGCGCTTCAGGCCGCCGCCCTCCCGCGCCCTGCCCCGCCTGACCTCAAGCTCTTCCAGGACTTCCTTCATGCCGCTCCCCAAGCTCCTGTGACGCGATCATGACGGTCAATAGCATGGCGGTTGAGTGGCGCAAATGGCGGCGGGGTCCCCTCTCCCCTTGAGGGGGAGCGTTAGGGAGGTGGGTCGTCAAAAGACTCATGGTCCTGCCGCACGTGCCCTCACCCCCCTCCTGCGCCACTTTCAGCGGCGTCTGCTCCCCCTCAAGGGGGGAGCGGAAGACGTGCAAAAAGCCTGATGGTGATGCGGCATCGATTCCCCTCTCCCCTCGTGGGAGAGGGTGGCTCGACGCGTCAGCGGCGAGCCGGGTGAGGGGGACTTTCGAGCGCGTTAACCACTCACTCTTCCCGCCATGCGACTTGCGCAACTTCGCGCGCAAGATCGCGGCGGAAAGCCCTCTCCCACAAGGGGAGAGGGGAAAGCAAATGCCTATGGGCTACTCCGCGCCGAGCACGAGCGTGTAATAGGCGCGGCCGTTGCGGTAGCTCACGGCGATACCTGCCGCTTGTGCCTCCGGCAGCAGAAGATTGCGCTTGTGCTCGGAACTTCCCTCCCAACCGCGCATCGCCTGGCTGAAGGATTTCTGCCCTGATGCGACATTCTCGGCGGTGAGGATCGGGCTATAGCCGGCGCTCCTCGCCCTGTCCCATGGCCGCGATCCACCGGCGCCGCGATGACCGATCTTGCCGTGGCCAGCCTGGTATCGCGCCGAGACGGAAGCGGCACGGATCAGACGCTGATCGAGCACGACAGGCTTGAGCCCGTGGCTTCGGCGAAAAGCGTTGATCTCGGCAAGCGCCCCCTGCGCGTTCAAGGCGGAAACCCGATACTCGACCGGCGTGGCAATGGGGGCGCGAGGAGCGCAAGCCGGGGCCAGCATCAAAGCGCAAGCGAAGACGATCATTCTTCCGCCGGGCCTCCTGACAGCTGTGCTCGTGTCACGTCGAGCATTCTGCCTGTGGCGACAACGTGACGCCACGCCAAAATTCAGCACGAGAAGGCTAAATTATTGTCACATTGAGAGAAAATACCTCTCGCCAGGGCGCTGGGGCGCGCTGGCCAAGGGGCCGGGCGCGTCGAAGCGAAGGAGTGTATCGTGTGAAAACACTCATCACGCGGCGTAACCTGCTCAAAGCCTCAGGTGCCGCTACCGGCCTGTTGCTCACGTCGGAAGGACCTCAATTCTTGCTGAGCGAACCCAACCCATTCAAGGTGACGATGACCACGCTTTTCTGGGTGGGCGAGCCCTCGACTGACGAGAACGATTTCATTCCCAACGATCAAAGCTATTGGGACAAGGATTGGCAGGCGAACTACGGCGGCGTCGACGATCCAATGCAAAGGAACAAGCATTGGCCTGCCGGGTTCACGCCGAAGCAAAACCCCTTTTATGTGGCGCTGCCCTACGGCGAATTCACCGAGCAAGGCGACTCGCTCAAAGCAAATGCGCGGCGTGTCCCGTGGTACCGGTCGGGTCTCGAACCCCTGTTGAAGAATTGCTGGGTCGAAGTCCAGCGGGACGGCCGCTCATGCTTCGCCCAATGGCAGGACGTGGGACCGTGCGGCGAGGACGACTTCGCCTTTGTCTTTGGCCGCTCCCGCAAGCCGCTCAACACCTTCGAGGCGCGGGCCGGATTGGATGTCTCGCCGGCGGTTTGGCACTACCTCGGCATGCAGGACAATGGGCCTGCCGGGTGGCGCTTCGTCGAGGAGGCGGACGTTCCAGCGGGACCATGGACAGAAATCGTCACCACGCTCGGCAACAATCGCTGAGACCAGGCGCCGCGAGCAAAGGCCGATCAGGCTCGCAGCAATTCCAACATGCGGGCGGAAGCGGCGAAGTCGCGGTGACGGTTCTTGCGCCGCTGCGTTGCTTCCTCATCCTCGCCCCATTGGCTGATCTGCCAATCCTCGTCGACATGGGCGGCGGCCCAGGCGTCGTCCGCGGTGAGGCGCCCGAGTGCCACGGCCAGGGCGAGCAGTGCCGAGCCGGACAGGCCGGTCATGACGTGCAGCGCGGCGAGGCTCCAGGCATCGAAACCTGCGAGGCGTTCGCCGATCGCCTCTAGCGAAGCCTGCGGCTGCCTGACATGCGTCACGCCTTGGGCAAGGCGCATGGGAACGCCGAGATCACGCTCCGCCCAGGCGACGACCGGGTCCCAGTGCTTGGTCTGCAGCGCCGCCAGTCCCCTCGGCCCGTCGGCGCGGTAGCAGAGGAGATCCGACCCTGCATATTTGAGAATGTCATCGATGACGGCGGCCTCGCGGCCCTTGACCCCATCGATGACGCTGTTGGCGAGCTTGGTGAGCGGCATGGTGGCAGGATCGATGCGTGCCCCCTGCCCGCGCCACTCCTCGGCCACCGCCTCGGCCAACGCCACGTTCGGCAGGACCAGCGGCGCCTTGCCTGGCGTGCGCACAGGCTTGCCGTCGAGCAGCAACGACACCCGCCCACGGCCCTCATCTTTGGTGGTGACTTGGCTGTAGAACCGCTTGGGGAGACTTGGCTTATCCTTCACGCCGGGTGGGACTGAGGATAGCTTTTCTTGCTCAGTCATCGCTTGGCTTGTTCTTTCCCGACTTGGACTTTCCGGGCTTCGCCGGCACCGCCTCGGCGCGGACCGGCGTGCTCGTACGGGATTTTGCCTTGCGGGCCAGCCGCCCGTAGTCCTGCCTCAGTTGCTCGAGCGTAGAATCGTCGACCTCCTCGAGATCGAGCAAGACGTTGCGCGCCTTCTGCGTTACCCGGATCAGTTCGTCGATCTTGATATGCATGGAGGCGGTGTCGCGGTTCTGCGTGTTCTGGATCACGAACACCATGAGGAAGGTGATGATGGTGGTCGCCGTGTTGATGACGAGCTGCCAGGTGTCGCTGTAGCCGAACAAGGGCCCGGTGAGCCCCCACACCAAGATGGCGGCGACGGCCAGCATGAAGGTGACGGGGCGTCCAGTGACATGGGATATCCATTGGGCAAAATGCACGAACCAAAGTTTGCGCTCAGCCATTCTCTTGTTCCTTTGCATGCACAGGCGGGCGGGCGCCCGTTGGCATCATAACGCGCCAGCGCCTGTATCGGGCTCATCCGTCTCGGCAAAGCCGAAGGCCGCGAAACTCTGCCGCATGTGGTCAGACAGCGGCGCGGTGACGTCGACGACACCGTTGCCCGACGGATGCGGGAAGCTGATGCGCCGGGCGTGAAGATGCAGCTTTTTCTCGATGCCCTCTTGCAGGTCGCGCTCGCCCTGATATTTCTCATCGCCGAGGATCGGGTGGCCGATAATGGCCATATGAGCGCGGAGCTGATGCTGCCGCCCGGTGACGGGTTTCAGCGACAGCCAGGACACCGCCTGTCCGGCGCGGTCAACCACGGCGTAATAGGTGACCGCAGATTGGGCCACCTCCTGCTCGCCGGGGCGCGCCTTGCGCACCCGGTCGCCGTCCGGCCCGGACGCCTTCACCAGCGCCGCCTCGACCTTGCCTTGCAGCGGCTTGGGCACGCCCTTGACCAGCGCCCAGTAGATCTTGCGCACCGAGCGGGTCTGGAAGGCGCGGCCGAGCTTCGCCGCCACCTCGCGGCGCTTGGCCACCACAAGCACGCCAGAGGTATCGCGGTCGAGCCGGTGAACGAGCCGCGGGCGCGTCTTGGGGCTGTCGCCCAAGCCTTCGAGCAGCCGGTCGAGATGATGGGTGGTCTTGGTGCCCCCTTGCACCGCGATGCCGGGCGGCTTGTTGAGCACCAAGAGATCGTCGTCCTCGTAGAGGGTGATGGAGGCGAGAAAGGCGCGCTCGGCCTTGGATAAGGTCTTCGGTGTCTGTGCCGCCACTGGCGCGGACGCCGGCAGCGGCGGCACGCGAATGCTCTGGCCGGCGGCGAGCCTGGTGCTCGCCTTGGCACGGCCGCCATTGACGCGCACCTGGCCCGTGCGCAGCAACTTCTCGAGCCGGCTATGCGGCAGGTCGGCGTAATGGCTGCGGAACCAGCGATCGAGGCGCATGCCCTCCTCGTCCTCGCCGACTTCCTTGGTCTCGACGGTCGCCATAGCCGACCATTGGCGCAGTTTTTCTCCCTTCGCCACTCATTTCACCACCAGAACGGCGCACGGCGCGAGCTCGACCAGCCGATCGGTGGTGCTGCCGATGACGCGGTTGAAGATCGCCGAATGGCCCATGAACCCGGTAACCAGGAGATCAAATCCGCCGCGCTCGACAAATTCGACGATCGTCGATACGGCGTGCCCAACCAAGATATCGGAGACGAGCCTGACGTGGTGATGTTTCGCCTCGGCCTCCGCCTTCGCCACCACCTCGGCGAATTTGCGATCGGCGAGCTCCTTGTCGCCGATGATCTCCTCACGCGATCCAGCCGGCATCCAAGGAATTTCCTCCACACAGACCATGTGGAGGTGCGCCTTATGAGAGTGCGCGAGCCGCAATGCGGCGACCAGGGCCTTGAAGGCTCCTTCCGACCCGTCGTTAGCGATCAGGATTTTCTTGAACATGGACAGCCTCCCTGGCGATCGGCTTGAATGTCGGCTGGAACCAGCGCTGGGCAATCAGGGTCGGAACCACGGCGCTGGCGATCACGGCGGTGACCAAGATCGTGTATTGCTCCTGATCGATGATGCCGTTGGTCAATCCATAAAGAGATGAGATCGTCCCGAAGGTCAGGCCGGTCGACATCATCAGCGTCGTATACATGCCCTCGCGACGATCGAAGTTGAAGGCGCGGGTAAGCGGCAGGATGCCGAGAAACTTGGTGGCCATCTTGATCGCCAGCAGGACGAGGATCAGGCCGAAGGCGGTGGCGATAGCCTCGAACTTGACCAGCGAGCCGGCTTTGAGAAAGTAGAAGGGTGTCAGCAGGGCGAAAGTGATGGTTCGCAACCGCTGCGCCAAGGCCCGCTCTCTGGTGAAGTAGGTGGCAAGCACCATCCCGAGCAAATATGCGGGCAGCACCGGCTCGCTCTTGGAGATGCTGGCCAAGGCGCCGAGCGCGAACAGGACCAATAACAGCAGCTTGATCTCTGGGTCACTGACGCGGCCGCCCAGGCTCTGGGAGAAGCGGGGCATGATTTTCGGCAAGAGCCACATGGCGACGGCCGTCGCCGCGCCGAACAGCGCGAGCCAAATATTGTAGTTGGCAAACACAATCCCAAGCGCCAGGACGGTGCCGACATCGTTGACGAAGCAACCGGCAAGAATGACCTTGCCGATCTCCGTCTGATTGAAGCCGGTCTCGACCATCACGGCATAGACCACCGCGACGGAAGTCGTCGACAAGGCGATCCCGGCGATCTGCGCCTGGGGCCAAGGCCAGCCAAGTCCATAATGGGCGTAGGTCAGAATCCCGAGATAGGGCGCGAAGAAGCCTACTGCCCCGATCGACAGCGTCGAGGCAAGATGCTTGCGCACCACAGCCGGATCGAGCTCGGCGCCGGCGAGAAAGGTGAGGAGGATGGCCCCGAGGCTTGCCAAATAGGTGATCCAATCATTGGGCGCGATACTCAAGAGATTGCCGCCAAAGCTGCCGACGACAATCTCGATCAAAGCGACGGAAACGCCGATCCTGATGGAGATCAAAGCCGAGGCGAGCGCCAGGCCGATCCAAAGCGTCGATACGACCCACACATTCTCCATGACCGTTCCTTTCCTGTTCGGCACGGACTGGCGCGTCCCAAAAAGGGCTTCGCGCAAACTGAAGATTGCGGGTCGGGGAAAAAATACGACCCGCCTTGTGGGCGGGTCTCAACGACTTTCCCGCCACCATGAAAAGCGGCAGGAGTTATCAGCCTCGACGGCGATTTTGGGGGACTCCATCCCCTTGATTGCAAACTAGGCGAAGACCTGCATTTGCGTCAAGTCGACAGGGTAACGCGACGAAAACGAAATTCGTGTCACCTTGTGCCACGATGCCACATGCACCCGGCCTTCGCAGGATTCCAAAAGGGAAATATGAGCAGCTGATCAGCGGCTCACGGCCCGCGCGGTCGCGCCCACTCTAGCGTAGGAGAATCACGGCTGATGGCGAGTTATGTCTGGATCGCAATCGGCAGCGCCCTTGGCGGCATGGCGCGCTACGGGTGCTCTGGCGTGGTGGCTCGCCTCGTCGGCGAGACCTTTCCCTGGGGCACGATGACGGTGAACATCGTCGGCTCCTTCATCATCGGCTTCTTCGCCACGCTCACCGGCCCTGACGGCCGCGTGTTCGCCGACACGCTCACCCGGCAGTTCGTCCTGATCGGGTTCCTTGGCGGCTACACCACTTTTTCCTCGTTCAGCCTGCAGACGCTGAATCTCGTCCAGGACGGCGAATGGTGGCTGGCCGGCGCCAACGTCGCGCTTTCCGTCGTGGCCTGCCTTGCCGCAGTGTGGCTAGGCTATGTGCTCGCCGCCTCGATCAACGCCCTGAAGTGGATCTGACCATGCCGCTCTCCCGCGACGCCGTGCTGCTGCGCATCTTCATCGGCGAGGATGATAAGGCCGATCACAAGCCGCTCTACGAGGCGATCGTGCTCAAGGCCCGCGAGATGCACCTCGCCGGCGCCACCGTGCTGCGCGGCCCGATGGGCTTCGGACATTCGAGTGTGCTGCACACCACCAAGATCGTCCGGCTGTCGCAGGACCTGCCGCTCGTCATCGAGATCGTCGACAGCGAAGAGGCGATCAACAAATTCGTCGATGCCATCGAAGGCATGATGGGGAGCGCGCTGGTGACAACGGAGAAGGTCAAGGTCATCCAATACGGCACAAGCCGGCTCGACTAGACGATATCAGCGATGCTCCTCGACGCTCGATGCGATCAGCTCCTTGTTGAACGAGGCGAGCGCGCCGACCTGGGTTGCCCAGCCTACAATCCGTCCCCGGTCGGCCGATCGAACCACGGGGACCCGTTCCGCGCCGGAGCTGTCGAAAACGCGGAGCGCCGTCTCCAGAGTGTCGTCAGGGCGGAGCGCGAGCTCCCTCTCGGCATCGGGAAGAACATCTACTTCTCCGTCCGCCAGCGCTTGCATGAAATCGCTCACGCGCAAAGTCTTCATCAGGACCCGATGGGGGCCTTCCCGGATGACGACGCCTCGGGATTCAAGCAGAGCCTGGAAGTATGAACGGCCGAGGATCGCTTGCGAGATGCCATTGCCGATGGACACTGTGAGGAGCAGAGCGAGGCTGAGGGCGAAGCCGCCGGTCAGCTCGAAGATCATGACCGTGGTCGATATCGGCGCACCGAGCACGGCTGCGGCAACGGCACCCATGCCGAGGATGGCGTAAAGGCCCTCGCTCGAGCCGGCCTCGGGAAAGACGTGGGCGGCGATCAGCCCGAAGGCACCTCCGGTCATGGCGCCGAGATAGAGCGACGGCGAAAACACCCCCCCGCCGAAACGCGAGGCGAGAGCAATGGCCGTCGCCGCGGTCTTGACGACCAGAAGCGCGAACATCAGCGCGATGGGCAGCTGATCCTTGAGCGCCGCGTCCGTGGTGCCGTAGCCGACACCGAGCACCTCGGGAAACCAGAGGGCGATGGCTCCGATGAGCAAGCCTCCGACCACCGGCCGCGCCACGAGCGGCATCTCGATATTGCGGGCGATCCAATCCGTGCCGATCAAGGCGATCTGAAAAATGATCGCCACCGCCGCAGCCACCATGCCCAGCAGCACAAAGGCCGGCACTTCGAGATAGGAGGTGATCTGATAGGCAGGAACAGTGAAGGCGGCGACATTGCCGAACCAGGCCTGGGAGACGATGGTCGCCGTGACCGAGGCCAGCACCAGCGGAACGAAGCTCGTCAGCGCAAAGTGCCCCAGGATCACTTCTTGCGCGAACAGAACGCCCGCGATCGGCGCGTTGAATGAGGCGGCGACGGCGCCGGCGACGCCGGAGGCAAGCAGTGTACGCTTCGCGGCATTGGGCAGGTTGAAGCTGGCGCAGGCCGAGGCGGCAATGCTGCCTCCAAGATGCACGATCGGCCCCTCGCGGCCAGCGCTCGCGCCCGTGCCGAGCGACAGGGCGCTGGCAAGCGCGCTCAACATACCCTGGCCGAGACTCAGGTCCCGCCCTCCGCTGATGCGAGACTCCATGATGTCGGCCACCATGCCGGTGCGCTTGCCGGTAAGAAGGTATTGCAGCATCAAGCCGACTAGCAGGCCGCCCGCGGCAGGAGCAATCAAGATCACCCACCAAGGCTGCTGGCGGGCAGCCGCCACCACGTTTTCCGACATGGTGTGCAGCCAGGGCAGTTGGAGCACCCCGATCGCCAGCCGGAAGACAATGGCTGCCGCTCCGGTGGCAAGACCGATGAGCGGCGCGAGCGACCAGATGATCGGCTGGTGGCTATTGCGGAAACGTTCGAGATTGGGGACCGCCCAGTGCCGGGCAATGTCCAGCAGCTTCACACCTCTCAGCGCCATCACCAATGGCCTTGGCGCTGTTGGCGAAGCTGCTCAAGCATTTGACGATAGCCTCATCGCTTCCGCTCCGCGCGGAGCTTGGCGAAGCGCTCGAGCCGCTCCTTGAGTTCCCGCTCATAGCCATAAGAGGTTGGCGCATAGAAGCTCTGCCGCTTCATGCCGTCAGGGAAATAGTTCTGGCCCGAGAAAGCCTCGTCCTCGTTGTGGTCGTAGGCATAGTCGCGGCCATAACCTTCCTGCTTCATCAGCTTGGTCGGGGCATTCAGAATGTGCTTCGGAGGCGCGAGCGAGCCTCCTTCATCGGCGGCGCGCGATGCGGCGCCGAAAGCTACGTAAGCCGCATTCGATTTCGGAGCGAGCGCGAGATAGATAGTGACTTGCGCGAGCGCGAGCTCGCCTTCCGGCGAGCCGAGAAAATCGTAGACCTCCTTCGCCGCATTGGCCTGCACGAGGGCATTGGGATCGGCGAGGCCGATGTCTTCAATCGCCATGCGGACGAGCCGACGCGCGATGTAGAGCGGGTCCTCACCGCCGGCGAGCATGCGGGCGAGCCAATAGAGCGAGGCGTCAGGGTCAGAGCCGCGCACCGATTTGTGCAGCGCGCTGATCAGATTGTAGTGACCGTCCTGCGACTTGTCGTAGATCGGCGCGCGCCGCTGCACGAGCGAAACCAATCCCTCGCGGTCGAGCGGGGTCTTGGCACCGGACGCAGCGGCAAGCCACACATCCTCGGCCAAACTGATCGCGGCCCGGCCGTCGCCATCGGCCATGGTGATCAGCGCGGCGCGGGCGTCGTCGGTCAACGGCAGCTTGCGCCCTTGATAGGCCTCGGCCCGGGCGAGAAGCGCCTGCAAGCCCTCCTCGTCGAGACGCTTGAAGGTGAGCACGCTCGCCCGCGACAGAAGCGCCGAGTTGAGCTCGAAGGACGGGTTCTCGGTGGTGGCGCCGACGAGAATGACGGTGCCGTCCTCCATATAGGGCAGGAAGGAATCCTGCTGCGAGCGGTTGAAGCGATGAATCTCGTCGACGAAAAGGAGCGTGCCCTTGCCATGCTCGCGGCGAGCGCGGGCGGCCTCGAACACCTTGCGCAGGTCGGCAACCCCCGACTGGATGGCCGAGAGCTGCTCGAAATGCAGGTCGGTAAGCTCGGCAAGCAGGCGCGCCACAGTGGTCTTGCCGGTGCCGGGAGGCCCCCAGAAGATGACTGAGCCGAGCCGCCCGGCCTTGACAAAGCGGCTCAGGATGCCCTGCTCGCCGAGCAGGTGATCCTGGCCGACCACCTCGTCGAGCGACGACGGACGCAGGCGGTCGGCAAGCGGCCGCGGCGCCCTCGCTTGCAGCCCCGCCGCCTCGAACAATGTAGCCACAGCGACCTCAGCCTTGAATGGCGATATTATACACTTGGCCCTCGCGTTCCAGAGAGAGGCGCCAGCCGTCGGCAGGGGCGCCGAGCGCCTTCACCAGGCCGGCAACCGAGGTCACCTTGCCATTGTTGAGGCCGATCACGAGGTCGCCGCGCTTCACCCCGAGCCGCTCTGCCGGCGTATTCGGCGCAACATCGAGCACCACGACGCCGGGCCCGTCATCATCGATGCCAAGCTCCTCGGCGACAGCAGGAGAGAGATTGGCCACCTTAGCGCCAACCAGCGGATGGCGCCCGGTCAGCTCACGCGCGTCGCGCGGCGGATCTTCGACCGCCGGGATGAGCTGTATCGTTGCCCGCATCGCCTGGCCCTGGCGGACGACGCCGAGCTCGGCCGTGCCGCCGAGCCCCTTGGTGGCAAACCGGTATTGGAAAGCTTCAGGGTCCTGCACCGGCTTGCCGTCGACGCTCACCACCACGTCGCCGGCTTTCAGCCCGGCCATGGCGGCTGGCCCCTTGGGATTGAGCTCCTTGATCAGCGCGCCTCCGGGGCGATCGAGCCCGAGCGTCTCGGCAAGATCCTGAGTGACCGGCTGCAGCGAAGCGCCGAACCAGGGACGCTGCACCGTGCCGCCTTGCAGCGCCGCCTGAACGACGAGCCGCACCATGTTGGAAGGAATCGCAAATCCGATGCCCTGCGAGCCGCCGCTTCGCGAGAAGATGGCGGTATTGATGCCGACCAGATGGCCGTCCATGTCGACAAGCGCGCCGCCTGAATTGCCGGGATTGATGGCGGCGTCTGTCTGGATGAAGAACTGATAGTCGGAGATGCCGACCTGGGTGCGGGCAAGCGCCGAGACAATGCCGCTCGTCACCGTCTGCCCGACGCCGAACGGATCGCCGATGGCGAGCACGAGGTCGCCGACCTCCAGGCTGTCGGAGTCGGCGAATTCGATGGACGGGAACCTGACGCCCGTCGCACTGAGACGAAGCACGACAAGATCGGTCCGCTCGTCTTTGAGGATCACCTTGGCCGGGAACTCTCGCCCGTCGGACAATGCCACCGTGATCTCGGCCTCTCCGCTTCCCTGAATGACGTGATTGTTGGTCACGGCGAGGCCATCTGGGCTCACCAGCACGCCGGAGCCGAGCGAGTTCTCCATGCGCTCGCGCGGGATGCCGAAATTGTCGCCGAACAGGCGGCTGAAGAACGGATCGTCGGCGAAGGGCGACACAACCTGCTTCACCTTGCGGCTGACATAGACGTTGATCACGGCCGGGGCGGCGCGCTTCACCACGGGGGCGAAGGATTGCTTCATCGCCACCACGCTCTCCGGCGCCGCGCGCTGCGTCTCGGCCACCGCGGAAGCGGCGACGGCCATCAGCCCCACCCCGATCAAGCCGGCCATGCGCCATATCAAGGTAAATCTCGTCATGCTTTGTCTTAGCGACCTCTCAACGCAAATCAACGCTCGCAAGCGCAGTCATAACCCAGGCAAACATATTGGGAAATTATCCCGTTTCGGCCAAATTCAAGGGTCTAGGGCTTGTCGGTCCCCGGCGTTGCACTAAGATGCCGCACGGCATGTTGCGACAGTCAATTAAGAGTCTGGAGGAAACGTATGCGCATGATGAAACTGGCCTTGGTCACCCTGGCCGCGCTCCTTCTCGGCAGCGCCTCGGCCTTCGCGATCACGGTCAAGAAGAGGACCGAGGGCCCCGGCCTGCCGCCGGAGATCTGGAAGATCGTGGGTGATTTTTGCGCCATCAAAACCTGGCACCCAGCTGTCGCCGATTGCGTCGAGACCAAGGAAGGTGACGCCACCTACCGCACGCTGATGCTCAAGGATGGCGGCAAGATCAAGGAGAAGCTCACCGGCACCGAGGATCTCGGCTACAGCTACGAAATCGTAGAGAGCCCCCTCCCCGTCAAGAATTACAAATCCAAGCTCTGGCTTGAGGTCGATGACGAGCCTGATCGCTCGGTGATCTATTGGCAATCGGATTTCGACGCCAACGGCGCGAGCGACGAGGACGCCAAGGCAAAGATCACCAAGATACTCGCCGACGGCGTGAAGGGCATCAAGCAGCAGGCGATCGCCGCCCACGATGCGAAAGACGCCCCGGCCGGCAAAGCTCCGGAAGGCGACAATGGCGACAAGGTCGACGACGACAAGTAGACGTCAAAGGCGCGCCGCTTGATCCGGCGCGCCTTCATTTCCCAAAATCCTGCGCTGAACGGAAAAGCCCTAGGCCGCGGCTTGGCCCGCGTTCTCGCCCTGCTCCTGCACCGGTCCTGAATCAAGACCGCGCGCGGCTTCGTCGCGGTCGACCAGCTCGATGACCGCCATTGGGGCAGAATCGCCATAACGATAGCCCGCCTTGAGCACGCGGGTATAGCCGCCGGCGCGGTCGGCATAACGCGGCCCGAGCGTACCGAACAGTTTCGCCACCATGGCCTCGTCGCGGATACGCGACATGGCAAGGCGGCGGGCGTGCAGATCGCCCCTCTTGGCGAGCGTGATCAGCCGGTCGGCCACGCGGCGGAGGTCCTTCGCCTTGGGCAAGGTGGTCACGATCTGCTCGTGCTTGATCAGGGCGCACGCGAGGCTCGAGAACAACGCCGAGCGATGGCTGGCAGTGCGGTTGAGCTTCCGGCCCGCGTTGCGATGACGCATTTCGATAACCCCTGGATTTCCGGCTTCCGACTTCCGATCAGTAATGATCCTCGAAGCGCTTGGCGAGCTCTTCGATATTCTCCGGCGGCCAATCCGGCACTTCCATGCCGAGATGCAGGCCCATGGAGGCGAGCACCTCCTTGATCTCGTTCAGCGACTTGCGGCCGAAGTTGGGAGTCCTGAGCATCTCGGCCTCGGTCTTCTGTATGAGGTCGCCGATATAGACGATATTGTCGTTCTTCAGGCAGTTCGCCGAGCGGACCGACAGCTCGAGCTCGTCGACCTTCTTGAGCAGCGCCGCGTTGAACACGAGCTCGGGCTGCCGCTCGAACGGCATTTCCTTCTTCGGCTCCTCGAAATTGACGAACACCGAGAGCTGGTCCTGCACGATGCGCGCGGCCAAAGCCACGGTGTCCTCAGGCCGCACCGAGCCATTGGTCTCGATTTCCATGGTGAGCTTGTCGTAATCGAGGATCTGGCCCTCGCGGGTGTTCTCGACGCGATAGGAGACCTTGCGCACCGGGCTATAGAGCGAGTCGACGGGGATGAAGCCGATTGGCGCATCGTCAGGGCGGTTGCGCTCGGCCGGAACGTAACCCTTGCCGGTCGAGGTGGTGAACTCCATGCGGATCGATGCGCCCTGGTCGAGGGTGCAGATCACGTGATCCGGATTCAGGATCTCGATGTCTGCGCCGGTCTCGATGTCGCCGGCCTTGGCCACGCCAGGGCCTTCCTTCTTCAGCACCATGCGCTTCACGCCTTCGGCATGCTGGCGGAGCGCGATCTCCTTGATGTTGAGGATGATGTCGGTGACATCCTCGCGCACGCCGGCGATCGAGGAGAACTCGTGCAGCACTCCGTCGATATGCACCGAGGTGATCGCCGCACCCTGGAGGGAGGATAGCAACACGCGGCGAAGCGCGTTGCCGAGGGTAAGCCCAAACCCGCGCTCGAGCGGCTCAGCCACGACGAGAGCGAAACGCACTGGGTCGCGGCCCGACGAGACGTTGAGCTTGGTGGGCTTAATGAGATCTTGCCAGTTCTTCTGCAGCACCTGGAGGGCCCTTTCCTGGTCCTTAAGCGGGGCGGCCTGCCCCAGCTTGCGAGAATCCGCGTGCAACATGACGATGTTTGCCTTCCCTACACACGCCGCCGCTTGCGCGGTCGGCAGCCATTGTGCGGGATCGGCGTCACATCGCGGATCGTGACGATGGTGAAGCCCGCGGCTTGCAGCGCGCGAAGCGCCGACTCCCGCCCCGAGCCCGGACCTCGAACCTCGATTTCGAGATTCTTCATGCCGTGCTCCATGGCCTTCTTGCCGGCGTCCTCCGCGGCGACCTGCGCCGCATAGGGCGTGGATTTACGTGATCCTTTGAACCCCATGGCCCCGGCCGACGACCAGGAAATCGTGTTTCCCTGCGCGTCGGTGATGGTGATCATGGTGTTATTGAAGCTTGCATGCACATGCGCGACACCGGAGGTGATGTTTTTCTTTTCCCGACGGCGAACGCGTGTCTTGTCTTTGGCCATGCTTTAATCCCGCATCTTTACAAGTTGGTTGCGACCGAAGACAACACTTCGGCCGCGCTCGATTGAATCTCTACTTCTTCTTGCCTGCGATCGGCTTGGCCGGACCTTTGCGCGTGCGCGCATTGGTATGGGTCCTCTGGCCGTGCACCGGCAAGCCGCGTCGGTGCCTGAGGCCTCGATAACAGCCAAGATCCATCAATCGCTTGATATTCATGGCGACATCACGCCGAAGATCGCCCTCGACCATGTAGTCACGGTCGATCACCTCACGAATCTGGATGATCTCCGATTCGGTGAGCTGGCTGACCCGCCGCTCCGGCGGAATGTTCACTTTGGCGCAGATCTGCTCGGCAAAGGTATCGCCAATGCCGTGGATATAGGTGAGCGCCACCTGCACCCGCTTGTTGGACGGGATATTCACACCTGCAATTCGGGCCACGAAGCTTTCTCCTCGAAGCACGCCTTAACGTGCTGAAATCTAAGTGCAATTCGCAATGAAAACGCAGCAAAACCGACCTCGGGAAGGCACCGCCCCCCGGGACCGGTCGTTCCTATCCGGAAATGGGTCGAGCCTTATCTAGCGATTCCGCTTGACAAGGTCAACCGGGGGTCTTGCCGGCCTAAAACTTAACCCCATCCAAGGCCTGACCGATGGCCCGGTGCACAGCACCGATTTCAGCCATGCCATCCACGGATTTCAGCTTTCCCTGGCTCCGGTAATAGTTGATCAGCGGCTTGGTCTGGGCGTGATAGGCCTCAAGCCTCGACCGGACCACCTCCTCATTATCGTCACGGCGCCGCACGAATTGGGTCCCACTGCAGCGGTCGCAGACACCCGGAACCTTCGGCATCTTGAAGTCGTCGTGATAGCCCTCGCCGCAATTGGCGCAGGTGAAACGGCCGATGATGCGCTTCACCAGGGCCTCGTCGTCGACCTGCATCTCGATCACCGCGTCGAGCGTCTTGCCACGCTCGGCGAGCAACCCGTCGAGCGCCTCGGCCTGGGCGATGGTGCGCGGGAACCCGTCAAGGATGTAACCGTTTCCCTTGCCACCCGCGTCCAGCTGCTCGGCGATCAGCCCAATCACGATGTCGTCCGGCACGAGCGCGCCTTTCTCCATGATGTCGCCGGCCTTGCGGCCAAGCTCCGTTCCGGTCGCCACGGCCGCCCTCAGCATGTCTCCGGTGGAAAGCTTGACGAGCGAACGGTCGTTCTCCAGCAGATTGGCCTGGGTCCCCTTGCCGGCGCCAGGAGGACCAAGCAGGACCAGGATCATTGCCGTCGCGCTCCCCTGAGCTTGGCCCGCTTGATCAGCCCTTCATATTGATGGGCGAGCAGATGGCTCTGCACCTGAGCCACGGTATCCATGGTGACGCTCACCACGATGAGGAGCGAGGTGCCGCCAAAATAGAAAGGCGCGCCGGCATAGGAGACGAGGATCTCCGGCAGAACGCAGACGGCGGCGAGATAAAGCGCGCCAACCACGGTGATGCGGGTGAGCACGTAGTCGATATATTCGGCGGTGCGCTCGCCAGGCCTGATGCCCGGCAGAAAGCCGCCATACTTCTTCAGATTGTCCGCGGTGTCTTTCGGGTTGAACACCACCGCCGTGTAGAAAAAGGCGAAGAAGATGATGAGGGCGACATAGATGAGGATATGCAGAGGCTGGCCTTGCCCGAGCAGCGTTGTGACCGTGGTCAGCCATTCAGGGCCCTGACCGGCCGAGAAATTGGCAAAGGTGATGGGCAGCAACAGCAACGACGAGGCGAAGATCGGCGGGATCACGCCGGCGCTGTTAAGCTTAAGCGGAAGATGGGAGGAATCGCCCTGGAACATGCGATTGCCAACCTGTCGTTTGGGATATTGCACGAGCAGGCGCCGCTGCGCCCGCTCCATGAATACGATGACTGCGATCACGACGACCGCCATGATGATGAGGGCGAGGATCAGCCCGGTGGACATCGAGCCGGTGCGGCCGAGCTCGAGGGTGCCGAGGATCGCATGCGGCAGCCGCGCCACGATGCCGGCAAAGATGATGAGCGAAATGCCGTTGCCGACTCCTCTCGCCGTGATCTGCTCGCCAAGCCACATCAGGAAGATGGTGCCGCCGACAAGCGTGATCACCGTGGTGATGCGAAAGAACAGGCCCGGGTCGAGCACTACGTTGCCCGCGCCTTCCAGCCCGACAGCAATGCCATAGGCTTGCAGCCCCGCGAGCAGCACGGTGCCGTAGCGGGTGTACTGATTCATCTGCCGGCGTCCCTGCTCGCCTTCCTTCTTCAACTGCTCAAGATGCGGGGAGACCGTGGTGAGCAGCTGGATGATGATCGACGCCGAGATGTACGGCATGATGTTCAGCGCGAAGATCGCCATGCGGCCCACCGCGCCGCCGGAGAACATGTCGAACATGCCGAGCAGGCCCGACTGGTTCTGCCGGAAGACTTCCGCCAAAGCTTGCGGGTTAATGCCTGGGATCGGGATATAGGTCCCGAGCCGGTAGATGAGCAGCGCGCCGAGCGTGAACCAGATGCGCTTCTTGAGCTCGTCAGCCTTGGCAAAGGCGGCGAAGTTCAGATTGGAAACCAGCTGTTCGGCGGCAGAAACCATGGCCGAGCTCTCTTCCGTTTACGACTCTACGAGCGAGGTAGGCGGCCGCTCGCGACATTTCTAGGGCAAGTCCCAGGCAGCCAATTGCGGCAAGCTTGTTGAAAGCCGCTAGGACTTCTCTTTCTTGCCCGCCTCGGGCTTCGACTTCGGCTTCTTGTCCTCGGCCTCGGCGGTCTTTTCCTTCTTTGGCGCCTTGGCTTGGGCCCCAGGAGCCTGCTCGGCCTTCGCCTTGGCGGCCTTGGCCGGCTTTGGCTCCTCGCCCTCTGCCGGCTGCTCGCTCTCGGCCTTCGGCGCTTTGCCTGACTTGCCCTTCGACTTGGCCGCCAGAGCCTCGCGCTTGTCGGCGCGCTTCTTCGCCTTGATCGCATCGGCGGCCGGGGCTTCGCGCCCGGTGATGGATTTCAGCGTGACGGTGCCGCCTGCTGCTTCCACCGCCTTGATCGCGCTCCCCGACGCACCGGTCACCTCGAAGGCGAGCTTCGACTTGAGCTCGCCGTGGCCGAGCAGGCGCACGCCGTCCTTGGCGCGCCGGATGAGCCCTGCCGCCTTGAGCGCGTCGATGGTGATCGGCTGCTTGGCGTCGAGTCGCCCCGCATCGACCGCAGCCTGCACGCGGCCGAGATTGAGCTCGTTGTACTTCTTGGCGAAGATGTTGTTGAAGCCGCGCTTCGGCAGACGCCGGTGAAGCGGCATCTGGCCGCCTTCGAAGCCCTTGATGGCGACGCCGGTGCGGGCCTTCTGGCCCTTGGTGCCGCGCCCCGCGGTCTTGCCGAGGCCTGAGCCAATGCCGCGGCCGAGCCGCTTCTTGCCCCGCGTGGCGCCGTCCCGGTCCCTGATCTCATTCAATCGCATGATGCTTACTTTCCTGCATCGTCGACGATGCGCACGAGATGATAAATCTTGGCGACCATGCCGCGCACCTGTGGGCTGTCGATCAGCGTCCGGCGCTTATGCATCTTGTTGAGCCCAAGCCCGATCAAGGTGGCGCGTTGAATGCCGGGCCGCCTGATGGGGCTGCCGATCTGCTCGACCACGATGGTCTTCCTGTCCGCGTTCTTGGTCATGTTACGTTACCTTTTGCCGCTTCCCGCGGACCTAGGCGTCAGCCTGGCCGGCGCTCTCGCCGGCGCCGTCTCGGCGACGCGACACGATCTCGCTCACCTTCTTGCCGCGCCGCGCCGCCACGCCACGCGGGCTGTCTTCATGGCGCAGCGCATCGAAGGTCGCCCGCACCATGTTGTAAGGGTTTGAGCTGCCGAGCGATTTTGCCACCACGTCCTGGATGCCGAGGGTCTCGAACACGGCGCGCATCGGACCGCCGGCGATGATGCCGGTACCGGCCGGCGCCGCACGCAAGATCACGCGGCCCGCGCCATGTTGGCCGGTGACGTCGTGATGCAGCGTACGTCCCTCGCGCAACGGCACCTTGACCAGGTTGCGCTTGGCCGCTTCCGTGGCTTTGCGGATCGCCTCGGGCACCTCGCGCGCCTTGCCGTGACCGAAGCCGACACGGCCCTTCTGGTCGCCGACGACGACGAGCGCGGCAAAGCCGAAGCGCCTGCCGCCCTTCACCACCTTGGCCACGCGATTGATATGCACGAGCTTGTCGATGAACTCGCTGTCGCGGTCGCGATCATCGCGGTCTCGTCGATCCCCGCCTCTGCCACCTTTACGATCTGCCATGATCTCGGTCCTTTAGAAATTCAGTCCTGCCTCGCGGGCAGCATCGGCGAGCGCCTTCACGCGCCCATGGTAGAGATAGCCGCCGCGGTCGAACACCACGTTGGTGACGCCGGCCTTGAGCGCACGTTCGGCGACGAGCTTGCCCACGGCTTGCGCCGCTTCCAGGTCGCTGCCCTTCTTGAGGGCGCCTTTCAGATCCTTGTCCAGGGTCGAGGCCGCGACCACGGTGCGTCCGGCATTGTCGTCGATCACCTGGGCATAGATGTGCTTGGAGGAACGGAACACCGACAGACGCGCGCGTCCATGCGCCTTACGCTTGAGCGTATGGCGCACGCGATGTGCACGACGAATAAAACCTTCGTTCAAAGCGCTCATGACCGATCCTGCTACTTCTTCTTGCCCTCTTTGCGGAGGATGTACTCGCCCGCATAGCGCACGCCTTTGCCCTTATAGGGCTCCGGCGGCCGGAACTTTCTGATCTCCGCTGCCACCTGCCCAACTTTCTGCTTGTCGATGCCGGTGATCACGATCTCGGTCGGCTTCGGACATACCACCTGGATGCCTTGCGGAATGGGGAAGACGACATCGTGGCTGTAGCCGAGCTGCAGCTGGAGGTTCGATCCCGCCACCGCGGCCCGATAGCCGACGCCGGTGATCTCGAGCTTCTTGGTGAAGCCTTCGGTGACGCCGGTCATCAGGTTCGAGAGCAGCGTCCGCGACATGCCCCACATGGCACGCGCGTTTTGCGTGTCCTCGCGAGGGCTCACTTCGATACTGCCATCTTCGAGCTTGGCGATGACATCCTCGACCAAAACGTGCTTGAGCTCGCCCTTCGGCCCCTTCACCGAGACCTCCTGGCCGTTCACCGACGCGGTCACGCCCCTCGGCACTGCCACCGGCTTTTTGCCTATACGCGACATCGATATCGCCCTTCGTCCAATCCGTCCTAGAACACGCTACACAGAATTTCGCCGCCCACATTCTCGTTGCGCGCGCGGGAGTCGGACATGACGCCCTTCGGGGTCGAGAGTATGGAGACGCCAAGCCCATTGGCCACGGTCGGCAGATCGCGCACCGAGGAATACACCCGGCGGCCCGGCGTCGAGATCCGCTTGATATCCTTGATCACCGGCTCGCCGTCGAAATATTTGAGCTCGATGTCGAACTCAGAGCGGCCGCCGGTGTAATCGACGCGCGCATAGCCGCGGATGAAGCCCTCCTCCACC
Organism: uncultured Alphaproteobacteria bacterium; assembly: GCA_963757555.1. Lineage (GTDB taxonomy): Bacteria > Pseudomonadota > Alphaproteobacteria > Rhizobiales > Methyloligellaceae > Methyloceanibacter. The sequence continues at coordinate 467,862 of CAVWRU010000012.1, forward strand.
AGCACGTCGAGCACATGCTCGCGCAGGCTGGAGGCGGGCGTCGTCACCTTGGCCTTGTGGCGCATCTGCGCGTTACGGATACGCGCGAGCATGTCGCCTAGGGGATCGTTGATGCTCATCAGTGGTCCTACCAGCTCGACTTGATCATTCCGGGAATCTGTCCTTGGCTCGCGAGATCACGCAGCGCGATGCGCGACATGCGGAGCTTGCGGTAAAAGCCGCGCGGCCTCCCGGTGAGGTCGCAGCGGTTGCGGATGCGCGTCGGCGAGGAGTTGCGCGGCAGCTCGGCAAGCTTGAGCCTCGCCGCAAAGCGCTCCTCGGCCGGAAGTTTGCGGTCGGCGGCGATCGCCTTGAGCCGCGTTCTCCGCACCTTGAATTTCTTGGCCAGCCGGCGGCGCTTGTTGTTCCGCTCGACCATGCTCGTCTTCGCCATTCAGTCCTCCTAATGCCGCCTCGGGCCGCTAAGCCTCAGCTGCGGAACGGAAAATTCAAATGCTTCAGCAGTGCGCGCGCCTCGTCGTCGGTGGGCGCCGTGGTGCAGACAACGATGTCCATGCCCCAGATCTCCTCGACCTTGTCGAAATTGATCTCGGGGAAAATGATGTGCTCCTTGAGCCCCAGGGTGAAGTTGCCGCGGCCGTCGAAGCTCTTCGGGTTCAGCCCTCTGAAGTCGCGCACGCGCGGCAGAGCGATGTTCACCAGCCGGTCGACGAACTCGTACATGCGGCTCTGGCGCAGGGTCACTTTGACCCCGATCGGCATGCCCTCGCGCAGCTTGAAAGTGGCGATCGACTTCCGCGCCTTGGTGATCACCGGCTTCTGCCCGGCGATGAGAGCGAGATCGGCGGCTGCGGCATTCACCTTCTTGGAATCGGCGACGCCCTCGCCGACGCCAATGTTGAGCACTACCTTGTCAAGCCGCGGCACCTGCATCGGATTGGCGTAGCCGAACTCCTTGATCAGCTCGCCGCGAAACACGTCCTGATATTGCTGCTTGAGCCGTGGGATATAAGCGGTTTCAGCCATCGATCACCTCGCCGGAGCGCTTGGCAAAGCGGACCTTGCGCCCGTCCTTCAAAAACTTGTACCCGACCCGCGTGGGCTTGCCGTCCTTGGGATCCTCGAGCGCCAGATTGGAAATATGGATGGTAGCTTCCTTGGAGATGATGCCGCCGTCCTGGGTCGCGGTCTGGCGCTGATGCCGCCTGATCATGGCGACGCCCTTGACGATGGCGCGGTTCTCCGCCGGCACCATCTTCAGCACCTCGCCGTGCTTGCCCTTGTCCTTGCCGGTGAGCACGACCACGTGGTCGCCCTTCCTGATCTTGAGCTTGGCCATCTAGAGGACCTCCGGCGCCAGCGACACGATCTTCATGTGCTTTTTGGCTCTGAGCTCGCGGGTGACGGGCCCGAAGATGCGGGTGCCGATCGGCTCGCCTTGCGGATTGACCAGCACCGCGGCGTTGCGGTCGAAGCGGATGATCGAGCCGTCCGGGCGGCGCACGCCCTTGGCGGTACGCACCACCACGGCCTTCATCACCTGGCCTTTCTTCACGCGGCCGCGCGGGATCGCCTCCTTGACGGAGACCACGATGGTGTCGCCGATCGAGGCGTATTTGCGCTTCGACCCGCCGAGCACCTTGATGCACTGCACACGGCGCGCGCCGGAGTTGTCGGCGACATCGAGATTGGTCTGCATCTGGATCATGGCACTTTATCTCTGGCTTTTACGCCTAGACCCCTAGCTCGTTGCCTGCTCGCGCGGCAGCACAGTCCATCGCTTCTGCTTTGAGACCGGCGGGCACTCCTCGATCCACACCATCTCGCCCACCTTGAATTCGTTCTTCTCGTCATGGGCATGATAGTTCTTCGACCGCCGCACGGTCTTTTGCAGCAAAGGATGCGTGAAGCGGCGCTCGACGCGGACCACCACCGTCTTGTCGTTCTTGTCGCTCACCACGACCCCTTGCAGTACTCGTTTCGGCATCTGTTACGTCCTTAAGCCTTGGCGCCGGCGCCGGCCTTCTGGCGCGTGACGGTCTGGATGCGCGCGATGTCGCGCCTGATCTCTCTCACTCGCGCCGTGTTCTCAAGCTGGCCCGAGGCCGCCTGGAAACGCAGGTTGAACTGCTCCTTCTTGAGCTTGATCAGCTCGTCGTTGAGCTGATCGATGGTCATGCCGCGCACCTGAGCCGATTTCATGGTCCTCAAGCCTCCACGATGCGCGTGACCACGCGCGTCTTGAGCGGCAGCTTGGCGGCGCCAAGCCTTAGCGATTCCCGCGCCACGGCGTCGGTCACGCCGTCGATCTCGAACATCACCCGGCCGGGCTTCACCCGCGCCACCCAGAACTCAGGCGTGCCCTTGCCCTTGCCCATGCGCACTTCAGTCGGCTTCTTCGACACCGGCACGTCAGGGAACACGCGGATCCATACGCGGCCGGCGCGCTTCATCTGCCGCGTCATGGCGCGCCGCGCCGCCTCGATCTGGCGCGCGGTGATGCGGGCCGGCTCCTGCGCTTTCAGCCCGTAGCGAGCCGAAGCTCAAGCTCGATGCGCGCTCGACGCCGCGCCCTTGATGCGGCCCTTGTGGGCTTTGCGGAATTTCGTGCGTTTCGGTTGCAACATTGACCGTTCAATCCGTCGCCTCAAGCCTGCGCCTGGGGAGCCTCGCGGCGACCCGTTGAGCGTCCACCCTCTTGTGCCTCGAGCGCCCGATGCTCCTGCGCCATCGGATCGTGGGCCATGATCTCGCCCTTGAAGATCCACACCTTGACGCCGATGATGCCGTAGGCGGTTGCGCCCGATCGCCGTGCCATAGTCGATGTCGGCACGCAGCGTGTGCAGCGGCACGCGGCCCTCGCGGTACCATTCCATGCGCGCGATTTCAGCGCCGCCGAGGCGTCCGCCGCAATTGATGCGGATGCCGAGCGCGCCCATGCGCATGGCGGACTGCACGGCGCGCTTCATGGCGCGACGGAAGGCGACGCGGCGCTCAAGCTGCTGGGCGATGCCTTCGGCCACGAGCGTGGCGTCGATCTCAGGCTTGCGCACCTCGACGATGTTGAGATGCACCTCGCAAGTCGGTCATCGCGGCAAGCTCGCGGCGAAGCTTCTCGATGTCGGCGCCCTTCTTGCCGATGAGGATGCCCGGGACGCGCGGTGTGCATCGTCACCCGGCACTTCTTGTGCGGGCGCTCGATGACCACCTTGGAGATGCCGGCCTGCTTGCGCGAGGTGAGAATGTGCTCGCGCATCTTCAGATCCTCGTGCAACAGCCGCGCATATTCGCCGCGCGACGCGTACCAACGCGAATCCCAGGTGCGATTGATGCCGAGCCTAAGCCCGATCGGATTGACTTTCTGCCCCATCAAGCGAACTCCTCGACTTGGCGCACGATGACCGTGATCTGCGCAAACGGTTTCTCGATGCGGCTCGCACGCCCACGCGCGCGCGCCTTCAGGCGCTTCATCACCAACCCCTTGCCGACATAGGCCTCGGAAACGATCAGCGCGTCGACATCGAGATCGTGGTTGTTCTCGGCATTGGCGATGGCCAACTCGAGCGTCTTCTTTACGTCGCGCGCGATGCGCTTGCGCGAGAAGGTGAGGTCGGCGAGCGCCTTGTCGACCTTCTTGCCGCGGATCAGCTGGGCAAGCAGGTTCAGCTTCTGCGGGCTCGACGCCGCAGGAACTTGGTCACCGCCCTCGCCTCATTATCCGCGAGCGTCTCGTTGCGCTTGCGGCTTGCCCATTACGCCTTCCCTCTTCGCCTTCTGGTCGGCGGCGTGGCCGTAAAAGGTCCGCGTCGGCGCGAACTCGCCGAATTTGTGACCGACCATGTCCTCGGTGACCAGCACCGGGACATGCTTCTGGCCGTTATGGACGCCGAAGGTAAGTCCGACGAACTGCGGCAGGATCGTCGAGCGGCGCGACCAGATCTTGATCACCGCGTTCGAGCCGGACCCGCGCGCCTTCTCGGCCTTCTTCAGCAAATACCCGTCGACGAACGGGCCTTTCCAAATCGAGCGTGACACGAGCCTAACCTCTTCTTCTTCACGTGGCGGCTGCGCAGAATGAACTTGTCCGTCGCCTTGTTCTGCGCGTCTTCTTGCCCTTGGTCGACTTGCCCCAGGGCGTAACCGGATGCCGGCCGCCGGAGGTGCGGCCCTCGCCGCCGCCATGCGGGTGATCGACCGGGTTCATGGCCACGCCACGCACCACGGGCTTTCTGCCCTTCCAGCGCATGCGGCCGGCTTTGCCGAACGAGACGTTTGAGTTGTCGGGGTTGGAGACCGCGCCCACCGTGGCCATGCAGGCGGCCGGCACCATGCGCTGCTCGCCCGAATTCAGCCGACGATGGCGTAACCCGCATCGCGGCCGACGAACTGAACATAGGTGCCCGCGGCGCGCGCGATCTGGCCGCCCTTGCCGGGCTTCATCTCGACATTGTGGACGATGGTGCCGATCGGCATGTTGGCCAGCGGCATGGCGTTGCCCGGCTTCACGTCGACGCGGCGCATCGGCAATCACCGTATCGCCGGCGCGCGAGCCGCTGCGGCGCGAAGATGTAGGACAGCTCGCCGTCCTCGTAGTTGATCAGCGCGATGAAGGCGGTGCGGTTCGGATCGTATTCGAGCCGCTCGACGGTCGCCGGCATGCCGAACTTGCCGCGCTTGAAATCGACGATGCGATAGGTGCGCTTATGCCCGCCGCCGCGATGCCACATCGATATGCGGCCCTGATTGTTGCGGCCGCCCGATTTGGTGCAGGCCTTCGGTCAGAGCCTTGACCGGCTTGCCCTTCCACAGACTGCTGCGGTCGACGAGCACCAGCTGACGCTGGCTCGGCGTGGTGGGTTTGAATGTTTTGAGGGCCATGGCGGTGCTCAGATCCTCGTGGTCACGTCGATCTTGTCGCCTTCGGCGAGCGTGACGATCGCTTTCTTGACGTCTTGCTGCTTGCCGCTCATGCCACGAAACGCTTCGTCTTGCCCTTGCGCAGGATCGTGTTGACGGCCAGCACCTTGACCTTGAACAGCTGCTCGATGGCCGCCTTGATTTCGGGCTTGGTCGCGTCGTGGCGCACCTTGAACACGACCTGGTTCGATTCCGAGGCCATGCTCGATTTTTCGGTGATGACCGGGCGCGAGAATCGACGTCGTAGGTCGCGAAGCGCACTCATGTGAACCGCGCCTCCAGCGCTTCCACGGCCGCCTTGGTCAGAACCAGCTTGTCGTGGCTGAGGATGTCGTAGACGTTGATGCCCTGCGACCGGGAGAACATCGACACCAGGAAGGTTGCGGGCGGCCTTGGCGAAGGCCTCCTGCACGGCGGCACCGTCGATGATCAGCACCGAGCCGAACCCGAGCTTGGAGAAACGCGACTTCAGTTCCTTGGTCTTGGCCTCCTTCAGCTCGCATTTGTCGATGACCACCAGCGTGTCGGACTTGGCCTTGGCGGACAGCGCATGCTTGAGCGCGAGCGTGCGAACCTTTTTCGGCAGGTCGATGGCGTGGCTGCGCGGCTTCGGGCCGAAAGCCTTGCCGCCGCCTTTGAAGATCGGCGCTTTCTTGCTGCCGTGGCGTGCCCGGCCGGTGCCTTTCTGGCGATACATCTTGGCGGTCGTGTAGTTGACCTCGGAGCGATCCTTGACATGAGCCGAGCCGCTGCGCCGCTTGGCGAGCTGGTAGCGCACCATGCGGTGAAGAATGTCGGGGCGCGGCTCGAGCCCGAACACCTCGTCCGGAAGCTCAACCGTTCCCGCCTTCTTGGCGTCGAGCGTGGTGACGTCGGCCTGCATTACTCTTGGCTCCCCGCCTCGGCTGATACCGGCTCGCTCTTCGCCGCGCCATTCGCTGCCTCGCCTGACCCCTTGCGGAAGGCGCCGGGCTTCGGCGCAGTCTCAGGCAAGCTGCGCTTCACTGCGTCACGCAGCAGAACCCAGCCGCCCTTGGCTCCGGGCACCGCGCCGCGGATCATGATCAGTCCCCGCTCGGGATCGGTCTTCACCACGCGCAAATTCTGCGTGGTGACGTTCACGTCGCCCATATGGCCGGCCATCTTCTTGCCCTTGAACACCTTGCCGGGGTCCTGGCGCTGGCCGGTCGAGCCGTGACTGCGATGGCTCGACCGACACGCCGTGCGAGGCGCGCAGGCCGCCGAAACCGTGACGCTTCATGGCGCCGGCGAAGCCCTTGCCGATGGTGGTGCCCGAGACGTCGACGAACTGGCCTTCGACGAAATGGTCAGCGGTGATCTCGGCGCCGACCTCGATCACATTGTCGGGGCTCACGCGGAACTCGGCGAGCTTGCGCTTGGGCTCGACATTGGCCACGGCGAAATGGCCTCGCGCGGCGCGGGTCAGCCGGTTCACCTTGGGCGTGCCGGCACCGAGCTGAAGCGCGGTATAGCCGTTCTTCTCCGAGGTCCGGTGGCCAACCACCTGGCAGCGGTCGAGGCGCAGCACCGTCACCGGGATATGCTCCCCGGCATCGGTGAAGATCCTCGTCATGCCGAGCTTTTGCGCGATGACACCTGATCGCATCGAACTAATTCCTTGCCTCGTCTTTCGTCCGCCTAGAGCTTGATCTCGACGTCCACGCCGGCAGCCAGGTCGAGCTTCATCAAGGCATCGACGGTCTGCGGCGTCGGGTCGACAATGTCGAGCAGGCGCTTATGGGTGCGCATCTCGAACTGCTCCCGGCTCTTCTTATCGATATGAGGCGACCGGTTGACGGTGAACTTCTCGATGCGCGTCGGCAGCGGGATCGGTCCCCGCACCTCGGCGCCCGTGCGCTTCGCCGTGTTGACGATCTCCTTGGTCGACGCATCGAGAATACGGTGGTCGAAGGCCTTGAGCCTAATTCTTATGTTCTGGCTTTGCATCTCGATGGTCCTTGAACGTCGAGAGCGCGCTCTCCTTAAGACAGCGCGCTCTTTGGCCTCCCTTATTCGATGATCGCCGCCACCACGCCGGCGCCGACCGTGCGGCCGCCTTCGCGAATGGCGAAACGAAGCTTCTCCTCCATGGCGATCGGCACGATCAGCTCGACCGTCATGGCGATATTGTCGCCCGGCATCACCATCTCGGTGCCCTCCGGCAGCTGCACCACGCCGGTCACGTCGGTGGTGCGGAAATAGAACTGCGGACGGTAATTGCCGAAGAACGGCGTATGACGGCCGCCCTCCTCCTTGGTGAGGATATAGGCCTCGGCCTTGAACTTGGTGTGCGGCTTGACCGAGCCGGGCTTGGCCAGCACCTGGCCGCGCTCCACGCCCTCGCGATCGACGCCGCGCAACAGGCAGCCGACATTGTCGCCGGCCTCGCCCTGATCGAGCAGCTTGCGGAACATCTCCACGCCGGTCACCACGGTCTTGGTCGTGGGCCTGATGCCGATGATCTCGACTTCCTCGCCAACCTTGACCACGCCGCGCTCAATGCGGCCGGTTACCACGGTGCCGCGGCCCGAGATCGAGAACACGTCTTCGATCGGCATGAGGAACGGCTTGTCCTTGGGACGGTCGGGCTGCGGGATATAGGAATCGACCGCATCCATCAGAGCGGTGATCGAGTTCTTGCCCACCTCGTCGTCCTTGCCCTCGAGCGCGGCGAGCGCCGAGCCCTTGACGATCGGAATCTCGTCTCCGGGGAACTCGTATTTGGACAGAAGCTCGCGTACCTCGAGCTCGACCAGGTCGAGCAGCTCGGGGTCGTCCACCATGTCTACCTTGTTGAGGTAGACGACGAGCGCCGGCACGCCGACCTGGCGCGCAAGCAGAATGTGCTCGCGGGTCTGCGGCATCGGGCCGTCGGCGGCCGACACCACGAGGATGGCGCCGTCCATCTGCGCCGCGCCGGTGATCATGTTCTTCACATAGTCGGCGTGGCCAGGGCAATCGACATGGGCGTAGTGCCGCTTGCCGGTCTCATACTCGACGTGAGCCGTGGAGATGGTGATGCCGCGCGCCTTCTCTTCCGGCGCCTTGTCGATCTCGTCATAGGCGGTGAACTTGGCGCCGCCCTTCTCGGCCAGCACCTTGGTGATCGCCGCCGTCAGCGTGGTCTTGCCGTGATCGACGTGACCGATAGTCCCGATGTTGCAATGCGGCTTCGTCCGCTGGAATTTTTCCTTAGCCATGCTGGCTCTCCATCCTTCAACACAAAAACGTCTGTCTTCTCCAAAGAACTCGTGATGCGTCAGGCGAACTTCGCCTGCACCTCTTCAGCGACCGCCTGCGGAACTTGCGCATAGTGGTCGAATTGCATGGTGAACTGCGCCCGGCCCTGGCTCATGGAGCGGAGCGTATTCACGTAGCCGAACATATTGGCGAGCGGGACCATGGCGCTGATCACCGCGGCGTTGCCGCGGGTCTCCTGACCGCGCACCTGTCCGCGCCGGCTGGTCAGATCGCCGATGATGCCGCCGACATAGTCCTCCGGCGTCACCGCCTCGACCTTCATGATCGGCTCGAGCAGCTTGGGGCCGGCCTTCATGGCCCCTTCGCGGAAGGCCGCGCGGGCGGCGATCTCGAACGCCATGACCGATCGAATCGACGTCGTGATAGGCGCCGTCGATGAGGCTGACCTTGACATCCAGGATCGGGAAGCCGGCGAGCACGCCGGAGTCGACGACGCTCTTCACGCCCTTCTGCACGCCCGGGACATATTCCTTCGGCACGTTGCCGCCGACCACCTTGTTCTCGAACTCAAAGCCCTTGCCGGCTTCGTTCGGCTCGATCACGAGCTTGACGCGAGCGAACTGGCCCGAGCCGCCGGTTTGCTTCTTGTGGGTGTAGTCAACCTCGGCACGCCTCGACACCGTCTCGCGATAGGCGACCTGCGGTGCGCCGACATTGGCTTCGACCTTGAACTCGCGGCGCATGCGATCGACGATGATGTCGAGATGCAGCTCGCCCATGCCCTTGATGATGGTCTGGCCGGACTCGTGGTCGACCGAAACGCGGAACGAAGGGTCTTCCTGGGCGAGACGATGCAGCGCCACGCCAAGCTTCTCCTGGTCGCCCTTGGTCTTGGGCTCGACGGCGACCTCAATGACCGGCTCCGGGAACTCCATGCGCTCGAGGATCACGGGCTTGGCAGGATCGCAGAGCGTATCGCCGGTGGTGACGTCCTTGAGGCCGGCAAGCGCCACGATGTCGCCGGTATAGGCCTCCTTGATGTCCTCGCGGTGGTTGGCATGCATCAGCAGCATGCGGCCGATACGCTCCTTCTTGTCCTTCACCGTGTTGAGAAGGGTCGTGCCGGTTTCCACTTTTCCGGAATAGATGCGGCAGAAGGTGAGCGAGCCCACGAAGGGATCGTTCATGATCTTGAAGGCGAGCATGGAGAGCGGCTCGGCGTCTGACGGCGACCGCGTCGCCTCTTCGCCGGTCTTGAAATCGATGCCCTTCATCGGCGGCACATCGAGCGGCGAAGGCAGATAATCGACGACCGCGTCGAGCATCGGCTGCACGCCCTTGTTCTTGAAGGCCGAACCGCACAGGATCGGCACGAACACGTTGTGGATCGTGCCCTTGCGGATCAGCGCCTTTATGGTCTCCTCGCTCGCATGCTTGCCCTCGAGATAGGCCTCCATGGCCCCCTCATCGAGCTCGACCGCCTGCTCAACGAGCTTCTCGTGATATTCCTTGGCCTGGTCGAGCAGATCCGCCGGGATCTCCTCGTCATGGAAGCTCGCTCCCAACGACTCATCGTCCCACACCACCGCCTTCATGCGGACGAGATCGATGATGCCCTTGAACTTGTTCTCCGCACCGACAGGCAGCTGAATTATGATTGGATTGGCCCCAAGGCGATCGCGCACCATCTGTACCGAGACGAAGAAGTCGGCGCCGATCTTGTCCATCTTGTTGACGAACACCATGCGCGGCACGCCGTATTTGTCGGCCTGACGCCAGACCGTTTCGGTCTGCGGCTCCACGCCCTGGTTCGCGTCTAGCAGCGCCACAGCGCCGTCGAGCACGCGCAGAGAGCGCTCGACCTCGATGGTGAAATCGACGTGGCCGGGCGTGTCGATGATGTTGATGCGCTTGTCTTTCCAATAGGCCGTGGTCGCGGCCGAGGTGATGGTGATGCCGCGCTCCTGCTCCTGCTCCATCCAGTCCATGGTGGCGGCGCCGTCATGCACCTCGCCGATCTTGTGGCTCTTGCCGGTGTAATAGAGGACCCGCTCCGTGGTCGTGGTCTTGCCGGCGTCGATGTGCGCCATGATCCCGATGTTGCGGTAGTCCTGGAGTGGGGTAGCTCGGGGCATTTCAAAAGATCCTTGAAACTCGTTACCAGCGGTAATGGGAGAAGGCGCGGTTCGCCTCCGCCATGCGGTGGGTGTCCTCGCGCTTCTTCACCGCAGTCCCGCGGTTGTTTGCGGCGTCGAGCAGCTCGCCGGAAAGACGCTCGACCATGGTGTTCTCGTTGCGGCCGCGGGCCGAGGAGATGATCCAGCGGATGGCCAGCGCCTGCCGGCGATCGGACCGGACCTCGACCGGAACCTGATAGGTGGCGCCGCCGACGCGGCGGGAGCGAACCTCGAGCGCCGGCATCACATTGCGCAAAGCCTCGTGGAACAGCTCGACCGGGTTCTGCTTGCTCTTCTTCTCCATCTGGTCGAGCGCGCCATAGACGATCCGCTCGGCAACCGACTTCTTGCCTTCCTGCATGATGCTGTTCATGAACTTGGTCAGCACCACGTCCCCGAATTTGGGATCGGGGATGATGTCGCGCTTATCTGCCTTGCGCCGCCGGGACATATTCTCGTTCCTTGATCCTTCTTGCGAAGGTCCCCGGCCTGCACTTGGCTTGCCCGAGTGACCTTCGCGTTAGCTAGGTCACTTCGGCCGCTTGGCGCCGTATTTCGAGCGCCGCTGGCGGCGATCGCCTACGCCCTGGGTGTCGAGCACGCCACGAATAATGTGATAGCGCACGCCCGGCAGATCCTTGACGCGGCCGCCCCGGATCAGGACCACGGAATGCTCCTGGAGGTTATGACCCTCTCCCGGGATATAGCTCGTCACCTCGAGCCCGTTGGTCAGCCGCACGCGCGCGACCTTGCGCAGGGCCGAGTTCGGCTTCTTGGGCGTCGTCGTATAGACGCGCGTGCACACCCCGCGTTTCTGCGGGCAGGCCTGCATGGCAGGCACTTTGTTGCGCTTCCCCGGCTGGCGGCGGGGCTTGCGGATCAGCTGTTGTATCGTCGGCATCTACGGCCTTCGTCCAATCTCTTTTCCAGGGGCTTTGAGGCCCACAACCACTTCACGGGCCAAAGGCCCACAACGCCTGAGGCTGAAGCGCGGGTGAGCGCGATCCTCAGCCTCTTAAACCAGAGGACCTTGGAGGGCATGCCCCCAAGATCTTGTGCCCGAATGTGACCCGGTTAGTCCGGCAGCGTCTAGCCCGCGGCGTGAAGGGCTACCGCCTGCCGCGAAAGTTTGCGCGTTGTATCAGGCCAATTCTCTTATCGTCAAGGGTCCAGGGTCGGAAATCATCGCATCAGAAATCAGAAGAGCGCTCCTGCACTCCTCTGACCTCCAATTTTGACCCCTGAGACCTGGTTAGACGGTCTCGCGCTCCTCCGCAGCTTCATCGTCGCTCCTGCTCGAGTTGATCGGAGGCCGTGCGCTCCCGCTCTTCCAGAATGAGATCGTCGCGGTGGCTCGCGATCTTGCTCAACCTTGTGAGCATGCCGCCGGTGCCGGCCGGAATGAGCCGACCGACGATGACGTTCTCCTTCAACCCCTCGAGCGCATCGGTCTTGCCGTTGACGGCAGCGTCGGTGAGCACGCGGGTGGTCTCCTGGAAGGAGGCCGCCGAGATGAAGGAGCGAGTCTGCAGGCTCGCCTTGGTGATGCCGAGCAGCACCGGCTGCCCGGTCGCCGGCTTCCCGCCTTGCGCCTCGACCACGGTGTTGGCGTCCTCGAAGTCGATCCGGTCCACCTGCTCCCCCTTGAGGAAGTCGGTCGAGCCTGGATCTTCCACCTCGGTCTTCTGCAGCATCTGCCGGACGATCACCTCGATATGCTTGTCGTTGATGGTGACGCCCTGCAGCCGGTACACCTCCTGGATCTCGTTGACGAGGTAGTTGGCAAGCTCCTCGACGCCCTTGATGGCCAGGATGTCGTGCGGCGCCGGGTGGCCGTCGAGCAGGAATTCGCCCTTCTCGATGCGGTCGCCCTCCTGCACGGCGAGATGCCGGCCCTTGGGGATCAGATACTCGACCGGCTCATGGCTCTCGTCGTCAGGCACGATGGTGATGCGCCGCTTGTTCTTGTAGTCGCGGCCAAGCTGCACCGTGCCGGAGATCTCGGCGATGATGGCGTGATCCTTGGGGCGGCGCGCCTCGAACAACTCCGCCACCCGCGGCAGACCGCCGGTGATGTCGCGGGTCTTGGCGCTCTCCATCGGGATACGCGCGAGTACGTCGCCGGCGCTCACCTGATGACCTGGCTCGACCGACATGATGGCGTCAACGGGGAGTAGATAACGCGCCTCGCCGCCGCGCGACAGCTTGCCGACCTTGCCCTTCTTGTCCTTGATCACGACCGCAGGCCTGAGGTCGACGCCGCGCGGGCTCGCCCGCCAATCGACGATGACCGAGTTGGTGATGCCGGTCGACTCGTCCTTGCGCTCGCTGACCGACACGCCTTCGACCAGATCCTCGAAGTCGACGATGCCTTCGATCTCGGTGAGCACCGGGCGGGTATAAGGATCCCACTCGGCGAGACGATCGCCGCGCTTGACCTGGGAACCGTCGTCCACGCGCAAATGCGTGCCGTAGGGCAACCGGTGCACGGCCCGCTCGGTGCCGTCCTGATCCGCCACGACCAAGATCGTGTTGCGGCCCATGACCATGAGGCGGCCTTGGCTGTCCTTGACCACGTTGCGCTGCTTGATCTTGACGGTGCCGTCGAAATTCGACTCCAAGGACGACTGGTCGACGACCTTGGCGCTCGCCACGCCGCCAAGATGGAAGGTGCGCATGGTGAGCTGGGTGCCGGGCTCGCCGATCGACTGCGCGGCGATGACGCCCACAGCCTCGCCGAGATTGACCGGCGTGCCGCGGGCGAGATCGCGCCCATAGCACTTGCCGCAGATGCCGTTGCGGGTCTCGCAGGTGAGCGCCGAGCGGATGCGCACTTCCTGAACGCGCGCCTCCTCGATAGCCTCGACCTGCTCCTCCTCCATCAGCTCGCCGGCCTTGACGACGACCTTGCCGGTGGCCGGATTCTTCACGTTCTCGGCCGCAGTACGACCAAGCACGCGCGCGCCGAGCGACACCGTGACCTCGCCGGACTCGATCAGCGCCCTGGCGGTGATGCCGTCGGTCGTGCCGCAGTCCTCCTCGGTAACGATGCAGTCCTGCGCCACGTCGACCAGGCGGCGGGTCAGGTACCCCGAATTCGCCGTCTTCAACGCGGTGTCGGCCAAGCCTTTGCGCGCGCCGTGGGTCGAGTTGAAGTACTCGAGCACCGACAGCCCCTCCTTGAAGTTGGAGATGATCGGCGTCTCGATGATCTCGCCGGACGGCTTCGTCATCAGGCCGCGCATGCCGGCGAGCTGCTTCATCTGAGCCGGTGAGCCGCGGGCGCCCGAATGCGACATCATATAGATGGAGTTGATCGGCTTCTCACGCCCGGTCTTGGCATCGCGCTCGACCGCCGAGATGCGCTTCATCATCTCCTTGGCGACCTGCTCGGTGCACTCCGTCCAGGTGTCGACGACCTTGTTGTACTTCTCGCCGCGGGTGATGAGGCCGTCATTGTACTGCTGCTCATACTCGCGCACGAGATCGCTCGTCTTGTGGACGATGGCGTCCTTGCTCTCTGGGATCACCATGTCGTCCTTGCCAAAGGAAATGCCGGCCCGGCATGCATAGGAGAAGCCAAGCCCCATGATCCGGTCGCAGAAGATCACCGTCTCCTTCTGACCGCAGTGGCGATAGACCACGTCGATCATGTGCGAGATGTCCTTCTTAGTGAGCAACTTGTTGATTAGGTCGAAGCTGACATTGGGCTTCCTCGGCAAGAGATCGCCCAGCAGCATGCGGCCGGGGGTCGTGTCGTGGATGTGCGATACCGGCTTGCCCTTCTCGTCGACCGTGCGGAAGCGGCCTTTGATCTTGGCATGCAGGCTCAGCACCTTGGCGTCGAGCGCGTGCTGGATCTCGGCAATGCTGCCGAAGGCCATGCCCTCGCCGGGCTCGTTGTCCATGGCGATCGACAAATAGTAGATGCCGAGGACGATATCCTGCGACGGCACGATGATCGGCGAACCGTTGGCCGGATGCAGGATGTTGTTGGTCGACATCATCAGCACGCGGGCCTCAAGCTGCGCCTCGAGCGACAACGGCACGTGCACCGCCATCTGATCGCCGTCAAAATCGGCGTTGAACGCGGCGCAGACGAGCGGATGCAACTGAATAGCCTTGCCCTCGATCAGCACCGGCTCGAAGGCCTGAATGCCGAGGCGATGCAGCGTCGGCGCGCGGTTGAGCAACACCGGGTGCTCGCGGATCACCTCATCGAGGATGTCCCAGACCTCCGGCTTCTCCTTCTCGACCAGCTTCTTAGCCTGCTTCACCGTGGCGGCGTGGCCCTTGGCGTCGAGCCGCGCATAGATGAACGGCTTGAACAGCTCGAGCGCCATCTTCTTCGGCAACCCGCACTGATGCAGCTTGAGCTCAGGTCCAACCACGATCACCGAGCGGCCTGAATAGTCGACGCGCTTACCAAGCAGGTTCTGGCGGAACCGCCCCTGCTTGCCCTTGAGCATGTCGGCGAGCGACTTGAGCGGCCGCTTGTTGGCGCCGGTAATGACGCGTCCGCGCCGGCCGTTGTCGAACAGTGCGTCCACCGCCTCCTGCAGCATCCGCTTCTCGTTGCGGATGATGATGTCGGGCGCGCGCAGCTCCATCAGCCGCTTCAGACGATTGTTGCGGTTGATGACGCGGCGATAGAGATCGTTCAGATCCGAGGTGGCGAAGCGGCCGCCATCGAGCGGCACGAGCGGACGCAGCTCCGGCGGAATCACCGGAACCACGGTGAGGATCATCCACTCAGGCTTGTTGCCCGAACTCGATGAAGGCCTCCACCACCTTGAGCCTCTTGGCGAGCTTCTTCGGCTTGAGCTCTGAGGTCGAACTCGGCGATCTCCTGGCGGAGCTCGGCTGCGGTCTTCTCGAGGTCGAGACCTTTGAGAAGCTCACGGATCGCCTCGGCGCCGATTGACGCGGTAAAGGAATCCTCGCCGAACTCGTCCTGCGCCGTGGCGTAGTCCTCCTCAGTCAAGAGCTGGAGCGGCTTCAGCGTGGTCAGGCCAGGCTCGAGCACGATGTAGTTCTCGAAATAGAGAACGCGCTCGAGATCCTTGAGCGTCATGTCGAGCAGAAGGCCGATGCGCGAGGGCAGCGACTTCAGGAACCAGATATGGGCGACCGGCGCGGCAAGCTCGATATGGCCCATGCGCTCGCGCCGGACCTTGGCCAGAGTCACCTCGACGCCGCACTTCTCGCAGATGACGCCCTTGTACTTCATGCGCTTGTACTTGCCGCACAAGCACTCATAGTCCTTCACCGGGCCGAAGATGCGGGCGCAGAACAGCCCGTCACGCTCCGGCTTGAAGGTGCGGTAGTTGATCGTCTCAGGCTTCTTGATCTCCCCATAGGACCAGGAGAGGATTTTTTCCGGGCTCGCAATGCCGATGCGAATCTGGTCGAAATTCTGCTGCTGGACCTGAGGACTGAAGAGATTGACGATTTCCTGATTCATTATTTCTATCTCCCAGGGCGCCCGTAACGCCCCTCGGTTCGTCGTAAATCCGCGTTTCTATCTCGCTTCGCTCATTCCGCCGCCGGACGCGGCAGCCTCGCCCGGACCGGTTGTTCCTCCGGCTTCGGCTGCACTAGCTCGACGTTCAGCCCGAGCGCCCGCATCTCCTTGACGAGGACGTTGAAGCTTTCCGGGATGCCGGCCTCGAACATGTCGTCGCCGCGCACGATGGCCTCGTAGACCTTGGTGCGGCCGGCAACGTCGTCCGACTTGACGGTCAGCATCTCCTGCAGCGTGTAGGCAGCGCCGTAAGCCTCGAGCGCCCACACCTCCATTTCACCGAAGCGCTGGCCGCCGAACTGGGCCTTGCCGCCCAGCGGCTGCTGGGTAACCAGGCTGTAGGGCCCGATCGAGCGGGCGTGGATCTTGTCGTCCACGAGATGGTGGAGCTTCAACATATAGATGTAGCCCACCGTCACCTTGCGCTCGAACGGCTCGCCGGTGCGGCCGTCGTGCAAGGTCACCTGCCCCGAGCTGTCGAGATCGGCAGCCTGGAGCAAAGCCGTCACGTCGCCCTCGTGCGCTCCGTCGAATACCGGGGTGGCGACAGGAACGCCGTCGCGCAGATCCTCGCTCACCTCGATCAGGTGATCGTCCTTCAGCGCCGCAACCGCCTTGTCGTCGCCATAGACCGACTTGAGCAGGTCCTTCAGCGGCTTCACCTTGTGCGTCGCGTTATAAGCGTCGAGCGCCTCGCCGATCTTGCGGCCCAAGCCCCGGCACGCCCATCCAAGATGGGTTTCCAGGATCTGGCCGACGTTCATGCGGCTTGGCACGCCGAGCGGGTTCAGCACGATGTCGATCGGGGTGCCGTCGTCGAGATACGGCATGTCCTCGATCGGCACAATCATGCTGATCACGCCCTTGTTGCCGTGGCGTCCGGCCATCTTGTCGCCGGGCTGGATCTTGCGCTTTACCGCGACGAACACCTTGACCATCTTCATCACGCCAGGCGGCAGCTCGTCGCCGCGCTGCAGCTTGTCGACCTTGTCGACGAAGCGCTGCTCGAGCCCCTTCTTGGCGTCTTCATATTGATGGCGAATGGCCTCGACCTCGGCCATGGCCTTCTCATTCTTGAGCGCGATCTCCCACCAGTGGGAACGCGGCACCTCGTCGAGCAGGGCCTCAGTGATCTTGGCGTCCTTCTTGATGCCCTTCGGCCCCTTGGCCACCACCTTGTGCATCAGGGTGTCCTTGAGGCGGCCATAGACGTTGCGGTCGAGGATGGCGAGCTCGTCGTCGCGGTCCTTGGCGAGACGCTCGATCTCCTCACGCTCGATGGCCATTGCGCGCTCGTCCTTCTCCACGCCGTGGCGATTGAACACCCGCACCTCGACGACCGTGCCGGTCACGCCGGGGGGCAGCTTGAGCGAGGTGTCGCGCACGTCCGATGCCTTCTCGCCGAAGATGGCGCGAAGCAGCTTCTCTTCCGGCGTCATCGGGCTCTCGCCCTTCGGCGTGATCTTGCCGACCAGGATGTCGCCGGGGTTCACCTCGGCGCCGATATAGACGATGCCTGCCTCATCGAGGTTCTTCAGCGCCTCCTCCGAGACGTTCGGAATGTCGCGCGTGATTTCCTCCGGCCCGAGCTTGGTGTCGCGGGCCATCACCTCGAACTCCTCGATATGGATCGAGGTGAACACGTCGTCGCGCACCACGCGCTCGGAGATCAGGATGGAATCCTCGAAATTGTAGCCCATCCACGGCATGAAGGCGACGAGCACGTTCCGCCCGAGCGCCAGCTCGCCGAGATCGGTCGACGGACCGTCGGCGATGATCTCGCCGGCCTGCACCTGATCGCCGACGCGCACCAGAGGGCGCTGGTTGATGCAGGTGTTCTGGTTCGAGCGCTGGAACTTGCGCAGATTATAGATGTCGACGCCTGACTTCGACGGATCGGTCTCCTCGGTGGCGCGCACCACGATACGGGTGGCGTCGACCTGATCGACCACGCCGGTGCGGCGGGCGCCGATGGCCGCGCCCAAATCGCGCGCCACCACCTCTTCCATGCCGGTGCCGACCAGCGGCGCTTCCGCCGTGATCAGCGGCACCGCCTGGCGCTGCATGTTGGAGCCCATCAGTGCGCGGTTGGCGTCGTCGTTCTCCAGGAACGGGATGAGCGCAGCGGCCACCGACACGAGCTGCTTCGGCGACACGTCGATGAGGTCGACCTTCTCCGGCGGCTCGAGCTCAACGTCGCCGGCGTGCCGGCAGACGATCAGCTCCTCGGTGAAGGTGCCGTTCGGCGCAAGCTTGGCGTTGGCCTGAGCGATGATGTAGCGAGCCTCCTCCATGGCCGAGAGGTAAACCACCTCGTCGGTCACCTTGCCCTTGACCACGCGGCGATACGGACTCTCGATGAACCCGTACTTGTTCACGCGCGCGTAGGTCGCGAGCGAATTGATCAGACCGATATTCGGTCCTTCCGGCGTCTCGATCGGGCAGATGCGGCCATAATGGGTCGGATGCACGTCGCGCACCTCGAAGCCGGCCCGCTCACGAGTCAGACCGCCCGGGCCAAGCGCCGAGAGACGCCGCTTGTGCGTGATCTCCGACAGCGGGTTGGTCTGGTCCATGAACTGCGACAGCTGCGAGGAGCCGAAGAACTCGCGCACCGCGGCGGCGGCGGGCTTGGCGTTGATCAGGTCCTGCGGCATCACGGTGTCGATGTCGACGGAGCTCATGCGCTCCTTGATCGCCCGCTCCATGCGCAGCAGGCCGACGCGATACTGATTCTCCATGAGCTCGCCGACCGACCGCACCCGGCGGTTGCCGAGGTGATCGATGTCGTCGATCTCGCCCTTGCCGTCGCGCAAGCCGACCAGCGTCTTGATGACGGCAAGAATGTCCTCTTTCCGCAACGTGCGCACGGTGTCAGGGCATTCGAGGTCGAGCCGCATGTTCATCTTGACGCGGCCGACGGCGGACAGGTCGTAGCGCTCGGCGTCGAAGAAGATACCGTTGAACAGGTTGGCAGCGGCCTCGAGCGTCGGCGGCTCGCCTGGACGCATGACGCGATAGATGTCGAGCAGCGCCTCCTCGGTGTTCGAGTTCTTGTCGATGGCAAGCGTGTTGCGGATGAAGGCGCCGACATTGACATGGTCGATGTCGAGGATCGGAATCTCCTTGAGACCGAGCTCCCTGAGGGTGGCGACCAGCTTGGCGTCGATCTCCTCGCCGGCCTCGGCGTAGATCTCGCCATTCTCCATGTTGACGATGTCCTCGGCGAGGTAGCGGCCGTGCAGGTCCTCGTCCTTGACGAGGAGTTCCTTCAAGCCTTCATCGGCGAGCTTCTTGGCGAGCCGCGCGGTGACCTTGCGGCCGGCTTCGATGGCGACCTTGCCGGTCTTGGCGTCGATCAGATCGCTCGACGACTTGATGCCGCGCATCCGGTCAGGCCGGAACGGCATGCGCCAGCCTTCCTTGGTCGCCTTCAACGGAATGCGGTCGTAGAAGGTCGACAGGATCTCCTCGTCGTCGAGGCCGAGCGCATAGAGAAGCGTTGTCACCGGAAGCTTCCGGCGGCGGTCGATGCGCACATAGACGATGTCCTTGGCGTCGAACTCGAAGTCGAGCCAGGAGCCGCGGTAGGGAATGATGCGGGCGGCAAACAGCAGCTTGCCGGAGGAATGGGTCTTGCCGCGGTCGTGGTCGAAGAACACACCAGGGCTGCGATGCATCTGCGAGACGATGACGCGCTCGGTGCCGTTGATGACGAAGGTGCCGTTCGAGGTCATGAACGGCATGTCGCCCATATAGACGTCCTGCTCCTTGATGTCCTTGACCGAGCGGGCGCCAGTTTCCTCGTTCACATCGAATACGATGAGCCTGAGCGTAACCTTGAGCGGTGCGGCAAAGGTCATGCCGCGCTGCTGGCACTCATCCACGTCGTATTTCGGCAGCTCGAAGGCGAAGCGCACGAACTCGAGCTGTGCGCGCTCGCCGAAGTCGCGAATGGGAAAGACCGAACGGAAGACCGCCTGCAGACCTTCGTCGGGACGTCCCCCCTCGGGCTCGTCCACCATCAGGAACTGGTCGTAGGACTGCTTCTGCACCTCGATGAGGTTGGGCATTTCAGCCACCTCATGGATGCGGCCGAACATTTTCCGCAACCGCTTACGACCGTTCGAAGAAGTCTGCGAGGTTTGCTGCGCCATATGGTCCTCTCAAGCTCGAAACGACGGCTCACCGGAAACCCCGCATTTGCGGAAGTTCTGGCGAAACGTCTTGTGACAATTGATGGGTTGTGCCCGGGCGGATTCCGGTGTCCTTATATGGGATCCGCCCGGGCGCATTTCAACCCACGCCTATTTCAGCTCGACGGTCGCACCTGCGGCTTCGAGCTGCTTTTTGATCTTCTCGGCCTCTTCCTTGTTGACGCCTTCCTTGACCGGCTTTGGCGCGCCTTCGACCAGGTCCTTGGCCTCCTTCAGGCCGAGGCTGGTGATTGCACGTACCTCTTTGATCACATTGATCTTTTGGGCGCCGATCGCGGTCAGGATGACGTTGAACTCCGTCTTCTCCTCGGCGGCGGCGGCGGGCGCGGCGCCCGCGCCGGCGGCCATCATGGCCACCGGAGCAGCGGCGGAAACGCCCCATTTCTCTTCCAGCATTTTGGCGAGCTCGGCCGCCTCAAGCACGGTGAGGCCAGAGAGCTCGTCGACGATTTTCTGCAAGTTAGCCATTAGTTTATCCTCGTAAGTTCCTGTACTGGTTTCATCACGACGGCTTATGCCGCCTCACCTGTTCTGCCGTAGGCCGCAAACACGCG
>CAVWRU010000013.1:0-30001 GCA_963757555.1 uncultured Alphaproteobacteria bacterium
CCCTTCAGCGCCAGGTCGCTGATAAAGTCGGTCAGCCGCGCAACGAACGCCTCGTCGATTTTCAGGTTGAACGGCGACTTCGTAAACTGCTCGCGATTGCGTACGAACACACTGCATTGACCCATCAGCGCGATGGCGGCGCACATGGCGTCCTGGTCCGAAGTGTCGGCAGGCAGGAAGCGCCGCACGAGCTCCGTGGCGCTGGCGAGAAACGGCATGGCGCCCGTACTGGCGAAGTTTGTCAGCACCTTGCTGGGACGAATGTTTTCCCAAGCGAATATGCGGATGTAGCGGCTGATCTGATCACTGGCGAGAAGGGGGCGCAGCTGCTGATGCACGAAGCTTCGCAAGGCCTCCTCTCGCGGCATGTCCTTCAGCCGCTCCGGGTCGAAATTATCCAGCCGCAGATAGCCCTCGAAGGCAATCTTGAGCACTTCGAAGTAGAGCCCTTCCTTGCCCTTGAAATGGTAGTTGATCGCCGCCTGATTGACGCGCGCTTTGGAGACAATCGCCCGAATGCTGGTGCCGTCATAGCCCCGCTCGGCGAATAGGGCGACTGCGGCCTTGATGATGTTGTTGACGCGTATATTCGGAGGGGCGGGTCATTGTATCCGGTTGAAAATTCAAACAAGCGTTTGAATTCAGCTTACGCGCGCGCGTGCGTTAATGCAATTGTCGGATCATTGGTGGCGCCTTCTGCTGCTCGCGGCGGCTTCGCCATATTTCCCTCCCCGTCGGGTCATTCTTTGGTCATAAACGAATGTTTGAATTTCAAATGATCGTTTGAAACACATTGTAACCAGTAAGTGAGCGGGGGTAAGCGAGATGGCGAAGACGAGGGAAGCTGGCTCAATCGCCAACGCAAACCCGGCCAAGGGCTTCCGCGGCATGGCAAGCGCTGACCAAAGCATTGTTCGACGACTATCGCCCCGAACGGCACTACATGCGCGGCCCGGGACCCAAATGGCACGAGAAGCACGGTTGGACAGAGATGAGTGTCGGGTCTCCCGCCGCGAGTAGATACAGGGCAACTCAATAGCTCTCCTCGCCCATAATTCATGCTTGCATTCGCGGGTGCGCCTGGGGTCCATCTGCGGTTTCCTCCAAGGCGCGTGGTCATTTGGGGTAGCGACTTTTTTCGCGATCTTCACTCATTTGATGCGCGGCAGCGTCTCAATCATCGCCGGCATGAGCGTATAACTCCGGTCGCTAAGATACCCTTTGTTAAATGCCCCATGTCACCCTTGCGCGATGGCACAGGCTTGCAATGGCAATGGTCAGCTTCAGTGGCCTGCGAGGGTGCGGGAAGTGATTGAAAACATCGAACCCGTGAACGCACCATCATGTTATCGCATCTCGCTCTTATGCACTTCCCTAGAGGTCACGGCTCGCTTGAAGAGCGTTGACGATTTAGACCTACTCATGAACGTGTTGGAATTGAACAGAGCATTTTTCGTGAAGAACGATCGCTTGGCGGCCGAAGTATTGACGCTGACCCAAGAGTTGAGGGACAGCACTCCGTCGCCGGGTGCTAATGAGGCGGCGGCATAGCCCCGGTTACCTCAGACCTCGCAGCTTCGCGCAAAGCATTTATCAGTAGCTCGCGATCGGTGTCCCACCGTTTGGCCTTCAACTCGCCACGCGGTGAGGCACGTTGGAAATGGCACCGAGCTCGGCGGCGCGGGCCTGCTCGATCTTCATCCTCTCGGCGTCGCGCCTCGTCGAGCTGCTCGATCTTCTTCAGCTCTTCAAGAGCCTCGCCAAGGTCTCCCGCGCGCTTGCGAGCTTCAACTCGAGATCCGCGGCGGAAGCCAACAGATTGTCGCGCCTCTGAATGGCAGCCTTGGCGAAGGTCGGATAGGCGTAGTGGTTGGTGTCAGAGACGCCTGCACGCTCCTGTTCGATGGCGATCTGCCGGTCGAGGTCGTTCGCCATCTGATTGAAGTCGCCGATCATGGCCTCGATCTCGGAGACCCTGCGCTGCTTCTCCTCAACGTCGAAGAGCTTCAACCGGCTCAATGCGTCCCGTGACTTCATGACCATCCTCAAATACGCTTGGAACTCCATGTCATTCTCCGCCAAAGACACTAAGCGTCAGTAAACCAATAGGCCCGTTGTCACAGCCTCACCTCGGTGATCGTGAAAAGTAAGAACTTGGAGTCACAGGTCCCATGGATCGCGGGGGTGGGTATGGTAAGCGCCGGGTACTGCGCGCGACATCCTATCTGCACCTTTAAAGGTGAAGGTGCAGGTTCCAGCACGCTTCCCGCTCCCATCAGGCATTGTCTGTCAGTGTCTGCGACGGGCGCTAACGCACGATTTCCATTTATTGGCCGAGGAAAGACGATGTCCGCTTAGGGTCATAAGCGGACATAACCGACGAGTTCGCACCATTTCCGCTTTACCCGCAATAACGGACATTGGTGTCAGCATTTGGCTGTCGGTTTATGAGTACACGCCCTAAAACAACTACTTTTGCGTCCCGCTTGTTGAGGCGGCTGGCTGCAGCATGACTTGGACCCATGGTTGACCCATGGTTGGGGTGAACCAAGAATGAACGAAACGGGAAGGTATTGAGCCGAGCTGGACGGATTTTCGCGGGGTTGCAAGGAGGCAACTAGCTTGGGAAGCTACTGCTCTACCACTGAGCTACACCCGCCTCGCCAAGGGGGCGTAGCATGGCGCAAGCTAGGCCCAAAGTGCAAGATTGGCCTCACGATAGGGTGATGCGCCAAGCCTTGCGGGGAATTGCCCGATCGTGAGACCTAGGCGTAGACCATCGCTTGCAGGGCCTCAGCCATGACCGAAGCCACGCTCCTGACGCGGCAAGAGAAATTCCGCGATCCCGACTGGACTGCGGCCGGAGAGCGGCGCGCGCAGGTTCCCCTCGACGGGCTGCGGACGCTTTGGATCAATACCGGAAGCCTGTGCAACATCGCCTGCCTCAACTGCTACATCGAATCGAGCCCGGAGAATGACCGGCTCGAGTATATCAGCCGCGCCGAGGTTAACGCCTTTCTCGATGAGATCGCGCGTGAAGGTCTGCCGACGCGGGAGATCGGCTTCACCGGCGGCGAGCCGTTCATGAACCCCGACATCCTCGCCATGCTCGGCGACGCGCTCGCTCGCGGCTACTCCGCTCGCGTGCTCACCAACGCCATGCAGCCGATGCAGCGCTCGCGCATCCGCCCCGGGCTCTTGGCATTGCGCGAGGCCCAGGGGCGCGGCTGGTGATGCGCGTGAGCCTCGATCATTACGGCAAGAGGCTGCACGAGGAGGAGCGCGGGCCCGACACTTACGACAAGACGGTCGAAAGGAATTGACTGGCTTGCCAGGCACGGCTTTGCGCTGGCGCTCGCCGGCCGCACCTATTGGGGCGAGAGCGAGCAGTCGCTTCGCGATAGTTATGGGCGGCTTGCGCGCGAACGGGGCTGGCCGATTGATGCCAATGATCCTGTTCAACTCGTGCTGTTTCCGGAGATGGATGTCCGCGTCGACGTCCCGGAAATCACCGCAGCGTGCTGGGCATACTGCACAAGAACCCAAACGAGGTGATGTGCGCAGCAAGCCGCATGGTGGTGAAGCGCAAGGGCGCCGCTGCCCCGGTGGTGCTCCCCTGCACGCTGCTTCCTTACGACCCTGCCTTCGAGATGGGGGCGACGCTAAGCGAGGCCGCGCGGGCGAACAGCGGCATGTTCGACCATGGCGCGGTGAAGCTCTGCCATCCGCACTGCGCCAAGTTCTGCGTGCTCGGCGGCGGTTCCTGCTCGGCCTAACCTTGCTTGAAGTGCTTGGAGAGCTTCAGGCCTTGGGCCTGATAATGCGAGCCGATGCGGTCGCCATAGAGCTGGTCGGGAATCTCGGTGAGCTTGTCGTAGACGAGACGCCCCACGATCTGCCCGTCCTCCAGGATGAAGGGGATGTCGAGGCTGCGCACCTCGAGCACCGCCTTGGCGCCGGGCGCCTTGCCTTCGGCGTAGCCGAAGCCTGGATCGAAGAAGCCGGCATAGTGCACACGGTACTCGCCGATCAGCGGGTCGAACGGCGCCATCTCGGCGACATAGGCCGGCGGCACCGACACGCTCTCCTTCGAAGCGAGGATGTAGAACTCATGCGGGTCGAGCACGAGGCGGCGGTCGGCGCCGAGATGTACGCTCTCCCAGAACTGATCGACCTCATAGGCACCAACTTCGTCGACATCGATCACCCCGGCGAAGCGGCGCGCACGGTAGCCGACCAGGCCTGAGGGCACCGCCGGGCTCAAGCTGATGCGCAAGTTCAGTCCCTCGCGGATGGCGGCGTCGCCTTCCACCAGCCCCACATCAGAGTGGATCTCGCGAAGCGCGCGGTCGCCGACGCGGCCAGGCCGCTCGTCGGCGTCGAGCTGCTGGCCAACGCGCCGCAGAAATCTGATCTGGTTCAGCCGGGAGCCGTAGCGGACCTTGATGGAGAAGGTGCGCGGGCAGATCTCGGCGAACAGCGGACCGCTATATCCCTCCTCGACGGCGTCGAAGGAGTCCTGCCGGTCGGCGATCAGCCTGGTGAACACATCGATGCGGCCGATCGAGCTTTTCGGGTTGGCGAAGGCGGCGATGGTGGCGCGCAAGTTTAGCTGCTCGATCAAGGGGACGAGATAGACGCAGCCGGCTTCGAGCACGGCGCCATGGGTGAGATCGATCTCGTGGAATTTGAGCTCGGCGAGCTTGTCCCGGACGGTGGCGTTCGGCCCCGGCAGGAAGCTCGCACGAATGCGATAGGCGACCTTGCCGAGCCTGAGATCGAGGCTCGCAGGCTGAATCTGGTCAGGTACAATCTCAGGCGCCGCCTTGATCTCGCCGCCCGCGATCAGCGATCGCAGCGCCTGGGAGGGCAGGATGCCGGTGCGGGTGAAGGATCCTTTCACCGGCGCGCGAGGCTCGGCGGGCGGCCCCTCGGGAAGGCCGTCAAACAGTCTATCGCGCTCACTTGCCTGCTCCATCGGTCATCTTCTTTGGCACTGCCCGCGGGTTTCGTCATCCTTAGCTCGGTCTTCTCCCCCGGATTCACAAGAGACGCGCAGCATCCAGAAGGCTTGACGCGGGGCCTCTAGAGCGACATTAATCCCGCCACGTGGTGATTTGGCCGGCCGGCTTGCAGCCACGTTAAACAAGTCGCTAAAAGGGCCGTGCGAGCAATCCCGGTCTTCTTGGCGGCGCGCCAAGTCCCGGGTTTTTTTGTGCCCGCAGGTAGCGAGGGAGTAAATGCCATGGCGGCAAAGAAGGACAAGAAGAAACCGGAAAGCGCCTGGCGCACGGCGACCAGGCTCGTGCATGAAGGCACGCTCAGGAGCCAGTTCGGCGAGACCTCCGAGGCCATTTTTCTGAATTCCGGCTACGTGTACGACAATGCCGAGCAGGCCGAGGCCCGCTTCAAGGGGGACGAGGAAGGCTTCGTTTATAGCCGCTACGCCAATCCCACCGTGGCCATGTTCGAGACCCGGATGTGCGCGCTGGAAGGCGCCGAAGCCGCGCGCGGCACGGCAACCGGCATGGCCGCGGTCACTGCCTCGCTGCTCTCATTTCTCAAGGCCGGCGACCATGTGGTTTCCGCCCGCGCGTTGTTCGGGAGCTGCCGCTATATCGTGGAAGACCTGCTGCCGCGCTTCGGGATTCAGAGCACGCTCGTCGACGGCCGCGATCTTTCCGCCTGGAAAGCGGCGATGCGGCCAAACACCCGCGCCGTGTTCTTCGAGACGCCGACCAATCCGGTGCTCGAACTCGTCGATATCGAGGCGGTAGCCAAGATCGCACACAAAGCCGGTGCGCTGGTGGTGATCGACAATGTGTTCGCCACGCCCTTGCTGCAGCGGCCGATACCGCTTGGCGCCGATATCGTCGTCTATTCCGCCACCAAGCACATTGACGGCCAAGGCCGATGCCTCGGCGGCGTGGTGCTGGGCAAGAAGGCCTTCATCGAGGAGAAGCTGCACACCTACATCAAGCAAACCGGCCCCTCGCTCAGCCCGTTCAACGCCTGGGTGCTGCTCAAGGGTCTCGAGACGTTGCCATTGCGGGTGGAGCGGCATTGCGCGTCGGCGGCGGCGATCGCCGATTTCCTTGCCGAGCGAAAGGATGTGGCGCGTGTGTTTTATCCGGGCCGCGCCGATCACCCGCAAGCGGCGCTCGCCAAACGGCAGATGGCCGGCGGAGGCCCCATGGTGGCCTTCGAGGTCAAGGGCGGGAAGCGGGAAGCCTTCCGCTTCCTGAACGCGCTGGAGATCATCAAGATCAGCAACAATCTCGGTGACGCCAAGAGCCTCGCCACCCATCCCGTGACCACGACGCATCAGCGCCTGACGCCTGAGCAACGCGCGGAGCTCGGCATCTTCGACCGGAGCGTGCGCCTTTCCATTGGGCTTGAGGATGCCGACGATCTCATGGCCGATCTCGACCAGGCGCTTCGCGCCTGACCGTCATCCCTGCGCCTTGCCCCGGCCGCGCCCGTATGCCACCTTTCGGCAAAATAGCGGCCTCGAGCGAGGATGGATCATGTGCCGGAACATCAAGACGCTATACAATTTTGAGCCGCCCGCCACGGAGGAAGAGATCTACCTGTCCTCCCTGCAATTCGTTCGCAAGCTCTCCGGCTTCACGCGGCCGTCAAAAGCCAATCAGGTTGCGTTCGATCGCGCCGTGGACAAGGTCTCGCGCGCGGCGCGCGAGCTGATCGACGCGCTCGTCACCAACGCTCCGCCGCGCGATCGTGAGGTCGAGGCAATCAAGGCTCGCGCGAGATCAGCGGAGCGCTTTCGTTCAGATGCCAGCAACCAGACCTGAGCGCGACGCGGCGAGAGCGGCGCACCCCTCTGAGCGCAGCGGAGAGCCCGTGCCGGCTTCCTCCTCGGCCGTACACGACCTGCTGAAGACGCTCGTCGCCTTCGATACCACCAGCGCTAAATCGAATCTGAAGCTCATCGCCTTCGTGCGCGACTATCTTGACGGCCATGGCATCGTTTCGACGTCGATCTCCTCGGAGGACGGGGCGAAGGCGAGCCTGTTCGCCACCATCGGGCCCGGCGGAATCGGCGGCATCGGGCTTTCCGGTCACAGCGACTGCGTTCCGGTCGAAGGGCAGGCGTGGTCGAGCGATCCGTTCACCCTCACCGAGCGGGACGGCAAGCTCTATGGCCGCGGCGCCTGCGACATGAAAGGGTTCCTGGCTTGCATTCTCGCTTCCGTGCCGCTCTTCCTCTCGTCCCGGCTGAAGGAGCCGGTGCATATCATGGTCTCCTATGACGAGGAGGTCGGCTGCACCGGCGTGCGCCCGCTGATCGCGCGGCTCGGGAAGGATCTGCCGCGCCCGCGCGCCATTATCGTCGGCGAGCCGACCAATATGGCCGTCATCGAAGCGCATAAGCGGATCGATGCCTATCGTACCGTGGTGACTGGTCGCGAGGCGCATTCGAGCCTGCCTCAGCTCGGGGTGAACGCCATCTCGATCGCCGCCGAGCTTGTCGAAGAAGTCGACCGCATCGACCTCGCGTTTGCGGCTGAGACCAATGAACGCTTCGACCCGCCCTTCTCCACCGTGCAGGTGGGAACCATCGAGGGCGGCACGGCGACCAATATCGTGCCGAAGATTTGCAAGTTTCAATGGCAGGTGCGCGGTCTGCCGGAGGCCGATCCCGACTTCGCCCCGCAGCGGCTCAAGGCCTTCGCCGAGGAGAGGCTGCTTCCGCGTATGCAGCGCATCGCGCCGGACGCCTCGATCGAGACGATGCATCAGGAACGCGTGCCGGCGTTCCTCGCCAAGCCTGGCTCGGAGGCCGTCGCCTTGGCGCTCACGCTGACCGGCGCCAACAGCGCGAGCACGGTGTCCTACGGCACCGAGGCCGGGCTGTTCGAAGAGGTAGGCTCCCCAACGGTGATCTGCGGTCCCGGCGACATCGAGCAGGCCCACGCCGCGGATGAGTTCGTGACCATTGCGCAACTCGACGCGTGCCTTGCATTCCTCGCCAAGCTCGCCGAGCGACTGAGCTGAGAACGGCTAATCCGGCTCGTCGGATCTTGTGAAGGACGCCGGGTCGAACTGGTAGCGGCTGTTGCAGAACTCACAAGTCACCCACACCTCGCCATCGACCACCATGTCCTTCAAATCTTCGCTGGTGAAGCGGCGCAGCAGCTCCTCGACGCGCTCGCGCGAGCAGCTGCAATAGGTTTCAAGACCGATCGCCCGATAGGCGCGCACCTGCTCCTCATGGAATAGCCGGTAAAGCAGCCGGTCGGGCGGAAGCAGGGGATCGAGCAGCTCGTGATCCTCGACGGTCTCGGCGAGGGCGCGGGCCCGCATCCAGTCTTCCTCCTCGAAGCCGCCAACCGATGGACCGTGGCCACCTTCGCGGGTGAGCTTCTGCACGAGCAGGCCGCCGGCACGCCAGGTCCAGGGCCGTCCGCCGGCCTGGCCCGCGCGATAATGCTTGGCCACGGCGAGCCTGATATAGGTGGGGAGTTGCTCGGACTGGCGAAAATAGGTGTCGGCGGCCTCGGTCAGGCTCTCGCCTTCGAGTGGCACCACGCCCTGATAACGCTCGGTGTCGGAGCCGCGGTCGATGGTCATGGCGAAATGCCCCTGCCCGAGAAGCTCTGACAAGACGCTATCGCCAGTGCCGAGCGCCTCGACGCGTTGCGGCGAGAAGCGCGCATAGCCGCGCAAACCGCCAGGCACCTGGTAATCGGCGACCAGCAGATCGACGGGACCGTCGGTCGAGGCCTGGAGGATGAACTTGCCCTCGAATTTGAGCGCGGCGCCGAGCAGCGCGGTCAGGGCCACCCCCTCGCCGAGCAGCTTCGACACCGGCTCAGGATAATCGTGGCGCGACAGGATGGTATCCACCACGGGTCCGAGCTTGACCAGGCGGCCGACGACGTCGGCCTGATCGGCCTGGAACGGCAAGATCAGATCGTCGTCAGGGATGACGAGCTCGATGCGTTCCTGGGAAGAGGATTCCGACGCCATCATTTGGCTCCGACCCGCTCGACGCGTGAGCCTTTGGCGGCTGGTGGCGAGCCAGATGCTGGCATGTCGGCGCGCGAGGTGTCGAGCGACGACGTGTCGAGACACCAAGCAAGGATGGCCTTCTGCGCATGCAGCCGGTTCTCGGCTTCGTCCCACACAACCGATTGCGGGCCGTCGATCACTTCGGGCGTCACCTCGTCACCGCGATGGGCCGGGAGGCAGTGCATGAAGATGGCGTCGGGCTTGGCGTTTGCCATCACAGCGCGATCGACCTGGAATGGCTTCAACAGGCTCTTGCGCTTCTTCTTGTCGGCGCCGTCGCCCATCGACACCCAGACGTCGGTCACCACGCAATCGGCACCGCGGGCGGCTGCATGGGGATCATGTCCCACCTTGACCGAGGCACCCTCAGCCTTGGCCCAGGCCAGAAGCTCCGGCGCTGGCTTAAACTTTTCAGGGCAGGCAAGCTTGAGCGTGTAGCCGAAGCGCGCGGCGCCATGGATCCAGGAGGCAGCGACGTTGTTGGCATCGCCGAGCCAGGCAACGGTCGCGCCTTCGATCGAGCCCTTCTTCTCCTCGAAGGTCATGACGTCGGCCATGACCTGGCAGGGATGCGATAGATTGGTGAGCCCGTTGATCACCGGAACGGTGGCGTGCGCGGCAAGCTCGAGAAGTTTGCCGTGCGAACCGGTCCTCAGCATGATCGCATCCACATAGCGCGACAGCACGCGGGCGGTATCGGCGACGGTCTCGCCCCTGCCGATCTGCATATCGGCAGGGCTCAGCACGATCGACGTTCCGCCAAGTTCGTGCATGGCTACCTCGAACGATACCCGGGTGCGCGTCGAAGGCTGCTCGAAGATCATGGCGAGCACGGCCCCGGGCCTGACCTTGACGTTGTCCGGCAACTGCGCGGGACCCATGGCTTTCATGGCGCGAGCATCGTCGAGGATCGCGCACAAAGTTTGGCGGGAAAGCGAATCGATATCGAGAAAGTGCCGTGGCTGCATTAGAGTGACTTCTTGGCTGTTGCCGTCAGGCCGGAGCGTGCGCGCCGGTCTCGAGCGCGACACAGGCGGCTTCGATCTTAGCGCAAGCCTCGTCGATTTCGGCTTCGCTGACGATGAGCGGCGGCAAAAGGCGCACCACATTGTCTCCCGCCTGTACCGTAAGCATCCGCTGCGAAGCCAGAGATTGCAGCAGGGCCTGGTTCGGCACCTTGCATTTCAGCCCGATCATCAGGCCCTGGCCGCGCACCTCCTCGATGATGCCGTCATGCTCGTCCTTGGCCGCGGCGAGCCGCTGCTTCAGCCTGAGACCCATCGCCGTCACGTGATCGAGAAAGCCGGGGGCGAGCACCACATCGAGCACAGCATTGCCCACGGCCATGGCAAGAGGATTACCGCCGAAGGTCGAGCCGTGACTTCCTGGGGTCATGGCCGCGCCCACCTCCTCGGTGGCGAGGCAGGCGCCGACGGGAAAGCCGCCGCCAAGGCCCTTGGCGACCGCCATGACGTCGGGGGTGATGCCGGCCCATTCATGAGCGAACAGGCGCCCGGTGCGCCCCATGCCGCTTTGCACCTCATCGAGCAGGAGCAGGATCCCCTTCTCGTCGCAAAGGGCGCGCAAATCGCGCAAGAACGGCCAGGATACCTCGCGCATGCCGCCCTCGCCCATGATCGGCTCGATCATCACGCCGGCCGTGGCGTCGCCGATTGCCGCCTCCACAGCGCCGATATCTTCGGCCGCGACATGATCGAAGCCTTCAACTGGGGGGCCGAAGCCCTCGAGGTGTTTTGGCTGCCCGCCGGCGGCGATGGTGGCGAGCGTGCGCCCGTGAAAGGCGCCTTCGAAGGTGACGAAGCGATAGCGCTCGGGCGCCCGTTGCTTGAAATGATAGCGGCGCGCCACCTTCATGGCGCCTTCAACGGCCTCGGCGCCGGAATTGGCGAAGAACACATAGTCGGCGAAGGTTTCCTGACAGAGTCTCGCGGCGAGCCGCTCCTGTCCGGGGATGCGATGCAGATTGGACACATGCCACAACTTTTCTGCTTGCTCGCTGAGCGCCTTGACCAGATGCGGATGAGCGTGGCCGAGCGCAGTTACCGCGACGCCTGAGGCGAAGTCGAGATAACGCTCGCCTGACGCGGTAAAGAGGTAAGCGCCTTGCCCGCGCTCGAAGGCAAGTTCGCTGCGGGCATAGGTCGGAAGCAGGGCCGATTTGGACACGAGAGGTCGTCCCAAAATAAAATTGCCGCCGGCTAGGCGGCAGCAAGGAATTGCAGAGCTTTAGGTCGCACGCGGAGGGCTGTCAATCAGCGGCCACTCGTCCTTATCCAACACTCGTCCACCCTTTCATCCACGGCGCCGTTTGTATTCTCACCGAAGAAGTGGCAGACTCCGATTTGTCCGGTGGAAAACGGCGGGACCAAGCGTGGCGGACGCTTGCCGCTCTATCCCCGAGATTGTAGGTTAGTAGCCGCTCAGCCACAATATATTGTGGATGCAGCGTTACGCCTGGGCGGTCAATTCTCAGCAGTACATCAGCGTGACTGAACGCCGTCTCACGACGAGACGGGGGGATTTTGAGTCAAAAATGAGGAGGCCAAACCATGGCTTGGAATGATGAGAGGGTTGAACTTCTGAAAAAACTTTGGGCGGATGGCTTGAGCGCAAGCCAGATCGCCAGTCGCCTCGGCGGGGTGACGCGAAATGCGGTGATCGGCAAGGTGCATCGTCTCGGGCTCTCGGGCCGAGCGACGAGTTCGCGCTCGTCGAGCCCAAGACCGCGGCGGGTGCAGGCGCCACGGCAGCACCGGGCTCCATCCTTGCTGTTCGGCACGCGCGGCAATGTCGCGCTGAAGCCGTCTTATGAGGAGGAGATCGAGCCCGCACCGGCACCGATCGAAGAGCTGTACATCCCGCCGGAGGAGCGGGCCACCATCCTCACCTTGAAGGACTCGATGTGCCGCTGGCCCATCGGCGATCCGGGCGAGGAGGAATTCTATTTCTGCGGACGCAAGAAGTGCGGCACGTCGCCCTATTGCCACCATCACGCACGCCTTGCCTATCAGCCGGCGCCATCGCGACGGCGCGACAAGAGGGTCGCATTCGGCTAGCCGCTCGCGGCTTGAGCCACTCCGCAGCTGAACCGTTTCGGTCAAGTGGGGGGAAGGAAGGCGCCGGTCGAGGCGCCTCCTTTTTTGAGCCGCTCAGACGGTCTCTTGCAACTTGTCGGAGAAGGCGTAGCCGGCGCCGCGCACGGTGCGCACGGGGTCTGACTCGGTGCCCCGCATCATCGCCTTGCGCAGGCGCCCGATATGAACGTCGACGGTGCGCTCATCCACGTAGACGTTGCGGCCCCAGACGCCGTCGAGCAATTGCGCCCGGCTGAACACCCGGCCGGGGCTCTGCATGAGAAATTCGAGCAGGCGAAACTCGGTGGGCCCGAGATGCACCTGCCGACCGTTCCGCGTCACTCGATGGGACTCGCGGTCGAGCTCGATGTCGCCGGCGGTGAGCACCGAGGCGATCCGCTCGGGGCTGGTGCGACGCAGGATGGCGCGCACTCTCGCCATGAGCTCAGGCAGGGAGAACGGCTTGACCACATAATCGTCGGCGCCGGTGGTCAGCCCGCGGATGCGATCGCTTTCCTCGCTTCGCGCCGTCAGCAGGATGATCGGGATGGTGCGGGAGTCCTTGCCGGTGCGCAACCGGCGGCAAAGCTCGAGCCCGGAGAGACCGGGAAGCATCCAATCGAGCACGATCAGATCGGGCGAGCTTTCGGCGATGGCGACCTCGGCCTCGTCGCCACGATGCACGACGTCAACGGCGTAGCCCTCGGCCTCGAGGTTGTAGCGGAGCAGAAGCGCCAGGGGCTCTTCGTCCTCGACCACGAGAACTTTGGCTCTCGGGTTCATGGCCGAAACGCTCAGCATCTCAGCCCGCCGACCTCAGGGGGACCGGCGTCGAGCTGGTGGTATCGCCTTTTGGCCGCTGGTCGGTGATCGCATTGCCGTGCACCAGGAAATAGACCGTCTCGGCGATGTTGGTGGCATGGTCGCCGATCCGCTCGATATTCTTGGCGCCGAACAGGAGATGAGTGCAGAGCCCGATATTGCGCGGGTCCTCCATCATGTAGGTGAGGAGCTCGCGGAACAGCGAGTTGTACATGGCGTCGATGTCCTCGTCGCGATACCAGACCTTCAACGCGCGGTCGGCGTCGCGCTCGATATAAGCGTCGAGCACCTCTTTCAGCTGGCCGAGTGCCAGCTCGCCCATGTGCTTCAGGCCGAGCATGAGCTGCTTCGGCTGCTGCTCGCCGACCACGGCGAGAGCGCGCTTGGCGATGTTCTTGCCGAGATCGCCGATACGCTCGAGATCGGTCGAGATGCGAAGGGCCGCCATGATCTGGCGAAGGTCGTAGGCGAGCGGCTGGCGCCGGGCGATCATGACGATAACCTGCTCCTCGATGTCCTTCTCCAATTCGTCGATGGCCTCATCCTGCTGGATGGTGGCGGCGGCGAGGTCGGGATCCCGGCCTTCGAGCGCATCGATGGATTGCCCGAGAACCTGCTCGGCAAGACCGCCCATCTTGGCGATCTTGTTGTTGAGCAGGGAGAGCTCCTCCTCGTAGGACCTGACGATGTGTTCGTGAGTCTCCATCTGTCTGCGTCTCCTTGAAAGCGCGTGTCCTAGCCGAAGCGGCCGGTGATGTAGTCTTGGGTGCGCTCCATCCGTGGATTGGTGAAGATTTGGGTGGTGTTGTCAAACTCCACAAGCTCGCCGAGATACATGAAGGCGGTGAAGTCCGACGTCCGCGCCGCCTGCTGCATGTTGTGGGTGACGATGGCGATGGTGTAATCGCGCTTGAGCACGTCGATCAGCTCCTCGATCTTGGCAGTGGAGATCGGATCGAGCGCCGAGCATGGCTCGTCGAGCAGGATCACCTCAGGCTTGATGGCGACGGTGCGCGCGATGCAAAGCCGCTGCTGCTGGCCGCCAGACAGGCTAAGGCCGCTCGCATCGAGCTTGTCCTTGACCTCGTCCCACAAAGCTCCGCGCCGCAGAGAATCTTCCACGCGGACGTCGAGATCGGCGCTGGACAGCTGTTCATACAGTCGAACGCCGAAGGCGATGTTCTCGTAGATGGTCATGGGAAACGGCGTCGGCTTCTGGAACACCATGCCCACCTTGGCGCGCAGCAGATTCACGTCCTGCTTGGGACCGAGAATGTTCTCGCCGTCGAGCAGGACCTCGCCCTCGGCCCGCTGGTTCGGATAGAGGTCGTAGATGCGGTTGAAGATGCGCAGCAGCGTGGACTTGCCGCAGCCGGAAGGGCCGATGAAGGCGGTGACCTTGTTCTTGTACAGATTGACGTTGTTGTCGGCGAGCGCCCGATATTCGCCGTAGTAGAAATTCAGGTGGCGCACGGCGACCTTCTCTTCGAGGGCTTCGCTCGGCGTAGTTGTCGGCGCCTTTAGGTCCGTCTGCATTGCAAAACTCATATCTGCACCTTCTTAGAGGCAAGCATGCGCGCCAAGATGCTCAAGCCGAGCACGCAGGCGGTGATGAGGAGAGCTCCGGTCCAGGCCAGTTGTTGCCACTCCGCGTAGGGACTTAAGGCGAACTGGAAGATCACCACGGGTAGGCTCGCCATCGGAGCGTTCAGGTTCCAACTGAAGAACTGGTTGTTGAGAGCGGTGAACAGAAGAGGCGCGGTCTCGCCCGTGATCCGCGCGACAGCGAGGAGAACGCCTGTGGTGATGCCGGCGCGCGCGGCGCGATAGGCCACGTCGCGGATCACAATCCATCGCGGGAGGCCGAGCGCGCGGGAGGCCTCGCGCAACGTGTTGGGCACGAGCAGCAGCATATCCTCGGTGGTGCGCACCACGACGGGGATGACGATGATGGCGAGCGCAACCGCACCGGCCCAGGCCGAGAAGTGCCCCATCCGCGCCACCATAATCTCATAGACGAAGAGGCCGAGGACGATCGATGGCGCGCTCAACAAAATGTCGTTGATGAAGCGGACCACCATGGTGAGCTTCGCGTAGCGGCCATATTCCGCCATGTAGGTGCCGGCGAGAATGCCAAGCGGCGTGCCAATCGCCACCGCGAGCACGGTCATAATCAAGCTGCCGATGATGGGATTGAGCAGGCCGCCGGCAGAGCCCGGAGGCGGCGTCATCTCGGTGAATACGGCAAGGTTCAGCCCGCCGACGCCCTTCACCACCAGCACGATCAGGATAGAAGCAGCCAGGTCAAGCCGAAGCCGGCGGCGCCGATCGACAGCGCCATGGCGACATAGTCGGTCCGACGCCGGCGGCGTAATAGCGAGAGTTCAGCGACTGCCATGGTCAAGCCCCCGCTTCGCCGCGATGCGCATCAGCATCAGCCGGGCGGCAGCAAGCACGATGAAGGTGATGAAGAACAGGATCAGGCCGAGGGCGATGAGAGCGGCGGTATAAAGCTCGCCGATAGCCTCGGTGAACTCATTGGCGATGGAGGCGGAGATCGTCGTGCCCGGCGCCAAGATCGAGGGCACGATCCGGTGCGCGTTGCCGATGACGAAAGTGACCGCCATGGTCTCGCCGAGCGCGCGGCCCAGGCCCAGCATCACGCCACCGACGATACCGACGCGCGTATAGGGGATGACCACGCGTCGCATGACCTCCCAACGCGTGCAGCCGATGCCGTAGGCCGCCTCCTTCAGCACCGGCGGAACGGTGTCGAACACCTCGCGCGTGATCGAGGTGATGAAGGGGAGCACCATGATGGCGAGGATCAAGCCGGCCGTCAGCAGCCCGATGCCGTAAGGCGGGCCGGCGAAAAGCTGATTGAGGATCGGAATGTTGCCGAAAGCGTCGATCAACAGAGGCTGCACGTACGACTGGAAGAACGGGCGCGAACACGAACAGGCCCCAGATGCCGTAAATGATGCTGGGGATGCCGGCCAGCAGCTCAATCGGCGGTGCCGATGGTACGACGCAAGCCTTCGCGGACAGATCTCGGTGAGGAAGATAGCGATGCCGAGGCTCACCGGAACGCCGATCAACATGGCGATGATGGAGGTGAGAAGCGTGCCGTAGATGGCGCGGCAGCGCCCCGAACTTCTCGGTGACCGGATTCCAGCTCTCCGAGGTAAGAAAGCCAAAGCCGAAGGCTTTCCAGGCGGGCAGCGAGCCGATCACCAGCGAAAGCATGACGCAGGCAAGGATCACCAGGACGGTGATCGCCGAAGCTTGCGTCAGGGTCTTGAAGGTGCGGTCGCCGATGCGAAAGCCGCGCAAGGTCCTGGAGCGCTGTTGGTCGTCGCTGACGCTGACCTGAATGGGCGCGGACTGAAGCGCCATATCCATAACACTGGCCTCTTCTCAAGCGTGCTTTGCGTGCGTCATCCGGGACAGGAGCGCGAAAAGCTCCTGTCCCGGATCAGATCAATCTAGTTCATGGCAAACACAGGCTTGCCGGCAGAGTCCTTGATGTCGTTGGACCACATCTTCTCGACGTTGCTCCACGACGCTGTCGGGCATGGGGACGTAGTCCAATTCCTCGGCCATTTTGCCGCCGCTCTTGTAAGCCCAGGCGAAGAACTTGAGGGCCTCAGCGGTGGCCGCGGTATCCTGCGGCTGCTTGTAGACAAGGATCCAGGTGGCCGCGGTCATCGGCCAGGAATTGTCTCCAGGCTGATTGGCCAGGATCACGCCGAAGCCCGGGTGGGATGACCAGTCGGCATGGGAAGCGGCGGCGGCGAAGGTCGCCGCGGTCGGCTCGACGGTCTTGCCGTCCTTGTTGATCATCTTGGTGTAGGTCAGCTTGTTCTGCAGGGCGTAGGCGTATTCGACGTAGCCGATCGAGCCCTTGGTGTTGCCGACATTGTTGGCGACACCCTCGTTGCCTTTGGCGCCGATGCCGACCGGCCATTCGACCGCCTTCTCGGTGCCGACCTTGCTCTTCCAGTCTTCGCTGACGTCCGAGAGGTAGTAGGTGAAATTGAAGGTGGTGCCGGAGCCGTCCGAACGGTGAACGACGGCAATGGCCGTCGCGGGCAGCTTGGCGTCGGGATTGAGCTTCTTGATCGCCTCGTCATCCCATTTGGTGATCTCGCCCATAAAAATCTTGGCGAGGGTCGGACCGTCAAGAACGAGATCGCCGGGATTTATGCCTTCAACATTTACGACGGGAACGATGCCGCCCATAACCATCGGAAACTGGGCAAGGCCGGACTTAGTCGAGATCATCACCGGTGAGCGGCGTGTCGCTGGCGCCGAAGGTGACGGTCTTGGCCTTGATCTGCTTGATGCCACCGCCCGATCCGATGGATTGATAGTTGAGACCGATGCCGGTCTCCTTCTTGTAGGCATCGGCCCATTTGGCGTAGATCGGATAGGGGAAGGTCGCGCCAGCCCCTGAAATGTCGGCGGCTTGCGCCGCAGTGATCGATAACGCTGCGGCAATGGTCGCAGCTGCCGCATAGGACATGAACCTCATGGTCGCTCTCCCTGTAGGGTGGAGAAATCGGGTTCGCAAGGCGAACTCCGGCAGGGGCCCTCCCCCACCGCCGTGGGAGCGTTAACGCCGCGCAATAACGCTACTATGTCACTTGTGTGACAGTTCTATAACAGTCCTGGAAAGCCCCGGATTCCGCCTGTGGACAGCCTATTCGGCGGCCGTCGCCTTGATCGGGAGGGTCTCGCGGGCCGGGTCGAGGAGCACGGTGAAGGTCGAGCCCTTGCCGGGCTGGGAGGCGATGGCGAGCTCGCCGCGATGGCGATTGAGGATGTGCTTGACGATGGCGAGCCCCAGCCCGGTGCCGCCCTTCTCGCGGCTCGAGGCCACGTCGATGCGATAGAAGCGCTCGGTCAGCCGCGGCAGATGTTCAGGCGCAATGCCGGGTCCCTGGTCGATCACCGACACCGCGTAGCGGCCTGGCTGCCGGCCGACCGGCGGCGCCTGCCTCGGCTCAAGCCTGATCTGCCCACCCTTCACGCCATAGCGGAACGCGTTCTGCACCAGGTTCTGGAAGACCTGGACGAGCTCGTCGCGGTCGGCGCGGACGATGGCCGGGCCCGGGAAGCGGCCGACATGCAGGCGGCCGCCCGAGTCTCGCGCGAGCGGCTCCAAGGTGTCGCGCACGTGATCCAGCACGTCGTTGAGGTCGACACGGCCGCTCGGCGGGACGTGGGCGTTCATCTCGACACGGGAGAGCGACAGCAGTGCGTCGATCAGACGCGTCATGCGCGACGCCTGCTCAGCCATGATGGCGAGGAAGCGCTCGCGGGCCTTGGGATCGTCCTTGGCGGTACCTTGCAGCGTCTCGATGAAACCGCGCAGCGAGGCTAGCGGAGTTCTGAGCTCGTGGCTCGCATTGGCAATGAAATCGGCGCGCATCTGGTTGATGCGCTCGACCTCGGTCAAGTCCCGCAGCAGCACGAGGATGTCGCTGTCCGGCTCGGAGCCGCGCGTAAGCGGCGCCACGGTCGCGGCCACGCGCCGGCCGACAGGAACCCTTTCCGCATAGGTTACGGTGACGGCCCGGCCG
The DNA here is from genome assembly GCA_963757555.1 of uncultured Alphaproteobacteria bacterium. Taxonomy (GTDB): domain Bacteria; phylum Pseudomonadota; class Alphaproteobacteria; order Rhizobiales; family Methyloligellaceae; genus Methyloceanibacter. Next base: position 18,539 of record CAVWRU010000013.1, read on the forward strand.
CGCAACGGCGCCGCGCTCAGGGCGTCGAGGAATTCCGGTGTGCGGATCACCGAGGAGATGTGGCTGCCTTCGCGCAAGGAAGCGAACAGACCTCTTGCTGGAGCGTTGCAGTAAAGCACCTGACCGGCCGCATTGAGCAGGATGGCCGGATCGGGTAGCGCCTCGGCAATCACCCGCATGCGCGAGTTCGACCTCGCGGAGGTGGCGAGCATGGCAAGCTCGCCATTCTCGGCCTCATCGACGTCCTGGCGTGGCAACAGCGCGACTGAGGCTACGAAACCCAGGAAGGCGGCGATGGCGAAGGGAAGCGAGAGGTGGGCAACCACCACGAGCGACGCCATGATCACGGCGACCGCCACAATCAGCCAAAGAGAAGACCACAATCTTGCGCCAATCTCGTAAATGCCGCGCACGACGGCGGCGCCGGTCCTTGCCGGGCAACTCGCCGCAAGCGGGGACGAGGAGCGCTCGGCGTGGTCAGTCAATCGATTTTCCCAAGCGAATCACACAGGGTCTGGATGGTTTAATCATTGCGCTGGATTGTCACGCTTTTGCGACGGAGTATCCGTAGTTTCGTGACAAAGCCATGACATAGGTTTCCCCGGTTGACCCCAGCCTGGTCTATAGTTCCCCTGTATAGGGAACTTGCAAGATTATGACGGGGAAAAGAAAAGGCCCTCCTTGCCTGCACCCAACCAAGATCAATTAATTGAGGGAACTCATATGAGGTTTCTGCCCGTCTGCGTAGCGCTCACCTTGCTGATTGTGACCGAGTTTGCTGTTGCCGAGCCGTCTGGACCGGTCTCTCCGCTCGGCTGTCCGCCAGGCAAGAGTATAAACATCCCACCCTCGGACGAAGCCCATTTCGTCCTCGCCGACGGGCCGCAATTGAACTCCGAACGGATCGCCGGACCGTTCGATTTACCGCGGTCGGTGGGCTTTTTGCCCGACGGCTCATTTCTCGTGACCGAAAAGCCAGGCCGGTTGCAGCTCGTCAGGACCACGGGCGAAAGCCATCAGATCGCCGGCGTTCCCGAAGTGTTGACCAACGGTCATGGCGGCCTGCTCGACCTCGCTCTCGATCCTAACTTTGCCGCCAATGCGACCATCTATTTCTCCTATCTCGTGGGCCAGGAGGAGGCCTCGATGATGCGAGTGATGAAGGCCAAGCTCGACGACCGCGCCCAAACCCTCACCGATCAGCAAGTCCTCTTCGAGAGCACGCCAGGCGCGCGGCCCGAGCAGATTGGCGGCCGGCTCGCCGTGACTCCGGACGGCTACCTGTTTCTCTCGCTTGGCGACAGGTGGAGCGGGGACCCGGCCCAGGACCTCTCCAAGGACGAAGGCAAGATCATCCGCATTCGCACCGATGGTTCGATTCCGGATGACAACCCGTTCAGATGGCGGGTCGGGGCGCGGCCTGAGATCTGGAGCTACGGCCATCGCAACCCGCAAGGTCTCGCCTACGATGCCAAGAGAGGCGAGTTGTGGTCTGACGAGCATGGGCCACAAGGCGGCGACGAGCTCAACCTCGTGCTCAAGGGACAAAATTATGGTTGGCCGATCATCACTTACGGCGTCGATTATTCCGGTCGCCCGATCGGCATCGGCAGCGCCAAACCCGGACTAGAGCAGCCGGTGCATTATTGGGTGCCGATCTCCATCGCTCCGTCTGGGCTCGCGCTCGAATCGGACCCGTCCAACCGGATCATCTGGATCAGCACGCTCGCAGCGCAGAGCGTCATTCGCTTGACGCTCGGCGAAGGGTGCAGCGTCGTCGAGGACCGTTTTCTGGAGCAGCGGCTCGGACGGCTGCGCGATGTGCGCCTCGACCCGAACGGCGTCCTTTATGTGCTGACCGACGGCGACGAGGGCATGTTGTTTCGGCTGAACCGCGGGGTCGGCGAAGAGGACAAGGAGAAGACGCACCTCTAGCGGCGCGATCAGCGCGACAGGCGTTTGGCGGCAAGCTCGGCGAGGTAATCCCGCCAGCGCTCCTCCCGGTGCTCGCCGAGCTCGCGCAGATAGACCCAGGTATAGAGGCCGGTGTCGTGGCCATCGTCGAACACGATGCGGGCGGCATAGTTGCCGACCGGCTCGACGCGCAGGATGCGCACCGCCTTCTTGCCCGGCACGGTGACCCGCTCTTCCCGGCTATGGCCCTGCACCTCGGCGCTCGGGCTCATCACGCGCAAGAGCTCGGCCGGAAGGGCAAGGCTGGTGCCGTCGTCGAAGGCAACGGTGAGCAACCTTCGGTCCTTGTCGACCTTGAGCTCCGTCGGCCAGGCATCGGTCTCTGCCATGCTGCCGCCTAACCGAGGTCGATCTCGCCTTCGACCACATGGCGCAAGCCTGTGACTTCTCCGGTCAGCTCCATCTTGACCTTGAGCACCCCGTTGCCGCCCAACCCCTCCTCGCGCACCACCCGCTCGATCGCCTGCTGCGAGCTGACGCCGACCTCTTTCAGGAACTTCCGCATCGACATGTTGAAGCGCTGCTCGTCCATGGTGGGGCCTCCTTGAGCGGCCGGGCGTGATATGCAAAGGATCGATCGCCATATTAGGGCCGAAAGGCGCGCGCGGTCACGTCGGATGCGAGGCCAGCCACGAAACGGAAGACAGTGAAAATGCCGCGGAAAAAGACGGTCAAGCGCCGCGATAGCCTCGCTATCTCGTTGCAACATGCGCATTACAGGAAGCGCGTGGTAAAGAGCGGCAAGCTCTATAGCCGCAAGGCCAAGACGCCGACTGAGGATGTAACCGAGTGACGCCGAGCACCATGCAACCCATGATCGATCCGTTCGGCCGGCGCATCACCTACTTGCGCGTCTCGGTCACCGACCGCTGCGATTTCCGCTGCGTCTATTGCATGGCGGAATACGACCTTTCTGCCGCGCAAGGATCTGCTCACGCTCGAGGAGATCGACCGGCTGGCAAGCGCCTTCATCGCCAAGGGCGTGCGCAAAATCCGGCTTACCGGCGGCGAGCCGCTGGTGCGCAAGGACATCATGTGGCTGATCAAGTCGCTGTCCCGGCATCTCGGCCGGCGGCGTCTCGACGAGCTCACCCTCACCACCAATGGCAGCCAGCTTGCCCGTTACGCGGAGTGCCTCGCGAGCAGCGGGGTCGCCCGCATCAATGTCTCCCTCGACACGCTCGATCCGGCAAAATTCAAGGCGATCACCCGCTGGGGCGATTTGAGCAGGTAATGGCCGGAATCGACGCCGCCGATCGCGCCGGGGTCAAGATCAAGATCAACACAGTGGCGCTCCGAGGCGTGAACGAGGACGAGCTGCGACGAGATCTTGCGCTGGAGCCATGCACGAGGTTTCGATCTGACCTTGATCGAGACCATGCCCATGGGCGAAACCGGTACCGACCGCACCGAGCAATATCTGCCGCTGTAGCCTCGTGCGGGCGCGGCTTAAGGATCACTTTACGCTTGAGGACAACCCCTATCGCTCGGGCGGACCCTCGCGTTACGTAGAGGTGCGCGAGACCGGCGGCAGGCTCGGATTCATCACGCCGCTCACCCACAATTTCTGCGAGGCCTGTAACCGTGTGCGGGTCACCTGCACCGGCACTCTGTATATGTGCCTTGGCCAGGAGGATTCGGCCGACCTCAGGGCGCCGCTTCGAGCAAGTGCGATCCGACCACTGCTCAACGCCGCGATCGATGCAGCGATCGCTGCCAAGCCCAAGGGCCATGACTTCGTCATCGAAAGAGGCGGTAAGCCGGCGCTTGCCCGCACCATGTCGACGACTGGAGGCTAAAGTTAATGCGCCGCGGCCGCGCCTTTTCCCGCCATCACTTGATCTCGCCTTCCCGGACAGGCCATTTTGAAGGGGGTTTGTTAACACACGGCTTACACCGTTCTTAACCGCGAGCCCCTAGTTTCATCGGCGGTTGCACTGACGGAACCATTCGCTTGATGTCCGCCTTGGCGTTGCTCAAGAAAAATTGGCTGTGGGCGGTTTTGGTGCTCATTTGCGCGGTGGTCGCCTATGCCGCTATCGTGGCGCCGAGCGAGATCGGCAAGATGGAGCTCCAATACGAGGCCGACACGGCAGCCACGCGCATCAGCGCCGAGCTGAAAGGCGAGCCCGGTACCCTGATCGATGCCTTCACCAGACCGGCGCTTGCCCCGCATGCAAGCCGCGTCTTCGACCAGCTCGGCTATGGCCCACGCGTGCTCCGCTACGATCTCTATGATAATGCCGGCAACCTGACCTTCACCGGCGGCAAGGCTGGACTGGACCTCGGCGCGGATGTGGAAGGAGCGCCGCACGAATTTCCGAACGGGCAGCCCACCGTGACGCTTCACAACCGCTCAGATGCCGCCGTCTCGAATTTTGCAGTGCTCGCGATTCCCACACGGATGAGCGGCGAGCCAGACGGGACCTTGCTCGTCTATCTCGACCAGAGCGAACAGGCCAAGACGCTCTCCCGCTATTTCGGCCTCGTTGCCGCCGTCACCTTGCTCTTGCTCGGTGCCGGTGTGGCCACGCCAATCGCGCTGGCCTGGACGCGGAGCCGGGAGCGCCGCGAGGCCGAAGCCAGGCTGCGCTATCTCGAGATGCATGACCCGCTCACGGGACTGTCCAATCGCAAGGCGTTCGACGACCTTTTGACCACCGCGCTCGCCACCATGCAGAGCAAGCGGACGCATATCGCCGTGTTGTGCGTCGACGTCGACAGATTCAAGGAGATCAACGATACCGCCGACCTTGCCACCGGAGATGCCGTGCTGCGCGAGGTCGGCGAGCGCGTCCGGTCCGCGCTGCGCGAGGGCGACTTCGTGGCGCGGCGGTCGAGCGACGAGTTTGCCGTGGCCCTTCTCGACATCGACAATCTCGGCGAGGTGGTGGCCTTCATGGACCGTCTCAGCGAGGAGTTGCGCGTTCCCATTCGCATCGCCGACAAGGAGTTTGTATGCACCGCGAGTGCCGGCATCGCTCTCGCGCCGAATGATGGCGACACTGCGCCAGAACTGCTGCGCCATGCCGACATTGCCCTTGCCCGCGCCAAGGGCGACGGTGGTCAACGCATGCGCTTCTTCGAGCTAAGCATGGATAGGGCGCTGCAGCGAAGGCGCCTGGTCGCGCACGAGCTCCGGCTGGCGCTCGGCCGCGAGGAATTCGAGGTCGTCTACCAGTCGCAATACGATCTCGTCAGCGGCAAGCAGATCGGCGTCGAAGCCCTGGTGCGCTGGCACCATCCGGTGCACGGCAAGGTGGCGCCGGCTCTCTTCATCTCGGTGGCGGAGGAAACCGGCTTGATCGTGCCGCTCGGCGAATGGGTGCTGCGCCGCGCCTGCCGCGATGCCGTCACTTGGGCCACGCCATTGAGCGTTGCGGTCAATCTTTCGCCGGCGCAATTTCGAGACGCTGACGTCGCGGAGACCGTCGCCGATGTGTTGCGCGAGACTGGGCTACCTGCCACGCGGCTAGAGCTTAAGCTTACCGAGAGCCTGCTCATTAACGATTCGGAAGAGGTGTTCAACAGGCTCAAACGGCTGCGTGAGCTTGGCGTCAAGATCGTCATGGACGATTTCGGCACCGGCTATTCGAGCTTCAGCTATCTCGCCCGCTTCACCTTCGACAAGATCAAGATCGACAGGGAGTTCGTGCGCGGCATGACGCAAGACCCCGCCAATCGGGCGATCGTCAAGACCATCATTGCGCTCGGCAAGTCGCTTGGCGTCACCGTCATCGCCGAAGGGGTCGAGTCGGAGGAGCAAGCGGCCATGCTGCGCGAGTTCGGCTGCCCCCAGGCGCAAGGATTTCTGTTCGGTCAGCCGGGGGCGCCCGAGGAAGGGCGCGCGAAAGTGACGCCGCTCAAGCCGAGACCGAGCGCCGCCTGACGCGCGGGCGAGCGATCAGCGCTGGGTGGTCGACCGCTTGGCCGCCGCGCTTCCGGGCGGAGCTGAAGAATCCTCCGAACAACCCCGTGGGTCCTTAAGTCGCCGTTTTTTGCCCCGGCCGCACGACGCGGCGGGCTTGCGGATTTCCTGGTTTGGCGGCCGCGGCCGGCCGCTTCTTGGTTGCCGCTGGCTCGGCCTTCTTCGGCGCTTTGACCTTGGGTTCAGCGCGAGGCTCGGGCTTCCTCAAGGGAACCGCGACCTTCGCAGAGGCCGCCGACGGCGTCTCGACCTTGGGTTCAGTGCGGGCGATCTCCGGGGCACTTGGCTGCTCGGTCTTGGCTTTACTCTCGTCGGGATGGCTCGCTTCAACCGGCGCAAACTCGTCACGAACGACGTCTGGCTTGGTGTCTGGTGCTTCATGGAGATGCGACGCGCTCGGCGCGCTTGGCTCCTCTGCCGGGTCGTTGCTTTCGACGTCCGAGGGTTTCGCTTCAGCCGGCGCGGGCTCGGCGATTTCAGGCTTGGTGTCCGGCGTCTGATCGATGGGTGACGCGGTGGGCCCATCGGGTTCTTTCGCTGCCTCCGCCGGCTCAGGCGATGGCGTTGCGACTTGAGGTTCGGAGGGCGACGCCGTCGCCTCGGCCGGCATTTCAGGTTGGGACGGTACGGCCACCGCCTCGGCCGGCAGGGATGTTTCGGGCGCGACCTGCTGTGGCATGTCGTCGGGCGCAGCTTCAGCCGGCGTCACTTCCGGCGCGGCGGGCTCGGCCGTCTTGTCCGGAGCCTCTGTGGGCGAAACCTCCACCGTGCTCGGAGCTGCTTTGGAGGGTGCCGGAGCCTCGTCAACCTTGACAGGTTCGCGCACGGTCTCGACATCGGGCGCCGCCGGAGCTGCCTCGATTGGCGTGGGCTCTGCCGGACGTGTCTCCTTCACTATTGGGAGTGCCGAGGTCGTCGCCGGGTCGCTCAGGGATTTCGCTGACGCGTTTGGCGCCGGCCGAAGCACCTCGACGTCGACTGCCGGCGGCGGGGTGCTGGCCGGCCCAGGCAAAGTGATCAGCACCGGGAGCATGGCCGCAACACAGAGTCCGTGCACGGCTCCAGCGGCGAGCACGCAGAGTGGGAGGGTAATCGAGCGTCTGTCAGTCAAAGTGCGCAGCTTCAGGGGCGCCGCCGCACTTTCGCCCCCAGACTTTCGCTCTAACTGAGTCGGTGCCTCACGCCAACCCGTTTAGCTTTCCATCACGATGCGGGGTGCCGCGCGCGCTTCCGCCTTGTGACGTTGCAACTCGGCCCAGGCGATCTCGGCGATGTTTCGATAGGCCTCAGCCGCCGGCGACTTCGGATCGCTCGCCACCACCGGCTTGCCGGCATCGGAGGTCTCGCGAATGGCAAGCGTCAGAGGCACCTCGCCGAGGAAGGGAACGCCGAGACGCTCGGCTTCCGACTTGGCGCCGCCATGGGCGAAGATGTCGGTCGCCGAGCCGCAATGCGGGCAGACGAAGGTGCTCATATTCTCGACGATGCCGAGCACCGGCACGTCCACTTTGCGGAACATGTTCAGCCCTTTGCGCGCATCGATGAGCGCCAGGTCCTGCGGCGTGGAGACGATGACTGCCCCGGCAAGCGGCACCTGCTGCGCCATGGTGAGCTGCGCGTCGCCGGTGCCGGGCGGCATGTCGACGACGAGCACGTCGAGCTCACCCCAGGCGACGTCTTTCAGCATTTGCGAGAGCGCCGACATCACCATGGGGCCGCGCCAGATCATCGGCGTCTCCTCATCGACGAGGAAGCCCATGGACATGACCTTGAGCCCATAAGCCTCCATCGGCGCGAGCTTGTCGCCGGCAAGCTGCTGCGGCTTTCCCTTGATGCCAAGCAGGCGCGGCATGGACGGCCCGTATATGTCGGCGTCGAGCACACCGATCTTCAGTCCGCGAGCCTGCAGCGCCAGCGCAAAATTCACCGCCGTCGTCGACTTGCCGACACCTCCCTTGCCGGACGCCACGGCAATGATGTGCCGGACGCCGGGGATGGCGCCGGTGCGGTGGCGGGCAGCCTGCGCCGCGCCGCGGGCGACGGGCGAGCCTGGAGGAGGCGGTGTCCTCGCGCCGGCGCCGTTGCCCGCGGGCGGCGATCCCGCCGCGCGATCGGCGGTAAGGGTGACGGCGACGGCCTCGACTCCCGGCAGCTCCTTGACCGCCTGTTCGGCGGCTTGGCGCAGCGCTTCGAGCTCGGAAGCGCGCGCCGGGTCGACGGAAATGGCGAAATAGACCTTGCCGCCGTGAATGACGACCTCGGAGACGAGACCGAGCGAGACGATATCGTCGCGCAAGTTCGGGCCTTTGACGCGCTTCAGCGCCTCGAGCACGCGCCCTTTGAGGATGGCTTCGGCCATGCCGCCTTATGTATTCTCGCGGGCGCGGAACACCAACAGTCTAAATCCTGAAGCGCACTCGCCTGAGAAGGCCTCAAGGCACCCAACAGCCGTCGCCGACGCAGTTTTGCAGCCGGTCGTGAAGACTCCGAAGCATGGTAGCGTCGCCCGCGTAGCTCGGATCCTTGACCTTGCTGTCGAGCTCATAGGGGTCGTTCACGAGATCGTAAAGCTCCTCGGAGCCGTCGCCGTATCGGACGTATTTTCGCGTCGCGGTCCGCACCGCCGCGTAGCGCCTCTCGGGGCTGGAGATGTCGTTTCCGCCCTCGACCAGAAGTGCGCTCCGCCACGCGGCGTTGGCGTCGGCGAGAACGGGCAGGAAGGAACGGCCATCCGGAACAAGGCCGGGCTTCACGCCTGCAAGCTGCTCGATCGTGGCGGTCACATCGAGATTGTTGACGAGCTGGTTGCGCGTCTCATTCTTGGGGATGCCGGGGCCGGCAACCACGAGAGGCACCTTGATCGACGGCTCGTATACTGAGTTCTTGCCGAACAGCCGGTGATCGCCATACACGTACCCATTGTCCGACGTGTAGATGATCACCGTGTTGTCGAGCTTGCCGGCGGTCTTGAGCGCGTCGACGACGTCACCCACGAGATCGTCGACCGACTTGAGCGATTGCAACTCGGCGCGATAGCTCCTCTCGATCTGGTCCTTCAACGAATCGCTAAGCCGCGGCATCTTCGCCACCAAGGACCCTTTGTCGCTGACGTCCTCCTCGTCGTAGGCGGGTGTCTTGGGAAGCTTGTTATCGGCAAAGGCCTGCGCGTAGGCCGGTGCAGGCGTGGCCGGCTCCTTTTTGCCTTCGTCGCCTTGACCGTGGGGTGCCTTGGTCGCGATCAGCATGAAGAAGGGCGCGGCCGACCCGGCCTCGTCCTTGATAAATCGGACCGCCCGATCCTTCAGCACATCGGTCGAGTAGTCGGCCGGGTCATGCCCGAAGTCGTGAAGCGTGCCGTTCTCGTTGATGATCTAATCGAAATAGCGGACCTTGGTGAAAGCGTACCAGAGATCCCATCCTGGCGGCACCCAGTGCTGCTTGTCAGGGGTGCCGATGCCGAACCAGCCGTTGGCGGCATTCGCCCAATAGGCAACGCTCGTCAGTCGCGGAGGTTTGCCGGCGCCGTAGCCGTTTTCATATTTGCCGAGCAACGCCGTCCGGTAGCCAGCCGCTTTCAGCCACACCGCCAGATCGTTCGCTTCCACAGCCTTGAAAGTGTCCCAGCCGCCGCGTGTGGTGGGCTTGTTCGACTTGATCCCGTCATTATGCGCGGCCTCGCCGGTCAAAAACGACGATCAACTCGGCGCGCAAAGCGAGAAGTCCACAAAACTGTTCTTGAAGGTGACGCCTTGTGCGGCGAGCGCCTGGACCTTCGGTAGATAGGCCACGGAGCCGGTGTCGTCTTGATCGTCGGTGAGGATGACGACGATGTTCGGAGCCGCGTTGGCGCTGGTGAGGAGAGAGAGAAGAAGGAAAGAAGTGGCGAGAAGTGTGCGAAATCGAGTTCGCGTCGCCCCCGCTGTCGCCCTGCGCGACCCGGACGGGCTTGCGGCGGATTGCGCCATCGGCGGCGGTCTTTTTCAGGGCAGAGATTGAACGTGCGTCATTGAGTCCGACGTTCCTTGCTTTCTCGTCCGCCTTGAATTCCGGCCACGTTTTTGAAGTTGAGACGGGATGCGGCAGTTTGCCGTGGCCTCAAGGCACCCAGCAGCCGTCGCCGGCGCAAGATTTGAGCCGGTCGTGGATGCCGCGCAGGGCCGAAAGTTCGCCGGCATAGGCGGCATCCTCCGCCACGTTCCTGAGCTCGTGAGGATCGGCGGCGAGATCGAACAGCTCCTCGAATCCGCTATCGTATTTCACGTATTTCTTGGTGGCGGTGCGCACGCCGGCATAGCGGTTGGCTTTCGCCTCAAAGCGATTCACCGGACTTTCGAACAGTAGTGCGCTGCGCCAAGGCCCGTCAGAGGCGGCAAAAAGCGGGGTGAGCGACTTGCCGTCGAGCGGGACGCCGGGCTTGGCGTGGGCAAGATCGAGGATGGTGGCGACGAGATCGAGATTGCTGACGAGCTGATCGCTCGTTTCATGCTCGGGGATGCCCGGACCGCGCATGATAAGCGGCACCTTGATCGACCCCTCATAGGCTGTGGACTTGCCGGTCAGGCGATGATCGCCGAACAAGAAACCGTTGTCGGAGGTATAGATCAGGACGGTATCGTCGAGCTTGTTCGTGTCCCGCAATGCATCGACCACGGCGGCGACGAGATCGTCGACCGATTGAAGCAACTGGAGCTCGGCCCGGTAGCTTAGCTCGAGATCCTCCTTGGTCTTGACGCCCATGCGCGGGGCCTTGAGCGCCTTGTGGCGCAGATCGTGTTCATTGAACGCCGGGTTCTCCGGCAGGTGGACGTCACTGAACGCCTGCTCGTATTTCGGCGAAGGAATGGCGCGGGGGCCCTGGGCGTGCACGGTCTTCGGAGCGATGAACAAGAAGAACGGCGGCCGGCTCTCGACTGATCTTGGATGAACTGAACCGCCCGTTCGGTCAGCACATCGGTCGAATAGTCGCTCGGACGGTGATCGAAGCTCAGGATCTTGCCGTTCTCGTTGATCCAATAGTCGTAATATCTGACGCGCGATCCGGTGAAGGCGTACCAAAGCGTCCACCCAGGCGGCACCCAGTCGCGCGGGTTTCCGACCGTGGTGCCCTTGAAATCCACACCGATCCAGCTGCCGAGCCAAGCGAGCCACGCACCATAGGCGGTCTGCTGGCCATACCGGTTCAGATATTTGCCGATCAGTGCCGTCTTGTAGCCGGCGGCTTGCAGCCAGACCGGAAGCGAATTTGCTTCCCTGCTCTTGAAGGCCTCCCAGCCACCTTGATCGAGCGGACTGTTGGCCCTGATGCCGTGATTACGCGCCGCCTGCCCGGTCAGGAACGATGACCGGCTCGGCGCGCATAGCGGAAGATTTACTGAAGCTGTTCTTGAAGGTGACCCCCTCGTCGGCGATCAGCGACAGCATCTTCGGCATATAGGCCGTCGAACCCGTGTCCTCCTGATCGTCGGTCATGATGACGACGATGTTGGGAGCAGCGGCGAACGCGGCCGTAGCGGAAATCAGCAGCAGAAGGAGCGCGCCGAACAATCGCATCGTGTGAATGA
>CAVWRU010000014.1:0-114245 GCA_963757555.1 uncultured Alphaproteobacteria bacterium
CCTCCGCCATGGATTCTTCACGCGCCGGGGAGGCGTTTCGAAGGGCATCTATGGTTCGCTCAACTGCGGTCTCGGCTCCCGCGACGACGCTGAGAATGTCCAGCAGAACCGTGCTCTGGTCGCCGAGACGTTAGGCGTGCCGTCCGAACACCTGTTGACGCTCTATCAGATTCACAGCGCAACGGCGGTGATCGTGGACAAGCCCTGGAACGGCAGCGCGCCTGAGGCCGATGCCATCGTCACTCGCACCCCGGGCCTTGCCATCGGGGCACTGACTGCCGACTGCGCGCCGGTCCTGTTTTGCGATCCAGACGCGCGGGTCATTGCCGCGGCCCACGCCGGCTGGCGCGGCGCTCTTCTCGGCATCGTCGAGGCGACGGTCGCCTCCATGCAACAGCTCGGCGCGAGAGCTGAGCACATGATCGCCGTCATCGGCCCCACGATCTCGCAACGGGCCTATGAGGTTGGAACCGACTATGTGGAGCATTTCCTCGCCCAGGAGCCGGCGAGTTCGCCCTTCTTCGTGACCGACGACGAGCCTCATTTCGATCTCGCCGGCTATGTGGCCGAGCGGCTGGCGCGCGCCGGTGTGGGCACGGTCTCGGACCTCGGGCTTTGCACTTATTGCGATGAACTCGGCTGTTCAGCTATCGCCGGTCGCAGCATCACGGCGAGGACGACTATGGGCGCCAAATTTCTGCCATCGTGCTCGCTTGATCCTCGTTCACTGTACGCTGCTTGTTCTCACGCCACCTTAAGCTGGACGCAAGCTGGGCAGGTAATCTATTGTTTGGGCGAGGTTTGGGAGCCCCGCCGCGGGTACTTGAGCGCAGTCGCGAAGGGGGCTTTGCGGCCAACAGAGGGAGTATTTGTTGGACGCGACTCCACCATGCGTACGCCGCCTGCTCAGGCGTATCGCGACCGCGGCCTTGACCGCTGCGGTTGTCCTCGGGCCATACGCGGGTGGATGTGAAAGCGCCAAGGCCGGCTTTTTCAGCGACACCGCCAGCAGGCTCTTCGGCCGCTCCTCTACCCGCATGGACCTCGCCCCGATCGTTGGCGCGCCCGCGAATGTGGCCAAGCAATTTGCCCAGGAACTCGCCGCTGCCGGCTCGGACAACAAGCTGACCATAACGCCGGACGGAACAGGCTCCCCTTACACGCTCAAGGGGTATCTCGTAGCGACCAACGAGAAGAAGGGCGCGAAGATCTCCTACATCTTGGACATTACCGACACCAAGGGTCAACGCATTGGGCGCGTTTCAGGCGAACAGCTCGTAGCCGGCCGCTCCGGGGCTGATCCCTGGAGTGGTGTGGACAGCGCCGCTGTCCATGGCCTCGCCGTCAAGATCGCCCCAGAAATTGCCGCCACTATGTCTGGTGGCTCCCCTCCGCCGGTCGCCTCGAGCCCGACACCGGCTCCAAGCGCCGGCGGCGCGGCAACATCCACCGCCCGCGCGCCGAAAGGCCCCGTGACGACCATCGTGGCGCCGGTTTCCGGAGCTCCGGCGACGGCACGAAGTCCCTCACCGCCGCAATCAAAAAGCGGCTCTACGCCAAGGGGGTGAAGCTGGCGACCGTCCAAACCGGGAACACCTATACCGTTAAGGGTATCGTCAGCGTAACCGACGGATCGGGCGGCAAACAAAGCGTCCGCATCGAATGGCAGGTGCTAGATCCGAACGGTAAGCGGGTCGGCACCGTATCCCAGCAAAACAGCATCCCCAAAGGCTCGTTGGATGGCCCCTGGGGGGCGATCGCCGACGCCGCGGCGGGCGCTGCCGCCGACGGGATCATCAAGCTCTTGCCCAAATCGAGCGGCTAGGCGGGAGGCGCATCCACAAGCGCTTGCTGCCGTGAGTTTACAGCGGGCCTTTAGCCTTGCTAAATGCGCGGGCCTTCTGGCACGGACGAAACCGGCCGATGTAAGGCTCTGACGGCTAAGGAGCGGGGACCGATGAAACTGGTTGCAGGCAACAGCAACCGCCCGCTCGCCGAGGCGATTGCGGCCTATCTCAAGACGCCGCTCGCGAAGTGCGTCGTCCGCCGCTTCGCCGACATGGAAATTTTCGTCGAGGTCCAGGAGAACATGCGTGGCGAGGACGTGTTCGTCATCCAGTCGACCTCGACGCCCGCGAACGACAATCTCATGGAGCTGCTTATCCTGATGGATGCGCTGAGGCGCGCCTCGGCACGGCGGATCACCGCGGTCATTCCCTATTTCGGATACGCCCGGCAGGACCGGAAGCCGGTCCGCGCACGCCGATCTCGGCCAAACTCGTCGCCAACTGATCACCGACGCCGGCGCCGACCGCGTGTTGACCCTCGATCTCCATGCCGGGCAAATCCAGGGCTTCTTCGACATCCCGACCGACAATCTCTTCGCCGCGCCGGTCATGGTGCAGCGACATCGCGCCAGCGTTTCGACGCCAACAACCTGATCGTGGTATCGCCCGACGTTGGCGGCGTGGTGCGCGCGCGGGGGCTCGCCAAGCGCATCGACGCGCCGCTGGCGATCGTCGACAAGCGCCGCGAGCGTCCCGGCAATTCAGAGGTGATGAATATTATCGGCAGATGTCGCCGGGCGAAACTGCCTACTCGTCGACGATATCGTCGATTCCGGCGGCACGCTGGTGAATGCCGCCGAGGCGCTGCTCGACCATGGTGCCACGCAAGCGTCCGGATACATCACTCACGGCGTGCTGTCCGGCGGAGCCGTCGCTCGCATCATGGCTTCGCGCATCAAGGAACTCGTCATCACCAACTTCGATTCTGCCGAGCGAGTCGGTGAAGAACGCCCACAACATTCGCGTCCTGCCGATTGCGCCGTTGCTTGGCGAAGCGATCGCGCGCACCGCCGAGGAACAGTCGGTCTCTAGCCTGTTCTATTGATAAGTGGCCAGAGCCGCGCCCGGTCGCTCACTCATGTTCCTCATATTTGAAGGAAACCTTGACCTTGGTGCGGTAGGCCTCGACCTTGCCGTTGGTGATGACCATGTCCTGTTCCACGACCTCAGCGATGCGCAATTCGCGCAAATGCCGCCCCGCGCGCTCGACCGCGTTCTTGGCAGCCTCCTCCCAGGTCCTTGGGCTTGTACCGATGAGTTCTACGACCTTGTACGTGCTGTCGGGCATGGGGGGACTCCTTGTTCAACGCTGATACTGCGCCACGAGACCTGACGGCGCTCTTCCGGGCGGGAACCTTGATCCTACGCCGAATATGACACTCTGTCTGGTGCCATTCACCCTGCGTCCATTGGCACACCTTCGCTTGCCACCAGTTCGACACCTCGCGCGTTTAGGGGGAGGTTCGGCAAGGGCAATCAACGACAAACCTCAACGTAAGGAGCAACCATGCACGTCAATTTGGAGAACGCCGAGAAGGCCATCGAGGCCGCACGCAAGAAGGCCATCGCACTCAAGACGCAGATGTGCATCGCCGTGGTCGATTCCGGCGCCAACCTCAAGGCCTTCATGCGCATGGACGACGCCTGGGTCGGCTCCATCGATATCGCCATCAAGAAGGCGAAGACCGCCTGCTTCTTCGGCATGGCCACCGGCCAGCTCGGCCAGCTGTCCCAGCCCGGTAAGCCGCTCTACGGCATCGAGCATTCCAATGATGGGCTGATCACTTTTCCCGGCGGCGTGCCCATCGTCGATGAGGACGGCGTGCTCGTCGGCGCCATCGGTGTGAGCGGCAGCACGGTCGAGAACGACCACGCGGTGGCCGAGGCCGGCGTCGAAGTGGTCGGCCTGACCGAGCTGCCCGCGCATCCCTGGCGCACCTAGTCCTTGCCGGGCGTCCGCTGGCGCAGGGCCGAATACCGGATTGTCTTGAGTTCGCGGGGCGTTTATAAGCCCCCTCAATCTTGCATCGGCTCCGCTTTGCGGGCGCTTGGTTCAACTTTGGGGCCTCTCTCGGGCCCTTGATTGTTTTTATTGGAGAAAATTCATGGCTGAGGCGTTGGAACTCAAGGCCTGGACGCGTACGCGCACCGGCAAGGGCGGCGCCCGCGCGGCGCGGCGCGAGGGGCGGATTCCCGGAGTCCTGTACGGCGACAAGGCGACGCCGCAGACCATCGACGTGGACTATAAGGCGATCACGCAGCAGCTCCACACCGGCCATTTCCAGAGCACGATTTTCATGCTCGACCTCGACGGCACCAAGACAAGGGTGATCCCGCGCCAGGTGCAGCTCGACCCCATCCGCGACTTTCCCATTCACGTTGACTTCATGCGTGTGGCCAAGGATGCCCTCGTCACCGTCGACGTGCCGGTGCGCTTCCTCAACGAAGCCGCCTCCCCCGGCATCAAGCGCGGCGGCATCCTGAATATCGTCCGCCACGAAATTCCCGTCCGCTGTCCGGCGGACGCTATCCCAGAGCATTTCGATGTGGATCTGACCGGACTCGAGATCGGCGACAGCGTGCACATCTCGGCCATCAAGCTGCCTGAGGGCGTGAAGCCGACCATTACCGAGCGCGATTTCACCGTGGCGACCATCGTCGGCCGGTCCGCTGAAGAGCCTGTGCCTGGCGCCGCCGCCGCTGCTGCTGAGCCTGGCGCCGAGGAAGCTGCCGCTCCGACTGAGGCCGGCGAGGAGAAGGACAAGGAGCCGGAGAAGGAAAAGGAGAAGAAGAAGGGCTAGCCTCCTTCGTCTTCTCGCCGCCTCCGTCCTCTCTTGTCGGGATGAAGAGATGAAGCTCTTTGTCGGCCTCGGCAATCCGGGTGCTGAACATGCCTTCAACCGGCACAACGTCGGCTTCATGGCGGTCGACGCCATCGCTGCGGCGAACGGCTTTCCTGCCTGGCGCAAGCGCTTCCAAGGTGTCGCCGCCGAAGGCAGGCTCGGGCGCGAGCAGGTGCTTCTGCTCAAGCCGCAGACCTTCATGAACGAGTTCCGGACGTTCAGTCGGCGAGGCGGTGCGCTTCTACAAGCTCGATCTTGCCGACGTGATCGTGTTCCACGACGAGCTCGATCTCGTCCCCGGCAAAGTGCGGGTGAAGGCCGGAGGCGGAGTCGCCGGTCATAACGGCCTTCGGTCGATCACCGCGCATATCGGCAACGACTATGTGCGCGTGCGCATCGGCATCGGCCATCCCGGCAGCAAGGAGCTGGTCACCCATCGGGTGCTGAATAATTTCGTCAAGTCAGACCGCGAATGGCTCGAGCCGCTGCTCGGCGCTATCGCCAAGGCCGCGCCCGACCTTGCCGAAGGCGCCAACGACAAGTTTCAGTCCTTTGTCGCCCACGCCATGCACATGGAAGCCGAAACCGCCGATGAGCGGCCCGAGCCCGCCCCGCGCAAGCGCAAGGATGTGGCGAGCGCGGAAGGCGAAAAGCCTGTGGCAGCCGAGGGCCCCTTCGGCAAGCTTCGCCGCTGGTTCGGCTCGTGATGGATTTCGTAGCATGGGATTCAAATGCGGCATCGTCGGACTGCCCAATGTCGGCAAGTCGACGCTCTTCAATGCGCTGACCGAGACCGCAGCCGCGGCCGCCGCCAACTATCCCTTTTGCACCATCGAGCCGAATGTCGGCGAGGTGCCGGTGCCCGATACGCGACTCGACGCCCTCGCCAAGATCGCCAAATCCGCAGAGGTGATCCCGACGCGCCTCACCTTCGTCGACATCGCCGGGCTCGTGCGCGGCGCCTCGAAGGGCGAAGGCCTCGGCAATCAGTTCCTGCGCAGTGATTCGCGAGGTCGACGCCGTCGCTTACGTGCTCCGCTGCTTCGAGGACGACGACATCATCCATGTCGAAGGCCGGGTCGATCCGATCGCCGACGCCGAGACCATCGAGACCGAGCTGATGCTCGCCGATCTCGACAGCCTGGAGAAGCGGATTCCGACGCTGGAACGAAGGGTGCGCGGCCAGGACAAGGAGGCGAAGAAGACGCTCGAGCTGGTCGAGCGGTCGCTGGCGCTGTTGCGCGAAGGCAAGCCGGCGCGGCTTGCGCAAGTCTCGGATGAGGAGCGGACCGCCTTCAAGGCGCTCAACCTGCTTACCGCCAAGCCCGTGCTCTATGTGTGCAATGTCGATGAGGCGTCGGCCGCCACCGGCAACGCCCATTCGGCCGCGCGTGGCGGAAAGCGCGCCGAGACGGAAGGCGCCGGCTGCGTCATCATCTCGGCCAAGATCGAAGCCGAGCTCGCCGAGCTATCGCCTGAGCGAGCGCAAGACCTATCTCGCCGAGCTCGGGCTTGCCGAGCCCGGGCTCAATCGACTGATCCGCGAAGGCTACAAGCTGCTCGGCCTCATCACCTATTTCACCGCCGGGCCAAAGGAGGCGCGGGCCTGGACCGTCACCGAAGGCACCCGAGCGCCGCAGGCCGCAGGCGTCATTCACACCGATTTCGAGAAGGGCTTCATCCGCGCCGAGACCATTCCCTACGACGACTATGTGGCTCTTGGCGGCGAGGCCGGCGCTAACGACGCCGGCAAGCTCCGTCTCGAAGGCAAGGACTACGTAGTCAAGGACGGCGACGTCCTGCACTTCAGATTCGCGACGTGAGTCAGGCGCTCGATCTCAGCCGCAAAAGGAATGTGGTCGTACGTCAGCGCAGAGCAGCGGCGATGTTGCCGCCGTCGACCGCCTCGATATGGCCGGTGGTCTTGCGCGCCTTGGCGAGCGCCACGAAGGCCTGCGCTACGTCCTCGGCCAGCACCTCGCGCCCCAGCAGATTGCCGCTCATATACTCGCCTTCCGACAGCCCCCTCGCCTTCGCCCGGTCGGCGATCATGGCGTCGGTCAGGAGCCCGCTGCGCACGCGGTCGGCATTGACGCCGTTGGAGCGGATGCCGTCCTTGCCGTAGTCGAGCGCATATTGGCGCATCAGCAGCATGGCTGCGGCCTTGGGCAGACCATAGGGCCCGAAATTCGCGCCTGGATTCACCGCCTGCTTTGAGAGGTTGAACAGCAGAGTGCCGCCGGTGCCCTGCTTCAGCATGATGCGCACCGCCTCCTTGGCCACGGTCTGATGGGCGAAGAAATTGAGCTCGAAGCTCTGCCGCAACAGCTCGTCGGAGACGTCACCGATGCGGCCCTGCCAGGCGGCCCCGGCATTGGACACGACGATGTCTACGCCGCCGAAGCGCTCGCAGACTTTGGCGAAGGTGTCGGCGACGTCCTCCGGCTTGGTCACGTCGCATTGCAGGCCAAGGCCCTTGAAGCTCTTCGCCGCCTTCCTCGCCGTGTCGCCATAGATATCAACGATGGCGACGGCGGCGCCCTCGGCGGCGAGCGCCTTCGCCGTTGCGCTGCCGATGGCGCCGGCGCCGGTCACGAGCGCCACCTGTCCGGTCAGCGGCTTGACCACCGCGCCTTTCAGCTTGGCCTGTTCCAGGCTCCAATATTCGAGCGCGAACAGATCGCTCTCAGGCAACGGCTGGTAGCGGCCGATGCCCTCGGCGTCGGTGACCACGCGCACTGTGTTCTCGGCGAGATCAGCGGCGATGTCGGCGTCTTTCGCGCTCCGCCCGATGCCGAACAGGCCGAGCCCGGGCACTAGAACCACGCGCGGCGCAGAGTCGAGCTTGGTTTTGCTGTTGCCGGCACGCTCGTTCTCGCGGCCGAAGTATGCGTCATAGCGGGAGCTGAACGCCTGCACCGCCTCCTTAGCCTGCCGCGCGAAGTCATCCAGCTTGCCCGGCTCCGGCGGCGGCAACACCAATGGCGTGTTCTTGGTCCGGATAATGTGGTCGGGGGTCACCACGCCGCGCTGGCTGTAATCGGGAAGCTCGGCGCCGTTGACGTAGCTGAGAATCTCAGGACCCGTGCGGAAGGTCATGACGAAGCGTGTCGGCTCGCCGCCAGTCTTGTCGGCAGGAAGTGCAGCAGCGCCTCTGATGATCGGCGCGATCTCGGCGACCTCGGCAAGCTCGTCGCCAACCACCCGCGGCTGAAACACGATGGGCCGCCCCTGGCGCAAGCGGCTCTCGGCGAGCGACACCATCTCGATCATGCGCTCGTAGGCCTCGCGCGCCGTCTCGCCGAAGGTGAAGATGCCGTGCTTGTGCAGGATCAGGCCTTCGATATTGGTATCCTGCTCGAACACTTCGGCGGCGGCCTTGGCGAGCCCAAAGCCCGGCGCAATGTAAGGCACGATGCCCATGCGCCCGTCATAGACTTCGCGGGCGAGCGCCTCCCCGTCGGGTTGATCCAGGATCGAGAGCACTGCCGCGGCGTGGGTATGGTCGATGAATTTGTGCGGCAAAAACGCGTGCAGCAACGTCTCGACTGAGGGGTTCGGCGCCGACGCATCGAGCAAGTTCAGGCGCTGCACATTGACCATGGCTTCGTCGGACAGTGTGTCGAGTGCACGAAGCTTGCGCAGGGGCTCGAGCTTCACGGCAGGAAGGCCTTGCGGCTCGATGTCGGCCATGTCCCAGCCTGAGCCCTTGACCGCGATCACCTCGTGCTCATGGCCGAGATCGTCGACGGCGCGCGTCTTGACCGAAGTGTTGCCGCCGCCATGCAGCACGAGCAGCGGGTCGCGCCCAAGCAGCCGCGTGGTGTAGACGCGGAGCGCGAGATCCTCGCTCACGCCCTTGGTGGCATAGGTCTCGACCGCGTCGAGCGCGCTGAAATCGTTCCAACGGCTTTGCATGGCCCGCGTTGTTCCACTCCTCGCGGCAAGACGCAAGTGTAACGATTAAGCCCGCGCCATGACGCTGCCGCGACGCACTCCGGCGCCGGCGGCGCTCTTTCGCCTTCATCCGTCAGACACACGAAAGCCTCAGCGCCCGCCGGCAATGCTCGAAGCGTGGGCACAGAACGGGGACGTTTGCCCAGCTGGTGGGCTTCGAGGCAAGACCTTCAAAAAATGACCCCGGTTTCGCCATGGTCCTAAACCGATTTGCAACAACTTTCGATGGATTCTATCGGGTTACGGAAGGGCACTGATGTTTCGAGGGAGTTTTTGGAGTGGGGAAACTCTTCGACAGCTATCGGCCCGAGCTGCACTACATGCGCGGTCCGGGCCCGAAATGGCACGAGAAGTATGACGGGTTATCGCTGGGAGCCGCCAAGGCGCAAGACGAGCTACCCTTTTCGCTCTGGCTGATTCCGGCTGCGGCATTCGCGCTGCTCGGCATTGCCGCGGCAGTGGCTCTCGCCTAGTTGCGCGCGTTGCTCGCTTCGTTGCCGCCGGTGCGGATCAGCACCAGGCGATCGGTGCCTGACTCTGCGCCCCAGACTTCGCCTGGACGCCCCAGCAGCTGACGCACCGCGGCGCCGGCCCTGTCGCTTGGAAAGCTCTCGAAGTCTTCGCTGACCGGATCGAATTTGAGGATGGCGTTGGCGGAAAAATCGCTCACCCACACTTTGTCCTTTTCGTCCACATAGACCGCGTAGGCGTGCGGCGCCGCGCCAGGCAATTTGTAAACTGTCCAGTTCCTCGCGGCCGGGTCGTAGAGGCAGCGTCTTCGCATGGCGCGAATCTAGGGTCTTGACGTGACAATAGGAAGGCTGGTCAGGCCAATGCCTTGCTCAGGTGAGAAGAGCCGCGGCGAGACCTGCGAACAGCGTCGCAATTGTAGCGATCAGAAGCGGCTTGCCGAGGGTGACGCCTGCCAAGGCAAACGACATTCCGCATTTTACTAAAGTGTTCGAGAGTGATGCGATCACGATGGCGATCACTGCCACGCGGGCCTCTCCGCTTTTGGCGAATTCGGCCATCGACAGGGTGATGGCGTCGACGTCGGTCAAGCCGGCAAGCGCCGCCACCGCATAAAGGCTGTCGGGGGGAAAATGTTGTTGCACGATTTTGACCGCGAGCAGGACCACGGCGAACAGGACTGCGAACTTCGCCGCCGCCGTCAGGCTGAACGGGTTCTTGACGTCGAGATGCCCTCTAGCCTTGCCGTGTTTGACCGAACCGTCGCGGAAATAGAGCAGCGCCGCGAAGGCAGCGACTACGACAGCCATCACCACGAAGGGGATCAGCAATTGTGATAGCAAAGAGCGGCTGACCACCGCCACCAAGACGACGACCCGCACGAACATCACGGCCCAGGCGAGCAGAATGCCGCACGCGAGCGCATTTGCCATCTGCGGGTGATCGCGGGCCTCGCGCGAGAACGACAACGTGACCGCCGTGGACGAGACGAGACCTCCAGTCAATCCGGTCACTGCGGTGCCCCTGGCCGGACCGAGCAGCCGCGTCAGCACATAGCCGACCAGCGATAGGCTGGAGATAAGGATCACCAGCAGCCACAATTTATAGGGATTGAGCGCGCCCCAGGGGTCGATGGTTCGGTCAGGCAGGAGCGGCAGGGCGATGAACGTTGCGATCAGGAGCCGCACGCCGGCGTAGACATCGTCCCAGCCGAGCTTGTCGACAAAGCCATGCAGCGGCTGCTTGTAGGCAAGCACGGCGGCGGTGATCACGCCGAGGCCGATCGCGAGCTCATGATGGCCGAGCGTGACCATGGCGCCGAGCAGCGCCACAACGATTGCCGCGGTTTCGGTGGTGAGGCCTTTGCCGCCCTCGCTTGACCGCGCCGTGACGAAATAGCCGGCGACAACCATCGCACCGACGACAAGGAGTGCGGCGGCAAGGATCCAGGGACTCGACAAGGTGCGCGACAGCCAGCCCGCCGCCGCCCCCAGCAGCGCGAGCAGGATGAAGGTGCGCAAGCCGGCGATGTGGCCGGTTTTCTCCTCCTCGGCCTTGCGCTTCTCGCGCTCGATGCCGACGAGTGCGCCGAGCAGGATGGCGGTGGCGAAATCGAGCGCGACGGTCAGCAGCTCTCGATAATCCATCTCACGCGGCGCGCTGCTTGGCGTGCTCCGGATAAAGCGTGGCGAGGCCGTCGCGGGTGGCTGGCGTGACCCCGCGCTCGGTGATGAAGCCGGCGATGAGGCGCGCCGGTGTCACGTCGAAACCGAAATTCGCTGCGGGACTCCGATCCGGCGCGATCTGCACCGTGGCGATGGTGCCGTCCTTGAGCTTGCCGGTCATGAACTTCACCTCATCACCACCGCGCTCCTCGATGGGGATGGCTCTGCCGTCCTCGAGAGTCCAATCGATGGTGGAGAAAGGCAACGCCACGAGGAAGGGGATGTTGTTATCGCGCGCAGCCAGCGCCTTCAAATAGGTGCCGATCTTGTTGGCGACATCGCCGGTAGCGGTGGTGCGGTCGGTGCCGACAATGCAGAGATCAACGAGCTTCTTCTGCATCAGGTGTCCTCCGGTATTGTCGGCGACGATGGTGTGCGGCACGCCGTGCGCTCCGAGCTCGAAGGCGGTAAGCGAAGCACCCTGATTGCGCGGCCGGGTCTCGTCGACCCACACATGGACCGGGATGCCCTCGTCATGCGCGCGATAGATGGGCGCAAGCGCCGTGCCCCAATCGACGCAAGCGAGCCACCCGGCATTGCAGTGGGTGAGAATGTTGACCCGTTCGCCCTTCTTCTTCTCGGCATGAGCCCGGATGATGCCAAGGCCGTGTTCGCCGATCCGGCCGTTATTCTCCACGTCCTCGTCGCAGATCTGGGCGGCGCGGGCGTAAGCCGCGGCAATGCGCGCCTCCCGCGGCAGGTTGCGAACAGCCTTTTGCATCTCGTCGAGGGCCCAGCGGAGATTGATGGCGGTGGGCCTGGTGGCGGCGAGCGTCTCGCAGGCACGCTCGAGCGCCTCGTCCGACTGGTTTTCGCGAAGCGCAAGACAGACGCCGTACGCCGCGGTCGCCCCGATAAGCGGCGCCCCGCGGACCTGCATCGTGGAGATCGCCCGCGCCGCGTCCTCAAGCGACCCGAGCGTGAGCGTCTCGAACACAAAGGGCAGCTTGGTCTGGTCGATGATCTCGACCGTCAAGCCGTCCGGATTAAGCCAAATGGTACGATAATGCTTGCCGTCGATGTTCATGGTGTTCGCGTCAATCGCCCTCGAAAACCATCAGCGTATGGCATTCGATCCCGAGCTTGGCGAGGCGGGCCGAGCCGCCGAGATCGGGCAAATCGATGACGAAGGCAGCGCCCACCACTTCCGCATTGAGCTTGCGCAACAACTTGACCGCAGCCTCGGCCGTGCCACCGGTGGCGATGAGGTCGTCTACCAGCAGCACCGGCTCGCCCGGTTTGACTGCATCCTCGTGAATCTCGATGATGTCGATGCCGTATTCGAGCTCATATTCCTGGCCGATGGCCTTTGCCGGCAGCTTGCCCTTCTTGCGAATCGGTACGAAGCCGCACCGCAGCCGGTCGGCGACGGCGCCGCCGAGGATGAATCCGCGCGCCTCGATGCCGGCCACCGAACTCGATGCGCCGGTTGGTGAAGGGCGCGACCAGCCGCTCGATGCAGGCGCGCAAGCCGTTGGCATGACCGAGCAACGTGGTGATGTCGCGGAACATAATGCCGGGTTTCGGGTAGTCCGGTATCGTGCGTACCAGGGCTTTGAGTTCAATGTCGGCTGTCAGGCTCATTCAGGACTTTCCTTAACAGTGCGCAACGCCGGGACACCGGCCTAACTGCCTATAGTAGAACCTGGCGCGGCTGACTAGCGCCTCCCAACAAACCGGCGCGGGCCTCGCCCTGAAGGTTAAGTAACCTTCAGCACGCGGCCGGCGACCGCGTCGAGCTTCCTGAGCAGCTCGGGATCGCGCGCCTCGGGCGCGGTGATTATCGCGGTGTCGAGCGCCCGATCAGAGCCGACGAGACAAGGCTCATGCTCGCGGGGAAAATCGCGGGCGAGCCTGGTCACCAGCCCCGCGGCCTTGTCGGCATTGGCCATCAGCACCTTGATGATGTCGGTGACGGTGACCGCGTCGTGGTCCGGATGCCAGCAATCATAGTCAGTCACCATGGCCACGGTGGCGTAGCAGAGCTCAGCCTCGCGGGCGAGCTTGGCCTCGGGCATATTGGTCATGCCGATCACCGAATAGCCGAGCCCCTTATAAGTCAGGCTCTCGGCGAGCGTGGAGAATTGCGGCCCCTCGATGCAGACATAGGTGCCGCTCCGTACCATGGGGATGCCTTCGTTCTCGGCGGCTTCGGCAAGATGCAGGCGAAGCCTGGGGCTGACCGGATGGGCCATCGACACATGCGCCACGCAGCCTTTGCCGAAGAACGAGCTGGCGCGGCCGAAGGTGCGATCGACAAACTGGTCGACCAGGACGAAGGTGCCTGGCGGCAATTCCTCCTTGAACGAGCCGCAGGCCGAAAGCGAAACGAGGTCGGTGACCCCTGCCCGCTTCATCACGTCGATATTGGCGCGGTAGTTGATATCGGAGGGCGAGAGCCTGTGTCCCTTGTCGTGGCGCGACATGAAAGCGATTGGGAGGCCGGCAATCTCGCCGATGCGCAGGGGCGCCGACGGCGCGCCCCAAGGGCTCGCGATAAGCTCCTCGCGCGCCTTCTCAAGACCGGGGAGATCGTAAAGCCCCGAGCCGCCGATGATCCCAAGCATCGCCTTTGTCATGCCGAACTCCTCGATTTGTTGCCACGGATCGAGACGCGCTGCTGACGCGGCGCTCCTCACCATGAGGATTAGGACTAAACCCTCATCCTGAGGAGCGCCGAAGGCGCGTCGCGAAGGATGAGAGCCGTCCAGATCTCACTCGCCGACCTTCATATAGAATACGCCCCACACCCAACGGCGCCGTCCATCGTCGCCCGGCTTTTCGCCTTCGGCCCTGGTATTGATCAACCAGAGCGGGCCCAGCTGTCCGATCCCAAGCGGGACGCCGTCGGCCTCAAGCGCGAGGATCCAGTCCGAACTGTCGACGTCCTCCGGCATCAGATAGCCGGTGTAACCGTCGATCGCCGTGAAGGTGATCTTCATCTTCGCCGATTCGATGCGGCCGAGCACCTCGCCTAGCAACGGGCCCTTGAAGGTGGCGGGAGCTGAGAACTCGCCGGGCTGAGCTTTGACCGTGCCCTGCTCGAGCCCAAGCAGCATGGGGCGATCGAAGGCGAAGGCCTTGGGGAAATCGATCTTCCGGACCGCGAGGAGGCCGTCTTTCTTTGTGTCGAGCGCACCTCGGTTGCTCTCGCCGATGGTCCCGCTCACGGTGAGCAGAACCATATCCTTTGGTGCCTGCTCTTGGTCGGCGGCTAATGCCGGCAAGGCGCAGAAAGCCGCGATGAGAGCAATGAGGATCGATCGCATGGGCTGAAGACCGGAGGGGTTGACGAACAGGGACCATCCTCGGCTTCGGTGCCGATCCGGTCAAGGCATCGGAAAAGAAAGAACTGTTTTATGCTTGATGCGCCGGCTTCACGTGCAAGCGGGCCCAGACCGCGCGCTTCGCCAGGAACATGATGACGCAAAAGGCGATGAGAAAAATAACCACGGTCGCGCCGAGCTTGTGCCGCTCCTCGAGCTTCGGCTCAGCGGCCCACATGAGAAAGGCGGACACGTCCCGCGCATAGTTGTCCACTGTGGGCTTGGTGCCGTCGGTATAGGGGACGGCGCCGTCGACAAGCGGCGGCGGCATGGCGATCTGATGCCCGGGGAAAGCGGCGTTGTAGTGCATGCCGGGGGCGAGCTCGAACCCCTGCGGCGGCGGACGAAAACTGGTGAGCAGCGCGTAGACATAGTCGGGACCGCCCGGCCGCGCTTTGGCCATTACCGAAAGATCGGGCGGCAACGCGCCCCCGTTAGCAGCACGCGCTGCAGCGTCGTTTGGGAACGGCGAACGGAACGCGTCAGACGGCCGACCTGGACGCTGAAACATTTCCCCCTTGTCGTTCGGACCGTCGGTCACCTGCGCCTCGGCGGCGAGGGTCGCTACCGCCTCAGGCGAGAATTCGGGGCCGCCGGGTTGACCGAGATTGCGGTAGGACAGCAGCCGCATCGAATGACAGTTCGAACAGATTGTCTTGTAGACCTGATAGCCGCGCTGCAGTTGAGCCCTGTCGAAGGCCCCAAGCGGCCCGGTGAAGCTCCACGACTGAACTCAATCCCCGGCTCGGCGGGGCTCGCGGCGGACGTCGCCTCCTCCGCGGCAGTCCGCAGCGGAACCGCAAAAGCGAGCAAAACGCCGGCAATGAGCGCAATGCCGCGCGACCAGGCTTTCGTCATGCCACCGGCTCCGGCGTGCGGCGGCGGGGGGCGGGCTTCGGTGACGCGGGCGGTGTCGCCGCGGGCCCCAGCACCGACTCGGTGATGCTTCCCGGCAGCGCCTTTGGCTTCTCGATCCAGCCCACCACTGGCATCACCAACAGAAAGAACAGAAAGTAATAGGCGGTGAAGATGCGCCCGAACACGAGATAGAGGCCTTCCGGCGGCTGCGAGCCGAGATATCCGAGCACCAAGCAGGTCACCACGAACGCCCAGAAGAACCATTTGTAGATCGGCCGGTAACGCGTTGAGCGCACGCGCGAGGTGTCGAGCCACGGCACGAAGAAGAGAACGACGATCGCACCCCCCAGCGCTGCCACGCCGAACAGCTTGTTCGGGATCGCGCGCAAGATCGCGTAGAACGGCAGGAAGTACCATTCCGGAACGATGTGCTGCGGCGTCTGCAGCGGGTTGGCTGGAATATAGTTGTCGGGATGGCCGAGCAGGTTCGGCGCGTAGAATACGAAGGCGGCAAAGAACAGCGCAAATAGCGCAAGCGCGAAGCCGTCCTTGATCGTGTAGTACGGATGGAACGGCACCGTCTCGCGCGGGCTCTTGACGTCAATGCCGGTCGGATTGTTGTTGCCGGGAATGTGCAGCGCCCAGATATGCAACACGACGACGCCGGCGATCACAAACGGGAGGAGATAGTGGAGACTGTAGAGCCTGGTGAGCGTCGGCCCGCCGACGGCGAAGCCGCCCCAGATCCATTGCACCAACCTGGTGCCGAGACCGGGCACGATTGCATCGAGCGACGAGAATAGATTGGTGATCACCGTCACCGCCCAGAAGCTCATCTGGCCCCACACCAGCGAATAGCCCATGAAAGCGGTGGCGATCATCAACAGCAGGATCAGCACGCCAAGGATCCAAATCACTTCGCGCGGCGCCTTGTAGGAGCCGTAATAGAGACCGCGGAAGGTATGGATATAGGCGGCGAGGAAAAACATCGAAGCGCCGACGGCGTGAGTGTAGCGCAGCAGCCAGCCCCAATTCACATCGCGCATGATGTGCTCGACGCTGTCGAAGGCATGGTCGCGGCTCGGGATGTAGTGCATGGCGAGCACCACGCCGGTCGCGATCTGCGACACGAGCATGAAGGCGAGGATGCCGCCGAAGGTCCACCAATAGTTGAGATTGCGCGGCGTGGGAAAAGCCAGGAACTGGTCGTACATCAGCCGCGGAAATCGGCAGCCGCGCATCGATCCATTTCTCAATGCCGGATGCTGGCTCGTAGGAGGAGGAGTGCGTCATGGCCGCCTGCTTCAGCCGACTTTGACTTTGGTGTCGGAGGTGAAAGCGTAAGGCGGGATCGCCATGTTCTGTGGCGCGGGTCCTTTGCGTATGCGGCCCGCGCTATCGTATTGCGATCCGTGGCAGGGGCAGAACCAGCCGTCATAGTCGCCCTTGGGATCGCCGACCGCCTGCCCCTTCGGGATGCAGCCGAGATGGGTGCATATGCCGATCATCACGAGCCAGGACTTGCGATCCTTGCCGGCGCGGTTCTCATCGGTCGCCGGAGCAGTTTCGGGCAGATTGGCGTTTCGCGCGACTGGGTCCGGCAGATCGCCGAGCGGTACGGCCTTCGCTTCTTCGATCTCCTTTTCGGTGCGGTGGCGGATGAAGATCGGTTTGCCGCGCCACATCACGGTGATCGCCTGGCCCTTCTCGACGTGGGAGAGATCGACCTCGGTGGTCGCTTGCGACAGGGCCGACTGATCCGGGTTCATCTGATCCAAGAGCGGCCAAAGACCGAGACCGAGGCCGGCCGCGGCGAAGCCACCGGCGGCGACCATGATCACGTCGCGCCGCGACGGTTCTTCTTCATCGGGAAGCGGAAATTGCGCGGGAGTTAAATCCGTGCTGTCGGCCACGTGCCAAAGCTCCTAACCCTTCGCCACTTCGCAAAAGCCCAGCCGACCGTGCGGGGCGAACACGCGAACCCCCGTCCGCCCCAACGGGCCGGCGTCGATATTTGCGCCTTAAGGCTATGCCTCTCCTTTGCCGGCCGAGGCTCGCGGCCGACATGGCTCCAGTTGCTTTCTTGCATCGGCACCAAAGCTTGTCCAGGACCGCAACCCGGTCAAATTGGCGCAGTGCACAATTTTATTCGCTACCAATTACAAAGGTTGGAAATACGAGACTTTGATCACGATCAAGGCCGGGCTTGACCTGCTCTATCATTCCAGCGCCCTTTAGCGTGACCCGGTCGCCTTCGATGCTCTGGCGAAGACTGGGCTAGGCACATTTCAGCTCGATGACGCACGCAAAGCCGAGAAAGACCAGCGACTTGGACGCAAGCGAAGGCCTCGTCGAAGACCGCAAGGACCGCGCGCGTGCCTGGTTCGATAGTTTGCGCGATTCCATCTGCTCGGCGCTCGAGGCGGTCGAGGATGCGGCCGAGGGATCACCCCTTTATGGCCGGGAACCGGCCGGCCGCTTCACGCGCACCCCTTGGAGGCGGCAAGAGCCCGACGGCACGGACGGCGGCGGCGGGGTCATGGCGCTGATGTCTGGCCGCGTGTTCGAGAAGGTCGGCTGCCACACCTCGACGGTGCACGGCACCTTCCCCAAGGAATTCGCCGCGCAGATCCCCGGCGCCGATCAGGACCCGCGCTTCTGGGCCTCTGGCATCTCCTTCATCGCCCATCCCAAGAACCCGAATGCACCGACCGGGCATATGAACACGCGCATGGTGATCACGAGCAAAGGCTGGTTCGGCGGCGGCGGCGATCTCACCCCTGTGCTCATGCGCCGGCGAACACAAGAGGACAAAGACTCGCTAGCCTTCCACGCGGCTATGCGCGCCGCCTGCGAAGGTCAGACGTCGGCCGACTACCAGCGTTTCAAGGAGTGGTGCGACGAATATTTCTATCTGTCCCACCGCAAGGAGATGCGCGGCATTGGCGGCATCTTCTACGACTATCTCGATAGCGGGGACTGGGAGGCGGACTTCGCCTTCACCCAAAGTGTCGGCCGCGCCTTTGCCGGCATCTATCCTGAGATCGTCCGCCGCAACATGTTGACGCCTTGGACCGACGCCGACCGCGAGGAGCAGCTCATCCGCCGTGGCCGCTATGTCGAGTTCAATCTGCTCTACGACCGCGGCACGATTTTCGGGCTGAAGACCGGCGGCAATGTCGAGGCGATCCTGTCCTCCATGCCGCCCATGGTCATGTGGCCTTGATCACCCTGAGGAAGAAAGTCACCCGCGCACGCCGGCATAGACGTAGGTGGTCTGCATTTGGCTCGCAGTCCCAACCCGAGTCTGGATCACCGGCGCGTCGGCGATGAGTTGCGCGATGAGAATGGCTATCGCGGTTAACAGCAGCACGAGCACGAATTTCCACATGACGGCCTCCGAGGACTTGGCGCACGCGCGCCGCGTGACATGCCGTCCTCGTTAGGCCGCTCGCGCTGAACCGAAGCTGAGAGGTCCGTTCATCTGCGGTTTGGTTTTGCGCCTTTTTCGTGCGAAGCTAGGCGGTTCGAACCTGAAGGGGCCCCGGGTTCATCAAAGGTAATCGGCGCGCGCTCGCGACGCTGGGCACGCGAAGGAGTGCATGACGCTTGGCCCGCTCGTTCGACTACAGTGCCCCCGCCGAATTGTTTGCCCCCAAGGGTCGTCCTGGAATGCGTCAGCCGGTGGCCTATCGGCGCTTCCCGAGCGCCGCCGCAGCCATTCGCTTCGCCGTGGAAGAGCTGTCCCAGGCGGGACTCGCCGCCGCCATCCTCGAGGTCAACGAGGACCGATTTGACCATGTCGGCATTCGCCAGCTCTACGAGGATAAGAAATATCCGCTGCGGCGGCGCACCAAACGCGCCGATTAAATCTTGCCAAGGTTGCGGCTTCTGCTCATACTATTGGCACCGGGCGCTCAAGGCTTTGGGCGCGGACTTGGACTGACGGCAAAGTGACCATCGCGCCGATTACGAGCACGACAACCTTTCCTGAAATCTCAAGACGCCAAAGGGCTCTTTTGAGTCCACGGCCCGTTGTTTGAAACTCGAACGGGAAAGGAATTCCCCCATGGCTCGTGTCAATGGCACAGTGAAGTTCTTTAATCATTCGCGCGGCTTCGGTTTCATCCAACCCGAAGACGGCGGCAAGGACGTGTTCGTACACGCCTCTGCTCTCGAGCGTTCCGGCGTGCCGGCGCTCAACGAGGGCGACAAGGTCTCCTTCGAGATCGAGGACGATCGTCGCGGCCGCGGCAAGCAGGCTGCGAACGTCCAGCTCGCTTAACGGCGACCAGCGAACTTCGCGGATTGACCGACCGCCGGGCCCCGTGCCCGGCGGTTTTTTGTTGGACTCCGACCCTCCACTTTGGCGGCGCGATTTTGCCGCAAAGCCAGGGTTAACTTTTCCCTCCCAAACCCCTGACAAATCGATCGCGCCTTGCATGCCTATGCGGGCGGATCAGCGAAGGACGAACTCCATGACGAGAACGATTGTGAAGGGCCTCGCCGTCGCCGCGATGGTGGGACTGAGCGCCGCCTCTTTGTCTGCACCGGCTGAAGCTGGCCACGGCTGGGGCGGACCAGGCTGGCACGGCGGCGGCCACTATTGGCACGGCGGCTGGGGCTGGGGCGGGCCGGGCTATTGGGGCGCGGGGCTGATCGGACTTGGCGTGGGCGCCGCCGTCGGCGCCGCTCTCACCGCACCGGCCTATTTGCCGCCGCCGCCTCCAGGGGCATACGCGCCGGTTGCCGGCGCCTATGGGCCCCCGGCGTGGACGCCGGCCTGGTACACCTATTGCGCCCAGCGCTACCGCAGCTTCAATTCGCATACCGGCTACTTCACCGGCTATGACGGACAGCCCTATTTCTGCCAGTAGCCGCTCGTCGGTCGGTCGGTTGCACGCTTTTTAGGGCCTGTCGGGACGGTTTAAGCCGTCCGGCAGGCCCTTTGTTTTGACGTACCATTTACCCCTGCGGCAACTCGGCCCACATTGCGTCTTGAACGCGATGATGCCGCAGCGCAAAATTCATCACTTCCGGGGATAAATCTGGCGGCGGTGGGCGCTCGCCGGGTCGCGCACGTTATTTGTATGGTGGAAGTTAAGGACCGGAAGAATGAGCATGACGACTGAAGCAGTAACCGCAGCGGCTCCGACCGTCGCTGAAGCGCCGCGGGATCTCCCGAATGTCCCGGCCGACCGCCAGGCTCTTGGCCTGGTGAGGCCTTATCTCGGCATGGTGGCCTGGCCCACCGTGTTCGTCGCCATCGCCATCGTTGGGGCGTTTGCCCTCGTCACCACGCTCGCCACAATGCGCATCATCCCGCTCTGGCTCGGGCTGATCCTGAACTCGTTCATTCTCTATCTCGACCAGACGCCGCTGCACGAGGCCTGCCACGGCAACATCGCCGGCAAGGACTCAAACTTTCTGTGGCTCAATCACGCGGTTGGCTATGTGTGCGGCGCCATCCTGCTGCATGAGTACAAGGCGTTCCGCTACATGCATCTCGCTCATCACCGGGACACCAACAATCCGGATCTTGACCCTGACAATTGGGTGGCGGTGCATGGTCCGTTCAAAGTGCTCTGGCGCTGCCTAACCATCGTCTACTGGTACCAACAGTATTTCTGGAAGCACATCGCCTTCCATGCCCACATTCCCGGCATGCGCCCGCTCACCATTCATATCGCGGCCATGTATGCGATCCTCTATTCCATCGCCTTCTGGCTGTCGGTGTTCGGCTGGTGGCGCGAGGTGCTGGCGCTGTGGATCGTGCCTCACATCCTGGCCTCGGCGCTGATCATCTACTTCTTCGCATATCTCACCCATAAGCCCCACGAGGTGCATGAGCGCTATCGCGACACCAACGTGTTCTGGGTGAAGGGCAAGATCCTCGAGCCGATCGTGAACTGGCTCTACATGTTCCAGAACTTCCACCTGATCCATCACCTCTTCCCGCGGATTCCGTTCTATCTCTATCCGAACGCCTTCCGCTCGCTGAAGCCGGTGCTGGAGAAAGAGCGCGCCCATATCTACGAGTTCGGGCATTAGGACCAACAAGTCCGATCGCAATGAATGCTAGGAACCGGAGAAGGACCGCGAACCAGCTCTTTGCGGGGCCGATGTTCCGACCCATCAAAACTGGGATGGGCCATTTCCAGCAGACGGCGAGTGTTGCGAATGACAGCGCAATAATGGCCGCTTGAAAAAATAACCCCTCGTCTCCGTATTCTGCGTTTAGCCGCCCACCAGGCCTCCAATCCGAGGCCTGAAATACAATTATGGCGACTGCTACCAGTACAAATTCAAGATATGCCAATAATACAAAGAAAATCTGAGCCGGAGGTGACAAAAAACGTTTTAAGATTTCATCGAAATCGAGTTGATCGAGCCTTAGCGTCACGTCTTCGAGGAAGGATTGTACTGCCCGTTTTTGGTATGGCCGTAATATCAGGTCCGCGCCCTTGAGTAGCGTTAGAACTCACTCCGAGTAGTATCGCGAGGTTTAGGCTGGTTTGGAGCACGCGTCCATGCCAATTTCGCGTTAAGCCTGCAATAGCGATGATCTCACTCTTAACGTGTAAACGCAATCGTCGCAGGGCGCATTTGTGCGAGGTGGCGGCGAGTTGGGTTTCCTTAGTCTCGCCTAGTACAGCCTGAGCTCGCCACGGACGAAGTTGAACTCGGTCGGTGAGATCAGCCCGCGATGGACGACCCGCACCCGATATAGCGGGCCATCGAGATTGGCATCCCAAAAATCGAGGAAGTCGGTGAGCTTGGGAAAGCGCGGCGCCACATCGTAGTCCTGCCAGATGTAGCTCTGTAACAGCATCTTGTGATCGGGAAGCCGGTAGATGATCTCCGCAGTGGTCAGAGAAAAACCTTCGAGCTGGCGAAGGAAAGCCGGGTCAGCCATTGATATCCCTGCACGTTTTGTTTTTGCTCCGCTTGAAAGCTTAACTGCACCTCCAATTCGGGTCCAGATAGATTCGCGAAACAAATCAGCACTTTAGCAGCAGAAGTGCCGATCTGCTAACGGCTTGGCACTCACCTCTTGAAAGTGCTAATCGCTCCGGCTAAATACCACTTTGGGGAGCATCGTGAAGGCATCCCCCCGCACACAAATTTCCCAGAGTTTCCCAAGGAGGAGGATCATCATGAAGTTTCGTCCATTGCACGACCGCGTGGTCGTACGCCGTATCGAGGACGACGATCGCACCAAGGGCGGCATCATCATCCCCGATACCGCCAAGGAAAAGCCACAGCAGGGCGAGGTTGTCGCCGTCGGCCCCGGTGCCCCTGACGAAAAGGGCCATGTCCAGCCGCTCGATGTGAAGCCCGGCGACCGCGTGCTGTTCGGCAAGTGGTCCGGCACCGAGGTCAAACTCGACGGCCAGGATCTGTTGATCATGAAGGAGAGCGACATTCTCGGCGTGCTCGAAGGCGCCGTCGCCAAAAAGAAGGCCGCCTAGTTTAGGGGTCAAAGGAACGGAGAAATTCCATGTCTGCTAAGGAAGTAAAATTTTCGCAGGACGCCCGCGAGCGCATGCTGCACGGCGTCGATATCTTGGCCAACGCGGTCAAAGTGACGCTCGGCCCCAAGGGCCGCAACGTCGTGCTCGAGAAGTCGTTCGGCGCCCCCCGCATCACCAAGGACGGCGTGACGGTGGCGAAGGAGATCGAGCTCGAGGACAAGTTCGAGAACATGGGCGCGCAAATGGTGCGTGAGGTGGCATCGAAGACCTCCGACACCGCAGGCGACGGCACCACCACGGCGACCCTGCTCGCGCAGGCCATCGTCAAGGAAGGCGCGAAGTCGGTCGCCGCCGGCGCCAATCCGATGGATCTGAAGCGCGGCGTCGATCTCGCCGTCGCCGCCGTCATCGCCGAGCTGAAGGCCAGGGCCAAGAAGGTCACCTCTAGCGAGGAAATCGCTCAGGTCGGCACCATCTCCGCCAACGGCGATCAGGAGATCGGCGCCATGATCGCCAAGGCCATGCAGAAGGTCGGCAATGACGGCGTGATCACCGTCGAGGAAGCCAAGGCGCTTGAGACCGAGCTTGAAGTGGTCGAAGGCATGCAGTTCGATCGCGGCTATATTTCCCCCTACTTCATCACCGACGCCGACAAGATGCGCGTCGAGCTCGAGGCTCCCTACATCCTCATCAACGAGAAGAAGCTCTCCAACATGCAGTCGCTGCTCCCTCTGCTCGAGCAGGTGGTGCAGGCCGGCAAGCCGATCCTCGTCATCGCCGAGGACGTGGAGGGCGAGGCGCTCGCCACGCTGGTGGTCAACAAGCTTCGCGGTGGCTTGAAGGTCGCCGCGGTCAAGGCGCCTGGCTTCGGCGATCGCCGCAAGGCCATGCTGCAGGACATCGCCGTGCTGACCAACGGGCAGGTCATCTCCGACGATCTCGGCATCAAGCTGGAAAACGTAACCCTCGACATGCTCGGCCGCGCCAAGAAGGTGGTCATCACCAAGGATGACACCACACTCGTCGGCGGTGCCGGCAAGAAGTCCGAGATCGAATCGCGCGTCGCCCAGATCCGCCAGCAGATCGAGGACACCACCTCGGATTATGACCGCGAGAAGCTACAGGAACGGCTGGCCAAGCTCGCTGGCGGCGTCGCCGTGATCAAGGTTGGCGGCGTCACCGAGATGGAGGTCAAGGAGAAGAAGGATCGCGTCGACGATGCGCTGAACGCGACCCGCGCCGCGGTCGAGGAAGGCATTCTGCCTGGTGGCGGCGTGGCCCTGATCCGCACGCAAGCGGTGCTTGGCAAGTTGAAGACCGCCAATGACGACCAGCAGGTCGGCATCAACATCGTCCGCCGCGCGCTTCAGGCGCCGGCCCGGCAGATCGCCGAGAACGCTGGCGAGGACGGCGCCGTGGTCGTCGGCAAGATCGTGGACAAGGAGGACTACGCCTTCGGCTACAACGCTGCGACCGGACAATACGGCAATCTGGTGAAGCACGGCGTCATCGACCCGGCCAAGGTCGTGCGCACGGCGCTGCAGGATGCGGCTTCCGTAGCCGGTCTGCTCATCACCACCGAGGCGATGGTCGCCGAGAAGCCGAAGAAGAAAGCTCCGGCCATGCCTCCTGGAGGCGGCATGGGCGACATGGACTTCTAGTCAGTCCCTGTTGCGTCCCGAGTACACGAAGGACCGCGCTCCTTGGGGGTGCGGCCCTTTTCTTTTTGCTGACCGACGTCCTGCAACGCTAACCTAGCGCCAGCATGGCGCAGCGTAAGCAACCCTCCAAGTCGAGTTCCGCGTCCGGGCACATCCGCGTCGGCATCGGCGGTTGGAGCTACGCACCGTGGCGGGGGGTGTTCTATCCAAAGGGCCTGAAGCAGACCGACGAGCTTGCTTACGCCACGAGCAAGCTCACCTCGATCGAGATCAACGCCACGCATTACCGGCTGCAGAACCCGAAGAGCTTCCGCATCTGGGGGGCGACCGCACCTGAAGGTTTCGTCTTCTCGGTAAAGGGCCCGCGGCTGGTGACCCAACAGAAGGTGCTTGCCGAGACCGGCAACTTTGTCGATCGCTTCATCAAGTCAGGCCTGGCCGAGCTTGGCGACAAGCTCGGTCCTGTGCTGTGGCAGTTCGCACCCTTCAAGCGCTTCGACGAGGAGGATTTCGGCAAGTTCGTGGAACTGCTGCCGCGCGACCTCGATGGGCGCAAACTCAATCATGTCGTCGAGGCACGTCACGCGAGCTTCGCCACGCCGCGCTTCGTCGAGCTCGCACGGGACTCAGGCGTCACCATCGCCTATGTCGACGCCGAGAGCTGGCCCAGCATGGCCGACCTCACCGGTGATGTGATCTATGCGCGGCTGCAAAAGGGCGACGACGCTCTGCCCGCGGCCTACCAGCCTAAGGACCTGGATAAATGGACCGAGCGCGCCAAGCTCTGGGCCAAGGGCGACGTTCCACCCGACCTGCCCGTGGTCGGCGCCGAGCATCAGCCGCAGGCGAAGGCGCGCGACGTGTTCATCTACTTCATCCATGAAGGCAAGCTGCGCGCACCTGCCGCGGCCATGGCGCTGATCGAACGCCTCAACCCCGGGGCCGCAGCCTAGGCTCCGCGTCCAAATGCCCCGGCGCCCAATCCACGGCTCACGCGTTTAGCCCTCATATCTAATGTCACGGTCGGCCGATCCCGACCGACCGCCTCCAATGTAGATGTCCGGAGGCAGCCATGTCAGACCGTATTCCAAACGAGCGACACAAAAGCAGCGACGCCGCCGGTGTTACGGACCCGCATCACGTCACCGATAGCGCGCCGGAGCCTTCCCCGAACAAGGCGCAGACCAGCGTGCATCCAGCAGCCATCGAGATCGCCTTGGCCGCGGCGCTCTGGTTCATCGCGGTGACCTGGGTGAGCTTCGCGCGCGGCGCGGAAGTTGACTGGGACCTTGTCGTGGTCACGCTGTTCTTCGTCTTTTTCTTCGCGCTGTTCCTGTTCACCGCAAGCTATGGATTCAAGGATGCGCGCTGGCGGCAGCGCGACACCAATTTCCGCGAGTTTCTCGACAGCGAGGTGGGTACCGCCACCGGACGGATGAGCGGCCGCGAAGTTCTGCTGGAGATCGCCGTCATTCCGGCCTCGCTCGCTCTCGCCGCGACGTTGATCGGCCTCATCTGGATCGCCATTCATTAGGGCGACGCGTTGCTAGCCTTGCGCATCAACGAAGGCTCGCGCCTTGGCCAGGAGCTGCTCTCGGCCGAGAGTGAAGTTCGAGGCAATCCAATCCTGCTCGAGCCGCTTCAGCAGCTCGCCGATCTCAGGACCTTTGAGGTCGCCGAGCGCCATGATGTCGTTGCCGCCGAGCGGGAAATTCGGCGGCTGCCATCGTTGCAGCAAATTGAGCGCATTCCGCCAGGTCGCATCGTCGGCAGAAGCGCCGCGTTCCACCCAGCCGAGCAGCACGGCGGATCGGTAACTCGGGCCGAGGCGATAGAGGGCGGATTTCGCCGCCGCCTCGTCAGGCAGGCCGGCAATTGCCTCTTCACCAGTCGCGAGCGCAAGCACCGCCTGCTCGGCGTTGGAGAGCCGCAAGCGCAAGGCGAGGCGCGCTACATCCTCCTCGACGAAGACCGCTAACGCCGCTAGCCTCAGCGCAGCTTCAGGCGCCAAACCATTGGCCGTCTCGATGGCGATCAGTCGCTTGAGCCGGCCGAGTCGCGGCACGCCGCCAAGCACAGCGGTGAGAAAGCCGTAATTGTAAAGCGCCTCGACGGCGCGTTCGGCTTGAGGCGCGATGAGGATGCGCCGCAACTCGCTCGCGACCCGCTCGGCCGAAAGCTGATCCAGTCCTGCGCGCAGCTTCACCGCGGCTTGCAGGCCGGCGGCATCCATCTCGCCCTTGCCGTAATAAGCGTTGAACCGGAAGAAGCGGAGGATGCGCAAGAAGTCTTCTTTGATGCGCTCTTCCGCATCGCCGATGAAGCGCACCCTTCCCGCGGCGAGGTCGTCGTAGCCGCCAAGCGGATCGAACACCTTGCCGTCGCGATCGGCGTAGAGCGCATTGAGGGTAAAGTCGCGGCGCTTCGCGTCCTCTTCCCATGAGGTGGTGTAGGCAATCTTGGCGTGGCGGCCATACGTTTCCACGTCTCGCCTCAGCGTGGTGATCTCAAACGGCGCGCCGCTGGCGATGACGGTGACGGTGCCGTGATCGATCCCGGTCGGCACGGCCTTGAGCCCGGCCTGCTCGGCAAGCGCGATCACCTTCTCCGGTTCCGCCGTGGTGGCAAGGTCGATCGCCTGGTCGATGGGAATCCCAAGGAGCGTGTCGCGCACGGCTCCGCCTACGGCGCGCGTTTCGATGCCCTCGCGCCCGAGCGCCGCGAACACGGCCTTTGTCTCACGCCGCGTCAGCCACTCTGCGTCTGCGACCGAGACCTCCCCCGAGCGGCACTCAAGATTGTGCGCGGTCATTCGAGCTAAAGCCCATCAGTCGATTTCGCCGGGCTTGATGACCCCACCCTCGGAGGTCGCCGGATGATAGACGCCCCCGGGCTTGCCACCCGAAAACTGGATCAACGTCGCCATGGTGATCAGCAGAAGTCCGCATCCGGCCGCCAGCAACCAGAGCAGCGGCGCACTGTTCCACACATCCGCCGGCGCCGCCCCCTTGGCGGCGAGCATATAGGCGCCATAGACCAGAAATGGCAGCGAGAACATGAAGATGTCGATCAGGGCAATGCGAAGCATCGGGAATCAGGCCTTGCTCAGGAACGGTTCCGCACCATAGCGGCGGCGGCCTCATAAAGCGAGCAGCGCTCATGTCGCTTCGCCCTAAGACCTGCTCGAGGCGGGAGACGCCGGAAAGAGGAAGAAGGTCCCCCCACCCCACACGCCGAGGCCGCGCTTTCCGTCCTTCGTCTCGGTTACAGACGCCGCGACCAGTTCGTAATAGACCGGCCGCGTGAGGCGCGCCTTCAGCTTGCCGCGCACAAGCACGTAGGGGGTGAAGCTTCCATTCTTGCCGGGGCGAAAGCTCAGGGGATGCTTCGAGCTAGCCTCGACCCCATCGTCGAGATTGGTGCGAAAGCTGAGAAGCTGCTGCTTTCCCCTGCCCTTGGCGGTCATCTCTACGGCGAGAAAAGGTACATCCTCGACCTCGATCAAGACCTTCTCGACCGGCGTTACGAGATAATAGCGGCCGTCCTCTTCTAGCCTCAACACCGAGGCGAACAGCTTGACCAGAGGCTTACGCCCGATGACGCTATCCTGATAATACCAGGTGCCGTCGCGCCCAATCTTAAGTCCAATGTCCCCACAGTCCTGGGGCACGCGGCGTCCTCGGGGAGCCGATTTGCCGCGAACCTCGCCGAGCGCTGCGACGACGTCCTTTTGGTCTCGTGTTGCCATCTTGAGTGGATCCTGGCGGCCTCCTACCTAACCTGTCTGACCTGACGCGGCAGGCGCAGGCGGGAGACCAACACTATTGTGACCAATTTTTAACCCAAAGTATTCCTCTCCCCCTGGCCTTTCGGCCTATAGTCCCCCTTCCTGATCCAATCGAGCCAAAACGAGCCCATGACCACACTTGCCTCCACGGAAACTCAGCTTCTTGAGCGCATCGACGAGGTCGGCGCCAAGATCCAGGACGTGCGCGACACCACGGCCTCGACCATCTTTGGCCAGGACCGCGTCATCGAGCTTGCGCTGATCACGCTTCTGTCCGGAGGCCATGCCCTCCTCATCGGCGTTCCCGGCCTCGCCAAGACGAGCCTCGTGGAGACGCTCGGCACGGTGCTCGGTCTGCAGAACAAGCGCATCCAATTCACGCCCGACCTGATGCCGTCCGACATCGTGGGATCCGAGGTGCTGGAGGAAGGCACCGGCGGCCGCCGCAGCTTCCGCTTCGTCAAGGGCCCGGTCTTCACCCAACTCTTGATGGCCGACGAGATCAACCGCGCGAGCCCCAAGACGCAATCGGCCTTGCTGCAAGCCATGCAGGAGCATCACGTCACCGTTGCCGGCGTGCGGCACGACGTGCCCCGACCCTTCCACGTGCTCGCCACCCAGAACCCGCTCGAGCAGGAGGGTACCTATCCCCTCCCTGAGGCTCAGCTTGACCGCTTCCTGTTGCAGATAGACGTCTCCTATCCCGACGAGGCGGCCGAGCGGCGCATGCTGTTCGCCACGACTGGACTGGAGGACCGCTCGCTGAAGACCATCCTGTCGGCCGACGAATTGATGATGGCGCAGCGCCTGGTGCGTCAGCTTCCCGTCGGCGATCAAGTGGTCGACGCCATTCTCAAGCTTGTCCGCTCGGCGCGTCCCGGCACCGGCATCGATCAGGAGTTCGAGGACATGATCGCTTGGGGGCCGGGCCCCCGCGCTAGCCAAGCGCTGATGCTCGCGGTGCGCGCCAAGGCGATAATCGACGGACGGCTCGCTCCCTCCGTTGACGACGTGATCGAGCTCGCCGAGCCCGTGCTCAAGCACCGCATGGCGCTTACCTTCGCCGCCCGCGCCGAAGGTGTGCAGATGAGCGACCTCGTGGCGAAGCTCGTCAAGCCGCTGGGGTGAGTGCAAGCTTGGCCAAACGCGAGGCGAAAGCACTTCATCCGTTTCCGGCCGAGGAGCCGGAGGCCCACGCGCTAGCTGCGCGCATGCCGGCGCTGCTCATCGAGGCGCAGCGGGTTGCCCATACCGTCACCCATGGCAGTCACGGCCGCCGCCGCGCGGGACCTGGCGAGACTTTTTGGCAGTTTCGTCATTTCGACTACAACGACTCCCGCGCCGGGATCGATTGGCGGCGGTCGGGAAGCTCGGACCATCTCTTCGTGCGCGAGCGCGAATGGGAGGCGGCGCACACTGTCTGGCTCTGGGTCGATCTCTCGCCCTCCATGCAATTTCGCTCGCGGCTGTCGAAGACGACCAAGGAAAGCCGCGCCGTGGTGCTTTCGCTTGCGCTTTCCGAGCTTCTCGCTCGCGCCGGCGAGCGCATCGGCGTCCTCGGCGGCAGGCCTTACACTGGTCGCAACGCCTCGCGCCGGGTCGCCGAGGTCCTGGTCAGGGATGTGAGCAGGGCGACCAGCCTGCCGCCGCCGGCAAGACTGAGCCGCTTTTCCGAATGCCTTCTTTTTAGCGATTTCCTCGAGCCCGTGGAGGAGACGGCCAAGCGCATCGAAGCCATCGCGGCGCAAGGGGTGCGCGGCCATCTCGTGCAGATCCTCGATCCCGCCGAGGAGACGCTCCCCTATGAAGGCCGCACCGAATTTGCCGCAAGCGAAGGCCGGGATCGCGTGATCGCCGGCCGAGCAGAAAATTTGCGCGAGCTCTACCAGGAGCGTCTCAAGAGCCACCGCAACGCCCTTGCCGCGGAGGCGAAGCGCTTGAGCTGGTCGCTCCTGGTCCATCATACCGACAGGCCCGCCGAGGAGGTGGTGCTCGCCATCCATAATCGCCTGTCCGGCCTTGAGCGAGATTATCGCTTTCGTCCCTCGACCCCCGTAGCCGCCGGCGCGGCCCAGACGGGGTCCCACTCATGATGACCTTCGGCGCCATCGGTTTCCTCCAGCCCTGGATGCTGCTCGGTCTGGCGACGCTACCCGCAATCTGGTGGCTGCTGCGGCTGACGCCGCCAAGTCCGCAGCATGTGGTGTTTCCGCCGACCCGGCTGTTGAAGGGCCTCAAATCGACCGAGGAAACGCCGGCTCATAGTCCCTGGTGGCTGACGGCGTTGCGCATGCTGCTTGCGGCACTCATCGTGCTTGCGCTCGCCCGCCCTGTTCTGAACCCCGATCGCGAGAGCTTCGCCGGCACCGGCCCGCTCTTGCTCGTCGTCGACAATGGCTGGGCCTCCGCCGCCCACTGGCCGGAGCGGCGCGAGGTGATCGACGCCGCCATCGACCGCGCCATGCCTGACGGCAGGACTGTGGTGCTGGCGCCGTCCGCGCCCGGCGATCCGCTCATCGGGCCGATCGCCGCGGATCAGGCCCGTGAGCGCTCAGCGGGGCTTGCACCGCACCCCTATGCGCCCGACCGCAAGGCGCTCGCCGCAACGCTCGAGCA
Source organism: uncultured Alphaproteobacteria bacterium (assembly GCA_963757555.1). GTDB lineage: Bacteria > Pseudomonadota > Alphaproteobacteria > Rhizobiales > Methyloligellaceae > Methyloceanibacter. The sequence continues at coordinate 30,566 of CAVWRU010000014.1, forward strand.
CGAACTTGGCGGCGAGACCGATTACAGCGTGGTGTGGCTGTCCGACGGTCTCGACTATGGCGAGGGTCGGTCCTTTGCCGACAGCCTCGCCAAGCTTGCCGGTTCCACCGGAAACGTCGTGATGCTCCGTCCGGAGGGGGACGATGCCGCGCTTGCCCTCGACCAGACCGCCGGCGAGCGAAGCGGGCTCACCGCCCGGATCTCGAGCGGAGTTCCAGGTCCGCGCGCCGGCGTGGTCAGAGCCGTCACCGGGCGGGGCGAGCCGCTCGGCGAAGTGTCCTTCACGCTGCCGCAAGGCGCGCGGGAGACCAACGCTCATTTCGACTTGCCTCTGGAGATCCGCAACCAGGTCGCCCGCATCGAGATCGGCGGTGAGCCGTCAGCGGGCGCTGTCTACCTGCTGGATGCGCGCTCCGCGTGGCATCGCGTCGGCATCATCTCCGGCGAATCCCGCGAGGCGGCGCAGCCCCTGCTCTCTCCGCTCTATTATGTGCAGCGCGCGCTGTCGCCTTACGCCGACGTGGTGGCGCCGTCCGAAGGTAATGTCTCTACCGGCGTGCATGAGCTGATCGACGACAAGGTGTCGACCATTGTGCTCGCCGACATCGGCAAGCTTGTTCCCGGCACCGAGGAAGAGCTCGAAGGCTGGCTCAAGGCCGGGGGCGTGCTCATTCGCTTTGCCGGCCCGCGCCTCGAGCAGGGCGGCGATGAATTGCTGCCGGTCGCGCTCCGTCGCGGCGGCCGATCGCTTGGCGGCGCGCTGTCCTGGAGCACGCCCCAGCCGCTTGCACCCTTCGAGCCCGCAAGCCCGTTTCGCGGGCTCGCGGTACCTGACGACCTGAAAGTGGACCGCCAGGTGCTGGCCGATCCCACGGTTGCGACCGACTCGGAGATCTGGGCGAGGCTTGCCGACGGCACGCCCCTCGTCACCGCCTCGCGGCACGGCGACGGCTGGATCGTGCTCTTTCACGTGACGGCGAATTCCGATTGGTCGAACCTGCCTCTCTCCGGCCTTTTCGTCGAGATGCTGCGCCGTACCGTCAATATGGGCCCGGCCAAAGTCGACGTCGCTGCCGGTGAGCCGTCGCAGACGGCAACCGGGCCAGCCAAGAGCTCAAACCCGGACCTCAACGCTGCAAGTGCCTTGCCGCCGATCCAGACCCTCGACGGCTACGGCCAGCTGACCTCGCCTCCGGCGCGCGTCGCCCCGCTTTCGTCGGACCAGATCGACACCGCCGAGCCGAGCCCCGAGCACCCGCCGGGTTATTACGGTTCCTCAGGCGCCACGCGCGCCTTCAACGTCATCACTGCCAAGACAGTCCTCAAACCGCTGAAGGCGGTCGAGGGCGCAGCGCACGTGAGCGGCTATGTGATGCGCAAGCCGGTGTCGCTTGAATCCTGGCTCTATCTCGCGGTGCTTGCCCTCTTTGCCCTCGACGTTTTCGCCGTGTTGGCCATGAGCGCTGGGTTCAGCTTTGGCCGGCGCCGCTCCGTAGCGGCCGTGCTGCTTGCCCTCGCTCTGCTCCCGCTGCCGCCGTCGCCGGCGAAGGCAGACCCGCAGCAAGCGACCAAAAGCGCCGACGATTTCGCGATGAAAGCCTCGCTCAAGACCCATCTCGCTTATGTGCTGACCGGCGACGCACAGATTGATGAGGTCAGCCGTGAAGGTCTCGCCGGACTGAGCAAGGTCCTGACCGCCCGCACCGCGCTCGAGCCGGCCGAGCCAATGGGCGTCGACATCGACAAGGACGAGCTCGCCTTCTTCCCGATCCTCTATTGGCCGGTGCGCGAGGATGCCCAGCCGCTTTCCGACGCAACGCTCGCCAAGGTCGACGCCTTCATGAAGCAAGGCGGCTTCATCATTTTCGACACCCGCGATCAGGAGCGCGCGCTTCCTGGGAGTGCCACGCAGAGCAAGGCGTTGACGAGGCTGATCGGCCAACTCGACGTTCCGCCGCTCGAGCCGGTGCCGGAAGACCACGTGCTCACCAAGTCGTTTTATCTGATGCGTGACTTTCCCGGCCGCTGGGACGGTGGCACGCTTTGGGTCGAGGCCGAGCCTGAGGACGAGGCCGACCGTTCCGAACGCTCCCGCCGCACCGATGGGGTGAGCTCGATCGTCGTCACCTCCAACGACCTCGCCAGCGCCTGGGCGCTCGATGACGGCAACCGTCCGCTCTATGCCACCGTACCGGGAGGCGAGGTGCAGCGGGAAATGGCCTTTCGCGCCGGCATCAATCTCGTGATGTATGCCCTCACCGGCAACTACAAGGCCGACCAGGTGCACTTGCCTGCCCTGCTCGAGCGCCTCGGTCAGTAGGACACCATGCGCTGGTCGATCGAATTCCTGCCCTTCGTCTCCTGGCCCGTTATCTGGGCTCTGGCCGCATTCGGCGTGGTGCTGTTCGCGCTCCTGTTGTGGCGCGCGCGCCGCGGAGCGCTGTTGCGCGCACTCGCTTATGCGATGTTGCTGCTTGCCGTCGCCAATCCGCATTTGAAGCAGGAAGATCGCGAGCCGCTCAACGACGTGCTTGCCGTCGTCGTCGACGACACGCAGAGCCAAACCATTGCCGGCCGCGACCAGCGCACCGAAGCCATCCGCAAGGATCTCGAGCAACGGCTGAAGGTCTTTCCCAATCTCGACGTGCGCTGGATCCATTCCACCTCGACCTCGGGCAACGGCGACCGCGACGGCACCATGCTCTTCACCGACCTCGCCAAGGGCCTGGCCGACGTGCCGCCCGACCGGCTTGCCGGCGTGATCATGGTGACCGACGGCGATGTTCATGACGTGCCGGGAAATGCCGCAACACTTGGTTTCGATGCTCCGGTGCACGCGTTGTTGACCGGCAAGCCCGGTGAATTCGACCGCAGGCTCGAAGTCTTGCGGGCGCCGCGCTTTGGGTTGGTGGGCGGCGAGCAGCCGGTCGAAGTCAAGGTCACCGAGACCACCCCGAGCGCCTCGCAGGCCGTGAACCTGACCATTACCCGCCAGGGCGAGCCTCCGACCACGAAAGCCGTACGTGTGGGCGAGAAGGTCGAAATTCCGGTCAAGGTGGACCACGCCGGGCCGAACATCGTGGAGATCGAGGCGGAAGCGGCGCCCGGCGAGCTCACCACCGTGAACAACCGCGCGGTGCTGACCGTGGAAGGCGTGCGCGAGAATATGCGTGTGCTCCTGGTGTCCGGCGAGCCGCACGCCGGGGAGCGCACCTGGCGCAACATGCTCAAATCCGACGCCGCCGTCGACCTCGTGCATTTCACCATTCTGCGCCCGCCGGAGAAGCAGGACGGCACGCCGATCAACCAGCTGTCGCTGATCGCCTTCCCGACGCGCGAGCTGTTCCAGGAGAAGCTCGATCAGTTCGACCTGATCATCTTCGACCGCTATCAGCGGCGCGGCGTGCTGCCCCTTCTGTATCTTGAGAACGTCGCGCACTACGTCGAGCGCGGGGGCGCCGTGCTTGTCTCCGCCGGTGACGACTATGCCTCGCCTTTGAGCCTGTACCGCACGCCCCTCGGCGAGGTGCTTCCCGCCGTGCCGTCAGGTCGCGTGGTTGAGGAGCCGTTCAAGCCGGCCCTGACCGATCTCGGGCAGAAGCATCCGGTAACCCGCGATCTGTCCGGATCAACGGGGGATCAGCCGTCGTGGGGACGTTGGTTCCGCGTGGTCGATGCCGATCCCCGCGACGCCGAGGTGCTGATGAAGGGCGCCGAAGGCAAGCCGTTGCTGGTTCTCGGCGAGCGCGGCCAGGGTCGCGTGGCGCTGCTTCTCTCCGATCACATCTGGCTCTGGGCGCGAGGCTACGAGGGTGGCGGTCCATACACCGATCTGCTGCGCCGCCTCGCGCACTGGCTGATGAAGGAACCCGACCTCGAAGAGGAAATGCTGAAGGCGACAAGCCGCGGCCAGACGCTCAATGTGGAGCGGCGCTCGATAAAGGACGACATCGAGCCGGTGAAGGTGACGGCGCCATCGGGCAAGGATGAGACGATCACCCTCGACAAGGCCGAGCCAGGGCTTTGGCGAAAGTCGATTACCGCCGGGGAGCAGGGTGTGTACCGCGTCTCTTCGGGAAAGCTTGCGAGCGTCGTCACTGTCGGCAACGCAAACGCCAAGGAACTTTCCGCAGTGACCGCCACCGACGCCATGCTCTCTCCGCTTCTCAGCGAAACCGGCGGCGGCAGCTACTGGCTCGGGCGCACCCAGGCAGACGCATTGCCGCTGCCGCGTATCGTCATGCTGCGCGGCGGCCATGTCATGCATGGCGCCGATTGGTTGGGCTTGCACAAGCGCGATGCCTATCACGTGCAGGGCGTGCGCCTGTTCCCGCTGTTCAGCGGGTTCCTTGCCCTTGCGCTTCTGCTCGGCGTGATGGCCGTGACCTGGTTCCGCGAGGGGCACTAGCGACTTCTGGCCTCGGGTGGAGGGACCCATTTGCCGCACAGTCCTTGCCGCAGGGCTGCTGTTGCTGTCGAGCGCCGGGGTCGCGCGCGCCGACGACTTCAAGTCCTGCGCAAGCGGCGCTCCCGACGATGCTATCATGGCCTGCACCAATCTGATCGAGGGCGGCAAGCTCGATGCGCGGCAGCAAGCCATTGCCTACACGCATCGTGGAGTGGCGTTTCGCGCCAGAGGCGGTCTTCAACGAGCTCTTGCCGATCTCAATCGCGCCATCGAGCTCGATTCGGGACTGGCGCCGATCTACGCCAACCGCGGCATTATCCATCAGCTGATGGGCGACCCCGATCCTGCGCTTGCCGACTTCAGCCGTGCGCTCGAGCTCGATCCCGACAACGCCGTTTTCTACCTCAACCGCGGCGCCGTCTATCAAAGCTTGAAGGACAAGGACCGCGCACTCGCCGACTATGGGCGCGCCATCGAGCTCGAGCCGAACAACGCGATGGCCTACACCAATCGCGGCGTTCTCTATGAACTGGAAGGTGATCATGAGCACGCGATCACGGATTTCGACCACGCAGTCGAGCTCGATCCGAAGCTCGCGAAGGCCTACGCCAACCGCGGCGCGTCTTATCTGCGCACGGGGGACGTCGACCGCGCATTGGCCGATTTCGACCGGGCCATTGAGCTGCGGCCGCAAACCCCTGAGGCTCTTGCCGGCCGGGCGCAGGCAAACTTGAAGAAGGGGTTGGCGGCGAAAGCCCTGCCGGATGTCGAGCAGGCGCTGTCGCTCGATCCGAATGACCCGTTTGCACACGATCTGCGGGCCCACATCCTGGCAGCTCTCGGCCGTCGCGACGAGGCAATCGCCGAATACAAGAAGGCGCTCGCCATCGAACCCGGGCTGCAAGAGAGCGTGCAAGGGCTGAAGAGCCTGATGGGAACGCCGCCGAAGAGGAAGCGCTAGCGGTCCTCGGCTTGCACGAGACCTACGGCGCGGGCAAGCACCCCGGGATCGAGTTCGAGCGCAAGCAGACGGGCCGGATCGACCGGACCTGGCAGCGTGATCTGACCCGGAGAGATCTGCATGAAGCCGAAGCGGCCGTAATAGGGCATGTCGCCAACCAGCACGACGAGACGAAAGCCTTGCCGACGGGCGCGGCCGAGACCCTCGGCGACGAGCGCCTTGCCATAGCCTTTGTCCTTGTGCGCGGGGTCCACCACGAGCGGCCCGAGCAGGAGGGCGCCCCTTTCTCCTCCGATGCTGACCGCGGTGAAGCGGATGCCACCCACAAGCCGGTTGTCGAGCCAGGCGGTCAGAGCGAGCGAGGAAACCGGTGCGACGCCCTCCCGGATGCGATAGGCCGTGCGCCCAAAGCGGCCCGGTCCGAAGGCCTGTGCCGAGAGCTCCGAAAGGGCCGGAGCGTCTTCTTCATTTTCGTCGCGGATCTCAAAACTTGCAGCGTGCATGGAGTCGTTTCCCGAATGGCTGACGGATCATCGAGCCCTCAGCCGCAAAGCGGCGCATCCGGACGCTATGGGGAAATCTAGGATAAGCGAGGCGTCAGCGGCGAGGGACAAGCGAAAGCGCAAAGCGCGCGCGCCCTCGTCGTCGCGAAATCGTCTCTCTTTGGACTCCTGGCCGCATGGCGGCGCTGCCATATCACGGGCGCTTCTCCCGGTCCAGCGTTCCGCCCTGTCTCAATATGGAACGCCTGAAGCGGGTTGTTGTCGCGTCCTCGCGCCGTTTTCATCTAGACTGCTATATTGACGAGGGAGGGGCGGTTCGGTGTACCTCCTTGCGAGGCGCGGGGAGCAAGGATCTATGGCTAACACGACGCGACTGCTCGTTCTCTACCACAGCTCCTACGGCCACGTTGAGACGTTGGCCTATGCCGTGGCTCATGGCGCCAGGGCCGTGGAAGGCGTGCAGGTGAGCATCAAGCGCGTGCCGGAGCTGATGCCCGAGGACATCATGCGCAGCGCCGGCATGAAGGTGGATCAACCGGCCCCAATCGCCGACCCGCAAGAGCTCGCCAATTACGACGCCATCATCTTCGGAACGCCAACACGCTTCGGCAATATGAGCTCGCAGATGCGCAACTTTTTCGACCAGACCGGGCCGCTTTGGGTGGAAGGCGCGCTGATCGGCAAAGTCGGCAGCGTGTTCACCTCCACTTCGACCGGCGGCGGCAACGAGACCACCATCGTGTCGGTGCATTGGACGCTGCTGCATCACGGCATGATCGTGGTCGGGCTCCCCTACTCCGCGCCGGACCTCGCCGACGTTAGCGAGTTGAAGGGCGGCTCTCCCTACGGCGCAGGCACCATCGCGGCGCCGGACGGATCGCGCCTGCCCTCGCAGAAGGAGCTCAATCTTGCGAGCTTCCAGGGGCACCACGTCGCCAAGATCGCAAAGCGGCTGACGGCGGACCAGTAATTGGCTCACCACAAAGCGCGTATCGGAGAGCGATCGAAGATCTCGACGAGCCGCGCTCGTGTGCCAAGATCCACGCCGTCCGGCAAATCGTGGCGCCCGAACATGCCGGTCTCGGCGATTTCGCCGCGCTTGCGATAGTCGCCGCGTCGCTGCCAATGGCGCAACACGAACACGGCGATATGGTCTCCCGGAAAGCTGGTAAAATTGGCAAAGATCCCATGGAGTTGCGCCGGTTGAGTGAGACTCACGCCGACCTCTTCTTCGAGCTCTCTAGCCAGTGCCGCCTCGATCGTCTCGTTCCACTCGACGCCCCCGCCCGGGAAGAACCAGCCAGGCCGGTAGCTGTGACGCACGAGGAGCACGCGACCGTCGCCATCGATCACCACCCCTTGCGCGCCGAGCGTAAGCCCGCGCCGCAACCGCCAGAACGGACGCAACAGCTTGGTGAGGCCGCGGACCGGAAGCGCGGTCGGCTTTTGCCCCGGCTTCACCCTTGGCTCCTTGTGCTGCGATTTTCTGCATTGCAGCAATTGGGTTCGTTTTGCAAATTCCGATCCAAAAAACATCTATCAGTTGTTCTTCTCCGAGGCGCAATGCTTGGCGCAATCAGAGAGGCGGCTCTGATGAGAAGTCGCTCCCTAAGACGTCGCTTCTGCCCCAGAAGAACCGGTGATGCTGGAGGCACTTGCGCTTGCGGCGGCTCCTCGAGGAGGTCTACCACGGACGTAACTGGCTTTCGCTCGAAGTCTCGTGCCAAGTCCGACGCGGGGTCTGCGCCCTCGCCTCTTCCGGAAACGAACCCCACCCCTGCGGAGCAATGCATGGAAAATCTGAAAAACAACCCCGTGCACAGTAAGAGCTGCCAGGAGAGCTCGGTCAAGGGATGCCGCGGCCCTGCGGTCATCTCGTACAACCGGATCTTAAAGGAGCATCTTTTCTCGTCTGAGCGTCTCCTGAGACGACGTCACCCCCATGCAGCCGGCGCGCTAACCCGCTGGAGGAGGGCCCGAGTCACGAAGTGAGCAATCGCTGGTCCGCAACAGTTAGTCGTCCTCTCGACTTTGCTTTCGAATCCCCGGTCCGCTCGCGCTGTCCCCCGGTATGAAAACAACTCCAGCCTCTTCAAGGGCTGATTGGATCTGTTTGAGGGTGGTTACGTTCGTTCCAAGCCCATTTTCGAATCTGCTGACGGTGTTTGGTGCCAGACCTGCGCGGTCGGCCAAATCCCTCACTCCCCATCGAAGTGCCGCCCTCGCCATCCGCACTTGCGAACGGGTGATCACGACAAACCTTTCAGCGTATTCAAAAACTGTTGCTTCATCGCCAATTTATGATGTTATGTACCAACAAATAGGGATGAATTTGATGGCAGTCCTGGTAAGCACCGAACTTCAGCATTACCGCGCCCTCAAAGAGCGATTGGTCCAAGAGTTTCCATTACTGGATGATGAAACGATTCGGGACACCCTGGAAGGAATCACTGACCTGTACGAGATGATAGCTGCGGTGATCCGGTCAGCGCTAGTGGATGAAGCGCTCCATTCCGGCCTTCGCTCCAGGACCGATGACATGAGGGAGCGACTGTCACGGCTCGAGCTCAGAGCCAGCAAGAAGCGCGCGGAAATGCCGGCACAGCCATAGGCCAGGCTGTGCTCGTTGGCGATCCCGATGATTAGTCCTTTCTTGCCATCCAGAGTCGTGATGCTACCCGCTCCTCTGCCCAGCGCATCCGTCTACACGGGCTGGTCGATCCAAGCGCGCGCCTGCTTGGCCTCCGTGGTCGGGAACACCTTCATGTCCCCAGGCATGAGGAAGCTGAAGATCTGCATCGTGTGCTTGATCCAGTCGACATCGGTGACCACGGCAACCCGCTCCCAGCGCGAGAAATGCTCCATGCCGACTTTGAAATCCTCCCAGACCGCGGCGGGGTCGATGGCAGTGAAGTCGGGGCCGATTTCGTAATAGAGGCGTACCTTGTCACGCGCCTTCAGGGCCTTTTCGACGGTCGGGATCAACACCGTGTCATAGTCGTTCCTGGTGACATGTCCGCGACACCTAAGGGCCACGACGCCATCCGGAAATCCAGTAAGCAGTTCGATCATCGAAGCCTCCTTTCTCCGACCGGCCTAACGCGTGGTTCAAGTTCTGACATTGATGCTAGTCAGATGCGCGAGCGCTGACTTAAGGGTCCTTCTATCCGGTGACAGCCTCGGCGCCAACGACCACGTCGAGAAGCTCGGTGGTAATCGTCTCCTGGCGGAGTGTCCGCTCTTTGCGGCGAAGCTCCTCTAGCTTGTCCGAGATGTTCTTGTTGGCAGCGGTGAGCACGCCGAGCCGAATCTCGTTCTCCTCGATCAATGCCTCGATGAGAGCGCGGCTGATCTCAGCGAGCAGGTATTCGCCGGCGAGCTCGCCCAAGAGCTCTCGGGGCGGAAGCTGGTGGAGGGGAGGAGGACGGGTCCTTGAGCCTGGAGCCGGCAACTTCACGGGCAGAACCTGCCGCGCCTCCGTCGTGACCCTTCCCTCGTGCCCTCCGCGCCTCGCTGTCACAAGGCGGACGCGGGTTGCGGCACCGATGTGTTCGGCGATCCTTCTGGCAAGCAGGGGGACACCCGCTACATGGGTAGTCATGGGAAGAGCGTCGGCAACCTGAAGGCCACGTTCCTCCGCCGCGCTTTGCAGCCGGCGCCCGACCACGATCAGCCGGGAAGTGTGCGGAATATCGATCCCGGTAAACAATTCGGCGTTGAGGTCGCCGACAAAGCCATGTTCGCTGCCAATGATGCAGATCGTTTCCGCCTCACCAGTATCGTCTTCCGGCTCAGCTCCAGCGGTCGCGTCCAGCATCGCCGCGACGTCGGCGATACCTGTCTCGATCATGAGCGCATAGCGCGTGACGGCCGGCAATGCCTGGCGGCCCTGCTGCAGCGCCGATGCGGCAAGTGCGCGCATCGCAACAATGATATCGCCAAGCTCCGTCAAGGTGACGAGCCTGGTTTTAAGTCGGGCCAGCTGCTCCATGCTTGCGATCTTCCTCCACTGCGCCTTGGGCGAGCGACGCGAGGGTCTGCCTGACATGAGCGAGGAGGCTGGCGCGATCCTTGTCATCAAGCGCGCCGGTCTTGTTGATGCGATCGGACACGCCCGGAATTTCCGACTTGAGCGAAGTGCGGAGCTCTTTCTGCAGGCTGGCGACGGTTGTGAGCGGCAAGGGATCAAGGAGCTTCTCCCCAATCGCCAGCAACAAGGCCGACTGCTCCACGAGGTTCAGGGGCGCATTATCCGGTTGCGACAGCACCGCCCTGATCCTGCGGCCGTGCTCGATGATCTGGCGGGTGCGCTCGTCAACGATGGAGCCGAAGCGCATGAAGACTTCAAGCTCGAGAAATTGGGCGTAGGCGAGCCGGAGATTCCGCGCCAAGTCTTTGAGCACAGGCGGTTGGGCCTTGGCGCCGACACGCGAGACGCTCAAGCCTACATTCACCGCCGGCTTGTGTCCCTCATAGAACAGCTTCGGCTCCAGATAGATCTGTCCATCGGTAATCGAGATCAGATTGGTCGGGATATAGGCGCTGAGATTGCCGGCCTGGGTCTCGGCAATCGGCAATGCCGTGAGCGAACCCTTTCCCTTTGCCGGCGAAAGCTTAGCCGCCCGTTCGAGCAGGCGCGAATGAATGTAGAAGACATCACCGGGATAGGCCTCGCGACCCGGCGGCCGGCGCAGCAACAGCGACAGCTCACGGTAGACCGCGGCATGTTTGGTGAGATCGTCGATGACGAGCAAAGCGTGGCGCCCGCGGTCGCGGAAATACTCGGCCATGGTGCAAGCGGCGTAAGGGGCAAGCCATTGCAGACCCGGGGGCGAATCGGCTTCGCCCACGACGAAGATGCAACGCTCGGGGGCGCCGTGGCGACGCACCGTCTCGATAACCCGTGCGACCGTGGAATCCTTTTGCCCGATCGCGGCATAGATCGAGATTACGTTCGTGTCGCGCTGATTGAGGATGGCGTCGACCCCGATCGCCGTCTTGCCGGTCTTGCGGTCGCCGATGATGAGCTGCCGTTGCCCGCGCCCAAGCGGAATCATGGCATCGATGACGGTAAGGCCAGTGGCCAAAGGCTCGCTGACGAAATCGCGATCAATGATGGGGGGTGCCGGCCGCTCGACCGGGTCGGAGCGCTCGGCCTTCACTGGGTCGCCCCCGTCGAGGGGGCGCCCAAGAGGGTCAAGCACGCGGCCGAGCAAAGCTTCGCCGGCGGGAACACGCGCAACTTCGCGTAAGTCCACGGCCCTCATGCCGGCGCTGACTGCAGCGCCAGAGGACAACAGCACGCAACCGGCCACGTCCTTGGCGAGCGAGAAAGCCAGCGCGAGGCCATCGTCTCCGATGCGGATCAGACCCCCGAGCTGCGCTCCAGGCAGACCGGAGACCGAGGCAATGCCGTCTCCGCAATTCTCGACCACGCCGATGCGCTCAAACTTGCCGGAGACATCGAGCCTTTTAAGTTCGGACAGGCTCGAGGTGAGCCAATCGGACTCTTCACTTAACGCACTCACGCCTTGTTCCTGCTTTGGTCGAGAATGTCGGTCGCGCGTTGCAGATGATCGGACCAGGCAAAGCGGACATTTGCGTGTGCAAAGCGGAGCTCCGCTCCTCCGATCAAATCAGGTTCGGTGGTGAAGCGCAGCGCGCCTTGAAGATGAAGTTGCTCGCGCAGCTTTTTCGTCCAGGCGTCGCGTTCGGTCTTTGTCAGCTTGACTGAAGTCGCCACCTCGACACCGTTACTAGCGATGTCGGCGTCAATGAGCTCGCGCTCGTCTTTGTCGAGGGCACTAATTTCCTCGAGGATGTGGGAGAGGAAGACGTCGTTCAGGTCGCGGTTCGTAGTCTTGCGCAGAATGGTTGCGGCGATTTGGACGGCGGCGTCGATGATCTCCTGCTTGAGGTTGGCCAAGGCCGCCGCATGGGTTGTGGCCGCGTCTTTGCGCACCTCGGCGGCAATCTTGTCTGCCTCTTTCCTAGCCTTGGCGATGATTGTCTTTGCTTCACCTTCGCTCTGTTGCCTCGCCTCTTCCATGGCGGCCTCGCGACGCTTATCGAAGTCAGCTGACTTCGCCTCGAATTGTGCTTTGGCCGCAACCGCCTCCTTCTCGGCGGATTTCGGCCTTGTTCAAAGCCTGCTCGGCGAGCTTCCGGCGCTTTTCGAACACCGCCCGCACCGGCTTGTAGAGGAAGTGCTGCAACAGCCAGACGAGGAGAAGAAAATTCACCGTCTGGAGGAAGAGGGTCCACCAGTCGATCTTCATGGTCAGTGCGTGAATGGGTTGGCGTAAAGCAAGAGCAATGCGACCACCAGGCAATAGATAGCCATGGTTTCGATCATGGCGAGACCCACGAACAGAGTCCGCGAGATCGTACCGGAGGCCTCGGGCTGACGGGCTATGGCTTCCATCGCTGCGGCGATGGCGCGACCTTCAGCGAAGGCAGGGCCGATCGCGCCGACAGAGACGGCGATAGCCGCGGCGATGATGCTCAGCATTTCCGCAGTCATGGGTCACTCCTAACTTGCGTCGGTGGCACCGACGGCCCCGCCAACATAGACAGTGGCGAGAACGGTGAAGATAAACGCCTGAATTAGACCGATGAGTATGCCGAGCAGCATGAATGGGACCGGCACGAACAGCCCCGCCAGAAACAGGATGATGGCGATGATAAATTCATGGCTCATCATATTTCCGAACAGCCGCACCATCATGGAAAAGGAGCGTGTGACTTGCGACAGTAGGTTGAGCGGCAGCAGCAGCGGGTTCGGCTCGAGATAGCGCTTGGCATAGCCTTTCAGCCCTTGTTGCCTGAGGCCGAAAAATTGCACCGAGAAGAAGACGATCAAGGCGAGAGCGGCCGGCGTCTCGATATGGGCGGTCGGCGCTGCCACCCCGGGCAGTTCGCCCGAAAGATTGGCAAAGACAAGAAAGATGAAGAGGGTTCCCAGGAGCGGCAGATACGGCCAGGGATCGGTACCGATGATGGCTTTAATCTGATCGGCAATGGCTTCGACGGTGATTTCCACGACCGACTGCAGCCATCCGCCGCGCACCTTTGCCTGCCGCATGCCGAGCCATGACAAGATGACGAGGACCGCCATGATCGCCCATGTGGTCGCCACCGTAACGGTGATGGGCACGGGCCCGGCGTGAAACAGAACTTCGGTCTGGAGAGGATGAAGCTGCAGTTTCATGACGTGGTCAACGGTCGGAGCACCGCGAGCACCGCGGCGAAGCCGGCGAGAGACGCAAGCAGCGCGCTCGCACCGAATTGAGCAATCAGCCAAAACCCAACGATAGCAACCGCAAGCCGGGCGAGGTGCGGCACGATGAGCTTGCCCGCGGCGACGCCCGGGCGATACCCAGCAACGGAGACAAACAGCAAGAAGAAATAGCCAGTTCCAAGCAGGATCCCGAGCAGCAGGAAGGCGAGAACGTGAATAGCGGGGTGCATCAGCGGTCGCTCTCGATCTTCTGCCAAGCCAGATAGAATCCGATGGCGGCTCCGGCAAAAATCAAGCTACCGGTCCAAAACACGCCCTGGCCATAGATCTTGTCCAGCCAACGGCCGATCAGGGCACCGAGAAGTGTCGGTGTCACGATCAGCCAGCCGAGAGCACCGATCATGGACAAATTCTGCCACAGCGGGCGCTCGCCCTCGCGTTGCCAGCGCGCTCTCCTCTCGGCCCGCGTCTCCACCGAGCGGTAAAGGCCGTCCTCTTCGCCGTTCTCGTCAGTCCCAGCGCTCATCAGCCTCCTCTTCCAATCCTGGGCGCTCCTCCCCGATTGAAAGTGCTTCTCCCCCGCCGGGAAGGAAATAGCCGCGTCCGGCCTTGAGGTAACGGTCGAGCTGGCGGATGAGCCCCATATGCATCCGTATCGACGCAGTGCGGGTCATGGCTTCGGTGTCCGCCTCTTGGCGCAACTGGTCAAGAACCGCGGGGCCGAGCCGCTCCAAGGTAACGCCCGATATGGCCTGGCGGGTTGCAATCTGCACTAACTCGCCACCGCTCACGCGGAGAATACCACCGCGGACGGCACTATGACCGTGTTCACCCGCCGCGGTGGACCAGCCTACCACCGAGATAGCGAGAACGGTGATGAAGTCGGCGTCGTGGGGCAAGACGACGAAGGAGCCAGTCGGGTCCTCCGCCCTGACCGAAACGATGCTGTCGAGGTCTGCCTCCACCGTCAAGGGCGTGACGATTTGCAGCCTCATGCTGCCGCCCTGGCTTTCGCTGCCCGCTCCTGTTTACGCTTCGCATCCGCAAGCGTGCCGACCATATAGAGCGACGCTTCGTCCCACTCATCGGTATCGCCGCGCAGGATCGCCTCGCAGCCGGTGAGCGTGTCTTCTACCGACACTGACACGCCAGGCTCGCCCGTGAATTGGGCCGTCACCGCAAAGGGCTGGGTAAGGAAGCGCTCGATGCGGCGCGCGCGCAGGACGGCTAGGCGATCTTGGCTACTGAGCTCGCCCATGCCGAGGAGCGAGATGATTTCCTGCAATTCGCGATAATGTTCGATGAGGCGGCGCACCTCGCCGGCGACTCGATGATGGCGCTCGCCGACGATCTTGGCATCGAGCATGATCGAGGTCGAGTCCAAGGGATCGATGGCCGGATACAATCCCTGGCTCGCCATGTCACGGCTCAGCACGATCGACGAATCGAGATGGGTGAAGACGTTGGCGACAGCGGGATCGGTGAAATCGTCGGCGGGAACGTAAACGGCCTGGATCGAGGTCACCGCGGTTCCGTGTACGGAGGTGATACGCTCCTCGAGGCCTGCGATCTCGGTCGCAAGGGTCGGCTGATAGCCCACTTGCGACGGCAAGCGGCCGAGAAGGCCTGAGACTTCGCCTCCCGCCTGTAGAAAGCGGAACACATTGTCGATCAGAAACAGCACATCCTTGTCCATCACATCGCGAAAATATTCGGCGATGGTCAATGCGCTCAGGCCGACGCGCCAGCGCGTCCCGGGTGGTTCGTTCATTTGACCAAAGACGAGCGCGGTGCGGCTAAGAACGCCCGAGCGTTTCAGCTCCATCCACAACTCGTGTCCCTCGCGCGAGCGTTCGCCAATGCCTGCGAAGATCGACAAGCCAGAATATTTCTCTCCCGTGGTGTGGATCAGCTCCATGATGAGGACGGTCTTGCCGACGCCGGCGCCGCCAAACATTGCGGCCTTGCCGCCGCGGGCGAGCGGCGACAAGAGATCGATGACCTTGATACCGGTCAGGAGAACCTCCGGAGCAGCGCTCTGCTCGTCCAAAGGTGGTGGCTGCCGGTGGATCGGCAAGCGCGGTGTCTGGGGCAAGAAGCCTGGGCCTCCGTCGATAACATCTCCGGTGACGTTGACCATGCGGCCAAGAAGAGCTTCTCCAACCGGGACAGTGATCGGGCCACCGAAGTCGCCCACGGCCGTGCCGCAAGACAGTCCGGACGTATCGCCCATGGCGACGCACCTCACCGTCTTGGCGTTGAGGTGACGCTGCACCTCAAGCACGATGCGCCGGGCCCCTTTGCCCTCGATTTGCAGGGCCTCGTTGATGGGAGGCAGCGGTCCCTCCGCCACTTCGACATCAACAATGGAGCCGACCACGCCGGTGACGGTACGCGCGACGTCGGCTCGATCCTCTTCGCCTTTCGCGCCCATTGGGTTCTTCATTTCACATGACTTTGCGTGCCGGTGAGGTCAGGATACTGGCCCTGGGCGATATATTGAAAACTTCTTCGCCGAAGTCCGTCAAGCGACAGAAGAACGATGCCGCCGACGCCGAGGCCATCTGCGAAGCGGTGACCCGGGCCAACATGCGGTTTGTCGAGACCAAGACGGCCGAGCGGCAGAGCTGCCTGATGCTCCACCGCACCCGCCATCTCTTCATCCGTCAGCAGACCTCGGTGATCAACGCCATCCGCGCTCACATGGCCGAGCTCGGTATCGTAACCCCGGTGGGACGGAAGGGTGTTGAACAACTCCTTGCTATCGTCACGGATGCCGGCGACGAGCGCGTGCCTGAGGTTGCCCGAGCGTGCCTCGCTGCCCTTGGCGCGCAGCTCCGGATGTTGAAGGCGCAGATCCTCGAGTTCGACCGCCGGATCCTGGCTTGGCATCGATCCAACGAGATGAGCAGGCGGCTCGACGCGATTCCTGGCATTGGCCCGGCGCTGGCCACGGCTTTGGTGGCAAGCGTCGCCGACGCCGAGGCCTTCCGCTCGGGGCGGAACTTCTCAGCCTGGATCGGGCTCGTGCCGAAGCAGCACTCGAGCGGGGGCAAGGACAAACTCGGCAGTATCAGCAAGCAAGGCGATCGCTATTTGCGCAGCCTGTTCACCGCCGGCGCACTTGCCGTGATCCGTTATGCCAAGATCCATGGCACAAAGCATCGACCTTGGCTTACGGCATTGCTGGCGCGGCGACCAACTAAGGTCGCCGCCATCGCACTTGCCAACAAGATCGCCAGAATGGCTTGGGCGATGATGGCTAGGGGTGAACGCTACAAAGAACCCGTCGCACTTGCGGCGTGATGAGATCGCGCCGGAACATCTGGCGTGATGTGAAGGTTGGGGAGGACGTACAGCACGTAATGCAGAGCCGGTCGATCCGGCGATCGGGACAACCCATTAGTGCCAGTGCATCCCTTGGAATGCGGGCTAATAACCGGGACCCGATCCGCGGAGGGCATTATGGCCAGCGGTTCATGCCAACCGCGCTAACAGGCCGAACACATGGCTGCACCGACCAGCGGCGTGACGTGACGTTTTGACTTGCCAACCTGGAGCCGTTCTCTAATCGCGCCTCCCTCGTCAACGGCTTTTATCCTCAGCTGCCGCCCCCGGGGTCATGGTTCTCTCCGCGGTCGGTGATTCCGCCGCAACATCTGGTCCGAAGCATAGGCGCTGCAAGGTCCACAACGGCGGACGTAGATTTGGAGGCAGAGCATGTCTGCTCCGCCTCACTTTTCAGACGTCAATCTGCTCGGCTACGGCAAGCGCGTCATCAACCTCGATTCCGAGATATCGGACGGTGCTCTCGATCTTTGTGTGACCCAGCAGGAGCTGAACAGCTCGAAGATTTCCTGTTTTCTTATAGATCAGGGTTGCCTTGGTCCTGCGGAGTGAATGCGTGCCATAGAAGCATGGATCAAGGCCGATCATTGTGAGCCACCCGCTAACAGTCTTGCGTACTGCCGCGTGGTCAGATGCGCTGCCGGACCACGTCCAGGAAAGAGGTATGGACTAGAGGTCCCACGCCATTGTGAGAGGTGGTCGTCAATCGTCAGGCGGGTTTGCTCTGTGATCTCGAAGCGAACGGGCCTATCGGTTTTGCGCTGGCGAATGGAGGCCCGATCAACGGCATAACCATTGGGCGCGACGTCAGCAATCCTCAGGCCAACGACGTCACATCCACGAAGTTTGCTGTCGATGGCTAGGTTAAACAGCGCGAGATCCCTAAAACGTTTTAATAATTGGAGCCTGGTTCTCACCGGCCAGACATGTTTCGGGCGAAGAGGCGGCTTGGCTCCGGTGAGCTTGCCCTTGTTCCAAGGTTGAGTGGCGCGGCTAGCAGATTCACTTTGAACATGCATGTCCATTTAGGCTCCTCCTTTTCTGTTGGGAGGAGAAGCTTGCGCGAGTTTGGTCGAGGAGGGTGTCCTACGTCCGCTTATTGACCGAAGCGGACCATGAAAGGCGAGCTTACTGGAGCGCCATGTCGCCGAATAACCCATAGCTAAACGCTCGGAGCGCCTCAGTCCCCGACTCCCATGCTTTGTGAGGTCTGGTTCCGGGCGAGAAGCGGCGGTACCTAATCACGCGTGTAATGGCAGGGATGTCGCAGCGGAGGTAGCATTGTTATGTTATAATTCTGTTGCGGGGGCGGCCCAAGATCGCCAGTTCGATCGTTAGTCAAGAAAGGAGTGCCGCCATGAAATCGATGCTCGCTTCGATGGCTGTCGTACTCGCGTTTTGCGCGGCAGCAGCAGCTGCGGAGTTTCCGAAGACTGGCAGCGCGGAATACGACACGTACTATGTGGATAACACTCTGGCAAAAATCGATAGCGGAGCCGGCACGGGGGCAATCGTTGACGAAACTGGAATCACCCGCAATGTAAAAGGAGAAGGCCCGTTCAATGACATGTCTGTTCGCTGCCTCTATCACACGAGCTCGGTGGGAGAGACAGTTCACTACAACGGGAGCTGCGTTGAAACCGACAAAGATGGTGACAACGTATTCACGACCTTCGATGACAACAACCACTACCTGATGGGTGGTACGGGGAAATATAAGGGTATCACGGGAACGGTTCCCTACACTGTGGTGGAACTTCACGAAGCGGTCGGCGGCCGTGGGGCCATTATCGTCAACCACAAGGCCACCTGGGAGATCAAATAACTGAGGCAGATGCTGTCTGACTAGCGAGCCAATGCCAAGGTGTTGACGCGCGGATTTCAACGGGCCCGCCAAACTGGATCAGTCTGATCAAGGCTGTAAACGACCGCGCTGAACAGGTGATTGTTGATGTCCGCTTTGGGTGGCGGGTTCAAAGGGTGGCCGCAACACTTCAATCTTTGAGAAAAGATGGAGTGTTCAGGATGGGCTATCGCGGACGGATCTATTTCACGGAGAAGCAGAAGGCGGAGATCTGGGATCGCTGGCAGGGCGGGGAGTTGATGAGTTCGATCGGGCGGATGTTCGATCGCAATTCGTCGTCGATCTATCCACTTCTGTCCCGGACCGGCGGGATCCGACCGCCGGAGCGGAAGCGGTCGCGTCTGGCGTTGAGGCTGTCCGAGCGCGAGGAGATCTCCCGAGGGCTGAGGGCGCAGCTGTCTCTTCGACGATCGCCCGTCAGTTGCGACGTGCGCCATCGACGATCAGCCGCGAGGTGCGGGACAATGGAGGCCGCACAGGCTATCGGGCTGCGCGATCGGATCGGGCGGCTTGGGATCGCACACGTCGCCCCAAGCCGTGCAAGTTCGCTTGTCGCCCGGCGCTCTGCCGGACAGTATCGGTTAAGCTTGAGCTCAAGTGGTCGCCGCAGCAAATCGCAGGCTGGCTGAAGCGCGAACATCCCGACGACGAGCACCGCCGCGTGTCCCATGAGACTATCTATCGAAGCCTGTTCATCCAGACGCGCGGCGTGCTGAAGAAAGAACTGCTGGCCCATCTGAGGGCGACCCGCGCGATCCGCCGCTCCCGGCACGCCAGCTTTAAGTGCGACGGGCTCGGCCAGATCAAGGACGCGATCTCAATCCGGGAACGGCCCGCTGCTGTGGAGGACCGCGCCATCCCCGGCCACTGGGAAGGCGACCTGATCGCAGGCTCCCGGAACAGCTATGTCGCAACCCTGGTCGAGCGCCGGTCCCGCTACGTACTCCTCGCCAAGGTTGCGAACAAGGACACCGCCAGCGTCGTGGCCGCGCTCGTGAGACAAGTGCAGCATCTGCCGCGGGAACTGCGCAGGTCGCTGACCTGGGACCGGGGCAAGGAGCTCGCCGACCACAAGCGCCTGACGCTGGCCACCGACCTTGAGGTGTACTTCTGCGACCCCCACAGTCCCTGGCAGCGCGGCACTAACGAGAACACTAACCGTCTTCTGCGCCAGTACTTCCCGAAGGGCACCCGACGGAATTGCCAACTCAGCCTTTAACTACCGAGCCCACGGTTCGGAAATCGAACAAGTAGAGCCGGTCCGCCAGACACAGCGCTGTGGTTGCCACCGTGGATCCGTGGAATGGCCGATGGTCTCGTCGTGTTGAGCGGCGGCGTGGGTTTGGGTTGTTTATGTTTCGCCCATTTCCAAACGGAAGGTACTGAGAATAGTCGGGCCTTACGCTTTCTCTCGACGCCCGGGCGAACTCTCCCGGTAGTGTCAAAGGGCTGGTCTAACCAGCCACCTTTATGCGGGAAGCCCGGTGGCGGCTCGTCTAGCGCTGCTTTCGCCTCGGCAGTAAAGGCTTGGACGCGTCCACTGCCTGCCGCACGGTGCGCTAGACGATGTGCAACAGGTAGAGAAGGACGATCACGACAATCGGCATCCCGAGCAACCATAGGATGATGGGCATTTCCTTTTTTCCCTTCTACTTGTTGGATCCCTAGTACCTCAAGCCGACAAAGGCTGAACCACGCGGCCGCGAAGAAATTCCAGTCAGAGCGTCGTCTGAACCGGCAGGTCCTCTGTCCGCTTTCCAGGTCGCTCGCGAGCCTGAACCACGAGGCAGCAAGACCGGCATAAGCCCTTCGCATGGCGGGGACCGGAGAAACCAAGGCGAGACGTGCGCATGTCTGCGCGCGATGCTTGAACTCGGTAGGATTTTCCATCTCGATTTCCTTGTGTGACGATTGGTTGAGCTTTATTCACGCAACTTCGCCCTTCGCATTCGGTTCCTGAATCAAGAACGCGCCTTGGAAAGAGAGCTTGGACCTTGTGTCCACGCTCCATGTTCTTGCCGTGTTAACCTGATTGCTTGGCGGCCGGCATCCATGCGCGCTTCGTTCGATCATAGGTGTAGCCGGTTGCACTCTGCAGCACTTCCTTGCTCGCATGCATGACGAGGTAGCGATTGCCGTCCTTCTTAGTGATCTTGATTGCGGTGAAGGGAACGGCGACGTCCTTTTCACCGATGCCCAAAAAGCCTCCGACGCCGAGGATCACCGCCGAAACCTGCCCGCTCTTGTCGAGCAGCACGTCGTCAACGTCGCCGATCTTTTTGTCCTTAGTATCGTAGACCGATTGCTTGTAGTACTCGCTGACCGTGACGCCGCTGTTAGGCACCGTGGTCAACAGCATTTCTTCTTTGGCGGCCGCCGGCAAAACTGCCGAGGGTAAGAATGCCGCGGCGAGGATGGTGCTTGCGGCCAGTGTATGCAACTTCATTCGGACCTCCATGGGGGGAAAGCTTCTGTTCTGCATCAACTAGAATGTGAGCGAAGCGTTCCCGACAGAGGCCGAAGCCGACGCAAACTCAATTCGGGCTGATAATTTCTCGCTTCGACCATGTCTAAGATCCGAAAACGATCTGCCGCCACCAGGGCCTTGCGATCGGCGCTTAATCTGCACCGGCGCCAGTGTGGTAGAGAGGCTTCGTCTACCCCGATGCGTCCGGCCCGCCTTGATGCCGCGTGGCATTCTTGGCGGCCTTGACGGGCTTTTTCCGCGTTGCCGTTCCAGTCCGCTTCTTCACGTTGACGCGAGCGGAGGCCAAGCGCGTGCCTTCGCTTCGTGAGTTTCGCCTTCAGGTTCACCTTCTGGGAGCGAAGAACGTCACGATTTCGCTTCTGCCCAATCCCCTTTAGTCTAGACACCAGCCCCACGAAAACCCAGCTTAGCGGCCCCTTTGTTCAGCCTCGCCCATCTGTCCGATATCCATTTGAGCCCCATGCCGCGGGCTCGTCGCCGCGACCTCCTGGGCAAACGCGTGCTTGGCTACGTGAATTGGCACCGTGGGCGTAAACTCGTACATCGCCGCGATATTCTCGACGTTTTGACCCGTGACCTCATCGAGCGGCACCCGGACCACATCGCCGTGACCGGGGATCTCGTCAATCTCGGGCTGCCTGAGGAATTTCTCCTCGCCGCGGAGTGGCTGCATCATCTTGGCCCGCCCGACCGGGTCACCGCCATTCCCGGCAATCATGATGCCTATGTGCAGCTCCATCCGGAGCGCGGAACCGCGCATTGGCGCCCCTTCATGCAGGCCAACGAGGCCGGCGAAGCGCTGATCGGCACCCCGCCGACCGCCTTCCCCTTCGTGCGCCGATTTGGCGACGTCGCTCTGGTGGCGCTCTCTTCCGCCATCCCCACCATGCCTTTCATGGCCGCAGGTCGCCTCGGCTCGGCGCAGCGCGCCTTCCTGAAGCTCGCCTTGGAGGAGCTCGGCCGCGCCGGGCTGTTTCGTGTGGTGCTGATCCACCACCCTCCCCTTCCCGGCCTGGCGAGCTGGCGGCGAGGCTTGCGCGACGCCAAGCCGACTGTGGATGTCCTGAGAGAGGCCGGCGCCGAGCTCGTGCTGCATGGGCACAATCACGAGCAGACAGTGCTCGAGATCGACACGGTCACCGGTCCGGCGGTCGTGGTGGGCGTACCTTCGGCGTCGGAGGCCGTGTCGGGCCGCATCCCGGCGGCGCGCTACAACGAATATCGCATCTCCAAGGTCGATAACGGCTGGCGCTGCGAGATGGTCGGGCGCGCCGTCGCCGATGGCAACACTCATGTCTGGGAATGCGAGCGGCGGGTGTTGCGCGAGTCCTGAGCCCTAAGGCGTGGCGAGCCACGCCGCGGCGAACAGGCCGGCGGCGCCGGTGAGAAGGCCGATGACGAAGGCCGAGATCACGATGCCCATGCCGAGGCGCGCCGGAGGCGGTGCGGCCGCCGGCGGCTCCTCGCGGGTCAAGGGTTCAAGCAGGGCCCCTTCCTGCCGCTCCCGGCGCACGATCTCGCGCGCCATGTAGCTGGTGACGCGGTTGGCCATCTCGCTGACCGAGGTCGTGCTGTATAGCGTGCGTCGCCCGCTCTCGCTGTTGCGGATGAAGAGATAGGCGCCGCTCGTCTCGTCGACCGCCCCATAGGTGAACAGGTCGATCCACAGCCGCGCCGGCCGGCTCGGCACCAGCATGAGGGTGAAGCGATCGTCACTGGCCGGGATCTCGGCGAATACGGCCTCAAGCTCCGCCTTCAGCAGTTCAAGCCGGGCGATCTCGCTGTCGCGCCGGTCGGCGGCTTCGTCGAGATGATAGGCCTCCTCGACCCGAGCCTTGCGGACCGCGTCATCCAGCGATCTGCTCGCCGCCGGTCGCGCAATGCCTTTGACCGTGTCGTCCATCCCCGTTGGCCTCGGTTACTTAAAGCCAAGCATATCGCTGCAAACGGGAATTGCTACGGAAATCAACGCCGGACCGCCGAACCCCCTTGACTCAGAAAGGAAATTGGCCGCGCCGGCGGCTATTTGGCGCTGAGCACTACGCTTGCCCGGGCGTCGT
This sequence comes from uncultured Alphaproteobacteria bacterium, assembly GCA_963757555.1. GTDB lineage: Bacteria > Pseudomonadota > Alphaproteobacteria > Rhizobiales > Methyloligellaceae > Methyloceanibacter. Next base: position 53,438 of record CAVWRU010000014.1, read on the forward strand.
CGAACCATTTGTCGATTGCCGTGTCGATATTGGCGGTAAGCGTCGCCTTCCAGGCGGCGATGGTGGCGTCGAGCGCCTGATTGTTGGCCGCCACGAACTCGTCGCGGTTGAACGCCTCGTTGGCGGCGTTGCTCAGATAATCCGCGACCACGCCGATGGCGATGCCGATGGCGGCGCCGATGACCTGCCCGCCCATGGGCTGCACCATGGTGCCGGCAACCGCCCCTTGCTCGGCGAAGGCAAGCCGTGTGCCGAGCGAGGTGACGAAACGGCGCGACAATTGTCCGAAGCTCTGTGTCAATACGCCGTTCAGCGCCGGCCCGAGGGCAAGAGCGCCAACCGTGCCGCCGGCCGCGGCGGCGCCGATGCCGGCAATGCCGTCGAAGGCGCGATCCTCCATGAGATAGACCGGCGCCTTCCATTTCTGTGCATCCCAGTCGAGCTTGACCTTGGTCATCGGCGTCGAGGCCGGGATGTCTTCCAGGTGGCTCGTATGCTGGGCGAGAAACAGCTGCAAGCGCATGTCGCCATTCGCGATCACCCGGCGATAGCTGCCGTGCGCATGGCGCACGGCCTGTTCGACCCCTTGGGTGATGGCCTGGTCGCGGACCTCAGCCTTCAGCACCTGCTCCTTGTAGTTCCTGAGGAAATAGTCCTTCACGTCGGCCTCGATGGCCTCGGTCAACGATTCGTAACTGCCCGCCTGGAAGAAGCGAGTGATTGCCGAGGTGAGCGATTCCTTCAGCACCACATAGGAACGCTTCCACTCGAAGAACCAGTCGGCATAGTTCGAGACCGCCTGCTCGCGATCCTGGAAGGCAAGCGCAAAGGTGCGGTCGAGGTCGTCATGGGCGGCCTTCTTGATCTGTGCCCGCTCGTCGTCGAGCATGAGGATCGTGTCGTTGACGAACTTGTCGGCCTCCGACTTGCTCGCCACCACCTTGTGCAAGGTGCCGTCGACGTCCTTGACCACGAGATCGACAGGATCCGCCGGCAGGTTCGACGTGCCGAGCAAGATATCGAGAACGCTGTTATCGGCGTGAACCGGCGCGCTGTGATCGAGATGCCGTTGATAGCTCCGCCAGAAGGTGGTGCCGAGCGACAGAAGCGCGTAGGCGATGAGTACGAGCGCGAGCGAAATGCCGATGGGCTTGAGCAGCGCGCCGAGCGCGCTTTCCTTGACGATTCTCTCACGCCCATCGCGGCGAGCCCGCTCGGGCCTGGGCGCCGCGAGCTCCTTGTCCGGCGGAATCGCAACGGCGGCGAACTGGTCACCTGCGCCGGCAACGAGACTGGTACTTTGACCTTCAGGCATGTCGTCCAGCATGGCTCCAACGTCCTTGCGCCAAACCTAGCAGGTCCTGTCCGCCCCGGCTTCATATGGGGTGCGCCGAACGGGCATGTAAGCACAGGAAAAAGAGGGAAACGGGGCCGTGAGCGGAGTTCCGTCGGGAATGACGCCAGCCATGGACGCGGAACGCCGGCGCCCTCAGAATGTTCCTTTCTGAGGAATCCTCCACCAGGCTGGCATCAATGGCACGCAATCAACGTGATCCTGGGCTTCCTCTCTTCGCCGAGGCGAAGCGGATCAATGACCCGGAGCGTGCTCTCAAGGAGCTTGCCGAGGAGGCGCGCGGCTGCACGCGCTGTCCGCTCTACAAGAATGCGACCCAGACCGTGTTCGGCGAGGGTCCGGCGGACGCCGCCCTCATGCTGGTCGGCGAGCAGCCCGGCGATCAGGAGGACCTTGCCGGGCGCCCCTTCGTCGGACCTGCGGGAAAGGTGCTCGACCGGGCGCTCGAGACCGCCGGCATCGATCGCGGGGCGGTCTACATCACCAACGCAGTGAAGCATTTCAAGAACGAGCCGCGCGGCAAGCGGCGCATCCACAAGAAGCCCGATGCGAGCGAGATCGACGCCTGCCGCTGGTGGCTGGATAACGAGATTGCCATCGTGCAGCCGAACATCGTGGTGGCGCTTGGCGCCACCGCCGCCCGGGCGGTGACGCATAAGCCGCTTTCCATCAATGCCAATCGCGGGCGTCTGATCGAGTTGCCCGGCGACCGCCAAGCCGTGATCACGGTCCACCCCTCCTACCTGCTTCGACTGCTCGAGGACCGCGATAAGCGCCGCGAGTTCGATAGCCTCGTCAAGGATCTTCTCTTTGCCGCAGGAGCCGCAGAGCAGCGCTAAGCACCAACCAGGATGAAGTTCCGCAGGAGGTCGCAAGAGATTGCGACCGCTTTCCCCCTTGGGCCCCCGGGACCGAGATTGTGCGCTGGCGCTAGAGCGCGTCGGCCCCCATCTCGCCGGTGCGCACGCGCATCACCCCCTCGAGGTCGAGCACAAACACCTTGCCGTCGCCGATATGGCCGGTCCGCGCCCCCTCCCCGATGGCCTCGACCACATGGTCGGCGAGTTCGTCGTCGACGGCGATTTCAAGTTTCACCTTCGGCACATATTGCATGGTGTATTCGGCACCGCGATAGATCTCGGTCTGTCCCTTCTGCCGTCCGAAGCCGCGAACTTCGGTTACCGTCAATCCCTGCACGCCGATGGCGCCGAGCGCCTCGCGCACCGCGTCAAGACGATGCGGCTGGATGACTGCAATAATGTATTTCATGCACTCGCTCTCCGATTGCGTTCTCGCCTCGCATCCTGGCGGTGATGAAGGGCGCTTACTCCCTCGCGGGATCGAAACCGTCGACCGGTTGCCGCGCGGCGTCAAGGCATTTTGGCTTCGGACCAGGTGTGAAATAACTGCGGACTGTCTAATCCTTCCACATATCCCAGACAGCGGGGTTAACTAACGGGGAGACATAACCAAATCCAGGATTACCGAGGAGGCAAGCATCGGAAGGAGTGCCACAATCTTGGGTTCTGCCATGATATATTGGCACAATGAGCAAGGCTTTCACCAAAGAGTCGGAAACCGGCGACGTCTATGACGATCTGCCGGATCGGCCCGTGTCGCCGCACAATCTCGTGACCTCCAAGGGGCTTGAGATGATCGAGGCTGAGCTCGCGCGGCTGCATCAAGAGCACAGCGCGGCGCAGGAAGCCAACGACCGCGCGCTCCTTGCCAAAACCAACCGCGACTTGCGCTATTGGACTTCGCGCCGGGCCACCGCCCAGGTCATGGAGCCGCCGAGGGATGCGAAGGAAGTGCAGTTCGGCTCCACGGTCACCATCCTGCGCGAGGACGGGCGCCGTCAGACCTACCGGCTCGTCGGCGAGGATGAGGCCGATCCCCACGCCGGCACCCTCTCCTATGTCTCGCCGGTTGCACAGGCACTCATGGGGAAGCAGGTCGGCGACATGATCGAAGCCGGAGCCGGCGAAGCGGAAATCGTCACAATTTCCTGATGAGTCCCCACAGATCCTGACAGATCAGGTGGTTGTTGTTTTTGTCTTGCTCGGCTTCTCCAGCATGAGCTGGCCCTGTTTCTGCACGATGGCCTTGGCCTTGTTGGCGAGCAACGCCAGCACCCAGGGAAGCTGAATTTCGAGCCGCACGCTGTGATCGCCCACATCCACTGTCCCTGTCGTGGTCTGGCCGAGCAGGCTTGCACGAAAGTCGAGGTGATCGCCCGCCCAATCGTCGGTGAGCACCACGAACTTCTCGCCCACGGTCGAGCGGACGTCGCCGAAGCCTTTCTTCAGGCGGCGAATGGCTTCTTCCTTGGTTAGCCTGTGGGGAATGGTGACGACGACGGGCTCAGCCATCTCTTTGGTTTCCTTCTGATTCCGGGTCAGCGACTTGGGCAACATGTGGGGGAGCAGGACCCCTTCTACCAGGGGGCGGCGGGGGGGTCAGGACTGCGCCGGCTTCGCGTCGCTATGGCCGAGCCCGCGCTCAGGCGCCACCTCGTCCCTGACGAGCTGCTTCAACTCCTTGATGTCGGGGAAGCGCCCGTGCTCCTTGCGCGACCAGAGAAGCTTGCCGTCGAGGCGCACTTCGAACACGCCGCCGGTGTCGTCGGGGATGAGCGTCACAGAGCCGAGTTCCTCGGCGAAGGTAGTCAACAACTCTTGCGCCATCCATGAGGCGCGCAGCAGCCACCCGCAGAGCCGGCAATAGGTGATGGCGATATTAGGCATGGTGGCGTCCGCTTCTGCCATGGTCGATCCTCGCAGGCCAATTATAGAGCCAATCGAGGAGCCGCGCGCGGACGATCAGGCGTGATCGGAGCTCGGCGGCGTGGTGCTTGGCTCGTTGGCGCAGTCCTCGAGCGGTTCATCTTCCAGCGCGCGATAGGCGGCTCCCTCCAGATCCTCGAACTGGCCAGAGCGAAGCGCCCACAGGAAGGCGAGCAGACCAAGACCGCCAAGAAAGAGCGCCGCCGGTATCAGCCAGGCGAGCGCCGTCATGGTCGCCTCCTGCCTCCAAGCCGCGTCGCGTTTAATGTGACGAGGATTGATGAGGTCGACATCACGATGGCTGCGATCAGCGGCGTCACATAACCCGCCATGGCAAACGGCACCGCCACGATGTTGTAACAAAAGGCGACGCCGAAATTCTGCAGCGAGAGAGACCGTGCGCGCTTTGCCGTCGACAGCACCTCCAACACCGGCGCAAGCCGCTCTCCTTGGAACACGAAGTCCGCGGCGCGCTGGCTGAGGTCGGCGGCGCTCGCCGGTGATAGCGAGGCGTGCGCTGCCGCGAGCGCCGGCGCGTCGTTAAGACCATCGCCGATCATCAACGCCCTGTGTCCCTGCTTTGCGCATTCGGCGAGCCAATCGATCTTGCGTGCCGGCGTGAGCTCGCCCTGCCAAGTATTGATGCCACTTGCCCGCGCCGCCGCTTCGACGGCGCTGTTGCGGTCACCGGAGAGGAGCGCCACAGGATAGCCGCACCGCTTCAGCTCCTCGACCACTGCCGCGGCATCGCTGCGCAAGGCGTCGGCGAAACGAAAGCGAACCGGAGCCTGCCAATCTCGCGTATACCACACCTCGCTCGTTCCGCCACGACTGCCGGCAACGCCGCACCATTCGGCCGATCCGAGCCGCTCCTCGCCGAAGGGCAAGGTCCGCGCAAGGCCTTGTCCAGGCGTCTCCTTCACGCCCTCTGCCGGCACCACGGAGATTTCGCGCGTACTCGCGGCAGCAACCAAGGCTTTCGCATAAGGATGCCGGCTCGCCGCGCCAAGCCCAGCCGCGGCCTTGAGCACCTCGTCCGAGATCGCTGCGTCATTGACGAGCAGCGGGCGCCCCAGGGTGAGCGTGCCGGTCTTATCGAACACGATCATGTCTGCTTCGGCGACGCGCTCCAGCGCATCGGCCGCTTATGATCACGGTTCCTTGCCGAACAGGCGGCTCGTGGCCGCGATCTGCACGGCCGGCACCGCGAGCGCAAGCGCGCAAGGACAGGTGATGATCAGCACGGCGATGGCGTAGGTGAGCGACTGTCTGCCACGCCGCGCCCAAGATCATCCAGCCGAAAAAAGTCGCAGCGCCCAGGACATGCACCGCCGGCGCGTAGATAGCCGCAGCGCGGTCGGCGAGGCGACGATAGCGGCCTTCCCCTGCTCCGCCGCCTGCCATCAGCCGCGCGATCTCGGCGATCAGGGTGGCGCTCGTCGGTGGCAGTCGCCTCCACCGATCAGCGTGGCGCCGAGATTGACCGTGCCGGCGTAGCACTTGGCGCTCGGCGCCACGGCGGCAGGCGTTGTCTCGCCGGTGATCAGGCTCTCCTCGATCTCGCTCGGTGCCCGAGACGACCCGGCCATCGACCGGAATGCGCTCGCCCGCCGCCACCAGCACGCGCATGCCGGGCTCAAGCGCACGCGCCGGAACCGCGCGCAGCGCTCGCCCGTCGGCGCCGATCACCGTGGCCGACCAGGCCTTGCAGGCTAAGAGGTTCTCGGCCGCGCCCTTGCGCCCGGACGCGCAAGGCTCTCATCGAGATAGCGCCCGATCAGCAGGAAGAACAGTGAGCAGACCGCGGCATCGAAATAGACCTGGTCGCCGCCCGCGCATGGTCTGAACAGGCTCATGGCGGAGGCGAGAATGATGCCGAGCGAGATCGGCACATCCATGTTGAGGCGGCGTGCCCGCAGCGCGGAGAGCGCGGAGCGGAAGAACGGCTGGCCCGCATAGACGATCGCCGGCAGCGCGATCAGCGCCGACAGCCAATGGAACAGCGCCGCGGCAGGCGGTCCATGTCGCTGGCAAGTCCGGCCCAAACCGAGACCGATAGCAGCATCACGTTGGCGGCGGCGAAGCCGGCGAGCCGCGACGGCGCAAGAGGTCGGCGGCGCGGATGCCGGCGGCCTCGTCGGGCGTTGGCTGGCTTCTGCTGCATGGGGGCGGCGGCGAAACGGCTCGCAGCGCAGCGCGGTGATCAGGATCGGTTCGTGGCCCGGCCGTCATCACGGCGACGCTTACGCGTTTCGCCGACAAGGTTGGCGCGCGCGCTTTCGACGCCGGGCGACGCCAGCAGGCCTTCTCGACCGCGGCCATGCAGCTGCCGCAGCGCATGTTCTCGACGATCAGGGTGACGTCTGCGGCGCGGCTACGGCGCTGCACGGTGTCGGTGCCTGGCAGGCGCCGGGACCGATGGACGGTCATGGGGCTTCAGGGCTTGATCCATAGCCGCCGCCTCGCCTCATAGACGGCGTGTCCTCCGTGCGCGATAGCTCATGGCCTGCAGGTCGACCGTCCACCAGTCCGGGCAGCGAGCTCGAGACGTCGGCCTCATATTTGCCCCCGTCGATCTCGCGGAAATTGGTGGAGCGATCCTCGTCGAAGCGTCGGTCGCCGGGCGCTCAATGCTTGGCGGTCAACGTGCAAGCCCGGACACGGGCGCGCCGGCCTTGTCGGTCAGAGACAGCGCAAGCGCCTCCGTCTTGGCGTACGTAGCTCGAGCTCGGTCGTGCCAGCCGCGCTCGGCATGCGCTGCTGCGGCCTCGCGATGCGCTCGTTGTAGTCCAGTCCTTTGCGATAGGGGTCGTCGGTGTCGCGGCCGCCGAAAGTCGACATCGGCCTGGTAGACAAAACGCCGTTGACCAGCGAACACAGACCGAAGAAGCCGATGAAGGCCAGCAGCACGTGCCGGCCGTCGAAGTCCGTCGCCGAGCCGCGGTTTGCACTCATCATGATTGGGTCCCATGAACGTCGCGCTCGTGGTAGGTGCGCTCGCTGCCATCGGCCTCGTCGGTCACCACGAAATGGAAGGTCGTCGCCTCGCCCTGAAGGGCCGCCGCGGGCGTTCTTGTCGAGCGTACATGTGACGTGACCTTGAGCGCGCGCAGGTTGTCGGTGACGACGTCGATTTTGGCTCGTTGCCTCCAAGCCGACGACGCGAAGCGTGCGCCCCTTGCAGCCCGTCAATGCCGAGGCTGGAGCGTGCGCGTCCGATGCAGCTTGTTGAGGAGCTTGACCGTGTAGCCGTTGCGCAACCCGCCGTCGGTGAGCTGGACGTAGAGCGGGTGGCGGTCGTGCAGGACGTTGATCTCGAGATCGTGCCGGTGCAGCCAGGCCCACAGCATGATGTTGGCGACGAGCGGCGATGGCCGAGGCTAGAGAATCGTGCGCGGCCGGATGAGCCGCAGCGGCGCTCGGTCGTGGTGCGAGGCGGCGTCGAGGTTCTTGAAGGTATCGTAGGCGATGAGGCCCGCGGGGCCGCTCGACCGGTCCATGATCTCGTCGCAGGCGTCGATGCACAGCGCGCACTGGATGCATTCGAGCTGCACGCCGTCGCGAATATCGATGCCCATGGGGCAGACGGCGACGCAGGCCTTGCAGTCGATGCAGTCGCCGCGGCCCTCCCAGCGTCTGTCCCTTCTTGTGTGGCCCGCGCGGCTCGCCGCGGTAGCCGCGATAGGAGATGAGCAGCGAATCGCGGTCGAACATCGCGCCCTGGATGCGCGGCCAGGGGCACATGTAGATGCAGACCTGCTCGCGCGCGATGCCGCCCAAAAATAGGTGGTCGCGGTAGAAGAGGCCGAGGAACACGTAGGCGACGATCGGCGCCTCGCCGGCCACGAGCTCGGCGGCGAGCGTCGGCGCGTCGCGGAAGTAGAACACCAGCGCGCCGCCCGTGGCGACCGCGACCAGGAGCCAGGTCAGATGTGGGTTGCGGTCTTCTTCCAGACTTCTCGAACGTCCAGCGGCGTCTTGTCGAGCCTGATGCGGGCGTTGCGGTCGCCCTGCCAGAAGCGCTCGACGACGATCATCAGATCGGTCCACACCGTCTGCGGACAGGTATAGCCGCACCACATGCGTCCCGCGACCGAGGTGACGAGGAAGAGCCCGAGCGCCGACGAGGATCAACAGGCCGGTGATGTAGTAGAGCTCCTGCGCCCAGATCTCGATGGGGCAGAAGAACAGCCGCTGATTGGCGAAATCCAAGAGGAACGCTTGGTTCGGCAGGTTGGGCCCGCGGTCCCAGCGGATCCAGGGCAGCGAGGTAGTAGATGCCGAGCGTGACGGCCATCACGACCCACTTGACCTTGCGGAACGTGCCGTGCGCGAGCTTGGGGTAGATCTTCTGGCGCGCGGCGTAGGCTTCGCGCGCCATCTTCGACGCGGCCGCCGTCACGCGGCCGCGATGCCGGGCGCGGCCTCGGCCGCGTGCGGTCTCCGGACAGGAAATCAGCGGCGCGTTTGATCATGGTCATGCCGGCTCCAGCAACATCGCGGCGCTCTTCGCAAACGCCTGAGCTGCGCCCGCCGCCCAGCGCGTGCACGTAGACGGTCAGCATCTTGATGGTCACGGGGTCGAGCCGCCCGCCCAATAGGGCATCACGCCGCCGCGCCCCGTCTCGGATCGTCTTCTCGATATCGGCGGCCTTGCCGCCGTAGAGCCAAAGCTCGTCGGTCAGGTTGGGCGCACCGAGCTGGGGATTGCCCTTGCCGTCCTCGCCGTGGCAGGCGCGCAATTGTCGGCGAAGATCTTTGATCCGCGCTCGGCCGCGGCCGCGTCGGCGATGACCGGAGAGCGAGAGAACGTACTGCGCCGTGTCCTTGATCTGGGCGGGCTGCAGGATCCCGTCCAGCCCGAAGCGCGGCATCTGCCATTTCGCGCGTCTCGGGATCGCCGGAGCGGATCCCGTGCATGATCGTCTGGTGAATGGCGTCGAGCGTGCCCGCCCCACAGCCAGTCGTCGTCGTTAAGGTTGGGGTAGCCGACGGCGCCTTGCGCGCCCTTGCCGTGGCAGGGGGCGCAGTTGTCGCCGAACACGGCCGCGCCGCCCGCCATCACGAACGGCATCAGCTCCTGGTTCTTTCGACGATCGCCGCGAGCGCGTGGCGGCGATCTGGTCGAGAAACTGGCCTTGATCGGCCTTGGCGGCGGCAACCTCTTTGCCGCCTCGCCGCGCTGGCTGTAGCCGAGCAAGCCCTTGGTGTAGCCCGTCACGTCGGCCAGGCGGGATAGATCGCCCAATAGCCGATCGCCCAGACGACGCACGCATAGAAGGTATAGAGCCACCACTTGGGCAGCGGCTTGTTCAGCTCCTTGAGGTCGCCGTCCCACACGTGACCGGTGGTCTCGACGCCGGTGACAGGATCGATCTCCTTTGGCTCATGACCGATCGTCCTCCGGTTTGTCGTCGTCCTCATCCTCGAGCGGGAGCTTGGCCGCCTCGTCGAACTTCTTCTTGTTGCCGGGCCAGAACACGTAAACGATCACGCCGACGAACAGCGCGACAAAGAAAATCAGCGCCGCGATCTGCGAGATTTCGGTTACCGGCTGGTGGGTCATCGCGTGTGCGCCCTTTAGCGAAGGTTGGGACCCGCGGCATCGAAATCGGCGAAGTCGACGAGCGTGCCGAGCATCTGCAGATAGGCGATGAGGGCGTCGAGCTCGGTCGGCTGGGTGCCCTGGGTGCCGTCGAACTTGCGCACGTGCGCCTTGGGATAGCGCGCGACGAGCTCTTTCGCTTCCTTGGTGTCGGGCGAGATCTGCGCCACGACGTCGGCCGGCGCCTGCGATCATCTCATCGGTGTAGGGGACGCCGTGATCCGCGAGGTCTGCATGCGCTGGGCGATGTCGCGGTAGTCGAGCGTGCGCTTCGCGCCAGAAACGGATAGCCCGGCATCACCGATTCCGGCACCACCGAGCGCGGGTTGTGCATGTGCGCCACGTGCCAATTGTCCGAGTACTTGCCGCCGACGCGGGCAAGATCGGGCCCGGTGCGCTTCGATCCCCATTGGAAGGGATGATCGTACATGCTCTCCGCGGCCAGGCTGTAATGGCCGTAGCGCTCGACCTCGTCGCGCAAGCTACGGATCATCTGGCTGTGGCAATTGTAGCAGCCCTCGCGCAGGTAGATGTCGCGCCCGGCGAGCTCCAGCGGCGCATAGGGGCGCATGCCCTGCACCTTCTCGATGGTGGAGTTCAAGAGGAACAGGGGTGCGATCTCGACGAGGCCGCCGATGGCGACGACGACCAGGATGGCGATCAGCAGCACCATCGAGTTCTTTTCGAAAAATCCGTGGTTCATGACCGCCCCCTCATTCCGCCGGCACTGCGGCCGCACCCGGCCGCAGCTCGGGCGCCGCCGCCGAGCTCGGCTGCTCGGCCAGATCGACCGGCTCGTCTCCGCGGATGGTGCGCCAGACGTTGATGGCCATGAGGATGCCGCCCAGCAGGAACAGCACGCCGCCCGTGGCGCGGATGACGTAGAAGGCCGATGCATGGCCTCCACCGTCTCCACGAACGAGTACTTGAGGAAGCCCAGCTTGTCGTAGGCGCGCCACATCAGGCCCTGCATGATGCCCGACACCCACATCGAGGAGACGTAGAGGAGGAGGCCGATGGTCGCGACCCAGAAGTGCCATTCGACGAGGCGCAGCGAATAGAGCGCCGCGCCGCTTCCACAGCCACGGCACCAGGCAGTAGATGGCGCCGAAGGAGACAAAGCCGACCCAGCCGAGCGCGCCCGAGTGCACGTGCCCGATGGTCCAGTCGGTGTAGTGCGACAGCGAGTTGACCGACTTGATGCACATCAGCGGCCCTTCGAACGTCGACATGCCGTAGAAGGCGACCGAGACGACGAGGAGGCGCACGACCGGGTCGGTGCGCAGCCGGTCCCAGGCGCCCGACAGCGTCATCAGGCCGTTGATCATGCCGCCCCAGGACGGCATCCACAGCATGATGGAGAACGTCATGCCGAGCGTCTGCGCCCAGTCGGGCAGCGCGGTGTAGTGCAGATGATGCGGGCCGGCCCAGATGTAGAGGAAGATCAGCGACCAGAAGTGGACGATGGAGAGCCGGTAGGAGTAGATCGGCCGCTCGACGCGCTTCGGGATGAAATAGTACATGATGCCGAGGAAGCCGGCGGTCAGGAAGAAGCCGACCGCGTTGTGGCCGTACCACCATTGCGTCATGGCGTCCTGCACGCCGGAGAAGAGCGAGTAGCTCTTCGTGCCGAGCAAGGACACCGGCATCGACAGGTTGTTGACGATGTGCAGCATGGCGATGGTGACGATGAAGGCGAGGTAGAACCAGTTCGCCACGTAGATGTGCGGCTCGCCTGCGCTCCCCAGCGTGCCGAGGAAGACGAGGAAATAGACGACCCACACGAGCGTCAGCCACAAATCGACGTACCACTCGGGCTCGGCGTATTCCTGCGATTCGGTGACGCCGAGCAGATAGCCCGAGGCGGCAAGCACGATGAACAGCTGATAGCCCCAGAACACGAACCAGGGCGCCCAGTGCCCGGCAATGCGCGCGCGGCTCGTGCGTTGCACGACATAGAGCGAGGTCGCGAGCAGAACGTTGCCGCCGAAGGCGAAGATGACGGCAGAGGTGTGGAGCGGGCTTAACCGCCCGAAGCTCGTCCAGGGCAGATCGAGGTTGAGAACCGGATAAGCGAGCTGCCAGGCAATGAAGTCCCCGACCAGAAATCCGACGACGCCCCAGAACACCGTGGCAATGACGCCGGCGCGGATGACGCCGTCGGCATAGCCCGTCTCGTCCACCGGCGGCGCGTTGCCCCTGAAACGATCGATCAGATACACCCCGGACATGGCCGAGGCGACCACCAAGAGCGTGCCGGCCAGCACCATGCCGGTGTCTTTTCCAGCGACGGCCCAGATCAGACCGATTACGGCACAAATCACCGCTCCGAGCAGGGCGGCCCCGTCGGAAAAAGCGTGCAATTCCTCGCGATGTTGAGATGCCGTCATGTTCGCTCCCCATCCCGGGTCTCCGGCGCACAGTGACCGCGCTCGGTCCTTAGAACCTTGACCAGGATCAAAACAGCGCCCGGGGGCCGATACCGCCACCAAGATCGAGCCGGGCTCGCGGAGGCCGGCGCCTCGTACCGCGGGCAATCGCCCCGACGCCGGGGGCTATTTTGCTGGATCCTCCCGGCGCGTCAGGCGGATGCACCATAGAGCGTGGACTTCCTCGGTGCTAAGGCTATGATTCTGGCAAAGCCCGGTTAACCGGTCGGGCGACAAGCAGGCTCGCGATGTTCCCCATTGGCGACGATAACTCTCAGGAGCGCACGGTTCCGGTCGTCACTTTCGCGCTCATCGCCGCGAACGTCCTGTTCTTCCTGCTCGAGCTCGGTGCGGGCGAAGGCTTCATCCAAGAATGGGCGTTCATCCCGGCTCGTTTCGCCGAGGATCCCGCAGGCAACGTCATCACTATTTTTACCGCCATGTTCATGCATGGCGGCTGGCTGCATCTTCTCGGCAACATGCTGTTCCTGTGGATCTTCGGCGACAATGTCGAGGACCGCCTCGGCCACGCAAAGTTCCTGGTGTTCTATCTTCTCGCGGGAATCGCCGCGACGCTCGCCCAGTTCGCTCTCGCCCCCCATTCGACCGTGCCGAATGTCGGCGCCTCCGGCGCCATCGCCGGCGTGCTCGGCGCCTACATCCTGATGTTCCCGCAATCGCGCGTGAACGTCCTGCTCGGGCGTCAGATCGTGGCGATGCCGGCCGTGATCGTGCTCGGCATGTGGATCGTGCTCCAGCTCGTAAGCGGCGTCGGCACGATCGCCTATACCGACGAAAGCGCCAATGTCGGCGGCGTCGCCTATATGGCCCATATCGGCGGTTTTGCCGCAGGCTTCCTCATGGCGTTTTTGCTTGCGCGGCACGCAGCCGCCCAAGCACCGCGGCTTGACCCTCCGGCCCGGCCTGACCGCCGGCCGGATGATCGAGGCCTAGCGGCCGAACGGATTCCAGATGCTGTTCTTCGGCTTGGGCTTCTCTGCCGGCGGCGGGGGTGGCGGATTGTCGATCCGGTCGCGCACGTCGACTTGGGCCGGGTCCTGGGCTTCGGCCGTGGGCTTGGGCTTGCGGCTTCTTTACCGGCGCGGCAGGCTTGGTCGCCTGGGTCGCCGCAGGCTTAGCCGTGCTCGCCTCCGGCCGGGGCCGGCGCGGACTGGGGCGCCGGGGCAGCTGCGGGGCTGGCGCACTTCTGGGTGTTCGCCGCAATGCCATACAGGCGCCACTTCCCCTGCACCGGCTGGAAGATCAGGTCGAAATTGACCCGCTCCGGCGAAGTCGGGAAAAAGCCCGTGATCCGGAGCATGCCCCGTGTCGTTCATCGCAGGGCTGCTGGTAGAGCTTCGGCTGGAACAGAAGGATCGGCGAAAGGTCCAGCTTCCGGTTCCTGAGATTGCCGAACACCTGGGCAAGACGCTCCGGGCTGTTGGCCCGTTTGAAAGCCGGGCGCGGCCATGTCGTGGAGCACCGTGTAGTTTCCCGTCGCGTTCGCCTGGTTGAGCGCATCAGCGCCGAATTGATCAGCATGATCAGCTTGTCGTCGTTCGGCATTTGCGGCAGAGGATCGCGGCCCGGCGGTTTCTGGCTCTCTCGACGTCACTTACCTGGCCGCTGCTGTGCCTGCGGCTGGCTGTTGCTGAGCCTGGGCGGCTGAGGCTGCGGCCTACTTTGATCCCGCCGGGGAAGTTTGCGCGACTTGCTGCTGCGGCGGCTGCTGCTGCAGCTGCGCGAAGGGCTGCGAGCGTTGGCTGATAGAGTAAATAGGCCAGCGCACCGGTGGCCGCGAGGGCGACGACGATTAGGCACGGCCCGCAAAGTGAACTGCCAGAAAGACAATCGCAATGGTCGGTGGGCTATAGCTGGCTTGCGGCGGCCCTTCGACCAGCCGCGGAGGCGGCGGCGCTGGACTTGCGTGACGCGCAGCGCCGATCCTTGCCTCAGGGAATTCCGCAGATGAGGAAGCTCGCCTTCATTCACGCCTTGCCAGGCCCCGTATAAATGAAAAGGCCGGCCAGGGTACGTCCCTGGCCGGCCCTTGGTCAATGTGTGCGGTCCTACTTCAGGACGTACGGGATAGGCTTGTGGCCCCAGGTCCACTGTGCGCCAACCCGGCCGCCCTAGACGTCGTCTCCGGCGCCGTCCTGCGAAGCCGACGCCCAAGCCGCCGGTAATGGCGACGCGGTCGCCGCGGGTCAACATGTCATAACCGAGGACACCTTCCAGCCCAGCCGAAGGCATTAGCGCCCTCGAAGCTGCCCCAGTTCTGCGCTCACGCCAAACCGCTCGTTACCGGTCAGGTCTGGCCCTGTTGCCGCCATTGCAACGCGACGCCAGAGAACGCCTCGTCAGAGCGCTGGTTTGCCGTCGACCGAGTGGTTGAGGGAATTCAGTTGTGGAAGATATCGCCACCGTCCGTGGCCAAGTTGCCGCCAGCGTCGGAGGTAACGACCTCCAGCGAGCCATGCTGCCGGCTCTTGCTCAGGCCGGAGGTGATACCTGGAGTGGTGTAGGTATCGGACCTGGTACCGAACACCATCTGGTGATCCTTGGTGGCGACGGCGCCCGCACCGATCGCGGTGGAATGGTCTTGAGTTGCCGTGGCGCCGGTGCCGATTGCGATCGTGTCATCGGCAGCGATGCCGTTGCCTGCGCCCGTGCCGAGGGCAATGTTATTCTCACCCAAGACGCCGTTGCCGGAGCCGGTACCGCTCGCTACGTTGTTGGAGCCGAGCACACCGTTGCCGGTGAACGCGCCGCTCGCCTGGTTGTTGAAACCAGCAACACCGTTGCCGGTGGCAAAGCCGCTGGCCTGGTTATTGACGCCAAGGACGAAGTTGCCCGAGCCAATGCCGCTGGCCTGATTGCCGATGCCCGCGACGAAGTTGCCTGAGAAGTCGCCGAAGGCGGTGTTGCCGAAGCCCGCAACGAAGTTACCCGAACCTTCGCCGCTGGCCTGGTTGTTCTCGCCGAGAACGAAGTTGCCAGTGTCGTCACCAGAGGCTTGGTTGTTTTCACCCAAGACGAAGTTGCCGGTATCCTCGCCGCTGGCCTGGTTGTTTTCGCCCACGACAGCGTTGCCCGAGTTGGTGCCGGCAGCTTGGTTTCCAAATCCGGCCACGCCGTTGCCGGTGGTGTCGCCGCTTGCCTGATTGTTCGAGCCCAGGATGCCGTTGCCCGAGTCGGTGCCGGCCGCTTGGTTGCCACTGCCGACCACGCCGTTGCCGGTGGTGTCGCCGCTTGCCTGATTGTTCGAGCCCAGGATGCCGTTGCCCGAGTTGGTGCCGGCGGCTTGGTTGCCACTGCCGACCACACCGTTGCCGGTGGTGTCGCCGCTTGCCTGATTGTTCGAGCCCAGGATGCCGTTGCCCGAGTTGGTGCCGGCGGCTTGGTTGCCACTGCCGACCACACCGTTGCCGGTGGTGTCGCCGCTTGCCTGATTGTTCGAGCCCAGGATGCCGTTGCCCGAGTTGGTGCCGGCGGCTTGGTTGCCACTGCCGACCACACCGTTGCCGGTGTTGTCACCGCTGGCCTGGTTGTTCGAGCCCAGGATGCCATCGCCGGAGTTGAGGCCGGCAGCCTGGTTGTTGCTGCCCACTACGCCGTTGCCGGTGCTGGTGCCACTGGCCTGGTTGTTGCTGCCGACGACCGTGTCGCCCGAATTGAGGCCGGACGCTTGGTTGTTGCTGCCGAGGACCCCATTACCGGAGCCCTGGCCGCTCGACTGGTTGTTGTTGCCGATGACGGAGTTCCCGACATTGTTACCGAGGGCGATGTTGTTGGAGCCGCTGACGCGGTTGAGAATATTCTGGCCGCCGGAATTGATCCCCATGGCGATGTTATTGCTGCCATTGGTGAAGTCGCCGACATTCACGCCGCTCGCCTGGTTGTTGCTGCTGCCGTTCGTCAAATTGTTGCCGGCGTTGTTGCCGCTGGCCTGGTTGTTGCTGTTGTTGTTAGTAAGATTGTTGCCGACGTTGGTGCCACTGGCCTGGTTGTTGGTGCCGTTGGTCATATTGTTGCCGGCGTTGTTGCCACTAGCCTGGTTGTCGTTGCTGTTGGTGAGCTTGTTGCCGGTGCTGACGCCGCTGGCCTGGTTATTGTTGCTGTTGGTAAGGGTGTCGCCTGAGTTTAGACCATAGGCCTGGTTGTTGTTGCTGTTCGTGAGGGTATTGCCCACGTTCACGCCCATGGCGGTGTTGTTGTTGCTCGGATCGAGATTGTTGCCGGCGTTCGTGCCGATTGCCCGATTGTTGCTACCCTCTACGGTGTTGCCCGAATTCATACCCTCTGCCACGTTGGCGTTGCCGATGACGTCGTTGCCGACGGTGTTGCCGACGCCAACATTGAAGTTGCCATTAACCCGGTTTCCGGACGAGTTTCCATCTACAGTGTTGTCGTGTGCACCGGCTCTGTACTGGTTGCCGGAATTATCGCCGGTCACAGTATTGTTCATCACGTTGGCGGCGGCATTGTCGCCGGAATTATCGCCAATGATTTGGTTGTTCTGGAAGTTGTTTCCATTGGTGCTACCAGAGCCGTTTCCGATGATCGTATTGTTCTGGTAGTTCGCATTGGCACTCGTACCGTTGTTATCGGCTGAATTGTTGCCGACGACGAGATTGTTCTGGAAGTTGTTTCTGTTGTTATTGCCGGAGGTATTGCCTGAGATGGAGTTGCCCGTGGCGTCAGTGCCGTTACCATCGGCCGAATTGTTGCCAATGACCCTGTTGTCATTGAAGTTGTTGCCGTTGGTGTTGCCGGAGCTGTTGCCGATAATCGTGTTGCGCAGGACATTCGCCCCAGCGGTGCTCCCATTATTGTTCAGCGAAGTGTCACCTATGACCACGTTGTTTTGAACGTTGGCGGAGCTGGATCCAAGAACGTTACCCGTGGTGTTACCGGTGACAGAGCCATCGCCAATAACGGTGTTGTGCACCAGGGTGGCAGTGCTCGACAGCGAACCGCCATTGCCATTGCTGCTCAACGAGCCGTCTCCGACAACCGTGTTATCGGTGAGTGTCGCCGTTCTCGCCACGCCGCCAGAGGTAGCGTTGGTGGATGCCGAGCCGTCTCCACTGATGTTGTTATGGGACAGATTAGCAGTGGCGAGTGCCGAGCCGTTGGCATTGCTGTTCAGGGAGCGGTCGCCTGAAACGGTGTTGTCATTGAGCGTCGCCGAACCGACGGCGCTACTCGTACCGTTGCTGCTGCCCGAGCTCGTTCCGTCGATGACATTATTGGTCAGATTCGCTGTGCCGGAAACGGCGCCCGTGCCGTTGCCGCTCAGAGAAGTGGAACCCGTAACCTCATTGTTGTTGATTGTCGCATTCGCCAGGGCAGCGCTGGTGCCGTTGCCGCTCGCATTGCCGTTGCCAGTGACAAGATTGTTGCTGATATTGGCGGTTCCAACACCGACCGTTGCGCTACCATTGCCGTTGACGTTGTTGTCGCCGGTAACGACGTTGTTCGAAACATTGGCTGTGCCGCTGACGGGGCCCTGGCCATTGTTCATAACGTTGCTGTCGCCGACGATATAGTTGCCGGTGATATTCGCATTCGCCAAGAGCGAGCTATTTCCATTCCCGGCCACATTGCCGTCGCCCGTAATGTTGTTACCGCTGATGGTGGCGTTGCCGATGCCGGTCGTAGCGACACCGTTGTTCGCGACGTTCTTGTCGCCGCCAATGTGGTTTCCTTGAATTGTGGCAGTGCCGCTCACCGGGCCACTACCATTGCCCTGAATATTGCTGTTGCCGTTGATGAAGTTGTCGCTAATTGTTGCGGTGCCTAGCAAGGAGCTTGTCCCGTTACCGGCCACGTTGCCGTCACCAGCGATAGTATTGTTGTTGACATTGGCGGTCCCGATTCCGATCGGAACGCCGAGAACCGAACCGGTGGCGATGCCGTTGCCGGTGATATTTTTGTCGCCTGAGATGTCGTTGCTCGTGATAGTGGTCTGACCGAGCAAGCTGCCGACGCCGTTGCCGCCGATATTGCTGTTGCCATCGACGAAGTTGCCAGTGACCACTGCCAGCCCGGTGCCGAGCGGAACCCCAAGCAGGGCACCGGTGCCGATACCATTGCCGGTCACATTGCTGTTCCCGTCGAGATGATTATCTGTGATCGTGGCGATGCCATGCAAGGTGCCAACACCATTGCCAGCTACGTTTTGGTTCCCATCAATGAAGTTGCCACTGATGTTGGACTTGCCAACGCCGAACGGAATACCGAGGACGGTACCGGTGCCATTGCCGTTGCCCGTAATGTTGCTATCACCCGCGATGTGATTGTTGGTGATGCTGGCGGTGTCGATGGTACCGCCGGCAGAATTCCCCTGCACGTTCTTGTTGCCGTCGATGAAGTTGCCGGTGACGGTGGCTGAGCCGAGCACTATGCCCGTGCCATTGCCCTGGACATTATTCTCGCCGGCAATGTTGTTGTTTTGAATGTTGGCGATGCCTACGCCGAGCAGGCTGGTGCCGTTCCCCTGGACGTTGTCTTCGCCGAAGATCGTGTTTTCGTTGATTAGCGCGTTGCCCTCGACCGGCCCTATGCCGTTCAGAGTTGCATTTCTCTCACCAGAGATGAAGTTATCCGTGATGACGGAGTTGCCGTCGAGGATGCTCAAGCCGTTGCCGCTGGCGTTGAAATTGCCAAACACCGTGTTGTCGACCTGGAGCGAGGAGCCAACGCCCAGAAGGGCAATCCCGTCTCCGCTCAGGTTAAAGTTGCCGGCCGCGAAGTTGTTGAGCTGGACGTTAATGCCCCCAGTGAGGCCGTTGCCGTTGCCGCTTTCGTTCCCGAGGCCGAGGGCGGTGTTCTCGAGCTGGACGTTGATGCCAAAGAGGCCGCCATTGCCATTGCCGCTCTGGTTCAAGGCGCCGGCTGCGATGTTGCCGGCCTGAAGCGACAAGCCAAGAAGGGCGCTGTTGCCGTTGCCGCTGCCGTTGAGTGCGCCAGCATAGACGTTGCCGATGCAACCGAGCGCTAATGAGCCATCGGCCAACCCGTTCGGCCCCACGATGATGTTGCCGCCGCCGCAGCTCCCCGCACTCGCTGGTAGCGGGCTGAGCGCCGACATGGCGGTTCCCATTGCGACCGCGCCGAGCCCTGCCACCAAGCTCCGCGTCCAGATCGCGTTGCGCACTTCGCTCTTGATCCTCATTGGTCCCCCTCCAGGTCCGAAGACGTGCATCCCCAAAGACACTGCTCATACTCCCCCCGAGGGAGCTGAGTTCTCGCGTGCACTAAAGCACAGCCCTCCTTAAAGTGGTAACGCAATGTAAACTGTCTTGGCGCTTTGGACGACGGGTGTTGCATCTGCGCCACGCCTCCCTTTTTGGCGCGCCGCAGCCTTCTCTTCATCGTCGATAAGTCAATGGTTTTGCACCCAATTCCGGTGAAGCCGTGAACGGATTTTTCCAACCTTCCAGGCCGTTGACGGCGCGAATTTTCATCTCGCGGGAAACCCCTCAAGGCCCCACCGCCCGACCTAAACCCGCTGTGTCCTGAATGCCTCAAAAGACGGCAGACAATTTATGGGTGTATCCAGAGAATCAGTAAAGACGGGTCACAAGCGAGTAGCATCTCAAGCACTGATCTGAAGCCACGCCTCTTTTGGCGCACCTGTGACTCAGACCTGCCGCAATTCAAAATCTCTATATTTCCCGGATACTTTAATGTTGGCTGACGCCCCGGATCCGCCACAGATGCAGGGAGTTGGCGGCAGGCTGATTTTCGATCCAACTCGAATCTGGTCGCTACTTGATCTTTGCGTAGGCTGCGGCAAAGCCGGTTACGGGGACGGTAAGCGTGAACGCCGGCTTCTGATTCTGGTTCTCCACTGAGACTTTCAGATCGGAGCCCTTGGTCATGGCAGCAATCTCTGCTTCCGTCACGGCGTATTCCGCCAAGCAGCCGCCCTGGTCGCAGCCTTTGAAAGGAAGCGTCTTCGGCTCACCGTCGCCGATCTGCAGTGAGGCTCCGGCCGGCAGATAGACGCCAAGAGGAACCTGAACCATCAAGACAGGCTTTTTGGTATCTGCGGGAACCCGCACCGCGACCGACAAGAGACGTTGGCCGGTGTTCTTGAGGAAGAGCGATTGACCTGCTCGGCAATCGAGTTTGCCGCCATTGTCCGAGCAGTTCACCACCCAAATGGGCGCAGGACGGGATGGCTGAGGCCCTGGTGCCTTCTGCTGTGTCTGTGCCAGGACGCCGCCGCCGAAGGCCAGGGTAGAGAAGAGAAGTGCGCCTCCCGCTATGGTGAGATTGCGCCGACTCGATTTGGTGCAAAGACGCATGGTACATCCCCTCTCAAAATTGCGCGGACAATGTGCGTTGGCCAGCGGCCTGTCAACCGAAGAAGAATGCCCGTTTCGCGGCCGCAAAAAGCCTGCGCCGGTATCGGCATAAGGACGTCGAAGCCTGATTTTCAGGCATAGATGCCGGCGGACCGCGCCGGGCGATGGTGCGGACGGCGGGAGTTGAACCCGCACGGGGTCTCCCCCTCAGGATTTTAAGTCCTGTGTGTCTACCAGTTCCACCACGTCCGCGAGGCGTAGTCTGAGGGGACGGTGCCAGAAATCCGGGGCTGAGGAAACGGCATCCTGGCCATTCCCTCTTGGTGGTATGGTCCTCGCTACCACCAGGGAGCGTCCCGCTGCTTCCAATTGGCAAGGGGAACCCGCGGTGATCGTCGACTATAACGCTGACTTGACGTTGGAACCCACTCGCGCTGAGCCGCGTTTGCGGAAGCGTGACCATGCGCCGTAAGGGACGAAGAAGCTTTTGACCAGAATGCCGGACACCGCCAACCACGTCGTCGTGGGTAATGCCGCCTTGTCCATCTGCGAGTCGCTGCTGATTGCCTTGCGCGACCTCAAGGTGATGAGCGATGGCGAACCGCAATGTCTTGGAGCGCGCCGCCGCTGCCCAGTGTGAGGCGAGCAGGACCTCGGAAAACCCGAGGCATCACATGAAAGCTGCCGAACTTATCGAGTGCATGATTGCCGGACAAACCCCATTTTCCCGCGATATCAGTGAATCAGGGCGCGCCACTAACCCAAGTTAGTGTGAGCGCGACACCGTCGACATATAAGGGACGCCCTGGAGATTGCCCAAAAGCGTCGAAGTCCGGGGGGCCTTCAATCCTCAATCCTTTGGCAATGACCGTTCTGCGTCTGGACGCAAACATGAGCGCCTCCTTGGCAATGACGCCTGCTCTGTTGGTGGCGGAGCGATGATGCTTCCTCGGGTCGTTTGATCGCGCCTACCAGCGGGAGAAGAAGCGAGGACTGTAAAATTCCGCGGGGCGGTCGAATTTGCGCCGCCTCGACGGACGCGACAAGGTCTCGCTTGGCACGGTCCTGGCAACCGTAGGCGATGACGTCGCGCGTTTGATTTTGGCTCGCTCGCGCGCGACCGGTTTGACCTCGCCACTGGCTTGCTTGGTGTCTGGCGGCTCGATTTTGGCGGGGAGGTCGTCCGCCCAAACCAGGAAATCATCGCCCTCAGGCAAGATTGCCGAATCCTCGCTCGTGTCTGCAACGATCAGCGAGGAGCCAGTCGTTAGTCTCGCGGAGATCTCCTGCCGGACGGCTTCTGGGATCTCCAACCGGTCAAGCGTCACCGCGGGATCCTCGCTCTCCCAGCTAAACGCGATCCAACGCGCCTTTGTGTCTCCAGGCGCGAACGGCAGCGCCATATAGAAATGTGTGCCGAGCGACTCGTTCGGCTTGCGAAATGCGATTGGCGTGTCGAACACGCGCCGAAATCCCTGCCTGACGAAAAGATGACCGTCGGGCGGCTTTGGTCGACCGGCGACCTCATAGACCTTGTTCACGAGCTCGTCGTCGAACGCCGCATTTTCAGGAAAGCCGTTTTCGCGTTGAAAAGCTTTGATTGCTGCTGCGGTCGCCTTGCCAAATGTGCCGTCGAAATTTTGCGGCGCGAGATAGCCCATTGACGAGAGGAGGTACTGCACGCCGATAAGCCTGTCTCGCGGTGTCTGTCGAGTGACAAGAATGTGCAACGGTGCCGCGATGGACTCCTCCCGATCACTGGCGTCTCGCGGCACCGCGATGTCTGCGAGTGCTTGCGCAGCCGCACTCTCCGATAGTGACGCCTGGGCGTCGATATCCTTGGCGACCACGACGGACAGAGCCACGTATCCTGGCGCCGCTTCCCACGCATCGTTCAAGCGACTCTCGCTCTGCGCCAACGCGAGACGGACATGAGTGGCGAGCGGCTGGAACAGATTGAAATGTGCAATGAATTTCGGCGTCAGCTTCTCATTGGCGACCAGCACGTTTCCGCCGACGGTCGTCATCTGAAAAAGCTTCGGCGCAAACGAGAACGGCAGACGAATGCAGCCATGGGAAGCGGGATAGCCTGGCACAGCGCCGGCATGGAGCGCCGTTCCCGACCGGGTCAGACGTTGCATCCAAGGCATCGGCGCGCCGCTATAGATGTTGGAGTGGTGAAATCTCTGCTTCTCCAAGATGCTGAACACACCGGTCCTCGTCTCGTGGCCCGGCATTCCGCTCGACACCCTTGAGCTCGCGATGAGGCTCGTGCCGCGATAGACGTCGATCGTTTGATGGTTCAAGGAAACGCTGAGCAAGATGGGGGCGCCGTGCGCGGCGCTCGCAGAGATCGGCTCTTTGGCTTCGGGCCTGCCAGCAGCAACGCGCACCGCCAGCGAAGGAACTTCAGTGCCGGGCCGACCTGCCGTCGGCACCACGAGTTCCGATGGTTGCCTCGGCGAGCTCGTGACCAGTGGAACCGAGGAACTTTCAAGCAGCGGTAACCGAACCGGATCATCGAGCGCACCGAGCGCGGGCAGTCCGGCGGACGACTTGGCGAGGATGGTGTATTGCTGACGAGGCCTTGCCGCTTCTTTCATCAGGATGAGCTGTCGTGAGGTGAGCCGGGACGGCGCAACTCCCTCGAACCGAAAATTGCTCGTAGTCTCGAGACGGGTGAGCGGGATCGAAAGTCTCGTTGCCGACTCGCTGGGTGCAACACCTTCGCTCGGCAGTCCGTCCCCATCGATCACGCCAAGGTCGGATTGCGCATCCGCCCTTTGAGCTGCGACCTGTCTGACCTCAGCGAGTATGGGTAGCGCCTGCGCGATCACGGGCGGAAGGGGCTTGAAGGCGACGGCTCGAGCTTCGGGATACGTCACTGGTCGGAGGGCGACAGCCGAAGGCGGCTCAAGCGCCCGAAGCATGTCATAAGTCCGATCTACGGTGCGCGCCATCGAAGCCGGCGGCTCGGCAAGCGTCAACTTCCGAGGCGTGTCGTCCGAGCTTGACAGCGGGCTCCGATAGCCAAGGCCGTGCCACCACCATCCGGCCGCCGCCGCCGTCAAGATAAAGACGAGTGCCGCAACCCAGATCGTTTGTGCCGCGCGATGAGAGGACGCAGCCTCTCTGCTGACAAGACTTGTTGCCGCCGGCAGTGCAGCGGTCTCCACGCCGCCGCTTCCCGGCGACCATGACACCGAGCCCTGAAGATGCGGGGGAAGCACGGTTGAAAGGTCGCCAAGGCTTTGTTCGAGCTGCGAAGGCGTGAGATTCTTGGCGTTTTGCAGATTGGAGCCACGGCAGATTCACTTTCGAGAGATCGGCCCCCGCGAAATCGGCGTAGTCGAGACGTGCCTTGCTCAAATTTGCCGCGCTGAGGTTGGCTCGATTGAGCCGGGCATGCGTCAGATCGGCGCCGGAAAGATCCGCCGATTCGAGATCGGCGTCCGACAGGCTGGTAAAACGCAAGCTGGCGCCGCGCAGAGACAGTCCTGCAAGATTTGCATCGTCCAAACGAGCGTAGTCCAAGCAGGACTTGTCGAGATTGGCGGAGGTGAGATCGGCCTTGTCGAGCCGCGCATGCGCAAGATCGGCGCCCGACAGATCGGCGGCCGCAAGATCGGCGGTGATCAGTGTCGCGAAACGCAATTCGGCGTCCCGCAATAGAGCTGCCCTGAGATTGATCGGACCCCCGTGCGCCGGGCCCAATTGGCGCTCGCTCGCTTCAAGAGCAATGCCGGCCAAGTTGGGAACCGCGTTGGGGTTTTTGTGGCGCCAAGCGTTCCACGCGTTGGGGCCACTGCGCAAAATGCCTACATGCGAAGGAACTGGAGACAACGCCACTCACCGACATACCGACAGCGTTGAGACTAACCAAATCCATTCGCTGCAAAAACGGCGATGAAGCACTCTCCACGAAAAAAGAGATCGAGTGTTTTTCGCGCACCACGGAGAGATTTAGAATTTACCCGCGCGCGCAGGACACTGCGCTACTTGCTAAGTTTCGCCTTGGCCAACGAGGTCGCGGTGATGTCGGTGAGACAGTTTGGAATGGTTCCCGCTTCGCCGCTGCATTCCAGCACGTCGTTGATGAGCAGGCTGCCGACCTGGTCGCACGGCATGTCGAGGTCGAACAGCTTCACGGAGCGCTTCTGCGCCTTCAACGGACCGAGGTCGAGCGCGAAGCGGCGCCCGATAACGCCATCTGGTTGAAAGAGAACGAGGTCCAACTTGAGCGCTTGATAGACCGTCGAACTGTTGTTGGTCACCACAACATAGGCCCGGCAGCTCTCTTTCTGAGGCTCGAGCTTGTTCAGCTCAATCGTGAGCGAAGCGGCCTTGGACCCCGATGCGAAGGCGAAAAAAAACATCGCCGCCAGCGCAACGATGTGACCAAACCGAACCCGTCGCTTGACCTTCTGATGCAGACTCATTCCACCGGACCGCTTATGAACTTCGGCGGGAAAGCAAGCGCTCCGCCCCCGAGCCTCTAACGCCTCCGCCCGCCGGCGGTTCCAATCATGATTAAGAGGGGCGATGGCGCGCGCCTCTCGGCCGGACATCTTTCACCACGGAAAAAGCACTAACACGGGTTAGTGCGGTCCTGGCTTCGGCCCGCTACGGTTGGCGGCTGCGTGACACCGGCGCTGGGTGCAAATGACTGATGCCCAGAACATCGAACCAGGACCAGAACAAGAAGCCCGGCTCGGTGGCGGGAGACGCCGCGCTTTCCATTTGTGAGTTGCTCCTCATCGCCATGCGCGACCTGAAGATCTTGGGCGACGGGGAGGTTCAGAAAGTTCTCGCCCGGGCCGCCACCAAACACCATCGCGCCAGTCGAAGTTCCGGCGATTTAGGGCTGCACAAGCAAGCGACGGCGATCATCGAGCGCGTAGCCGCCTCGCACAGTTCGCTGCCCGGACGCGGCAGCACGCCGCGGAGCCCTGCCAAGTCTCGCACGCGGAACTGATCGTTATCGTTAAGCTCAACTAACCATCAATCGCAACTTGTTGGCCGGACCCCGATGTTAAACCATTGGCCGAAGGTCCGAGTGCGACTAACCCAGGTTAATGCGACGGTGAGTATGACGATTTATCTTCAAACGTTCGCGTAACCCGGCTTGCGTGCGCTTGCCGAGACAAGTCTTGGTTTGTTCAAGGCGAGAGTAATTCGCCCCATGATTTCTGAAGCACAAACGCGCACCGGTTCAGCTGGCGCTCACGTGCTCACGACAGACGCGGGCCGCCCGACTGCAATTGGAAACCATCCATGCCCGCACTGAAGTCAAAGCAAGCTGCGGGTTCGGAACTCGCCGAAGCGCTCAGCCGCTGCCGGAACGCCTTCATCGGCGTCGGCGCATTCAGCGGCCTCATCAACATCCTGATGCTGACCGGGCCGTTGTTTATGCTGCAGGTCTACGACCGCGTCCTGCCGAGCCACAGTGTGCCGACACTCATCGGCTTCGCGATTCTGGTCGCGGCCTTGTTCACATTCCAGGGCGTACTGGACACTACTCGTGGCCGCGTGTTGCTGCGCATCGCAGGGTCTATGACATCGTGGTGCGGTTGCCTCTCAAGGCTCGCGGCGGGAGCGAAGGACTGCAGCCGATGCGGGATCTCGACCAGATCCGCAGCTACCTCGCGAGCCCCGGCCCAGGAGCCCTGTTCGACCTGCCGTGGATGCCTCTCTATATCGGAGTCTGTTTCCTCTTCCACCCTCTCATCGGCATTGCCGCGCTGGCCGGCGCGCTGATCTTGGTTGTCCTCACCCTGATCGCCGAATTTGCCACGCGCGGTCCGGCCAAAGCCACGGTGAGCCTTGCGGTGCGAGCAACGCTATGCTCGAGGCAAGCCGTCGCAACGCCGAGGTGCTCCATGCCATGGGCCCTTGGATCGGTGTCCCGTGTCACGCGCCTGGTGCTGCAATCGACGGTGCTCGGGATCGGCGCCTATCTGGTGATCAATCACGAGGCCACGGCGGGCGTGATCATTCCCAGCTCAATCCTGGTTTCGCGCGCGCTGGCTCCCATCGAGCTCGCGATCGCCAACTGGAAGGGATTTGTCGCCGCTCGCCAAGCCCGCAAACGCCTCAACAACCTGCTGTTGGCGCTGCCCGCGAGCGAGGAGCCTCTTCTTTTGCCGAAGCCGAAAGCGACATTGGCGGTGGAGCAGGTGAGCGCCGTTCCCCCCAGTTCGCAGCGGATCGTGTTGCAGGATGTTGGATTCTCGCTCAAGGGCGGCGACGGACTTGGCGTAACGGGCCGAGCGCATCGGGGAAGTCGTCGCTCGCGCGCCTCATCGTCGGCGTATGGCAGCCGGTCCGCGGAAACGTGCGGCTTGACGGAGCGGCGCTCGACCAATGGTCACCGCCCGCGCTCGGCGCGCATGTCGGCTACCTGCCGCAGAATGTCGAACTGTTCGACGGCACCGTCACCGAGAACATTTGCCGCTTCGAGCCTGAGCCAAACCCGGACGCCGTCATCGCCGCGGCGACGGCGGCAGGCGTGCACGATCCCGTCGTCAAGCTGGCCGATGGTTACATGACCAATATCGGCGAGGCTGGGGCCAATCTTTCCGCCGGGCAGCGGCAACGGATCGCGCTCGCGCGGGCGCTTTACCGAGATCCGTTCCTCGTCGTTCTGGACGAGCCGAACTCCAATCTCGATGGCGAAGGCGAGGAGGCATTGACGAAAGCGATCCACGGCATTCGCGCCCGTGGCGGCATAGTCGTTGTCGTCGCCCATCGCCCCAGCGTTCTCTCCGCCATCGATCAGGTTCTCGTTCTCAACCAGGGTCGGCAACAGGCATTCGGGCCAAGGGATGAAGTGCTCCGTTCGGTGCTGCGGCCGACCACGGCGCCGCTAACTGTCGTCTCCGGCGCCCAGGCAGCCACGTCATGATCGCCAAGAAGGATTCCAGCCGGCTTTCCATCAGGCTCCACTTGCTGTTCGGCGCAATTATAGCGGCTTTCCTCGTTGGGGGCCTTGCCCGCTGGGCCTGGACCACAGAGCTCGCCGGCGCCGTTGTCGCCAATGGCACCGTCGTCGTCGATTCAAACGTCAAGCAGATCCAGCATCCGACCGGCGGCGTGGTCGGCGCCATCAATGTGCGCGACGACGATTATGTGAAGGCGGGCGATGTCCTGATCCACCTCGACGACACCCAGACGAAGGCCAATGCCGGGGTGTTCAGCAGGAGTCTCGACGAGCTCACCGCCCGGCAGGCTCGCCTCGAGGCGGAAAAGGACGCCGCCGACGCCATAGACTTCCCCGAAGATCTGATCGCCCGTGAGCCTACCGACTCGAGGTCGCCCACATTCTCGCTGGCGAGCGCAAGCTGTTCAGCCTCAGGGTCGAGGCGCGCAAGGGGCAGAAAGCGCAGCTCCGCGAGCGCGCGGCCCAGCTTGCCGAGGAGGTCAAAGGCCTCGTCGAGCAGATCGACGCCAAGTCGCAGGAGATCGCTCTGATCGCTCAGGAGCTAGACGGGGTCATGGACCTTTGGGAGAAGAAGCTGGTTCCCTTCACCAGAGTGACCGCCCTGAAGCGCGACGCGGTGCGGCTTGATGGCGAGCGCGGCCAGCTGGTTGCATCGAAAGCTTCAGCCGGCGGCAAGATCGCCGAGGTCCAGCTGCAAATCATTCAGGTCGATGACGATGCGAGAAGCAAGGTGGCGGAAGAACTGAGCGACGTCCGCGCCAAGATCGCCGAGCTCAGCGAGCGTAAGATCGCGGCGGAGGACCAGCTCAGGCGCGTCGATATCCGAGCGCCGCAGTCTGGGCGGGTGCACGAGCTCACGGTGCATACGATCGGGCGCGTCATCTCGCCCGGCGAGACGGTCATGCTGATCGTGCCTGACAGCGACGCCCTCAGCGTCGAGGCGAGGGTGTCGCCGAACGACATCGATCAGTTGCATGTCGGCCAGAGCGTCGTCTTGCGCTTCTCTGCTTTCAACATGCGCACTACGCCCGAGATCAATGGCGGCGTGGAGTGGATTGCCGCCGACGTCACCGAGGACAAGAAGACCGGCGCCTCCTATTATGTGATGCGCGTCACCGTACCGACTACGGAGCTGGCCCACCTCAAGGGTCTCAAGGTCGTTCCGGGCATGCCGGTCGAGGCCTTCGTCCAGACCGGCATGCGCACGGCACTCTCCTATTTCCTCAAGCCGCTCACCGATCAGGTGATGCGCACCTTCCGCACGGGTTAACAGGGGGCAGCAGCCTGGTAGCGGAGGAGCGCTACCGCCTTTACCCACAACTGCCGAACCTCTGCTATCGCCTTCGCTCCTCCGCATCGACCCCAGTCGGTGACGTCTCTTACGGACGAACGACCAGAGTTTCCCCCCTCGGTCGAATGAGCCGCCAGTTCACCGTCGATGAAGCCAGCCGCGAACCTACTATAATGCGGGGCTGAATGTTTTTTTTGACCCACGCCCTTTAAAGCCTGCTTCGTAGAGCCGTCGTCCTCGCCGAGGATGGACGCGGCTGCTCAGGGAAGCGAGGCTGAGCCTGCTTTGGTGCTGTGGCTGAGCCAGGCGTGGCCTTGTTATGAGCTATCCCTCATAATTGAGTTTTACGCGACCGAGCATGTGCGCGGGTTGCAAACCGCAGACGCCAGTTAAGGATCGCAGGCAATATCAAACGACCTACTTGGGCACGCCGAAAGTCGCGATGTGTCGTACCTACGATAAGCCTCTGGAAGACACTCTCGCTACCCGGCTCAGGCTTGAGTGCCGCCTGAAACCTCGCTGCCCAGGGCACCAGTTAGCTCAGCTCAAGCGGGCTCTGGTGCCGTTAGAGGCCGCAGAAACTCTAGCCAGCGGCTTGGTAAGTCCTCTCCTCATTGCACGTCTTGATATGAATAAGATTTGGCAGTGACGAGATCCTATCCGCCGGCATACACGCAGTGACTCCAGCTTTCCTGGCTGCCTCGACGAACAGTGTGGCGGCATCGTCTGGATAGCCGCCGCCATCACTCATATATTTCTCGACGCTCCAATTGGGATCGAGGCGAACCACATCCGCCGCGGCGACTTTCGCCCCCGTCATGTCGCCCGTCATGGCGCTTGCCGCTGCCAAGTATGCGTAGTTCGTTGCGAAAGGGGTGGTGACCAGTTTTGCGCACTTCACAGATTTATCGAACTGGCGGCCAAAGAAATATACGTCCCGAAGCTCCTGGTTGTACCAGGACGGGTAGTTGGGATTCAGTTTCAACGCCTTCTCTGTAAGTTCGACCGCCCGATCGGGTTGGCCAAATTGAGGAAGGAACCATGCAATGAGAATTAGAAGGTCGGCGTTATTAGGAGCCAGGGCCTCGGCCTTGGCAAATTGCTCGAGGGCTTGGTCTGCCATTCCCTGGTATGCGAAGGCCTGTCCCAGAACGAGCTGAGTTTCTCCATCATTCAAATCTCGCCGAACAGCATTCCGCGCGGCCTCCATCATCTTTGTCAAATTATCAGCAACGGAAGTTCCGAGACCGAAGTCGATCCTATATTGATAAATGTCGGCTAATCCGACATATGCTCGAGCGAGCTGGGGATCGATTTCGAGCGCCTTTCGCAACAAGCGTTCTCCTTCGTCGAGACCCTCCTTCGTCACCTTATGCTTGGCTTCCATGCCAAGGAGATAGGTCTCATAGGCCGTCAAATCATTGGGGGGCTTCCGCCGGATGAGGGAACGCTCGGCCTCGGCAACTGCGCCCTCGTAGCCGGAGAGGGTCGCGACAATTTTCCCGGTAACATCGCTCTGCACTTTGAACAGGTCCGTTGCCGGGCGATCATACCGATTGGACCAAACGTGGCCGCCCGTTAGCGCATCAACAAGCTGGGCGGTCACCCGAATCTGGTCGCCGCTCGGTTGAATGCTGCCTTCGAGCACGTAGCGGACGCCGAGATCGCGGCCAACGCTTCTAACATCTACGGGCTTGCCTTGGTAAACTTCAGTTGAGTTTCGGGCGACGACAAACAGGTCCTTGGAGTGCGATAGATCGGTAACGATGTCCTCAGTGATCCCGTCGGCAAAGCGATCCCACTTAGGATCGTTCCCAATGCTCTTGAACGGCAAGACCGCGATGGACGCTTTCTCAGATAATAGAGTGGATGGAACCCACCACCTCCAAGCGCTGAAACCTGCAAGCAGCACAAGCAAGACAGCAATTATGAAGGCCGCTAGGAACTCCGAACGGAGTCCGAGCACGGGGCTGGGATGCAACAGAGACCTGAGAGGGATTCAAGGGTCGATCTAATGTTGTCGCGTCCAGTCGATCTGGCCAAGGGAGTGATGCTACCTGCCTGAACTCGATGTGCGGCGTGTAGGTACCCTTCGGCAGCTCGATGCGAACAGGATCGTCTCGGCCGTCGGCCTCGTAATATTCGCGAAGCCTGTCACGTAGTCGCGCGGCCTCCATGCGGACGATGGGGTCGATGTTGGAATCGAACGTCTCGGTGCGATCGAAGACTTCCAGAGCGACGTTATAGCCCTTCAGCCGCTCGCCGCGCCCAGCCAGTGTTTCATTGACGATGTACTCAAGGAAGCGCTGCCGGCGCCGCGACTGGTGAAACGGGCCGCTCTTGAGGATGCGGTCCAGTTGGTCACGAATGGCCTTCTGATCGGATTCGTTCCAGCCATTGAGCGCAATTACCGTCACGCTCCAACTCCAAAAACGCTGAGAAAGCGCGAGCCGCGGCGGCGTAGGCGGTGCCGTCAGATACGGTAACATACTACGACCAACCCTGCACGTCCTGCCATCCTCGGCGGCAGATGTCATGGCGTGGACAGCTCGTTTCCACGTCACCGATAATCAAGTCAAAGGCCGATCGAATTTCCTGAGGAAGGAGCTTGCCATGAGCATTAAGCACCTGTTCCTAGCCGCGCCCGCAGCACTTCTACTTCTTGGCAACGGCGCGGCGCTCGCAGGCGAAACCATCAGCGAAGTGGGCGCTCTGGCCTACGTGGTCGACAAGTGGAACGAGACGGAGCCAGACAAAGGACACAAGCTGGTCGACGCCGCGGACCGCTGCATAGACATTCCCGACGATCCGGCCGCACCGAAATACTCCCAGGAATGCGCAGGAAAGTACGAGTACATGACTGATGGAAGCTGGCGAGGCAGCGGGACGTGCAAAGACGCCTACAAAGACGGCGACACCAAATTCGAGGCCTGGGAGGAAGGCTCTCACCTCAAGGACTACACGTGCAAGATCACCGGTGGCCCGGGCAAATATGAAGGCGCCAGTGGCGGCGGCACGTACTTCTACGAGAACCTGACCGATACCCTCGCAGGCGGCACTTACAAGGGTCAATTGGTGCTGCCCTAAGCGCCGGTGTGGGTTTTCTCACTGAGCGCTGCGTCGGGTTCGGTTACTCAACATCCTACCAACCACGTCGTCTAGGGAGGCAAGAGATGACCAATGTTGTGACACTCAAGCGCGAGAAATATCGCACCAGACAATCGGGATCGATCGATGACGTCCTGCGCAAAACCGAGAACCGGATGCGTTCGGCGCATTCCACCCATCTCGGTTATCCCTACAACCTGGTCGGCTGTTCGCCGGTCCCGGCATCGCGTTCGACGACTATCTCATCAACAATCTCGGCGATCCGTATGTCGGCTCACACTACGCCTCGCACACCTGCGATCTCGAACGTGAGGCCGTCACCTGGCTGATGGATCTGTGGCAGTGTGACGATCACGACCAGTTCTGGGGTTCCGTCGTTGCGAGCGGAACCGAGGGTAATATCTGGGCGCTCTATCTCGCGCGCGAAGCCCTTCCTGACGCCAAACTGCTGTACAGCCGCGAAGCGCATTATTCGATCCCGAAGGCCGCGCGCATCCTGCGCATGGAGGCCGTCGCAATCGATTGCGAGAAGAGCGGCGCCATCGACATCGAGGCATTTGGAAAAGCTCTCGATGCGCTCGGCGCAACTTCCGTCATCGTGGCCCTCACCTGCGGTACCACGGTGAAAGGGGCTCATGACGATATCGCCGCGGTCATCGGCCTACCTCGAAGCAGCTGGCTTTGGCCCCGACCGGCGCTTCGTCCATGTCGACGGCGCTCTAAATGCCATGGTGTTGCCGTTTGCCACCGGGGCGCCCTTCGCCATCCAGCCGAGCTTCTCGTCACGGTATCGACAGCCTGTCGACCTCCGGTCACAAGATGATCGGAACGCCCATGCCGTGCGGCGTTCTCATCGCCCGCCGGAGTCATGTTGATCGTGTCGCTTCGGCGATCGCGTATTTGCGATCGAGCGACACGACGCTGATGGGATCGCGCAACGGTCATGCCGTGCTGGCGATCTGGTCGCGGCTGATCGGTTACGGCGCGAACGGCTATCGGGCCGACGTGTGCGCTTGCCTTGCGAGGACAGAGCGCCTGGTCGCTTCGTTGCGCGCTGCCGGCGTGCCGGTGCTGTGCAATCCCTACTCGTTCACGGTGGTTTTTCCCCAACCCGGCGAAGCCATCGTGCGCACCTATCAGCTCGCCTGCAATAAGGGCGAAGCACACGCGATCGTCATGCCGAACGTGACCGACGCGCTGATCAACCGCTTCGTCTCCGACTACGTCGCCTGGTGGAACACGAACCGATGACACCCCCGAAATCGACAAATGTAACCAAAGGAGACCAGCCATGAGAGGCTTCCAGGAAATCAGAGGACAGTGCACCCGCCTCATTTACGACCGGGAGCGCGCCAATTTCGTCATCAAGACCGAGCCGCCTCGCCTCGCCGTGCGTAAGCCTGACAGCGAAGTCGACGCCGAGCACATTAACGGCAATGGCACGAAGCCGTTGAGGCAGCACTAATGCCGAGTGAGGCTATGAGCGGTCAACAGTCGGCCCGCACGGGTTTCTTCGAGAAACGGCAACTGCAGCGCTATGCCGGAATCTGGTCTCTTTGGGCGCTCGGCGTCGGCGCCGTGATATCCGGGCATTTTTCCGGTTGGAACTATGGGCTCGCGGTCGCTGGATGGGGCGGTCTGCTGGCCGCCGCGGCGACCATAGCGTTCATGTTTCTTTGCCTTGTCTTTTGCATCGCGGAGATGAGTGCGGCTCTTCCCGATGCGGGCGCCACCTATGTCTTCGCGCGACGCGCGATGGGCCCATGGGGAGGCTTCCTGTCAGGCTTGTGCGACAACGTCGAGTACGTGCTGACCCCTGCGGTCATCTGCTTCTTCATCGGGTCCTATCTCGGTAGCATGTTCGATTCCGGCTTACCGGATTGGTGCTGGTGGATCGCGACCTATGGCCTGTTTCTCGTGCTGAACATCCGCGGCATCGCGCTCTCGTTTCGCGTCACCCTCGTCATCACGCTCATATCGCTCGCGATTCTTCTGCTGTTTTGCGCCCTTGCCGTTCCTCATATCGAAGTCTCCCGCTGGGCATTGAACATCGGCGCTGATGGAGCGGAGCTTGCCGGTGGCTCAGGCCCACTCTTCCCGTTCGGCATGCAAGGTGTGCTCGCCGCTTTACCGTTCGCTGTGTGGCTATATCTCGCGATCGAGGAGTTGCCGCTGGCGGCGGAAGAATCTGTCGCCCCGCGTCGCGACATGCCAAGGGGCATCCTGTTCGCGCTCGCGACGCTCATCGGTGACGGCCTTCCTGATCGCGGCGATCAATCCCGCGCTCAGCGGCGTCGGCGCCTACAAGCTCGGCACGTCCGGCGAACCGATCCTCGATGGCTTCCGGGCCTTGTACGGAAATGCCGGCGCCATTCCGTTAGGCCTCATCGCGCTCTCGGGGCTGATCGCGAGTTTTCATGCCATTATCTTTGGCCTCGGGCGTCAGATCTTCGCCTCTCCCGGTCCGGCTACTTTCCGGCAGTGCTTTCGACAACGCACGCGGGTACAAGACGCCCCACGTCGCGCTGCTTACCGGCTCCGCGTGGCCTTGCCATCATGATGACGCTGTGGTTCGTCCTCGGCGGCAAGGCCGCGGCGCCGGTAATCGGCAGCGTCCTGCTCAACATGGCGGTGTTCGGCGCCATGCTGTCCTACATCCTGCGCGCGATCTCGTTCATCGTCTTGCGTCGGCGGAACCCGCGACATGGCAAGGCCCTTCACCAGTCCGTTCGGCCAATACGGTGCCGCCGCCGTCATCGCGATCTCAGCGGTCACGCTGTTCTACCAGTTGCAAGACCCAAATTTTTCCAAGGGCGTTCTCTGGGTCATCATGTGGTTCGCGGCCGCGAGCGCCTATTTCGCGCTCCACGGACGCCATCGCCTGACGCTGAGCCCGGAGGAAGTCTTCGCATTGCAGCAAGAAGCGGCGCCGGCGCTGAAGCCGGCGAGATCCTGAACTCATGGGCGCCGACGACTGCTGAGCTGTTACCGCGACGGTTGGCTTAAGAGAGCTTCCAGCAATTCCGGCGCAGAAGGAGAGAGATGATGGCGTCAAAGGTGCTTGTTGCCGACAAACTCAGCCGACTGGCTCTCGATATATTCGCCAGGCGCGGGATCGACGCCCACGTCAACCCCGATCTCACGCGCGACGAGCTTATCAAGATCATCCCCGAATATGACGGACTGGCGGTGCGTTCGACCAAGGTGACCGAAAAGGTCGTCGCTGCCGCAAACCGGCTCAAAGTAATCGGGCGGGCCGGTATCGGGGTGGATAATGTCGACCTGAGAGCCGCCAGCGCGCGCGGCATCATCGTCATGAACACACCTTTCGCGAGCGTCATCACCACCGCGGAGCACGCCATCGCCTTGATGCTGGCATTGGCGCGTCAGGTTCCTCTGGCCGACGTCACCACCAGGGCCGGCAAATGGGCGAAGTCGCAGCTGATCGGCGTCGAGATCACTGGCAAGTGCTTAGGCATCATCGGCTGCGGCAATATCGGCGCCATCGTTGCGGACCGCGCCCGCGGGTTGAAGATGAGGGTCGTGGCGTTCGACCCATTTCTATCGCCGCAGCGGGCCACCAATCTTGGCGTTGAGAAGGTCGAGCTCGATGCCCTGTTTCGGCGCGCGGATTTTATTACCTTGCATACGCCGCTCACCGAAAAGACGCGCAAGATCATCAACAGTGATGCCATACGCATGATGCGCGACGGCGTGCGCATCATCAATTGCGCGCGGGGCGGGCTCATCGACGAGCAGGCGCTCTTCGAGGCACTGCAAGCGGGCAAGGTCGCGGGAGCGGCGATCGACGTTTATGAGGTGGAGCCCGCCACCGACAACATCCTGTTCTTGTTGGACAATGTGATCTGCACGCCGCATCTCGGCGCATCGACGCGCGAAGCGCAGGAGAATATCGCCATTCAGATTGCCGAGCAGATCTCGGATTTCCTGCTCGACGGCGCCATTATCAATGCGCTCAACTTTCCTTCCATCTCGGCCGAGGAAAGACCGAAACTGATGCCCTTCCTCAAGCTTGCTGAGCAGCTTGGCTCCTTCGCATTGCCGCAACAAGCCAGTCCGGCCCTGGAGGCCGCGAGCTCCTGAACTGCATCGCAACAACCCCTTGCGGCCTGGAGCGGCGCCCGCCCCATGACGGATAGCAAAGACGCGCAAAGGGTTCGCCGGATTCTGGCGGAGGTGAAGAAGCTGGCGGCCGAATATTACCGGCTCACCGGCAAACCGCTCGGCATTACCGGCGAAATCGCGGAATACCTTGCTGCCGAGGCGCTCGGGCTGGAACTCGTACCGCCGCGGACGCCGGGATATGACGCGATCCGCAGGACACCGGAAGGTCCGCAACGCATTCAGATCAAAGGCCGCGCCTTTGGAGATGACGCTAAGCCGGGTCAGCGTCTGGGGATCATCAAGCGGGGCGCGCCCTGCGACAGCGTGCTTCTCGTCCTCCTCGACAACCGGACCCTTCAGCTGCGCGAGATTTGGAGGCCCCAATGGCGGCCGTCGATAAACGCCTGAGCGTGCGGAGGTCAGGCCGGGCGGGTCGGCAAGGGCCTTAATGCAGGCGGCCCAACCTACGGCTATGCTTCTGTTCTCGGTGACCCAGGCAAGCGCGTGATCGTCGAGGGCGAAGCTGAGACCGTGCGCCGGATTTTCCGCGAGTACGTTGCTGGACGTACACCGCGAGATATTGCGCGTGACCTGAACAGGGACCAAGTACCGCCGCCGCGGGGATGGGCGTGGAATGCTTCGACCATCAATGGCAACAGGCGGCGCGGAACGGGGCTACTTCAGAACGAGCTATACGCCGGTCGCCTCGTGCGGAACAAGGTTCGCATGGCGAAGGACCCAGCTACCGGCAAGCGTATCTCCCGTCCCAATCCGAAGAGCGAGTGGCAAGTAACTGGCACGCCGGACCTGGCCATTATTCCCCCCGAACTGCTCAAGGCCGCACAAAAGCGGAAGGAAGCGCGTACCGTCACCCATCCGAACCGACAGCGTAAGCCCCGGCACATGCTGTCAGGTTTGCTGCGATGTGGCACGTGCGGAGCAGGTATGTCTACGAACGGCAAGGACAAGTCAGGTTGCATTCGCATCCGTTGCTCCGCGGACACGGAGAGCGGCACGTGCCCGGATCCAAAGACCTTCTATTTGGATACAGTCGAAAAGGCCGTCCTTAGTGGTCTTACGGCGGAGATGCGTCACCCGGACGTAATCGCCGAATATGTGCGAACGTATCATGAGGAACGCAAACGTCTGTCCGCCGAGGCAGATGCGACGCGCAGCCGGCTGGAGCGCCAGCTTGGCGAGCTCACGGGGAATATCGACAGGCTAGTAGATGCGATTGCCAAGGGTCATGGCGACCCTGCGGTGCTGGGACCGCGATCGACGGCGCTCTACGAAGAAAAGAAGCGCATCAGGGCCGAACTAGATGCGGCACCGTCCCCGACGGAGGTCATCGCGCTGCATCCGGCAGTGCTGGCTCGTTACGAGGAGCAGCTCACAAATCTACACGAGGCCCTAGATAGAGGGACCAGGACTGGCGATTCTGAATGCGCGGAGGCGACGCGGGACTTGGTTGAAACCGTGACTGTCTTCCGTGACCCATCCAAACTTGGCGGCATCGAAGTTGAAATCGTCGGTCGCCTCACCGCACTCTTAGGCGAGAAGGCGTATCCAAATGGCGTCAGAGGAGTGTGGGGAAAGATGGTAGCGGAGGAGGGACTCGAACCCCCGACACGCGGATTATGATTCCGCCTTCAGTCATTGATTTAACTATGTTTTTTGCCTTTATGTCGCGTTTATGTCGCGTTAAGCTAGAAACCTTCGTCAACAATCCGCGTCCCAGAGGCGAAAATCACCTTCACCGCTTCGTCGCGATCGGCCGACTTTCCCGGTGCGCAGAACCTTTGGTCATCGACGGCGCGGCGAAGATCGCGCTCGACGTGACCCTCATGAGTCCATTCACCATCCGCTGTAAGCATAGGCGACGCCTTAATGGCACAGCCGCGATATTCGATCCTGTCTGGAATGGTTTCCCCTCCCCTTATGCCAAGAGCGCTTGCTCCGCTGCATCAAGCTCTTTGGCGTCGTCTCCCCTTGGGAACAGGTGTCCGTAACGGTCATAGGTCATCGTGATGCTCGAGTGCCCTAACCGCTCCTGCACCACCTTGGGCGGCAAGCCTAAGCCGCCATCCTCCGTCCGGTTAATGCACCAGGAGGCATAGAAGTGGCGCAGCGAGTGGAGGCCCGTGTACTTGGCCTTGGAGCTCTGGGCGGGGATCAGGCCACGGTTGATGATGTTGGCCAAGGACTCCACCTTGCCAATACCGTTGGGGAACACGAGATCGCCCTCGCTCTTGGGACACGCGAGCTTCCATTCCCTGAGGGTGTTGGCGACGAACTTGCCGAAGGGCACCGCGCGCTCACCCGCCGCAGACTTGGGCTTGCCAATCTCGTTGAACCGGTCGGCGCGTTGCCGGACGTGCAGTTCATTGGCCTTGAAGTCGACGTCGCGCCACCGCAGCCCGCGGAGCTCTGACGCCCGTAGGCCGGTGAAGATCGCGGTAATCAAAAGCGGGCGCCATCGGCCTTTGGCATTTGCAATGATGGCCTTGATCTCACCGGGTGTCGGAATGTCCACGCCAACCTTGAGTTTGCCCTTCTGACGCTTCTCAGCGTTCCGTTCCTTCCCGAGGCGCCTGTTGCGGCGAAGATCCCGAACGGCATTATGTGCAGATAGCCCTTGCTCCTGGGCGTCGGCCAAAAGCGAGCCCAGGCTCCCGATGACCTTGCGAACCATCGCTGGCGATCGCCCCTCCGCGCGCAGCCTGTCCTCGAACTTGCGCACCGCCTGGGCACTCAGCTCTGACAGCTTCATGCGCCCGATGAATGGCGCGATGTGCTGGTTGACGTGCTCCCGGTACTGCTTGACGGTCGAGCGTTCGAGCTCCGCCGCCACTGCCGCCCTGATCCAGCTCTCGCCGGCCTCCGTGACAGTGATGCTCTTGCTCGGCGCGACATGCATGCCAGCCCTCACGTCGACCCTGACCTCGGCGTGGCGAGCGTCGGCGTCTTTCTTCTTGGAAAAGGACTCGACGTGGCGATCACCCTGCATGTCGGTGTAATCGACGATCCAAGCCTCCCTCTCCTCTCCCTTCGAGGTCGCCCATTTCCGCTTGCGCACCGACATGGCATCACCCCTGTAGCAAGTGGTATCATGTTGCATCATGTCGCGAATTGGTCCGCTTGTCCATCGCTGAGAGGTTGTGTGACACCATGCGGACAAACGGACATGGAACGGGCTCGTCTTCAATCTCGGTGAGCTTGCCTTGACAGCTTGCCAGCCCCGCATCCGATGATTTTCGCCAAGGAGGAGCATCACGATGACCATCACCATCACCGCCTTCGAAAGCTCGCCCGATGGCGGCAAGGGACTGGCGCGTGATACGCGCGTTCGCTGGGCGCTGGAGGAAGTGGGCCAACCTTTTACGAGGTTCGTCTTGTTTCGTTCAGGGCGATGAAGGAACCCGCACATCTGGCGCTTCATCCTTTCGGGCAGATTCCGACCTACGAAGAAGGCGATCTCGGCTTGTTCGAGACGGGGGCGATCGTGTTCCATATCGCGGAGCGCCATGCGGGCCTGCTGCCGGACGATGCGAATGCCCGGGCGCGCGCGATCACATGGATGTTCGCCGCGCTCAGCACGGTGGAGCCGCCGATCCTTGAACTCGGAACCGCCAGGCTCCTTGAGGGCGACAAGTCCTGGTCCGCGCAACGCATGCCTCTCGTCGAGGATCGCGTCCGTTGCCGGCTGGGCCAACTTTCCCTTCGCCTTGGCGATGCCGACTGGCTCGATGGTTCGTTCAGCGCGGGCGACCTGATGATGGTGTCGGTGCTGCTCAGGTTGAAAGCGTCGGGTATGCTGGACGAATATCCGAACCTCTCCGCCTATGTGGCCCGCGGCGAAGCGCGGCCCGCCTACAAGCGTGCCTTTGACGCTCAATTGGCGGTTAACACCGGCAAGCAACCGACCGGCTGATTGGGGTCGGGCTCGAAGTCGTCATCCGGGTTTCGTTCAGTTTATGGGTCCTGACCCTAAGGTGGACGCCCAAGGTCTAAGGTGTTTGGCCGACCCGGATGCTGATGAGGCTCAGGGTTCCCAGACGGTTCAGGATGGTTGGGCTCACGTGGCTCATGAATTGGACCATCCACACCTGGCGGCACCCTTTGAGGCTTGGGAGGCTGAGGCACGGCCTGCGGAGTGGATGGGGCTGAGGGGGGCGCCGGTGGTAAGGAGGGCTCAGGATAGATCCCGTTTGCCAAAGCAGCCATCATGCGCGCCGCGCGCCGTGGAGAGTCGTGACGAGCCCACTTTGAAACGAGAAACTCCTGCGCCGCCGGTATAAAATCTCCGCTTACCAATGCACTTCTTAGCAATGGAATTGCGTTCTTAAATCCGGATACCTTGCTCAGTCCCATTTGATAAATCAAACAAATCACAACGAACTGCCTTTGGTCACTCAGCTTGGAAAATCCGCTGAGCAGCTTCTGGGCATCTTGTTGTGACTGGGCAATTTTTATATCCAGTAGGGCTAAGGCCTCCTCTTCGGTCAGGTGCTCTTGATGGGCAATTAGCTGAGCCTTCGTTTTGGTTGTTACCGTTGCAAGGATTTCTGGAGCTTTTTCATCATCAAGGTTAAAGCCGTACCCGGTCGTCCATTTATGAACGATGTCTTGATAGGTGTAGTGCATTGGAGCTGGCAGTGCCGGCAACCAAATCCGGCCCTCATCAAACTTCAATTCTCTTTTCAGGTGATCTTCTAGATCAGTCATCACTGTTCATCCACAGGGCGTTCATTGCATCCAGGGCGCGTTCACGGCGGCGATACGAGCCACGTGTTGTGAGCATTTAACGTCAGCGCAAGGAAAGGTCAGCCAAACGGTTCCTGCCGCCAAACCCACTTCATCAGCTCTGACGATAAAATATTCTTCATTGTCAATTGGAGCAGGCATTCCGCTGCTAGGAGAATCTCATCGAGTTTTTCCAATGCCTTTTCACCGCTCAGGCCCACAGTCTTGTTCCCTATTAGAAAACTCGCTTGCTCGGACAGCAGCTGCAGGAACAGTTGACGGTTTTCTTGGACTCCAAAAGTCATGCTGCTGACCACATTTGCTATCTCGCCAGGATCAAATTCATACGTCTTGAGCATCGATTTCATGTCGGTGGACATCGAATAGAATTCTATGCGGCTGGGCGATAATTGATTGATCTAGTTGGGCACGGGCGGGAGTTGACTGAAGCAGACGGCAGGCGACAAGTGAGAGCGCCGAGAGAATAAAGTTCTTACGAGAAATACCGACCCCGAAAGCTCGTCCTGATGAACCCGCAGTGCCAAGAGTTAGACGGATCATGGCAGAACCCTTTGACTGCAATCACCCGCAGGGATTAGGCCCCGGTTTCACGCGGTTGCGGCGGCCTTGGTTTCTTCCGCGGCTATGCGAGCCAAATACTCGAAGTCCGCACCAAAAAACGGTTCGTTGCGATCCTTGCGGGTGAATTCAACGTAATCCTTTAGGAATTCCACCATTGCAAAACATTCGCCGCTCGGTTGGTGATCAGGTAGTCGGCCGGGATAAGCCCGCGTCTCACAAATGCACCCACAAACTCATATCGCCGAACGATACCGTCGGCATAGACTTTGGAGTTAGACGGCCACACTCGGGCGTCCTTCTTACTCAGTTCGTCCTCGCGGCTCTTTAGGTACTTCGCCGCCTCAAGTGACTCTGGAGAATCCAATATGTCGAGCGCGGCTTTCAAAGTTTGAGCATACAACGTGTTGAGCAAGGCTCTGCCCAACTCTTCTTGAGCGGCGGCTGAGCGTTTCATTTCCTCTTTCTGCAGTTGTAACTCTTCGCGTTGAAGGAAAATTGCGACGATAACGCCAGCGAAAGCCAAGCCTGAGAATAGTGCGTTGATGGTCCCAAATAGGTCTCCCAGCTGACCGCGTTCGGCTTTGTTTTCGACCAAATGGGCGACAACAAAAGGGGTGAGAAACCACACGAGGATTATGATGCAAAAAAGAAGATAGATTGGCCATCCCGCAACGATGCGCCCAAAGTTCCAATTACCGGCTTTGGTGTTCACCGCCCACTTCCCAACGAAAAAAGTGCGGTAGTGGTTTTAATACTGGCGCCGACTATCCGCCAGCAATCTCGTCTTCTGCCGTAGCGTCACGATCCGACCTGGCCGACGCTTTACTACTTCCTCATAAGCAGCCTCGCAACCAAAACGTGCCTTCACGAGCTTGACGGAGCGGGCTGCGTCTGCACACCCGCAACAGGCCATCTACCGAAGCCTGATTGCTCGATGGGCCGATTTTGTTCACTGGCGGGGTCTTCGGAAAGAATCAAACCCGGGAGACACTTAAATCGGCAGCAAGAACCTCATGTGTATCACCCTGTCGGGAGTGCCACGGCAGGGAGGTCGCGCACGCGGGCGAGCACGGTACGCTGAGTGGGCGCAAGTACGCCGTCTGGACGAACCCGCAGGCCGACGAGGCGAACGCGCTCGCCCGCTGTAAGCGATCGTACGTTCGGTTGAATGTCCGGATTGAGCGGTGCTATGTGGGCGCGGCGAGATCCCTCAGTTCCGGCCTGCACCTGCAGAGAAAGTGCAACGGCCGCGCCGGCGTGGATCGCGACGGGCGGCGCGCTAAGAATGCCCTCGACGGCTGAGCCATCAAGCTGTCCTGACCAGGCCTCCGACGACGCCTTCCAGAAGGCGGGACAGAGGATCTTGAAGGGGCACCATTTGCAGTTAGCGGGCGTTGGAACGGCCATTTCGTCCGGTGTTCCTCCACGGCGCAAATTTTCGTTGTAAGCGTTGAGCAGAGCAACAGCATGTGTTGCCTCACGCGTGCAGTCGGCGGGATCGAGCGTAACCTCCACTCCAGCACCCGCAAGTGGCAGAAGGATTCCTCGGTGCGGCCACCATCCGAGTGTCTCGTTCACTAAGAACCCGTAGATGCGGAGCTGTCGCACATAAACGGCCTTGACGACATCGGCCTGAACTGCCTCGTCGAAATCGATAATAGTACCGCTCTTGTAGTCGACGATCTCACGTGCGCGGATTACGTCTGGTCGCCCCACCAGTCGCCCGCCGAACGCGGTAAATTCCCGTTCTCGCAGACCAAGGCCCAATTCAGCACTGCCCGTAGCTGTGCCTGTAGCGGCCTGTTGGTTAAAACCAGCCGCGAGTTCTCGAGCAACGCTTGCGCGGGCCATATGGTAGCCGGGCCATTCTTCGGGTACCCCGAAACGGCGATCGAGTGGGTGGCGCGAGCTGCGCTGATACTGGACCTCGACGGCTTGGTTCCAGAGCCGATCGACAGCGGCGTCGATGTCCTCGTGCTCGAATTCGACCTCAACGATCTTCTCTAAGACTTCGTGATAGGCGGTCCCTAGCCAGGCCTTTGGGTTTCCTAGGATGAACGTGGCGCTGCCGGCAGCCTTGGACAGGCCGGCGCGCAGCTGGCACAGCCGCATGGTCTCGGCCAACGTGGGGCTGGCTGCCGAAATCACGGGCAGATAGAGAGGTCCCACGACTAGAATGGTCTCCGCAGCACCTCGAAGATTGATTTGAGCGTAATTTGATAGCCGGACGCTAAGGCCTGCGCGTAAGCAGCTCCAAGTTGACGTCCGCAGTTGTTTGGGTCTGCGTTCCACAAAGGATGGGTGATGATCTCGACGTGATTCCCGCGTCGGCCAGCTTGCAGACCAGCAAAGGTAAAACTTCGTCCGCTACGTGCTCTCCGAAAATCGCGGCTCGAACATCGGAGTCTCGCAAGCGATAGACCGTCAAATGGTTCTCAGTCAGGATGGTCGACAGGTACGCGTCGGTAGCTTTCCGGTCGGTATCGACACCGGCGAGTTCGAGCGACTTGCGCGTCGCGCGGCCCAATCGTCATTCGTTCGGGAGGTCGTCGAAAGTCTCGGGGGACGAATGTTGCTGATTGGCGTTGATCGGCTCGACTACACCAAAGGCCTCATCCAGCGTATGGAGGCATTCGACCTATTCTTTTCCAATTGGCCAGATTGGCGCGGCAAAGTCACGTATCTGCAGATCACGCCGAAGAGCAGGTCTGAGATCCCGGAGTATCACGAGCTGGGACAGGCGCTTGGCGCGGTCGCGGGTCGCATCAACGGAAG
The DNA here is from genome assembly GCA_963757555.1 of uncultured Alphaproteobacteria bacterium. Lineage (GTDB taxonomy): Bacteria > Pseudomonadota > Alphaproteobacteria > Rhizobiales > Methyloligellaceae > Methyloceanibacter. The sequence goes on from CAVWRU010000014.1 coordinate 97,494, forward strand.
GTTCGGCGAAGCATCATGGACACCAATCCGCTACGTCAATCGCGCCCATAGCAGGTCAGCCTTGGCCGGTCTCTACCGCTCGGCTCGCGCGGGCCTCGTAACACCGTTGCGAGACGGTATGAACCTAGTTGCCAAGGAGTATGTCGCTGCTCAGGATGCTAATGATCCGGGGGTTCTCATTCTCTCCCGGTTCGCCGGTGCCGCGGCCGAATGTCGGGATGTCCTGCTGGTTAATCCCTACGACTTGGAACTAGTAGCCGATGCCATTGCACGGGCGCTGGAGATGCCGCTGTCGGAGCGGCAGGAACGGCACAGCCACATCCTTGCCACCTTGTCGCAGAATAGCCGCGACGTGTGGGGAGCACGGTTCCTCCAGTCTCTTGAGCAACTGGAGGTGCTTAGGAGCGACGAAGAGTCCTTGCAGCGGTACGTGATATGATTTGAAAGCTAGGGGATAGAGAGTGTTGCCGCCCCGTCATTTTGCGCACTGGCACGCTCCGTCAACGTCTGCTTATGCCACCACCCGGTCGCCGGTCGACGAGTTGCTGATAGCTAACTAAGACACCTGAATGAGGACCAAGCCAAACCCGGCGCTGGTCGAAACCGCCATCCCGGCGCGGCTCGACCGGCTCCGCTGGGGACGGTTCCACGCCCTCGTCGTCGTAGCGCTTGGCATCACCTGGATTCTCGACGGGCTTGAAGTGACGCTTGCGGGCGCCGTCGCGGGCGCGCTCAAGGCAAGCCCAATCCTCAATCTCACCAATGCCGAGGTCGGGCTTGCCAGCAGCTCCTACCTTGCAGGCGCGGTGCTCGGCGCGCTCCTGTTCGGCTGGCTCACCGATCGGCTCGGACGCAAGCGGTTGTTCTTCGTCACGCTTACGGTCTACCTCCTCGCCACGGCGGCCACGGCCTTCTCATGGGATTTCCTAAGCTTCGCCCTGTTCCGCTTTCTCACCGGGGCCGGCATTGGCGGCGAGTACACGGCCATTGCCTCGACTATTCAGGAGTTCGTGCCGGCACGATATCGCGGTTGGACCGATCTCATCATCAACGGCAGCTTCTGGATTGGGGCGGCCCTCGGCGCCGGCGGCTCGATCGTGCTACTCGACCCCGCACTTCTGCCGCCTGACCTCGGCTGGCGCGCCGCCTTCTTCATCGGCTCGGTGCTGGGGCTCTTCATCCTCGTGATGCGCTCATGGATTCCGGAATCGCCGCGCTGGCTCATGACCCACGGCCGGCTGGAGGAGGCGCATAACATCCTCGATATGATCGAGGAGGCGCATCGCCGGCGCGGGCATCACCTACCCGACGAGGAGTTGGCCACGTTCCGCTTGCGGTCGCGGCGGTTCACGCCGCTGCGCGAGGTCTGGCAGGCACTGTTTCGCACCCATCGAAAGCGCACACTCGTCGGCCTCAGCCTGATGACGGCGCAGGCCTTCTTCTACAATGCCATCTTCTTCACCTACGCGCTTGTTCTCACCGACTTCTACGACATCGAGGCCAGCCGGGTGGGCTGGTACCTCCTTCCCTTCGCCGCCGGAAACTTTCTTGGTCCCCTCCTGCTCGGGCGTTTGTTCGACACCGTTGGCCGACGTCCCATGATCGCCACGACGTATGCGCTCTCGGGGTTGCTGCTTGCGCTCACGGGCGCCCTGTTCGCGGCTGGCGTTCTCTCGGCGACCTGGCAAACGGTGGCGTGGACGATCATCTTCTTTTTTGCCTCGGCGGCGGCAAGCTCCGCCTATCTCACCGTGAGCGAGACCTTTCCGCTCGAGATCCGAGCGTTGGCAATCGCCTTCTTCTATGCCTTGGGCACCGCTATCGGCGGCATTGGGGCGCCATGGCTCTTCGGCGCCCTAATCGACACCGGCTCGCGGATGAGCCTATTCGGAGGGTATCTCTTGGGGGCGGCCCTAATGCTCGCCGCAGCGCTGATCGCATTTCGCTTCGGCGTTGCCGCGGAGCGCAAGCCGCTCGAAGCCGTGGCCACGCCGTTGTCAGCAGCCGATTGAACTACTCGTCGCGGTAGACGCGCTCACGCCGCTCCTGGACTCCTGCGAATGGGAATGTCGGCTTGTGGCTGCCAATTCAACCGATCGCCGCAACACACTCTGCGAACTTCTCCGCTGGTGAGTGATACTGCAACGTCTTTCTTGGTCGCTCGTTAAGCTCGCGCGCCACGGCGTTCAGCTTGGCCTGGCTGTGCACGGACAGGTCGATGCCCTTCGGGAAGTACTGGCGCAGAAGACGGCTAGTGTTTTCGTTAGTGCCGCGCTCAGCGCCCGACCGCTATTCTTTCGATCTCGTGCAAGCGGGATTGCCGGAGAAATAGACGTTGGTAAGACGACGCTTTTGCCACAAAGCAGACATGCTCAACGCGCTGACGAATGTCCGCTTTTGGGGGGATTGTGTTGCAAAGTCGGTGGCATGCGTCGAGTACGCAACAATCAAATCCAAAAGACCTGCCTCTTAAATCAATCTTGCGCGGCTAATTAAGTCCTTAAATCGAAATTGCGTCGACGGACACTCAAAATAGTTTTGCAACACAATCGGCGGTAAAGCGGACATGACCAACCGCTGCTTACCAACCTCGATTTGTAAGTACACGGCTTAATTCCGGCGTTGGCAAAATCCCGAGATGCCGTACACACTGAGGGGCCCAGGGAGCCCTCACAAAAATTGCATAAAAATTTTTCGCGGCCCGTTCTGATGTCTCGCGGGAACAAGGTCTGGGGGCCTCGTTTTGGCAAAAGCTAAGTACCCGAGGGTCGGCATACCCCGCCCCCTTACCCCCCTCTTGCGCCCTACACGAGGCAGTTCCCGAGCTTCGCGGAGCACTTGGCGGCAAAGGATTCCGCGCCACGCGTTCATCTTGCGGCGGGGGAGTGTTTCCAAAGTTCAAGTTCGCGGGTGTGAAACGGACGTAAGTCGCGATGAGCCACCGGGAGGCATAGGGGGCATAGGGGTCATCGGACCGCTGAGGGGTCGGAACCGACCATATGCCCCCTATGGCCCCTATGGCCCTGGCGCCGTCGATCGTTTAGCGCGCACAAGTGCCCGGCTCCCTTCCAGGGGGACGCCTGCCAAGTCAGGGGCGAAGCCTCACTGGGCGCCCAAGCCCTCCAGTAATGAGCCTTCGGTTTTATCGGGGCAGATTGGGAGGGGAATTTTGCGTCCGCATCGTCCGTCCTTCTCCTCGTTGTTTGGAGTGCTGCAACCATCCGCCTTGCTAGCGACCGTCCGCAGGACATAGCCACGAGCCTTTGGCTGGATTGGATTTCGGTGCGGCGGGGACGATGCAGACGATGCGGACGATTGCGTCCCGCGTGTTTCTGGCACGAATGCGGGGTGCGCGAATGGGCGCCAGAGCCCCACATTTAAGCGCTGACAGCAGTATGTTCTTGCTTTGTTTCCCCCTCTCACCCCTTCCTATGCCTTCCCGCGTCCTTGGGCTTCCTAGAGGCTCTCAGGCCGCCTTGCTTGTTAAGCTTGGGAGCTGGCCCACATTAGGCTCGGCTACTGAGCTTCGGAGTCGAAAGCCCTCAGCGCGCAGGTGAAGAAGCTGGCGGCCTGGGTGGCACCCCTGGAAAAGCTCCTTGAATGCATATTCGGCAGAAGCAAGTTTCCGAGAGACAGCTGGAGAGGCGCTGAGGAGCCGAGACGTGACCTGTCCCGAGATCCCCCGCTAATGGCCGTCCTTGGAAACTACCTCCGTTCGGAGCACCCATTCGGAATGATTGGGCTTCGGCCCGAGACACCCCATGGGTGGCAACGTAGCCTCACAATCCGAGATAACTCGCAGCGTTGTCCCTGAAGGCATCAGCCTCGCGGATGTAGCCGCGCGTCGTCTCAAAGCGCGCGTGGCGCGCCTGTTCCATGATCTTCGAGATAGGAGCACCGGCCGCATCGGCAGCCGTAATGAAGCCAGCCCTAAGCGAATGCCCTCCAACCGAGGCCGCCATCGCAGAGGCCGCAGCTTCGGCGTGCCCATCGGCAAGCGCAGCCCTATGGACGGCTTGCTTGACGGCAAGAGCAATCCCATGCCCGGTGATTGCAACGCTACCGATGTGTCCATGACGTGAAACTCTACGGAACACGGGGCCACTCGTGATGCTCGCCGCCTCTAGCCACCCCCGCAACGCCCGCACTGGACACGTCAGCACGCGGGAGCCGAAGGGGACGCCGATAATGACCCCGCTGCCTTCCTGGTCGGACTTGCTTCGTCCCAGTTCGATCAGGAGCCCATTATCCGTGAAGGTGACGCGATGTCCGGGGCAGTCGCCTATGACGAGGCTCGCCAGCTCCGAGCGCCGCATGGCCGAGGCAAAACCAATCAAGAGCAATGCGCGGTCGCGCTTGCCGAGGAGGTTGTCAGGCAGCGCGGCAATCACGCTTCGCAGGTCTGCCGTAACCAGCGCCCGCTTTCTTATGGGGCGGGTGCCATGCTCGCGTCGGATGCCGGCCCAAACGTCACGGAAGGCTTGACCGGTTAGATCAAGCGCCTCCCCTGCGTAGAGATGCGCGGCGCGGATGGCGGCTAACCGACGCCCCAAAGTGGAAACCTTCAAGGTAGCGGCATGGGCCGTGAGGTAGGCAGCGACGGTGCCATGTGATGCGGGCAGAGAGGCCAAGCCGTGCTCGTTGCACCATTCAGCAAAGTGCTGCCAGTCTGACGCATAGGCCCTCCGCGTGTTGGGAGCCTTGGCTGCCTCGCCATACGCTCGCGCCTTTTCGATGATGCCGGCGAGAGGGACGATGGCACCCGTTTCGGCCTTGACCGGCAGGCGTTTTGGCATGGTCTTAGCTCCCGTTCTAAGTTTCGATAATCATCCTTATCGTAAGTTACAATGCTTGAGGAACAGCGTCAAACTGACTGAGCCGCAACCTGGACGTTACCCGATCTCAACCTCGATCCAACTCGGACGAGACGTGGCTTCCGCTGCCCTCCAGGGCTCTGCGCGCACGCGAGTGGGCTGTAATCCACTGGCCGGGCGCGGCCTGCTCCCACCGGCGCTCGGATTGGCCGGACTGGAAAAACTCAATCGGTTTGACGCCCTTTCGCCCGCCGCGACCGACAATCGGCCGGCAAAAGTTTTCGATTATCGCTTCTGTTGCGTTAAACTTTGTCTTCGCCCCTGCGTCCGTTCTGGAAAGTCTTCGCTGACGCATGACCATTATCCCCATCCGCTATGTCGAACCCGTCTACCGCCCGCCAAGCGAAGCGGATTCGCTGATCCTGCCTGTGACTGACGGCTGTTCCTGGAACCGGTGCACATTCTGCGAAATGTACACCGCCCCGCAGAAGCGCTTCGGTCCCCGTAGCGAGGAGGAAGTGCTCGAAAGCATCCGGCGCTGCGGCGAACAATTTGGCGACGGCGTCAAGCGTGTTTTCCTGGCCGATGGCGACTCGATGACGCTTTCCACCCGTCGCCTCGTGACCGTGCTTGAGGCGATCCGCCGCGATCTGCCCGGCGTACGGCGGGTGTCGAGCTATTGCCTGCCGCGCAATTTGCGCAAGAAATCGGCGGCGGAGCTTCGGGAGTTGGCAGAGCTTGGCCTGTCGCTCGTCTATGTGGGGGCCGAATCCGGCGACGACGAAGTGCTGGCGCGGGTCAACAAGGGGGAAACCTTCGCGACTACGCGGGAGGCGCTCGAAAAGTTGCAAGAGGCGGGGATCAAACGCTCGGTGATGATCCTCAACGGCCTCGGCGGCCAGGCGCTGTCGCGACAGCATGCGCTGAACTCGGCGACGCTGATGAACGCCGCGCAACCTGAATATCTCGCCACCCTTGTTGTGAGCTTCCCAAAAGGCGAGGCGCGGCTGCGCGGAAATTTTCCCAACTGGGAGCCGCTCAGTGTGCTGGGCTTGATGCAGGAAATGGAGCTGTTCCTTTCCGAACTGGAGCTGAAACGGACCATATTCCGCAGCGACCACGCCTCGAACTGGCTGATCCTGAAAGGGACGCTGGGAGTGGATAAGCTGCGGCTGCTGCAAGAATTGCGTGCGGCTATCGCCGCGCCTGAAGCGGCCCCGCTGAGGCCAACCTGGGCGCGCGGCCTATAGCGTCGTAGAAATTTCGGCCGCGCCCGCGATTTCAGGCGAACGAGAAGAAGATCTCGCCATTGAGCAGCGTGGGGGGTGTAACCAATGGACGGGTCGGCCTCTTGGTGGATGCATAACGGGCCGTCACATGTCTACCGGCTATGCTCGGTCGAGAGGTTTTCTATGGTCTCGAAACTTGATGAGCAGGATGACATCGTGAACCGCAAGGACGATCCCCCAGGCAACGAGCACCCACAGGAACCAAGGATGTGAGGGGTTCTTGCTCAGATTGATGGCAGCGAGCCCGGCTATTACGACAACATAGACGCAAAGATGAATAAGGAAGCCCCGCAACGGTGGCTCCGAAAACTTAAGCCGTCGCGCCGTCGATCCTGTTCTTTTTGCCATCGATCTACCTACAGACGAGAGCCGTTTTGGGGGGCATGCATTTCAACAAGCATTTTGGTCCCGTAACAAGCATGCAGGGACCGCCGATGGTGCGTCCAGACTGCGTCCGAGAGCAGGGCTTAACATGGTGATCGGGGCCATTAGTACCATTCCTTTCAAATCTCGGGAGCTGGGGCTCGACAATCTGTCGGAGGCTTCGCGCAAGGCTCTGGTCTCATCAATCCTCTTCGGCGTGAGCTGGCACTTGCGGCCAAACCTCACGCCTCGCTCCCTTGCCTAGGCGATGCCATCCATTTGCAGTGACAAGCTTAAGCTTCCTCGCTGTCTAATGCCTCATACTCAACCACTTCAGCCTGCGTGCCTAGGTCGCTGCCCACCTCATTCACCGTGACCTGCTCAATCATCCTCGCGCTCCGTTCTCTCTCGATCTTTGCCTGATCTTCCATCTGGTCGAGGAAGCGCAGGAATGCTTCGTCCATCGAGAGCGCGTGCTTCACTTCCTTCTTCTCGCGGTACACCTCTGGCCGGCGAGCGTTAAGCCACTTGATGCCAGCGTGAGGATTTCCCGCTACCCACTTGCGTATCAGCTTAACATCCCCGAAGCGGTCCATCTCGTCGACCTCGACGTAGTAGCCGCAGATGTGCTGCACCGTCGCTCGCTCAACCAAGTCGTCTGTCTCTGCCTTCCCGACGCGCAACGCCTCAGCGAAATCTGGGTGTGTGAGTTTCCAGTTGTTGATGGTCTTCTCAGTCACGTCAAACCACTCAGCCAACTGGATCTCGATGTAGCCACACTGCGCGCACAGCTTCCTCGCCGTTTCCGCGTACTCAGACTTGTATTTGTTTTTGCTCTTGTTGCCCTTGGCAAAGCGATTTCCCCTTGGTGCAGGCATCTTCCCCCTCCATAGGATTCAAATTCCAATACCCGAAGCTCGATTTGGTCGAGACCGGATTGCCCAGTGGTATTCCTCGGTTTCACGCCGGAGGTTAACGGCGCACCGCCCAGTGACGTCGGCGCCCACGAAGCGTCAATAACGCCGGACCCGTGAGGCGAGAGACCATTAACGGAGGTTGAGCCGAAGAGCATCGACAGCGCTCGATGAGCAGAGCGAGTTCTTCTGACGGTGACTAGCCGAAGGTACCCTTAACGCCGGGCTCGCGTGGCGAACGCCTGATGACGGTGGCGAACCGAAGAGCATCGATGACGCTCGATGCGCGAAAGCGAAGACCTCTTAACGGGGAGTCAGCCGAAGCGCGTGTTTGCTAAAACTCAAATCCCTCATTGCCGCGCTCTAGCAGAGGCTGTGATCAAAAACCAAGTCCTCAAAGTTCACCGTGTTCTTCATTTGTTCTCTCATACTTTTCACGGTCAGTCAAGAATCTTCCCCTTTTTGCTGAATCTCATCATTTGTCTTGTGAAGGCGGATCTAGCCTTCCTTCTGACCACCTCATCGTCAGCCTGTGCCGCCGTTCAACTCCGTCCAACAGGCACAGCAATATCTCAATAGCCTTGGGCAAAGGCTCTCCAGGGTAGTCCAACTCACCCCAGCCGGCGTCGCGAACGGATTGGCAGTGGCCCTGCTCCATTACCACCGGAGATCTCGGTTCGTTTATCCGCATCTGACTCTCCTCATCGAGAGCCACCTACCGTCTCTTTCTGGTGACTTTTTGCGGATTGTGGGGCGATTGGGTGCAAGGGCGAAGCGCCGTCCGAAATTGGTCACCCAAAAAGGAAGAAGCCCCCAACGGGGGAGGGAGTCCTTGGGGCATGGGCGCAGCACGTGCTTCTGAAAGCGGCGCGGCCTTCATCCCTTCACACTGGGCCCCTAGGTTAGCAGCATGCGGGCCAAGCCTTTTGCCATTGCTGTGCTTGTTTCGCCGCTGATCATGCCGTCTCTTCCGGCCTGCGCAGTTGAAGTGAAGTATTTTCCCGTGCAGCCAGGAGACCATCCACATGACGTGGCGCCCGCGCCGGACGGCACGGTCTGGTACACGGCTCAGCGCGCCGGCGTGCTCGGTCGCCTCGATCCCAAAACGGGTGGCTTCGAGCGGATTCGGCTTGGTAAAGGCTCGGCGCCCCATGGCGTGATCGTCGGTCCGGACGGAGCGGCATGGGTCACCGATGGCGGACAAAATGCCATCGTGCGCGTCGATCCCACAAGCAAAGAGGTGAAGGCTTGGCCGCTGCCCGCCTCACGCGGCGGCGCCAATCTCAACACCGCTGCCTTCGACGGCAGGGGTCGCATCTGGTTCACCGGACAAACCGGCATTTATGGCCGGCTTGATCCCGCGACCGGAAAGATGGATGTCTGGGATGCCCCCAAGCGCGTCGGTCCTTACGGCATTACCGCCACGCCTTCGGGCGACATCTATTACGTGTCGCTTGCCGGAAGCTTTCTCGGCAAACCGGACCTGGAGACGGGCGAGACCACCGTGATCGAGCCGAAGACGAAGGACGCCGGCACGCGACGTGTCTGGTCGGATTCCAAGGGGCACCTTTGGGTCAGCGAATGGAACGTCGGAAATCTCAGCGTCTACGATCCAGCGTCGAAGAGCTGGACCGTCCACAAGCTTCCCGGCGACCAGCCGCATGCTTACGCCGTTTATGTGGATGACAAGGGCAAGGTGTGGGTGAGCGAGTTCGGCGCCAACGCCATTCTCAGCTTCGATCCCGAGAGCGAGGCGTTCGAGAGCTTTCCGAGCGACAAGCCCGAGGCCGCGGTGCGTCAGCTCAATGGGCGTGCCGGAGAGGTCTGGGGTGCTGAATCCGCCACGGATCGTTTGGTGGTGATCCGCGCAACTGGCAAATAACTGAGCAACTTAAGCCAAAGCGGCCAGCGTGCCCGCGCCCTGAGCAATGCCGCAAGCCTGGCTCAACTTCGCCGCCAACGTGGGGTATCGATGGGAAGGTACTCGATGCCGGATTGTTGAATCGGTTGCGGGTAGAGCTTCATAAACTCCATGACCTGGACCGGCATCCCCACTTTCACCGGAAGGCCGAGCGCTCTCGCTTCGCTGGCGGTGAGCGCATAATCATGCGTCCAATAGCCGCCTGTTAGCTTCTCCGCGATGGTCTCCGCCGTCGATTGATCCAACCGAGGTGTCATCAACTCCACTGCTCCCTCCTTAACCTGGGCAACGGCCTTCTCACCCACATCGGCTAGAACGAGCGTGAGGTCAAAGACGTCCGCGATCGGCTTTAAGTCACGCGCTCTGACGATACTTGCAGCAGGCACAATCTCGTATCCGCGATAGTGGCGCCGTTCTGTTCTAGTCATTTGAGTGGCCTCGCTCCAAAGTGATTGGTCCCCTACGACATCGAAATTTAGTCACTGTTGGCGGATGCTCAAGCCGACCCTAGCAGCCTGTTCAAAAAGTCAGGTGCCGGTGGCGTCCCTCACGCATTTCGTAGTGAAGCTGTCCTTCGCCGCACCCGATAGCTTCTTGTCGGCGGCTGCTTTGTCGCATGACGCCGTGGCGTCTGACGCGCACTTCGTTATGAAACTATTGAGCGCAGCTCCCGCGAGCTTCTTCTCATCAGCCCTCTGCTTGCAAGTCTGCTTACCGACGGCTCCGGTAACGGCGAGACTGGAAATCAAAAGAGCTAGAGCAAGGCGTTTCATGGCTTTCTCCAGGCTGACGTACGAACGCTATACCTTCACGTGTGGAAGGAGTGGGGGCACTTTGGCCGCAGCCTGCGGGTGATCTCTATCGCATCGCAAGATGTCCTTTTGCGCTGCACCCTTTTGCCCTTGCTGTGTTTTCTGGGCCACTACTTGGCGATCTGTTCGGTGCTAATGGTGGGCTGCGGGGTGGCTGCTCACTTCACTTCGGTGAACAGCAGAGACCACGGTAACCCGTAATTCCCGCGAACCAAACCGCCCCCTGGGTACTCCCCGCCCCGTGGGCTCTTCTTGTTACCAAGGGACTATGCCGAACTCCGCGAAACGTCGGCTTCGATCAGCGGCACCTCCCGTCGCTGGCGCGAGCCGGGGCGAGGCTCCACGGCTTTCAACTTCCGAAAGTGCTCATCTCCACCGAAGATGCTCACCTAAAAAGCATGAGCACCTTAGAGGCCAATGAGCATCTTCGAGCGAAGGGGGGCCTAAGCAAAGACGGTCAGTGTCTCCTCCTGTCCGCTGTCCGGCATGAAGCAGCTCTCCGCAAGCGCCGCGCATGTCGCAGACTGACCTGCCGCGATGCAGCTAAGGGAGATAGCAGCTTGCCAGTTCGCCCTTGCTCGAATGGACATGCAGTGTCCAGCCGGACTCCATCGGCTCGCCGACTTTTCTCATACCACGGACGGCGCGGACGAACTCATTACAAAGGCTTACGGCGGCAGCTTGGCTGGTGATCTTTGGATCGACAACAATAATATTCGGCGTCGAAAAGGAGCACTTCTGCCAGGGATCAATAAGATTGCAAACGTCGCGGGCTAACATAGTCGGCGACACGCGTCGAGCTTCAGACATTTGGTCCACGCTCGTGGGCGGCGACAGTCGGGCCGGCATAGACTTGTCGGTATCTACCGACCGCGTAACCAGCAACATGCCGCCAGCGATCAGAACGAGCGCTACCAGAGTTTTCGTCATGGCACGCTCCTCGTTCACTATATCAAAAAGTTGGGCGAGGTGGGCGGGCCACATCGAACTGCAGCGGTGGCACTCCGCCTTTGGCCTCCCTTCAGAAGTTTACCGAAGGGGCTCACACCCCCGAAGATGCTCACCTAAGAAGCATGGGCACCTTCGAGGTAGATAAGTAGCTTTGGAAAGCACATGGGAAGCAAACGGCCCATCATCTCATCGAGATAGGCGTCGCCGCCCAGGGGTGCGATTACCCTCGTCGTCGCAGTCGGCCCACATGTCAGGGGATCGGGGGTGTCAAGGGGAAGTTGCGGTTCCCTGGCGGAACTCACAGCGCGGCAACTCCATCGGTCCGGCCCCACAACCTCCAAACGATGGGGCTAGTATAAAGCCTGTGGCCCACCCTTTTGGAGGAGTCCGCGATGGCAATGACTCGCTTCTCAGCTTTGCTAGTGCTTCCGGCGACTTTGTGGCTTGCTGCCAGTGTGGTCCGCGCGGACCAGGATTGCAGCATCACTCGTCCGGGTGGAGTGAAGGAGCCTGGCGTCACAAACAACGAAGGAGAATGTTGCAGCTCCTTCTACTCCAATAGCGGCAACGCAGATGACTGCGTGCCCCCGACGCCGGATCGACCGGATGGCGCAAGCTTCTATACTTCAGTGTCGAAACACTGAGGCCCGAAATCGCAAAGGTGCTCAACTCCTCCGAAGATGCTCACACAAAAACCATGAACACCTTCAAGACGGATTAGCATCTTCGGCCCACCTTACACCTCAGGCGGATGCCTTCGCAGCAGCGGTCAGCGTCTCGCACTGCGGGTGGCTACATCACCTCGGTGCTCTCGGACTTCCAGAGAGGCGACAACAGAGCGTCGTAGATGTAGCCCTTCACACCAGGACCAAGTTCTTGCAGCGTCACCTCCGCCCCATTGGCGAAGCGCACGCCGTCGTGATGGGGGCTGACCTCCAAGCGGGTGAATGTGACGTCTTCATTTTCCGACAGGCAGAGCGATCTTTGCACAACTGCAGGGATGCCTTCGCGCCTCAGTTTCGTGTCATACGCCATGCACACGGCGGTTGAAGGGTCGCCGGGTGCAATGAAGCCAATGCTGTAGCTCTCAAAACGATGCGTTTGATACCTCTCGCCCAGGCGCGCTGGCCGACTGCGATACGCTTCCAGGGAGTAGTCACACATTGTGTCCTCCATTGAGTTCTATCGCTCCGAACGCATGGAAATGGCTTCAGTTGAGCCGATGCAAAAATTTAATCTTCGAGCTGGCTGTTGCGATGGTCCTGCGCGAGGGCGTGATCGTTGCCCTTGAAAACTCATACTTGAGCCCAACAACGGTCCCTTGAGTGAGTTTGGCTCAGTGACCGACCCTCAAGATGGAAAGGAAGCAAGACATGACGCGGATGTTAATACTCGCGACCTTTTCGCTTGCCGCAACTACGCTACCGTTGCTGGCGCAAACTCCGAACGGACCTGTGCAAGGCGCAGTGCAAGGAACAGTCAAAGGCACCGCAATGGTTGGCCAGGGCGTGGTGCAGGGTACCGGTCAAGCCGGTCAAGGTATCGCGCAAGGGTCTGCCAGCGTAGCGAGAGGTGCTGGTCAGGCCACTGTCGGAGTTGCAAGAGGCGCGGGCACGGTGGCGGCCAAGACCGGCAGAAGTGCCTGGTGCATCGTAACGCTGGGCTACGGCTGTTGATGCAACGAGTTGCGCTCTCATGATCGAGAACGCAAGGCTGGACCGACTGCTCACGCAAGTAAATTGCCGCATGACGAGCATCACTCGTTTGAGGGATGCCGGAGCGATCTCAAACCGCAAGGCCGAGCTTAAACAGAAAGTTGAACTTCGCGCCAAGTTATGCGGCAGATCGACCGTCAGAGTTTTGCCTTTGACGCCTAGGACACGGCTTGGCGCGCGATTGTGGGCTCGACCGGAGACCTTAACAAAAGATCGCCGCTTTGATCGGCTATCCTAAGAGTTAGACGGGGATACCGTTCTGGCTCAAAGATCGGAGTACCTTCGATGTGTGACTACAGCCTAGAGCTTGTCGCGTCCCGGCCCGCTAAGGTTGGCGACAAATTAGTATCAGCAGGCTTCCCGCATACCATCACGCGCGGCTTTGTCTCGGTGGATGACCCTACCTTGGCCGTTTGCGTGCTTCCTGGCACCGAGCTTGCCTTCGACAAGGAGGTCCGATGTGAGACGGGCGTGCTCTTCGCCTGGAGGCTCGGACAGAAGGTGGCGAGGTTCCGGCAGGTCAACAAATGCCGGTCGAGCGCCCATCACGACGCCCTTGAGTTCCCTGATGGGAGGATCGTGCTACTGACGCAGCTGTGCAAAGGTCAGCACGCCACCGTGCTGCAATTGCCGGCGCGCCCGCGTGTCGACGTGGACGACGCGCGACCGAACGATGCAACTGTCGCGACACCGGTCGTAGCCAGTTTGATCGCCCGGGCCGACTAACACAGCTGAATTCATCCGCACGCCGGCTGCCACGCGCCCAGCGTACGGAGAAAGCACTGTGCCAAGGACGCTGTGTCGCCCCGCCGAGCTTCAACGGGGCCCTCAAGCCTTCCAAGAGACGAAGGAACGGTCTGGCAAAAGTTGCCGAGGGCGGTCCAACTAAGCTCAAACGCTTGCCCCACCACGCCACGAGATCAGCACCGCGTCCGGAATTCGCTGCCTAGCTCAGGCAGGCATGATTGATTGTGCTTTTACGACGCCCAGAGCCTAAAAAGAACAAGGCCTCGACGACGGGCTAGCCCTTATGTTCACTCTTATAAAGGACTCGGCCTTCGTCGGATTGCTATTCGGATTCTTCATCGAATTGGCTCTTGGCGTCCGCGCTGCTGAAGCAGTAGGTCTTGCCCTTGAGTGTCGCATTGACGGAACAATCCGTCTGCACATCCTTGTGATTGGCCAGACCCCAGGAACACATGTTGCCGAATTGGCCGTTTGCGGCATAGGCCGAACCGGCAAAGCCGACGATAAGTACGCTAGCTATGAGATATTTCTTCATTTCGGACGTTCCTTCCCTTTAGGTAGGCCGCCCGTCACTCAGGTTGATATAGGAATTAGATACATTCTTCGCCAGGCCGTTCGGGCCGCTCTCCTGCACTGTCTGGCCGCGCTTGTCGCACTCCAAGGAACTCGCGAGATTGCAAAACTTTTTGTGTGTGGAAAGTGGTGCGTGAGCTCCGCATCACTGGGAGGGCCGCTGGACAGTGCCACACTCGGCAGGAGTAGGCGCCTGACCGGCAGCTATGCTCGCAGGAGGGTCACTCACGCACGCAAAAAACGATGCGCTCTTTCTCTACTTGCGTGAGAACTATCTTCCGACCCTCTGAAGAGTCTCATGATCGTCAGAGCTATGCGCTCGGCTCACGCGAGGTGCGGCTTGTTTCGCGCCTCGCGGGCCATTTTCAAGATCTCGTCAGAGCGTTTGCCCTCGGTCTCAATGCCGACACGGTTTAGCTCCGTCTTGGCATCGTCCACAAGCTGATCGATTTTGGATGGAAGGGGATAATTCGTTTTTGTGTCCATCTTAAGAACATGCGCTCACTGCTGAATCGTTGCCAGCAGCATCTGCGCCCATTGACCGTTGTAGCCGGGTCATCTTTCTAACGCGCCGAACCGAAGGTGCGGAAGCGCGAGGCGCCACGACAGGAAGACGTCGTGGCCAAGGTGAGCCTGGGCGCGGGAAATAGCGGCCTCGTTCGGGAGCAGGCACCCAATTAGACAATCGCATTCTTTAGGCCGCGCCCGCTTTTGATCCAGACGAGGTGAGGATCACGCGCTTTCCTGACCGCTCCTGCGAAATTCCGGGTTACTGTGACGATGGGCGGTCGCGGAAAGGCACCAAGCAGCGTCGGCTCTCGTCCCACAACACGAGGCGCACGCAGCGGAAGCTTTCGAGCAGCGTCAGGCGGCCGATAGTGCGGAGTTCGGGATGGTCGCGCAGCACGCACGGAAGCCGGTAATAAGGGATACGGCTGTAGAGGTGATGCACGTGATGAACGCCGATATTGGCGGTGAACCAGCGCAGGAACCCCGGCAGGTCGTAGTGCGAGCTGCCGTGCAGGCCGGCCAATCCCACTCCCCCTCATCCTCCCATGTCGTGTCCTCGAATTGGTGCTGGACATAGAATAGCCAGACGCCGACTGATGCCGCGAGCAGCGTCTATCGGAAGGTGAATGAGCAAGAATGCTTTGATGCCGATGAGCCAGAACGAGTACGCCAACGATCAGCGAGATGGCGAGATTTGTTTCCATCATGGTGCTGGCCCACGGCCGCCAACCGCCCCGCATTATTCCCACCGGTAGTCGGTACTGGAGAATGAACAGATAGGCAGGGCCGATGCCGAACATGACCAATGGGTGCCGGTACAGGCGATAGCGAACCGCCCCCAAAAAACCGAGCGCGCGCGATATTCGTCCACTGTAAGAGTGTCGACATCGCCAAAGCCACGGCGGTCAAGATTTCCGGAGCTTGCGTGATGCATGGCATGAGAAGCCGCCAAAAACCATACGAAGTCAGCGTCAATACACCGATGATCCGACCGGTCCAATCATTTGCCTGGCGATGCCGGAAGAAGTACCCGTGGCCGCAATCGTGCTGGATCATGAAGAGGCGCACTAGGAATCCCGCCGCTGGTATCGCGAGCGGAAGCACTAACCAGTAGCCGAGATCGAGCGTCGCCCACATCAACACCCAGAGCGCAACAAATGGGACATGGTGATTACGATCTCGACTATGCCCCGGCCGCTGCTGGGCTGCCGGTAGGGCGCTAGAACTTGCGCCCAGGCGCGCGCGGCCGGTGTGGCCGCGGCAGACTGCGTGTGGCCTTGGTTGCTTTTCAATTGGGCGAACCTCGACCGGCCCCGTGCAGTAGAATGATGGGCAGGGTTCGCCTTCACGAAGATGAGCGAGAGATTGTTCGCCGGCGTCTTTACGACCTCGCGCAGTTCAATTCCGTAGGGAGCGGCCTCGCTGACCAATTCGTCTACGTCACGAACGCCCCAGCGCTTGTCCCGCCTCTTGAGGTCTGCGTCGAAGGCTGCGTTGGATGCCGCTGTGAATACCCCACCCCGCATGAAGGGCCCGTATAGGAAGAGGACACCGTCCGGGCTCAAGAGATGCCCCGCCCCCGCAAGAATCCCACCGCTGCGCCCCAAGGCGCGATATGGATCATGTTCAGGGAGATCATCGCGTCAAACGGGGCGTAGTCCTCCACGTCCCATGTCTCGCGGCGCACATCGATGGCGACCGGCGCACGCACATTTGCGAGTTGTTCGGTGAGAGATCGAAGCCTCGAAGGCGGCGCGCGAACCGATATCTGGATCGCTCGGCAGCCACACGAGCCTAGGCAACGCCTTGGCGAAGCAGACGGCATGCTCCCCAGTACCTGATCCAATTTCGAGCGCGAGGCCTTTCTTCGGAAGAACGCGAGTCTACACCTCTCGAATTGGGCTGCGTTGCGCGCGGCCGATGGCGAGAACTGTCGCGCTTCGGCGGCACAACTGCGATCCTCGACCGCAATAGAACGTGGCAGACGATCGGAGTTCGACATGTCGATTGGCGATTTAGCATACCTATGGGCGTGGGGGCGGGAACCAACTCGAAGTTTGTCGAGATCTCGTGCTGATCTGAGGAGAAGCCACCGAGTCCGCTATTCCAGAACGGACGTCAGCCGCGCGGCTTGAACGTTGAC
>CAVWRU010000015.1:0-6140 GCA_963757555.1 uncultured Alphaproteobacteria bacterium
CCGTGGCGCTGCCTTGTACCGAATTGGCGGGATCGCGGGGGGTGATGTCCTGGTCCTCAGCTTCGACGCCGGCGAACAATTTGAGGAACAGGGCTTTGGCGCGGAACTGATAACCGAGAAGGGCCGCGCCATAGCTTGTTTGCCGTCGAAGGTGGTGGCGAGATCTGCGCCGCTGCCGAACAGCGTTCCGCTATAGTCGTAGCGCCCCAGGCTGCCGACCGCGCGCAAGCGCCAGCCTCTCTCGTAGAGTCCCTTGCCGAAGGCGTCGCCGGCGCCCAAATAGCCGCTGACGGCATTGTTGCTCGCCTCTAGCCCGGTAAAGATCTCACTGTGAGGATCCTCGGCCACTGCCAAAGCGAGAGATGTCAAAAGCAGTCCGGCACCGAGGAGGCAAATACGCGCCGTCTCGCGTGTAAGTCGCATACGATATGCGTGATGGACGCGACCCCCCAAGGTGAGCACCCGCGCGCCAG
This sequence comes from uncultured Alphaproteobacteria bacterium, assembly GCA_963757555.1. Taxonomy (GTDB): domain Bacteria; phylum Pseudomonadota; class Alphaproteobacteria; order Rhizobiales; family Methyloligellaceae; genus Methyloceanibacter. Next base: position 474 of record CAVWRU010000015.1, read on the forward strand.
TTCGCTTCAACTATGCTGCATCTCTCGATTGTGAACCAGAAGCATTGCAACAACCGCATGGCGAGCTATTTCGTGTGACTACAATGAAAAGTGGTATTAGTACGGACTGACCCTCCTCATGCATCCTGAGCGTTTCAAGTCCTGGCTTACGGTCGACCGCCGCGGGCTCTATTGCCGGCCCGGCGAATTCCACATCGACCCGCACGGCGCGGTGAACCGCGCGGTGATTACCCACGCCCACTCCGATCATGCACGCCCGGGCCACGATCACGTGCTCGCCACGCGCGAGACCCTGGCCCTGATGAAGGTGCGGCTCGGCACCGCGGCAAAGCTCGGCACGCAAGCCCTTGCGCTGGGCGAAACCTTGCAGGTCGGCGACGTGACGGTGAGGCTCGCCCCGGCCGGCCACGTGCTCGGCAGCGCGCAAGTGGTGATCGAGTGGCGCGGCCGCCGCGTCGTGATCTCCGGCGACTACAAGCGAAGTGCCGATCCGACCAATCCGCCGTTCGAACTCGTGCCATGCGATCTGTTCGTCACCGAGGCGACCTTCGCGCTTCCGGTATTCAGTCATGGTGATGCACGAGGAGAAGTGTCGAAGCTGCTCAAATCGCTGAAGCAGTTTCCCGAGCGGGCGCATGTGGTCGGCGTCTATGGGCTCGGCAAATGTCAACGGCTCATCGCGCTGTTGCGCGAGTCAGGCTATGCGGAGCCGATCTATCTGCACGGCGCGCTTGCCGCCTGTTGCGACGTCTACCAGAGCTTCGGCATCGAGCTAGGGCCGCTCAAGCCAGCCACCGGCGCCAAGCGCGAAGAGCTGAAAGGCGCGATCGTGCTCGCGCCGCCTTCGGCCATTGTCGACCGCTGGTCGCGGCGCATGCCCGACGCGCTCACGGCGTTCGCCTCGGGTTGGATGCGGGTGCGGGCGCGGGCGCGTCAGCGCGGCATCGAGCTGCCACTCGTCATCTCGGACCATGCCGATTGGCGCGAGCTGACGCGGACCATTGACGAAACTGGCGCGCATGAGGTGTGGGTCACCCACGGGCGAGAGGATGCGCTCTTGCATCACATCCGCTCGACCGGGCGCGTCGGCCGCGCGCTTGCGCTCATCGGCCGCGAGGATGAGGAGTCGTGAAGGCCTTCGCCGAATTGCTGGACCGGCTTGCCTATACGCCGTCGCGCAACGACAAACTTCGCCTGCTTGCCGATTATTTTACCTCGACGCCTGACCCTGATCGCGGCTGGGCTCTCGCCGCGCTTACCGACGGGCTATTCTTCCGCCTGCCGCTTCGCCGCATCCTGGGCGAGATGATCGAATCCAAGGTCGATCCGGTGCTGTTCGGGCTCTCCCGCGACTATGTCGGCGACACCGCCGAGACCATCGCGCTGATCTGGCCAGGCGGCGATAAATCCGAGCACACGCCAAGGCTCGACGACGTGGTGCAAGCGGTGAAGCGCGCCATGCCCACGGAGGTGCCGGGGCTGCTGGCCAATTGGCTCGACGGCCTCGATGCCACGGGACGCTGGGCGCTGCTCAAGCTGCTCACCGGCGCCCTCCGCGTCGGCGTCTCGGCACGGCTCGCCAAGACCGCCCTTGCCGAATGGTCCAAGGTGCCGCTCGCCGACATCGAGGAGGTCTGGCACGGCTTGCGTCCGCCGTACACCGAGCTGTTCGCCTGGCTTTCCGGCGCGGGTCCGAGCCTGATGCCGGAACAACAGCCACCTTCCGCCCGCTGATGCTGTCGCATCAGATCGAAGATCGCGAGCTTGCGGCAATCGATCCTAAGGATTTCGCGGCAGAGTGGAAGTGGGACGGCATCCGCGTGCAGGCGGTGCATCAAGGGGGTGAGCGGCGGCTTTTTTCGCGCACCGGCGACGACATCTCCGGCGCTTTCCCCGATGTCGTTGCCGGCTTGCCGCCGGGCATGGTGCTTGATGGCGAGCTTCTGGTGATGCGCGGGGGCGAAGTAGCGCCGTTCAACGACTTGCAGCAGCGGCTGAACCGCAAGACCGTCACGCCCGCCATGCTGAAATCGCATCCCGCCCATATCCGCCTCTACGACATGCTGTTGCACGGCGAAGAGGATCTGCGCCCCCTCCCCTTCGTCGAGCGCCGCGCCCGGCTTGAAGCCTGGCATGGACGTGCCAAGCCGCCGCGCACCGACGTGTCCGCCATGCTCGACTTCAGCTCGCTCGAAGAGCTCGGGAAGCTATGGGCCGGCGCGCGGGAAACCGGCATCGAAGGCCTAATGCTGAAGCGCCGGACGAGCCCGTACATTGCCGGGCGCCCGAAGGGCCATTGGTATAAATGGAAGCGCGCGCCGCTCACGCTTGACGCGGTGCTGATGTACGCGCAGCGGGGCAGCGGCAAGCGCTCTTCCTATTATTCCGACTACACGTTCGGCGCCTGGCGCGAGGCGGAGGGCGGCGAGCCAGAGCTTGTGCCGGTGGGCAAGTCCTATTTCGGCTTCACCGACGCAGAGCTGCTCGAGCTCGACCGCTGGGTGCGCAATCACACCGTGGACAGTTTCGGACCCGTCCGCCAGGTCGAGCCGAGGCTGGTGTTCGAGGTGGCCTTCGACTCGGTGCATCGCTCAACACGGCACAAATCAGGCGTCGCCATGCGCTTTCCCCGCATCCACCGCATCCGCTGGGACAAGCCTGCCGAAGAGGCCGACCGCCTGGAGACTCTGGTGGGAATGATTGTAGAGTAGCCCCGCCGTCCGTTCGGCTTCAGTTCATCTCGCTTGCGCCAAGCTGTATCCTCACGCCAGTACACGCATTCTGGTGGGAGCCAGCCATGCACCAATCCCTAGCAGCCTTCACCTTCCTCGCCGCGGCCGCGGGCTTCATGCTGTCCCCTGCCCACGCGCAAGCGCCGCTCTCGAGCTTCAAGGACTGCGACCATGTCCCGAGATGGTGGTCCTGCCGCCGGGCAATTTCCTGATGGGCGCTTCGAAGGAGGACCGCAAAATCGCCGATGCCTACACCATCGAGAGCGAGCTGCCGCAGCACGCGGTGAGCATCGGCTATAGCTTCGCCATCGGTCGGCATGAGGTCACGGTCGCCGAATTTGCCGTTTACGTTGCCGAGACCGGGGCAAAGACCGGCGGTGTCTGCCAACTCAGGTTGCCGGAGTTCGGGCCCAATCGCGGCAAATTCATCGGCACCGCGAAGCCCGACCCCACCGACTATCCACCGGGGCTGGTCACCATCTCGGACGGGAATTTCCGCACTCCAGGCGGAACGGTGTCCGATCAGCAGCCGGCGACCTGCATCTCGCACCGCGAGGCACGCGGCTATCTCGACTGGCTCAGCAAGAAGACGGGCAAGGCGTACAGCCTGCCGACCGAGGCGGAGTGGGAATATGCCGCGCGCGCCGGAAGCACCACGCCATTTTACTTTGGCGGCAGTCTCAAAGACCTTTGCAAATACGGGAATTTTGCCGACAGCAAGTCGGTCTACAACGCGCGCATCGTGGCGAAATGCGCGGAAAATCCTTCGCCCGAGGGCACGGCGCCGGTGGGCAGCTATCTGCCGAATGCCTGGGGCTTGCAGGACATGATCGGCAATGGCTTTGAGCTCACGGCGGACTGCGCCTCCGACAACTATGAAGGTGCTCCGAACGACGGCTCGCCGCGGCGCGAGAGCAGCGGCGATTGCGAAACGTTCGCCACGCGCAGCTTCTTCTTCGACAGCATCGGCACGAGCTTGCGCTCGGCCGCCCGCTGTCTCGTCGTGGATTGGGACTCGCGCAGCAACGGGCTCACCATCAGGGTCGCGGTGTCGCTCGACGATAACGCCTGGGACCGCAAGAAATAGCCGGGCGCCCCCTTCCCAGACCGTCACCAGCGGGCGGAACCGCTTGAAACGCTTGTGACATCCAGCGCCGGTCACAAATTCACCGAATTAGGGTGCGGTCATATTGCCGGGCTGATACCTTCTGGCCTTGGGGGGAAAATGGCGCGCGCCAAGCGATTTCTCATCATTCTGATAAAGCCGTCGCACTACGACGATGACGGCTACGTCATCCAGTGGTTCCGCTCCCCCATACCCTCGAATTCCCTCGCATCGGTCTATAGCCTGATCGACGACAGCCGCCCGCGGAAGGTCGTCGGCGACGACGTCGACATCGAGATCGATGTGATCGACGAGACCAATACGGTCGTCCGCTTCAAGAAGCTGCTCCAGCGGTTGAAAGCCGCGGACCGCGCCGTGGTCTGTCTCGTCGGCGTGCAGTCGAACCAATTCCCCCGCGCGGTCGATATCGGCCGGACCTTCCTCGATGCCGGCATCCAGGTGGTCATGGGCGGCTTCCATGCGGCAGGCAGCATCGCCATGCTGCCCGAAACTCCGCCTGAGATCGTCGAGGCGCAGAAGCTCGGCATCTCGATCTACGCTGGCGAGGCCGAGGGGCGCATGGATGAGATCGTGCAGGCGGCATGGGCCGGCGAACTGAAGCCACTCTACAATCTGATGAAAGATTTGCCGGACCTACAAACGCCACGCTGCCGATCCTGCCCGAGAAGGTGGTGCGCAAGATGGCCGGCGCCTATACCAGCTTCGACGCAGGCCGAGGCTGCCCGTTCCAATGCTCGTTCTGCACGATCATCAACGTGCAGGGCCGTAAGTCGCGCCATCGCACGCCTGACGACGTCGAGGCGATCATCCGCACCAATGCGGCGCAGAACATCAACCGGTTCTTCATCACCGACGACGACTTCGCGCGCAACAAGGACTGGGAAGGCATTCTCGACCGGCTGATCTGGCTGCGCGAGGAGCAGGGCTTCAAGTTCAAGGTGACGCTGCAGGTCGACACGCTGTGTCACCGGCTGCCTGGCTTCATCGAGAAGGCCGCGCGCGGCGGCTGCGCCCGCGTGTTCATCGGGCTTGAGAATATCGACCCAGATGCCCTCGCTGCCGCCAAGAAGCGGCAGAACAAGATCTGGGAATACCGCAAGATGCTGCAGGCCTGGAAGGATGCCGGCGTCATCACCTATGCCGGCTACATTCTCGGCTTTCCGGATGACACGCCTGAGAAGATCGCCCGCAATATCGAGATCATCCAGCGGGAGATGCCGCTCGACCTCATCGAGTTCTTCTTCCTCACGCCGCTCCCGGGTTCGGAGGACCACAAGGTCCTGCACTCAAAGGGCGTGTGGATGGACCCCGACCTCAACAAATACGACCTCAACCACCGAGTCTCGCACCATCCGATCATGTCCGACGCAGCGTGGGAGAAGGTCTATTTCGATTCCTGGCGGCAGTTCTATACGCCGAAGCACGTCGAGACCGTGCTCAGGCGCGACGCGGCGCGCGGCAAGCGCACCAGCGCTCTCTATTCCTCGGTCGTGCATTTTCTCGGCGCCATCCTGATCGAGAAGGTGCACCCGCTCGAATGCGGCATCGTCCGGCGCAAGATCCGTACCCAGCGGCGGCGGGGAATGAAGATCGAGAACCCGATTCTGTTCTATCCGCGGCGGGTGGTGGAATCGCTCACCTCCGGGGTCCGCTGGGCGCAGCTCTTCCTGAAATTCCGCCCCGCCTTGAAGCGCGTCAAGGCCGACCAGCGCGCGAGAGCGTACACCGACCTTGCCCTGTCCGCTTCGAGCGACGAGGAGCTGAACGAAATGGACCTCATTCAGGTGTTCAAGGGCGCCATCCCGCGAA
>CAVWRU010000016.1:0-174827 GCA_963757555.1 uncultured Alphaproteobacteria bacterium
TGCGACACGGTCAACCCCGTTGCCGGCCGCCAGACTCGCCGATGGTATTCATCTCAGCCTGCGATGTGACGGCCAAGCCTATGGTGGCTGCCAAGCCGCCTGCTTGATCTTCTGGAAGGAAGCCTGGCTCAAGCCTGTTAGCGCCGAGGGCGTCCCGGTGCGAGAATTCGGGTCCAGCTCTGCAGGTCAAGCCGCACAATCGGCTGAAGCAACGTCCTGTACCGAGCAGGACGTCTTGGCGGCTACGCGGGTGCAGGGGCAGTCAGACAGCAAGGGGACGCGATACAGTTGCCAGGCAACCGAATTGCCACGCTTTACCACGCCCTTGCGGTGGTGGGACCAGTCACAATACTTGGAAGACTACCGGTCAGGAAACGTTTCTCTGGGGCGAATGTTCTGCGGTCTGGTTTATGTATGCTACTATCATGGAACACAGGTATGGCGGAACAAGATCGGAATTCCTTCCCGGTGGCTGTACGATCTGTTTCAATCGCTGTGGGGCGGCGTTCCATTTCCGCGTCGAAAAGGCCGGCGACCGGTCGGCCAGCCCGCTCCGATGTCCAATCTCAATCTTCAGCCCGGCGAATTGGTTCGCGTCAAATCATATGATGACATCCTTGCGACGCTTAACGGGGCAGTTCATCGGGGTATGAGTTTTGATGCCGAGCTCGTGCCGTATTGCGGAGGCACCTACCGCGTGCAAGCCAGGATCGAGCGGTTTCTTGATGAGAAGACCGGAAAACTGATTTCGCTCAAAACCCCCGCGGTCATTCTGGAGAACGTGTGGTGTCAGTCCCGATACAGTGGCTGCCGAATGTTCTGTCCACGCAGCATCTATTCCTGGTGGCGCGAAGTGTGGCTAGAGCGCGTCGATGATCGGGCAGCGGCGGTGGGGGAGGAAGGATTGACGCGCATGCGCGGACGAGTGGCGCAATGACCAATCTTGAACCTGGACGGCGAGAATCACCTCGCCAGCCCAAGGTTACGATTGCGATCCCCACCTTTAATCGCGCGACATGGGTTAAGGGCGGAGTGCTTGCCGCGCTCGCCCAGACGTATCAAAATTATGAAATCGTCGTCTCAGGCAATGCCTCAACTGATGAAACGCAGGCCGTATTGGCGGAACTCGATGACCACAGGCTTCGTGTCATCAGAGAGGACCGCAATCTCGGTCTGAGGTCCACGTTGACCGTCACCGGCGCCGACAATGCGGGAGGCCCGGGGGGTACCAAAGGTTGAAACGGCAATAGCATTCCCGATGAGTTATGTCGCCTTGCGCTACTTCAATGGGGCGGGGGCAGACCCAAAAGGCCGGACAGGCCAATCCGCGCCAAACGCCACCCACTTGATCAAAATCGCAGTTCAGGTGGCGCTCAAACAGCGGCCCTATCTAGCTAGAGGTGTTCGGAGACGATTATTTCACGCCAGACGGAACGTGCGTCAGGGACTATGTCCACGTGAGCGATCTGGCATGCGCCCACTCGCTGCACTCAAGTATTTGCGAACGGGAGGAAAGCGCCCTCTCACAGCTTCCTCGAGCGCGTAAGGCCTTGAGGCCGCCGTGCGGCATCTCGTTCACCAGCATGAAGTGGGTGTTGACCCAGCTGCAGCCATAATTACGACGTGCCGCCGTCGCCATGCCCTTGCCGATATTGGAGGTCCATATCGAGGAGGCAAGCCCATAGTCGCTGTCATTGGCCCAGGCCACCGCCGGGGCAACATCGTCAAAGCGCGTCACCGAGACGAGGGGACCGAACACTTCTTTGCGCATGGAGCTTAGGCTGTCGTCACCTTGCGCTAACAATTTAAGTATCGGGGGTCTGCCATTTGTGCGAGGTACACTCAGATGACCACGACGGAACCCTGCCACTATCGCGGATACGACATTCCGCCCTGAACTCAGTAGTCGAGTCGGTGCGTAGGTCTTTCAGACCCGCGTGGACCTGCAGCTTTTGCCACGATCCACTCTGCAAACATTGACGACCCAAAAAGGAGGATGGGCCGAGGCCAAGCAGGTTATCTACCCCATTGTTCTTCGAGCCGCGGAATTTTATTTCGATGGCAAGTCTCCAAGCGCCGAGGCCGTTGCTCTGGCTGTTAGATTCTCAAACACGATCTTGCATCGAATTCCGGCCGGCAGCAGTAGCTCGGGGTTGGGCAGGGCCAAGCGCACGCCGAACGTGCCGCTAGCGGCATCAAGCACACGGTCGACCACGGTGACTGTCGCGGCGTGGGCCCCTCCGATAGGCGGCTCTGGCCTGACCTCCGCCCTGCCGCCGACGTGAATTTCGTTGTAGAGGGTGATCGGCAGGAACACTTCGACGCGAAGCTGATCGATCTCCGCGAGTGTCAGGATCGGGGTCTGCTCATTGCGATACTCGCCGGGATAGAGGAGCCGCTCGACGACAACGCCGTTGATCTGGCTGCGCAGGGTCCGCTGATTGACGATTTCCTCGGCGTGCTGGACTTCAAGGCGAGCAATTTCGTTGGCGAGTTCCGCTTCCTTGAGCTGCCACTCGGCAACATGGACCGCCGCTTCGGCCTCCTGCAGCGCTTCAAGAGAACTGATCGATTTTTTTTGCAGCGCCTCGACGCGTGCATGCTTGAGCCGCAGATATTGCAAGCGGGCTTCGGCGGACTTCACTGGAGATTTGTTGGTGGCGCGTGCCTGCGCAAGTGCAAGCATCGCCGTCTCGACCCCATTCTCCAACATGCCGAGGATCTGGCCCTTGTGGACCACGTCGCCTCTATCGACGTCGAGGCGCGCTATGACGCCGACGACGGGACTTGCGACTTTGACCACCTGCTGGGGCTCAATGACGCATTCGTATCCGGATTTCTCAGGACCCGGCCCCGGCGGCTGCTCTGCCCTTGCAGAAGGGGCTGCGAGCACCAACGCGACAGACGCGATGAGCCACCGCACCGGCTCTCGCCACGCTTTTCGGCTGATCGTCGACATTGGGTGAGGCCAAACGTGTCCAAGCTGCAAGATCAAGTGATCTGCGGAGGCATCATCGTGCGAGGGCATAACCAGTCGACATGCCGCCCAGAAGTTAAGAATTAAGGGCATGATCTAGGAACCTTTCTATACAACGCTATGCCAACGCGGCAAGCCAAGTCAGGCGCAACTACGGTGTAGCGAGTTCAATTTATTCAATTCCAGCGAAGCCGAGCACCTTGCTGAGGCGCCGGTCCTCGTTCAACGCATTACGCCGGGTGCGCGCGTGAAGTCGCTCTGCAGCAGATTGGCTGCAGCCCTTGAGCGCGCTACCGATGAAGGCGGGGACCTTCTCCGCTCGCCGCACGGCCTTGACCACACACCCGAGCAGATACTTGCCCGCAAAGCGCCGGAACAGTTCATCATCGAGTGCGACAATCAACTCGTAGCTGCCTGGATCGCCTTGGCGCCCAGCGCGGCCAAAGAGCTGCCGGTCGATGCGCCGTGACTCGTGATACTCTGTCAGGATGACGTGCAGGCCGCCCGCCTCCCTCACCGTTGGGTGCAGCTGGATATCGGTGCCACGGCCGGCCATGTTGGTCGCGACCGTAACTTGTCGCGGCTTCCCGGCGCAGGCTACGATTTCGGCCTCGCTGCGATCGTTTCGCGCATTGAGGATCACGGGAGAGAGCCCTGCCCTCGTCAACAATGCCCCGACGTGCTCCGACGCGTCGACCGAGCGTGTGCCTATCAGAACGGCCCGGCCCTGCGCTAAGGTCGACTTCGCCGATTCGACGACGGCGTTCCATTTGAGCCGGCATTGGCTAAAGATTTGCGTGCCGGCATCTGTCCGGCGCAATCTGCGATTGGTCGGCACGCTCACCACCCGCAATCCGTAGACGGCGCGCAGCTCACCCGCCGCTTCCTGCGCGGTCCCGGTCATGCCGCAAAGGTGGTGATAGCGGCGAAAGAACTGCTGATAGGTAATCCGCGCCAACGTCTGGTGGCGTTGCGTAACGGCACAGCTCTCTTTCGCTTCGATGAGCTGGTGCATGCCGTGCTCCCATGATCGGTCGGGCATGACCCGTCCGGTGTACTCGTCGACAATCTGCACCTTCCCGCCGGTGACGATATACTGCACATCGCGGTGGAACACGTGGAGCGCGGAGAGCGCCTGGCGGATGAATTCCTCACGGGCTTGGCGCATGACCCACAAGCCCGGAAGTCCTGAGGTGAGCTCGAAGATCCGGCGAGTACCCTGCTCCGTCAGCCGGACCGATTTCTCGCTTGCCACAATATAAAAGTCGTCGCTCTCAACCAGACGCCCTGCGATTTCGAGGGCCTTGGCGAACTGCCCGGCTTCGCTTTCGGCTCCCTCCTGCAGGCCGGACAGAATGAGCGGCGTGCGCGCCTCGTCGATGAGCACACTGTCGGCTTCGTCGACGATCGCAAAAAGCAGGCCGCGCAGGAGGAGGCGCTGGGATCCGCCGAAGGGGCTGGTCTTGACAATCTCGTCGAGCAGGAGGCGCGAGCGGGACCGTCGGTCGCCCAGTGCCAGGCGGTCGCGCAAATAGTCGAACACCAGCTCCTTGTTCGTGCAGTAGGTGATGTCGCACATGTAGGCTTGCTGCCGGTCCCGCGGCCCCTGGCCCTGCTGGACAAGTCCGACGCTGAGGCCAAGCGCAGTGTAGACGGGACCGAACTCCTCCGCATCACGCCGTGCGAGATAGTCGTTGACGGTGATGATGTGTACGGGCCGCCCCATCAGCGCCGCGGTGATCGCCGGCAGCAGCGCCGTCAAGGACTTGCCTTCGCCGGTCTGCATCTCGGCAAGCGCTCCGCTCATCATGACGGCGCCACCGAGCAATTGAACCCGGAAATGTCGCAAGCCGCAATGCCGGCGCGCTGCCTCTCGCGCGAGTGCAAAAGCTGAAGCGATCTCATCGGCGTTGGCCCGCAGGGCGAGCAATCTCGCGCGCATCTCGTCGGCGGCTACGCGCAGTCGCTGATCCGTCAGCGCGCCGACGCGCTTCTCCTCATCCTCCGCTCGTTGCACGAAGTGGGCGAGCCGCTTGCGCTCGAGTGCCGACAGCATATAGGGGGCAACGCGGCCCCAGGCATGGAGTAACGCCCCGTCCAGCCGACTCTCCTTGCGGTTGACTTGTTCGGGATAGGGCGTACCAGCCGCGGTGGTCATGACCAATCTCACGATTGGAGCCGGGACAGGAGGAGCTGGCGTGCTCGGCGCCAAATCTGCTGGCCCAACGGCTCCCACTCAAGATCGAAACGCACGTAGGCGCGACTGCCGAACGCGGCCGTCGCCGAAATATCGGCCGGCAGCTCGAGGTACACCTGAAAAACGCGATTGTACGGCTCGTTGACTTGCGGGTCGCGAGGATCGATGGGCACGGGGCCGGCGCCCGTATCGCCCGAAGCGTTGCTCGGCACGTCCTTGCGACCGGCCGGTACCACCCGCAGGATGCGAGCAGGCAGGATCTCGTCCAGGCGCTCAGCCAGCCTGACCCGGACGCTGCGCAGCCGATTGCGTACGAGATCGATGTCATCCTGATGAATGGTGGCGCGGATGATGTGCGCGCTTGGCGGGAGTACGTAGGCGATTTCCTGTCCTTCCCGAATGAATCGGCCGGGCAGATCTTGCGGTTTCAGCACTGCGAACGTGCCTTCGCCTTGGCTGCGGACGATGAGTCGCCTGGCACGATCAGTCTGCGTCGCAAGCTCGGCTCGCGCGTGCGCCAACTCCACCGCCGTGAGCTCGGCTTTGACGCGCTCGGTCAAACGCTCGGCGGCAGTCGTTGCTTCCAGCTCGGCGACCCGCGCCTGCAGGCTGGCGAGCTCGGCGTCGAGCCTCGGCTCTTCGCTCTCCACCAGCGCCTTGCCGGCTATCACGTGTGCGCCCTGCTCCACCAGCAGCCGGCGCATGAATTCGTCGGTCCCGGCGCGCACGATGGCGCTGTCCGGTAGCCAGACGACTCCTTCGGTCGTGGTGAAGGCCGGGAGCGGGACAATAAACAGGATGACCGAAGCCGCAAGCAAGGCGCCGAACGTCGTCGCCACGGCGCGCTTCCGGTCGCGTTGCAAACGCGGGCCGGCAATCACGTACCACAGCGCCCTCTCGATTGGCCTCAGCAGGCCCGTATAGAGGCCCCAAATGGCAATCGCGACACCGACAGCGAGATACTTGGAGGCAATGAATATCGCGATCGCAAGCATGACCGCGACACGATACAAGAAGGACGCCGGCGCATAGAAGAGCAACCAGATCCGCTCGCCCCGCGTGGCGAACAACTCCCTGAAATCCTCCGTCCGGAAGACGTATCGCTCGAGCAGGTAGCCCCAGTAGCGCGTTGCCCGTTGCGCCAGATTAGGGATTTCCAGAATATCGGAAAGAATATAGTAGCCGTCATAACGAAGGAGCGGATTGCCGTTGAAGAGCACGGTCGTGATCCCGGCGATCAGCATGACACTGTAGGCCAGCGCCCGGACGAATCCTTCCTCGACCGCAAGCCACACGTAGAGCGCCAGCGCGGCGATGAAGACTTCCACGATCATGCCGGCGGCGCCGACAAGTGCGCGCCGCCATTTGCTGCGGAATTCCGATGCAGCGGAGGCATCGACGTAGGGCACCGGCGCGAACACGAGAAACATCACGCCGAGTTCGTGTACCTCCCCCCCGAACGCCTTTACTGCATAGCCGTGTCCCAGCTCATGCAAAGCCTTGAGAACCGTGTAGCTCAGCGCCATCAACAAGAGGTTGTCGACGGCAAGGGTGCGTTGAGTAGCGTTGGCGGCGAGCTCTGGCCAGTGCTGTGCGGCCAGTACGATGGCCGACAGCACAACCAGCATCCAAAGGGCTAGACCCCGCCAACCTATCAGCCATTTGACGTACGGCAGGCTGCGCTCGAAGAAATCATCGGGATGCCAAATCCGCACGCGCAGCGCCAGCGGGTTGAAAATGTTGTTCAGCCACGCGGATCGCCCCACCTTCACGGCGCGCGCGAAGAGCTCGGCCGAATCCGGGGTCGCCTCTGTCTGAACGAGGTCAGCGGCATTGAGCTGGACCAACAATTGTATCAGCTCATCCTGCGTCGGCGCTTCTTGCCCGAGCCTGATGCCCGCTTCTTGCCACAGCTGATCGACAGAACGGTTTCCGTCCATTGCCCCAACAATTGCATAGCTCGCTGGCGACAAGCGGTGCACCCAGCCGGAGGCGTGATCGTGCACGACGTACCAGACGCTGCCGCGATAGCGATGCCGGTGTATGGTGGCGTGCTCGCGCAGCTTTGGCTGCAGCTTCGCAACTCGGTACCACGACGAACTCTGGAATGGCCGAGCGCTCATGATGCCGTGCTCATGGTAGATACTTCCAGGCAGTCAATCGCAGCCATTCGACAACTGCGTGCGTCCAGATCCAAAGGACCGGGCGCTGCCCGGTTTTGATCTTGGCAACACCCTCCATCCCCGGCCGCAGACGGGGACCGTGTTCCGTCAACCGCGCTTCGACGGAGAAGTCGTTCCGGCCCTCCTCGGCAGCCGTAACCGGCGTGATCTTAGTCAGCACGAATGGCAGAGGGTTCCAGGGCATTCCTGCCAGCGCAACGCTGCCCTTCTGTCCGGCAGCGATGTAGCGCATGTCCCGTTCATCCACGTGGACGATCAGGCGATATGCGTCGAGCGGGGCTATCTCGAACAGGGTTTTGCCCTTTTCGACCGGGGAGCCAAGCATCTGGCTCAGATCGCCGGCAACGACCGTGCCGTCGAACGGGGCCCTGATCCGGGCCCGTGCGAGGTTGTCCTCGGCAAGTGCCAGTTGCGATTCGGCCTGTCGGAGCTGGAACTCCAAGACGACAAGATCGGTGCGTTTGTGGTTCGCAAGTGCGTCGCGTTGCCTTTGCACGAGCTTGTCGCGCTCGGCGCGCCACTTCGACCGGTCCAAACGCAGGTCTTGGTCGTCGAGGACCGCAAGCAGGTCTCCGCTCTTTACCATGTCACCGGCGCGGACGGCAGCCTCGCGAATGAACCCTTCGAAGGGGGCGACGGCGGCTCTCTGTACCTCCGCTTCCACCACCGATCTTGCGGTAACACGATGTTCGGCTTTTGTGAACGCCAGAGCCAGAATTAGAGCGACGGCGCAAATGGCACCCAATTTCAGCGCCGGACGTCCAGCACCCAGCAGCGCCGTGAAGGCTTCACCCACCGAGTCGACTATGCGGCCGGCGATCGGCCGGTTCACTCGCATCTGCAGGTGTACGATGGGCCCAAGCAGCGCGGCAATGGTCTCGGCCAGCTGCAACGTCTCTTTGTCGAAGACTGCACCGGCATGACGCTCGAAGGTGATGGCGCCGAACGACCTGCCTTGACTATCGGCGAGCACGACCGACATCAGCGTGGCGTCATGCTTCCTAATAACCTCCGCGAGCGCGCGATGGGCCATTGTGACAGCGCGGTCCGTCGGGGCGGCTGGCGGATAAATCACGGAGGCGTCTTGGTCGATCGCCTCTTCCATTGCGCTCTCGATCGCATCGACCAAGCGGCCGGCCTTCTTGAAGTTGGCGGAATGCGAAATCGCACTTAGTCGAACCCTGCCGCCACGCCTTCTGAGACCGACTGACACGCGGTCGCATCGAAGCGTTGTGGCGAGATTGTTGGCGACGGCAATCGTCGTGCTTAGCAGCCGCGGCTGCTCCTCGACCGCAGCCAGCACGTCCAAGCATGTCAAGGTTCGCGCCACACCCCCAACGGAAGCTTCCAAGCGACGCGCCAAAGGTAGGGGTTCGAGCCAGCCAGCGCCCCAGCGGAGTTGCTCGACGACCCGTTCGATATCCACTTGAGCGGAGCCTGGCGGGGCGTCCAGCTTGACGGCGGCAGCAGCTATGATCCGTCCTCCGGCCCCGAGCGGTATCGCGACCAGATGGCCGACCGGGGACGGCGCGGCACTATCGGCGTCAGGGCAAGCGTGGTGCGATGAGATGATGGTGCGCCGCTCCAGGAAGGCGCGCTCCGCTAGCTTGGACAGTTCGCCGAAACCATCCAAAGACAGCCCTGGCCAGCTCGCCGCTACGGCTGGGGATGTCTTGTCCGCCTGCCCGACCACGACCAGCCCTGCCGTCACCCCGGAGATGCGGGCGCACTGAAGGGACAACCAAGCAGAGCAGTACGCGGCCTCGTTGCCGGCGTCCGCCAAGTCGTTCCAATGCACTGAGACGGCTGGCTGTTCCGGAACGACCCGCAATTGTGGCGCATGGTGCGACTTCCCGATCCGGTCCCGGTCCAGCTCCAACATGTGTCGCACCCGAACGCAATGAGCTTGCTGTTAAGCACATTTTGATACCTTAAGCAGTGTTCCGCATATCTCCGTTCGTTGGATCGAATGGAGTAACCCCTTTGCGCTCGCTGCCGAGAAGGAAAGAGACAGTTAAAACTATTGAGCTAAAGACCCGCCGCAGATTTTACCGGCAACCCGCTCATTGGACCTCCTCCAATCGGTGCGGTCCGAGCGGTGCTTAACTTGTCCTTCGTTGGCCGTAGGTAGAGAGCGATGCCGTCGCGGTCCGGGAAGTTTGCACAATCGATCATCAGTCGGCGGAAGCGGCACGCACGCGAGGTCGACAAAGCCCAAGCCGCCGAAAAATCATCGTCCACCGCGCCGCTTATCTTCGAGAGTTTGGAGCCTCGTCTGCTTCTGGCCGCCGACCCGCTGGGCATCTCCGCGGGCTACGCGTTAAATGACGCGTTCAGCATGCCGACCGCCGACGCGCCAGGCCATGGTGTGATCGACACACTCGTGCACGGCGCCGGTCACCTCGACAATGGCCCCCCGTTGGGCTCCATCAACAGTTCCCAGCAGAATGCGGCGACACCGCAAACCAATCAGTCTACGGTTGCGGTCACCTACACGAATGCGCAGGTCGCTGGGGACACCAACATCCTTACCATCGGCTGGAACAACACAACCTCCAACATCACCTCGGTCACCGACTCGGCCGGCAACAGGTATCGACTGGCCGTTCCAGCCGGTAACGGCGTCAATCAGGCGATTTACTACGCCACGAACATAAAGGAGGCTACTGCCGGAACGAATACCGTGACGGTAACCTTCAGTGAGTCGACGTCGTCCGCCGACATCCGCGCTCTTGAGTTCGATGGCCTCCAACTGGTCCAGCAGAATTCGACGGCCAACGGGGATGGCGCCGGTCAGCACGACAAGAGCGCCCCGTGGGGCTCCATCACCGGTTCCCAACGGAACTCGACGGCCAACGCGGATGGCGCCGGTCAGCACGACAAGAGCGCCACGTGGGGCTCCATCACCGGTTCCCAACGGAACTCGACGGCCAACGTGCCTATTGATCCAATCCAAACCGAAATGGTGACACCCGCGGCGGCCGCCGCTGCTCCTGCCGCTGCCGCGGCAGCCTTCGCGACCCCGACTTTTGTGCAAGTGAATGCGGCGACACCGCAAACCAATCAGTCTACGGTTGCGGTCACCTACACGAGTGCGCAGGTTGCTGGAGACACTAACATTCTCGCCATTGGCTGGAACAACACGACCTCCAACATCACCTCGGTCACCGACTCGGCCGGAAACACGTACCAACTGGCCGTCCCCACCGCGAGGGGTAGCGGCATCAGTCAGGCGATCTATTACGCCAATAACATAAAGGTCGCCGCCGCCGGAACGAATACCGTGACAGTAACCTTCAGTGCGTCGACGCCGTTCGTCGACATCCGCGCCCTGGAGTACAGTGGCCTCGATCCGGTCAATCCGTTCGATGTCGGCACCTCAGCTTCAGGCACCGGCACGTCGGCGAACAGCGGCACGGTCACGACAACCGCGGCTGGCGCGCTGATCTTTGGGGCCGGCATCACGACCGGCGGCTTCTCTGCGGCAGGGGCAAACTTTGTCAACCGCATCATTACCACCCCTGACGGGGACATCGCCGAGGATCGGTTCGTCACGACGACAGGCAGCTACGGCGCCACTGCGTCGCTCGGCGGCTCTGCCGCATGGGTCATGCAGGTCGCGACATTCAGGGCTGCAGTCGCCGGCGGCGGCGATACGATAGCGCCGACGGTGCAATCGATCAATCGAGTGGGCACGACGCCGACGAACGCGGCGAGCGTGTCGTGGACGGTGCTATTCAGCGAGAGCGTGACGGCGGTGGACGCTGGGGATTTTACCCTGGTGACGACGGGGACCGTGGCGGGCGCGACGATCACGACCGTCAGCGGCAGCGGGAACCAGTACACGGTGACGGCGAACACGGGGACCGGCAATGGGACGCTGGGCCTGAACCTGGTGGACAACGATACGATCCTCGATACCAGCGCCAATCCATTGGGCGGCCCGGGGGTGAATGGCAACTTCACTGGTCAGAGCTACACCATTGATAAGACGCAGCCGACAGTGACGATCGCTCAAGCGGCGGGCCAAGCGGATCCGACGAACGCGAGCCCGATCAATTTTACCGTGACCTTCAGCGAGACGGTCACGGGCTTTGCCTCGAACGACATCAGCTTTGTGGGCAGCACCGTGGGCGGCACGCTCACGGCGGTGTTGACCGGGACCGGCCCGACGTACAACGTGGCGGTGTCGGGGATGACGACGGCCGGCAATGTGGTGGCGAGCGTCCCGGCGGGTGCGGCGACGGATGCGGCAGGCAACCTGAGCCTTGGGTCGACGAGCACGGACAATACCGTCGCGTACACCGCCGGCGGCGATGCGATAGCACCCACCGCTACCATAACCGCTCCCACCGGAGCCACGCCCCTCTCCGGCAGCGTGACCATTACGGCCAATGCCGCGGACAACGTCGGCGTTGCCGGCGTCCAATTCCTATTGGACAACAATACGCTCGGTGCCGAGGACACGACGTCGCCCTATAGCATCTCTTGGGATACGACGACGGCTGCAAACGGCACGCATACGCTCGTCGCGCGAGCCCGCGACACCAGTGGCAATACGGCACTGTCGGCGCCGGTGACGGTCGACGTGGCCAATGCAATCCCTGCAACCCCCGCTTTTGTGCAAGTGAATGCGGCAACACCTCAAACCAATCAATCCGCGGTTACGGTCACCTACACGAGTGCGCAGGTCGCTGGAGACACCAACATCCTAGCGATCGGCTGGAACAACACGACCTCCAACATCAGCTCGGTCACCGACTCGGCCGGAAACACGTACCAACTGGCCGTTCCAACCACCAGGGGCACCGGCATCAGTCAGGCGATTTACTACGCCAAGAACATAAAGGCGGCCGCCGCCGGAACGAATACCGTGACAGTAACCTTCAGTACGTCGACGCCGTTCGTCGACATCCGCGCCCTGGAGTACAGTGGCCTCGATCCGGTCAATCCGTTCGATGTCGGCACCTCAGCTTCAGGCACCGGCACGTCGGCGAACAGCGGCACGGTCACGACAACCGCGGCTGGCGCGCTGATCTTCGGGGCCGGCATCACGACCGGCGGCTTCTCTGCGGCAGGGGCAAACTTTGTCAACCGCATCATTACCACCCCTGACGGGGACATCGCCGAGGATCGGTTCGTCACGACGACAGGCAGCTACGGCGCCACCGCGTCGCTCGGCGGCTCTGCCGCCTGGGTCATGCAGGTCGCGACATTCAGGGCTGCGTCCCCCGGCGGCGGCGATACGATAGCACCCACCGCTACCATAACCGCTCCCACCGGAGCCACGCCCCTCTCCGGCAGCGTGACCATTACGGCCAATGCCGCGGACAACGTCGGCGTTGCCGGCGTCCAATTCCTATTGGATAACAATGCGCTCGGTGCCGAGGACACGACGTCGCCCTATAGCATCTCTTGGGATACGACGACGGCTGCAAACGGCACGCATACGCTCGTCGCGCGAGCCCGCGACACCAGTGGCAATACGGCACTGTCGGCGCCGGTGAGCGTCAACGTGGCCAATACAGGCGTTTTCGAGAACGAGATTCTTGCGACCGGCTTCGATCTTCCGACCGCCATCAAGTTCCTGCCTGACGGGCGCATGTTGGTGGTTGAGCTTGCAGGCACGATCAAGGTATTGCCGCCGCCATATACCCAGGCTGACCCGACACCATTCCTAACGCTCACCAATGTCGGCTCGAGCGGTGATCAGACCGTTCAGCAGCAGGGTATCTACGACATAGCCCTCGACCCGAACTTCGCCACCAACCACTACTATCTACATCTCCTACACCGCCGCGACGCCGAACCGTGATCGCCTGTCTCGCTTCACGGCAAATTCGACGCTGACGGGCACAGTCCCAGGAAGCGAGTTGATCCTCTACCAGGATACCCAGGACGCCAACTCCGAGCACCATGGTGGCGCGATCAATTTCGGCAACGATGGAAAGATCTACTTCACAACCGGCGATCGCTTCGAGGGTACCCCCTCGCAGGACCTTACCAGTCCAGCCGGTAAGATCCTGCGCATCAACCCGGACGGCACGGTGCCGACAGATAACCCGTTCTACGACGGGAGCGGCCCCAATTATGACGCCATATGGGCGCTGGGGCTGCGCAATCCCTATCGCGCCTATTACGACGTACCCACGGGCCGGCTGCTCATCGGTGACGTGGGCGGCAACAACGCCTCGACGGCCGTTGAGGAGATTGAATGTCGGCGTGCGGGGCGCCAACTACGGCTGGCCCAACGTCGAAGGGACGAGCAGCAATCCAGCCTACACCAACCCGATCTACTCCTATCCCCACAACGGACGTGACGCGGCCATCACCGGCGGGTTCGTTTACCACGGCACCAGTTCCCCAGCAGCTACGAGGGAAGCTACTTCTTCGCCGACTACGCGCAGAACTGGATCAAGCG
The DNA here is from genome assembly GCA_963757555.1 of uncultured Alphaproteobacteria bacterium. Classification (GTDB taxonomy): domain Bacteria; phylum Pseudomonadota; class Alphaproteobacteria; order Rhizobiales; family Methyloligellaceae; genus Methyloceanibacter. The sequence continues at coordinate 13,779 of CAVWRU010000016.1, forward strand.
TCTGACGTTCGATGCGAACGGCAACGTCAACGGCGTGTTCAATTTCGAGCCCGCCAACGGAGCCGCTGACGGGCCAAACGGCGACATCGTGTATCTGACCGAGGGACCCGAAGGCGCGCTCTACTACGTCGACCTCGGCTGTCTCGGACACCACCGGCACCGTCGGCGTCAGCAAGATCCGCCGCATCAGCTTTGTCGGCTCCTCCAACCTGCCGCCGGTCGCGTTGCGCTTCGGCAAATCCGACGCAGGCCCGGCGCCGCTCACCGTCAATTTCTCCAGCGCGGCTCCTCCGATCCCGAAGGGCAAGCCACTGACCTACTCGTGGAACTTCGGCGACGACACCACGTCGACAGCGGCCAACCCGACGCACACCTACAACACGCCGGGCCCCTATCAGGTGCGGCTCACGGTCTCGGACGGAGTGAATTCCACGCTCTCGACACCGCTGACCATCAGTGCCGGCACCCGGCCGACGGCAACGATTCTCTCCCCGACCGATGGCATACTGTTCAAGGCGGGCGACATCATCAGCTTCAGCGGCAGCGCGACCGATCGTGGAGGATGGCACGCTGCCCGGCAAGCGCCTACACCTGGAACATCGACTTCCTGCACGAGGGGCACGTGCATCCTGGCACCCCCATCACCGGCGTGACGAGCGGTACGTTCACGATCCCGACGACGCGGGCATGATTTCAGCGGCTTCACCAGGTATCGCATCACGCCTCACCGTCACCGACTCGAGCGGGCTGCAATCGACAAGCTCCGTCACTATCTTCCCACAGAAGGTCAATCTCACCTTCGACGCAGTGCCCGCTGGGGCGACCTTGTTCCTGGACGGCATCGCCCATACGGCGCCGTTCGTCTACGACACGCTGATCGGCTTCAACCACACCATCGAGGCGCCCAACCAGACCATCGGCACCAACACATACACGTTCGCCTCATGGTCCGACGGTGGCGCACAGACTCACACAATCGTCGTGCCCGGGGCGGCGCAAACCTATACTGCGAACTTCAATGTCGCCACGCCAGCTCTCGCTCTTGTGCAAGTGAATGCGGCGACACCGCAAACCAATCAATCTACGGTTTCGGTGACCTACGCGAATGCGCAGGTCGTTGGAGACACCAACATCCTCGCCATTGGCTGGAACAACGCGACCTCCAACATCACCTCGGTCACCGACTCGGCCGGAAACACGTACCAACTGGCCGTCCCCACCGCGAGGGGTAGCGGCATCAGTCAGGCGATCTATTACGCCAATAACATAAAGGTCGCCGCCGCCGGAACGAATACCGTGACAGTAACCTTCAGTGCGTCGACCCCGTTCGTCGACATCCGCGCCCTGGAGTACAGCGGCCTCGATCCGGTCAATCCGTTCGATGTCGGCACCTCAGCTTCAGGCACCGGCACGTCGGCGAACAGCGGCACGGTCACGACAACCGCGGCTGGCGCGCTGATCTTTGGGGCCGGCATCACGACCGGCGGCTTCTCTGCGGCAGGGGCAAACTTTGTCAACCGCATCATTACCACCCCTGACGGGGACATCGCCGAGGATCGGTTTGTTACGACGACGGGCAGCTACGGCGCCACCGCGTCGCTCGGCGGCTCAGCCGCGTGGGTGATGCAGGTCGCGACATTTAGGGCTGCATCAGGATCGACGGCGTAAGGTAGGCCACAGACTAGCTTGTGCCCACGCGAAGTTGCCACGCAACGAGGCACACCGGCTCGCGCCCCGTCGAACATGAATGCCGATAATTTCATCGGCGCGTCGTTTGTAGCAGCCTCCTCACATACTAGTGTGCCTGAATGTCTCTAGCGGGTGACTGCTGCGATCGCGTGATGGATAACGCGCCGCTGCACGTGATGGGGTTGTGGCGCGAGTTTACGGCGTCGCGCAAATCGCACCACAGGGTTTTCAAGGGCAACCGCGCTCTGCGACAACGTCGATCCAATTCGCAACTGGGACAGCGACTGAACTAGACCTTCCTGCCACTCCCACCATTATAGCGGCCAGTTTAAGAGCTCCCTTGCTTTGAATGAACACCGGACCACCGGAACTTGCCGCGTTGGTATCGCAATCGGTGAACCAGAGATACGGAGTTCGCGCCAGCAGGTGGCACCCAAAGTGTCCGCACAACACGTATCGTCGATCAGCGGGATAAGATGCATGCACGAGCGAAATGTCGGAGCTCTGAACCTCGGCGCGATCGAGTTCCAATGGCGCAATGTTAGTGAGATGGTCCCCCAGCACGATTAGCACCGCATCTCCCAAAAAGGCGCGTCCAGTACTCGGATACTCGTATTTAGGGGAAAAATGGAGACACTTCGCGGTCGAATGACCCAGCCAGCTTGACCTTTTCACACCCGCCAAAAAATGTATTTGATGGGGAAAGGCTTGCGGCTCCATGGATCCATAACGCAATGAGCCGCCGTGATGACGAGGTTGGTCGCGATAAGAGAGCCTGTGCACCAGCTCGTGCGCCGGTAGCCGGTCACGTTGATTTGGCCGATTGCACCCCAGGGTGTGCTCAGTTGCTCAATCACTCTTCTATCATCATTGCCGAGTATGCCGGGTTGCGGATCACCTGCAGATGCGCGGTGAGCAGCGAAAGGAGATCGCCCGAACCGCAGCTGAAGCTCGGTGGATGATTTCTACGATGCAGCGGTAAGCGGAGCCGATGCTATCGAAGATCGTCCTGGCTTCGCCGCTCTGCTCGACAGAATTGAAAACAACGGTGTCCGCACGGTAATCGTTGAGGACGTGAGTTGCTTTCGCTCGCGAAATGAAAGCGCACGTTCTCGGCATCGCCCTTTTGCGCGAGCGTGGTGTTCGGCTTCTGTCAGCTGCAGACGGGCAGGATCTGACTGAGGACACTGACGAGATGACGGAGGGCATGGTCACGATCATGGCGGTCTTTGCCCAGATCGAGAAAAAGCGATTGGTGAAAAAGCTGAGAGTTGCGCGGGACCGAAAGTCGTCTCACCAAGGACGAAGGATCGAGGGGAGAAAAGGTTACCTCGAAACAAAGCCCGAGCTGGTCCGTGCAGCCAAGCGACTCGTCCACGGCAATCGCAAAGAGCGACTTTCGCTTCGCGGCATTTCTTCAAGACTAGCGGAGATGGGCTACATCACCGGCCGAGGCACGCCATTCTCAGCTGCCCAGGTCAAACGCTTCTTGGAATTATAGGCGTTCGCTTTAGCCACCAAACAGACTCAGGCTTCCGTTCCCCCTTCCCCCCCCCCCCCCCCCCCCCACGAAAAGCTTATCCGATGAGGCGCAAGCAGAAGCCCCGGTTTCTCTCCGCGTAGGGGCTTCTTAATGCCCGCTTCGCGCCTCACGTAAACAGAATTGCTGGCTGTTAGCGTGCCTGTGAAATTGACGAGATGGATCGAGTTGGTGTCTGAGGCCGATGTGGTGATGATGGTGTCAGCACCGTCAAACGATATAGTTAGATCGCTGAAATCATCAACCTTCTGCACGGCGAACTCTCGATGTGGTCAAAGTCGTAGATAAAATCGATGCCGAAGTTGGTCGCGCAAACGAAGGTGTCATTCCCGCCTCTGGCTGAGTTGTTCACGCGTGCGGGCAGCTTCGTCTCAACCACAAAAATCGAAAAGAGAGACTTTCGCTTCGCGGTATTTCTGCCCGGTTGAAGGCGTTGGGTTATGGCACGAGTAAAGGTGCGCAATTGTCTGCCGCCCAAGTGAAGCGCATTTTGGAATTGTAGTGACCGCTTCGAGCCATACACCGAACAAACGAAATTTCGTTGCCACTATCTGATGCTTTGAGGCAAATAGGGCCAACGCCGAGGCATTACTGCTCAGTATGGCTTGTTCCGTGGTGGCGTTGCTGGAGCACTTGTATTTGTAAACGTGGACGCGCGCTCGACCAAGCTGTTCTCTTGCGCACTCGACATCCGTGACGGTGCAGTCCCTGTTGTTCGTCAGCGAGATCGGCATCAGCCGTGAAGCGTTCGAGCTCCTTGTTTACCCATATCCCCAATCGAAATCGCCTTGTGGTCCGAAGAAGAGGCCATCGCGTAGCCAATCTTGGGCCTGGGCAGGGATACGTTGTTGCGCGTTGGCTGGGAGACACGAGGTTAAGGACTCTCCAGAACCGGGCGCCGTCCAGCTCGCTCTAGTTGATAACATTAAGCAACCGCGCACCGATATAAGTGCCAAGCCTCTCAGCCCCTTTGGGGGTATTGTGGGCGAAATCATAGAAGTCTTCGCTGGCGTCTAAGGCGCGATGACCATCAATGCACGTCAGTTGCCTTTCTTTACAGAAATTGAGAATTGCGTCCGCCATCGCAATCTCCATGACGTACCGGTCGATACCATTGACTTCAATTCCATCCACTTCTGAAGTGTTCGCAACCCCAAAAATCTTGCCATTCTCCTCCTTCCACATGTAGGTTCTCTGGGTCACAAATATCGGTTGGCTTCCCATCGCCTTCGTTGCTTTTACTAATAGGTCTAACCGTGGTAGGAAAACCTTGCGGAGATATTCTTTGTAGAATGAGAAGTCTCTCAGGATTCCTTTTTCTGTGTAGATCACCTTCTCAAAATCGATTCTTTGATGTCCAACTCCCATTTCCTTTGCTTCCCACATGCCCACAACCGTTCTTTTAACCCGATATAATGCGGATCGCGCTTCGATTTTCCTTAGTACACTGTCAACAGATTGAACTTGTTCATCGAAGCCGACATTGGGCGTTGTTCTGTAAATGTCGTTAACACCGACATAAAACAGATAAAATTTCGGCTGCGAAGAAAGCAGGGGGAACCAATGACTGAAATCCCAAAGGTGGCCTATCGTTGATTGCCCATCCACGCCGGCATTCGCGATGCTCAGTTTTCTCCCGTGCTGCGCAAAGTATGCGGCAGCACGATCCTGCCAGGTCTCTCCCTCTGTCAGGTATCGTTGATCTGTTGTGCTGCCACCTACCGTGATCACATCGACCGACAACGGATCGTAACGGCCTCTGAGGCACTGCGTGTCACGGACGTAATGAATTCTCTTTTCGACTCCATAGATAGCTTTTGCAGAATATTCGAACTGCACATCGCACAGGAGGCCCCAGAGCCTATGACCAAACCAGTCCCCGAAAAGAAGTCTCTAGTGAAATTATGCCCAGCGCAAACACCAGAAAATTCACAAGTACAAGCTTTCCCAGCTTTACACAGTGTCTGGTGGAGCTCTTCATCCCCTCGCGACCTGATTGTGCTTTCTGCCGCGAAAAAAGGGGTGGGCTAGGTGGAAAAGCATGTGACAATGAACCCACCTCTGCCGAACCAACCGAAAGTCGCTCGCGCACCCATATTCCGGTCAGTCCACCAGGGACGCCGTGGCGCTTAAGCCATTTGTCGAAACCCTTCGCGCACTTTGGCGAAGAGTCTGCTGTCTGGATCATCACCAGCATTGGTTCCAACCCAGTGGATTGCGACATGGGCATTCAGAGGAGTATTTTTCGCCAAAAACAGGGCTCACGCTACCGAATGCAACTGATTATGCTCCGGGGTGTCACCAGGGAAGAAAGTGAGAAAGGGAGTATCCCACGGCGCGACGGGCTACCCCCTAAGAGGGACTTGGCCCCTTAGAGAATGAAACGCACACTAGGCAATCACCCTTAGGGCATGGACAGGCACCGGTGACTACGAACGTCAAGACTCACGCCTGACACGGGAGGTGAGCGATGACGCTAGATCCAAAAAAAATCCGTGAAATTGCTCGTGTGTGCGCAACACTCTCAAAGATTTGCTCCGACCGCTGAAGAACACGACATCTTTGCCCATCTAGCTTCGAAGTGGCTCAGCATTGCTCTTGATAGAGAGACGCGGTTCGCGATTGATCTGGACCGTTTCGACGACGACGGCGGCGCACCAAGTGTCAGCATCGCCGCAGAAGGCCCAAGTTAAGAAGGTCACCCCTTGGGCATGGCAATCGGCAAACAAAAGGCCCGCGAGAGTGTGAGTTCTAAGGTTCGCATGCTGGCGTGTGTCGCACAGCAGCCAAGCGTCTGTTCTGGTTCGCCGGCCAGCATGATCGAAACTCGGCGGACCGAAAGGCCTCAGGCACATGCGAATGATCGCGAAATGAAATCGCGAGATAGAAAAATGCACGAGAGGACCCTGGCCGTTTTGGCCAAACACTTCGTGACCAGGTTGGCGTCTCGATACCGGGCTATAGCGGACGAGCTCGCATGGCGCAGAGCTGCCAATCGGGGTCGGTCGAACCGGGCATGGGAGTGGATCGTCGGAGCGGTGTTCGTGTTTGTAATCATTCTCACCGGCTACCGCTTAGTTCAGACACAACAACAGCATTTGGAGACAAGGCAGAGCGAACTTCAGAACGTTAAGCAGGCGGCAGATCAGGCAAAAGCGCAGGCTACGGAGCTCGCGAGACGGGCCGTCAGTCTCACCTCAGAGCTCGAGAAAGCAAACGCTCGCCGAAGCCCTGAAATCGTACCAAGACGGTCTGACTGTTGCCGGCCGCTTGGCCAAGTCTGACCCCGAAAATGCCGGTTGGCAGCGCGATGTGTCCATTTCATACAGAAAGATCTGCGATGTGATAGCCGCCAGTTGTCCACGGACCTCGCCGTTTTCGATCACGGTAGCGCGAAGCTGGAGCAGGCAAGTGTCTCTGAGCCCGTGTCCGTGAAACCTGTTGAAGGGGCACAGTGATAGGCAGCCGCGGGCTTCTGCATCAAGGTTCGGATCTGTTCGTACCTGAAACTAAGCATATTTTTTTTCGATGTGGCGTTACTATCGACCCTGGTTTCTAGAAGGTGCCGTCGGTCCCCCTGCTTTGGGGCGCTCTGCCTGAAAAGCAGATTGAGCCCTGGCAGGCCTGTTAAATGGACGCAAAGCCACAGAGCGCGGGTTCATCGACTTCGATAGCAGCGATGCCTTATTTGGCCTGGTTCGGTTCGTCGTTCTGCGGTTAGGTTTCGCGTCGCGCCCCGGTGTAGCGACCCTGGCAAGAAGCGGCGAAGCTCGTCGCAAACGCTTCGACTCACTTATCACCTCGCCTCCACGCAAATCACGTGCAGTATCTGCAACGTAGCCGTTTATCACGGATACCCCTTGTGAGATTTACCGGTGGGTAAGCGGTCAGGCGCAAACTCTATGACCCGCCCTCCAGTTCTGCGTAGGCGGTGGAATTTGGGAAACGGCCTCAAGGACCTGCCCTCGGGGCCGTTTCTCGCTTGGTAAGGCTTAATCGCTGCATGCCGAAATTCGTTGTTCTTTTGACTGCCCTCACCGCCTATGTCGCGACTTTTGCTCTAGCGGCTCACCCCTTCGCTGCCGCGGAGGAAACCATCTCGATCGAGGCGCTGCTCAAATCTGGCTGGCAGATTGCCGGCTACACCAGCACATTAGATGACCGGTCGGCATTCATTCTCTTCCGGCATCCTGACGAGACCTACCTCGTGCAGTGCCGCGCAAGCTATGACGTGACCCGCACGCCAAGCGCTCACTCGAATTGCTACAAGCTGCAGTAAAAGTGCTTTGACCTTCCGCGGCAACGCCGACCGTCGCCATTATCCTCCAAGCGGCCGGATCAATTGCGAGCCACGTGGCAAAGATATCGTGCCGCCTTGAAGCGGGCAGACACACACCGTCAGGGAATGTCCAGCGGCCTCTAGCGATGACGACATCGATGACAATGTACGACAGGTAAGCAAAAACATGCTCGCCCGCCCCTTAAGACTTAGGCCGCGAGATCAGATTCTCCTCGTACTTCAAGACGCTCGCGGACTTTATCGACCACCTTGCGTCTATCGATCCAAGGTGAAATTGCGCTCCTTAGCCTTGAGGCCAATTGAGACTTTCTGCTTTCGAACCAACGCGCAGCAAAAAATATCATTCGGTCCCCAAGTGATGACTCGACCGGCGCCCCCTTTAGCAAGGTTCTCGAACCCCCGCCCCGGACATGCTATTCCTCGCGAAAGGCGTGGGAAAAGCTGTCGGTGAAGGGTTGCAGGAGAAAGGCGAGCATCGTTCGGCTACCGGTGACAATCGCAGCCTCGACCGGCATGCCGGGGGAGAGCTTCACATTCGGCACGCGTGCGAGCTGGTCGGGGCCAACTTCGACGGTCGCCAAGAAATAGGTTTGGCCTGTCCGTGCATCGGTCACCGCATCCGCCGAAACTCGCGTCACTCTTGCCCTCGACGACCGGAGTCGTCCGCTGCTTATAGGCCACGAAACGAACCGTGGCAGGCAAGTCCGGTCGTACGACGTCGATATCAATCGGCTGAACCTTTGCTTCGACGACAAGCTTGTCGCCGGTAGGGACGATATCAAGCACGTCACCTCCAGGTGCGATCACACCGCCCGGAGTATGAGTACGGAGATTCATGACCACGCCATCTTGCGGTGCGGTCACCACATTGCGCTCGGTCTTTGCCCGCGCCTTGGCCTGCTGTTCGCGCAACGACGTCAACCGATTTTCGTTCGCTTCGATGTCGCCCTTCATTTTGAGCACGGTTCGCTCAAGCTCGAAGATCTGCGACTTCTTTGCGTAGCCCTTTTGGAAGAGGCCTCGCTCGTCCGCCAGCTGTTCCTCAAGGCTCGGAAGCTGCTCCTTAATGGCAGAAGTCTCGGCCTCAAGCGCCCCGATCTGTCCACCAACTGCATTGAGATCGGCCTCGGCGTCGGCGTCGTCCAACCGCACCAGTGGTTGCCCTTGCATAACCGCATCGCCCTCATGAACCAGAATCTCGCTGACGATGCCGCCCTCAAGATGCTGCACGGTCTTGCGGTAGCTGTCGACCTTCACCACGCCTGGTGCAACTGCGGCGCTAGTGAGAGGTGCAAACGCGGCCCAAAGGCCGAAGCCTCCGAACAGGGCTGCGATCACGATCTTGCTTCTGACGATATAGGGCCTGATCGGCGGCCCTGCCAGGATAACGGCCGGCAGGTAGATGCCAGTGGCCTGAGGGGCCTGTGGAATGAGCTCCCTCATTGCCCACCGCCCCTAACAACGCGCATGGGCGGCCTGATCCGTGTGTCCCGCGGCCTGCTCAATTGCGCGAGGACGGCGTCGCGCGGGCCGAACAATTGCACCTGACCCTCCTGCAACACCAGGATCTGGTCCAACTGCGCCAAAAGCATCGGCCGATGCGCAATCACCACGATGGTCGAGCCGTACGCCTTCATGTCGGCAATTGACTTGCTGAGCGCTTGCTCGCCGATCGCATCCAAACTGGAGTTCGGCTCGTCAAGCACAAGCAGCGCCGGCCGGCGATAGACGGCGCGAGCGAGACCGATGCGTTGGCGCTGTCCGCCCGAAAGCATCGCCCCTTGCTCGCCAATCTCGGCGTCGTAGCCGTTGGGGAGCTGCAGGATCATGTCATGCACGCCGGCCATGCGGGCAGCGTCAATCACGTGCGCAGGCTCGCTGTCGTCCATCCGCGCGATGTTCTCGCGCACGGTGCCGCGAAAGAGCTCCACGTCCTGCGGCAAATAGCCGACGTACAAGCCGAAATTGTCGCGGTCCCAGGCAAAGACATCGGCGCCGTCAAGGCGGATGAAGCCATGCTGAGGCTGGGCCAGCCCCACGATCAACCTGGCGAGCGTCGATTTGCCGGCGGCAGACGGGCCGATGATGCCGAGAGCTTCACCGGGAGCGAGCGAAAGCGAAATGCCCCGAAGCACTGGGTGCCTGGCGCCGGGCGGCGCATAGATCACGTTCTCCAGAAGCAGGGAGCCTTGGGGCCGCGGAAGCGGCATGCTCGGAGGATGCAATGGCGGCAATTGGAAGAGAGCGGAAAGGCGCTTCCAAGCGTCGCGCGCCCCTGTCGTCATCTTCCAGCTTGCGATCGCTTGCTCCACCGGCGCCAGGGCTCTGGACATGATGATGGAGGCGGCAACGATGGCGCCCGGGGAAAGCTCCTGACGCAGAACGAGCCAAGCTCCCATTCCCAGCACGGCAATTTGCAGGAACATGCGCAGCGACTTGGTACAGGCATTGATCAGTCCGGCGGTGTCGCTGGCCTTCTCCTGCAATCCAAGCACGTGGGTATTTAGGGCGTCCCACCGCCGCGTCAGCGCCGGCGTCATGCCCATTCCGTCGACCACTTCGGCATTGCGAAACGCGACCTCGGCGCTCTGATAGCCCTTGGTCGAAGCGGCGTTCGCGCGCTTCAGGTTTTCCGACGTCAGGGAATGATTGGCGAGCGCGAGCGTGGTGAGGATCGCCGCACCACCAACGGCGAGGAGTCCGAGCAACGGGTGCAAGAGAAAAACGATGACGAGATAGATCGGCATCCATGGCGCATCGAACAACGCCATGATCCCTGCGCCGCCAAGATAGGTTCGAATGGTGGCAAGGTCGCGCAAAGCCTCGGTGCGGTAGGGCAAGCCGCGCAGCGTGTTCTCGACCGCACGCCCGAAGAGCGCAGGAGACAGCATGCGATCGATCCAGATGCCGAGTCTCACCAGGATGCGCGAGCGCAGCACATCCAACGCCGCCATCGCGGCCAGCGCACCCCCAGCGATCAACGTCAGATAGATGAGCGTCTCGACACTGCGGCCGGGCAGCACCCGGTCATAGACCTGCAGCATGTAAACCGAGACTGTCAGCACCAGCAGATTTACCGCCATGCTGAGCGCGCCGACGGCGATCAAGCCTTCGCGGCACCTATAGAGAACGCCGGAGAGTTGATTGTCGGTGTCTGACATGACTGAGCCGGTTTGAGGCGTCCGGGTGAAAAGCGGGACCCTGCGCTGGCAGGGTCCCGAATGGCAGGAGCCGTTATTCGTGATGCGTCAAATGAAGCAGCGCGGCGAGCTCGTCCCCCGTGAGGTTTGCTCCATTATGGTCAAACGCGTCGTGGAGCTGCTGTTTCAGATCGGCCAACACGGTGTCTGCGTGCGTTGGGCTGTTTGATGCGGCATCGACTGCGTTCCAAAGAGCCGCGTTGGTGAGAACCTTGTCGACGCCTTGGCCGTGACCGGCCTGGTTCAACGCCTGACTGAATGGTCGTGAACTGGTCGCTGGCGGCGAACCCCCCGGACGGCCCATTATGCTGCTGCGTTATAGGCGGGATCGTGCCAGGGCTCGTCGGCGCGGCCGTGCCTGGGGTGCTCGGATGAGGATCCGCGCTGCCGCCATTGGCACCCGTCACGGTTGAATTTGAGCCGGTCGGAGCCTGATTCGCAGATTGGGCCGGCGCTTGATGCGCCTGCGCCGTGGAGACCGACCCAAGAAGCGATTGGTCTACCCCGGAAGCAGCAAGGAACGTGTTGATGGTTTGATCGCCGGTCTGGACGAGGCCGTGTCTCCCAACGAGGTAATTGGTCCCATCGCTGAAGTGAAACACTTCAACATTCTTGACGGTGTCAACGTCACCGGTAGAGTTGGTGATCGTCACGCCTCGCCTGGTGACCGCGATGGTGTAGTCCTGCATGGACCCATCGAGGAGCAAGTAGTCCTCGCCGGAGCCCCCGTCGATGTTGTCGTTGCCTTGGCCTCCCATGAGGATATCCCGGCCATTGCCTCCACTGAGGACATCGTTGCCGGAATTGCCTATGAGAACGTCATTTCCTCCTGCGCCATAGAGTTGGTCATTACCATCGCCACCAGTGAGGTGATCGCTTCCACCACCGCCTCTGAGCATTAGATCCGCCGGTGGCGGGTCGGTGTTCGCCGGCGGCGGCGGGTTGGTGTCGCCGGTTCCCGTGCCTGTCCCGGTACCTGTGCCGGTGCCCGTCCCGGTGCCTGTGTCCATGCCTGTCCCGGTACCTGTGCCTGTCCCGGTGCCGGTGCCGCCTGCGCTCGTGCCAGTGCCCGTGCCGGTGCCCGTGTCGCCTGCGCTCGTGCCGGTGCCGGTGTCGCCTGCGCTCGTGCCGGTACCGGTACCGGTACCCGTGCCCGGATCACTGTGGGTCGGGTCTGCTGGCGGGGTCGGGTCCGCTGGCGGGGTCGGGTCGGCGCTCGTGCCTGCGCCAGTGTCGCCGGTGCCCGTATTGCCGGGGCTCGTGCTCGTGCCCGGATCACTGTGGGTCGGGTCCACTGGCGGGGTCGGGTCCACTGGCGGGGTCGGGTCCGCTGGCGGGGTCGGGTCCGCTGTCGTAAAGGTCATCCCTGTTAAAACATCAGTTTCAGTGGGAGTTACTATTTTTAAATTAGAATAGTCAACTGCCATTGTTTGGTTGCCGGCGTGAACATCACGATAGATACCTTCTTTCCAATACATTTCATCACCAAATCCTATAGGACCATGGTAATCAACGATTTTAACTCCATCACGCCAAACCTCCAGATATCCAGTGCTATCATTGGAGAACTTAACATCAATTTTCATGGAATAAGTGTGGTCTCGTATAAGAGGATTTGGATCAACATAAATATTAATAGGATTGTGATTTGCAGGTGTTCCATTTGCTAATACAATTTCCATACGATCTCCAGGTAAAAGTGCCATTTGATAAGGAGGAACACCATTAGAGGCAGAATGCATCTGGCCTAGTGTCGTCCAGTTAGCTGTAGTTACCGGCCCCGGTTCTATTTTAAAATTATAAGTGATCTCTAATGGAGTATTTGGAGCGAAAGTGTTTAGCATAATTAACTCTGTTCTTTGAACTTCAGTAGTATAATCATTAGCCCAATGGTCTGCTGGGCGTAATTCGAATCTTAGAGTAGAAGAATCAGGATGTGTTGCACTCCATGGCTGATCTGCACTTTGAACCGAATAATTAACGTCCGTCATTGTACCCTCCCGTAGTTTCGTTGCTAAATGGTCAGTGCCAGCGGGCGATGCGGACTTATTTGGTCTTCCGCGCTAGCGTTTCCCTCCAAAAAAGCTTCTGTGATTGAAGCTGGACGAACCAAGAAAGCCCGAGCAATTGGTCTGCCGAGTTCGGACAGCTGTGTCGTTGCAGCTGTGTAGTTGCTGCGTGCGCGGTCCATTGTCGTGTGTCCCCCTAAGTGGCGCTTGTGCGGCGAAATCCGACGCTGGCTATCCCTCGGCCTAGTGAACGCCGGCTAGTCCCCGCCGGTTCCAACGAGAATGCTTCTGCGCACCTCAGGAAGAGAAGAACAGGCGACGTCGGGTGTTCCGGAGTGACCGTGACCAGGCATCCGTCGTCAGTCCCATCCAGCGACCGGGTACTGAGGACCCTCATCCTCAGCGACAAAGGTGCACTAGGCGCGTACTCCGCACAGTGCCCCACTACGCAAAACATAGGTTAATTCCGATGCTTTTCCCTCGACGAAACCACAACATGCAATAGTGATCGAACTTTGATCAAATCGCTGAAATTTTGAGGTAATAAGGTGGCGCCCTTGACGCGGCGCCACAGAGCTACGCGGTTCCGCGTAATGTACTGAAAGTCCTTTCAAGCCAATCATCGGAGCCGCACGTCAGCAGTCGCTAGTGGCGTTACCCGTCGGACGCGCGCATGTCCTAGGCATAGAAGCCTGAGTGGGAGTCCAATGTGGATCAAGTGAGCAGGCTAGCCCAGACGCGTGCGGCGCTTCCGCTGATGGGCAAGATCCTGGGCTAGGATGAAACGCCTCGCGCTGAGACTCCGCGCAGCGCGATATCTTGGAGCTGCTCGACGTCACGTCTCCGCTGCACTGTTACGTGCTCTATCACGTCAATCCATTCCTGCATCCCTCGAGCGATGGCATTGCGAAAGAAGCTCATGTCCTGAGCGAATGGATGTGCGCCGCCAGCGATACGCTTGTGAATGCGCTCCGGGAATAGCGCAGCGAATTCCAGAGCAAGACGTCCTCCGCTCGAATAGCCCATCAGGCTTGCCCGCTCGAGGCCGGGTGAATCCAGAACGGCTTGAACGTCGCGAGCTTCACTGTCAGCCGAGTAAGCTGCTGGATCACGAGGCTTTTGCTGCTGTCCCCCTGGGCGCGAAGTGGGCTAGTATCGCGACTTCACCATCCTCGGGCTCCGGCGGTTTGTGGACGCTCGCGACGTTACGGCCAATCGTCCTATTCGTTCGCAGCTACGCGCACACTGGTGTTAGACTTAGGCCGCGAGATCAGATTTCTCCTACTTCAAGACCGTCGCGGACTTTATCAACCACCTTACGTCTATCAATCCAAGGTGAAATTGCGCTCCTTAGCCTTGAAGCCAATTGAGACGTTCTGCTTTCGAACCAAATTGGAGCAAAAGGTATCATTCCGTCCGCAAGGCATGACTCGACCGGCGCCCCTTCAGCAAAAATCACTTCATGATCCTCGAGGTTGAGCTCGAAGTAGGTGAGCCTGTTGTCTTCGCCTTTGGAGCAACGCACAATTGATCGATCATTCACAAGACCCTGAACAGCTATAAGCACTCCGTCGAGGTAGAGAGCGTGTCCCGGCGACAAATAGAGGTCGCGGTGAGGTACGTTTGGTGCGAGCGCAGAGCGACAAATTTTGATGGGGGCCACTTCGTCCGTCCAATCTTGATTGGGCTCGCGCTCGGCCGTCCAGCTGATGACGCGCTTGATGGCCCGCGATTCTCCGGAAACAGTGGAGACCATATCCCCTACCCCAAGGTTCTCGATTGCGGTCTCGTCAACGTCGGTGAGGATCTTCGTCCCACTAAGGAAACACTTACCGTTTCCAGAGCGAAGGGCTGGTCCACACCACCCATAGCATGAGCGATCGTTGTGGCTCCAGCGGTCGCGGCTATCGAGCCAAGGATACCCGCCATTGCGATCACGTTTCGGCGTGTCCTCCGAGTGTCGGGTGGTTGCCGGCTTTCTGGCATGGGTGCATGCATATCGTGCTCCAAGCGTTACAATTTGCAACGTATGCAGATTAACCGCTGGGCATTACCACACTATATCTCCTCAAGGGTTACCTCCATTGTGTATCTGGTTATGGGGCTTCGATCAAAAACCTGCCCCGGTTGCCGGATCCCCACACTGGCAGGAGCTTAGGCGAGAGTTTGTTTGTTGGCGTCTACGACCTTGAAACCGCCGTCTAACTCTTAACGGTCCATGGTGGAGGGAATTGCTTCCCCGGCGTCCGCTCATCGCTGCAAGAATAGTGATCCCCGCTCCTCACAAGTGACGCTGATTATGGCGCCTGTGGGGCAAAAGCGTTGAGCGAGACATTGCCTGAATTGCGCGCAACAGAAATTCGTACACGAAGCTTGGTTCTGGATAATAGCCTGCGTGGCCCCGGTCGATGGAGTGCACGCGTCACCACAAGCCTGAAATGTTCTATTACAAAGGCTTTGCGAGGTAGCATCACAAGCACGGTCGGCAAGCGGGGCTTGCTGGCATGACGAAATTGAACATCGGTTGATGCAGGCCTGCACCCGCGCCGATGTTGGCTGACCAATCGCACCCGGACCGTTTCGGCACTGATCGGCGCACGCCGCTCGGATGGCGGCGCAATCCTGCGCCATGGCGGGTGCTCTCGCGAAAAGCATCATGCAAGCAGTGGCTATGAAAAATACGCGCATCATCTTCACCGGAGGGTGCCAATCCGATGCTAAAAACCCCCGCAAAGAGATGGGTTGCACCGAGGGCTTCCTTTTGCGGAGCGACATTCCCACGTTAGATTGTACCATAACGTCGTCGGTGCCGACGTGTCTTGTGCGTCACTTTGCAAGGCAAAACGGCACGGCATTGGGGCGCGTATGCGTCAACTACGCCTTCTAAACCAACCAACCAAGCTTGCGCGCCTTACTGAGCGCGGTTTGATAGACCTCGGCTAACAGGTCGTAGTCATCGCACTTAGAGCGTTGCACCGTCCTCCCCAGCGGTTGGATGCTCCACAGTCCATGGTGTCTACACGAAACATTATCCCACCCTGCGGCGTGAAGAGATGCGCTGGGCATCCAGCGTGATGTGAAGGTTGGGAGGGCGAACGGCACGCAATGCAGAGCCGGTCGATCCGGCGTTCGGGACAACCCACATGTGCTAGTGCATCTTTGAATGCGGGTTTTTGACCCGATCCGCGGAGGGCATTATGGCCAGCGGTCATGGGAACCGCGCGTACAGGCCGAACACATAGCTGCACCTACCAGCGACGCGACGTGACGTTTTGACTTGCCAACCCGGAGCCGTTCTTAGTGGAACCGCCGCCGGGATTGCCGGCGAAGAGCCCGACGCCCCGCAACTTGTTATTGGTTCACCCGGCAAGGACACGGTTGTTGGGCGGACCGCAGAATGAAGTTCTAGTGGCCGCCGCCGGTGGCTTGCAGATGCTGAGCGGCTTCGGAGGTGCAGACCATTTCGTGCTCACCCGGTGCGAAGGCCGTTATCACCGACTTCACACCTGGAATTGATTCCTCTGGAGTTCTAAGGCGCAGATAACGGAAATAAGCATTGCATTTGCGAGGAGAGCATCGCGGCAATACTGTCGTTGAAATGGGTCACGATCATGTCGTCCTGCTTGGCGTATTGCCAAGCGAGTTCCATGCGGAGGTTCAAAGCATAGTGTACGACTGACAGCGGACTACCAAGGGTCAGCTGTTAAGACAAACTGTCCTTACACGTGGCGCCTTTTTGACTCGGATCATACCCGCGTATCTCTCTTTAGTTACTCCTTGTGCGCTTTACCTGCGGGTAAGCGATGAGGCGCAAACTGCATGGCCAGCCCTCTAGTTCTGCGTAGGCGGTGGAATTTGGGAAACGGCCTGAAGGACCTGCCCTCGGGGCCGTTTCTCGCTTGGTAAGATCAAGAGAATGGTTACTCGTTGAAGCCGAAATCCGTTGTTCTTTTGACTGCCCTCACCGACTGCGTCGCGACTTTTGCTCTAGCGACTCACCCCTTCACTGCCGCGGAGGAATCCATCTCGATCGAGGCGCTGCTCAAATCTGGCTGGCAGATTGCCGGCTACACCAGCGCATTAGAATGACCGATCGGCATTCATTCTCTTCCGGCATCCTGACGAGACCTACCTCGTGCAGTGCCGCGTAAGCTATGACGTGACCCGCACGCCAAGAGCTCACTCAAATTGCTACAAGTTACAGTAGAAGTGCTTTGACTTTCTGCGTCAACGCCGACGCTGCGCCGCCATCGTCCTCCAATAGATCAGTTGCAAGCCATCTCTCTCTCAAGAGCAATGCAGAGCTACTTACAAGCCAGATCGCGCATCGATATCGCGCATAGATATCGTGCGCCTTAAAACGTGCCGCGCGCACTAGCAATTTCATGGGTTTAACCATCCAACCGGCGCCGCGGGTCGGCCCACTCCGAGCCTTAGTTACACCGAATTCGCCGAATTTGATTGCCGTTGTGGAATTCCGTCTCGCGTACCCGCGGAGCAGCTATGCCGCTCGCTCATTGGAACACAACCAAAACGGTTTTTTGGATTGTCATTCGTAGATGGTTCGCTACCCCTTCGCTCGAGAAGAATGATGAGTTTGCACCTGCGTTGCTCGTCAGCAGATCCCCTCGTGAAAATTTCCCTTCGGAAGTTTGCAGTGTCATACCGAATTCGAACTCATTTCGCCAATTCCGACCTGGAACCTCATGAATTTGGAGGCTTTAGAAGGTGACAGGCGTCCTGAGCAGGCATCGAACGTCCTGCGCGGAAGGCTCGTGGCTGCGTGGCGGGGCGGCGGTCATTGCCTGCTTTGCCATCGGCGCCGTTTTCTGCGCGCGTCCGGCTGCGGCCGAAACGCTGGTGGAGGCGTTGTCGAACGCCTATTTGATCAATCCGGTGCTGAATGCCGAGCGCGCCAGGCTGCGCGCTACCGACGAGCAGGTTGCCGTCGCCATCTCCGGCTTGCGTCCCAATATCAGCGCCTCCGGCGACGCGGCTTTCCAGAATCAGCAATTTCCGACATTGCCGGCGGCACCCAAAAAAATACTCAGAAGTGCGATTCGGCAACCGCGGCGCTCGAGCCGGCCTTCTGCGCGTCGCTCCTCGCCACCCAGTCCAATTTCGGCCAGAACGGCGCCATTTCCAGCGACGGCGTCACCCATCCGCGCGGCTATTCCGTCAATCTCACCCAGCCCGTCTTCGAGGGCTTCCAGAATCTCAATGCCATCCGCCAAGCCAAGTCCACGGTGCAGGCCGGACGCGAAGGCCTGCGCGCCATCGAGGAGACCACGCTGCTCAACGCCGTCACCGCCTATGTCGACGTGGTGCGCGACCAGGCGGTGGTGAAGCTTCGCCAGACCAACGTTGACGTGCTGACCGAGCAACTCAGGGAAACCAAGGATCGATTCAAGGTCGGCGAAGTGACGCGCACCGACGTGGCGCAAGCCGAAGCACGCCGGTCAGATGCCATCACGCAGCTTTATGCCGCGCAGGCCAACCTCAAGACGAGCCGCGCCACTTACGAGCAGGTGATCGGGCATCCGCCGTCGAACCTGGTGCATCCGCCGTCCATCGTGCGTCTGCTGCCGAATCAGCTCGAGGACGCCATGACGCTTGGCGACGGGCAGAACCCCTTCATCCTTACCGCCGTCTATCAGGAAGAGGCCTCTCTCTATAACGTCAGTCAGATCGAGGGCGAGCTCTTGCCGCAGGTCACGCTCGATGCGCAATACACGCAGCGTTTCGGAGAGAGCAACACGCTGAGGGAGCAACAGGTCTTTACCGTGATGGGCCGCGTGAACGTGCCGCTCTATCAGGGTGGCGGGGTTGCGGCGCGTATCCGCCAGGCCAAGGAGACCAACAACGAACTCAAGAAAGAGGTAGAAGACGCGAGGCTCCGAATCCACGCCGAGGTGATCTCCAATTGGGGCCTGCTGCAGTCCACCGCGTCGCAGATCCAATCGGCCCAGGACGCCCTTGAAGCCAACCGGATCGCGCTCGAAGGCGTCCGCGAGGAGGAAAAAGTGGGACAGCGCACCACGCTCGATGTGCTCAATGCCGAGCTCGAATATCTCGGCTCGCAAATCCAGCTGGTCACTGCCAAGCGCGACCGCGTCGTCGCCGAATATTCCATCTATGGCTCGATTGGCCGGCTCGACGCACAAAGTCTAGGTTTATCAGTGCCTTACTACGATCCGCTTGAGCACTACGACATCGTTAAGAACAAGTGGTTTGGGCTCAGGCCGCCGTCTCCGCCGGCCCCCGACGAATGATCGTCCGGAGTAGGGGTTGAAGCTACCTCAACCCACCCCGGCGCCATGAGGGAATGCTTAGCCTGCACCCCCGCTGATGACAATTTCGATGATGTCCAAGTGGACCAATTCGCCTGGGCACTGAACGTCTCCTGCTGACCAAAACCAGACGTTGCAGAACCGGCTTCAATGGGACCCAACGGAGAAGGCGACTTGGCATAAACGCGTGGGGTGCCTCCTCAGAGGCATCCCATTTGCGCCTCACCGCATGGCTTGGGACCGTGTTGATCGCATTGATATTGACGTCCGCCAAGTGGAGCGCGCCATATGGATCGCGATCATCTGCTAGAAATAATCCAACCGATGTTGGCAGATTTCAAACTTGAATTAGCGAAAATGCGTTCGTCCTCGCAAAACTTTTAGCGGGGAGCCTGAGAGAAACAGCGCAGGGATCGGCCTCGTGACATCAGACCGAGTGGCATTGGAGTCCGTAGCCAGCATGGGGTTGACCCATCTGGGGGAACCCTCAAGCTACTTCTGCGGAAGTTGCGTATAGAAATTAGTTATCGTCCGCCTTGAACCGGCTGGAGATCTCCCTCGCCGGGTCGTGGTCGGTCAGACGAACTAAGTCACGATAGGCCGAGTCGGCTTGGATGCTTGCAGCATCTGCACTGTCGTGGAGAAATTGATGGAGCCCGAGCTTCACCACGAGGCCGCGCAGCCCTTCGGCTGGCGTCGCCGCAATGCGCGCCTCGACGTCCGCAAGTACTTCACGCTGGGCGACGGCTTCTTCCTCGCATGTCGTCACTTGCATGGCCTCAAACGCGGCGAGCCACTGCTTAAACATCTTTACGAGCTCCTCATCTGCGAGCTTCTCGTCCATGTCGTTCCCCGCTTTCAACGGGAACATTAAGGGGCTCCAGCAAAACGCATGGAACTATTGGCTCTTAGGACGCTCCGGATATTCAGATCCCTTCATCACTTCACATAGCGGCCCCCATCCTGCGAGCGCCAATAACAGCCCCCTCGTAGCTCGAACTGATAGCGGCACCTCGTAGATCTCACCACCCAATGATTCAAATTGCGCTGTCAGCGTGGGGAAGACGGGATTCGCAACGAGGGCAGCATCGCTGCTCTTTAAAATTCGACAATCCGCAATCAGTGGGAGCTGGGTAACCCTCTGGCGCTTAGGTTTGTCTGCCACTGAGCTTCCCCCTCTCGGGCGCGAAGATAAATGACCGCAGATAACAGCCCCGCGGGCCCTAGTTCTGGAACACAGGCTTCAGTGCCGACGGGCACTGCCGAAGGCATCCTGCAGGCGAAAAAATCTCCACCACACAATAGCATAGTACGGATCGCGATCGCGAAGAGCGTTAGTGTAAGCCGACGCTTCAATACGGCCCGCAATAGGGCGCACGCCCTGATGGGGCTACTACCCCCAAAGGGTTACTAGCCATTTTTCCCAATAAAGTGCACGATGGCTTATCACCGTTGGGGCATGGACATGTACCGGTGATTGCGAGCGTCAAGCTCACGCCTGACAAAGGAGGTGAGTGATGACGATAGATCCAAAAAAAATCCGGGAAATTGCTCGTGTGTGCGCGAGTTCTCTCAACGAGCGCTCCGCCCACTAAACAACACGAGATCTTTCGCCAATCTAGCTTCGACGTGGCTCATCATTGCTCTTGATAGAGAACTCAGCTCGCAATTGATCTGGACCGCTTCGACGACGACAGCGATGCACCTTGTGTCGGCGTCGCCGTGGACCGCCACGCATAGAGAAGTCCCGTCCGCGCAGCACGGGACTTCTCCGGTTCCACGGGAGGCGGAACCAGTGGCGGGGGGCCGCCACCGGCACTAACTGTAAGAGTTTAGGCTTCGTGTCATCAATCGCCCTAAAGGGTACCCCCACTGGTCTTCAAGCCTAGCGATGATCCAGTGCTGATTATCGATTAGGTGTGCCTACTCTATAGCCTGCTCTAGCCTGCAACGCTGGTTAATCAGGGCGCATTCCAAACTAGGAACCGCGACTCGCGCTCGTCAACAGGGTCCGAGGTTTGCTTGCTGGCGTCGGCGGTGCTCACGCTGCAGACTGGGCTTTGCTTCCACTATTTGGATCGGATCGAGGGTAACGGCGCCTAAATCAGCGCGGGGCAGAAGGTGCAATGAGCTTCCGTCAAACGTTACTTTGCTCGTGAGTGGGAAGTGCGTTCCAAGTTAACGCGGCTCTCCGCTTCAAACATGCGCTCTCGGTCTATTGATGAGGCGAGGGCGAAAAGATCGGCGAGAGCCACCTCCGTCGCCTCGGACCGCGGATTGCGCCGCCATGCCTCATACGCGAGCGCAATGCGTTTAAGCAGTTGCCGCTTGTCTCGTGCGTCTATGCTTCTCATGTGTCGCCGAAGACCTTTTTCTGCGCCCTCCTTGGTTTCACGCACTTCGCAAGCACCTGGAAAGATGGGCATCCGAAAAAGACGAGGTTAGGTGTACAGTGCCTGAAATCTCGCTGAGACCACCCCAGTTCCTGGGCCTTTTGGTTTGCCAAGGTCCAGGCTCGCAAGCGAAAATCCAAAGGTCCGAACAGTTTCCTGGCCCTCAGTTCAACGCTGCCTTCGCGCTTAGAATAAATCACCAAATGGTCGGTGCCGGGGGCCGTAACGATGATGTCCTCGCCTCGCACTTCGACATTCACATCTTTCGTGTCTGTCATAAGGCCCTCCCGAAACTCTGTTGAGCCGGAAAGAAAATAACTTGAGAACGAGGCCGCAAGGAAAAGTTCAAACGGCGTACTTCTGATGGCATAGCTCCTTCGTCAGCTATCAGCTAACAAGCTTGTCTCCTGGCGCAAGGTCGGGCATCCGCCCCTACCTAGGGTTCGGACAATGCGGTCGATATCTGCTTAGCCTGGGCGATCAGAGAAGCATTCGCTAACATGCGGATTCCCTTGAAGGCCCGAGCATCGATCATTCCGCTTCATCAATAGATTGGTGTCAAGAATTATGGCTGCGGGGTCATTTGTAGCCGCAACCGATTGGTTTAGTATGTTTTTTACTCCCCCGAGTTTGACAATTTAGTGACAAGTTAGTGGCAAGGGCGCGGGAGCCCGCCGGGGGTGGCGCGGGGCGTGCAATGATTAGTGATGCTCCAATTTTCCCTCACAAATCCGCCCACTAAGGGGAGTGTAACGGGAGAAGGGATCGTCGGTCGTCATTGACGATGATGCTTCGTGCCGTGCGGGCCTAAAGGAGCTTTTCGAGTCCGTTGGACTGGAAGTCAAACTCTATGCATCAGGAAGTGACTTCCTGGACGATGGCATTCCAGACGCTACAAGCTGCATGGTGCTGGATGTGAGGTTGCCCGAAACGAGCGGCCTTCAAGTCCAAGAACGACTGGCGAAACTCAGCATTCAGCTGCCGATCGTCTTCGTCACCGCCCATGGAGACACCCAATTGGCCGTGCGCGCGATGAAAGCAGGAGCGGTCGACTTCCTGATCAAGCCTTTCCGTAGCCAGGACTTGCTGGATGCGGTTTCCACGGCCTTGGAACGGGATAGGGTCCGCCGCACAGAGCAACAATTACATTCAACTTTGCGGAAGAGCTTTGAGTCGCTAAGTGCCCGCGAGCGAGAAGTGATTGCAAGGGTGGCAGCCGGAGCCATGAACAAGCAGATAGCTGCCGAGCTGGGATTGAGCGAGGTTACGGTGAAGGTGCATCGTGCCCATGCCATGCAAAAAATGGGCGCAAAGACATTGGCGCACCTGGTAAGGATGATGGAGCACTGCAACAACTGAAGATAGCTAAATGGCTGCGCGGCCGGCGTAATATTCATTTCGTCGCAGCGAGCACGCGCACGAACCTGGCGATCTCAGCTACCGGGTCACGTCCTGTCAGATGTACCAAATCAGCATAAGCAGGTTCAGCTTGATCGTTTGCCTCATCGCGCATGCGCACTCAGGAAACGTAAAGCGAATGCCCCCGCATTCAACGCTGTTTAGGTAGCCCGGGGGTTCCGCTACAGCTTGATCATAACGTGGCCGGCACCGTGTAGTCCTCAAGGGAATACATCGAGAGGTCCTTGCCATAGGCTGAGGACTTGAGCCCGCGATGCGGCATCTCGTTCACAGCATGAAATGGGTGTCGACCCAGGCGCAGCCGTAAGGAAGCCGCGCGGCCGTGGCCATGCCCTTGAGACCGATGTCCGAAGTCCAAACCAAGGAGGCGAGACCGTAGTGGTTATCATTGGCCCAGGCCACCGCCGAGCTGAAGGGCCTCGACCGAGCAGGATTGCGACGGGCGGGAAGGTCGCTTGAGACCGCGTTTCGACTTCAGGAGTACTCCCGAGTGTCTCTTCGGTTACCCCTGTAGCGCTTTAACGGGGGGTAAGCGGTTTAGGCGCAAGCTTCACGGCCCGCCATCAAGTTCTGCGTAGGCGGTGGAATTTGGGAAACGGCCTCAAGGACCTGCCCTCGGGGCCGTTTCTCGCTTCGGAGGTACAGGCGGAACTCCCGAGATGCCGAAATTCCTGTTCCTCCTGAGCATTCTCGCCGCAAGCGTGGCGACCTGCGTCCTTCCGGCCGCCGTCATGGCCGCGCCGGAAGAGACAATCGCCATCGAGACGCTACTCAAGGGAGGCTGGCAGATCGCGGGCTACGCCAGCACCTTCGACACAAGGTCTGCCTTCATTCTCTTCCGGCACCCCACAGAGACCTATCTCGTGCAGTGCCGCGCAAGCTACGACGTGACCCGCACGCCTCCAGTGACCTCGAACTGCTACAAGCTTCAGTAGCGCGGCGGTTCGCTACAGCTTGATCATGACGTGGCGCGGCACCGTGTAGTCCTCGAGCGCGTACATCGACAGGTCCTTGCCGTAGCCCGAGGACTTGAGCCCGCCATGCGGCATCTCGTTCACCAGCATGAAATGGGTGTTGACCCAGGTGCAGCCGTAATGAAGCCGCGCGGCCGTGGCCATGCCCTTGCCGATGTCCGAGGTCCACACCGAGGAGGCGAGCCCGTAGTCGCTGTCATTGGCCCAGGCCACCGCCTGGTCGACATCGTCGAAAGGCGTGACCGACACCACGGGGCCGAACACCTCTTTGCGCACGATCTCGTCGTCCTGCCGGGCGCCGGCGACCACGGTCGGCTCATAGAAGAAGCCCTTGCCGCCCAGTGACTTGCCGCCCGCCGTGATCGAGATGTGCTTTTGCGCTGCCGGCGCGTTTCACAAAGCCATCCACGCGGTCCTTATGCGTCGCTGAGATCAACGGCCCGATCTCATTCTCGTCGTCGTTGGGAAGATTGAGCTTGATGTCTTTGGCGGCGGCGGAGAGATCGGCGACCAGATTGTCGTAGATCTTCTTGCCGGCATAGATGCGGCAGGCTGCCGTGCAATCCTGACCGGCGTTGTAATATCCGAAGGCCTTGAGACCGCCGACCACCGAGGCAATGTCGGCGTCGTCGAACACGATCACCGGCGCCTTGCCGCCGAGCTCAAGATGCGTGCGCTTGATGTTGGTGGAGGCGGCTTGCAGCACCTTCTGCCCGGTGCCGACCGAGCCGGTGAGCGAGACCATCGCCACCTTGGGGTGATTGATCAGGGCGCTGTCCGGTGGTCGACCCGCGGCCGGTGAGCGACGTTCACCACGCCCTCGGGAAAGATGTCGGCGACGACCTTGGCGAGCTTCAAGCGTGGTGAGCGGGGTCTGCTCGGACGGCTTGATGACGATGGTGTTGCCGCCGGCGAGCGCCGGGGCAAGCTTCCACGCCGCCATCATCAGCGGGTAGTTCCAGGGCGCGATCGAGCCAACCACGCCGATCGGATCGCGGCGGATCATGGAGGTGTGGCCCGCCATGTACTCGCCGGCCACAGGCCCGTGCATGTTGCGCACGGCGCCGGCGAAGAAGCGGAAGCAGTCGACACCGCCGGCATCTCGTCCTGGAGAACGCGGATCCTGGGCTTGCCGCAATTCAGCGCTTCGAGCGTGGCGAACGCCTCAGCTTCGCCATCGATGGCGTCGGCAAGCTTCAACAGCAGGCCTGAGCGCTCCGCAGGGCTGGTGCGCGACCAGGTCTGGAACGCCGACGCGGCAGCCTCCACCGCGGCGTCGACCTGCGCCGGGGAAGCATCGGGAAGCGTGACGATGGTTTCTTCGGTCTTGGGATTGACCACCGCTTCGGGAGACTCGGTGCCGGCAACGAATTTCGAGCCGATCAACATTTGCGTGTCGAGCATGGATTGTCCTCCACTTATCGCGTGGTTTGCCGGTTACTTTCGTCGATCCGCCGATGTGCTCACCCTCGCGCGTCAGATAGTAGGCGAGGAGGATCGGCACAAGCGTGACCGCAATGACGAACACCGCGACGACGTTGGTCACGGGGCGCTGCCGCGGCCTGATCAGCTCCGACAACATCCAGATCGGCAAGGTCGACTGCTGGCCTGCGGTGAACGTAGTCACGATGACCTCGTCGAACGAGAGCGCAAACGCAAGCATGCCGCCGGCGAGAAGAGCGGTGCCGATCTGCGGCAGGATCACGTTGCGGAAGGTCTGAAAGCCGTTGGCGCCGAGATCCATCGACGCCTCGATGAGGTTTCCGGAGAGCCGCCGGAAGCGGGCGATGGCGTTGTTGTAGACCACCACGATGCAGAACGTGGCGTGGCCGAGCACGATGGTCCAGATCGAGAAATCGATGCCCATGATGTCGAAGGCCGAGCGCAGCGATATGCCGGTGATGATGCCGGGGAGAGCGATCGGCAAGACAAAGAGCAACGAGATCGTCTCGCGGCCGAAGAACTTGGCGCGCGACAGCGCCGCGGCGGCAAGCGTGCCGAAGATAAGCGCGAGGCAGGTGGCGATCGCGGCGACCTCGAGCGAGAGATAGAGCGGCGGCCAGATATCGGGCCGTTGCGACCAGGCGACCCAAAACCATTTCGTGGTGTAGCCGGGCGGCGGGAACTCAAAACTCCTATCCTCGGTGGTGAAGGCATAGAGGATGATCAGAGCAAGCGGCAGATGCATGAACAGGAGCCCGGCAATGGCCGCGATCCGCAGTCCAAGCGGCGTCTGGCGGTTTGGCTCAGAGGACATCGAACGCCCCCATGCGCTTCGCCATCCACAGGTAGAAGCCCATGATCACCATGGGCACCACGGTGAAAGCCGCCGCGAGCGGAACGTTCCCCGCGGTTCCCTGCAGGGTGTACACCGCCTGCCCGATCATGAGACGCGAATTGCCGACAATGGTCGGCACGATGTAGTCGCCGAGCGTCAGCGAGAAGGTGAAGATCGAGCCGGCAATGATGCCGGGCAGCGCCAGGGGAAAGATCACCGTCCAGAATGTCTGCCTCGGCTCGGCGCCGAGATCCGCAGAGGCTTCGATGTAGTTGGACGGCACTCGCTCAAGCGCCGCCTGGGTCGGCAGGATCATGTACGGGATCCAGATGTAGACGAAGACCAGGAAGGTGCCGATATAGCTGAACGACAGCGATGGGCCGCCGACGACCGGCAGAGCCAGAATGCCGTTGAGCAGCCAGGAAAGGTGCAAGCCGTTGGCGAGCCAGGTGATGATACCTTCCTTGGCCAGGATGAGCTTCCAGGCATAGACCTTGACCAGATAGCTCGACCACAGCGGCATCATCACCGCGAGATAGAACAGCGCCTTGGTCCAGCCACTGGCGTAGCGCGCCGCGTAATAGGCAATCGGAAAGGCGATGATCGCGCAGGCCAGAGTGACCAGCGCCGACATCATCACCGTGCGCAGAATGATCTGAAGGTTGGCGGTCTCCAGGAGCTGCTTGTAGGTCGAGAGCGTGAATTCGCGGACGATAAGCCCGGAGTAATCATCGAGCGAGTAGAAGCTCTGCAGCAGCAGCGCGAACAGCGAGCCGACATAGACAATGCCGATCCACAACAGCGGCGGCAGCAACAGGACCAGGGTAAGCAGCCTGGGATGCGCAAAAAAGAGATCGGAGATGCTCTCCGCGAGACCTCCCCTCCTGTCGTGCGTCACCACCCCATGAGTGGTCACCGCCTGGCTCATGCGCCCTCCTCCGTGGTGACCATGGCCGATTTGGGCCAGATGAGCCGCACGTTGTCATCCTCCGCGAAACTTGAATCGGTGGCCGGTACCTCGGCGGTGATGCGCAAGCCCTCGGCCTCGACGCTGAACCTGGTGACCGCGCCTTGATAGCTGATCAACCTGATCTCTCCGTCGGTGTGGGCATGAGCGTTAGGCACAGCCGCCCCCGACGGAAAGACGCCGACCTTCTCGGGCCGCAAGCTCGTCCACTTGGCCACTCCCCCGTGGCTTGCCGCAAAGGCGGGGGAAAGCACATTCGACGATCCGACAAAGTCGGCGACGAAGCGCGACTGTGGCCGCTCGTAGATATCCGAAGGCGAGCCGACCTGAATGATCTTGCCATCATTGAAAATGGCGACGCGATCGGCCATCGACAGCGCCTCGCCCTGGTCGTGGGTGACGAAGACGAAGGTGATGCCCAGCTCCTTCTGCAGCGCCTTCAGCTCCTCCTGCATCTGCTCGCTGAGCTTGAGGTCGAGCGCTCCGAGCGGCTCGTCGAGGAGCAGCACCTTCGGTCCGTTGACCAGCGCCCGGGCGAGCGCCACGCGCTGGCGCTGGCCGCCGGAAAGCTGCGAGGGGCGGCGCTCCTCATATCCAGCGAGCTTGACCATAGCGAGCGCGTCTTTCGCCTTGGTCTCACGCTCGGCGCGGGGGACGCCCTTGATCATCAGCCCGTAGGCGACGTTCTCGCCCACCGTCATATGCGGGAACAGCGCGTAGTCCTGGAACACCGTGTTGACGTTGCGCTTGTAGGGCGGCACGCCTTCGGCGGTTTCGCCGAAGATCTCGATGTGACCTTCGTTGGGCTGCTCGAAGCCGGCGATGAGCCGCAAGCAGGTGGTCTTGCCCGAGCCCGACGGGCCGAGCATGGCGAAGAATTCGCCCTTGGCGATGTCGAGAGTCGACCCCGTCGACGGCCCGCACGGCGCCGAAATGACGGGAGACATTCACGAATTTGACGGCTGGCGACATTGGTTGCGCCATCGCGGGAGGGCCCGGCCTTTCCAAGGCCGGGCCGATCTTTGTTGGACGCGTTACTTGCCGAGGATGGCGATATAGTCCTTCGCCCACTGGGAATAGGGAACGCACTTGCCTTCCTGCTCGCACTTGGCCGTCGGTGTCCGCCAGAACCAGATCTTGTCGAAATTCTCGTAGCCGTTGGTGGCGCAGCCCGTATCGGTCAGAAGCTCGTTGCCCTTGCAGGCAGCCGGCACCGAAGGCACCGAGCCGAACCACGAAGCGAGATCGCCCTGGAGCTTGGGACTGAGCGAATGCTCGAGCCACTTATAGGCACAGTTGGGATGCTTGGCGTCGACATGCATCATCGTGGTGTCGGCCCATCCGGTTGCTCCCTCTTCGGGAATGGTCGAGGCGATGGGCTTCTTGTCGCTCTCCAGAAGATTGACCTGGAACGGCCATGAGGAAGATGCGACCACGCCTTCGTTCTTGAAGTCGTCGACCTGCACCATGGCGTCATGCCAATAGCGGCCGACAAGCGCCCTTTGCTTCTGAAGGAGAGCAACCGCCGCGGCGTACTGGTCGGGGGTGAGCTCGTATGGATTCTTGATGCCGAGCTCGGGCTTGTTCTTCATGAGGAAGACGGCGGCATCGGCGATGTAGATCGGGCCGTCATAGGCCTGCACGCGTCCCTTGTTGCTCTTGCCGTCGGGCAGCGTCTGCTCCTCGAACACCACCGACCAGCTCTTGGGCGCGTCCTTGAACACATCGGTATTGTAGGCGAGCACGTTGGGGCCCCATTGATAGGGGACGCCGTAGTGAACGCCGTCGACGGTGTGCCAGGGCGCATTCTGCAGCCGTTCATCGATGGTTTTCCAACTGGGGATCAGGTCGATGTTGATCGGCTGCACCTTCTTGCCGGCGACCAGGCGAAGCGACGCATCGCCCGAGGCGGTGACGAGATCGAAGCCGCCCTGGTTCATGAGCGTCACCATCTCGTCGGAGGTGGCAGCGGTCTTGACGTTGACCTTGCAGCCGGTCTCCTTCTCGAAGGCGGTGACCCAGTCATAGTTCTTGTCGGTCTCGCCGCGCTCGATGTAGCCCGGCCAGGCGACGATATCGACTTCGCCCTCGCCTTCGCCAATGGACGTGGGCATCTCGGCATATGCGACGCCTCCAAGGGCAAGCAGGACGGCGAACGATGCTGCGACACTTCTTGTGGGTTTCATACTCTTTGACTCCTGAAGAGACCTGAGCCACCGCAAAGGATTGGATTCCGGGTGCAAACGAGGGGCGCAACCCCGCGGTAAACAAGAGGAATGTTAGTCTAGGACAGTACCAAGCGCCACAGGAAAGCCGCCATCTCGCACTTGCTCACACGGCGAAAGCCGGATGCTCACTTATTTGTGCAGTGCCAGAGTCTTGATGAGCGCCGCGGCGGCGCGGTTACCACTTTGGACTCCACCGTTCATATAGCCGAGGAAGTCGCTGCTCGTATGCTCTCCGGCAAATTGCAGACGGCCATGTAGGGCCGGCTCCCCCGCGAGCTCCAGCATGGTGGTGTATTGTCCCGGCTTGGCGCTGGCATAGCTGCCGAGCGTGTAGGGATAAGTGATCCAGAACCAGACGAGGACCGCCGACGGGTCGACGCTTTCGGCCATCTTCGGCGACATCTTGGGGAGGCCGTCGCGGAAGATGTCGAGTGCGGTCTTGGGATCGGCCAAGCCTGGTTTGCCGCCCAAATAGTCGGTGATGATCCCGGCGTCGCCTGGCTGGGCGCGGCTCGAGTCCCACAGATTCTGGAAGCCGAGATCGGTGTAGAAGGTGCCATTCGATGGCGCGGGAAGTCCGGAGTCAGGGCCCCGCCACACGCGCGAGGTCGTGCCTTGCAAGATCTTGGCATTGGACCCGTAACCAAGTTCGCGAATGGTCTTCAACTTTTCCGCCCCGAGCCGCAGACGCTCCAACCCCTTGACTTGGCGCAGCTTAGTAAATGGCAGAGCCAGGATCACGGCATCGAAAGTTTCAGAACGCGTGCCCTCTTGCGCGTCGAAGCTCGTGACAATTTTCCCGCCCTTGACGTCAAGCGCTAACAGAGGCTGGCCAAGCCGCAGATCCGCCTTGCCCTCAAGCGCGGCGAGCAGGGCATTGATGAGCGCGGACGATCCGCCCTTGATGCGGAAGACTTCATCGCTCTCGCCGAACATCTGAAAAGGCTTGCTCATGTCGGTGGTAATGAAGTCCACCATATTGAGGCTCGACTGGTCCTCAGTCTCCAGCCCGAATTCGATGTTATAGGCCACGTCGAGCACATCGATCACCCAGTCGTCGGTTTTGCCGCGGAACTGCTCGAGATAGGCCTTGAGGCTCATCTCATCGAGCTTGGCGGCATAGGGCGTCCAGTTCTCTTCCTTGTCGGTGAGCTTGTCAGCGTCGGCAGCGATCTGCTTGGCCACCGGCCAAAAGGCTCCGGACTGTTTTTCCGGATCGATCATGTCCTTCGGCGTATTGAAGTTACCCTTGAAAAAATACAGATCGTCGCCATCGCCTTCGGCCGCAAGCTTCTGCATCTCCACGCCGAGCTCGGCGCCGAGCTTCTGCAGATCCTCATGATTGGTGTCCACGAACTCGCCGCCAAGCTCGCAGAACATGCCCTTATAGAAGTCGTAATGGGTGAACATGCGTCCGCCCCAACGATTGCTCGCTTCAAACACAATCGGCTTCACGCCGACGGCCTGCAGGCGATAGGCGGCGGTGAGACCGGCGACGCCGCCGCCAATGATGGCGATCGAGCGCGGTCCATGTTTTCCGGGCCGCGCCTTCTTCCTGGCGTAAGCGCTCCAATCCATGACCGGTGACAATGCCGCAGCACCCGCCGCAGCTGCGGACAGCCGCAGCAATCGCCGCCTCGTCAGGGCAGACGATTGCGGCAAGACGACAGAACCATCACGCAAAGAAAGAGCTAAGGCCCTCTGTATGGCAGCGAACAAGCGCGTGCGCGACATTTGCTGTGACCCCCGGCGTTGTGACGATCAATAATCAGGGAAAGTGATCAGCGCGAAACTGGGCGTGGCCCGACGTTCGGCGCTGGAGGGAGTGGCGTTGCTCGGAAAATTGGGGCGCGAGATGCAATGGTCGATAAGTGAACACACCATCCCAACCTCCGGCAATGTCATCACACTGTTGCACAATCGATCCGCGAGTTGAAGCAACTGCATGCGGTATTGCGTCGAGAGACAACCAGAAAATGCGAGAATGGGCCCAAATTGCTCGCGTGCCTCTCGCGACATTGTGATCGCCGTCATTTGCGCGACGGCAGCAGGCAC
The DNA here is from genome assembly GCA_963757555.1 of uncultured Alphaproteobacteria bacterium. Taxonomy (GTDB): domain Bacteria; phylum Pseudomonadota; class Alphaproteobacteria; order Rhizobiales; family Methyloligellaceae; genus Methyloceanibacter. The sequence goes on from CAVWRU010000016.1 coordinate 45,121, forward strand.
GAGGCAGGCAGCGGCTTGTCGGCAACATCGCGGAGCACGAAACTCGACTTCAGCCGCGCGACGCCCGGAAGCCGCGCCAGCTGCTCTTTATGGATGCGCTCGTAATCGGCGAGGTCGCGCGCCCTGACGGTGACGAGGTAGTCGTCCTCGCCTGACATCAGATGACAGGAGACTACGGAGGGCGCAGAGGCGACGGCCTTCTCGAAGGCCTCGAGCAGATCCTCGCTTTGACTAGTGAGGCCGATATGCACGATGACCGTCATGCCGAGACCAAGAGCCTGCCGGTCGACGCGCGCCTGATAGCCCTGAATCACGCCCTTCTCCTCGAGCGCGCGGATGCGCCGGGCGATTGCCGTGGCCGAGAGCGGGATGCGCTCGGAAAGCTCGACCTGGCTCAGGCGGCCATCTTCAAGAAGCGCCCCTAGAATCGCGCGATCCAGCGCATCAAGCTCGATTTCTTTCATTTTCCTGCGCCTAATGCCACAGATCAATGGTTTTCCTGCGCTACTCTAGCGAATCGCACCATAAAACGCCAACAATCTCTTCCGGTTTTGTGGCAGTTTCAAACCTAAGCGAAGCCGTCCCGAAAAGCGGAGGACATCATGCGCATCGGCGTTCCGACTGAGATCAAGAGCAATGAGTTCAGAGTTGGACTCGTACCTGGATCGGTGCGCGAATTGACCGCGCGCGGCCACGAGGTGCTGGTGCAGTCCGGCGCAGGCGCCGGCATCTTCGCCGACGACGCCACCTACGAGAAGGTCGGCGCACGCATCCTGCCAACGGCGGAAGCCGTGTTCGCCGAGGCCGATATGATCGTCAAGGTCAAGGAGCCTCAGGCGGTCGAATATCGCAGGCTCAAGCCGCACCAGATTCTCTTCACTTATCTCCATCTCGCGCCGGATCCGGAGCAGGCCCGCGGCCTGATGGCATCGGGCGCGACGGCGATCGCCTATGAGACCGTGACCGATGCGAGCGGCGCTCTCCCGCTGCTCGCGCCGATGAGCGAGGTCGCCGGCCGTCTCGCGATCGAGGCCGCAGCCATTGCTCTCAGGCGTCCGACCGGCGGGCGCGGCGTCCTCATGGGCGGTGTGCCAGGCGTTCGCCCGGCCAAGGTCGTGGTGCTCGGCGGCGGTGTCGTCGGCACGCACGCAGCGCGCATGGCGGCCGGCCTTGGCGCTGAGGTTTCCATCATCGACCGCTCGTTGCCGCGGCTTCGTCAGCTCGACGAGCTGTTCGAGGGCCGCGTGCGCACGCTTGCCTCAACCATGGACACGATCGAGACCGAAGTCCTCGGTGCCGACGTGGTTGTCGGCGCCGTGCTCGTCGCCGGAGCCAGTGCGCCGAAGCTCGTCACCCGCGAGATGCTTCCCAACATGAAGCGCGGCGCCGTGCTCGTCGATGTGTCGATTGATCAGGGCGGCTGCTTCGAGACCTCGCGGCCGACGACGCACGCCGAGCCGACCTTCGAGGTCGATGGTGTCATTCATTATTGCGTGGCGAACATGCCTGGCGCGGTCCCGGTCACCTCGGCGCAAGCGCTCAACAATGCGACGCTGCCCTTCGTGATCAAGCTGGCCGACAAGGGCCTCGCCGCCCTCGATGACGATCCGCACCTCGCCGCCGGGCTCAATGTCCGTGGCGGGCGTATCACCCATGCCGCTGTCGCGGCCTCCCTCGGCTTCGACGGAGCGCCGACAGGAAAGGTTCGTCTGGTCGCCGCAGAGTAAAGGCAACGCAACAGCATTCCCCTGGACGCACCCTCCTTCCGCGTCCACCGGCCGGTCCGCTTCGCCCCCCGAACGGACCGGCTTTTCTTTTACTTCAGGCTTGGGAAGTTGAACTCGGCGCCGCTGCGGATGCCGGTCGGCCAGCGCGCGGTCACGGTCTTGAGCCGCGTGTAGAAACGCACGCCTTCAGGGCCGTAGATGGAGTGATCGCCGAACAGGGACCGCTTCCAGCCGCCGAAGGAGTGGTAGGCGACCGGCACGGGAATCGCGACATTGACGCCGACCATGCCGACCTCGATGGAAGAGGCGAAGGCGCGGGCAACGCCGCCGTCGCGGGTGAAGATGGCGGTGCCGTTGCCGTATTCGTTGCTGTTGACGAGATTGGCGGCTTCCTCGTAGCCCCCTGCCCGCACCACCGACAGAACGGGGCCGAAGATCTCCTCTTTGTATATGGCCATGTCCTTGGTCACGCGGTCGAACAGCGAGCCGCCGAGGAAGAACCCGCCCTCATAGCCCTGCAACTCGAGACCGCGTCCGTCGACCACGAGCTTCGCACCTTCCTTGACGCCTTGGCCGATGAGACCCTCGATGCGGCGCTTGGCCTCCGCCGTGATCACCGGCCCCATTTCCGAGTCAGGATCGGTGGCAGGGCCCACCTTCATCATGCGAATCCTGGGGGCGAGCGCCTCGACCAGCCGGTCTCCGGTCTTCTCGCCGACCGGCACCGCGACCGAGATCGCCATGCAGCGCTCGCCGGCCGAGCCGAAGCCCGCGCCCATCAGCGCATCGACCGCCTGATCCATGTCGGCATCGGGCATGACGATCATGTGGTTCTTGGCGCCGCCAAGCGCCTGCACGCGTTTGCCCGCGGCCGAGCCGCGCGTGTAGACATATTGGGCGATCGGCGTCGAGCCGACGAAGCTCACCGCCTTGATGTCGGGATGGTCGAGAATGGCGTCGACGGCTTCCTTGTCACCATGCACGACGTTGAGCACGCCGGGCGGGAAGCCCGCCTCCTGGAACAGATCCCAGATCAACATCGAGGTGGAGGGATCGCGCTCCGACGGCTTGAGCACGAAGGTGTTTCCGCAGGCGATGGCCACCGGATACATCCACATCGGCACCATGGCAGGGAAGTTGAACGGCGTGATGCCGGCGACGACGCCGAGCGGCTGGCGGTCCGACCAGCTGTCGATATCGGGGCCGACATTGCGGCTGTATTCGCCCTTGAGGAGATGCGGGATGCCGCAGGCGAAATCGACCACGTCGATGCCGCGGGCGAGCTCGCCGCGGGCATCGGCATGGGTCTTGCCGTGCTCCTTGGAGATGGTGCGGGCGACCTCGTCGGCGTGGCGATCGAGAAGCTCCTTGAAGCGAAACATGTAGGCGGTGCGCTGGAGCGGCGGCATCGCCGCCCAGCCGACGGCAGCCTTCTTGGCGGCGGCGACAGCGGCATCCACCTCGGCGGCGGTCGAAAGCGGCAGGTCGGCGGTCTGCTCGCCAGTCGCCGGGTCATAGACCGGCGCCATGCGACGCGATGGGGAGACGACCTTGCGGCCGTCGATGGCGTTCTGGATGATGTGCATGACAGCGATGTTCTCGCTTCTCAATTCGCCGTCTTGAGGACGCCGGCGAAGATATCGACGAGCTGGTCGATCTCCTTCTTGTCGATGATGAGCGGCGGCGAGAGCGCGATGTTGTCACCGGTAGCGCGCACCAGGAGGCCGCGATTGAAGGCCTCGATGAAGCGCTCATGCGCGCGCCTACCAGGCTCGCCCGGAATGGGATCGAACTCGACGGCGCCGATCAGTCCGATATTGCGGATGTCGATGACATGCGGCAGGCCCTTGAGAGAGTGCACGGCCTCCTGCCAATAGGGCGCAAGCTCGGAGGCACGCGTCAGCAACCCCTCCTCCTTATAGACCTCGAGCGTGGCGATGGAGGCGGCGCAGGCGACGGGGTGGCCGGAATAGGTGTAACCGTGAAAGAAATCGATGGCGTCCTCGGGGCCTGCCATGAACGCGTCGAAGATCTTCGATTTCACGAACACCGCGCCCATCGGAATGGTGCCGTTGGTCACGCCCTTTGCCGTGGTGATGATGTCGGGAGAAACGTTGAAATAGTCGGCCCCGAACGGCGTGCCGAGGCGGCCGAAGGCGGTGATCACCTCGTCGAAGATGAGCAGGATGTCGTGCTTGGCGCAGATCGCGGCAAGCCGCTTGAGATATCCCTTGGGCGGGATCAGCACCCCGGTTGAGCAGGCCACGGGCTCGACGATGACGCAGGCGATGGTCGAGACGTCATGCAGCACCACCAAGCGCTCGAGATCGTCGGCGAGCTCGGCGCCATGCTCGGGCTCGCCGCGGCTGAAGGCATTGCGGGCCAAGTCGTGGGTGTGGCGAATATGGTCGACGCCGGAGAGCAGGGTGCCGAACATCTTGCGGTTGTTGGTGATGCCGCCGACCGATGTGCCGCCGAAATTGACGCCGTGATAGCCGCGCTCGCGGCCGATCAGGCGGACTTTCGATGCGTTACCTTTGGCCCGGTGATAAGCGAGCGCGATCTTGAGCGCGGTCTCGACCGAACTCGGAGCCCGAATTGGTGAAGAACACATGGTTGAAGCCTGGCGGGGCGATGTTGACGAGCTTCGAGGCGCATTCGAAGGCACGCGGATGCCCCATCTGGAAGCTGCCGGCGAAATCGAGCTCGCCGACCTGCTTGCGGATCGCCTCCACGATCTTCGGGCGGCAATGGCCGGCATTAACGCACCACAGTCCCGAGGTGCCGTCGAGCACCCGGCGTCCATCGTCCGTGGTGTAATACATGCCTTCGGCGCGGACCAGCAGCCGAGGCGCCTTCTTGTACTGCCGGTTCGCGGTGAACGGCATCCAGAAGGCTTCGAGATCGTTGGTTGCGAGCTTTGCGCTCATGTTAAGCCTTGGTAATCATTGTTAAATTCCAGAGGAGCTCAGGCTACCCGAGTCACGGCGTCGGTGAGGCTCGTCTCAAAGATGTCCATGCCGTCGCGAACGATCTGATCGCTCGCGGTGAGCGGCACGAGGAAGCGGATGACGTTGCCGTAGGTTCCGCAGGAGAGAAGAATGAGCCCGTTCTCGTTTGCCACCTTCATCAAGGTGTGAGTCAGCTGCGGCGCTGGCTCACCGCTGGCCATATCCTTGACGAGCTCAATGGCGCACATGGCGCCGAGCCCCCGCACATCTCCCACGCAGTTGAGGTTGGAGCGGCTCTTGATCTCGGTGCAGCGGTCGAGAATGATCTTGCCGATGGCGTTGGCGCGGTCGCAGAGCTTTTCCTCCTCGATCACGTCGAGCACGGCATGCGCTGCGGCGCAGGCGACCGGGTTACCGGCATAGGTGCCGCCGAGGCCGCCGGGGCTCGAGGCATCCATGACGTCGGCGCGTCCGGTTATGGCGGACAGCGGAAAGCCGCCGGCCAATCCCTTGGCCATGGTCACGACGTCGGCTTTGACGCCCGCATGCTCGAGGCCGAACATTTTTCCGGTGCGGGCAAAGCCGGTCTGAATCTCGTCGGCGATCAGGACGATGCCGTGCTCGTCGCAGAGCTTCCGCAGCGCGCGGAGAAAGTCGAACGGCGCGATATAGAAACCGCCCTCGCCTTGCACCGGCTCGACGATGATGGCGGCGATGGTCGACGGCGTCGGCCGTGTATTTGAACAGCGCCTTGAGCGCGGCGAGGCTCTGCTCGCTCGATAACGCCGTGATAGGTGTTGGGAAAGGCGACGTTGTAGACGTCGGCGGGGAACGGCCCGAAGCCCTTCTTGTAAGGCACGACCTTGCCGGTCAGCGCCATGCCCATATGAGTGCGGCCGTGGAAGCCGCCGCTGAACGAGATGATCCCCGGGCGGCCGGTAAAGGCGCGCGCGACCTTGACCGCGTTCTCGACCGCCTCGGCGCCGGTCGAGACCAGCATGGTCTTGGCGGGGCCGGGAACAGGCGCGAGCGCATTCAGCCGCTCGGCGAGGCTCACATAGGACTCATAGGGCGTCACCTGGAAGCAGACATGGCTGAACGCCTTCAGCTGCTCCTCGACGGCGGCGACGACTTTCGGATGCTGATGGCCGGTGTTGACCACGGCGATGCCCGCGGCGAAGTCGATATAGCGCTTGCCGTCCTCGCTCCAGATCTCGGCGTTCTTGGCGCGCTTGGCGTAGATGGCGGTCGCGTGGCCGACGCCGCGCGGCACGGCCGCGAGTCTCCGCTCATGAAGCTCGGCGGACGTTGGCATGGGACTTCCGTGTCTCTACGTCAGGACTGGAGCACGACCGGGCTCGTGCCCACCCAGCTCACCCAGACTTTCTCGCCGCGCCGAAATTATCTTGGTCCCAGCGCGAGCGATTGGGGCGGGAGATGCGGATCAACCGGCCGTTGGTCAAGCATCACATGATAGATCGAAATGTCGCCGAGATAGGAGATGTCCTTGATCTCTCCCTTGGCGACATTGTGGGCGGCCGGACATTCGGGCACCGCCGGCGGCGCCTCGGCGTCCTTGTGCAGGGTCATTTTTTCGGGACGGATCGCCACCCAAACCGACGAATCTCCTTGCCCGGCACGCATGGGGAACGTGCACGGGATAGGGATCAAGCTCGGGGCAGGTCACGATGGCCTCGTCGGGCTTGTCGTCGATCAGCGTGCCCTCGAACATGTTCACCGATCCGATGAAGTCGGCGACAAAGCGGGAGGCGGGGAACTCGTAGAGATCGGACGGCGTGCCGAGCTGGGCGATCGCGCCCTTGTTCATGACGGCGACGCGGCAGGCGATGGCCAGCGCCTCGGTCTGGTCATGGGTGACCATGATGAAGGTGATGCCGACCTTCTGCTGCAGCTGGGACAGCTCGAAGCGCATGGCCTCGCGCAATTTGGCGTCGAGCGCCGAGAGCGGCTCGTCGAGCAGCAGAACCTTGGGCTTCTTCACCAGCGCGCGCGACGAGTGCCACGCGCTGGCGCTGGCCGCCCGATAGCTGATCCGGCATGCGCGCGGCAAGGTGGCCGAGCTGCACGAGGTCGAGGGCTTCCTGCACGCGCCGGTCCCGCTCCGGCTGGGGCACGCCCTCGATCTTGAGCCCGTAGGCGACGTTGTCGGCAACCGTCATATGCGGAAAGACGGCGTAGGACTGGAACACCATGTTCACGGCGCGCCGGTTGGGCGGGATGTCCGCCATGTCCTGGCCGTCGATCATGATGTGGCCTTCGGTCGGCACTTCGAGGCCGGCCAGCATGCGCAGCAACGTCGTCTTGCCGCAGCCCGAGGGCCCGAGCAGCGCGAAGAACTCACCCGGCATCGATGTCGAGGCTGACGTTGTCCACCCCGACCGTTGAGCCCCACCGCTTCGAGATGTTGCGGAAGCTGATGATGGGCTTGGCGGTGGCTTCCGCGTCCTTGGCTAAGCTTGGTCCACGACGGTCATCCTTTCCCCTTCTGCGCTCTGCTCTGCATCACCATCATCACGACCATGAGCACGATCGTGAGCACGATCAGCATGGTCGATGCGGCGTTGACCTCCGGCGTCACCGAGAAGCGCAGCATCGAATAGACCTTGACCGGGAAGGTGATGGTGTCCGGCCCTGAGGTGAAAAACGTGATCACGAAGTCGTCGAGCGACAGCGTGAAGGCGAGCAGACCCCCGGCGATCAGCGCCGGGCGCATATGCGGAAGCAGGACATCGCGGAACGCCTGCCAATCGTTGGCGCCGAGGTCGCGCGCCGCCTCCTCCTGCTCCTTGTTGAAGCTCGCGAGCCTGCGCGCCGCACGACGAGCGCGACGAAGGGGAAACAGAACGAGACGTGGGCGATGATGATGCGATCCGAGACTGAGCGGCCAGATGAGATTGTTGGGCCAAGGGATGACGCGGGTGAAGAACAGCAGCATGGAAACGCCCATGCAGATCTCCGGGACCACGAGCGGCAGCGTGAAGGCGCCCTCCACTGCCGTTTTGCCCGTGAAGCGGTAGCGCCATAGCAAAATCGCGGCGAGCGCGCCGATGACGAGCGAGATGAGCGTCGCGAAGAAGGCGATGGTCAGCGAGTTGGCGAAGGCGATCAGCAGCACCTGATTGTTGAAAAGCTTGCGGTAGTAATCGAGCGTGAAGCCGCGCCAGACGATATTGCGCTTGCAGTCGTTGAAGCTGAAGGCGATCAGCGCGACGAGCGGCGCGTAAAGGAAGAAGAACACGCCGAACAGCCAGAGGCGCATCTGCCAGGTGCGATTATATTCGAGGGGGGCGCGTCGCAGGGCCATGGCTAGATCCCGTGACCTTCGGCGGCTTTGCCGCGGCTGAAATAGGCGCGCAAGGCGATGGCCCCGAATGTCGCGTACATCAACAGGAAGGACAGCGCGGCGCCGAACGGCCAGTCATTGGCCTTCTTGAACTGGCGCTCGATGACGTTGGCGATCATCTGGCTGTCCGGGCCGCCGAGCAGATCCGGCGTGAGATAGGCGCCAAGCGCCGGGACGAAGGTGATGATGATGCCGGAGATGATGCCGGGCAGCGCCAGCGGCACCACGATCGAGAACAGAGTGCGCAAATGCCCGGCGCCAAGGTCAAGGCTCGCTTCGATGAGAGATTTGTCGAGCCGGTCAAGCGCGGCGTAGAGCGGCAGCACCATGAACGGCAGATGCACGTAGACGAGGCCCACCACCACGGCAAAATTGTTGTACAGCATCTGAAGGGGCGTGAAGTCGCCGAGCGGCTGCAAGCCCGCCAGCGTCATGAGCCAGCTGGCCCGGGCCCAAAACCACGCCAGCGTGAAATTGACGTAGCCCTCGGTGCGTAGCACCGCGATCAGCGCGTAGGTGCGGATCAAGCAGGTTGGTCCAGAACGGCAGCATGACGAGCAGCAGCATCCACGGGCGCCAGCGCTCGCTGGCAAAAACGATGGCCAGCGCCACGGGAAAGCCGATGATGAGGCAGAGCAGCGTAGTCACGCCGGCAACGAAAATCGATTTGACGAAGATGCCGAGATAGAGCGGCTGGAGCGCGCGCACATAGTTGGCGAAGGTGCCGCTGATATCGACTTGGGTCAGGCCAACATTCTGGCCGAAGCTGTAGGCCCAGACGATGGCGAGCGGAGCGAGGAAGAACACCACCACCCAGACGATGGGTGGCAGTGCCGTTGCCAAGAAGGCGAGCCGACGTTCCTGTGTTTGGGTTGCCATCGAGGCTCTTCCTGTCGCTCGCTCGTTACATCACATGCGCCCAATCAAGCCGCACGTAGCCGCGTCATCGCCTCGTCGAGAAGGCGCGAATATTCGGGCCCGAGGTAGTTGGGATATTCGCATTTGGCCAGGATCTCGGCCGGCGGGAAGATCACCGTGTTGTCCTTGTAGGAGGCCGGCATCAGCGCCACGGCGGCTGCGTTGGGCGACGGGTATTTGATGGTCTCGGAGATCTCGGCCCCGACTTTCGCGTTCAAGATGAAGTTGATGAACTCAAGAGCGTTTTCCGGATGCGGCGCTCCCTTCGGGATGGCCAGCGTGTCGGATTGCTTCATGGCGCCTTCCTTGGGAACGATAAAGTTGAGATCGTCGTCCTCGATCATCACCTGCGCAATGTCGCCGTTGTATTCCATCACCACGTCGACCTCGCCGGACAGCAATAGGTCCTGGCCATTGTCCTCGTGGAAGGACTTGATGTTCGGCTTCTGCTTGATGAGCAAAGCCTCGGCCTGCTTGATCAACTCGGGCGACTTATCGTTGATGGAGTGGCCGAGATATTTGTAGCAATTGCGAAACAGCTCGCTCGCGTCAGACATGACGGCGATGCGACCCTTGTACTCGTCAGAATCGAAGAGGTACTTCCAGCTGTCGGGGACCTCCTTGACCTTGGACTTGCGATAGCCGATGCCGATTACGAGCCAGGTGTAGGGCATGCTGTATTTGCGGCCGGGATCGTACGGCGCGTCGTCGATAAAGGCAGGCGCCACATTCTTGATGTTCGGTATCTTCGCGTGGTCGAGCGGCTCGAGCAGTTGGGCCTGGATCATGCGCTCGACAAACTCGCTGCCCGGAACGATGACGTCGAAACCCGGATTGCCGGCGCGCAGCTTGGCGAAAAGCTCGTCGTTGGTGGCGAACAAACTCATATTGACGTCGATGCCGGTCTCCTTCTGAAAGTCCGGAAGCGTCGTCTCGCCGATATAGGTGTCCCAGTTGTAGAAGTTGAGCTTCTTCTCCTCCTCGGCCCAGGCAGGTGACTTCTTGCCCAACAGGCTGATGCCGACTGCGGCGGCGCCGAGACCCTTGAGAATTGAGCGGCGGGATTTAGGTGCGTTGAAAATCTTGGCGTGGGCGTCGGTCATACTCACTTCTCCCATGTGCTTGCTGTTGGTGGGCTGGCTGGGCCTCTCAGTTTGTGGTGGTGGTTTGTGCGAGGCCAAGTATGGCCGCTACCGGCAGACCTCGCCAGCGCATTTGATAGCCACTTCGGGACTGGGCGTGACCGATTATGCATCGATGGCTCCCAGGCAGATGTATTTGATCTCGAGGTACTCATCCAAACCCTCGGCCGCGCCCTCGCGACCGAGACCGGATTCCTTGACGCCGCCGAAGGGCACCACCTCGTTGGAGAAGATGCCTTCGTTGACGCCGACCATGCCGGCGTCGAGCCTCTCGGCGACGCGCCAGGCGCGGCTCAAATTCTTGCTGAACAAATAAGCGGCAAGCCCGAACGGCGTGTCGTTGGCGAGCCTGATCGCGTCGTCCTCGGTGTCGAAGCGCACCAGCGCCGCGACGGGGCCGAAGATCTCCTCGCGCACGATCTCCATGTCCGGGGTTACGTCACCGACGACCGAGGGGCGATAGAAGAGCGGGCCGGCCGCGTCGAGCTTGCCCCCAAAGAGAACCTTCGCTCCCTTGTCGACGGCGTCACCCACGAGCGTCTCGACCTTCTTGATTGCCTCACCGTTGATCAGCGGGCCGATCGTGGTGCCGGCTTCCATGCCGGGACCGACGGAAAGCTTCTTGACCGCCTCGACCAGCGCCGCCGCGAAGCGGTCGTAGATGCCGGACTGAACGAGAATCCGGTTGGCGCAGACGCACGTCTGGCCGGCATTGCGATATTTGGAGGCCATGGCGCCGGCCACCGCCTGATCGAGTTCGGCGTCGTCGAATACAAGAAGCGGCGCGTTGCCGCCGAGCTCGAGAGTAAGCTTCTTCACCGTGTCGGCGCATTGCCGGTAGAGCAGCTTGCCGACCCCGGTCGACCCGGTGAAGGAGAGCTTGCGCACCCGGCCATCCTCACAGAACGCCTTGCCCACGGCCGGAGCATCCGTGGTGGTGACGATATTGAGCACGCCGGGCGGCACGCCGGCGTCAAGCGCGAGCTTGGCGATCGCAAGCGCGCAGAGCGGCGTTTCCGCCGCGGGCTTGACCACGATGGTGCACCCGGCGGCGAGCGCCGGCGCCACTTTCCGCGTGATCATGGCGATCGGGAAATTCCACGGCGCGATCGCGGCGACGACGCCGATCGGCTGCTTGATGGTGAGGTAGCGCTTGGAGGCGACGGTGGTCGGGATCGTGCGCCCATAGGCGCGCTTGCCCTCCTCGGCGAACCACTCGATGAAGGAGGCGCCATAGGCCACCTCGGCGCGCGATTCGGCGAGCGGCTTGCCCTGCTCGGTGGTCATCAGCTGGGCGAGGCTTTCGGTCTCGGCGGTGACGAGATCGAACCAGCGCCTGAGGATGGTGGCCCGCTCCTTGGCGGTCTTGGCCGACCAGGCGGGAAGAGCTCGGGCGGCGGCATCGATGGCCCGGGTCGCGTCCTTGGCCCCGAGGTTCGGGACGGCCGCCACCTCGGCGCCCGTCGCCGGATCGGTCACCGAGAACGTCTTGGCCGAGGTGACCCATTCGCCGTCGATCAGGGCGGCGGCGGGAAATTTCTTGGCGATCATGGTCATCGGCAATCTCCTCCTCAGGCCACTCTTGAGTACCAGAGGTGATCGAGCGGCGTGACAATGCGCTCGAAGTTGCTGCGCTCGGTGTTCTTCAGACGAGAAAAGACATCCTGGAAGGGTGCGCCGAACGCGCCGCGAACAATCTCAGAGCGCTGGAAGAGGTCGAGCGAATTGACCCACGCTGTCGGCAAAGGCGGCGCCTCCACTGTTTCCGAATTGCCCTCGACGGCGGGACCGGGATCGATCTCGTTGGCAATGCCGTGGCTCGCGCCGGCAAGGATGGATGCGATCACAAGGTAAGGATTGGCGTCGGCGCCGGCCACGCGATGCTCGATGCGAGTCGCAGTGCCGTTGCCGCGGGGGATGCGCAAGGCCACGGTGCGGTTGTTGAAGCCCCAATGCGCGGCCATGGAGACATAGGACTTCGGCACGTAGCGGCGGTAGGCGTTGGCGGTCTGCGCCCAGATGGCCATGAAGTCCGCCATGGTCGTGCGCATTCCGCCGAGCGCGTGCCGGAAGAGCGGCGAGATCGGATCGCCGGCAAAAAGGTTCTGGCCCGATCTATCGAGGAGGCTCAGGTGGATATGCATGCCCGAGCCCGCCCAGTCGTGGTGCGGCTTGGCCATGAAGGTGGCTTCGAGCTGGTGCGCGCGCGCTGCCGCCTTCACCGCGCGCTTCAGCAGCAAGCCGTCGAGCGCTGCGGCGACCGCATCGGCGCGGTGCTTCAAATTGATCTCGAACTGTCCAGGGCCCGATTCTTTCATGACCGTCTCGACCGGCAGACCTTGAACATCGCAAATACGGTAGACGTCATCGATGAAGGGCGAAAGCGCGTCCATCTCCTCAAAGCCGAAGGTGAGCGGGCGGCCGGGATCGTCGGAGACACCTTCGGCGTGTGCAGCATGGCGGCGCCATTGGTGGACCGGCGCGTGACGTAGAATTCGAGCTCCACGGCCGCAACAGGCATCTGGCCGGCGCGGGCAAATCGCTCAACCTGGTCGATGAGCACGCCACGCGGGTCGAGCTCATCCTTGGCGTCAACGACCATCACGACTTGCGCGTGCCTGCCGTCGCCAACGGGAACCGGGACCAGCGTGCGAGAGAGAAGGTGGCAGTGGTGGTCGCGATCGCCGGTTTCCCACAGGCGGCCGGTTTCCTCAACGCAATTGCCGAGCGGGTCCATGATGAAAACGGAGGTCGGCATCATCAGGCCGTTCTTGGCGACAGCCATGAGATCGGAGCGGCGGATGCGCTTGCCGCGCGGAATGCCGTTCATGTCGAAGATGAAGGCGTCAATCCATTGCACCCCCGGGTTCGCATCGAGGAACTCTTGCGCCTCGTCGATGGTGACCCGCGCACTCGTCATGATGCAATGCCTCGTGCTGCCGCACCGAAATGGCGGAACAGCGATGCTGAGACCGGATTCATTTTCACACCCCACTCGGGGTGCCATTGCACGCCCAAACAGAAGCTCGCGTCGTCAGGTCCGCGCGCCGCCTCGACCAGGCCATCCTCGGCGAAAGCCTCGGGCCTCAGACCATCGGCGAGGCGAGCGATGCCCTGCCAGTGCAGCGAATTGACCAACACCCTGTCGCTGCCGGCCCAATCGCGCAACTTGCCGCGAAGGGAAACCACGTGGACGGGGCCGTACATCTCCTCGAGTGGGAGCTCTTCCCGCGCACGGTGATCCTTGTGCCCGTTCACATCGTGCACCGCCTGGTGCAGGGTGCCGCCCAACGCGACGTTCAGTTCCTGGAAGCCTCGGCAAATCGCGAACAAAGGCTTCTTGCGCTCCACTGCGGCACGGATGAGCGGCAGGGTCAGCGCGTCGCGCAACGGGTCGAGCGCATCAGGAATGATCGGGGTCTCCTCGCCGTAATGCTCCGGCGCCACGTTCGAGCGACTGCCCGGCAGGAGGATCGCATCGGCCACCTCAAGAATGCTGCCGATGTCGGAGATGCCGGGGCCGACCGGAATGAGGAGAGGCTGGCATTCGGCGATTTCCGCGACGGCGGTCGTGTATTTGCGGCCCACGGCGTCAAAGACGTAGCCTTCGATCAGGGTGGTGCAGGCCGGGATGACGACGACCGGACGGCTCATGCGGCAAGTTCTCCGGCGACGTCATCGAGCGTGAGATCGAGCGCGCGGCGGATCGCAGCTTCGGCTTCGTCGAACTGCGTCTCGGTCCAGATCAAGGGCGGAGCGGTGACCATGGTGTCGAATACCGCGCGCATGATGAAACCTTCGCGGAAGAAGTGGTCGCGGCAAATGAGGCCGACGCGGCCTAGATCGGCGAAACGGCGGCGGCTCCGCTTGTCGGCAACGAGCTCGATGGCACCGAGCAGTCCGACGGAGCGCGCCTCGCCGACGAGCGGGTGGTCGTTGAATTTGGCAAGCATTCTGGCCATCGCCGGCGCTCCGAACTCCTTGACGCGCGGGACGAGCTTCTCCTGCTCCATGATTTCGATGTTTTTCAGCGCCACGGCGCAGGCCACGGGATGACCGGAGAAGGTGTAGCCGTGATTGAAGTCGTCCTCGTGATTCATCAGCGCCTCGACGATCTTGTCGTCGACGATGACGCCGGACAGCGGGATGTAGCCCGAGGTCACCGCCTTGGCGAAGGTGATCAGGTTGGGACGGATGCCGTAATATTGCGACGCGAACCACGTGCCGAGACGGCCGAAGCCGGTGATCACCTCGTCGGCAAGAAGAAGAATGCCGTATTTGTCGACGATGCGTTGCACCTCCGGCCAGTAGCTCTCGGGAGGAAATCTTGACGCCGCCGGCGCCTTGCACCGGCTCCGCCGCGAAGGCGGCAACGTTCTCGGGGCCGACGGCAAGGATCTCGTCCTCCAGCGCGCGCGCGGCGCGGAGGCCGAACGCTTCCGGCGACTCGCCCTCTTTCGCCTCGCCATACCAATAAGGATCCATGATGTGGCGGAAGCCCTCATAGACAGGATAACTATGCGCATGAACGTGGGACATGCCGCCCATCGAGCCCGCGGCGATGGTCGAGCCGTGATAGGCGTTTTTGCGCGAGATGATGATGCGCCGCTTGGGCTCGCCTTTGAGCACCCAATAATGACGGATCAGGCGGATCGCGGTGTCGTTCAATTCAGAGCCTGACGAGCCGAAGAACACCTGGTTGAGGTTGCCGGGGGCGAGCTCGGCGAGCTTGCGCGACAGCAGCACGACCTTGGGGTGTGTCGTGCGGAAGAAGGTATTGTAGAACGGCAGCTCGAGCATTTGCTGGTAGGCCGCCTCGGCAAGCTCCTTGCGGCTGTGGCCGAGATTTGCCGTCCACAAACCCGACATACCGTCGAGAATGCGGTTGCCCTCGCTGTCCCAGAGGTAAGGTCCATCGCCGCGCACGATGACGCGCGCCCCGCCGTCCCGCAGCGACTTGTGATCGGTGAATGGGTGCAGATGGTGAAGAGCGTCTAGCTCTTTCAATTGTGAGGATTTGTATTGATTCGTCACTTTTAAACCTCCAGCAAAGCGTGGCCCAAAGGCCGCAAAATTAGCGCTGGAAGCTCGCGTGGGGGGTGTAACCGATGCGGGCGCAAAGCAAAAGGAGCCGCGCCTTCGGGTTCTGTCCGCTCAAGGCCATGGCGGTCGAGGACGCAAGTACGCCGGTGGGCCGCCGCAAGGTCTCGGCCATCAATCTTGAACCGGTCACGCGACGTCTCCACGATCTCCAACGCCCCAGTCAGCCTTGACAGGGGTTCACGAGCGAGTATGGCTACGCCGAAGACTTTATTGGCTACGGTGTAGAATTGTCAACGCAAACAGCGCGAAAGGCCGCTTCCCGCCCGCGCGGCAGGCGTGGCCTCGACCGGAATGCCATCCTTGACGCGGCGTTCGACATGATGTCGCGCGTGGGCGAGGTCGGTTTTTCCGTGCGCAAGCTCGGCTCGCGCATCGGCGTCGATCCCATGACGGTCCTGCATCATTTCGGCTCGAAGGACGAGCTGTTGCGGGAGATCGCCGACCGGGCGCTCGCCACGGTCGAGCTGCCGGTGCCGTCAGCCGACTGGCGCGCCGATCTGCGCAAGGTCGCCGCGGCTTACCGGGATCTTGCCCACCGCCACCCCCGCCTGTTCCATCTTCACTTCCGTTTCCACGCCACCGGGCCCGCCGATCATGCCTCGAGCGAGGTGGTGTACCGGGCCCTGAGACATGCCGGGCTCAGCGACGCCGAGGCCGCCGGGCTCGGGCTCGCCTTTTATGCCTTTATCCTCGGCTATGCCTTGGCGGAGGCCGAGGGTCTGCTGCTTCCGATCAGCGACGAGGACGAGGCTGAGCTTCGGGCGCTCGACCCGCTCGCCTGCCCGGCGACCCAGGCGCTGATACCGGCGTTCAAGGCGCTCGACCGCGATGCGGCGTTTGCCGCGTCGGTCGACGCCTTCATCGACGGGGTTTCATGCCGGTGCAAGGCGGCCCCGCCCCGTCAGACTTCGAGGCCTCGACGCCAGGAGGTCGGCTCGGCGGCCCGAGCTTCTTAGGCGTTGGCGCGGCCTATCCGGCGTTTCCCATGTTTTTTCAGGTGGTAGCGGTATGGATCGGCCTATCGCGCAAGTAGAACTCAGGCGAGCTAAGAGGGCTAAAAGCTTCTCCTGCGTGCAAAAAGCCCTAGTCCAGCCCACCCCCTGCTAATCGAATGAGCAAAAATGCTTGGGCCGGTGCAAACGTGCCACAGTACCTGAGCAACTTGAAGGAAACCGGGATTTTTCGATTGCTGATCCGACGGGTGTTTGTACTGTAGTCAGGGACTGGGCAGGGCCGGTTGAGTCTCGGTCCTTGAATTAATGAGAAAACCTCCGACAGGAGGTTAAAAAACGGGGACTTAAGCAATGGCACGGGGAAGCTTCTTTGTAGGGGCATTAACGACAGGGATTCTCAGCGCGGCGTTCATCGCAGGGTTGGCCGCACCGAGCTACGCAGGGGATGCGCCAAAGCTCGCGCTCTCGGGGTCTGCGACGATGGTGACGGATTACATGTTCCGGAGCGTGTCCAACACGAATCAGGAGCCGACGGTGCAGCCCGAGTTCGACCTGACCTACGGCATGTTTTGGGCCTACATCTGGGGATCCAACACCGCATTCGGGGAAAACATCGAAATCGACTACGGTGCCGGCATCTCGCCCAAATGGAATGACATCACCTTCACGGTCGGTGGTCTCGAATATACGTATCCTGGCGCTACCGACATCGACTATTTCGAGCTGAAGACCGGAGCGGCCTGGGCGAAGGGCGCTTGGGCACTCGGCATCAACAACTATTGGTCGCCGAATAATTTCGGCCTGGACACCCAGTCGGACGCGCTTGAAGGATCGATCGGCTATACCTTTGGCGGCAAGCTGTGGAATTTCTTCACGCCTAGCATCAGCGCGACGCTCGGAAACCAGTGGTACGAAAAGACCGATGTCGTCCCCAACTTCCTGTACTGGAACGCAGGCCTGACCCTTGGTTTCCTGGATCACTGGTCTGCCGACATCCGTTACTACGATACCGACTACAGCAAGGACGAATGCTTCATCAACAGCGGCGACCGCAACAACTGCGACGCGCGGGCGGTGGGCACCATCAAGGCCACGTTCTAGCAATTTCAGAACTTCCCCAAAGCAACTTCCACCTAAAGGGCGCCGCTTACGGCGCCCTTTTTTCTGTGCAACGTCAGGGGGACTTACCGGCATGACTTCCCTCGGACTATGGTAGCCTCAAGGTCGCTTGAGACAGGCAGGGCCGGCCATGCTGCAAGAGGACATCGTCAAGACCACGTGCTCGCGCGACTGCTACGATGCCTGCGGTCTCGCCGTATATAAAGAAGACGGGGTCATCACCAAGGTCCTCGGCGATCCGGATCACGCCATTTCGCGCGGCAAGCTGTGCGGCAAGTGCGCCATCGCCTATAACGGCGCCTGGCGCGATCCGGCACTTCGGCTCACCAAGCCCTTGCGGCGGATCGGTCCCAAAGGCACCGGCAGCTTTACCGAGATCTCGTGGGACGAGGCTCTCGCAGAAGTGGCCGGACGCTTCCGCGAGGCGATCGAAGCTGGCGAGGCGTCAAAGATCCTGCATACCCACTATACCGGCACCGTGAGCCTGATCGCCGGCGCCTTCCCGCTCCGCCTGTTCAACCGCATGGGCGCGACCGAGGTCGATCCGGACACGGTGTGCAACAAGGCCGGCCACGTCGCTCTCGAGCTGACTTTCGGCAATTCGCTCGAGGGCTTCGACCCGCGCACCGCCAAAGACGCGCGCACCATCCTGATCTGGGGCGCCAATCCATCGCATTCCGCCCCGCATCAGGACATGGTGTTCGTGCGAGCGGCGGCGGAAGCCGGCACCAAGATCATCGTGGTCGATCCGATCGGCCACGACACGGCGCTCGCCGCGGATATGCACCTCAAGCTCCTGCCAGGCACCGACGCAGCGCTCGCTTTCGCCTTCCTCAATGTCATGCGCAACAAGGGATTGGTGGACCGGGACTTCGTCGATGAACATGTTCTCGGCGCCGACGAGCTCACCGCGGCGATCGACAGCATGCCGCTGGCAAAAGCCACCCAGCTTTGCGGCCTCCCGGCCGAGCTGATCGAGGCGGCGGCAACCGCCTATGCGACCGGTCCCTCCCTGCTCTGGCTCGGGCAAGGCGTGCAGCGCCAGCGGCAAGGCGGCAATGTGTTCCGCGCCCTCGCGGCGCTCATCGCCTTCTCCGGTAATGTGGGCAAGCCAGGCGCCGGCTTCCTCTACATGAACGGCACCGGCGGGCGCGGCATCGATATGAGCCTGATCACCATGCCGGAGCTTGCCCGGAACGGCACGAAGTCCATGAGCCACATGGATCTCGCTGCCACGCTCGAGGATCCCGCCCGCTCAAGAGCCCTGGTGAATTGGAACAACAATCCGGCGGCTTCCTCGCCGGAGCAGGGCCGTTTGCGCAAGGCGCTCAAGCGCGAGGACCTGTTTCATGTCGCGGTCGATCTGTTCCACACCGACACCACAGCCTACGCCGATATCGTGCTGCCGGCGGCAAGCTTCCTCGAATTCAACGACCTCGTGCTCCCCTATTTCGACCTCACGCTTTCCGCCCAGGTGAAGACCTGCGATCCGCCGGGCGACGCCCTGCCCAACCATGAGATTTTCCGCCGGCTGGCGCGCGCCATGGGCTACGACGATCCGGGCCTGTTCGAAAGCGAGGCCGACCTCATCGATCGTTTGCTGGCGCAAATTCCCTACAAGGGAAACTTCGCCGATCTCGCCAAGGTCGGCACCACGAGCCTGTTTGCCGAGCCGCAGCTGCAATTCGCCGATCTGAAATTCGCCACGCCCTCCGGCCGGATCGAGCTCGCGAGCGACCGGGCCGTCGAGCTCGGCCTGCCGCTCGTGCCGACGCCCCACGCCGACGAGCGGACCAAGCCTGGTCAGTTGCGCATCATCTCGCCGGCATCGCCCTGGCAGATGAACTCGAGCTACGGCAATGACTCGGTCATTCAGAGGCGGCTCGGGCCGGCGACCGTCACGCTCCATCCGGACGATGCCGCCGCCCAAGGCTTTGCCGAAGGGGACGCTGTGGTCCTCGTCAACGAGGCCGGCCGCTTGCCGCTTTTCGTGACCATCTCCACGGTGGCGCAGCCAGGCGTCGGTCTTATATATAAAGGGCGCTGGCCAAGCGCGTCGCCGAGCGATGCCAACGTCAATGTGCTGGTCGCCGGACGCAAGAGCGACATGGCCGAAAGCACGACCGTGCACAGCACCGTCGTCCGCCTGGAGAGAGCGGCGACACCGGCCTAACCTTGATCGAGGCTGGGACCTTCGTTACCGTCTGAGCAGCTCAAGTTGAATGACGGATCGCGCTGTTGGTTGTTTCCAGTGAAGAGATCGTCCGGCCAGGGCCGCCGCGGCCTTCGGCTATTCTGCAGCCAGGCTTGCGCTCGCTTGCTTCAGGCGAGGAGCGCTACACGGTGCCAGGCGGCGGCGCAATCGCCGTGCCGATCCACGCGGGCGACCGCCTGCGCCTCGTCGATGCTGAAGGCATGCAGCGCTGCGAGTTGGTTGCTGCCGATGCCGCCGGCGTTATCGATCCTGCCATTCTCGGCGCCCGCGGCGACGGCGATGCGGCCGGGCTCAAGCACATTCTCAGCGGTACTGGCGAAGGCGCGCGCTCGGTGCGCGCTGGGCTCGAGCGCCGCGGCATCGACCTTGCCCGCGCTCGCGCCGTCACGCTGTTCAGTGGCGACTCACGCGCAGGCGCCGAGGCTGAGTTCACGGTTGCGCGCAACGGCCTGTTGATCGTGGCTGCGCCTGGCGCGGTTATGGAGGCCGGGGCGCAAAATACGGCGACCCCGATCCGTCTCCATATTCTGCGCAGCCGCATACTCCCGGCGAGCGTGACCCCCCTGCCAGAGCCGCTGGCCGATCCGCTCCAGGATATCCGCGTCAACCACTCGACGGCGGAGTCCTATGTCGTGCGCGCCGGAGAATATATCCAGATCATCGACGTCGCCGGGCGGCAGTGCACCGATTTTCAGTGTTTTGCCGCGCGCAAACTCGATAAGGGACAGGAGCACCCGCTCGACGTCACCACCACCCGATCGATGACGGGACAAAGCTATCCGCTCCCCGGCCTCGCCTCCAAGGCCTTCGATCAGGGCATGCAGCCGCTGGTGGAAGTGGTGCGCGACACTGTCGGTCGCCACGATGCCTTCGGCCTAGCTTGCAACGCGCGCTATTATGACGACCAGGGTTATCCCGGCCATGTCAATTGCACGGACAATTTCAACAAGCAGCTCGCGCCCTACGGCATTGCCGCGCGCAAAGGCTGGATGGCACTCAATCTGTTCTACAATACCGGAATCGACGCGCATAACGTGCTCTATTTCGACGAGCCGTGGTCGCGTCCGGGCGACTACGTATTGTTACGTGCGCTCACCGATATCGTGTGCGTGTCCTCGGCCTGTCCAGACGACATCGATCCGGCCAATGGCTGGGATCCCACCGACATCCACGTGCGTACCTATTCCGACAAGCAAAGCTTCTCCAGAGCGGTGGCCTATCGAATGACCCCAGACGCAGAGCCGGAGCTTACGCGCGAGACCGCGTTTCATCCTCGCTTCTCGGCGCTGACCCGCAACTACACGGAATATCGCGGATATTGGCTGCCGACACGGTTCTCCAATGACGGGCCGGTGGCCGAATATTGGGCCTGCCGCGAGCGCGCGGCGATCATGGATCTGTCGCCGTTGCGCAAATTCGAGGTGACCGGGCCTGACGCCGAGTCGCTCCTGCAATACGCGCTCACCCGCAACGTCCGCAAGCTTGCCATCGGCCAGGTGGTCTATACCGCCATGTGCTACGAGCACGGCGGCATGATGGACGACGGCACGCTGTTCCGCCTCGGCGAAAACAATTTCCGCTGGATCGGCGGCGACGACTATGGCGGCATCTGGCTGCGCGAGCAGGCGGAGAAGCTTGGCCTCAAAGCCTGGGTGCGCTCGTCCACCGACCAGCTGCACAATGTCGCCGTGCAGGGGCCGAAGAGCCGCGACATCCTGCGCGAGATCATCTGGACGCCGCCGGCTCAAGCCACCTTGGACGAGCTTGGCTGGTTCCGCTTCACCATCGGGCGCATCGGAGGTTTTGACGGCGCGCCGGTGGTGGTGTCGCGCACCGGCTACACCGGGGAGCTCGGCTATGAGGTCTTCTGCCACCCGAAGGACGCGCTCACAGTGTTCGACGCCATTTGGCAGGCAGGCGAGCCGCACGGGCTGATGCCGCTTGGCTTGCAGGCGCTCGACATGGTGCGCATCGAGGCCGGTCTCGCCTTCGCCGGTTATGAGTTCTGCGACCAGACCGACCCGTTCGAGGCCGGCATCGGCTTTACCGTACCGCTGACCAGCAAGAACGAGGATTTTATCGGCCGCGAGGCACTGGCGCGGCGGAAGGAGCACCCGCAAAAGACGCTGGTCGGACTCGAGATGGAGGGCGAGGAAACCGTCGGCCATGGCGATTGCGTCCATGTCGGCCGCGCCCAGGTCGGCGTGGTCACGAGCGCCACGCGCTCACCGATTTTGAAGAAGACGATCGCGCTGGCGAGAATCGATGTCACGAAGGCCGGGCTCGGGACCGAGGTCGAGGTCGGCAAGCTCGACGGCCACCAGAAGCGCTTGCCCGCGCGCGTCGTGCGCTTCCCGCATTACGATCCTGAGAAGAAGCGGGTGCGCGCCTAAAAGCTTGCAGGCGCCGTGACGCGATTGACCCTTTCAGCCGCGCTTGACATCCTCGCTTGATGATACGCGCAGTTCTGCTCGATCTTGCCGGCGTCGTTTATCAGGGCGAGCAGCCGTTGCCGGGCGCGGTCGAGGCCGTCGCCGAGTTGCGCCGTGCCGACTTGCGCTTGCGCTTCCTCACCAATACGACGCGCATGCCAAGGCGCGCCCTGCTCTCGCGCCTGAACGAGATGGGCGTCAAAATCGGCGATGAGGAGCTGTTCACGCCGGCTCAGGCTGCTCGTGCGTGGCTCACGGCGAGAAGCCTTTCCCCGCACCTTCTGGTTCATCCCAATCTTGTTGAGGACTTTGCCGGGCTCGGAGGCTCGGCGGGCGAAGCCGTTGTGATCGGCGACGCTGCGGATGGGTTCACCTATGCCGCGCTCAATGCTGCGTTCCGCAAGCTGCTCGCCGGCGCCGCATTCGTGGCGCTCGCGCGCAATCGCAGCTTCAAGGACGAGGACGGCGAGCTCAGCCTGGACACCGGCGCTTTCGTGACGGCGCTCGAATATGCCGCGCGGCGCGAGGCGGTGGTGCTCGGCAAGCCTGCGCCCGATTTCTTTCAAGGCGCGCTCGCCGGCACCGGATGCGACGGCGAGCGGGCGGTGATGGTCGGCGACGATGCCGAGGCCGACGTCGCAGGCGCGCTCAAAGCCGGCGTCGGCAGAGCCCTCCTCGTCTGCACCGGAAAGTACCGTCAGGGAGACGAGGCGAAAGTTGAGCCGCGCCCGAGCGCCACGGTCGAAGACCTCACCGCCGCCGCGCGATGGATCATGGAGCATAGCGGCTAGAGAAAAGACCGCCCGAAGGGGCGGCCTTTTTGCTTTGCCACGCTTTGCGGAGGGCTATTCGGCGGCAGCCTTCCCGCCCTTCACGGCAAGGAATGCCTTCATGGAGTCATCCAACGCCTCGAGCCACGGCGTGTGATGAACCGGGGCCATGGTTCCGGTGCAGGGCGATTTGAACGCCTTGTTGCGGTAGCCGAGAATGGAATGTTCCTTGTCGTGCTCCCACTCCCTGAACTCGTCGACCGTCAAGTCGATGTCGAACTTGGGATAGTCGGTCGCGGCGCATAGCTCGCGCACATAGTCGGCCTGGAAGTCGATCTTCTCGAAAGCGGTCTTGAGCGCCTCTTCGCGCTTCACCCAGGCATCGTCGTCCTTCTGCATCTCGGCTTTCGACGGCAGCTTGATGCGGCCGAGGATCGCGTCGCGCGCATACCACGCCTGCGCGTCGAACATGGAGAAGGTGTAGAACTGGTCCTGCATGCCGAGATAGATGAGCTTCGGATTGTCGAGCCAGAAGATGCCTTTGTAGAGGTGGGGCGGATGCATGCGATTGTGCGTGCGCAGCTTCAGCTCATCATCGAGGAACGGGAAGTGGTGCTGGTAGCCGGTGCACAGGATGATGGCGTCGAAATCCTTGCTTGAGCCGTCCTTGAAGTGGGCGGTCTTGCCGGTCACCTTGGTCAGAAGAGGACGCTCGTCCATCGTTTTCGGCCAATGGAAGCCCATCGGCACCGTGCGCCAGCACATGGTGACGGATTTCGCTCCGTATTTATGGCATTGCAGGCCGATGTCCTCAGCCGAGTAACTGGCGCCGATGATCAGCACGTCCCTGCCCTTGAATTCGTCGGCGCTGCGGAAGTCGTGGGCATGCATGACGCGGCCGGGAAAAGTCTCGATGCCGGGAAAATACGGCACGTTCGGCACCGAGAAATGTCCCGTCGCCACGACCACCCAATCGAACATGTCGGTGGTGAGCTTGTGGTCCGCCAGTTTTTCGGTGGTCACCGAGAACTTGCCTGAAGTCTTGTCGTAGCCGACATGGCGCACCACCGTGCCGAACTGAATCCAAGGCCGCAATTTGGCGTCCTTGGCGCGGCCGGTGATGTAGTCGTAGAGCACCTCGCGCGGCGGGAACGACGGGATCGGCTGCTTGAAATGATGATCGAAGGTGTAGTCGGCGAACTCCAAGACTTCCTTGGGTCCGTTCGACCACAAATAGCGGTACATGCTGCAATGGACGGGCTCGCCATACTCATCGAGGCCGGAGCGCCAAGTGTAGTTCCACAGGCCGCCCCAATCGCCCTGCTTCTCGAAGCAGACAATGTCGGGGATCGCAGCTCCCTTGGCTGCTGCCTGCTGGAATGCACGTAATTGGCCGAGCCCACAGGGCCCCGTTCCGATAACGGCGACACGACCTGTCATGACTTCACTCCCTCGCCAGTTCGCTCTCAAGCCTGAACACTACATCATTGTCGGCAGAGGCTCGACCGCTCGACAGCCCTGCCAGAGGTGGCTCAACCGGTCAGTCCACATCCTACCCAATTTAGGCCATTTTAGACCAATGGTGGACCAATTTGTCAAAGTAAAGCGAATTGGTATTGTCCAAGGGCCAGCAACCGGTCTAAGCTTTCTCCTACATTGCCCTCAAAGCGGCGGCAAATCTGTTACCGGGCAAGCAGCGCCAGGCGGGTCGCCCGTGGCTACGGTCGTACCCCCATTTCGAGAGTTGGAGGGACCAAATGACGACCAAATTTTCAGTGAGTGCGATCGACCGCCGCCAATTCCTTTACACCACAGCGGCCGCCGCGCTCATGGCCGGCGTGTCCATGCCGAAAGTCGCTTTCGGCGAGGACAAGGTGGTGAAAATCGGCTTCCTGGCTCCGTTGACCGGTGAGGTCGCGGCCTGGGGCAAGCCCGGTCTCGACGGCCTGCACATCTGGGCCGATTGGGTCAATGCCGACGGCGGCATACCCATCGGCGGAGAGAACTACAAGGTCCAGTTCATCGAGTACGACGATGAGTACGACCCCGGCAAGGCGCGCACGGGCGCGGTGAAGCTCATCAAGGAAGACGGCGTCAAGTTCATCATGATGCTAGGCGGCGATCCTTGGCCCGGCGTGTTCCCGGTGGCGTCCAAGGAAAAGATGCTGGTGTCCACGCTCCTGCCGAGCGACTTGACTCCAGATACCACCATGCTGGTCGCGCCGTGCGAGGTGCATCCGATCTACAACGTGACCGGCGTCGAGTGGCTGGCAGAGCAACAAGCCAGACATGAAGACCGCGGTCATCTGCGCCCAGGACAATTCCCTCGGCAAGCCTTCGGTGGCGACCTATCTCGCAGCGTTCGAGGCGGCGGGAATCAAGGTTCTGGGCGAACCGATTTTCTTCGATCCGGCGACCACCGACTTTGCGCCGATCATGTCAAAGATGCTGGCGCTCAAGCCGGACATCCTGTGTCTCGACACCTGCTACGCCGACTACGTGCACCCGCTCACCGAGCAGGCCTTCCAGCAGGGCTTCAAGGGCCAGATGATCTCGTGCACGGCTGACTTCTACCACAAGATGATCGACAAGACCTCGAAGGAGTTCATGGAGGGCTTCATCTTCCAGTTCCCGGATTTCGACGATCCGGCGCTGCACGAGCCTCAGATCAATTTCAAGAAGCCGAACGAGTTCTATGCCGAGTACGTGAAGCGCTACGGCGAGGGTCAGTGGAGCGCCGTGTCGTGGGAATACTCTTCCATCATGAACCTGTGGTCCGATGCCGCGCAGAAGGCCGGAACCTCCGATCCTGAGGCGGTGCTCAAGGCCATGAAGGACGACGGCAAGGGCAAGCACATCTTCGGCGAGGCCGAGTGGTGGGGCAAAGACCTGTTCGGCATCGACAACGCGCTGGTCGGCTTCTGGCCGGTGGTGGTCATCGAGGACGGCAAGGCCAAGATCAAGCAGTACAAGTCCATCCCGGATTGGTGGGAAAAGCACAAGGATCTGATGATCAAGCACTTCGAGGCGCTGAACCAGATGTACTATCAGCGCAAGTAGGCTTGACTGCCTTGCAGCGCGGCTTCTGACCGGCCCACCCAGCCGCATCTTGCCGCACCCCGCGCCGGTTGCGCCGGATGGCTTGAATAATGCAGCGCTCGGCGTCAGCCTGTCGCAAGACTGTAGGGACAGCGTACGTCCCTGGCGGGGATCGCGGAGCCTCCGGATGACTCCTGAACTGTTCTTTCAGACCGTCGTGAATGCGACTTATGCGGCAAGCTACATGGCGCTCATCGCCGTGGGCCTCGTCCTCATCTTCGGCGTCATGGGGGTCATCAACTTCGCCCATGGCGAGCTCTATATGGCAGGGGCCTATACGGTCGTCGCTCTTTATGCCGGGCAAGGCTTCCCCTTCTTCGTCGCGGTCGCCATCGGACTCGTCTTCGTCGGCCTGCTCGGTCTCCTCATGGAATACGCCCTGTTCAGGCCGCTGCGCGACAACCCTCTCGGCGGCCTGATCGCTTCGATCGGCTTTCTCCTTATCTTGCAGGCTGTTGCGGTGCTTGGTTTCGGTGTGCAGATGGAGCAGGTGCCGCCGTCGACGCAGGAGCCAAGATGGTGTTCTCGAACGGCGCAGTGCTCACCTATCAGCGGCTCTACGTCATCATTGCCACGGTGGTGCTGCTGTCGGCGCTGTGGCTGTTCCTGCGCAGGAGCAAGTTCGGCTGGGCGCTCCGCGCCTGCGCGCAGGACCCCGAGGCAGCCGCGCTACAAGGCATCTCGATCAACGACACGGCGAGGCTCGCCATGTTCATCGGGGCGGCTCTCGCCGGCGTCGCCGGCGCCCTCACCGCGCCCCTCGTGGCGCCGACGCCGAATGGGCCATCCCGTCATCATCACCGCCTTCATCATCATCATCGTCGGCGGCGTCGGTTCCCTGGAGGGCGCCGTGCTCGCCGCCATTCTGTACGGCTTCGTGCATACTTTCGTCACCACCATCTATGACGGGACACTCGCCAATATCGTTGGCCTCTTGTTGATGCTCATGGTGTTGATCGTGAGGCCGACCGGTCTTTTCGGAGCCAAGGAACGTGCCTGAGCGCGCCACCAGCAACCGACTGTCCTGGGCGCTCGGATTTGTCCTGCTCGGCGGCCTTGCTGATCGTACTGCCGCATCTGCTCTCGCTGTCGCAGCAGGAGATCCTCGTTCTTCTTGTGATCAATGTGCTGTTGGTCTCGAGCTACCGGCTTCTGACGCTGACCGGTGAATGGTCGCTCGCCCATGTCGTCATCATGGGTGTCGGGTCTTATGCCTCGCGCGATGATCTCCAAGGAGTTGGGGTGGCCGGTGCCCCTGTCCATGCTGGCAGGCGCGACAGTCGCGGCCTTGATTGCCTTTCTCTTGAGCTTTCCCCTGTTCCGCATGAAGGGCTTCTACTTCCTGATCGGCTCGTTCGCCGCGGGCGAGGTCATCAGGCTGATCTGGAAATGGACCGACCTGACCTGGCTGTTCGGCGGCCCGAAGGGCATCAAGCTCATCCCGCCCTTCCCCGACCTCAAGCTGTTCTCGCTCGACATCGATTTCTACGAGCCGATGAACTACTACTATCTCTGCTTGATCGTGGTCGCCATATGCTCGTCATTCTCTACCGGGTCGAGCGCTCGCGCCTCGGGCTCACCTTCCATGCCATCCATTGGCAGGACAAGCTCGCCGAATCCGTCGGCGTGAACACCTTCCGCTACCGCACGCTCGCCTTCGTCGTCTCCTCGTTCTTCGCCGGTCTCTCCGGTGCGCTCTACGCTCACTACATCGGCGCGGTGGCGCCGAATAGGTTTGACGTGGAGGAGATGGCCTATGTGCTGATCTGGGCGATCGTCGGCGGGACCGCGACGTTCTACGGCCCGATCATCGGCGTTGTCGTCCTGACCATTCTCAATGAGGTCGTGTTGCGCGCTCTCGGCGTCGACGTGATGCGGCCGATGTTCTACGGCGTCATTCTGATCCTGTTCATTCTGTTCCTGCCAAACGGTTTGGAGGACCTCGTGCCCAAGGTCAGGGGCTGGATCGGCGGGCGTAAGCCGAAGCAAGCGGTGGAGCAACCCGCGGAGGCCGAGCAACCGGCGGAATGAGAGCTGGCGTGGACTAGCCTCCGGTCTTTTCGCTGTCAGCCTTCGACGCGTGGGGCGCCAGAAGCAAATATGCCGCCGCCATCAATTTGCGTGTGTCGTTGAGCATGGCCGGACGCTCGCGCCGCCAGCGCGCCAGCAAGTCCGCGGCTGTTGCCTCGAGTGAACCCGAGCCCATTAACGCCGCGATGCGCGCCTTCGCCTCGGCCGCCATCTCTTGCCAGCGCTCCTGCCAGCGGGCGCGGTAGGTGTCGCGGTGCCGCACTTCCATGCGCATGTGAAAGAGCGAGCTGCGCGCCACCCTTGGCGCATCCATGCGCGCGATCCACGGGTCCGCCCCGCGCCACACGTCTAGCGCCTCGCGAAACAAAGGCGCCACCGCCCGCGTCATGCCCAGACAGGCTGAGGCAGAGGCCGTAATTGGCGAGGCTCGTGCCGAGGCGAGGGTCGATCGGCGCGAACTCGGCGCGCGCCATCTGCAGCGCCCGCCCCGCCTCCTCCTTCGCCAGCAGGTGGTCTTGTTGCGCCGAGGCTTGGGCCGTCCGTTCCGCCGTCACCTCCCAAGCGAGATCGACTTCCCTCCAGCCGGCGCTGAGGAGCTCTTGCGTGCTCCAGTCTTCAGCCACCAAGATAGGCCCGCTTCACGTGATCGTTGTCATGCAGCTCATGCGCCGGTCCTTGCAGCGCGATGCGGCCGGTCTCGAGCACATAGGCGAAGCGCGCGAGCCGCAGCGCCAGCTCGGCATTCTGCTCGACCAGCACCACGGGCACGCCTCGGACGACGATATCGCGAATGATGCGGGCAATTTCCTGCACCAAAACCGGCGACAGACCCATGGTCGGCTCGTCGAGAACCAGCATCTTCGGCCGCGACATGAGCGCCCGGCCGATGGCGAGCATCTGCTGCTCGCCGCCCGAGAGCGACCGCGCCCATTGCTTGCGCCGTTCCTTCAGCCTTGGGAAGTGCTGGAACACCTCATCGAGATCCTTTTCGATGCCGGCCTTGTCCGAGCGCAGGAAGGCGCCGGTACGCAGATTCTCCTCAACCGTCAGGTTGGGAAACACGCGGCGGCCTTCGGGCACGTGGGCGATGCCGAGAGCAACGATCTTCTCCGGCGGAAGTCCGTCGATGCGCTGGCCGGCAAACCTGATCTCGCCCTTGCTGATCCGCACCAGTCCGGAAATCGAGCGCAAGGTGGTGCTTTTGCCGGCGCCGTTGGCGCCGATGATGGTGACGATGCCGTCTTCGGGCACGGCCATGTTGATGCCCTTGAGCGCCGCAACCTTGTGGTAGTGAACGTGGACGTTGTTGATCTCAAGCAGCATCGCCGGCGCTTCCCAGATAGGCCTCGATCACAGCCGGGTTCGAGCGCACTTCACCCGGCGTTCCTTCCGCCAAGCGCGTGCCGAAATTCATCACCGTGATGATCTCGCACAGGCCCATCACCGCCTGCATGTCGTGCTCGATCAGCATGATGGTGACACCCTGCTCGTCGCGCAGGCGCCGCACCAGCCCGGCCATGCGCCTGGTTTCCTCCGCGTTCATTCCGGTGAAGGGCTCATCGAGCAACATGAGCTTCGGGTCGGCGGCGAGCGCCACCGCCATGCCGAGCGCGCGCTGATGGCCATGCGACAGGTTGGAGGCAAGCTCGTCGGCCAGATCCTGCAAGGCAAAAAATTCGAGGATGCGGTGCGCCTTCTCGTCGGCGGCCTCTTCCGTAGCGCGGTCGCGGCCGAGAACACGCGAAACCACACCGGCTTTGGCGCTGCGATGACAACCGAGCCGCACATTGTCAAGCACGCTCAACTGATGAAACAGGGTGGTTCCCTGGAAAGTCCTGATCAGCCCGCGCTCGGCGAGCGCGCTCGTCTCTCGCGCGGAGATGTCTTCACCGAGATAGATGACCTTGCCGCTCGACGGCGCGTAGAAGCCGCTGATGACGTTGAAGGTCGTGGTCTTGCCGGCGCCGTTCGGGCCGATCAGGCCGTGAATCGAGCCTGGGTACACGTCAAGGCTGAAATTGTCCACGGCCACAATGCCGCCGAAGGCTCGCACCAGATCGCGAACCTGAAGGATTGGCTGCTCGGCTGGTGTCATCGGCCTGTCTTGCATCTCAAACAGACATGAGAAAAGCGCTGCTTCAGCTTTGCCATCTTCCATATTTCGCGCCTTCCATGCATCCCCTAAATTTCCAGCCCGAAAGCGCGGCGAGCGGCATTTATGACAGTGCGGCCGGCGGAAGCTCAAAGCGAGGCGACACGCAAACAGGCCGGATTCCAGCCCCTTCAGGGCACCGATTGACACTCTCGTCAAATCTGTTTGGGGTGCTATAACTATGCGCCTCCAAGCCATCTTGGAGCAGGACTTCCATTCGCGGGTCCGAACGAGGCGGGGGCGGATGAGGGACTCCGATCGCAGCCTGATTGTCGCGGAAAATTTGCAAGGTAGAGGACCGTTCGTGATCCTCTGCGATCACGCCTCTAACCGCGTCCCCGAAGCCTATCAGTCGTTTGGCTTCGACGAGGAGGCGCTGCAAACCCACATCGCCTGGGACCCCGGGGCGCTTGCCGTGGCCAAGCTCCTGTCGGCGAGGTTGGATGCGCCACTTTTCTGGCCGGATGCCTCTCGCCTCATCATCGACTGCAATCGCGCGGCAGGTGCGCGCAGCCTCATCGTCACGGAAAGCGAGGGGCGCCCAGTGCCGGCCAATCGCGGGCTGAGCGAGGACGAGCGTTTGCGACGGCTCGCCCGAATCCACGCCCCCTTCCATGACGCGATAGACGCCTGCCTCACCCGCCGCATGAAGGCGGGGCGGCAAACGGCGCTGATCGCCATACACTCCTTTACGCCGGTCTATTTCGCCAAGAGCTCGACCCTGGCAGGTGGGCATCCTGTTTGACGAAGATCGCCGCCTCGCCGATCTCCTCATCAGCGGACTTGAGGCCGACGGTGCGCTGACCGTCGGCATCAACCAACCCTATTCACCGGCAGACGGGGTCTACTACACGCTCGGCCGCCATGCCCAACCCTGGGGCCTACCGGCGGCGATGGTCGAAATTCGCAACGATGAAATCGCCGACGCGGCAGGCCAGCGAGACTGGGCCTCCCGTCTGGGCAATATCCTTTTTACGGCAACTCAGGGGTTGTTCGCGGCCGAACAGGCCGTGGTGTAAATCTTGCAGCGTAAATCGTGAGGTTGGAATAAGCTGCCAGTTCGCAAAGGGGGATCGGGCAAATGGCTAATCAAACTGAGAAGCGACATGAAGGCGGGGTCTCGTATCACGTCCCCGAGAAGGACTATTTCGAAAAACGTCAGCTGAAACGCCATGCTGGCGTCTTTGCACTTTGGGCGCTTGGAGTGGGCGCGGTCATTTCGGGCGACTTCTCCGGCTGGAACCTCGGCTTCGCCGTCGGCGGCTGGGGGGGCATGTTCATCGGCACCATCATCATCGCCATCATGTATCTCGGACTCACCTATTCGATCGCCGAGATGAGCCCGGCTCTGCCGCACACCGGCGGCGCCTATTCCTTCGCGCGCACGGCCTTCGGGCCTTGGGGCGGGTTCATCACCGGCATTGCCGAGAACATCGAATACGTGCTGACCCCGGCTGTGGTCGTCTATTTCATCGGCACCTACATGACCGCGATCGTCGGTACGCCTGACTGGTTTCAGCCGGGCTGGTGGATAATCGGCTACATCATCTTCGTCGGGCTCAACGTGCGAGGCGTCGCCTTGTCGTTCAAGGTCACCGTCATCGTGACGCTGATCGCCATTGCGATCCTGCTCTTCTTTCTGCTGAGCGCGCTGTTCTCCGGGCAGTTCGATTTCGCCAAGTGGGCGATGAATATCGGTGTCGGGCCGGACGGCGCGGCAGTGCAGCTACCGGACGGCCACGGGCCATTCTTGCCATTCGGCGTCTACGGCGTGCTCGCCTCGATGCCGTTTGCAGTGTGGCTGTTCCTGGCAATCGAGCAGTTGCCGCTCGCGTCGGAAGAGTCGGTCGATCCGAAGCGCGACATGCCGAAGGGCATCATGCTCGGGATGTTCACCTTGATCGCGCTGGGCTTCGCGGTGCTCATCATCAACCCCGCGATTCCGGGAGGCTCCTTCGCCTACGGCACCTCGGGCCAGCCGATCCTCGACGGCTTCGCCGTTATCTTTGGCAGCGGCTGGGCGAGGATCCTGTCGCTCTTCGCTGTCGCCGGTCTCGTCGCCAGCTTCCACGCGATCATTTTCGCCTACGGCAGGCAAATCTACTCCCTGTCGCGAGCGGGCTACTTCCCGCATTTCCTGTCGGTCACCCACGGCGATCACAAGACGCCGAACATTGCTCTCGTTACGGGCGGCGTGGTCGGCTTGGCGGTGATGCTGGTTGTGTGGTTCGCCATGGGCGGCGAGGCGGCGGGCACCTTCATCGGCAGCGTGCTCCTCAACATGGCGGTGTTTGGCGCCATGTTCTCCTACCTGCTGCAGGCGCTGACGTTCCTGCAACTGCGGCGCCGCTTCCCGAACATCGAACGCCCCTATCGGAGCCCGTTCGGCGTCATCGGCGCCTCGCTGACGGTGATCATCGCGGTGGTGACGATCTACTTCCAGCTGACCGATCCGCTTTACCGCCAGGGCATCCTCGGCGTCGCCATCTGGTACATGCTGGCGATCGTCTACTTTGCCGCTTATGGACGGAAGACGCTCGTGTTCTCGCCGGAAGAGGCGTTCGCGGTGAAGCACCGCGAAGGTGCCGTCAAGGTATAGCGGCACGCGACACCGAACTTCAACGAAGCCGGCCCGTTTTCGAACGGGCCGGCATCTCCTTTAGCCACAAGGCGCCATCTTCATGCCCGGTATGTTGACCTTCAAGGATCTGCAGCAGGCGGTGGGCGCGGGCGAGATCGACACCGTGGTCGCCTGCTTCCCCGACATGCAGGGGCGGCTCGTCGGCAAGCGTTTCCAGGCCGAGTATTTCCTCGGCGGCGCCCACGAGGAGACGCATGGCTGCGACTACCTGCTCGCCAACGACATCGATATGGAGCCGGTACCCGGCTATGCGGTGGCCAATTGGGAAAAGGGCTACGGCGACTTCGTGATGAAGCCAGACCTCGCCACGCTGCGGCGCATTCCGTGGTTGCCGGCGACGGCGCTGGTGCTGTGCGACATACTCGACCATCACAGCCACGAGGCTTTGGCGCACGCCCCGCGCACCATGCTGCGCAACCAGATCGCCCGGCTCGAGGCGCTAGGCATGACCTCCTATTTCGCCTCCGAGCTCGAATTCTATCTGTTCGACGAGACCTATGACTCGGTGGAAGCCAAGGGTTGGCGCGACCTCAAGACCACCGGCAGTTATATCCAGGACTATCACATCCTCCAGACGACCAAGGAGGAGAGCGTGATGCGGGCTATCCGCAACGGGCTGCAAGGCGCCGGCATTCCGGTGGAGAATTCAAAAGGCGAATGGGGACCTGGCCAGGAGGAGATCAATGTCCGCTATGCCGATCCCCTGACCATGGCCGACTGGCACGTCATCCTCAAGAACGGCTGCAAGGAGATCGCCTACGGCTTCGGCAAGGCGGTGACCTTCATGGCCAAATGGCGCTACGACTTGGCCGGCTCGTCGAGCCATATCCACGCCTCGCTGTGGGACAAGGCGGGCAAGACTCCGCTGTTCCTCGACGCCAAGGGCGAGCACGGCATGTCGCCCTTGATGCGCCAGTTCGTGGCCGGGCAACTTGCCTATGCGCGGGAGATCACCTGGTTCCTCGCGCCCTACATCAATTCCTACAAGCGCTTCCAGGTCGGCACCTTCGCGCCGACGAGAGCGATCTGGTCACTCGACAATCGCACCGCGGGATTCAGGCTGTGCGGCGCCGACACCAAGGCCATTCGCATCGAGTGCCGCGTCGGCGGCGCCGACCTCAATCCCTACCTCGCCTTCGCCGCGCTGATCGCCTCGGGCCTTGCCGGCATCGAGCAGAAATTGGATCTTGAGCCGGCCTATGTTGGCGACGCCTATCAAGACAAGGCGCTGCGCGAGGTGCCGAAAACGCTACGCGAGGCCACAGATCTGATGCGCGGCTCGAAGATGCTGCGCGCCGCCTTCGGCGACGATGTCGTCGACCACTACGTGCATAATGCGGAGTGGGAGCAGTTCGAGTATGACCGCCGCATCACGGACTGGGAGCTCAAGCGCGGCTTCGAGCGGTCGTGAACCGCCGGCGATCGAGGCGGACGTCGACAAGTCGCGTTCAAGGCAGATGCCGCGAGATTTTGCTTGTCGTCTCCGCTTTCAGAGCATCGTCGATGAGCTGTCGATAAGCTCTCGAACAGCCCCGGTCGTCGCCGAGGTCGGGAAGGTCATCGGCACGCATGCTCGCGCCGCAGAAGTCGGCAAGACGGACCAGCGTGCCCTTGGGGTCTCCGACGGCGTCCTCATAGTCGAGACCCAAACTGAACTCGGGAAATTTCTCCAACCACAGCTCGGTCATGCCGTAGTACCAGTCGACATAGTCGAAGATGGTCTTGATATCGTAGGCATAATGATTGCCGGCGCGGTAATGCCTCATGAAAATGCGCATCGCGCAATCGTACCGATCACGCTTCACGAAGATGAAGCGTACGTTCGGGAGCGTCGTCGCAATGCGACCGACATAGGGGATCATCGCTGGATAGGTGTCGGTGACAATCTTTGCACCCCGTGCGAATTCCTGGATCTCCTCCAAATAAGTTGCCCTGAACCGGTCATCGAGCGCTTTCGGGAGGTCGGAGGGATTGCGGAGGGTCAGCAGTCCCGAGAGCTGGGACGTACGCCGAGAGGCTCGCTCGACCAGACGGTTCTCATAGCCGCGCCTCACGCCGTCGAGCTGCCCGAGCAGCCGTTCCACGGTCGTCTTGCCTGACCGGGACGGTCCGATGATGAAGACTGACAGCGGAGAGGATTGGAGAGCCCCAGGCCTCTCATAGGCACCGGCCTCGATCCCGCATGCGTCGTAACGGGCTGCTTCCATGCGCGCAATCTGCTTTCGGTACTCCGCCTCGTGCTTGGGAAATTCGCGCCGGTTCGCCTCAAGCAGCGCGTCCCACGCCTCGGCATGGCGACCCTCCCGATCGAGGGCAGCAGCGCGCGTAAAAGCTACGAAGCTGTCGAAGTCATCCTGATCCTGTCCCTCTCCTTTGCGCACCAGGTCGAGAGCCGGCAAGATTTGGACGTCGGTGACGGAGGCCGGCAGCTGGCTCAGCGCATAAAGAACAGCGGGCGAGCCGGGATCGAGCTCGTGCGCCTGCTTGAGCGCGTCGGCGGCCTCCGCTATCCGTCCGAGGTGAGCGCAACAATCGCCCAGTCCGTGCGCGGCATCAGGCGATGGCGTGCCGGCGAGCACCCTGCGATAGGCTGCCACCCCCAGCTCATATTCACGATCCTCGCGATAAACCGCGGCCAGCGCAAAGTCGACATTCGCATCATCGGGCTTGAGCTGTCGCGCCTGTTCAAGCGTTTGGGCCGCGAGCTCTCGCGCCCCCAGATGCAGATAGGCCGTGGCAAGGTTGGTGAGGTTGATGCGGTCTTTCGGGCAGAGCATCGCAGCTTGAATGAAACACGACAGAGCTTGCCGATAGTTCCGCTTCGCAAGCTGCGTGACGCCGAGGGTCTGAAGGGCGCCGAGATAGTCGGGGTGCTCGAGCAGGAGCGATTTACACAGAGATTGGGCTCGATCAAGATTGCCGGTCTGGCGGTGTCTTTCAGCTTCAGCCAATCTCTGCGCCGCCTGCAAGGGATTCGCCATCCCCGTTCCGGGAGACGTCCTGCTCGACCCAGCGCGGCGTTGCATCCGCTGACTACCCCTTGAACGAATGCCGGCCTCGATGACGCGACGTCGGCGACATCCATTTCAGCCATGGGACGAGCGCCACCGGCCGCTTCAAGTCTGCGCTATAATACCATTAAAGCAAGGGGCCGAACCGCCAATTGGCGCCGACGCGCGCGACGAAGCCGTCGTCAATGCGGAAGAAGTCGCCTCGATCTCCTTCCGCACCCAATCTCGTGATGCTGGTCGTCTCATCAAAGACGAGGAAATCGCCTTCCATCTTGAGGCTGAGTCTCTGCGTCACGCCCCACTCCATGCCAAGACCCGCCACACCGCCGACGCTGCCGACATCCTTGGTTCGCCCCCCCTCATTGGACGTATTGTCGAGCTCAGCATTCAAGAAGGCGAAGCCGGCCGTCGCGTAGAAGAGGAGATTGTCCGGAGCCCAGCCGATCCGGCCTCGGGCGGTGGCCAGGTAGTCGCTGCTGAATTTTACGGCTTGCCCCGGGTGCGCAAATTCACCCTGACTTCCGTTCCAGTCCACCCCGGCGATGTCGCCTTCGATGCCGTATACGAAGGATCCCGCCTGCCAGTTGGTACCGATCTGTCCGCCACCCACGAGACCGAGACCATTCACGTCCCTGAGATCGATGGTTTCGCCCGGGATGATGCCGGCGTTGTAGATGCCGTCCGTGGTGAGGCCGCCGTCTCCCAACTGGGCGCCAATATAGGTTCCGCGCCAATCGTAACGTACCCCTGGCAGCGGTGGCGGCCCAAGCTTGTAGCCAACTCCTGGAACCCCAGCGTATTGCGCGCCGCCGAACCTCCAATTGGCGCCGATGCGGGTGACAAAACCGTCACCGATGTCGAGGTGGTCTCCGGGCACGCCACCTCTTACGTTGGCGAGGCTCGTCGAATCATTGAAGGCAAGGTAGAGGCCCTCGCCCTTGAGGCTGAGATTGGGAGTGACACCCCACTCCACACCGCCGCCGACCGCGCCGCCGGTCGCCGAAATGTCCTTGTGGCTCGAGGTCGTGATGTTCTCGAACTCGCCGTCGAGAAAGGCGACACCGCCGGTCGCATAGAAGAGCCAATTGTCCGCAGCCAAGCCGACGCGGCCTCGCAGTGTTGCCAGAAAACCGAGATCGAGTGACGCCGCGACCGCGGGCCCCGCGGGATTCTCAGGCGTCTGCCGGTCTACAAAGACGTCGTCCCAGTCAACGCCAGCGATATCACCTTCGACACCGAGCACGACCGAGCCGAACTGCGCATTGAAGCCAGCCTGCCCTCCGCCAAGGAGGCCGCGATCGTGAAAGTTCTTGAGGTCAAGGAAGGCCGGATTGCCAGTGTCGGGAATGATCCGATCGTTTTCAAAGACGCCGCCAACATTGACGCTGCCATAGCCGACATTGGGGCCGATATAGAAGCCGCTCCAGTTGTAGCGTGTCCCGGGCGTTCCGGCGAAGGATGCGACCGCACCCATCGCGCCGTAGGAGTCGGAAGCGCCGCCGAATCGCCAATTTGCTCCCAGGCGAAATTCAAAGCCATCGTTGATCTCGAAAAAGTTCGCCTTCTTCGACAGACACCCTTCGACGCCTGGGCGGCACCCCTCGATCAGGCCGGAGAGATCTTCGTGGTTGTCGAAGAAAAGATAGAGCCCCTCAGTGGTGAGGCTCACATTGCGGGTCAGTCCCCATTCGAGACCAACGCCGGCCACGCCGCCGTAAGTAGAAACATCCTTGCTGTCTGTGTTGCCGTGTTGGTCGGCGTCACGCCCGCCGGAGCTCGTCGTGACCTTGGCGTTGAGATAGGCGAGGCCACCGGTGACATAAAACAAGACATTGTCTTCGGTCCAGCCAACGCGGCCCCGCAAGGTCGTGAGATAGTTCGCGTCGGGGAAATAATGCTCTTCCCTCACGCTCGCGTCGCGCCAGTCGAGTGAAGAAATGTCGGCCTCGACGCCGAACAGCCACCCGTCTTGCTGAAAATTCCAGCCGACCTGTCCGCCGGTCAGGAACGCCCCCGCGCCGAAGCTCAAGTCTACAGAGCTCGCGAAGAAACCATCATTGTCGATATCGCCGTAGCCGAC
This sequence comes from uncultured Alphaproteobacteria bacterium, assembly GCA_963757555.1. Classification (GTDB taxonomy): domain Bacteria; phylum Pseudomonadota; class Alphaproteobacteria; order Rhizobiales; family Methyloligellaceae; genus Methyloceanibacter. The sequence continues at coordinate 82,829 of CAVWRU010000016.1, forward strand.
ATGTCCGCCGATGTAGAAGCCGCTCCAGTCATATGCCCGCGCGGGCGCTGCATCGACTGGCGTCCCGATGGCAAGACCTGCTGCGGCGAGCGCTGTAGTGACCAGGAGCGAAGCGCGGTCGGTTTTCTTCAGTCGCGCGAGAAAGTCAGGCTGCAACGCGCAGCGGCGACGCGATGCCACCTTCCGCCCGGCGTAACGGCTGACACTGAGAACCCTGCGGCCGCGAAAATACAGGCGCATCCCTTTCTCCCGCCCGGCGCATACTCACGCAGCGGACGTTAGACTCGGCCAAGGGTTGAATTTCATACCAAGTGCGACTTGCTCGGGTAGTGCAGACGCGCCACAGCACACCGAAATCATACCTGGCGGGACTGTGAGCGGCCAAGGCTAGCCGCCCTGATAAGCTAAGAGATTGGTTTTCCTCGCCAAGCCAGACTCCGAGAACCTGTACGATTGGCTTGCAGACACCGATCGGCAACTGCGCAATCCGAATTTTTTTGGGATTCGCCTCGATCCTCGCACCGAGAGGCATTTTTCATGTCCGGTGGGGACTTTGAGTAACAAGCCAGCCCATTTTGGAAACCGCAATCCCACCGATATAGCCAAATTGGCGGTTCTGGTGTTTGATGCCCTCACCCCCCGCGCCGGTTCTGCGTCATCGGCAGACAGTAACAGTGGCGTGTGCGTGTGCTGGAATTCCCCGGGGAACAAGCTGGATGGTGGCCCGTCTGCAGTTGCAGCTCAGGCATGCAGCATCGGTTTGCGCTTTTAGCGCCCTGTTTCTGCTTGCTCCAAGGGCCGCGTTGTCCGCGGATGACGATTGTTGCGCCGATCTCGAGGGACGGATAGCCGAGCTCGAGGCGAAGGCGCTCTACAAAGGTAACAACAAGGTCAATATAGAGTTGGCCGGCGCGGTAAGCCGCGCCGTTCTCACCTGGGACGACGGCCAGAACACGGATTCCTACATCGTCACCAATGACGGCGAAGGCTCAAAGATCGAGATTACCGGCGAGGCCGAACACTTCAATCGGGCCAATTGGTCGGCAGGCATTCACATCGAGATCAATGTGCAAGGCGCCGGATCGGGCGACGTGAGCCAACTCGACGACAACATTCCGAGGGACCTGAAGATCGACGAAAGCCAGATCTGGCTGCGGCACAGGAAGTTCGGGCAGCTGACCTGGGGATTCGTTGGGGGAACCGGCGAGAACGCCGAGGACTTGACCGAGGACGATCTGTCCGACACGACAACCGCGGGCTATGCGGGGGTCGAGGATGTCGGTGGTGGCTTTTTCCTGCGCCGGTCCAACGTGCGCGGTGTCCCTGGTCTCCTGCCGGTCGTCTGGGGAGATTTCATCGACCACCTGCCCGGGATCGACGGCACCATCGCTCGCTACGATACGCCGTTTTACCGGGGCTTCGAGGCGAACGCGACATATGGCATGGACGATGAATGGCAGCTCGCGCTGAACTGGGTAAGCGAGCCTGAGGAGGACTCGGAAGAAAACCCGGAGCTGGCGGAAGCCGAACCCATGGAGGAGAACTCAGGGGCCTTTCCGGCCCAAACTGGTCTTCTCAAAATTTTTCACATTACTGGGACGGTCGGCATTTTCGATATTCGCGACGTCCCGACGGATCAGGAAGAAGCCGAGGCGAACCTCCTCGCGACGGGCACCGCATCCGAACCGAACAACCGAACCGTCGCGGGTTCTCTGTCGATCCTTCACAAACCCTCGGGGATCAGCCTGACTGGAGCGGCCGCGCGCCGCAAGTTCACGAGCTCGGTGCGATTCAATGACGATGAGGTGGGCCGGCCGAACGACGCCTGGTTCTACTATTTCAAGCTTGGCTGGCAACGCAATCTCAACCGTTTGGGCAAAACCGCCTTCTACGCCGAATATGGAAGTTTCAATCAATTCCTCGGCCGTGACGCCGACGAGGAGGCGGTGTCAGCGTTGGCTGGTATCGATGAGGACGCAGTCTGCGCGACCGCCCGCGCCGCCTGCCTCGTCTCGGGGAGCAACGCCACGATCTGGGGACTTGGTGTCGTTCAATTTGTAAAGAGCGCCGAGATGCAGCTTTACACCGCCTATCGACACTACGAGCCAGATGTCAGCCTAAGCACCAGCCGGGGGGCCGGCATCGGTTCGGTCCCGCTCGACCCGTTCCAGACGATCATGACGGGCGCACTTATCGATTTTTGATCCGGGCGCAGTCGCGCGTGTCTCAGCCGGGCCCCACGAGTGAACCGGTTACCAATTGTTAAGCGAAACCTTCACCATCGCGTCAATCGGGCCATCACGGCCCGCGCGTTCATAGATTTAGTCAACAACTCCTGGTACGGTACCGGTTGGAGGCTGTTGGGGGCTGGGGCCCACAATCCGACGGCTTCGGTCCTCTGTTCTCAGCGCGAGTATCGCTGGGAGGAGTTGTTTTGTGAGTTGGCTTCTGAGTTCGAGCGACCCGCTCACGGCGCTCGCAGGTCCTGTAAGCGTAGCAGTTCCAGTCTCTGGCCGCCCGCCAGTGAGACGCCTGGACCGGCATGGCTCAGGCTGCGTGCCCTGCCATAAAGTCACCGGCGACGTTCACTTCGACTCTCTTCAGCCGATCGACTCTCTTCAGCCGAAGCCTCGCGACCCAATCGCCTCCAAGTCCCCTCACCGTCACCGAGTTCCCCGCGGTGTCTTGCGATATTCGCGCGTGGGCGCGCGAGAACGTCTGATTTATCTGTAACAGGGAGAAATCTCAGGAGTGCGCCAGATGCCAAGCGATAAGACCCACATCATAGCGAGCGCGCCAATCATGGCCGTGCTGGCGGTCTTGGCCGTCGCTCCAACCGCCGCGGCAGCCCCATTGGCCCAATTGTCGAAGGTAGAGAATTCGGAAGTTTCAGACGCCAAGCCAATCCTGCTGACCGAGCGCGAGGCCAAACGTCTCGGGCTGCAGACCACCCCGGTGCGCGAGGAGAAGGTCTTGCGCCAAATGACCGTCATCGGCGAGGTCGAGGATGAGTCGGTTGCAAAGCCGTCTTCCGAACAGTCTGGCGATGCCGATGCCTCCACGCCTGCCGGGCAGGCGCCGAAAGGCAGTGGAGGTGGTCCGCTGCGGGTGATGGTGCTGCTCGACAAGAATCCAGACGACGACGCGGATGATGATCTCGGCGAATATGACGATGAGGATGATGCCGAGATATTGGCGCCAGGAGATTTCGACGAAGACGAGCCGCTCAGGGCAAAACGCATTGAAATAAGCGCCGGCGCCGAGCCAGCCGCGAACACGCTCTACTTCAAGATCCGTGGCGGAACTGAACGCGGGCTGACCCCCGGTCAGCGCGTCGGCGTCAAGCTCGCAGCACCTGGGAGCGATGTACCGAAGCGGGTCGTCCCCTACTCCGCGATCGTGTATGACCCGAGCGGCAATCCTGGAGTTTATGTGAGTGCCAAGCCTCTCGAATTCGTGCGGCAGCCGGTGACGGTTGAAGACATCAATGAAGGCATGGCGGTCCTGAGTGACGGCCCCCAAGTGGGCACTGAGGTGGTCACGGTGGGAGCAGCTGAGCTCTCGGGCGTCGATTCTCACGCCGGACATTGAGGCTCGGCGCGTCTCGCCAACTCATCACAAATCTCCGCCGCTTGGCGGAGGACGCTGTTTGCTGCTCCCCTCACCTGCTCATTTGCTTGGTTCAAGCTGCTCCACGGCCGGGCCACAGCTGTGACTTTCAAGCCATAGTCGCCAAGAATCCGACCGGGATGCAATTCTGAGTGGTGAATGTCGTTTTTTATTTGGGTAGTTCTGTTTGGGCGTGTGGTCCTCGCGCTAGCCTCAGACACCTGGATTTCCTGGAAATCACGCTATGAAGCGTTGGTATCTGCCAACCCTCATCGCCTCACTGTTGGGGGGGCCCGATATCGCTTTGGCCGACGTCTTCTCCATCGACGAGCCCGAAGTGGTCAAAGGCGAGCAGGAAGTCGAGGTCAACGGCGCGGTCCAGAACGGCTTTCCGGTCAATGCGGATCCCATCCGCTACAGCATGGAGCTCGAATACACCTACGGCGTGACCAAGTGGCTGAGCCTCTCCCCCTTGCTCGATCTCGACAAGCCTGACGGCGAGGACTTGCACGCGACGGTCGCCGGCCTGGAAAGCGTGTGGTTTCCGGTCGAGGTCGGAAAGATCCTGACGCTCGCCTGGTTCACCGAGGTCGAGGGCGCCGTGCATCACGACGAAACCAACTCGACGACCTTCGGCCCGATCATTCAAATCGGTCATGACAAGGCGTCACTGACTTTCAATACCTATCTGGAAAAGACCTTCGGCCGGAACCGCGAAGAAGGCATCGACTTCACCTATCAATGGCAAGCCAAAGCCAGCCTGACTGAGCGCGTTGCCTTCGGCATCGAGGGATTTGGGGCGGTGCCGAACATCGCCGATTCGCCGGGCATCGATTTTCAGGAACATAGGATCGGCCCGGTCGTCTATTACAAGAAAGAGCTTCCGGGCGAGCGCGAGAAGACGTTCGCACTGGATGCCGGCATCCTTTTCGGCTTGACCGAGGCGACGCCGAACGTGACCGGAAAGCTGAATGCGGCCTTGGCCTTTTGACCAAGTGCGAACGCGCGCAAAGCGCAGGCCGCCTCCGTCATAACGTTCGGTAAAGCATCTTCCGATTCAAACAACCTTAAGCAGCAACACGCCACGCCGTAGACGGCCGCGGGAGAACGTGGCATAAATCTGGCGGAAGTTTGGCAAAATTGTGCCGATTTTGGCAAGTCAGTTGTGGCCGCGTTGCGTTCGATCGTCGAGTGGAGCCTGCGTACCAAGTCCTTGGTGCTCGGCGTCGCGTTGCTGGTTTTCGTGTTCGGGCTTCTGAAGCTTCGAGACGTCACCGTCGACGCCCTCCCGGAATTCTCCACACCTTACGTCGAGATCCAGACTGAGGCGCTAGGCCTGTCGGCCGAAGAGGCCGAGGGAATGCTCACCGTCGGATTGGAGGCCGATCTTCTCAACGGCGTGCCGTGGCTGCAAAGCATCCAGTCGCAAACGATAGACGGGCTGTCCTCGATCAGACTGACCTTCGAGCCGGGCACCGATCTGATGGCCGCTCGCCAGATGGTGCAAGAGCGGCTGACCCAGGCCAAGGCGCTGCCCAACGTTTCGCTACCACCCGTCATGTTGCCGCCGCTCTCCTCGACCAGCAGAGTGATGGCCATCGGACTCATGTCCGACAAGCTTTCCACCGTGCAGCTTTCGGTCTTGGCGCGTTGGACGATAAGCCCGAGGCTGATGGGCGTGCCTGGCGTGGCCAACGTCTCTGTCTGGGGCTTGCGCGACCGCGAACTGCAGGTGCAGGTGAATCCGCAGCAGCTCAATGTCCAGGGCGTGGCCCTCGAGGAGGTGGTCAACAGCGCCGGCGAGGCGTTGTGGGAATCGCCGCTCAGCTATCTCGAGTCCTCTACGCCGGGAACCGGGGGCTGGATCGACACGCCGAACCAGAGGCTCGGTGTTCGTCACATTCTGCCGATCGTCACCGCCGACGATCTCGCCAAGGTTTCCTTCCAAGACAAGGCCGGCAACCTGCGCAAATTGGGCGATGTTGCCGATGTGGTGGAGGGCCATCAGCCGCTGATCGGCGATGCCATCATCAACGGACGCCCTGGGCTTTTGTTGGTGGTCGACAAGTTTCCCTGGGGCAACACGCTCGACGTGACGCGCGGGATCGATGCCGCGCTCCAATCGCTCAAGCCAGGCCTGCCGGGGGTCGAGATCGATACGCATATCTTCCGCCCGGCTACTTTCATCAAGATGGCGCTGAGCAACCTTTCTTGGACGCTGCTCGCAGGCGGCGTGTTGATGATCGCGCTTCTCTTCGTCCTGCTTTACGAATGGCGCGTCGCGGTGATCAGCCTCGTGGCGATTTCGCTGTCATTGGTGGCGACGCTGCTCGTGCTCTACCTGCTGGGAACGACGTTGAACGTCATGGTTCTGGCGGGATTGGTGATCGCCTTGGCTGCCATCGTCGACGACGCGATCGTCGACACCGGGAAAATCGCCCAATATCTGCGCGATCGCCGCGCGGCAGGAGATACCCGCGCCACGGTCTCTCTCATTCTTGAGGCTTCGCTCAAGGCACGCACTCCGATCATCTATGCGACGCTGATTGGCTTGCTTGCCATTATGCCGTTCATCGTTATGGGCGGGCTCGTGGGGCTGTTCTTCAAGCCCTTGTTATTGGCCTATTCGGTGGCGCTGCTGGCCTCGCTGGTGGTGGCCCTGACAGTGACTGCGGTACTGAGCTCGATGCTGCTCGATCGGCCGGAAGAGTCCCCCGGCAATCACGCTTGGGCACCTGGCTCGGCGCCCGCCAGGAAGCCGCTCTGAAAAGCAGCATGCATCGCCAAGGTCTCGTCTACGCAGGTCTTGGCCTCCTCACCCTTGTCGCCATCGTTGTGGCGTGGCCGCTGTTGGGGCGGTCGGCGTTGCCGGAGTTCATGGAGCGTGACGTCCTGATCGATTGGTCGACGCGTCCAGGGACCTCCCTCGAAGAGATGAACCGCATCACGTCGCGCGCGAGCGACGAGCTGCGCGCCATTCCGGGCGTGATCAAGGTCTCGAGCTCGCTCGGTCGTGCGATGACCTCACGGACAATTCCGGGACCTTTTGAAGGACAATTGTGGATCAGCCTCGATCCCAAGGCCGACTATGGCCGGACGATGGACCAGGTCCGCGATGTCACAAAGGGCTATGTCGGGGTGGTCCAGAACACTGGAACCTATTTGCAGGGCAGTGTCAGCCAAAAACTCGTGGATCCGGCGGACCGGATTACCGTGCGTGTCTTTGGCTCGGAGGAGCCTGTCATTCGCGGGAAGGCGCTCGAAATCGCCGGAGCCATCAAGGAACGCCGGGGCGTGACCGCCGCTGTGGTGGCGCCGCGGGTGGAAGCGCCCGCCATCGAGATCGAGACCGATCTCGCCAAGGCTGAACAACACGGGCTGAAGCCGGGAGACGTTCGCCGAGCCGCTTCGACGCTTCTCGGCCGCATCCAGGTCGGCAGCTTGTTCCAGGACCAGAAAGTCTTCAGCGTTGTCGTGTGGGGCAAGCCGGACGTCCGGCAAAGCCTGACCGATGTCCAAGAACTTCTGATCGATACCCCGGACGGCGGCAGCGTGCGCTTGGGCGATGTCGCCTCGGTGCGCATCGAGCCAGCAGAGCTCGTCATCAACCGCGACGCTGTTTCCCGCTACGTCGATGTGGACGTGAGCGTCGACGACAGGAATTTGAGCGTGGTGCGGACGGAAATCGAAGATGCCATCCAGCAAGTGAAGATGCCCGAGGAATATCACGCCGAAATGGTGGGAGAAGGCGGGGGCTGGGTCGGCGGAAACTGGCGCCTGCTCGGCCCGATCATCGCCGCCGCCGCTCTGATTTTCCTGTTCTTGCAGGCCGCTTTGTCGAGCTGGCGGTTGGCCTTCCTTGTGTTCGCCACCTTGCCGGCGGCACTCGCCGGCGGCGTCTTAGTCGCCGCTCTCGGCGGCAACATCATGTCTTTTGCAGCGCTGATGGGCCTGCTGGCGGTCTTCATCTTCTCGGTGCGCAACGACATCGCGCTCATTCGTCACGCCCAGTCGCTTGCGGCAAGCGAACCGGCCGAGTCTAAGGGGATACTGATGCTGCGCGGAGCCCGCGATCTCGCCCTGCCGATCGCTGCATCCGCTCTGGTGACAGCCGCCGCCCTTCTCCCCTTTGCCTTGGCGGGAAATATCGCCGGATTGGAGATGCTGCATTCGCTGGCCGCCGTCATTTTGGGCGGCCTGGTCAGTGCGACATTGTTCACGCTGCTTGTCCTCCCGGCGATTTGCGCGAACGTCAACTACAGCGCCGAGCCCGATCCGCTTCCTGAATGACCATGCAGCGCCGCAGCAAACTTGCGATCGTCGTCTCGCTGGTTGTGGCCGGGCTTTTGCTGGTGCCAATCATGCGTGGCCTCGCCGAGGAAGACGAAGAGGAAGGCGGAGGCGACGAGGCCGTGCAGGTCGAGAGCACCCCCGGCACCGACGCAAAGACCCTGATCTTCACCGAGGAGGCGCTTGCCCATCTCGATGTGCAGACCGAACCGGTCCGCGAGCTCCAGGCAACGCGCCGGGGCGAAGCGGTTGGCTCCCGTCTGGCCATTCCACATTCGGCCATGAGCTACGACGCCGAGGGTCACCCCTGGGTCTATGTGAAGGAGGACCCTGACACTTTTCTGCGCAAATCGGTCGAAATCGATTTCATGGACGGCGACCACATCTATCTCGCAGGCGGCCTGAAGGCCGGCGATGAAGTCGTCACCGTCGGGGTGGCCGAGATGCAAGGCGCCGAGTTCGGCGTGGGCGAAGGCGAGTGATGAGTGGCGGAGGCCCTAACCCATGATCCGCGGGATCATCGCCGCCAGCATGCGCTTCCGCTGGATCGTCGTCGCTACGGCCCTCAGCTTGATGGTCGCCGGCCTGACCCAGCTCTACCACATGCCGGTGGACGTCTTTCCCGAGTTCGCTCCACCGTTGGTCGAGATCCAGACGCCGAGCTCGGGGCTGTTCCCTGAGGAAGTCGAAGCACTGGTGACCGTGCCGCTTGAGCAGGCCATGGCCGGCCTGCCGCGCCTTCACGTCATGCGGTCGAAGTCGGTCGCACAGCTCTCATCGATCATGCTCGAATTCGAGCGAGGCACCGACCTCACCGAAGCGCGCCAACTTGTGCAAGAGCGCATCGCTCTTGTGCTGCCAACCCTTCCCACATGGGCCGCACCGCCCTTCATGTTGCCGCCGCTTTCGGCGAGCCGGCGCGTCATGATGATCGGCCTCTCCTCCGACAGTCTGTCGCTGAGAGACCTGTCGATGACCGCCTATTGGAAGATCGATGAGCGCCTGCTGCGCGTGCCCGGCGTCGCCAACATCGCAATCTGGGGCGAGCGGCTGAAGATGCTCCAGGTGCAGGTCGACCCGGAACAGCTGCGCGACAAAGGCGTGACGCTCGACGCCGTCATGGAAACCACCTCGGATGCTCTAGATGTTGGCCTGCTGAAATATTCCTCCGGCGCTCATATCGGGACCGGGGGCTGGATCGATACCCAAAATCAGAGGCTCGGCATTCGCAACGTTCTGCCGATCATTACGCCGGCGGACCTTGCGCGGGTGAGGGTGAAGAACAACAAGGACCTCACGCTCGGCGACGTCGCCGAGGTCAAAGAGGACCACCAGCCTCTGATCGGCGACGCCATCGTCAACGGCCATCCCGGCCTGCTGCTGGTTGTCGAGAAATTTCCCTGGGGCAACACGCTCGAGATCACGCGCGGGATCGACGAGGCGCTAGAGGCGCTGAAGCCCGGCTTGCCAGACGTCACGATCGATGCTCACATCTTCCGTCCCGCCGTCTTCATCCAGACGGCAATCGACAACCTTTCCTGGGCCCTGCTCACAGGGTGCATTCTGGTTATCGTGGTGTTGTTCGCCTTCCTCTACGAATGGCGTGTCGCCCTCATCAGCCTCGTCGCCATCCCACTGTCATTGGTGACGGCGGTTTTGGTGCTCTACCTGCAAGGGGCCGCCATGAACACCATGGTGCTGGCAGGCTTGGTCATCGCCTTGGGCGCGGTGGTGGATGACGCCATCATTGATGTTGAGAATATCGTGCGCCGCATCCGCGAGCACCGGCTTGCCGGCGGGACGCGATCGACGGCTTCGATCATCCTCGATGCCTCGCTCGAGGTTCGCAGCCCGATCATCTATGCCACCCTGATCATTGTGCTCGCCGTCGTGCCGGTGTTCTTCATGACCGGACTGGCAGGCGCGTTCTTTCAGCCCTTGGCGGTGTCCTACGCAGTCGCGTTGTTGGCCTCGATGCTGGTGGCGCTGACGGTGATGCCGGCGCTCTGCCTGCTCATGCTCAACCGCGTGCCCCTCGAGCGCCGGCGATCTCCCTTGGCCGACTGGCTGCGCGGCCGCTACGAAGCCGGGCTCGCGCGCATCGTACGCAGGCCCGCCGCCGCTTATCTCACCGTCGGCATCATCACGCTCGCCGGCATCGTTGCCTGGCCGTTCCTGGGGCAGGAATTGCTGCCCGAGTTCAAGGAGCGCGACGTCCTCATGCATTGGGTGACGACTCCGGGGACCTCGCTGCCGGAAATGGTACGCGTGACCACCAGGGTGGCCAACGAGCTTCTCGCGATCCCAGACGTCAAGCATACCGGGGCGCATATCGGGCAGGCGCTCATCATGGAAGAGATAGCCGGGTCCAATTTCGGTGAGAATTGGATCAGCGTGGATCCAAAGGCCGACTTCGACAAGGCCATGGAAGAGGTCGAGGCGGTGGCTCACAACTATCCGGGCCTTTACCGCGACGTGCAGACTTATCTTGCCGAAAGGGTCGAAGAAGTTCTCGCCGGCGCGCCGGACGACATCGTCATCAGGATCTACGGTCAAGACCTGGATGTGCTGAAGGCCAAGGCCGACGAAATCAAGGACGCCGTTGCCGACGTCGAAGGCATCTCGGACCTCCACGTCGATCTGCAGGAGAAAATCCCGCAAATCGAGGTCACGACGAATATGGAATCGGCCGAGCGCTACGGCATCAAACCCGGCGATGTGCGGCGCGCTGCGGCAACCATCATCGCCGGGAACGAGGTGGGCGACGTTTTCAATGGCGATCGTGCCTATGACGTTCAGGTGTGGGGCACGCCGAATACCCGGAGAAGCGCGGCGAGCGTCGGCGAGCTTCTGATCGACGCACCAGGAGGCGACCATGTTCAGCTGAAGGACGTTGCCGACATCACCATCAAGCCGAGTCCGAACATCATCACGCGCGAGAATTTCCGCCGTCGCATCGACGTCGGCCTCAATGCGCGCGGCCGTGACCTTGCTTCCGTGGTCGGCGACGTCAAGAAGCGCTTGGCAGGCATCCAGTTTCCGCTGGAGTACGACGCCGAAATTCTCGGCAAATATGCCGAGAACCAGAATGCCAAAAGGGAGGTGCTGGTCTACTCGCTCGCCGCGGCGGCAGGCATCCTGCTGCTGCTGCAAGTGGTTTTCTCAAGCTGGCGGCTGGCTATCCTGTCCTTTGTCACCCTGCCCTCCGCGCTCGTGGGCGGCATCCTCGCCTTGTTCCTTGGCGACGGCATCGTCTCGCTCGGCGCTCTCGTCGGATTCCTCACCGTGTTTGGAATTGCCGCGCGCAACACCATCCTCTTGATCCACCATTGCCAGCATCTGGAGAAATACGAAGGCGAGACCTTCGGCCCGAAACTGGTGCTGCGCGGGGCAAAGGAACGGCTCGCGCCGATCTTGATGACCGCGGCGACCGCGGGCCTCGGCCTCGTGCCCCTGGTGATCATCGGCAACGTGCCGGGACAGGAGATTGTGCTTCCGACGGCGATCGTCATTCTGGGCGGTCTGGTGACCTCCACCCTGCTGACCTTGTTCGTTGTCCCGTCGCTCCTGTTGCGCTTCGGCAAACCTGCCGAGCCGGCGTTGAGCTGACCCTTGGGTAGCCGGGGCGGCCTCGGTCAACCTCCAACTGGAAAAATCATACCCAGGCAATGCTTGGCGACCACGTCACGCTGACCCGAGACTCTCGGACCGGACCTCAATCTGGCTGCGCTCAAACGACCGCAAGGCTTGCTCGATGGTCACCGGTTCCCGACTGTTCACCGACATGGATGCCCATCGCACGCTCACCTCGTCGGCAGGGTCATAAAGCACCAGGGCATGATGACGGCCCAGACCACCTTGCAGCGCGTAGCGCGGGAACTTCCGCAAGAAGGAGTGGAACGCGCGCGACATGGCCTTGCAACTCGTCGCTGCGTCGGCAGCGAGATCTTTGCAGAGAAGACAGACCGGCCGTTCCATGGCCCGTTGAAGGATAAGACGCTCGAGGCGGCCGAGGCCCCTGCTCATTGTTCGCCCTTCCCAAGGCAAAGCATGACGGCTGCATCTTGTAGCCGTCGGTCTCACGAGTGTTGGTACGGGTGGCGTGAGCGTCTACTCGAAAAAATACGGGGGTCGCGGCGGCCCGAGCGCGGGTGCGGGGCCGGCCAACAAGTACCTGCGGGCTCAGCCGTCGGCGATCACCGCTGCGTGGCCGGTGCGTCCTGGATGATCGGATCGAGCATGCCGCGCGCGTCTCCGAGAATCGCGATTGCTTGCAATCGGTTTGTGGCCCCGAGCTTCTTGCAGGCCTGCGCAATGTGCCATTCCACCGTTCTATGCGAGAGGCTGAGGATGCAGCCGATTTCCCAGGCGGTCTTACCTTCAGAGGCCCAGGCCAGAATTTCGCGCTCGCTGTCGGATAAAAGGGCATGCCCCTGCACCCCCCTGCCAACAAGGTGCTGGAGACGATGAAATACGTGCAACGACAGGGAGTGCAGTAAAGGCTTGTGCGCCTCTCGCTCGTCGAAGTGCGGGCCAGCAACCCAAACCCCGCCAATCATGCCGGCAGGGCTTGGGATGGGGATCACCATCCCCTTGTGCACACGGAAGTCTCGAGCCCGGTCCATGACTTCTGCCATTTGAGGCTCGGTTTCGCGGTCATATGGCGCGGTTTTCCAGTCGAAAGGCAGGACAGTTCGACCGCAATATCGGACCACCGGATCTCGCGTGAAGAAGTCTTCGCTGGAATAAAGGGCCCGCCACTGGGGCGGAACCTTCCAGGCCATGCACACATCCTCGAGTGTTCTCCAGGTCGCGGAAGGAAAACGACACAGAGATATTCTGCGCCTAACTGCGAAAGGGCTTGCTCGAAAACTCCGAGCACAATTTCTGGAGCGTTGGCCCGATTAATGCGCTCAATGACCGATAGGGTCGCCTGGGTCGTCATCTCCGCCGGCCCCCTGTAATCGAAACGATACTACCACACATCTTGCGACACTGTGGCCCTCTAAAGCTCTGTTGCCTGTTGATACCGGCTCTTTCGCGATCACATCATGAGGTTGACATAAATTTGATAAACAACCAATAGTTGCAATTAATTCGCTACGGGAAATGTTTAGAAGAAGGACGGTCGATCGGCGTGCGCCCGTAATGGCGCCGCCTGCGGGGACCGCGCTGGTTTGCCGCCGTCAAAATCCGGCCGTGAGCCGCTAAATCAGGCCCTGCGACGCCGTTTGGCCGGCTTCGATCTGGGCAAGCCCGCCTTTGACCGCGTGTCGGTCTCGCGGAGGCTCCGCTCGAGCCATCTTACGTTGCGCTCGCGCTCGATCAGCCAATGAATCAACTCGGATTCCTTAAAACCCTGCTCCTGCGCATAGCGCTTCAGCCAAGCCTTTCTGTCCGGCGACAAATAGACTGTCACTTGTGTGCGCATCCGCTTCGTTCCCCGGGAGTCGAATGAACATTATAAGTCAGGCATACCGTTAAGTGTTGACTTTTGATAGGCTAAACTTGGCATTGGGAGGAAATGAGGCGCCCCAGCGCTTAGAAGCGGCGCGCGCAACTCTCGAAGCGGCACGGCGGTGTCTCAGTCGACAGTGGGGCGTCCAGAAGCGCTAGCGTCAAATCTTCTCGCTAGCGCTTCCGGCTTGCCCTCCGCGGACGGTTACTCGGGCGGTATCTCCTTGAAGGCAAAGTCGACGTTGATGCCGTGCGAGCGCTGGAGCATCTTGGCTAGAAAATACCAAATGATCGACACGGCGAGAACGCCGAACACCACCTGATAGGCCAGGACGCTGGTGAGGCCGAGGGCGCTGTAGAACATGAACATCAGCACCATGACCCCGCCCACGAGGGCGCCGACCAGGCCGAAGATCGTGACCATCGGGATGTTTCCAACCTTGTAGACAGCGCCAGGCGAAGCGTCATAGAGGGCCTTGGCGCGGTACGGCATCAAGGCGCCGGCGAGCGCGGTGATGACGAACACGTAGCCGCAGGCGAAGGTGACGCCAAGGGTCAGCGCCGTCCACTGACCCCACAAATTGTAGACCAGGATCACCGGGATGCTGGCGAGAAAATACGCCAGGTGGGCGTTGACCGGCGTGTGGAACCGGTCAGACACGCGGCTCACCCATTCCGGCAACAGCCGATCGAGCGACATGGCCACCATGACGCGGGTCATGCCGATATAGCAGTTGTTGACGATCTGGAAGGCGTTGAGAATGTAACCAAGCGCAATGAGCACCACGATGATCGGGCTCCCGGCCAAGGCCATGGCCACGATGTTCGGCCAGAGATAGACGCCGTTGAACTTGCCGGCGTCCAGTGCCGACCAATAGCCTGCCCCGGCGACGTACAGGAATTCGGTGCCGATGGCGTGCTGGAAGGCGGCTGCCAAGGCGGCGAGCAGCAAGCCCGTCGCGATCAGTGATCCGATGATAATCACCAGCTGGTTCTGAAACGAGCGGGCACCCTTGATCTCGCCGTTTTGCTCCGCGCTATAGGTCGCCCACTGCAAAGAGGTCCAGGCAATCGGCGCGATCAAGAGCGTGGCCAACAGACTGAATGGCGGATTGAGATCGATATTGGCTGCCTTCGCCGCGTCGATCGCCGTCTGGTAGAAGTTTGGCGCTCCGCCCGAGGCGACGACGAAAGCGTCGAGCTTCTCCGCGAAGGACTCCGGCGTCGCGGTGAAAAACAGGTACAGCATGAGGCCAAACGACAGCAGCGTCGCGTACCACATCACGTATTGGAATTTAACGTAGTTCTTGAAGCCGCTGACCAGTAGCAACATCGCCAACAGCGCATTCAGGATGCTGACGATGATGATGCCCCAGGGCGTGGTGAACCACACGCCGATGCTTGTCAGCGTCGGGTTGCCCATGGTGCCCCCAAGTCCAAGAAACAGGGGGGCGAATCCGAGGTAGGCGAGCAGCCAACCGGAGAGTGCGACCCATTGCAGAATCCAGATGACGAAGCCGGACATCACGACCGAGAAACCAACTCCGCCACCGAACACCCGGCTCTGAAACACGTAATCGCCGCCCGAACGGGGCAGCGCTGTCGACAGCCAGACATAGGTCAGCGCGATGGGAATCTCGAAGATCATGGCGAGCAGGATCCCCCAGACAAGACGACCTCCGGGGAGCGCGCCCGGCGCCCACAAATAAGTCCAGGGGAAGATCAGCCCCATGGTTAGAATGTTGTAGATGAAGGCCGAATAAGGCGACATCACCCTCACCAGCCCCGAGGCATTGCGGGTAAATACTTCCGGCTTAGCTGCTGCCACTGCCATCGTCGTTCTCCGTTATCCTGGCTAGAGTTCCCCTCCCGGCCGCGATAATTCAGCCGGCCGTCAGCTGATAGTTCTTCACCTCATCTCGCGCCAAACTCAGCAGGCAGCCACGCAGAACGCCTTCGCCATATTCGCTGCCTGGATTCACGGACGTCGTCCGCCCGATTTTGACGACGCCGCCCAATTCATGAATATGTCCGTGCAGGCTGAGCAACGGCTGATGCGTTTCGATCGCCCGACGCACCGCCTTGCTGCCGGCGCCATGCATCACGGCCTGGCCTCCTTTGACGATTTGGGTCGGCGGACTCGTGCTCCAGTCCAGCATCGGACAGGTGTCGAGTGTCGAAATCCACCGGCGGCACATGGAAATTGAAGATCGCGTGCTGTTTGTCGGCAACGCTGCTGGCCAAACCCTCGATCATCTTTCCGAGGTCATCGTCATCGACCTCGCGCGGCGTCTTCCACGGGGTCCGATTGCTGAAGCCTACGCTGATCATCGTATGATGATCGTCGATCTCGACCTCTTTGCCTTCGCAGAAGACCATGGACTGCATGTTTGAAGTCTTGAGCAGCTCGAGCACCTCGGGATCGTCGTCATTGCCGCCGATCACAAAACATTTCACTCCGCTCCCCGCGAGCCGCGTCTCGGCGAGCTCGATCCAGGAGGCAAGCCGCTCGCGGGCAAGGTCGTGGAACAGGCGCTCGACGGCCGGCGCGTCAGATTGAATCGCCTGGTACTCATCCTGGTCCATGATCTTGCTGTAGTAGCCGAGCGTTCCAATTCGATCCTCGAAGTTCTGCAGATCGCCTTGCCCCTCCAGGTGCTCGGTCTTGCCCATCAGGTGCACCCGGTAATTGCCGTTGGCCTCGCGAATGACGGGAATGGCGAGCTTGCCGACCACGTCACCGCCCATGATCAAGATGTCGGCCTCATAGTGCTTCGCGGCATTTATGAACTTGCGGAAGATGCGCTGAGAGCCGTGAAAATCGGAGGCAAAGAACACACGTGTCAACTTGTCGGTGCTCTTTGGGGACGCGCTTCTGCGAAACAGAGACATAAGAACCGGTTCCCCCAAATTGCCCCGATTTCTTGAGTCCGCCAAGCGCGGACTTGACTAGTCTACACCCACTGCCACCGCGAAGGTCAAACCCCGCGAGCTTTTTCACCAGGTCTAGGCCGAGCTCCGGGCTCCGCCTCCACGAGCGACTGGTAGGCAATGACGATTTTAGCACGTCTGGGTGGTTTTAGGGTCAGCTCTTGATGCGCGCCATGGCCGGATCGTAGAGCGGATCGAGGAAAACCTCGGCCGGCACGCGCTCGGTCGCGACCTCGAGTTCGTAGCGGCCGGAAAGCACCCGGTCGCGATCGACACCGTTCTCAGGATCGCAGACATAGCCGTAGCCAATCGAGCGGCCAACTGTATAGCCGTAGCCTCCGCTCGTGAGCCAGCCTACGCGCTTGCCGTCGCGATAGATGGTCTCGCGTCCAAGCAGGATGGTCGATGGATCGGTGGTAAATCCTGCGAACAGGCGCGGCAGCGGCCCCGTAGCCTGGGCTTGCAGCGCTTCTCGCCCCTGAAACGGCGTGTTCGATTTCAGTTTCACGGCCCAGGCGAGGCCGGCAACCAGCGGGCTGTGGTCGGGCCCGATATCCGCTCCCCAGGAGCGGTAGCCCTTCTCCAAACGCAGCAACTCGATGGCGCGGTAGCCGGCGTTGGCGATGCCGTGCTGCGCGCCTGCGGCCATGATCGCGTCGTAGACGCTCGCGGCGAACTCCACGGGAATGTGAAGCTCGAAGCCGAGCTCGCCGACATAGGTGACCCTGAGCGCGAGCATAGGTGAGCCTGCAAGGGTTATCCGCTTCATCCTGGCGAACGGGAAGCCGGCATTGGAAAGGTCGTGATCTGTCAGAGCCTGCAAAACGTCGCGCGCGCGAGGGCCCATCACCGACAGAACGGCATGAGACGAGGTGACATCGACCAGGCGGGCATCGAACCCGTCAGGAATCGAGCGCGAAATCCAGTCGAAGTCGTGCGTGGCGAAGCCGGTGCCGGTCACGATGTAATATTCGCTCGGCGATAGCCTGCCGACCGTCAGGTCGCACTCGATGCCGCCGCGGCCATTCAGCATCTGGGTGTAGACGAGATGACCCGGTGGTCTTGCCACGTCGTTGGCCGCGATCCACGACAGAGCATTTTCGGCATCGCGGCCGATCAGAAGGAACTTGGCGAACGACGTCTGGTCGAACACGGCAACTCGCTCGCGGGCTGCCTTGTGCTCGCGGCCGACGGCATCAAACCAGTTCGCCCTCTCGTAGCTGTAGCGGTCCTCGGCTTTTTCCCCGGCGGCAAGATCGGCAAACCAGTTCGGCCGTTCCCAGCCGAGCTTTTCGCCAAAGCAAGCGCCTTGGGACTTGAGCTTGTCGTAGAGCGGCGAGCGGCGAAGCGGACGTCCGGAGCGATACTCCTCGAACGGCCAGGCCATGGTGTAATGATTGGCGTAGGCCTCGAGCGTGCGGGTGCGCACCCAGCTCGTGTCGAGATGGTTCCTGCCGAA
This sequence comes from uncultured Alphaproteobacteria bacterium, assembly GCA_963757555.1. Classification (GTDB taxonomy): domain Bacteria; phylum Pseudomonadota; class Alphaproteobacteria; order Rhizobiales; family Methyloligellaceae; genus Methyloceanibacter. The sequence continues at coordinate 100,575 of CAVWRU010000016.1, forward strand.
ACGGCGGATGTCGACCGGCCATAGATCGTATGGCGGCTCGCCCTTGGCAACCCATTCGGCGAGCACCATGCCGGCGCCGCCGCCGGCCGCGATGCCGAACGCATTGAAGCCGGCCCCGACATAGATGCCGCGAACTTCGTGAGCTTCGCCGAGGATGAAATTTCCATCGGGGGTGAAGCTCTCAGGGCCGTTGATGAATTGCTTGATGCCGGCGGTCTGCATCGCCGGCACGCGGCCGATGGCGAGCTCGAGCAGCGGCTCGAAATGATCGAGATCATCTTCGAGAAGCTGAAACTCAAAATTCGCCGGCAATCCTTCCATCGCCCATGGCTTGGGATTGGGCTCGTAACCTCCCATCACCAGTCCCCCGACCTCCTCTTTCCAATAGGTGAGACGGTCGGGATCGCGCAGCGTCGGCAGGTCCGACGTCACGCCGTCGATGTTCTCGGTGATCAGGTACTGATGTTGCACGGAGACGAGCGGCACGTTGACGCCGGCCATGCGTCCGAGGTCGCGCGACCACTGGCCGGCACAGATCACCAGCTTGTCGCAGGCGACCCGCCCTTGATCGGTGACGACGGCGCGGAGGCGACCGCCCTCCACCTCGACGGCGGTGACCCTCACGCCCTCCCTGATGGTGACGCCGGCGTTGCGCGCGCCCTTGGCGAGCGACATGGTGATGTCGGACGGGGAGACCTGCCCGTCGGTGGGCAGGAACGCTGCGCCGACGACGTCATCGACCTGCATCAGCGGCCAGAGCGCTTGCGCCTCCTTCGGCGTGAGAAGATGCATCTCGAGCCCGAAGGACGTGGCGGTGGTCGCCTGCCGCTTGACCTCGGTCCAGCGCTCTTCATTGCAGGCGAGCCGCAAGCCGCCATTGCGCTTCCACCCGGTGGCGAGACCGGTCTCCTTCTCCAAGCGGTCATAGAGGTCGACCGAGTAACCGAGGAGCTGAGTGATGTTGGCGCTCGTGCGCAACTGCCCGACTAGGCCCGCGGCGTGCCAGGTCGAGCCACTGGTCAGCTTTCCCCGCTCGAGCAGGAGCACGTCAGTGAGACCCATCTTTCCCAGATGATAGGCCACCGAGCAGCCGACGATGCCGCCGCCGACGATGACGATCTTGGCGGAAGACGGCAGCGCGCTCATGCGCGGTCCATGACGAGATAGGTGGCGTAGGCGGCCTCGAAGCGTCGCAGATTTTCCGCGGTGTAGGCGGCGTAGTCGAAATCGACGGTCGAGTGGATCTCGGACACCATGCTCCACATGGTCTCGCGCAACAGCGACGCCGCGGTCATGGCACAAGCGCGAAGGCGCAGCCGATCGTCAACGGGCTTGCCGAAATAAAGGCTCAAGGCCTGCTCAGCCTGCTCCGGCGAAAGCTCGCTATTGGAAGCGAGGCCACCGAGATCGAACAGCGGCGAATTGAAGCCGGCATATTCCCAATCCACGAGCCACAGGCGCTCGCCGTCATCGATGAAGTTGGCGGCAAGCAGGTCGTTGTGTCCGAAGACCACCTCGATAGGCCCGACCGTGGCTTCGAGCCGTGCGGCGCGGGCGAGCAGATCGGGAAGGATGGGACCGTGCCGGCTCCCGCCCTCGTTGAGCGTGTGCCCATAATCGCGCACGACATGGAACACCCAGAACATCGCGGCAGGCCCGCGCAGATATTGCGGAATGTCCCGGTGACAGTGCCGCACCATGTCGACCAGCCGCTCGAGGTTCCTCGGATTACGTACGTCCTCGGGCGTGAAGGTGCGTCCCTCGATGAAATCGAAGACGACGATGCCCGGCTCCGCGTGCACCACGGCCGGGCTCAAACCTGCCAGATGGGCCGCGCGGCTTGCCGCCAGCTCGTTTGCCCGCACCACGCCGTGCACGAGGATGTCGCTGCCGACCCGAACGACATAACGCCGTCCACGATCCTCGACCGTGAAGTTCTGGTTGGTAATCCCGCCGGCGAGCGGCAGAGGGTCGACACGCCCGAACCAGATCGCGAGCTCGGCGACGCGCGCCGAAGACCGCTCTTGGTCGATATCAAAACTCATGCATGCGCTCTCCACGTTGCGCAGAAAGCGCGGGCGCATCGAGCAGACTTACGGGCATGGCGGAGACATCGCCGATCCTGAACCGCCACGTCATCATAAATCCTCCCGGAAGGCAGCATAGCATCATTGGCGCGGCGGGTTCATCTGGCCAAGCCTCCGAGGGGCGGCTTGAAAGCTCCTGCGTCTGCATGCCGGATGGAGCGGGCCCGCGAAAAGTGCTTTCCTGAGCCTACTCAACCCCTGGGGGACAGTCTTACGACCCATTGGCGCGCGATGACGAGGCGCTTTACACATATAATCCAGGGGTGAGGAAAGAGCGTCTAATCTGGGGGTGAGAAAAGAGCGTCGTGTTTGCCAGCAATGCGGGGAGACCATAGGTAAATCAGAAGCCGACAGATCCGGGCCTCAACCTCGAGTTTGTGGACGAGGCGCTCAGCCTTGTCCGTGACGCGGAAGCGAAGGGCATTCGCCTGCGCATTTTGGGCTCGATCGCCTATCGCCTGCAATGCCCGAACAATCTGCACCTGTTCCAGGATACCAAGCGCGCCCTCACCGACGTGGATTTCGGAGCCGAGAAAAAGCAGAACCGGGCCATCCGCGAGTTTCTCATCGAGCGCGGTTACGTCCCCGATGAAGGCATCTACATGGCATCGGAGGGCTCCCGCCACGCCTATTTGCACAAGGACACTGGGCTCAACGTCGACGTATTCGCCGACGAACTTTATTTCTGTCACCGCATCCCGTTCAAAGGCCGGCTCGATCTCGACAGCCCGACCATCTGCACGACCGATCTGCTGCTCGAAAAGATGCAGATCGTCGAGATCAACCTCAAGGACTTCAAGGATACGGTCGTGCTCATGCTCGAACATCCGCTCTCAGGCGAGCGGCCTGGGCCGAAATCGATCGATACCGATTATATCGTCGACATGATGCGCCAGGATTGGGGTTTCTATTACACATTCACCGCGAATTTGAAGCGCGTGCCCGACCATCTCGATCAGTTCTCCTCGCTTGGCGAGGAGGGACGACGCGTCATTCGCGGTCGAATTGATGCGCTTCTCGCGGCAATCGAAGAGGCGCCGAAGACATTTGGCTGGAAGATGCGCGCCAAGATCGGGACGCGCAGCCGCTGGTACCAAGAGGTCTCCGAAAAGTCAGAGCAATACTGACCCTGCACACCGACGAGCAAAAAAGAATGATTCTTAAATCGGTCATTTCCTGTCCGCACTGCGCCACTACCAAGTCCGAGATCGTGCCGACTGATGCCTGCCAGATTTTTTACGAGTGCACCGGCTGCGGGGCGATGTTGCGACCGAAGCCAGGAGATTGCTGTGTCTTCTGCTCCTACGGCTCGGTGCCATGCCCACCAATTCAGGCACAAGGACCGAGCGAGGCTGGAGAACACTCCTGCTGCGCAAGTGAACCAAGCTGACCAGGCCGCGCAAGGCCGATCTGATCATGCGAGGCTTGGGCGGCGTGCTGATGGCCCGGCGGTTCCGTGCGGCCAAGAACGGCTACGACACAAATCACCAGGAACCCCAGAGCGATTTCGGCCGTGGTCGACCAACACAGGAGCTGAGCAGCGCGGTCGTCAGACCCGCTCGCGGCGCTCTTGGCCAGACGCGGCGTGAGGCGGAAGCGGTTCACGCCGGCAAAGCCGAGCATCACGATAAAGAGCCCGATCTTGAGCAGCACGAGGTTGCCGTATTCGGTTCCAAACAGATGCTGGAACCCATCCGTCATGAACCAGGTGTTTGCCAGCCCGCTGACGGCCAAGAGGACAACGCTCCACACCGCCAAGGTTGAAAAGCGCCGGACGATTTGATAGCGCGCAAGCGCGGTGATCGGGAGCCTTGGCCTCACGAAGATAAGCAGGGGCAGGAGGCCGCCAACCCACACCGCCGCGGTGGCAAGGTAAATCACATCGGCAAAGAGATGGATGTCGCCATTGACGCCAATGCCGCTCGAGGCGTGCCCGCACCAGGCGAGGCTTGTGACCAGGACGATGCCAAGCAGCGCCGCACTCCAGGCTAACGCCGGGCGAATATCTAGCGGGCGTGCATAGCGCCGAACATAGATCGCCGCCAGCACAACGACGAGGAGCAGACGGATCGCTGAAACGCGACCGAACTGCGTTTCCGTCAGCACGCTCCAGAAGGTCACGTCGGTGTCAGCGTCGGCCGGAAGTATTTGCTTCAGTTGCAGATAAAACAGAGTTAGCCAGAACGCCCCCGAAGCGACCGTGAGGACGAGCGTCGCGATCACCGTGCCATCGAGCTGCCTCGCGGCGGATCTCAGAGCCGCGCCATGAGCCGTTATTGCCTGGTCCGCCACCGCGGCGGAGAACAGCGCCGCGCCACCGACCACGACGACGGAGGCAAAATGGACCATCCTCGCGGCGACGAGCAGATCAAGCATCGAGGCCAATCCACTCGATGGCGCCATTTCGGATCAGCGGCCAACCTGGAAATTGAAGCTTCCTTGCGTGGTGTGCGTATCGACGGACAGCGCATGCCAGATGACGTGGTAGGTGCCCGGCGCCAAAGCCCCCACCCCCAGGCGCATCACATTTCCGCTGACGCTCTTGCCATGGTCGACGCGGGCCCCCGACGCGTTTTGCACTTCTCCTCCGCTGAACTTTGGTTCGAGCTGCTGGGTGAAGTAGAGCGTGACTTGGCCGGGCGATTTGGCGACGGTGCTGCCCACCGCGGGGCTTGCGTGGTCGAGCATCGCGTGCGCCTGGGCTCCGGTCGAGATCAGGGTGAGAAGCACAACGACGATAGGATTGAACTTGCGCATGGTCATTGCCCCATTTGATTCGCTGAAGGTCCAAACAGCGGCCTGCCGATAGAGTTGGGAAAGATGTCATCGAGATAGAAGTGCACCTGGCCTTCCACACCGACGTCGTCGCCGCTCGCACGATTTACGGGGATGATGGCTTCGGCGCTCAACTGAAACTTGTCGGCCACGTAAAGCACCCCCGGATTGATGGTGCCGGTGGTGCGTTCCTCGCCGTCGAAATTCGACACTTCCGTCCCGAGATTCCATTCCACGATCGGAATGAGGCGGTTGATGAAGCCGGGTAAGCCCAAGTCCTGCACGGCGGATTTGAGGTAAGGCATGCTGTATTGAAGCGTGCCGCCCCAGATGAGAACGCGCGGATTGGGTGTTACCCCGGGGAGTCCGGTATCCTCGTCGACGGCATGGAGTGAGGATTTGGTTGGGATCGCGTAACCGAGCTGGGTGGTAACCGCCAAGGGCTTGAGGTATTTCATCGAAGTTCGGGAAGAAAGCCGAAGCCCTTGCCGTAGAACAACGTGGGCGCCAGCGTGGTGAAGAACTTGGCGTCGACCGCGCTGCTGCCGGTTCCACCCCAATCCACGTCGAGGGACACGGACATGGCCTGCTCGCCGGCGGCATCCCTGACGAATTGATACTTGAAGCTCGTGCCGAGATTGTCGAATCCGGAGCGGATCCCTCGCCCGGGGTGCCGAGATGGATCCAGGCCTCCTCGAAGGACACGCCGAAATTCTCGGTGATGGTCTTCGAATATTCTCCCGAGATGTCCAATTCGCGGGCCGAAGGATCGTCGCCGTTCTTGAATCCGGCGATGGTCGGCAGCGAAAGCTCGTCGGCGACGCAAGGATCGTCGACATTCAAGGTTGCCGGAAAGAACCGGTTACCGACGATGCAATGCGCGCTGGCAGAGCCCGAAAAGCCGCAGATGAGCAAGGCTGCCGCTGCGACTTGATAGAGGCGTGATCTATCCATGGAGTACCTCCAAATCACCTACGGCATATGCCGCGAGCACGCGCAGATGCGGATGACCCAAAGTGCCGAGCGTGCAGGGGCGCGTCGGCTAGCGGGGCGAGTTTGGACTAGCTGGAAAAGGCAGGAGGACCGCGGCTCTGTGGCGCGAGTTTTGCGCCTTGCACGAGGTCGTCATCCGGCGGCTGCGGGAGCAAGAAACTCTCCGCAACATTGGCCACGAAGACATATGTCTGCGCACCGGTCGCAATGTTAAGTGTGCCCAACCCTTTGCAGATCGGGCAACCGGTTCGCGACTTGAGGGGCTTTGACTTGTTCGGCACATCTACTGGCGCCGCCTGTTCGTGACATGGCGGCTCAAGCGAGCTGGCGGCAAAGGCGAGCGGAGTTGTGGCCTGGGAAACGGTGTGCCAGGGGATGAGGACGGCATAGAACGCCATGCCGATCAGCGCAAATGCGGCTGCGCCTCGGCGTCGCCGGCGCGAGCCCCGGGGCCGTCAAAACCGGGCGAGAATCAGCGCTGGGCTTGTGCCTTACAAGCGTGCCGGCGGCGCCGAACTAGGCTATCGAAATTGGGACATGACGCAGGCCCAAGCAAAGTTCGACGCCGTCTGTTTTGATTGCGACAGCACCTTGAGCCGCATTGAGGGAAATCGACGAGCTCGCCTTGCGCTGTGGCCGCAAGCACGAGGTCTCGCTCCTGACCGAGGCAGCGATGGAAGGGTCGCTTCCGATCGACGTGGTTTATGCGCAGCGCCTCTCCATGGTGCGCCCTGACCGCGCAGCGATCGCCTGGCTTGCCGAGAGGTATGTCGAGGAGCTGGTGCCCGGGGCCAGGCAGACAGTGGAGTCGCTGCATTGGCTCGGCAAGGCCGTGTTCGTGGTGAGCGGCGGCGTGTTGCCGGCGGTCCAACATCTCTGCCGCTTGCTGGCGATCCCCGATTCGCATGTCTACGCCGTGCCGATCCATTTCGATGACGCGGGCGCATATTCAGGGTTTGACGCAACCTCCCCTCTCTCTCGCGCCGATGGCAAAGCGACCGTGTGCAGACTTCTCGCGAACCGCTACCGCGCCGTCGCCATGGTCGGCGACGGAGCGACGGATCTCGCCGCCCGCGACGGCGGCGCCTATGTCGTTGGCTTTGGTGGTGTCGCCTATCGCAAATCGGTGGCGAGGGGTGCCGACTGCTATGTTGCCGGTCCCGAGCTCACGGCGACGCTCGAGCCGCTCCTGAGCGAGGAAGAGCGCAAGTCGCTCGGCGCCATGTGACTCGCGCCCAGGATTTTGATTTAGTCCCTCTCCGCGAAAATAGGCGAACGAGGAGCAGTCCGTATGGCTAAGCTGAAACTCACCTATTTCGATTTTCACGGAGGACGCGGCGAGCCGGCCCAACTCGCCCTTGCGATCGGGGAATCCCGTTTGAAGACGATCGGGTAAAGCCCGGCGAGTGGGAGCGGCGCAAGGCCGACACGCCGTTTGGCGCCTTACCCCTGCTCGAGGTCGACGGACAGGTTCTGGCGCAGTCGAACGCGATCAATCGCTATGTGGGTAAGCTCGCGAATCTCTATCCATCAGATCCGTGGCAGGCAGCGCTGTGCGACGAGACGATGGAAGCGGTCGAAGACATCACCAACAAGATCGCGGCGACCTTGTTCCTTCCCGAGGAGCAAAAGAAGGCGCAACGCAAGGCGCTGGTCGAAGGGCCCCTCCCTTTCTTTCTCACCAGGCTGCAGCAGCGGCTGGAAGCCCATGGCGGCCGCTACTTTGCGGCAGATCGCCTAACCACCGCCGATCTCAAGGTGTTCGCCTTGATGCGGCAACTCACATCCGGCGTCCTCGATCATGTGCCAAACGACTTGCCAGATCGCCTGGCTCCCAAGCTTGTCGAGCACTATGAGCGGATAAAGAACGAGCCGGGCGTCAAGGCCTACTACGCCAAATTTGGCCGTGCCGGCTCATAGCCTTCCCCGATACCGGCCTAAGGAGCATCGAAGATCGCCGCAGAGCGAGCTAATAGCTTGTGAGGTCAACGGAGAGAACAGTGGAAACCGAATGGTGGAAGACCGCGGTCATCTACCAGATCTATCCGCGTTCGTTTCAGGACTCGGACGGCGATGGTGTGGGCGATCTCAACGGTATTCGCCGGCGCCTTCCCTACCTCGTGGAACTCGGCGTCGACGCCATCTGGATCAGCCCTTTCTACACATCGCCGATGGCCGATTTCGATTACGACGTCGCCGACTATCGTGACGTCGATCCCTTGTTCGGCACGCTTGCAGCTTGCACAAGCCTGATCGCCGAGGCGCACCCTCTCGGCCTCAAAGTCATCCTGGATTTCGTGCCGAACCACACATCAGACCAGCATCCTTGGTTCATCGAGGCCCGATCAAGCCGGCACAACCCGAAGCGCGATTGGTATAACTGGAAGGACGCAACGCCAGGAGGCGGTCCGCCCAATAATTGGATGAGCCATTTCGGCGGCAGCGCCTGGGAGTGGGACGCGGCCTCAGGTCAGCACTTCTACCATGCGTACCTCAAGGAGCAGCCCGATCTCAATTGGCGCAATCCAGAGGTTCGCGCGGCGATGCATGACGTGCTCCGCTTCTGGATGAAGCGCGGCGTGGACGGCTTTCGCGTCGACGTGATCTGGCATCTGATGAAGGATTCCGAATTCAAGGACAACCCCCCGAACCCCACTTATCGGCCAGGGCAGCCTAAGATCGATCGCTGGGTGCAGGTCCATTCCGCCGATCATGCCGATGTCCACGAGGTGATCAAAGGGATGCGGTCTGTCGTCGACGAATTCCCGGACCGAGTCTTGATCGGCGAAACCTATCTGCCGCTCGATCGCCTGATGGCCTATTACGGCCGCGACCTTAAAGGCGCGCATCTCCCCTTCAATTTCCAGTTGCTGCAAACACCTTGGACGGCGGATGCGATTGCCAAGATCGTCGAAGAGTATGAGGCGGCCTTGCCTGATGGAGCGTGGCCCAATTGGGTGCTTGGCAATCACGACAGGCCACGCATTGCCTCAAGAGTAGGAGCCGCGCAGGCGAGAGTTGCGGCGGTGCTGCTGCAGACGCTCAGAGGCACGCCGACCATGTATTACGGCGATGAGATCGGCATGGCCGATGTGCCTATTCCGCCCGGCCGGATTCAGGATCCTTGGGCGAAGCAGGAGCCCGGCATCGGCGTCGGCCGCGATCCGGTCCGAACGCCGATGCAATGGGACCGCTCGCCGCATGCGGGCTTCAGCATGGTGCCGCCTTGGCTGCCCTTGGCCGACGGTTGGCCCGAGCAGAATGTCGGGAGCCTCGCGCTCCAGCCTTTCTCAATTCTCAGTCTCTACCGGCGGCTCCTGGCGCTCCGCCGAAAGCACAGGGCTCTCAGTATCGGCCGATACCAAACCCTGAGGGTCCATGACGATGTCTTCGGCTTCACACGAAGCTTGGGGGAAGAAAGACTGATTGTGCTGCTCAATTTCAGTCACGAACCGCGAAGGCTATCGCTGGAGCGAAACGACGGCGCAGCGGTCATCCTGTCGACAACGTCGGACCGAACCGGCGAGAGGATAAGCTCCGAGCTTACCCTTGCTCCCAACGAGGCCGTGATAATCGCAGCGCCAGGCTGCAGCTGAATACTGAGAACGGTCGCAACTATGATGGAAGCGACTGAGCCGCAACGCGATCGGCGGCTTCCTCGAGCTTGGCGCCCCGTAGCAGCATCCCGAACCAGGCAAAAAGCCGTCGCGAATTCGCATTCTCGGCGATGCGCCACTCAGGATGCCACTGCACGGCGAGCACGCGCTCACCGCCGGCCGGCCGGATGGCTTCAATGATGCCGTCCGAGCTCTTGGCCTCGACCATGAGCTCCTCCCCGACTTGGTCGATGCCTTGGAAGTGAGCGGAGTTGACCGTGATCGACGACGCATTCATGGCTCGCTCCAATATCCCTCCGGGGGTGAGCGCCACGCGGTGCTCGAGCCCAAACATTTCGTCAAAGGGCAGACCGGGCGGTGTGTGGTGTATCTGCTCGCGGTCGGAGTGGCCGAGATCCGGCCTCAGCGTTGAGCCGAAGGCCACGGCGATCTCCTGAAATCCGCGGCAAATGCCGAGCACGGGTCGATCGTGCTTCACGGCTGCCTCGACGAGGCGCAGCATGGTCGCATCACGCGCCGGATCGAAGGGCCCAACGCCATCTTCCGTAGAGCGATAGAGCGCCGGCGCGACATTGGACGGGCTGCCGGTCAGCATGATGCCGTCCAAGCGACCGATAATCGACCCGATGTCGAGGATGTCGCTCATCGAAGGCACCAATACCAAATCCGCGTCTATGAAGGGTGCCGTGCGCAGATAGCGCTCGGCGACAGCCTGCACCGGATCCTCCGGCAGGCGCGTGCAACAAATAACGCCGACGAGTGGCCGCTTCGACATGTTCAATCGTCCATTGGAGTCGATGCTAAAGGAGCAAACCGATATTTGGTCCGAAGCTTGAAGCCGTGCGGCGTAGCGCCGCAACCGCGATCGAGCAAGGCCTACACCATCTCGAAATATCGTCGCCGCTCGACGTCGCTCACGCGCTTCTCACAGGCCAAGGCTTCGAACGCCGCGATGCGGATCAGATTGTCGATGAATGCCGCCCCGAAGATCTCCCGAAGCTCGGGAGATGCCGCAGCCACCTCATGGGCCTCGCGCAGTGACGCCGGCACGGTTTCGACATCTGCCACCTGGTAGGCATTGCCTTCGACCGGCGGAGGCAGCGGCAGCTCTTTGCGCATGCCTCTAACTCCAGCACCAAGACAACAGGCAAAGGCCACATAGGGATTGAGATCGGCGCCGCCGAGGCGATGCTCAACGCGGCACGACTTGGCCGAGCTGTTGATCACCCGTAGTGCCACGCGTGCGATTGTAGATCCCCCAAGTGCGCGTCGACCCGGCGAAGCTTTCGGGCTGGTAGCGCTTGTAGGAATTGACGAAGGGCGCGAAGCAAAGCGCTGCCGGGCGAAAGATATCAAGCTGTCCCGCCACAAAATGCCGAAGCACGCCGCTCATTCGCAACGGCTGCGCGCTATCGTAGAAAACCGGCTCGCCGCTCGCGCGCGCGACCAGGCTCTGATGGATGTGCCCCGAGCTGCCGGAAAGCTGATCTTCGATCTTGGCCATGAAGGTCGCCGAAAGTCCTGCCTTGGCTGCCATCTGCTTCGTCGCGGTCTTGAACAGCACCGCGGTGTCGGCCATGGCAAGCGGATCTGCCCGGTACAAATTGACCTCGAATTGACCGGGTCCCCATTCCGGTATGCTGCCCTCGATCGAATCGGGGAACGCTCGGCGAAGCTCAGCAAGCAAGAGCTCCCAGAAATGCCCCTCCTGGATGGAGTAGCAATGCACATCGCGCGAGGCGGTGGGCAGATCGGTCCAGCGGCCGAGCCGCACTTCCTGCAAGGGGATGGGCAACAGGTAGAATTCGAGCTCCAGACTGAAGAGCGCGTCGAAGCCCATCGCGGCCAGAGCCGCCTTCTGGCGCTTCAGCTCCGAACGCGGGCAAAACGGATGCGGCGTGCCATCAGATGCGACCCAGTCCATCATGCAGACGGCGACGCTCGGCTCCCAAGGCGCCAAGCGCAGCGTCGACAAGTCCGGCAGACCTTTGACGTCGGGGACGCCCGTATCGAAAAGGCCCGGCAATACTTCGTCCACGGTGGTGGTCGCCATGATGTAGGATGAAAAGCTGATTCCCGACTCGGCGGACTTGACGAAGAAATCCACATTGAGCCGCTTGCCGCGCGCCACGCCGACCGGATCAGTGCCGATGACGATCACGGTATGAATGCCGTGCGTGTCGAGAAATGCCTTGGTCTCGGTCTGTGCCGACATACGCCCTCCGCTTCAGATCGCTTTGCGCCTAGACAGCCAGACGCCGGCAAAGATAAGGCAAATCGATGCGACGATAATCAGCGTGCCCACAGCGTTGATGTCCGGGGTCGCTGTGCGCCGGAGCAGAGACCAGAGCTGCATCGGCAAGGTATTCTTCCGCCCGGTCAGCAAATAGGTGACCGCGATCTCGTCGAACGAGATCGAAAAGGTGATCAGCATGGCACCGAACAGCGCCGACGAAATGCTCGGCAGCGTGACGCGGGTGAAGATTTCCCGCTGATTGGCGCCCATGTTAAGCGCCGCCTCTTCGTGGCGCCGTCCAACCTGCTGCAATCGCGCGAACACTTCGGTGATGGTGATGCACATCAGCCCAGTGCCCTGGCCCAAGATGATCGTATTCAGCGACAGCGGAATCCCGATGCGCACGTAGAACAGGAGCAGCGACACGCCGGTGATCACCCCCGGCAGCACAATCGGCAGCAGCACGATGCGGCGGAAGAGCGCCTTGCCCGGGAATTCGGAGCGGTCGAGCGCAATTGCCGCGGGCAGCCCGAACAGCGTGCTCAAGAGCACGACCCCGAGGGCCACGTAGATGCTATTCACGATCGACTGAAGCATTTGCTCGTCTTGCAGCAGCTTCTCGTACCAATGCAGCGTAAACCCGGTGAACGGCAGGCTGGTGTGCGGGGCTTCATTGAACGAGAAAAAAGCCATCACCAGCAAAGGCAAATAGAGAAAGCCCAGCACGGCCCCGGCAACCGTCCACACCAAGATTGGGTTTGCGAAATCTCGCCTCATAGCCGCACCGCCTTACGGTGCTCGAAATACTGCGCGATCGAGATCAGAACCAACCCGAGAAGGATGGTCACAACGCCTATGGCAGCCGCCATCGGCCAGTCGAAGGCGACGCCCAAGAGGTTGACCACGATATTGGTAATCATGACGCCGCTCGGCCCTCCGACCAGCGCCGGCGCAATGAAATCGCCGAACGCGAGAGACGAGGTAATGATCGCCCCCGCCACCACGCCCGGCACGCTGAGCGGCCAGACGATCCGCGCGAAGATCTCCCAGCTGCTGGCGCCGAGGTCCCTTGCGCTCTCGATGATCGATGTCGGGATGCGCTCCAAGCTCGCATAGATCGACAGCGCAGCGAAGGGCGTGAAGATATAGATCAGCGTCAGGCAGACGCTGAACTCATTATAGAGCAGCATGGTCAGCGGCTCGTGGATCAGCCCCGATGACAGCAATGCGCTGTTGATCAGTCCGTGCGAGCCGAGGATCGTCTTCCAGGCGTAGGCCTTGACGAGATAGGCGGCCCACCAAGGAGCAATGATCAACAGATAGATCAGAAAGCGGGTGCGCTCGGAAGGGACGTGAAAGGCGAGCGCGAAGGCGAGCGGATAGCCGAGCAGCGAGGCGCCGACGCCGGCGATGATGCCGATCCTGGCCGACTTCAGCAGCACGCTGAGATAAGGCTCGGTGGTAAACAACCGCACGAAATTGGCGCCAGTAAATCCGGGATGAAAGGTGACGTTTTCGACAGTGCCGAGGCTGTAATAGAGTAGCAGCCCATAAGGCACGGTCATAAACACGAAGAACCAGGCGAGCGGCGGCAGGAGCCAGAGCAATGTTTGCCGCCGCATCGTTGCGCGGTGGCTCGGCGCCTGCCGCAACATCAAGGCTCCCCGCGGCGGCGGCTCGAGGCCGCCGTCCGGTTCCCTCGTCATGCCGTCCGTGAACTCGGCGCCAGTCGCGTGCATCACTCGTTCGCCAGAAGCCGGGCATGCTCGGGAAGCATGGCGATCTCGATGGCCGCGCCGACAGGCAGCACCGCGGCGTCCTGGCGGTGGTCAATGACCGTGATCGGACGCTCGTAAGCCGGAAGGCTCACCACATATTCGATCGACTTGCCAAGATAGAGCCGTTCGGAGACGGTGCCGGCGAGCAGACCGCCGGGTATCGCCTTCGCCTCGTCACCGAGCACAAATCTCTCCGCCTGGAGCATCACCATGACCCCCTGCCCGGTTTTCACCTCGCGGGCCGGACGTTGACAAACCAGGCCTTGGTCGTTGCACAGCCGCACTTCGACGGTGTCGTCCGTCAGCCCGACCACCGTTCCTTCGAGCACATTGGCGGAACCGACGAATTCGGCGACCGCGCGGCTTTGCGGCGCTTCGTAGATTTCGCTCGGCGTGCCGAACTGCAACAGGCGGCCGTTTTGAAGCACGGCAACCCTGTCGCTCAGAGCCATCGCCTCTTCCTGATCATGGGTGACGTAGATGAACGTCATCCCGAACTCGCGATGCATGCGCTTGAGCTCGACCTGCATGAGTTTGCGCAAGTTCGCATCGAGAGAGCCGAGCGGCTCATCGAATAGCACCACCTTGGGGTCAGTAACGAGAGCGCGAGCAAGCGCGACGCGCTGCCGCTGTCCACCGGAAAGCTGATGCGGCAGCTTGTGGGCGTGCGCGGCGAGCTGCACGATATCGAGATAATGGCGCGCCCGCGCAGGCGCGGACCCCGGCGGAAATTTCTCGCGCATCGAAGCCACGTTCAAGCCGAAGGCAACATTGCGCTCGACGGTGAGATGCGGAAACAGCGCATAGTCCTGGAAGACCATGCGCATGTCCCGATGCGTGGCCGGAACATCGGTGATGTCCCGGCCTTGGAACCAAATCGTTCCGGAACTCGGCATGTCGAGTCCGGCGATCAGACGCAATGTCGTCGTTTTGCCGCTGCCGCTGGCGCCGAGCAAGGTCACGAACTCGCCGTCTCCGATTGACATCGAGACTTCGTCGACGGCCTGGTAGGACCCGAAGCTCTTGCTGATCGAGCGCAGCTCGATCAGCGGGTCTGACTGCTCGCGACCGGTGCGCACACCATCATGCTCGGCTTTCTGCAGCATTATTCGGCCTTAACCTGGTTCCAGATTTCCAGATACTTGGCGCGGCGTGGCACGGGCTGCCACCAGTCGACCGTCGTCAGGATTTCCGGATCGCTGAGATGCAGCTTGACGTAATTGTCCTTCGCCTCGCCTGACAGCTCGTTGACGATATCCTTGTTAGAGTAGCCATAGCCAGTGACGGCATGCGCCAGCGCTTGCGTCTTAGGCGACGCGGTATAATCCAACCATTGATAGGTGCACGGATTGGAGCCGGCACCCTTCACGATCATTCAGCTGTCCGACCAGGCGCTCCGGCCTTCCTTCGGGTTGACGTCGGCGACGTTCCGATTGGCCTTCCACATATCAACCAGCGTGGTCTCCCAGGAGTTGCCCGCTGCGACCTCGTGAGAGGCCATGAGCGTGCTCATTTCGCCCGTCGTCGTCCAGTACTTACGAATGTTGGGCTTCAGCTTGATCAGGGCTTCCTTGACCTTCTCGAGTTGGTCGTCGTCGAGCGTATAGGTATTCTTGAAGCCCAGATAGCGCGACGCGGTGTAGATGGCTTCGACATCGTCCCAGATCGAAACCTTGCCCGCCATCGATGGATCCCAAAGGAAGGCCAGACTGTCCGGCGTCTTGCCACCGGTCGCATCGGTATCGACGATGATACGCATGATGCCCCAGCCATGCGGAACGCCATAGGTCTTGCCGTCTTTGTGATTCCACGGCGCCTGCAGGAAGATATCGAAGAAGTTCTTCATGTTGGGCACGCGCAACTCATCGATCGGCTCAACCGCTCCGGCGTCGATCAACCGCATTGTCGTGTCATTCGACGGCGAGACGAGATCGTAGGCGCCGCCTCCAGCGAGGATCTTGGCCACGAACTCATCGTTGGTGCCGACATAGGTTGCGTTGACCTTGCATCCCGTGGCTTCTTCGAACGGCTTGACGAAGCTGTCGTCCGCGTAGCCTTCCCAGGTCAGCAAACTCACTTCTCCGGCAGCTTGCGCCGCCGTACCTGTCAACAACGCTCCGACCACCCCGAGCGCCAGCGCGCATAAGGTGTTCCGTAAACACTTACTCATCGTCATAATCAATCCTCCGGTCAAATTCGGGCCCATCACCCGCTTATTTCTGGCTGCTTACGCTTCTCCAACGTCAAGGGCCGCAGTCCGCCCAAGTCGTCGATTACGGTGCCGCGCAGTATCCCGACCACACGGTCGTAGGCATGAGTGATATGGTCGGCGATCTCGGCATCGAGGCGCTCGGCGTCACCGGCACGGATTGCATCCATGATCGGTTCGTGCGAGCGCACGATCGTGCGCATCTCCTCGACATCACCGAGGTTGGTCAGAAGCCAGAGCCGGTAACTGTGGCCGAACAGATTGCGCAGCATGTTGGTGACGAAGACATTCCCCGAGCCCTCGTACAGCAACGCGTGGAAACGGAAATCGAGTGCGATCGTCTCTTCGATCTGTCCGCGCTCCAGCAAGGCAGGAGCGGCGTCGAAGCAGTGCGACAGTTTCTCGACGAGCTGCGGCGTGCGCCGCTCCATCATCAGCCGGACGGCAAGACGCTCAGAATGAAGACGAAGCTCGTACAGATCGCGTATATCGGTCGGCCCGATCGGCGCGACCTGGATGACCTGGCGCGCCTGAAAAATGACCAAGCGCTCTCCCGATAGACGCAGCAGAGCCTCGCGAACCGGGGTACGGCCAAGGCCGTGCTCCTTCATCAGAGCCCGCTCGTCGATGATGGCGCTCGGCGGAATGCGGCATTCGAGGATGGCGGCCCGGATGATGCGGTAGGCTTGCTCGCTCAGCGTCCTCGCCTCCCCGACCTCGTTGTCATCAAGCAATGGCGAGCGCACCTTCGACTTCCGACGCTTCTGCATCATGCGACGCCCTCCAGAAGGACGGCCATCCCCATGCCGCCGCCGACGCACAGGCTCGCCACCCCACGCGCACCGCGTCGGCCATTCGCGAGACGCCGGGCCAGGTCGCCGACGATGCGCGCTCCGCTGGCGCCGAGCGGGTGGCCGAGTGCCACGGCGCCGCCATCAGGATTGATGGCGGACGGTTCGAGTTCCAAGGCGCGCAGCACGGCGAGGACCTGTCCGGCAAAGGCCTCGTTGATCTCCCAATCCGCAATGTCGCCGAGAGCGAGCCGGTGCTCGGCCAAAAGTTCACGGATGGCGACCACTGGACCAATCCCCATGAGCGCCGGCTCGACACCAACGCAGGTGGCGCCGATGATGCGAGCGAGCGGGCGGGCTCCAGACCGGGCGAGCGCTGCGTCGTTCATCACCACGACGGCCGCGGCCCCATCGCTGAATTCCTGACGCATTGCCGGCGGTCACCGTCCCGTTGCTGAGGACCGGCGTCAATCGAGCCAACCGCTCAAGCGAGGTATCGACGCGGGGCCCGACATCCTCGGCAACCATTTCGCCCGCGGCGGATCTGATACTCACAATGTCTCGGCCGTTCTTGCGCGCACCCGCGGCCACAGCACGCTGGTGGCTGGCCAGAGCAAAACTATCCACCTCAGCTCGGGTCACCCCCGCCTCGGCCGTGACGATCTCCGCAGCCTCGATCATGCTCGGATCGCCGAGAGAGGGCGGCGAAAGCGGCACATCGATGAAGGCGGGAGGCTGGCGATCGTAGGCCCGCGTCGGGCGCGCCATGAGGAACGGCGCCCCGCTCATGCTTTCCACACCGCCGGCCACGAAGGAGGTCGGGGCGGACCCTGCGTGCTCCGCGCGGTATGCAGCCTGCATGATCGCCTCCATGCCCGAAGCGCATTGCCGGTCCACGGTGGCGCCGGGAACACTCGAGCCAAATCCCGCCGCCAGCGAGGCGTAGCGGGCGAGATTGCCGCGACCGTTGAGGACATTGCCAAGAATGACGTCGGCCAGCCCCGGCAGTGAGGGCACCGCGCTGAGCGCCGGTCGAACAATCGCGGTCGCCAATTCCTGCGCGCTCACGTCCGCAAGCGCCGTGCCGGCACGGGCAAAGGGCGTGCGCCAGGCCGCGGCGATGTAGGCGGCGGCGGTCATCGGCTTCATCCAGTCGGACAGAGAACGAGGTTCCCGTATTGGCGTGGAGCTGCTCGATCGACGCCCCGCCGAAGAGGTCGACGAGATGCAGGCCGTCAGGCCTCACGCGGAATACCGCATATTCGGTGACGATGGTGTCCACGCAGCGCGGCGCGGTCAGCGGCAGGCGGCAGCGCGCAAGAATTTTTGGCGTGCCATCCTTGGCAGTGTGGCGCGTGGTAACGATGACGCGCCGGGCCTTCTGCGCCAGCTCCATTCCCCCGCCAACTCCCGGCGACCACTTTCCCGGAACGATCCAGTTGGCGAGATTTCCTTGGGCATCGACCTCCAGCGCGCCGAGCACGGCGCAGTCGAGGCGTCCGCCGCGCACGATGCAAAACGACACGCCGGAATCAAAGCAGGACGCGCCGCCGAGCAAGGTGACAGGCTGCCCGGCGGCATCGGTGAGCGTCGGATCTTCCTCGCCTTCGGGCGCGGGCTCTCCCATGCCCAGGTACCCGCTCTCCTGATGAATGATGCAAGTCGAACCGTCGGGAAGAAAGTCGGGAATAAGCAGCGGAATACCGATGCCAAGGTTGACCACGCTTCCATCAGCGATCTCCGCCGCCGCCCGGCGGGCAATACGCGCGGAGATCGGGTCGGTGGTTTTCATCTCGCCGGAACCACTGCGTCGACGAACACGCCCGGCGTGACGATCTGGTCGGGAGGTATTGTCGAGGTCGGAACGATCTCGTCCAACTCCGCCACCACGCGATCGGCGGCCATGGCCATCAAAGGATTGAAATTCCGCGCGGCATGCACGTAGGTGAGATTTCCGAAATGGTCGGCGCGGGAAGCGTGGATAAGCGCGAGATCGGCGCGGATGGCGGTCTCGACCAGATATTCAAGGCCGCCGCTCGTGACGCGCTGCTTTCCGTCGGCAAGTGCGGTTTCGACCCCGATGTCGCTCAGCACGCCGCCGAGACCAGCGCCACCGGCTCGGATGCGCTCGGCAAGAATGCCTTGCGGGCAGATCTCGACCTCGATCTCGCCCCGCTGCATTCGCTCAACGAGTCCTCGATTGAGCCCGATGTGGCTGGCGATGATCCTCCCAACTCGCCCGCCTTCGATGAGGAGGCCTACTCCGATCCCGTCCTCGTTGGCATCGCTCTTGATGACCGTAAGCTCGGCGACCCCGGACTCGAGCACTGCATCAACCAACCTGAATGGAAAGCCGCGCTCTCCGAATCCCCCGACCAGGATGGTCATGCCGTCACGCAGCCATCGCGTCATCGAGCGCGGCGCGCTTGTCGATCCCGGCCGGACCCTGGAGGCGCTGGTTCATTCAGGTTCGTCGTCGAAGTAAGGCAAAAAGTTGAACACGAAGGGGTAGCCTTGCGGAACGTTCTCGACATCGAGAAGCGCCGCGCAGGACGGACAATAGAACTCGCGCAGGATCATCCACTCCTTGGTGGGGGCGTTGGTCGAGGAGTAGAGCTCGCCGTCCTGGGGATCGCGCTCATAGACCAGCGCCGAGTCCTTCCAGTTGCGGCGATAGTCGTCGAAATAGTGACCGCAGCGGCAGCGTACCTTCTTGCCCGCGTCCGTCTGGACCACGAACAGACCTTCCTGCAGCGGCAGAACGATCGGCTCGCTCCAGCCGAGCTTCCGTCGCGCGATATCGAGCAGCCGCTGCCGCCGGTCGCGATCCTTCGGCGCGCGCTGGATCTCGCGGGCGCGTTCGAGGTCGAGCTGTCCATTCAGCAAATCGAAAAGTTCTTCATCAAGCAGACGCATTGCGGGTCACCGTTCGGTCGTGACGATCAGGTGATGGCGAAGTCGGAGGGCAGGTTCCAGAATTCGAGGAACTCGTTGCGAAACCGTCCCGGATTGGAAAGCGTGTCCCTGAACAGGGTCTTCGACACCGGCGGTAAATCGCCGGAGAAGAACTTCTCGCGCACCTTCGCCCGATATTGAGCGGCGGGAACGCCGCGAGTCAGCCGCTCGGTGCGGATCGCATCTCGACGCTTCTTTGTGGCCGTGACATCGACCGAGCCGTCGGCGGCAAAGACCACGCCGTAGACATTCTCCGCGGCGCGACGGCTGGTCACGCCATTTTCGAGATCACGCTTGACCTTCTCCGGGTCGCGGGCGAGCACGTCGCCGAACCCGCTGCCGTCGCCTCCCGGCTGTACATAAAGAGAGTAAGGTCCAATGGGCCGAGCGATGTAGTTGCCGCCACGGGCAATCTCGACATCGCCATTGGCGTTGGTGAGAACCTCGGGCGCGATGGGATCGCCTTCGTGGTGGGGCAGAGGCAGACGCTTGGCGATGCGCTCCCCGACATCGGTGTTGCGCACCACGTAGACCGTCGGCATCGGTGCCGGATAGCCGCCCATCAGGCCGGGAGCCGAAAAGATCGGGGCCCCGCCGAAGGAGCCGACCTCGAGCTTCGGCACCTCTGGCATCATGTAGACCGAGTAGAGCCCGGAGCCGCCACGGAAGCGGCCGAACCCGCCGCCATCGACTCGGATGGTGCGGCCGAGATAGATGAGCGGCATCGCGGTTTCCCAGATCTCCGCATCGCCGCAGTCGCCTTCGGCGTTGAACTCGGCAAGCGCCGTATCGAGCCCGTCCATGAACGCGGCGGCATAGGAGCCCGACGCGCACATTTCCATGTTCCATCCGGCGAACTTGCGCCCGAAGAGATCGACGCCGCCGGCGATAACGGCGTTCACTTGTGCGTTGCTGGAATGGACCTCCTCGAGATAGCCGTTGGCGAAGTAAGCGCGGCTGATCGACTGATTGCAGGCGATGCCGCCGGCGAAGGCGGGACCCCAGAGCGCGGTCGCGTGATAGATGTCAGGCGGGTTGCACGCCGAACCTTCGGGAACGTGGTGATCGAGCACGAGTGCCGTGCCCTCGTTGTAGCGCGTGTCATAGAACACGTGCTGGATCAGCGAGCTGAACAGGATGCCTTCGAACAGGGGAACCGTCGCCTGCACCGGATGCATGCCAGCAGAGCTCAATCCGTCGGCGTCGACGTGGATGCGCCCCTCCTTGGTTATCGTCGTCTGGATCGGCGCATGCAGCAATTGGCGGAGCTCGGGCTCATCGATGCCGCGCCAACCGACGTCGCGATAGCGGCCCGGATATAGAACGCGACGCACCTTGTCGATCGTGGCACGGCGGGTGTCTTCGATGTACTCGACGCTCGCCCGGAGATAGTGGTCGATGCCGTACTCGTCGATCAGGGCTCGCACGGCATCGCGTATCAGCTTGGTGCCAGCGAGCTTCGCCCGGCTATCAAGCATCCACCAGACCGAGGCGCGCACCGAGCGGTCGACGAGGATTTCCAGATCGCGCTTGAACAGGTCGTTTTCCCCGACCTTCACGCATGGCAAATAAAGCCCCTCGTGGAAGCGGGTCTTCATCGAGATCCCCATGCCACCGGGCTCGACGGCGCCGACCTCCGACACGTGCGACATGCCGCCGGCCCAGCCGATCAGCTGGTCGTCGTGAAACAGAGGAATGATGATCTGCTGATCCGGCGCATGGCCGCCGCCGATGTAAGGATCATTGTTGAAGAAGATATCGCCGGGATTGATGCCGACTTCTGTCTCGTAGTCGTTGTCGATCATCCATTTGATGGCGCGGGACATGGTGCGAACGTGAACCATCAATCCCGGCGACAAGCAGATGGCGTCGCCTTCCGCTGTGAACAGCCCGAGCACGGACTCCCCCATCTCGCGCATTTCCGGCGAGGCCGCGACCTGACGGGCGAGGTCGCGCGCATTGTTGATGCTTTGGCTGAGCTTGGTGTAGAAGACCTCGAACCCGATCGGATCGGATTCCTTCAGCGGACACTGATCGACATAGGCCTCCGTCGCCTCGATGTGCAGGCGGCGCGCCCGGACCCGCTCTTTGAGCGACATCCCCTCCGTGAGATTGAAAAGCACGTTCAAGTTCGCTCTCACTTTTGTTTCAACCAAAGACTGAGGAAGCGATCGATTTCGATCGCGCGGTCTGGAGGAACGACATAGGTGGTGGTCGGATCCTCGACGATCGCCGGACCTGCGATGTAGTTGCCGGCTTTGAGCGCGGAGGATTGGTAGATGCGCGTCTCGTGCCAATCGCCGGCGAAATATGCGAGGCGGCTGCCCTTCAGCGCCTCGGGATCTGGCCGGCTGGAGACGAGGGCGTACTCCTTGAGCCGGGGCCTCACCTTCGGAGAGGACGCGACGAGAGCGACGTCGGTAATGTGGTAGCCGGCCTGCGGAAAACGGGCGGCACGGGCGTAGGTCTCCTCATAGTCCTTCTCGAAGGCAGCGAGAATGCGATCGAGGTCAGGTGCTCCATGGGGCGCCAAGGTGTGAGAATTGATCACGAGGTCGTTGAGCTGACGGCCATAACGCACCATCACCAATGGGCGAAGCGTGACGCTTGCGACGTCGAACCCCTCAATCTCCATATCGCGCCGGGCTTGCTCGACGAGATCTGCCCATACTTCGGCGAGTTTAGCTGCGACGGCCGCCTTGCCGCCCTCGTCGATGTCGGGAGCAATGATGAGGTTGGTGGCTCGGCTGTAGTGATGCTCGTAGTCGGCAGCCGATGATCCGAAGGCGCTGAACGCCGCCGAATAGGGCAGCATCAGCACGCCGATGAGAGGAACCTTGTCGGTGTAGCCCGCGCAGTGCGTTGGTCCTCCGCCGCCGGCAGCAAGCAGATGATAAGACGACATATTCAGGCCCCGCGCCTCGACCAGGCCGACCATCGCCGTCCGCATCTTGGTGTCGATGATCTGGCGGATACCGTCCGCGGCCTCGGTGACGGAGAGTCCAAGCGGCTCGGCAAGGACGGTCCGGATGGCTTCCTTCACGCGACCGACCTCGACCTTGATGCTGCCGCCGGCGAAGTAATCCGGGTTGAGGTATCCAAGAATCAGGTCGGCATCGGTCACGGTGGGCAGCTTGCCCCCCTTGCCGTAGCAGACCGGACCGGGGACGGATCCGGCAAAGTCGGGTCCGACCTGCATGCGATTGGTCAACGGGTCGATGCGCGCCATGGTGCCGCCGCCGGCGCCGATCGACAGCACCTCGATCATAGGCACGCCGAGGATCATGCGCGCTGCCGTGGGATCGCGCCTAGTGGTGATCTGGCGCCGATTGATCAGCCCGATGTCGAAGGACGTGCCGCCCACGTCGGTGGTGATCACGTTCTGCCAGCCGTAGATTTCGGCCAGCAAGCGGCCGCCGACCAAGGCGCCAACGGGGCCGGAATGCAGCGTGTCGACCGCCTTGACATTGTGCGGCGAAGCAAGGCCGCCGGAGGACTGCATGATCTGCAGCCGCCCCTTGAAGCCTCGGTCGGTGAGCCCCCGCTCGATATTGGCGAAAGCGCTGTGTGCGAGACGCGAAGTGTAGGCCTCGATCACCGTCGCGTTGGTGCGCGACAGCTCGCGGATCACGGGGCTGGTGTCGAAGCTCGTTACGATGCGGCAGTCGACCCCCCGTTCTCGCACCCGCTCGGCCGCGATGGCCGCAACGCGACGTTCGTGCTCCGGGTTGAGGAAGCTCCACAGAAAGCATATCGCGATGCCGCTCACATTCTCGTCGAGAAGAGCATCAACGGCAGGCGCCACCTCATGCTCGTAGAGCGGAATCACCGCGCGCCCCGTTGCGTCAACGCGTTCGGTGATGCCGCGGACCAGCGAGCGCGGAACGATCGGATCGAGGTGGCGGTGGGTCAGCGGATGGATGCGGTCGGTACGATCGTATTCCGTCCATGTCTGCTTGCCCCGCTCGATCTGCAGCAGGTTCTCGAAGCCGCGCGTGATGATGAGGCCGGTTTTCTCGCCGCGGCGCGTCAGAAGCGCATTGAGCACGGTCGTCGAGCCGTAGCCGAAGACCTTCATCTCCGAGAAGCCGTCGGCCTGCGCAATGCCGCCGGCTTCAAGCGCACTTTCGACGGCGGCGAAGAAGCCGCGTGAAATATCCTCAGGAGTGGTCGGCGCCTTGCCGATCCGGAAATCCCCACCCTCGTCCACGAGGAACGCGTCGGTGAAGGTGCCGCCTACGTCGAGATAACAGAGCGCTTATTTCGGTTGCGCGGCGCCGGCCAAAAGATTGCCCCATCCATGTCACGCATGGCCGCCCGGACAGCGACTGGAGAAAACGCTATCGCCGAGCTGATACACTGTCAATATATCTCAGTGCGAAACCATCGGAACATGATCCGCCTGCGCTCGTTGGTCGCACCAGCATTCGCTTGGCGGATTGGCTCAACCGGGCACGCCGCTTTGCAACTATTGGCGGGGTTGACTTCGCGGCTTGACCCCCATACGCGGATGGGCGGGACACCCCTCCCCACCGAGGGGCATCTATCTGGAAGGGTAGACGACGATGACCGCTCTCGAGCGGCCGCCAATGCGGCCGCAAAGACCTTTCTTCTCCTCCGGCCCCTGCGCCAAACACCCCGGCTGGTCCCTCGATAACCTCAGGGACGCGCTGCTCGGCCGCTCGCACCGCTCGGCCGCGGGCAAGGCCAAGCTCAAGCTTGCCATCGACCGAACCCGAGCCCTGCTCAAGCTGCCGGACGACTATCTACTCGCCATCGTTCCCGCTTCTGATACCGGCGCGGTGGAGATCGCGCTCTGGTCGCTGTTGGGGTCGACCGGCGTCGACGTCTTGGCGTGGGAAGCCTTCGGCAAGGATTGGGTGGTCGATGTCGTCGGACAGTTGAAGATCGACGACATCCGCGTCATGGAGGCCCCCTACGGCCGACTGCCCGACCTTACCAAGGTCGATTTTGCGCGTGACGTCGTCTTCACCTGGAACGGAACCACATCGGGTGTGAGCGTGCCGAACGCCGACTGGATCGCGGCGGACCGAGAGGGCCTCACCATTTGTGACGCGACCTCCGGCATTTTCGCGCAGAGCCTGGACTGGGCGAAGCTCGATGTGATCACTTATTCATGGCAGAAGGTTCTCGGCGGCGAGGCGGCCCACGGGATGCTCATATTGTCTCCGCGCGCGGTCGAGCGCTTGGAGAGCCACACGCCGAAATGGCCGGTGCCCAAGGTCTTCCGGCTGACCAAAGGCGGCAAGCTCAACAAGGAGATCTTCGAAGGCGCCACCATCAACACACCGTCCATGCTGTGCGTTGAGGATTATCTCGACGCGCTTGCTTGGGCGGAGCGCGCCGGCGGTCTCGATGCCTTGATCGCGCGCTCCAACCGCAATGCACAAGTCGTGACCGATTGGGTGGAACGCACGCCGTGGATCGATTTTCTCGCGGCCGAGGCGCGAACGCGCTCGAACACGTCCGTCTGCCTGCGGGTGGTGGATGCGGAGATCTTGTCGCGCACTCACCAAGAGCAGGCCGCTTTCGCCGGCAAGATCGCCAAACTGCTCGAGGGCGAAGGCGTCGCCTTCGACATCGGTGCCTATCGCGACGCGCCGCCAGGCTTGCGGCTGTGGTGCGGCGCCACCGTCGAAACGAGCGACCTTGAGGCTCTTCTGCCCTGGCTCGACTGGGCCTTTGCGACGCTGCGGGCGGACCTCGCGGCCTCCACGCAAGCCGCCTGACACCAGCAATTCGGGCGCGAAGGAGAGAGATGATGGCGCCAAAGGTGCTTGTTGCCGACAAACTCAGCCGACTGGCTCTCGATATCTTCGCCAGGCGCGGGATCGACGCCCATGTCAAAACCGATCTCGCCCGCGACGAGCTGATCGAGACCATCCCCGACTATGACGGGCTCGCGGTGCGCTCGGCCACCAAGGTGACCGAGAAGGTCGTCGCCGCCGCAGACCGGCTGAAGGTGATCGGACGTGCCGGCATCGGCGTGGACAATGTCGACCTCAAAGCCGCGACAGCCCGCGGCATCATAGTCATGAACACGCCATTTGGGAACGCCATCACCACCGCGGAGCATGCCATTGCCTTGATGCTGGCGCTGGCGCGTCAAGTGCCGCTGGCCGACGTCACCACCAGGGCCGGCAAATGGGCGAAGTCGGAACTGATCGGAGTCGAGATCACCGGCAAATGCCTGGGCATCATCGGTTGCGGCAATATCGGCGCCATCGTCGCCGACCGCGCCAGGGGCCTGAGGATGAAGGTCGTGGCGTTCGACCCGTATTTGTCGCCGGAGCGGGCCACCGATCTCGGCGTCGAAAAGGTCGAGCTCGACGCCCTGTTTAAGCGGGCGGATTTCATCACGTTGCACACGCCGCTCACCGACAAGACGCGCAAGATCATCGACGGCGACGCCATTCGCATGATGCGCGACGGTGTGCGCATCATCAACTGCGCAAGAGGCGGTCTCATCGACGAGAAGGCCCTGTTCGACGCCCTGCAATCAGGCAAGGTCGCGGGAGCCGCGATCGACGTCTATGAAGTGGAGCCCGCCACCGACAACATTCTGTTCACCTCGCACAACGTGATCTGCACGCCGCATCTTGGCGCATCGACACGCGAAGCGCAGGAGAATGTCGCCATGCAAACTGCCGAGCAGATCTCCGATTTCCTTCTCGACGGCGCCATCACCAATGCGCTCAACTTTCCGTCAATCTCGGCCGAGGAAAGACCGAAGCTGATGCCCTTCCTCAAGCTCGCCGAGCAGCTTGGTTCCTTTGCCGGACAAACGATCGAAGCCGGGCTCAAATCCGTGCGTATCGAATATGCAGGGGCGGTGGCGAAGCTGAATACCAAGGCGCTCACCGCCGCGGCGTTGTCGGGCGTGCTCACCCCGTTCCTCGAGCAAGCCAACATGATCTCGGCGCCTACGCTCGCCAAAGAGCGCGGGATAAGGGTGGAGGAAGTTACGCGCGACCAGGAGGGCGCTTACGAGACATATATAAGGCTTCGCGTGGGGACGGAGTTCAGCGAGCGATCCGTCGCGGGCACGGTCTTTTCCGACGGCAAGCCCAGGATCGTGCAAGTCGGCGACATCGCCATGGAGGCGGAGCTCGGGCCGCACATGCTCTACACGGAAAATGCCGATAAGCCGGGCTACGTCGGTGCGCTTGGAACGGCGCTCGGCGCGGCCGAAATGAACATTGCAACCTTCAATCTCGGCCGTTCCGCACCAGGCGGCACGGCGATCGCGCTGCTCGAGGTAGACGAACCAATCCCAGACGACGTTCTGGACAAGATCAACGCCCTGCCCCACGTGAGGCGCGCCGAGCGGCTGTTCTTCTAGCGGGTGCGCGCAAGAAGTTTTGCGTCATCGCCGGCTCAAGCCGTGACCTCGCGCATGAGGGCGTAGATATGGCTCTCGTAAGCCATATACTCGGGCAGAGCAAACAGCTGCTCGTGCGTCGAGATCTCGCGGCCCTGTTTGAAGTCGAGCGGAATGATCTCGTGTACGCGGCCGGGATGGCGCGACATGAACACAATTCTGTCTGAGAGGAACAGCGCCTCGATGATGTCGTGGGTGAAGAGCACGACTGTCATCTCGGTCTTGGCGATGACCTCGTTCAACAGCTCCTGCATGCTGCGACGCGTTTCGGCATCGAGCGCGCCGAACGGTTCGTCCATCAGCGCGATCTCCGGCGCGTTGGCGAGCATGCGGGCGATGGCAACGCGTTGCTTCATGCCGCCGGAAAGTTGCGTCGGATAGGCATCCTTTACTCGGGTGAGCTGAACGCGCTCGATGAATGCCTCGGCCCTCTCGCGCCGCTCTTTCCTGGGGACACCGTTGATCTTGAGCCCATACTCCACGTTCTTGCGTACGGTCAGCCACGGGAACGACGTATAGGTCTGAAACA
Organism: uncultured Alphaproteobacteria bacterium; assembly: GCA_963757555.1. GTDB lineage: Bacteria > Pseudomonadota > Alphaproteobacteria > Rhizobiales > Methyloligellaceae > Methyloceanibacter. The sequence continues at coordinate 127,947 of CAVWRU010000016.1, forward strand.
CCATGCCGCAGTTCCGGCTGGGAGCGAGGATCGGATCGCCCGAGCAGCACCTCCCCTTCGGTTCGCCTGGTCAAGTCCTACCATGATCCGCAGCAGCGTCGACTTCCCGCAGCCCGACGGACCAAGCAGGCTGACGATCTCATTCTTGCGCACGCTGAAGCTTACATTGTCCAGCGCGAGCAGCGTGTCGTGACGCTTCAGCGTGAAGATCTTCGAGATGTTGCGCACGACAAGCTTCGCCGGCGGAGCGGCGGCGCCGGTCCGTTCCGGTACGGGAGGTTCCATCGCCGTCCGCGCCGGCGCTTGGCCCACCTTCTGACGGTCTAGGTCAACCGCGATATCCACTCTTATAGAGCTCCCCGAGCAATCCGCAGTCGACGCCCTTCTCATAGGAGGCGTCGGCCTTGATCAGTCCGAAGCGCTTCCACCACGTGTTCAGTAGAGCGAAGTGATCTTTCATCTGGCCGTTTGTCTGCTGGAAGGGCGGATCCCCCTGGAGCTACGCCGCAGAACCGCGCCGTCTCCATGAAGTCATAGATATAGAGGCCGCCGTCCAGGCCCGTTCCATCCTTGCCAAGCACGAGCTCGACGTCGGGGAGCTTCATGTCCATGCCTTTGGCGATGATCGCATTTCCCTCCGCTGCATTCTTCTTCCACCAGGCGATCGAGTTGTAGAGGGCCTTCATGGTCTTGAGCGCCACATCGTGCCGCTTGTCGATAAAATCCGAATTCATGAACACGGCGTCGGCGATCAGGGCCTGCTTTGTCAGACCAGATCGATGTGCACGTAGCGCTGGGCGCGCATCATCATGGCGCCGATGCCGCCATCGGCGGCCACGATCTCGGCGATCACGAGATAGCAACTGACGGCAAGCATTTGCCGCATGGCGGTGACGATGCCGGGCAGGCTCGCCGGAATGATAACTGTGGACAGAATTCTGCCAGCGGCGGGCACCGAGCGTCCGCGCCGTATCGATCAGCTCGCGCGGCACCGACTGGGTGACGTCCATGATCATGGTGATGAGGAACCACACGACACCGATGAACAGGAGCGCGAGCTTCTCGGCGTCGGTGGCGCCGAGCAGCATCAAAAGGACGGGGATGAAGGACGGCGCAGGCAGGTAGCGTGCGGCCGACACCAGCGGGTTCAGCGCCGCCGCGACAATGGCGAAGCTTCCCATCGAGAGTCCGACTGGAACGGCGACGAGGCAGGCGGCGGCGAAGCTCGTGACGATGCGATAGAGGCTCGTCCCTACATCGTTGAGGTAGCTGGTCGTGGCGAACAGATCGATCAGGCTGCTCAGAACCTTCGTCGGAGGGGGCAGCAGCACGTTGTTGACGAGGTGGAGAGCATCGGCAAGCTGCCAAACGCTGAAGAAGATGGCGACCGCCGCAGCGCCGAGGAGAACCGTAGCCGTTTGCGGAAGCGGCGTTTGAATTCTCGAAATAGCGGCGGCGCGGGCGCGTGCTGACCGCGGGGGGAAGAACCGCGACAGTCGATTGCTCCTGGACCGCAATGCTCATGCCGGTCCCCGTCGCGCTGCGCACGCAAGTTCCTCTGGGGTGCCGGAGATCCCGAATTCGCGACGGCGTTGAGCTTGAGAGCACGCATGTTCGCTACGAAATCCGTAATACGCGAAGTGCTTTGAAAGAGTGAGGTGTCGGCCATTTCCAACGCATAAATCAGGCCACGATTGGCAGAACAGTGGTGCACGATATACCCAGACGCACCTCGTCTGCCCAATACGTAAGCTGTTGATCTAAAAACACGCAACTTCACTGTTTCGGAGAAGATCTGACGACCTATTCGAGGTCTTTCAGGTGCGCTTTGATTTCGCATATCGATGCTGTTGCTTCGAGGATCAAACTCTGCTTTAAGATACGCAGATCGTATCTTGTTACGAAATTGCCACTTAATTCGGCAGTTTGACTACGAAAATGGCAGAGCTTCCGCGCGGAAGTCGGGGACTTAAGGCATGGCACTGGCCACCAAATCACGAGCGAAGCAAGACGATCTGCCGGTCTCGAAGGTACTGCCGGAAACCATGCAGGATGCGTTCCCCCATCCCGATCTCGTCACGGAGACCAAGCGAAAGCTCGCCGAAGCCGGCGTCAAATACGTACTGTCGTGCTGGATCGATCTGCTCGGCCAGCCGAAAACCAAGCCGGTGCCGCTCGGCGAACTCGATGCTCTTTGCAATGGCAAGGGACCGCAATTTGCCGTGCATTCCGTGTCGATGGTTCCGGAGCTTGGACCAGCCGATCCGGATCAGATTCCGGTCGCCGATCTCGATAGCCTCGTCATCTGTCCATGGGACAAGAGCATCGCCTGGGTGTTCGCCGACCTGTTCTTCCAGGGCAAGCCTTACAATGTTTGTCCGCGGCTTGCGCTCAAGCGTCAGGTTCAGCTGGCGTTGGACAAGGGCCTGCGTCCGATGGCCGGCATCGAGCCCGAGTTCATCGTCATGCGGTTCGATGCGAATGGCCGCCCGGTGAAAGCCTATGACACCGATCCGCGCCAAGCCGGCGCTCTCAGAGCACGCCGCCAAGCGTGGGGCTATGACAGCGAAGCCGTCTTGGATTCGATGGGCTTCCTCGGCGAGATCATGGACATCCTCGACGGACTCGGCTGGGGCATCAAGGACGTCGTCACGGAAGGCGCCTATTCGCAGTTCGAGCTCGACTTCGGATATGCCGACGTCCTCGGCATGGCCGACCGCTTCACCTTCTTGCGCGTGCTGCTAAAGGAGATTGCCAAGCGGCACGGGCTGTTCGTGACTTTCATGCCGAAGCCAAGCCCCGGCGACTGGCGCTCCGGCGCGCATATCAATTTCAGTCTGCGGGATGCCGCGACCGGGGAGAATCTCTTCGAGGAGAACGGGGCGTGGAGCAAGACGGCCTTCCATGCGCTCGGAGGCCTTCTCCGCAACGGAGATGCCATCGTTTCGGTCACGTGCTCCACGGTGAACTCTTACAAGGGGCTCATCGGGCGCGTTCCGGGTCTGGAGGGCGGCGTCTATACCTGGGCGCCGACCCACCTGACCTACGGATTGAACAATCGTTCCGCTACGTTCCGCTTGCCGCAGAACCGGTTCTGCATCGAGAACCGCGCGAGCGACATGTGCATGAATGCTTATCTCGGCCTTGCCATGACCACGGCGGCGGCCGTCGCCGGGGTGAGCGAAAAGATGGACCCTGGTCCCCCTCTCGACCACGATCTCTATACCATCGCGCCAGACGAGCTCGCCAAGCGGGGCATCCGCCGCCTGCCGCGTCACCTGCTCGAGGCCGTCGAAATCTTCAACACGAGCCCCCTCGCCTTGGATGTCTTCGGCGAGGTTATGCACAGTTCCTATAGCCGCTACAAATCCGATGAGTGGGATCGTTTTCACGTCTCGATCACCGAATGGGAGCAGGCGGAATATATGCGGTTCTTCTAGCCGTGCTGCCCGGAGCATCGAACATGGCGCAAGACACCAAGATGGCTGAGATGAGCTTGGGCAAGTCAGCCGAAGACGCGCTCGATGAGGCGCTCGGCCGCAAGGCGGGTTCCCTCAACTCTCCGGAGGACAGTCTCAACCGCGCCATCATCCGCATGCTGCAGGAGGACGGCCGCCTGCCGTTTCAAACCATCGCCGCCGCGTTGAACGTCTCAGAGGGCACGATTCGCAATCGCTTCAACCGCATGAAGGAGGCGGGGCATCTGCGTGTCGTCGCCTTGGCCGATCCGATTGCCATCAACTATCGCGCGGACGCCATGCTCGGCATCAAAGTCGCGGCCAATCGCACGCCGGAGCAAGTTGCGAAGCGCCTCAGCGCCCACCCCGCCGCCGTCTATGTCCTCTGGGTCAGCGGCCGCTACGATCTCCTGGTCGAGGTCGTGTTCGAGGCGCGGCAGGCCTTCCTCAAATTCCTGCAGGAGCACTGCTACGGGCACGAGGACATCGCGCTGATCGAGGTGATGACCGGCCTCGAAATGTACAAGAACCAGTTTCTGCTCAAACGGGATTTCGACTGCGGCGATGGTCAGCCTGACTGACATGCAGGGCCTTTGGCGCCGCCGCCTGATCGCCTGGCCTGAGGGCGAGGCGGATACGACGACGGAGGTCTATTGGCTGCAGGGTCCTGAGCTTTATGCCGACCTGCGCATCCCGGAGGGGCGCCCATACGGCAAGGCTTCCTGCAACCGCGAGCTCGATTGGCCGACGCTCCGCTTTCTCGCACGGCAGGAGGGATTCTTCGGAAAGCTTAAGGTCGAGACCTCCATTGGCCATTGGCACCGCGTTTTCGACTATCAACCCAATACTGGCCACCAGGATCGCGGTCACCTCGCTTTCGAAAACGATGTCCTGATCGAGCGGGGCGTCGAGGCCCCCTATGTCGAGCATTGGGTCCGCGAGCCGCACACCGACGACGTGGTGGCGCTCTCGCTCGCCGCGGAGCTGCCGTCTCGAACCGGCTGCCTGATCGTGGGAGGCGAGGCGTTCATGTTCGCCACAAGCCGCAGCGCGCCACTCCCGCCGGGAGCCGATTTGAGCGAATGTGTCGAGGCGGCGAGCTCGCTTCAGGCGGCGCAGGACCTGTTCGATTGCGAGATCTCATTCGGCCGCGCGCGCGACCAGCAATGGCGGGTCGAGCGATCGAGCCTACCCTTCCGGGAAGGGCACACGCTGCGACCCGACATCGACGGCGAGACCGGCAAGCTGCTCCTCCACGACGTGACACCAGAAGGCGCCTTCGTGCGCCGCGCCTGGCAGATCACGGCGTCGGAAAGTGTGCGCGAGGCCCCTGCTCCCTTGTTTCAAGCCAAAGCCCGCGGCGGAGACCTTGGCGGAGAAGACTCCGACCTCGTCCGCCCGAATTCGGGAGCCATGCAATGAACAGAGCTGCCTTCACCGAATTGCCGATCGTTGACATCTCAGGGCTTCTTTCGGGCAATGCCGGCGGCGCCCAAGCGAGCGCCGAGCAACTCGGCCGCGCCGCGCGCGAGGTCGGCTTCTGCTATGCCTCGGGACACGGCATTCCGCAGTCAGTGTTCGCTAATGTCGTCGGCGCCGCGACACAATTCTTCGCTCTGCCGGTGGAAGAGAAGATGAAGGTCTTTATCGGCCTCTCACGCAATCACCGCGGCTACGTCCCCGAAGGTGAAGAGGTGTTTGCCGCGGGGTCCAAGGATCGCAAGGAGGCCTTCGATCTCTCCATCGACCTTCCAGCGGACGACCCGGATTATCTCGCCGGCAATCCGCTGCTCGGTCCCAATCAGTGGCCCGACCTTGCGGACTTCCGTACGCCGGTGACGACCTATTACAACGCGATCTTCTCCCTGGGCCGCACGCTGATGAGCGGCTTTGCGCGGGCGCTCGGCGAGGCTCCGAACTTCTTCGACCCCTATCTTACGAAGCCGCCGAGCCAGCTCAGGCTCATTCGCTATCCGTACAATCCGGCGGCAGGCGAAGCGATGGGCATCGGCTCGCATACCGACTACGAATGCCTCACGCTCCTCTATTCGACCGCACCAGGCCTCGAGGTCCTCAACAGCGCCGGCCGCTGGATCGATGCGCCGCCGCTGCCGGGCGCTCTTGTGGTCAATATCGGCGACATGATGGAGATCTGGACCAACGGCGAGTTTGTTGCGACTTCACATCGGGTGCGGCCGGTCAAACAGGAGCGCTTCTCCTTTCCCCTGTTTTTCGCCGTCGACTATGACACCAAGGTCAAGCCGCTGGACCGGTTCGTCACGGGCGAGCGCCCGGCGCGTCAGGAGCTGACCGCAGGCGAGCATCTCTTCGCGCAGACGGTTCAAAGCTTCAACTATCAGAAGGCGCGGCTCGCCAGGGGCGAGATCAAGCTGCCGGAGAGCTTCGTGCCGCTCTCCTCCTTCGGGCAAGAGGCGAAATATGCCGGCTACGACCAAGGGTGACGCGGGCGACCGACAATCCCCGTGCTGCTTGCGGCGTATTGAAATTTCACGATGAGGTGGCTGTGTTGGCAGTCTGCAGCGAACCCTTCTCTGCTAGTCAAAATTCCCTGATCACAGGGAAAATACAGGGAATATCGCCGATATTGGGCCCAGCGCGCATCCTGGGCCCCTTAAAAACCAACCGATTTGCGACGAAATTCCCTAGTGGCAAAACAGGGAATTTGTTTCTCCTAACAGGGAGCAGTACCTCGAGAACAGCGAATTCTTGGCGTACGTTACGCAATACGGACGGACCTGTCCTTTCCGAAAATCATATCCGGACGTATTGGTGGTGCAGTCCAGCCAGGATGGGAATGGCGACAATGGCGCCAGCTCGTTGGACCGCTCGATGCAAGGGCGCATCCTTCTTTAATGCCAAGTGCGTGCGTGCTTGATTGTAATACGCCGCATAAGCGGAAAGAATTCGCCGGAGGTGCGTCTCGCCGAAGATGAGTATTTGATCCAGACACTCGCGGCGCAGTGTGCCGATCAGACGTTCGGCACAACCATTCTGCCACGGCGACCTAGGAGAGATCGGTCGATCGCGGATACCCATCGCCCTAACCCGAGACGTGAAGACGTCTCCATAGGCGCGGTCGTTGTCGCGCACCAGGTAGGGCGCCGAAGTCCAGGGAGATATTTCGGTGATCTGCCGGGCCAGCCACTCGGCTGTCGGATGCCGTGTCACCTCGAACCACAGCAGCTGTCGCCGGCCGTGACCCAGAACCAGAAATGCAAACAAGAGATCCAAGGTGAGCGTCGGCACAACGCACATATCGATGGCGGAGATGGCCTCAGCTTGGTTTCGCAAAAATGTCTTACAGGGTTGCGACGGCGGGTTCCGGCGTCGCACCATGTATTTCGAAACTGTCGACTGGGCGACTTCGAACCCGAGCATCAGCAACTCGCCATGGATCCGGGATGCGCCCCAAGGTGGGTTCTCACTACTCATCCGCCAGATCAGATCGCGCAGGCCACGATCAATCCTCGGCCGCCCTGCCCCATTACGCGATTTCCAACGCCAAAACATTCTGAACCCAGCGCGATGCCAGCGCAGGATGGTCTCTGGCTGAACCACCTGCACCGCATCAAGAAGGCTCGGCCAAAGCCCCGTTATCCATATGAGAAGAGCGCGATCACCGCCGCGCAGTCGAAGACGAGGTGGTGCCAGCCGCAAAGCGATGGTTAGCTGATGGCGGAGAAGCAAATTCTCAGCCTCAAGCCAACTCCGCGCGTGAATAGGTCGGCGACGAACATTCCAAGCGCGTGCATGATCGCAAACATCGCACTCAATGATGCGATGATTCTGCCTTGCGATGCGAATCCAGGCCGGATGAATTTTCGGACAGGACAGGTGCGATATGGTGATGGGCGCAACAGGCCACGGGCAATGGGAAGCGCCGACGCCTCCCAAGCCCACCAGGCGCCGAACTTCATCGAGACTTGGCCTCTACAATCAACTCCGCTCGGCGGCTTCCGGAAAGGGGCCGAAAGCGGAATTGAGTTCGTCTGCTTGGATGTCCGAGAAGTGCCGATTGTGTTGATTTAGTCGGGGGTCTCGCGAGGCAAACGCCGACGATACGAAAGGGTTTCGCGCCACGGGATTTTTTGGAATCAGGATTCGCGATCCGCTTGGTGGCGAAATGACGTTCTCAACGACGCAGCCAAGTGCTCGCCCCGAAGAGTTTTTTAATAGAAGCTGCCACCAACGGACATTCACGCTCCAGGCATCTAGTCATTACCTTCATATTGCTCTTGGCCATATTTCGCTGTCATACTTGTTCCCGCAAAGCGTGTTAAGAAAGCGGAACATGACCGCGCGCAAGAACATCGAGTTCGCGCTGGTCTGGTTCCACGGCTAACCATAGCACCGTTCGTGCGCTGGTCCGCGGGGAGGTTTAGCCATGGTGGAACTGCTTCCAATCGTTTTGGGGACCATATTCGGTGGAGTGATCTATCGCCACACGAGGGGCCGAACGCGATTGGTCCTGAGCGTTGTAGCTGTCATTGTGTCTGGGACTGCGGCGACCCTAATTAGCGGCGAGTACGCCGAGAGTTGGATCTACCTCCTGTTCGATTCCGGCCTAGCCGTGCTCGGATTGGCGATTGGCTTTGCCGTTGGACATGTCTGGCTAGGTTCACCGCAAGTGATAAAAGCATCGTTACCTGAACCTTAACGCCTGCGATTGTAATATCCTGAGGGTTGAAGGGACCGTTGCAGCCTCGCAGAGACATTGGAGATGAGCGAGCATGTCGGAGCGGCCCGATATCTTTCGCGGCTTCTGGCTCGGACTGAAGGCGTTTTTTGAGCTGTTGCCGCAACTGCGCGATCTCCCGGCCATACTGCGGCGCGTTGTTGCGTCGCTGTGCCGCTGGGTTCGCGGACCGCCCCTGCCCAGACGCTCCGGCTGCTGCATCGACATACCGATCACGGAATACAAACGGCCGGACCCGCTGTTGTATTCGCAATTCTTTCTGATGAAACAGGGTTTAGCGGTCACCTGGGACAACCCTGATATCCAGCTCTATGACGGCGGGGCGGCGGTCAATTCCAATCAGCTGTCGGCCGATCACGACTACGATGTCGTCGTCAGAATCTGGAACAACTCGTACGACGCGCCGGCTGCCAATCTGCCGGTATATCTCCTGTTTCTGGATTTCGGCGTCGGAACGACGGCGAAACTAATCGGCAAGACTTACGTCGACCTCGGCGTAAAAGCGTCAGCAGATTGCCCCGTCTTTGCAAAGTTCAGTTGGCACACGCCCAAGACCGGCGGTCACTATTGCCTGCAGGCCGCCCTCGACTGGCCGGATGATGCAAATCCGGACAACAATACGGGACAGGAGAACACCAACGTCGCGCAATTGCATTCGCCGGCAACATTCACGTTTCCCGTTCGCAACGACGCGGGTATCGTCCGCCGGTTCGAGCTCGAGGTAGATGTGTACCAACTCCCCAGGCGCGAACCGTGTCCGCCGCCGGGGGACACAAAGGTCCCGGAGCGTCCCACGCGTCTGAATGAAAGCCGCGCGCGTTGGAAAAAGGCACTCGACACCCAGGGTTACGCCAGGTTTCCGGTCGGTCCGGAATGGCGTGTCAAGATCGAACCCGATGTCTTCACGCTCGGTCCTGACGAGGAACGGCCCGTACGCATCGAGATCGAACGGGCCGCTGGAGCTTTCAAGGGGCGCCAGCCATTCAATATCAACTGCTTTGCCAACGGCCCACATCAGCCGCGGCAGTTTGTCGGGGGCGTGACGCTAGTTGTAGAGGAGGGCTGATCGATGGCCTTTCGCCAGTATACGAAATGTTATCAGCATACCCCGGGCGACAAGCCATTTAACGAGGACGACCTCGTCGCAACCATCCTCGCCGTTGGAGGCATCCCGCTCCTGGGTGCGATCCTGTCCTACGCTTTCGGCTTCTTTGTCGTCGGGGCTGTTTTTATGGCCGTCGGCTATGCCGGCACGATCGCGCACGTGGCCAAGCAATGGCTGTTTCACCGGCTGATCTGCATCGGCGACAATCCAAAATGCGCGGTCGGGGTTGTCGAGGGGACGCCGGAAATCGGCGGCTTCGGTGAATTCGACAATGATCAATTTTTTGATCTTCGCCTGATGCCACACCGCCCCAACGACGATTATCGCGCCAATAACAACGCGTACAAGACCGGGAGCGCCGGACCATCGCTGGATGGCAAGACGGAGCTGCAGAAGGAAAACGACGTCTATCTCGACGGCTTTCAAGGTCAGGACTTGATGAGGCCGGTCTTTACGGATCTGGGCTACAAGCTTGACCGTGCGAAATTGCATGTCGAAGCCGAGGGGAATTTCTGGCAGGCCATGCTGGACTATGCCCTCCTGCTTGGCGTCGCTGTGGGCGTGGGCAGCGGTCTCGGAGCGGTAGGAGGGGCGGCCCTCGGATGTGCGATCGGCGCCCTATTCGGCGGCTTTGGGTGCGTCATCGGCGCGATCATTGGCGCCATCCTGGGCGGTCTTCTTGGGGGCGCAGCGGGGGCATACATTGGCGCCCAGATTGCTTTCCACTCAGACCCTGGGAATGTGGAGGATGCAAACGTCGGCGAGAAGGCTCTCGGACCGATCTCCGCAGGCGATAAGGTCGCCGTCTATGGCCGCCATGTCTACGACGGCTTCCATGAAGGCTGGCATGAGTTCCACCCCTTGATGGCCGTGGTGAAGATCCATTCGGACCGAGAAGCGGGTGCCTATATGGAATGGGACCCCGACTTCGTCGACCCGGCCAAACTGCCGACGGATCTGCCCAACATGCCGACAGCGATCACGCAGCTCAGCCTCGGTGATATGAAGAAGGGTCTTGCCAGCCAAAAATTCCGCGACCGCGCCCTCTGGCTGCGTGACAAATGGTGCCGACTGCTGAATGACGCGTACGCGCAAACGACCAGCGCATTACAGCAGCGCGAACAGCACCGTTGGACCATTCATCCGGATGTCGATGGGTGTGAACCCGAACCGATAGAGCCACCGAGGTAGGCAAAGGGTTTGGAAAAAACGCGGCCCCGGTTGCACGCGGACGGCGCCGATGTCCGAGTTGGGGTCAGACGCTGACATCGCGTTGGCTCGCCGCATCGGCGAGAATGCGACCGAAAGCGGACCCGTTGCCGCCGATCCGCTCGCCTCTTTTCACACGATTCCGTCTCCTGCTTCTTATCTGATCGACCCAGCATTGGGGATCCAAAACACTCGGTCACCGAGAAGGTGTTGTAATCCATAGCATATTGACCACGCGTTCATAGGCCTATGGCCAGCCAGGACCGTGATCTTCCATCCCGCATTGAGGTCTGGGACCTGTCCTTTCCGAAAATCATAACCGGACGTATTGGTGATGCAGCCCGGCCAGGACGGGAATAGCGGTTATCCGGCCAAACCGTTGGGTAGGCCGTCGTAGCGGTGCGTCTTTCTGTAAACCCAGATGCGTGCGCGTTTGGTTGTAATATGCTGCATAGGCGGAAAGCATTCGCCGCAGCTGCGCCTCGCCATTGATGGCCATATGGTCCAGGCCTCGCGACGCAGCGTGCCGATGAAGCGTTCCGCAATTCCATTCTGCCATGGCGATCCAGGAGAGATCGGCCGGTCCCTAATGCCCATCGCCGTCACCCGAGAGGTGAAGACATGTCCGTAGGCCCGGTCGTTGTCGCGCACCAAGTAGGCTGGCGCCGAGGTCCAGGGAAAGGCCTCGGTGATCTGCCGCGCCAGCCACGCGGCTGTCGGATGCCGCGTCACCTCGAACCACAGTAGCTGGCGCCGGCTGTGCCCCAGAACCAGGAAGGCAAACAAGTGCCCAAAGGTCAGCGTCGGCACAACGCACACATCAATTGCTGCGATTGCCTCCGCGTGATTTCGCAGAAACGTCTTCCAGGATTGTGACGGCGACTTCGGAGGTCGCGCCATATATTTTGAGACTGTTGATTGGGCCACTTCAAAGCCAAGCATCAGCAGCTCGCCGTGGATCCGGGATGCGCCCCAAAGTGGGTTTTCCAGGCTCATCCGCCGAATGAGATCGCGCAGGCCACGATTAATCCTCGGACGCCCTGCCCTATTGCGTGACTTCCAACGCCACAACACGCGAAAGCCAGCGCGATGCCAACGCAGGATGGTCTCCGGCTGAACCACCTGCGCCGCACCAAGAAGGCTTGGCCAAACCCGTACCGTCCATACAAGCAGCGCGCGATCACTGCCACGCAGTCGAAGACGAGATGGTGCCTGCCGCAAAGCGATGGTCAACTGGTGGCGGAGAAGTAAATTCTCAGCCTCAAGCCGGCCTCGCGACTTAAACAGGTCGGCAATGAATATTCCGAGCGCATGCAGGATCGCAAACATCGCTGATCAGGATGCGATGATTCTGCCTTACGAGGCGAATCCACGCCGGATGGAATTTTCGGAAAGGACAGCTCGATGCAAAGGCGCATCTTTCCCTAATGCCAAGTGGGTGCGCGCTTGATTGTAATATGCCGCATAGGCGGAAAGAACTCGCCGCAGGTGCGCCTCGCCGAAGATGACTATTTGATCCAGGCACTCGCGGCGCAGTGTACCGATCAGACGTTCGGCACAACCATTCTGCCACGGCGACCTAGGAGAGATCGGTCGATCGCGGATACCCATCGCCCTCACCCGAGACGTGAAGACGTGTCCATAGGCGCGGTCGTTGTCGCGCACCAGGGTAGGCTGGCGCCGAGGTCCAGGGGAATGCCTCGGTGATCTGCCGAGCCAGCCACTCGGCTGTCGGATGCCGCGCCACCTCGAACCATAACAGCCATCGCCGGCCGTGACCCAGGACCAGGAACACGAACAAGAGATTAAAGGTCAGCGTCGGCACAACGCACACATCGATGGCAGCAATCGCCTCAGCGTGATTTCGCAGAAAAGTCTTCCAGGGTTGCGACGGCAGCTTCGAAGGTCGCACCATATATTTTCGAGACCGTGGACTCAGCCCCTCAAAGCCAAGCATCAGAAGCTCGCCATGAATCCGGGATGCGCCCCAAAGTGCGTTCTCACTACTCATCCGCCGGATCAGATCTCGAAGGCCACGATCAATCCTCGGCCGCCCTGCCCTATTACACGACTTCCAACGCCAAAACATTTTGAAACCAGCGCGATGCCAACGCAGGATGGTCTCCGGCTGAACCACCTGCACCGCACCTAGAAGGCTCGGCCAAAGCCTCGTCATCCATATGAGGAGAGCGCGATCACTGCCAAGCAGTCGGAGACGGGGTGGTGCCCGCCGCAAAGCGATGGTTAGCTGATGGCGGAGAAGCAAATTCTCAGCCTCAAGCCGGCATCGCGACTTGAACAGGTCGGCGACGAACACTCCAAGCGCGCGCAGGATCGCAAACATCGCTCTCAATGATGCGATGATTTTGCCTTACGATGCGAATCCAGACCGGATGGAATTTTCGGAAAGGACAGCCTTCCTACAACTGGCATCGTCGACCTTTCGCGCATCACAAATTTAAAAAAAGGACGTATTCTGATAGATTTCGGCCTTGATTTGCGGCATAATGTCCTGCTTCAAATCGCCACGTCGCGTAACAGCGACCCTGGGAGGAGGCACGCCGCGACTGAAGGTAAGTCCATTAGAATTTGGCGGGCTGCTTCGCGTATTTTGACGGAGGAGGCAATCAAATGGCAAGAACCCCTGACACAACGAAATGTGATCCTACCGCGTCATCAGCTCAGCCCGAAGATAGAGAGCGTTTTTTGGCGGAACTCGACGCGCGGCTGGACGCGGTGAGCGCAATGGTCGAGGAACTTGCTGTTAACCAGCAAACGCTAGCTAAGTGCTTGGGGGATGCAGCAGGTGACTGTGAGGCGCCCGCCTTGCAGACAGAGAACGTGGGAAAGGTCATTGTGTCCGGTGGCGCGGCTGGTGCGTTGACCTCGTTGCTTGCGTCGCGTGGTACATTCACGCTATTCGCAAAGTGCTGTAAAAAAACTTGTTCATTCCACCTTTAACGGCGCGGTTCCGATTCCGACGCCCGAGCGCCTTGCCTAGCCTGGCCTCTGACTGTGCCCGGCCGATGCGGGGTATTCGCTTGTCGGAGGAGGCAAGCAAATGGCAAGATCCACTGACACAACGAAATGTGATCCTACCGCGTCATCAATTCAGCCCGAAGATAGAGAGCGTTTTTTGGCTGAACTTGACGCTCGCCTAGACTTGGGGGAGGTAGCAGGTGACTGTGAAGCCCCTACCTTGCGTACATAAAACATAGGAAAGATCATTGTCTTCGAAGGCGCGGCTGGGGGGTTGGACGCGTTGCTCGCGTCACGTCAGACATTTACGCTGTAGCGAAAGTGCTGTCGGAAATGCAATGGATTCACGTTGCAGATGCGATTTCGATACCGATGAGAGAATGAAGGGAACCCTTCCTAGCGCGAAAGCCTTTTCTGGACCTGGCTCATGCAGCCACTCGCAGGATCCTTAAGATCTGAGTGGGTTCCACTCCTAGCCAATACTCTAAGGGACAAAGCCGTCTCGGCGATCCAAGATATTGCTGCGGACCTACGCTCCATCCCTAGCGATAGCATTCAAGATCCGTCGCTCTTTTCTGGTCACGCGGGTATTGCGCTATTCTTCGCCCATTTGGGTGAGTCGCCTCTTGGCGATACCGTAGACCAAAAGCACGCGATTTTGCATTTGAAAAGCGCCACATCTGGGCTGCGAACAGTTCCAATGGACCCCTCATTCGGCTCTGGCCTCGCGGGGGTGATGTGGACCCTGGCGCATTTGAAAAAGCTCAGCGGGGGCAAGCTACGCAAGCGAGGTTTTTCCTCAATCGACCGGACAATTGCGGACATCATCGACGACGGGTTTTGGTCGCAACTAGTAGGTCTCTGGGAAGGGCAGGTCGGCATTGCCGTTTATTTGATGGAGCGTCTGCCAGATCCACAGTCCCGAGCTAGACTTCGACGGTTAGTACTAAATCTCAGAAAAATCGCAACCGCCACAGAGTTGGGCGTATTCTGGCAGATGCCCCTCGGGCTTTATGCTGACCATCATGAAACAGAATCACAAGCCAGCGAAAGCGAAGTCAATCTCGGAGTCGCGCACGGCGTGCCCGGCGTGATCGCTGCGCTCAGTCGACTGTGCCTGGCTCGTATTGAAGCAAGGACCACTCGTGAATTGCTTGAGGGTGCGGTGGAATGGCTGCTCGCGCAGCGATTGCCCGAGGACCATCGCTTTCCATATGCCGTCTGCCCAGGTCGGCAGCCTTCGCCTGCGCGTGTAGCTTGGTGCTACGGCGAACCTGGTATTGCGATAGCGCTGTATTCTGCCGCGCAGGCTCTGCGCGATCGGCAGTTGGCGCGGCTTGCACTAAAGATTGCGGATTTAGCTGCGAAGCGGCCTGATCATGAATCTGGCATCGAAGATGCGTGCATCTGTCATGGAGCGGCAGGCGTGGCTCATATCCTAAATCGGCTATTCCAGGCCACTCGATCCCGAGATATAGAATCTGATGCTAGATCCTGGTTTGAGCGCACACTCGAAATGCGCCTGCCGGGAGAGGGCATAGGCGGGTTTTTCGGCGTAGGAAGGCTTGAAGGGACTGATGTGACACATCACCTTTGTCCCGATCTCATGAATGGCGCTGCTGGCATTGGGCTCGCACTCCTCTCCGCTGCCACGTCCATGCCGCCCACTTGGGATCGATGTCTTTTAACCGATATACGGCCTGGCCGGTAAATTGAAGGTCACCGCGATTGATGCGTCTGCGGCATGTATCGGAGAGAAGTGACCCCCCGCGCCTGAAGCGACCGATAGGTGCGGCAGAGAAACGTGAGCAACACAAACTCGTGCTCGCGATGGCTCGAAATAAGCAGCCGATTTCAGAGTCATGTGCACGAAGCTCGCTACAAGATCTAGCATTGAGCAACCTAGCCGTCCCGCTTCGAATTCTGACCAAAATGCCTTGGCAATTAAGCCGTTCCTCAAGGATCTTTGCTTTATATGGACTAAACAGGCGCGGATTGGGTCGTCCTCCAGCGTTTCATCTCGAACAAGCCGTTCCATCGAATTCCGGATTGACCGAAACTTGTAGGACAGCTGTCCTAGCACCTCTTTGGTCTGACTGAACTCCGCTCCGAGTCCTTCCGACACTAGATGGGCAATCTTGAGCCTTTCGCCCAAGTCAAATCCGAAGTCACCAAACATAGCATCGATTGCGAGAACTGGCACGCGCCAAGAATTATCTTCATTGTAGTGCAGCCTTTGTGCCATGAGCAGATCAACGGCCGCCTCACTATCGAAATGAAACATGCGCTCCGCTAATTCAATTCCGATTGAACCACCATAGCGCCTCATTTCCCTTTGGTAGGTGTCGAACGTAAGTCGAAAAATCGTTCCGCTCTGCAATCCAGGCAAAAGTACTGCGTTCAAGTCCGCCACGACATTCGTGATTTTCTCAGGATTACCATGAAAACGCACGCGCACATGTTCGTCCGGATCCGCATATCGAATGAAGAACCATCGGTCCACAGTACCGTTCTTGGAAAGCCTTGATGCAAGCGGGCCTAACACGTCAGCAATAAGCGCGTTCTCGTGTTGTTGAGCAGTGTAAATCTTTGCATAAAGCCATTCGGACCCTGGAATAAAATTTTGCCATGATGCCTGTGTTAATCCTTCAAATCCCAAGTCGTATTCATTGTCGATTACGTTTGAGACGAAGGGAAGAATAACTTCATGGCAAAAGCCCCCCTCGGGCCCAGAGACACTACATCGGTTTGGAGTCTCGGGTACTTCCCTCAACAACGCGTGCTGTTTCTTTTTTATAATCTCGATCAGCGAGTCCACGCTAAGCACGTTGTCAAAATCGACTAGCAGTTCTCTCTCCTCGTCAACGTACGCAACAAAGCGTGGAACCTTCCTTCGTTTTCTCCAAGACTGAATCCGACGGTGCTGTGACGCCCCATGGCCGGAGACGAGGTCTGATATTTCCGCCGTCCTCATACTCCACTGGGCTCGGCTGAGAATCACGTTCTCGACCGTCACACGAGGGAGAAAGCCGGAGCCTTCAAAAGGCCCCCAATCCCAAACCAACCCACTCAAATCGCCTTGAAACTGCAGTTCGTGAAGAAAACGATAAAGCACCGGCGTATGACCAGTAGGCGTGTGCGCACAACTTAGCCGGGGGATGACTTCCCTTCCCAAGTTCTGTGACCATAGCCGGACGTGAGCGTCATCAACCCACACATGTAGATCTGAGATCGGTATTTGTCGTTCTGGGGGACATCCAGATCGCCCAAAAATAGGGATCTCATAGTCTCTTAGCAGTGGCCGGGCTACCACATTGCCCGCACGTCCAAACGGAAGGAACGTGATTTCCGCGAAAACCGCATCGGGAACCGTCCGCTCTTCCATGCGCACATATTCTCTTACGAGTTTGAGAAGATCTTGGTCTCCATGACAGAAGCGCCCTAGTAGCGTTGCTCCGCTAGGCCCACTGACGACATGCAACACAATCTGACCGCTTCGAGCAAACTGACTATCGGAAGGAGAAAGAACCGTCACAACCGCTGCAAAGGAATTGGGCATCCGGAAAGGCTTGGAATTTTGCTTGTGAAGTAATGCAAGCTCCGGCATGGTTAGATCCATCTCGTATGCTCGGCGCTTCCAAACATCCTCAAGCTTGCTCAGAAGGTAAGCATCTTTTCTGCTGTAAGACCTAGTCGGACTGTCGACCCCATAGAGAACCAGCCCTTCCAGCAGATCTGTGGTCGATGGCTGTGTCTGAAAGACTTCCGCTAGTGGTACCAAGCGTTCCCCAAACCGCCTGTGAAAGGTCTCGCGAAAGGATCGCAGCTTGTTCTCGCGTTCAGGATTTCACAAGAAAAACCAGAGCCTCGATGCCGCGCGAGACCGCATCTATAACTTCCGGCCCGATAGTGCCGCACTGCATGGGCTTGTGTAACTCAGAATGTAGAAAGACTTGCGGCTCGGTGTCAGTGAGCGTGCGCACTGCCATCGAGATTTCTTCGTAGGCGCTTGGATCTACGGCGCACTCTATGCAATCGAGGTTTGAGAGTTTCTCGCAGATAGTCTTGAGAGTTGTCGTTTTCTCTGGAGCCAGCTGGCGCCGCGACAACTCGGAGACGAGCCCCTTTGCTGGCTCTGGTCCGGTAACATAGGGGACCAAGTCAGGTAGCAAGACTTGTGCTCCGATCACTTGATCGAGGAAATTATAGGCTTGTTTAAATGTCATGCCGGAACGAACCAACTCATTAGCGAACTCATCAAGGCAGAGACCTTCGCTGGCGCGCTCCAAGATAACTGAAAGAGGGCGGGTATCCTTAATTACTATGTATCGGCTCGAATTTGTTTCCTTGCTCGGAATTGTTGCAACTGTGGTCCTCTCGCCGAAGCGACGTAGCAATGGGTTGGGAACGTATTTAACCCCATGAGCTGTCGCGGGGTTCTCTGTGATTTCTTGAATGACTCGGCTTAAGACACATATGTCGATGCGGGTATTTCGGCGATAGGATCTCTGAGGTGCCAGTTTGAGACTGGTTTCTGATCCTACTGTGCCGACCGAGCACCCCGCAAAGAGACCAAAAGGTACCGGTCTTGAGGCCATGCGAGTAAAGTATCTAAGTAGGGAACGTTCAATCTTACGTCCTATTACTGTGTTGGGTTCACCAATCCACCTTGGAATTTGACGGTATAGGCTAGGCGAAGCTAGCCAGAGCGCTTCCTTGACTAAGGGCCTCTCAAGGACGGTCCTCAGTCGTTGCCGAAGCAAAACCCGATCATTGTTCAAGGCGCGCTCAAGATTGCTCGTGTTCTTAATCGCGAAACGAGCGCTTGTTCCTTCCGTATATTTCTGGATGTCGTTGAGTGGCAGCACCGGCGTGCGAAGTAGGAAGAAGCCCGCTGGTCTAAATCGCTTCACTAAGGAATGACTCTCGGATGACATATTCTACTGCTCAGAATTTGTTCTAATGCTCAGAATTTGTAGCAGTTTGGGATGTGATTGTAGCCAACTCAGACAGCGTGCTGTCGATCCATTTCCGGAGCTCCCCGAATTGCGGCAATCAATTGCTCAAAGGGAAATCAGCTTCGTCGAGAACGCCAGGCTCGCTGCGATGACGTTGCCCAGGTATGAAGTCATCCGCGGCGACATACAAACTATCAACGCCTACAACCGTCGCCTCGAACGCTTGTTCTATCTTAGGGAGCGGGAGGAAAAGGACAGCAACCAGCTGTCCAATCGCGCCGAGAAAATTCAGCGGCCATCGCCGGAGAAATTTGACACGCTGGATCTCAAGGCGATGGTGGAAACCTTCAAATTCGGCGAGTTCTACCCCCACTATCACCACCTGAGGGTCTATGAAACGACCGATGTGCTAGCGCGGATGGTCACCAGAGTGGTCGGCTTTGAAACCGATTCGGATCAGTTTTATTTCCTACGCCGGCTACTGCGTGCATGGCGGGAAGAGCACTATGCTGCTTATAAAGAGGAGGGGAAGGAGACCGAGAACGTGTTCCTCTATCGCTTTGACAAAGATTATCGCCCGCGGAGATTGAACCACCTCCGAAACTTTATAGACGACAAACTCGGCGGCGATCCTGAGCTCTCCATCAAAGATGCGCTGAGGAACCTTCGCCTCAGCATCGAAGCCCAACTCGCGCACCTACGGGACGAATGCCGAAAGCTGGAATCGCGCACTCGGAGCCCGTTGAGAACCAGAAACGATTCCGTATCCGATGCCGTCAATCTGCTGAAGGATCGGCTGCCAGACTACTTCGACGACCTTATGAGGCAGACAAACCGGGTTAGGCGCTCCGAGAAGGCGGTCAAAATTTATCGGAACGAAGAGCTTCGTCCACACATCGACAGGGTCATGGAAGAGATTGATCGCTATCTGGAGGGCGTGTTCGAACAGAACCGCACCGAGATGACGCGCATCCTTCCGCCTAAGGACGATCCGCAAATTGATCTCAGGGAAATTCGCCGCGAGCACGACTTCTTTCACTGGCATGACTTCCTCTCGTTGCCTTTTCTGGAAGGCTCAGACGCTAAGGAGTATTCAGAGGTCGAGATTTATCGCATCAGCCCCATCGATAGTGGCCTGAAGCCATCCTATGTCCATGGCACTCGTCGAAGGCGATCGCATCCAGCTGCAACAGGTGATCCTCAACCTGATCCTCAATGCCGTCGAAGCCATGAGCGGCATCGAGGGGGCGCGGAAACTGCTGATCAGCACCGAGAGAGAGGCCTCTGGCGTGATCGTCAGCGTTCGGGATTCAGGCCCGGGGCTGGACCCGCAGAGTGTGGAACGCCTGTTCGATGCCTTCTACACAACCAAGTCCGAGGGCATGGGCATGGGCTTGTCGATCTCCCGATCCATCATCGAAGCACACGGCGGCCGATTGTGGGCGAGCGCGAACGCGCCCCGTGGTGCCATCTTTCAATTCACCGTGCCCGCCGGCGCGGGCAGCATATCGTGATGGGGCCCCTCGTTAGAGATCGCCCTCGAGAAATTGGGCGCGGCCAAGCCCAAACGACCAGTCCTCGTCGCTGTTCTCGACAATCGCCACCACTACATCGGAGCGGGCGATGCCACACGCCCGCTCGAGCTCCTCGCATAGGCTCTGGTAGAACGCGACCTTCTCCTTCTTCTTGCGCGGACGCGAGATGACTTGGACGACCACGACCTCGTCGCTGCGCTCGATGCCAAGTCCGGTGTCCTCAATGATCATGTGCGAGCGCTTGTGCTCGTGCACAATCTGGTAGCGGTCACGTTGCGGCACCTTGAAGGCAGTAAGCATGGCGCGGTGCGCAGCATCGAGCAGGGTCTTCAACTCGGCATCGGTGAGGCCCTCGATCAGGTCAAAGCGCATGAGCGGCATACCAGCCTCCTGGGATTGCGAGTTTACTCTTGTGTGCGGCACATTCGCCAAACTTGTGCACTGGGTCGAAAGCTGACCTCATAGCGTCGAGCATTATCGTCTGCTAATTAGCTCGATCGCTCAGCCATCTACAGAATCAACAGTGTGGCCCCTAAAATTGGCCTGGAGAGATAAAGGGCCAGAAATCGCATACTACGGCACTACGACTGCCTCTCGACTGTGCTTCCGCGGAACGACCGCCATTTGGCGCGCATTTCTGGCTTCTTCGGGACGGTTGGATGAGGTCGAGAGAGAGCCAGAAAAATCGCGACTAGGTGGCTGTGCTGAGAGGCTGCAGCGAACGAGTACTCTGCTGGTTTCGCGACGGGTTCGAGCGGGCCCCAGAAGATCCTAGCGCCCCGTGAGAACTAAAATATGCGGTGCCACGAAGGAGGCCCCAGGCGAAGAACATGGCGTTCGGTGCGATTAGAGCCCTGCCAGGATCATGACGTTCTAAAAACCGTGCGAGCCGAACGATCCACGGGCTACATTAAGGCGCTTCCGAACGTCATTGTCGAGCCCGCTCCCCTGTACGACCGGGAACGCGTTCTCTGTTCCGACTCGCTACTGTACGTGGCTATTTCAGGATTTCGCATGAAGGCAAGAGCGACATCAAGCCAGCCTCGCGGCAAACAAGCCGGCCCTGCGGCCGACTTTATCGACAGCATCGGCCATTTGCGGACGTCGCGGGAGAATGCCGAGTGGTCTGCTTTGTTCCAAAACGGCAACTGATAGACCAGGAACCTAAGATTTTAGGGTGCAACGCTACGCGGCGGATGAGTCGTCTCGCTCAATCGCTCCGCGATGTCGTAGCCAAGTCGCAACAAACCAGCACCCCGCCGCCCAGGCCGTTCCAATGCACCACCCGGCGAGAACGTCCGTTGGCCAGTGGACCCCAAGGTACACGCGCGTGAACCCGACGAGAAGCACAAGGACAGAGGCGACGGCCAGCACGTAGAGTTTCATTCGTTGCCCTTTCTGCACGCGCGCCAGGAGGACGCCAAGGGTAAGATACGTCACCGCTGCCATTGTTGCATGGCCGCTGGGGAAGCTGAACGAGTTCACATTGACGCAATGTGAAACAAACTCAGGGCGTGGCCGGGCGAAACCGAATTTCAGCAGGCTTACCAAGACGGCTCCGCCGATAATCGAGAGAGCGGTGAGCAACGCAGTTGATCGTTTGCCGTCGATCCAGAGATAGCTGACAGCGACGATCGTGATGAGCGTCAATACCGCAGGGCTGCCAAGACTAGTGAGGTCACGGCACATCGTCTCCACCCACTCAGGACCAATTGGGTTTGAAAGGTCGTTTGGATCGCGAAGGGCCAAAAGAATGGCCTGATCGGCGCTGCGCGTCTCACCTTCACGCATCTCGCTTGCGAGCTTGAGGAGTGTGAAGCTCGCAGCCGCGAAGACAAAAATCGTCATCAGAATGCCCAATTCCAGATAACGGGACAAAAGTTGCCGCCAATTCTGTGACAGTCTCATGCTGTGACCCCTAGTTTGTTGAACTGATTAGAGTGCCATCAGGTGCACGGGACAATTCGGGCCGCCTTCCCATGAGGCGCGAACTTTTCATTCTCCATAATCCTAATGCCGGTCCGGCCGCGCGCCGTCACTATCATTCGGTACTGACGCTGTTGAGGAACGCGGGAGCGCACGCTGAATTCGCGGAAACGAGCCGTCATGGGGAGGGCATGAGGTTGACGGCTGAAGCCGTTCTTTCGGGAAGCTTCGATGCAATCGTGGCCGCAGGCGGCGACGGGACCGTGCACGACGCAGCAGAGGGTCTTCTTGGGAGTGCTATGCCGCTCGGCATCATACCCATGGGAACGGCTAACGTTTTTTGCTCGGGAAGTCGGTCTACCCCTCTCACCGGAACGCGTTGCGAGCACGCTGCTGTACGGAACGGCGCGAACCATTCCGGTCGGTCAGATCAATGCCTGGCCCTTTCTGTTCGTGGTGGGCATCGGTTTCGATGCGGAAGCGGTTGCCCACTTTGAAGCCTCAGGCACACGTCAATGGGGCCAGATAGGGCTCTTTGGTCCAGTCATCCGGGCGCTCGTCTCTCATTCCGACAGCGTACTACGTGTGACAACGGATGGTGGCAGGAGTGAAGCCCAATGGATCATCGTCACGAGAGTGCAGCGCTATGCCGGTGGTTTGCTCCTGACCCAAGACGCCCACATCACCGGAACGAAGTTTTATGTGGTGAAATTTGGCGGGCACGGCAAATTGGTTCGATTGCGCCAACTCTCAGCGCTCGCTTGCGGCCTCGTCCGCTATGATCGAGACGTGACCATTGAGGCAGCGGAATGGGTACGAGTGGAAAGTGATGCGCCCGTGTGTGTTCAGGTTGATGGGGAGATCTTGGGCGCATTGCCCGCCATGATTAAAATCCACCCGGAGCGCCTTCGGCTCATCTTTCCCCGTGACACTGATCGCAACTAATGCGTCATGATCAGCACCTCGTTCTGCCAGACTACGCAAAGTAAGAACCAGTTTTGAAAAAGCCGGCCAAAACCCGTCTTGTCCTGCATAAGAAGTGTTGTACCAGGCCCGAGGTCGAGACGGCCGTAAAGCATGTCCGACAGTCGGGCATCGACGTTGATGTTTATGTTCCGTGGAGCCGGAACGACCTGCGAAGCTACGTCCGACAGGCCATCAAGGGCGGCGCCCGGCGGATCGTAGCCGGTGGCGGTGACGGCACCCTGAACGCCGTGGTTAATGCCATGATCAGGCGAAACAAACGCCCGAAGGCATCGCTTGGAATCCTGCCGCTGGGGACAGCCAACGATTTTGCGAAGGGCGCCGGTATCGACGCAACAGATTTGATAAGCGCGCTGGAGCTAGCGTGTACTGGAAGCCCAACGAAGATCGACGTCGGACGGATGAATGACCAATATTTCATCAACGTGGCAAGTGCGGGCTTCGGCGCGGAAGTCACGGCGACGACTCCCGAGGACATGAAAGCTTCTGGGCGGCACGGCTTACTCCATTATGGGTTTTGTTAAGGCATTTCACCTTGAGCCCTATGAAGGACGGCTGATCCTTCCCAACGGAGACGTCAAAGAGGGATCAATGCTGATCATGGCGGTGGGCAACAGCCGCTTTGCCGGCGGAGGGTATGAAGTCGCCCCCCAGGCCATTCTGACCGACGGATTGCTAGATGTCGCCGTTGTCAGCGGCCTCCGACCCGATAATCTCAGCCGCATGATCGAAGAGTTGAGAGACCCGCTAAATCCCCGGAACGAGCATTTGCTATATCGCCAACTCTCAGCCTTCACGATCGAGACGGAAAAGCCTCTTCACGTGAACCTCGATGGTGAGCCTATCAAGGGCACCCACTTCAAGTTCCGCTGCTGTCCGAAAGCCCTGTCTGTGGTCTTGGGAGATGCTGCATCGCGGCAGTGAAATTATGTCGGCTCAGAAGCTGACCTTATCGGCACCAGGGGTCGCTTCGCGGCCTAAACGGACGTGGCAGCATGCTACCTCCGTCTTACTCGGTCATCTTCCCGTCGAAGTGTTCTTTGTCTGCTTCCGCATCCGCCTTAGTGGCATGCACGACGCCAGCGCGATGGTTCGGCGGAGCATAAAGTGTGGAGAGCTTCATTCGGCCTGAAGGGCCGTTGATGACATTAGGTTTCGTGTCGGCGGGTACGAGCATCACCCACCCCGGCTTCATATGATGCTCCACACCCCCGAAAGCGGACATGTTCAGCGGTGAAATCGATGTCTGCTAAGTGCCAACAGCAGACCCCGTGGGCACTTCGGACCCGAGCGACTATTAGCCGGCAATCAACCCACCTTTTCTAACAGGTCACAGCGAAAATCCGCTTTGGGGCGCGCCACGGATTTATGGCGAGCTGCTCAAGCTCGGCTTTGATGTCGCACAGTCGACGGTTTCGAAATACATGTTGAGAAGGCGAGGTCCGCCGTCTCAAGGGTGGAAGACTTTTCTCCGTAACCATGCCGACGGGATTGCATCCGTGGATTTCCTCATCGTTCCGACGCTGGCATTCGAACGACTGTTCGTGTTTGTCGTCTTGGGGCTCGGACGCCGTCGCTTTCTATGGATCGGCGTCACGACCAATCCGACGACGGAATGGCTGGCCCGCCAGATTACCGAAGCCTTTCCTTGGGACGCTGTTCCGGGCTTTCTCATCCGTGACAATGATGATGCCTACGGCGAGGCGTTCACTCGGCGGCTTCGAGCAATGGGCATTCGCGATCGCCCCATCGCGCCGATCACCATGGCAGAATGGGTATGTCGAACGTTCGATCGGGTCTATCCGCCGTGAATGCCCTCGACCATGTGATCATCTGGGGTGAGGCACATCTTCGGCAAGTCCTGAAGGCACACTCGGCGCGTCCAAGTTCGACGTACCGGAACAAAGATCAAGAGATCAACTTACTGACGAGCGATTGGGCGAGGATCAATCGTCGATGGTGATTGCGCGCTTGGGTGATTTGACCGGGTCCGTTTTCGCTTCCGTCGTTTTCATTATCACCGTTAGGGCGGATGTAGACGGTCATGACTTGCCCTTCGCTGGCTTGCACCGTAGATAATAGTCTTTCGCGTTGTTGAGCTGCCGATGAAAAAAGTGGAGCGATCCGGTAATTCGATCCAGCTTCCCTTGCGAATAAATGCCGGACAAAGCTTTGTTTTGGAACCAAATATAATTCTCGGTAACTCGGATAACGGGAATGCCGTCAGCGTCTGGCAGGTCTGACAGATGGAAGCTGGCGAGTTTCCGATCTAAGTCGATTGAGAGCGAATAATCATCCTTCCCGTTCCCATCAGAGCAAATAAGCGCGATCTTGTCGGCGGCGTGGCTGGCCCCGGCGAGCATGAGGGTCGTTGTGAATGCCACTACACCGATCTTCATACGGCTTGCCTCAGCAAAGATGATGACAACGCCAATGAAGGTGCCAAGCGCCGCGCCTGGGAATGTCCATCACCTCACTCGCGGTTTTTGAATCCGGATGACGCTGCTCCCCACATAGCGGGCGCAGGACCATGTTTCAGGGTGATCTGGACAAAGCCGGACGTGGTCCGCTGGGCGTAGGAGAGTGCCGCGATGGCAACGGTTGCGAGGATGATGACCGCCACCACGCGCCGGAGCACGGTAAAGTCGTCTGCGTCCTTCGGCTGAGCAACGGTGTAATGCGCGTCTAATTTAGCAATGCGACGTTGGACTTGCTTGGACACCCTGGGCATCCATCCCCCTTTTCCGCCGCACGCAGCAATTGTAGGGGTTAGTGAGCCTCAATCTCAAGCCCAATAGCGCAGGCTGAGCCTTTTTTTCTACGCCAGTCCTCTCACAGTGACATGGCGGAGCGTCTTGCTTCCTGCCAGATGCTTCACTCTCACCACAAGCTTAGGCTGGCACCACTTTACGTCTGTCGCCCGCGAGGGACTTGAGTGTGGCCCAAGATGTTGTGAGCCGCTCGACCTCGCCAAGAAACTCTCTCCGCTCATCACCATTAAGCGTGATGAATGCCGCTCCTGCGTAATTCAGGCCTGCACTATCACTATGTGCGAGGAGCGCCATTAGTGCGCTGGTCTTGCGGTCGCGGTCTGTGCCGACCACCACGAAAATAGAACTCGGTCAAGCATTTTGTCTTGAGCCACGTCCTGCTTCGGCCAGAGCGATAAGGTGCCATCGAGTGTTTTGACACGATGCCCTCAAGCGCCCGCTCGGCGCAGGCCTTAAACAAGTCTGCACCACCGCCAATCGCGCGTAGTTCGGCAGCATCTCGGCGAAGGCCAGACGCCGAACATGCACAGCGGTAATTTCGTTGCTGCGCCGTTCGATTTCTTGGGTCTCACCTGCACTGTTGCTTGGAACGAGGCTTCGTGCGTGATCCTCGGCCCGCCGCTCCGCCCAATCGATGATGGCGCTGCTCCCCTGGATGACCGTAGTGCCCTCCAAGAGGATCGGGAGCGCGTTCGTCTTGGCCCCGCAGCGCTTCGCAAGGATTTGGTGGAGACCCGGAGGCCAGCCGATTTCACGATAACGGATGCGATGCCAGTCGAGCGCCCATCGCGCTTTCTCGCAATAAGGGGAGATGCCGAACGTCATAAATCGTATTCCGGTTTCAGCCATGTGACCCTCCCTTGATATCGCCGTCCGGCTAAGCGGGTTTGCTCCCTCCCTCTCTTCCCTTCGGCGTGTAGCGGAGATAAGTGCGGAGCTCGGTTGCGACCGCGTCGAGCACGCCCGGGTCTGCCGTCAGCCTTCCGGTCAGCAGCGCACCCTGCACGCTCGAAAAGATCTGTAGCGCGACATCGCGCGGGGCCTGCTCGCCGATCTCGAACGCGCCCAACGCTGCGCCCTCGCGCACGACTCCTTCTAGCCAATCGAGATGCATCTTGGTGAAGGCGTGGAGCGCCCGCTGCACGGCGGGCGACACGGCGCCGAACACCGACGCGAAAGAACCGCCCGGGCACATGCGCTCGGCCTTCCCGTGCAGGTCGTGGAAAAGATCGAAATAGCGCTCCAACCGCTCCGGGGGCACGAGTTCCTTCGTCGCGTCCAGCTGTCCTGTGACCCAGTCGGCTCCCCGCTTCAGCACCGCGATGGCGACCGCGTCCTTGGAGTCGAAATGATGATAGAGGCTCGCCTTGCGGATGCCGACCTCGTCGGCGATGTCCTTAAAGCTGAAGCCTTCGAAACTGCGCGTCTGGATCAGCCGCTGTGCCGAGTTGAGGATTTTGGTTCTTGTCTCCATAACTACCTATCGTACGGTAGGTCATGGGCGCAGTCAACCGGTTGTGATGCCCTTTACCTCACGAGTTTGTGATTTGCATGCTTTGCCTACCGACTGATAGGTAGCCATCTACCGAATGGTCGGTAGTCAACACACAGCTATCGGAGGAAGTCATGCAGACCCTGATGAAAACCCTCGTTATCGCCTCGACCCTTCTCGCCGGTACGGTTGCCGCAATGGCGGGCTCTGACGGCACCTACCACTGGGGATACCCGGACAGCCTCAAGAGCAGCGTGGCTCCCGTTCAGCCCTTTGGCGGGGAAAGCGGCATCCCGGCTCAGTATCGCTAGCAGGTGAGCAAGCTCGGAGCGGGGAGCCCGATGGCCGCGACAGGCGTCCCATCGGGCTCCCCTGTCGTCTTAAGGGAGAAACTGCCATGAGCATCTCGCCCGTCTTTCTCTTTCTTTTACTTGCCGCCGCGACGCTCGTGCCGCTGGCAAAGGCTTCGCCGCGCGACTTCAAGCTCTGCTCCGCCACGGTCCAGACCTGCGATTGCCAGCGGCAGCTTGGAAGCTGCGTCCCGGTCTGCCAAATCGAGCCCCTCATCAACTGCCCCAGTAGCACGACCGTACGCTTCTGATCTCCCTGTGTGTACCGAAAACCTAAACGCGGACGTAGTGATGATGAAGTCCGCCCAGGATCGCGTGTGAACTAATGATTCCGGTCTGCTGAACGGGGCGAGAGACCGGCGCATCTTTATCCAATGACCGGTGCGTTCTGACGTCGTTGTAATAGCGAGCATAGGCTCGCAGGATTCGGCGCAGATGCGCCTCGCCCAAGACGACGACATGGTCCAAACACTCGCGCCGGATCGATCCGATCAGCCGTTCGGCAAAGCCATTCTGCCAAGGTGAGGCTGATGCAGTAGGCTTGTCCCGGATGCCCATGGCGCGCAATCGGCGGGTGACGATGGTGCCGTAGATCTGATCCCGATCGCGAATGAGGTGTTGCGGGGCATCGTCCCAAGGAAATGCCTCCGTTAGTTGACGCGCAATCCATTCTGCCGTCGGCTTTGCTGTGACGTTGATCCACACAAGCTCTCTGAGGTCTAGCCGGACGATGACGAAGGCATAGAGCAGATCAAAGCTGATGGTCGGGACAACGAACAAGTCCATGGCGGCAATGTCCGGCGCGTGGTTACGCAGAAAGGCGTGCCATCCCTGGCTTGGCGGTTCGCGTCGCTTGACCATGTACTTGGCGACGCTCGACTGCGCGATCTCCAACCCGAGCTTGAGCAGTTCGCCGTGGATGCGCGGCGCTCCCCAAAGCGGATTCTCAATGCTTATCCGCCGGATCAACGCACGGAGGTCCGTCGCGATCTTCGGCCGCCCTCCCCGTGCGCGCGATTTCCAACGCCAGTAGCAGCGAAAGCCCGCCCGATGCCAACGCACGAGCGTTTCGGGACGGATGATCGTGAGGACCTGCAGGATCGACGGAAACCATCGATAGAGCTGGACCAAGAACCAGCGATCGCTGTTCGTGAGCCGGACCCGGCCCGGAACCTTGCGCCGCAAAACGATCAACTGATGTCGGAGTGCCGCATTCTCCGCCTCAAGCCGGCTCCTCGACTTGAACGGCGAGGCCAAGACAGCCAGGAAGAAGCAGAGCAGCGCTAACATTCTGCTCTGACGTTAGGCGATTCCTTCAGCTAATCAATGCGGATGAGGTTCTCGGTACACACAGGCCTGTCCTTTCCGAAAATCATATCCGGACATATTGGTGGTGCAGTCCAGCCAGGATGGGAATGGTGGCAATGGCGCCAGACCGTTGGACCGCTCGATGCAAAGGCGCATCTTTCCCTAATGCCAAGTGGGTGCGCGCTTGATTGTAATACGCCGCATAGGCGGAAAGAACTCGCCGCAGGTGCGCCTCGCCAAAGATGAGTATTTGATCCAGGCACTCGCGGCGCAATGTGCCGATCAGACGTTCGGCACAACCATTCTGCCACGGCGATCCAGGAGAGATCGGTCGGTCGCGGATACCCATCGCCCTCACCCGAGACGTGAAGACATGTCCGCAGGCACGGTCGTTGTCGCGCACCAGGTAGGCCGGCGCCGAGGTCCAGGGAAACGCCTCGGTGATTTGCCGGACCAGCCATTCAGCTGTCGGATGCCGTGTCACCTCGAACCACAACAGCCGTCGCCGGCCGTGACCCAGGACCAGGAACGCGAACAAGAGCTCAAAGGTCAGCGTCGGCACAACGCACATATCGATGGCGGCAATCGCCTCAGCGTGATTTCGCAGAAACGTCTTCCAGGATTGCGACGGCAGCTTCGAAGGTCGCGCCATATATTTCGAGACTGTCGACTGCGCCACCTCAAAGCCAAGCATCAGAAGCTCGCCATGAATCCGGGATGCGCAAAAGTGGGTTTTCTCTGCTCATCCGCTGGATGAGATCGCGCAGGCCACGATCAATCCTCGGCCGCCCTGCCCTATGACGCGATTTCCAACGCCAAAACATTTTGAACCCAGCGCGATGCCAACACAGGACGGTCTCCGGCTGAACCACCTGCACCGCACCAAGCAGGCTCGGCCAAAGCCGGGTCATGCATACGAGCAGAGCGCGATCACTGCCACGCAGTCGAAGACGAGGTGGTGCCTGCCGCATAGCGACGGTTAGCTGATGGCGGAGAAGCAAATTCTCAGCCTCAAGCCGGCACCGCGACTTGAACAGGTCGGCGACGAACATTCCAAGCGCGTGCAGGATCGCAAACATCGCTCTCAATGGTGCGATGATTCTGCCCTACGATGCGAATCCAAGGCGGATGGAATTTTCGGAAAGGACAGGTCACGCCGCCAACTTTATCGACAGCATCGACAGCAATGTCACAGTAACTCGGATAGCTCTTCGGTTCGTCGCCGATTAGCATCATCGGATGAGACCGATATCGTTTAAGCGCCACCGCTTCCCGCCAGAAATCATCCGCCACGCGATCTGGCTCTATGCCAGGTTCACACTGTCCTTTCGGGATGTCGAGGAATTGCTGGCCGAGCGAGGCATTGACGCATCCTACGAGACGGTCCGGCGGTGGTTCCTGAAGTTCGGACCATCGATCGCGGCGAATATCCGCCGTTCGCGGCCGCGACCGAGCGATCATTGGCACCTCGATGAAATGGTGATTTCGATCCGTGGCGGTAAATACTGGCAGTGGCGGGCGGTCGACAACGAGGGTGAGGTGCTGGATTTCCTCGTCCAGCGCAGACGGGATGCACAAGCCGCAAAGAAACTCATGGTGAAATTGCTTAAGAAGCACGGCTTTGCGCCGAGCCGGGTTGTGACCGACCGGCTGCGACCTATCCGGCAGCGTTCCGGGCGATCGGGTTCATGGCTGAGCACGATCGGGGCTTGCGAGCAAACAACAGGGCGGAGAACTCGCATCAGCCAATACGACGCCGAGAACGAAAACTGCAGCGGTTCAAATCACCCGGCTCAGTCCAACGTTTCCTCGCCATCCATGCCGCCACATTCAACGCATTCACCCATCAACGTCATCTGCTGCGCCGACCGCATTTCAAGGAGCTTCGCGCCGGTTCATTCCGCACTTGGTCCGCGGCATCCGCCACCGCATGACGCCCGTTGCCCGCTGCATTCACCACCACGACTGAACGCCGACAACGTGACAAAGCCGATGGGAGGGAGCCCACCACTTGTTATAACAACCCCTGCTGGCATAACTCTTTTTGTCACAATTTTAAGAGGTAACCCGGGCCAGGTGAGCGCGGTAGTGGCAGCGTATTTCGAAATGTCCGCTAATGGGATGGACCGGCCGTGCTCCTGCCCGCAGATTGCGGGCGCGAGCGCACGGCCGGTCCATACATTGGGTCAAAAGCAGACATCGCGTCACGTCCGCGTCATGTCCGTTATTCCCCTCAAGGCGGACATTCATCAGCGAACGGACGGTGGCTGCGCGCTTGCTATCGGCAACGTCGGGTTCAACTCCCCCTCGTGTGTCGTGAGCAGTCTGCGAAGTGGCTTTAAGCGGTCGGTATGCGCGTCCTTCTAGGACATGATCGCTTCAATTAGGCGGGGTCCCTTATGCATCAGAGCCCTCTCCAATTCCCGTGCGAGGGCCTCGGCACTATCGACGGCAACCGCCGGCACGCCGAAGCCTTCGGAGATCTTCACCCAGTTCAGAAAAGGATCATCCAAGCCCAGCATGGAGCGGGCATTTGGCCCCGTTTGGGCCACGCCGGCCCGCAGTAACTCCACTTCTAGAATCTGATAGCTGCGGTTGGAGCCGATGATCGTCACGACATCCAGATTTTCTCGCGCCTGGGTCCAGAACGCCTGTACCGAATAGGCACCGCATCCGTCTGATTGGAAGTTGATCACTTTGCGGTTGGGACAGGCGATGGCCGCGCCGGTTGCAGCGCTCGGGCCTTGGCCAATGGCGCCGCCGGTCAGCATCAGCTGAGTAAATCGAGGTGAGTGTTTCGAGGCATCGAAATAGGGCACACCAACGGCCATCACCTCGTCCATAACAATGCAGTCTACTGGCTGCAAACGTGCGATGACCGCACTAACAGCTTGAGCATCGAGGCCGCCTTTCGGCATGGCTGGGGGCGCGCCGGGCACCTGATCGATGACGTCCGGTGCATTCACCTCGGACGCCAGCGCGGCGAGTGCGCCCAAAGCGTCTTCTCGGGGCCCCGCCAGAATGACAGTCTGCACCTCCGTGCTTAGATAGCTTGGCAGGGCCGGATAACCAAAGAAGGCGACAGGCCGCCTGGTGCCGGCAACAATGACACGCTCATAGCGCTGGGTCAGCTCTAACGCCTGATCGGGGAAATAGGGCAGCTTCGTCGGGCTAGGCAGACCGCCACCACGTTCCATGCGGGCGAAGAAAGTATCGCAGAGTAAATCCGCGCCACCGATGGCAGCGATCTTGCCCGCGAGCATAATGCCGGGTTCCGATAGCGCATCTCCGCCCAAGAGTAGGGCTGACTTACTCGCCTTCAATGCCTTCGCTGCCTGGACGACCCGTCTTGACGAATAGGTCTTCTTCGGGCGAACGCGGCGCACGGGAATGCCGTCACCAGCCTCGCCAATCTGGGCATCATGCGGCACGATCAGAATGGCAATGCGGCCCCCGTTCTTCATTGCGCCCTCGATCGCGTCAGCCAAGTCAAAGGCGACCGTGGTGGCTCCGAGGCTTTTCTTAACGTAGTCACTGACCGAATGAGCCAACAACTCGACATCGGTCGCCAGCAACGGATCGGCAGGCAGGTGCCAAGTGGCGTGGTCGCCGATAACGTTCAGCACCGGCGTGAAAGCGCGACGGGCATTGTGCAGATTGGTTAGGCCGTTGGCGAGACCCTGCCCCAAATGGAGCAGGCACATGGCCGGCTTCGCCGCCATCCTTCCATAGCCATCGGCAGCGCCAGTCGCCACGTTCTCATGCAGGCAGAGGATGCTGCGCAGGCCGGGCACTGAATCCAGAGCCAGCACTAACGGCAGCTCCGTAGTGCCCGGATTAGCAAAACAGATCTCGACGCCTCCGCTTATGGCGGTGGCAACTAATGCTTCTGCACCATTCATGTGGCTTGCCTCTTCTCACCACAAGTCTATCCGTGAGAACGGCAGGAATTCGCTGCCAATCATTGTCGCCCTTCATTTCAACACTTCCTCTATGGCCTTCGCCGCGTCGGCCTCAGCTCCTTGGTGTGTAAAGTGCTGTTAAGCCGGGGCCCGGCAGCTGCTTAGCAGGCTTGTGTATGTCAGCTTTTGGTCGCAGCGCTAATCGTTGTTTGGCCGGGCGAGACCCAGGGGGTCGTATCCGATGCCCAGTCCGGCAACAGCGGGGCATACTCGACAGCGCGCTCCGCTGGGTCACGAACGGTCCAGTCCAGCAATCCCCGAGCTGCTCTAATCGCTCAGAGTCAGCGATCAGCGGGGGCGCGAGCTCCTAGGCCGCTTTGCCGGATCTCTCTTGATACCTATGCGCGTTGTGGTGGTGAAGACATAGGCTTTGGGTGTTGTCGTATTGCATGAACAGCGACCACTCACCACGGTGAGGTTCGACGTGATCAACGTGGTTCGCGGGTACGGTCCGACCCTCAATCGCACATTCTCGGCACTGGGGTTCCTCGGCGAGCCTGTGCCTTCTGATCGATTTCCAAATAGGTGACCTGGACCAAGAGTCCACGGCCGCTCAATTCGACGCGTGTCGTGGCGGGGCCGATCACTTTCCAACTTGGGGCCGATGCTGTGCTGGGTCATGGGAGCGCCCTTCATTGGCTAAGCTGTAGTCGCGGCACGATCGCTGGCAAAACCAGCCCGCGCCTCGCAAATGCGAATGGATATTGAGACAACTCGCGGACTAGGGTGCGAAAACCATCGCCAACTGCGGCGGTGCAGACCAAGCATCGGGTACGGAAAATGCGGACTAGCCGTTCCGTTTTTGGGAGCGAGAGCAACTCAACCAGGAAATAAAAAAGACCCAAGGCTGACCCCAGGTCTTTCGTCGAACTAGGCACTTCGAAGTCGATTAGGCGACCCGGCCTTGGCAGCGGCTTGCTCGACCGGCTTGTAGGCGTTGCGCGTGAGACCGGCATACATCTCACCGAGCTTCGACAACTCGGCAATATAGGTGTCATAAGCCTTCTTGGCGTACTGAGACTGGATCTCGACCACCTGTTCGAACGACTTTGCCCCAAGCAACTGCTCGAAAGCACGGGTGCCGTCCTCGAACGCCTTCTTTGAATAGTCGGTAACCTCAGCGGCAATAGCCTGGAGGCCCTTATTCATTTCACCAAAGAGTGGACAGCGGTATCGAAGCCGTTCTTGCCCACCCTCTGTCGGACATCTCACACCTCTCTGGTCCCGCCTTGAGCGGGAATGTTGCGTATAAAGAATCATATAAGGTGCTATGGTGCACTGCACAATGCCCTAGCCCAGAATTATTGCACTGCACAAAAGCGGTGGCCGTGGGTCTCAGATTGGGACGCCATAATTCTAGGATAGAATTTTGGATTCAGATGCCCTCATGAGAGATGGAGGGCGAGATGCGAGTAGTCCTTCTCGTTCTAACTCTTGCGGTAGTGTCACTTGTAGGAAGTTTAGACGCTTGGGCGGCGTTTTTGAGACGCCCGGGGAGGGACGTAGGTGTGCCTGCATCGGTGCGGGCAATTGCAGCGAAATGAAGAATTCCGACAGCTGCGCGTCAGGCCCTGAGTGCGACAAGAGCGAGCTTGGCGCGATCATTTGCAGCTGCAAGGCGGCGCGCACTTCAAGAACAGGTCTTTAAGGCAACCTCGGTGCGTCGGCTTCGGTCGGCCGCCCTTTTTTCATGACGTGGCATCCGGATTAAATCACTGATCTCGCACTAACGCGTAGAGCGCACGGAGGTCTTCTTCGGACAGCCGCTTCCACAGCTTCCTATCGACTGTCGACCAAAGGTTGCACGTCAAGCAGCCTTTTAGACGTTCGCCACCGTTGTCGATCTCAATTAGCGGCTGCTTGCACTGGTTGCAGCAAGTAATCCTGTC
Source organism: uncultured Alphaproteobacteria bacterium (assembly GCA_963757555.1). Classification (GTDB taxonomy): domain Bacteria; phylum Pseudomonadota; class Alphaproteobacteria; order Rhizobiales; family Methyloligellaceae; genus Methyloceanibacter. Next base: position 162,590 of record CAVWRU010000016.1, read on the forward strand.
CGCGTCCATGACGGCACGCTCTGCGTTCTTGCGAGCCTTGGCCTCGGTGTCACCCTTACCGCCAGTTACCTTGCGCTCGGTTTTGCCACTCGGCAATCTTCTCGGCCCCGGTCTTCCAGTCATCCTCTATTGTGGCCAAACATTTCTCGCAGAGCGCAACAAGCATTAGCGTGGCACCTGGTTCCGCAAGGGCATACCCTGCCACCGGGGCGACTTCGCATCTCTCGCATATATCTGAATCTGTCACTTTCATGGTGCCTCCGATGGGGCGTCGGCTTCGGCCCGCGCCCTTTTTGCTGTAACTTCAAATCGCAATAGGGAGGGGTTTCGATGACCGACCGCGCAGACTTCACCTTCGTTGCAAAGGAATATCACCAGCGAACGCCATGGATAGCGGCCGAGCAGTTGGCAGGAGACAAGTTGGTGCTGCCCGGGCTAATCGGTTTCGACCTTGCTCCTGGTACAACTTTCGAGCAGGCGAAGGAAATTGCCGACTATATGCGAAAGCACATCCGGGGAATTCACTACACGATTTGACCGACTGTCACTGCACCTTCCCGGCCCCTGGTGGGCGAAAGGCGCATGGGTGGTGTTTGGCATAGCGGGGAAGGCTTAGGCGATGAGGGTGCTCAACAATCGCCACCCTTGCGAGGTCGGCGAAGGCTGACCTTGTTCACGCCAAGCAGGCGTTGCATCGCGCCGGATGTGATCTCGTCCATGCCGAAAGTGTAGCACGGCCGCTCGGGGGCCCGGTCAAGAGGGACCCGGCTCGATTGCTCGTCCGGTGATCCCAAAGCTAGGACACTTGTGCTGGGATGACCGCATTACCATCTTTGAAGGACGCGCCATTGTTGACCGATGCCAATACATGAAAGCGCACCGTGGGGCGGACCATGTAGCATGTGATGCCCATTAAACCACCGTCCGCCCCACTCTCAGCTTGCCACCAAGGATTACGCGTAGCCGAGGCCAACAGCGCACGTTTCAGTCACCGTGAGGTTGTTGGTCGTCTGCGTGGGCTTCTCGCTTCTAGCCGGAAGGCCAGAGAGAAATACAGGGCGGCAGGCCAAATGGATCTGAACCTCGGTATCGGTTGCGGCGTTAAGCCGTAACGGGGGCTTCTTAGGAGCCCTACGATGACAACGACCAAACCCTGCCGCTATCGCGGATACGACATTGTGCCAACGCGTCAGTGGTCGAGCTGGTGTGTGGGCGTCTACCCCACGCGTGCGGACTTGCCGCTCTTTTCGCGGTCTATTTTGCATACCTTGGCGACACGACGGGAAGACGCTGTGGCCGAGGCTAAGCAGAGCATCGATCGCGTCCTTTCGAGCCAGTCTAGCTGGCTCACTTAGCGCGCTTTGGCGTGACTTTGGCCTTGGCGTCTTTTGGCGCCTGACCCCACGCGCAAATGTCTTCAAGGAAGTGGCCCCCGCTGCGATTGATGAGCGGAACGCCGCTTCCGCCGTTTCGGCCGCATCGACATGCTGGCGGCTGGTAAACCTGGGCGATCGGCTCGAATGCTACGATCTGTTCCGCGCTATCCCCGTTTGCGGTTTGGTGATCTGTCGGTGTGGCCGATTTGCAGCTCTTGGCATCAGGCCTAGTAATGAATGTCGGCTTTTAACTCCAATGTTGACCGTCTAAAGCACACGTGCCCCAGGACGTACAAGACTGAGGCCGTTGTAGTTGGCGCGGGCGTTGTTGGGCTGGCTATCGCGCGCGCCCTTGCGCTGCGCGGCATCGAGGTCTTCGTAATCGAAATAGCAGGTGGCATCGGATATGGGACCTCCTCGCGAAATAGCGAGGTCATTCATGCCGGCCTGTACTACAAGCCAGGCAGTTTAAAGGCTCGTCTCTGCGTGGACGGCCGTCGTGCCCTCTACCAATATTGCAACGAGAAGCGCCTGCCCCACAAACGATGCGGCAAGCTCGTAGTGGCCGCCAACGCCAGCGAGGAAGCCTATCTGGACCAACTGGCACAAAAGGCGGAAGCGAATGGGGTCGAAGAGTTTGAGCTGGTCAACACCGCAGGGCTGAAGGCGCTCGAGCCAAGTCTGCAAGGACTGAGCGCGCTGATATCGCCTTGTACCGGGATCATCGACAGCCACGCCCTTATGCTTTCCTATCAGGCCGATATCGAAGCAGCGGGCGGGACGATGGTTTTCCGCACCCCCGTATTGGAAGCTGCTATCGACGGCCATGCCGTTAAACTTCGCACGGGCGGGGTCGAGCCGGCTGAGTTGGAGGCCTCATTGGTTGTCAACGCTACAGGTCTTGACGCCTGGCACTTCTCCTCCCGCGTGACCGGGCTCGACATCGCTACGATCCCGGCTCGATACCTGGCAAAGGGCAGCTATTTCGGTTTGACCGGTAAGGCTCCTTTCCGCCACCTGATTTATCCAGTGCCAGAACCAGGCGGCCTCGGGATTCATTTGACCCTTGACCTGGCCGGCCAGGCGCGATTTGGACCCGACGTGGAATGGGTCGATAGAATTAGTTACGATGTCGATCCACAGCGCGGCCGATCATTCTATGCCTCGATCCGCCGCTACTGGCCCGGGCTTCACGACGGCGCGTTGATGCCGGCCTATTCAGGAATCAGGGCGAAGACGACAGCTCGAGATCAAGAGCCCGGCGATTTCGTCATCCAGGGTCCGAAAGAAACCGGTCATCGGGGCTACATCACGCTCTATGGCATCGAGTTCCCGGGGCTGACTGCGTCGCTGGCGATCGGTGAATGCGTCGCAGAGTTGGCACTAGGTTCAACAAAAATCTAGCTATCCGAGCTCGGACAGGATGGTGATCGGCCTGAGTTGCGCTCACCGCGCGGCATGACGCGAAAACGTGGCGCAATAAGAGCAAGGAAACGGGGGGCTTGGAGCCGCTCATCCGGCGGTGTCCTAAAGAGGACACTCAACTTCTGCGACGGGCATGATGGACGATGCCGCCGACTAAGCGATTAAGACCTATTCTGCTTGTGGCCAGTAACCCACTTCCGCCATTTGGAAGTGGGTATCAGGAGCGCAAAACCCACGAGTAGAAGGAAGACAACAGCTCCATAAATCAAAAATGCTGGCTCGTTCTGAGCAGCAGTCAGAATAGAACCTACAGCGTGCGTGTTTTCGACCACAAGGCGTGAGTCACTTGCCCAAAGCCCCCAGCGTACCAGTAGAAGACCAAGGCCAAGAATGGACGCCAAGGTACCGACGAGCCATCTTATAGATCGATGCATGCGACGCCGCTTAGACCACTTGGCTTATTCTCAAAAGCACATTTCAATTGCTCTTGGATCGAAGCTCAAACGGCGCCTCGCTAGCGGCCGTTGACCTGGCCGCTCCGGATCAGCGTTCTATGAAGGTCAGCAGCTTGCGCGCCCTGGCCGGATCGCTCAGCTTCTGTAATGCCTTCACTTCGATCTGGCGGATGCGTTCGCGGGTCACCCCGATCGTCTTGCCGACCTGTTCCAGCGTGTGGTCGGCCATTCCGATTCCGAACCGCATCCGCAAAATGCGCTCCTCACGTGGCGTGAGCCGCGCGAGCGCCTCGGCCACGCAGTCTCTGAGCGCGGCGGCCTCGGCCGCCGTGTGCGGATTGTCCGCGTCCGGCGCCTCGAGCAGATCGCCCAAGGTGGTATCGCCATCCTCGCCGATGGGAATATCGAGTGATGTGGGGCTTTGCACCAGCGACAGCGCCTGATCGACGTGCGCCTTTGCGATGCCCGAGCGTGCAGCTATCTCGTCGGCCCCTGGCTCGCGCCCGTGCTGCTGATGAAGTCTGCTCCGCGCGCGATGAACCTTCCTTGCGGTTTTCGCCATGTGCTCGGGAACGCGAATTATGCGGCCCTGGTGGGCTATGGCGCGTGTAATCGACTGCCGGATCCACCAAACGGCATAGGTCGAGACCTTGACGCCATGCCGATAGTTGTATTTTTCGACCGCACGCATGAGACCGAGATTGCCTTCCTGGATAAGATCGGAAAGCTCCAAGGAGCTGTGACCTCGATACTTCTTGGCGATGGCAACCACGAGACGGAGATGCGCACGCACCATCTCCTCGCGCAGCCGCTTCTGCTCTCGCCGCGCCTGGTAGATCTCGGTAAGGGCAAGACGCACCTCGGACAGCGGCAAGCCGAGCCGCCGGGCTTCCGCCTCGAAGTCGGCACGAAGCTCGGCCAGACGCTGCGCATGCGTTTGCATAAGAGCGCACCAGCCTCGGTCGGATAGAGATGTGGCCTCGCCGATCCAGTCCGGATCGAGCTCGCGCCCAAAGAGGCAGTCGATCACCTCCGCGCGTGCGATGCCGCAGCCTTCGGCCAGCCGCAACAGCTCTCGCTCCGTCCGGCATAGACTCCGGGCCTCGGTGTCGACCTCTGCCACAAGATCCGAAATTCGGTCCTGCTGCAGATGCAGGCCCGCAATATCCGCCATGGCGCGCGACCGAAGCTCGTCAAGCCGCCTGCGCTCGCGCCGTGAAAGCTCCTTGCCACGGGCGAGCGCCGCGATGCGCTTCCGAGCAAGACCGGCGATCTCAGCGCTCAGGGCGGCAACGAGTTCCAGCCGCGGGATGAGGTCCACCGCATTGGTTCTTACGTCGAGGCTACCATCACCGCCAAGAAGGTCGTCTTCGGCAGCTTCGAGCCCATCCGACGGAACGGCATCAAGCAAATAACTCGAGCGAAGGCGACCATCGCGCAATTCGTCTCCCCAGGCACCAACCCGCTCGACGATCAGAGGAATTCGGCAGAGGCAGATCAGCAACGCCCGCTGCGCCTGATCGATCCGCTTGGCAAGCGCGAGCTCCTCGTCGCGGGAAAGCAACTCGGCATTGTCGAGGTTACGGAAGTACGCGTCGAGCGGGTCACGCGAGCGCGGCGCATCGTCGACCTGATTTGCGATGCTGCCGGTGGCGGCTGCGCCATCCCGGAGCATGGGTAGGCTGGGTTCGAGCCTGTCCGAGTGCAGCTCATGGCCTGAATCGATCCCAGCTACTTTGGCGCGCCGGAAAGCGGCGACGTCGGCCTCAACGGCGGAGCCGTCGTACTCCTCTTCAAATTGATAATTCCGCATCAAATCCATTTGATCAAATTCCTCAGGGGCACCCGGCATAGCGGCCGACAAAAGCGAGGATGCCCTGGCCAGGAAGAGCCAGAGTTGCTTAGCGCCGCTTTGCCGATTGAGATCTTCGGGGCTACCGGCGCGCCAGCGCCTCGGCGTCTCAGCCGAACAGCCTCACGAGCTGGAAATGGTGCTAAGGAGCCTGAAAATCAAGGTTTTTTGAGGAGCCCAGATCCACCTGTTCGACCAACTGCGGAGGTCACCAAGGAATTGATGCCGAAGCGGACATTGCTTTCGCAAGTCTCCGCTGGAACCGAACAATGCGATACGGCGGCAAGTATGTCTGCTCCTGGCACTAAGCGGACGTGCAAACCGCGCTGATGAATGTCCGCTTTGAGGGGAATAGCGGACATGACACGGACGTAACGCGATGTCTGCTAATGACGGCGGGTTCAAAGGGTGGCCGCAACACTTCAATCTTTGAGAAAAGATGGAGTGTTCAGGATGGGCTATCGCGGACGGATCTATTTCACGGAGAAGCAGAAGGCGGAGATCTGCTTGTAATACCCCCAGCCAATGCCCATATCTTTATTACTGGCACGCCGGACCTAGGCGCTGACGGTAGAGACTACCGTGCCGACTTCGTGCACGCCCCCTTTCCCGAAAAATCAGTACGCCAAGCGCCCTCTTAAGCGGAGCATGGTTCAGCGGCTGCCAACCTGCGAGACATCGTTCGCGATGTGACCCCAAGAGGCACGATGATGAATGCTACCTCCTACCCCCAAACTGCGGCCGAGCAAGCCCGCAAAAGTTATCGGGACGTGACAACCCAACTCGGTCAGCTCGGTCTCGACGCCTCTGTTCCGGAGGCTGTGCGAGCCATTGCTGAGAAGTCCGTGGCTCAGACCCGCGAATTCTTTGATCGCTCCAATGATGCTCTCGACTCGTCGGTCGCAACGTTTGAGAAGACTTTCGACGCCGCTGGCCAAGGCGCTGCCGCGTTCAACCGCAAAATCATCGATATCGCCCATCGGAATGTAAATTCCGGCTTCGACCTGGCCAAGAGCTTGGCGGGCGCTAAAAACCTCTCCGACATAGCGGAGGTGCAGGCCGCCTATTGGCGGAAGATGTTCGCTACGCTCACGTCCCAAGCCGAGGAAGTCCGGGCGCTTTCAACCATGGTGACGGCCGCTGCAGCCGAGCCGATCAAGGCGCATGTGACAAACGGCATGGAGGAGATGCGCAAGGTTCAAACTGAACGGCTTGGGCTCCCAGTGAAGTCCAGCGAACTGCCCAGACCAGTGGCCTGACATTCCTTGAAGGCAGCTTGGCGGGCACGAAGGAGACGCGCCATGAAAGGCCTCGTGACGATCCTTATTTTCATTTTCGCAGTTGGATTCACGGCATCGGCGTGCGCCGGAGAGGCCGCGCCCAAGACTCAGGCTGCCTGTGAAAAGGCAGGCATGAACTGGGATGCGACAGCCAGTGCACCAAGGGTAAAATGTCACTTCCGTCTTGCGTAACCGCGTCGGCGGTCCTCGGTACAAACTCAGCCTCGAAGAGATAGGCCCGTCACGTTGTGAATTAGGGTGCGATGTCGCAAGCGATCGTGGAGTTACTGAGGCTGGAGGGGTGGAGCTACTGAGGTTGGAGGAAACGAGATGCACGTCGCGGCAAGTCTGAAAGTGAAGGGTAGGAAAGTTGTCACCACTTCGGCAGACAAGTCGTTGCTCGATGTCGCCAAACTGCTCGAGCAGCATGACATTGGCTGCCTTGTCATCGAGGGAGGTGACGGCCAGGTCGCAGGCATCGTGTCGGAGCGCGACCTCGTGCGGGCGATAGGCAAATCCGGAGCCAAAGTCTTGAAAGAGCCGGTGTCGGTCTACATGACCAAGCCGGTGGTTACGGCCCGCGAGGCCGACACCATCTACCGGCTGATGTCGGAAATGACGGTGCACCGGTTCCGCCACATGCCAGTGGTCGAGAGAGGCCGGCTAATCGGCCTCGTCTCCATTGGCGATGTGGTCAAGATGTACATCGCGGAAACCGACATGGAGGCGGCGGCGACGAGGGCGTACGCAGCCTAGCTTTTGGTTTGACCAAGCATCGCGGCTGAGACTTGCAAACAGGTGGCGGATGAACGCGAAAAATCAGAAGCCAAATCTTCGTTCAGAAAAAAACCAATCAACTAGTTTCCTGATCTGGATCATCTCGGGGTTGTACCTTCTCCCGATGGTTTGGTTTCTGCTGTCTACGATGGTCGCATACGGCGCCCAAACGAAGCCGTGGCTCTTGCCAGCAGTTGTCACGCTCACTGTTTCATATGGCATTCTCATGCTGTTGCTTTGGCCGCATGAAACAGTCTCGCCGAGGTCAACCTCATAATCCAGTCTTCACCTTTACGCAGTTGCGCACATGCTCCTTACTGCGGATAGTCCTCCTTCCACCAAAGGAGGTCCCCGTCGATGTCCCTCTCTATGTACCAGGCGTCGGTGCCAGCCTTTCTCCAAACGTTGAATAACCTCTCCGCGATCTTGGACAAAGCCGAGGCCTATGCCGGGAACCGCAAGATTGATCCGGAAGTCCTGCTCAATTACCGGCTTGCCCCCGATATGCTTCCGTTCGTTCGCCAGATCCAGATTGCGGCCGATCTCGCCAAGGGAGCCGCTGCGCGGCTTGCGGATGTGGAAGTGCCGAAACATGACGACACGGAGAAGACCTTTGCCGATCTCAAGGCGCGGATAACAAACACGGTAACATTCGTGCAGTCCATCCAACCCAGCGACATTGACGGCTCTGAGGGTCGGGACATCACTTTAACCCTTGGTGAACACACGATGAGTTTCAAAGGCCAGCCCTATCTGGTGCATTTCGTGCTGCCCAACTTTTATTTCCACTGCACCACGGCCTACGACATCCTGCGGCACTGCGGTGTTGAACTAGGCAAACGGGATTTCATCGGAGCTATCTAAACAAGGCGCAAGGTACTGGACCCGCTCGGGACACAATCATGTCCCCAGACGGGTTCGGAAATTATTCTGTTGTTGTATTGTCTAGTCGCGTCTTAGCGCCATTTGGCGTCCGGCTAGACAATAGTGTCGTTTGCTCTTGAGATGGTCGTTAGACCTCCTGAGATTCCATGACGATATATCCGCCGCTTGAAATCCCTGAGACGCTTGCCGCCGGTCCCGGGCCGGGGAACACCGACCCCCGCGTGCTCGAACGCTTCGTCAAGACAGGCGTCGCCGACCACATGCAGCAGGACGTTCTGCGCGGCATGATCGAGGCCAAGGAGATGCTGCGCGAGCTGTGGGGTACCAAGAATGTCTACACCTATGGCGTCGCCGGCACGGGCTTCAGCGGGGTGGATTGCGTGCTGTCCCTGATCCTGCCGGGCGACAAGGTCGTGGTTTTTTCCAACGGCACTTTCTCCGGCATCGATGGCCTCACCATCCGCATGAAGGCGTCCACGAAAGAGGATCTGGCTGCGAATTCGTTGAACCCGAAGCCTAAGAACGCAATCACAATCGAAACGCCGCATGGCAAGTCCGTCACCGGCGAGATCGTGGACAAGGCGCTCGCCGAGCACAAGCCGATGTGGGCATTCATGGCACATTGGGAGACCGGCTCCGGCCGCATCAACGATATCAAGGGCTTTAGCGACGCCTGCCTCAAGCATGGAGTGATGGGCATCGTCGATGCGGCGTCGAGCCTCGGCGTCGCCGACTTCAATATCGACGATTATTCGGGGGTGGCCGCCTGGGCGTCGTGTCCGCAGAAGGGCGTGCTCTCACTGCCGCTCACCTATGCGCCCGTCAGCTTCACCAATAAGGCGATCGAAGCAGTGCGGAAGCGTGGGGTGCATACCTATGTGCACCACCCGATCCTGGAAGCGCGCCATTGGGGCATCATCGACGGCAAGGACGTGGCCACGCCGACCTATCACCGCACCCATTCCTGCTACGCGGTCGCAGCGTTCCACGAGGCGTTGCGCATCATCCTCGATTATGGGCGGCACCGTAAAGCCTCAGACTACGCTTATCACGAGAAGGCGCTGCGCCGGGCAGCGGAGGCCATGGGCTGCGACGTCACCTCCAATACGACCAGTCTGATCGTGCTCAATCTGCCGGGCAAGCTCGCCGGTAAAGAGAAGGAGCTGGTGGCGGGGTGCCGGGCGCGGGGCTTCGGCATCTGGCCGACGCTGTCAGAGCCCATTCAGGTGCGCATCGGCATTCTCAACCAGCTTACGCCGGAAGCTATCACCGAGATCGCTGGCCGCTTCGCCGACGCCATGGGCTCCGAGTTCGATAAGCAGCAGGTGATGAACGGGCTCAAGTCTTACTATGCGAAAGCCGCCTAGGAGCACCACCCGCCGACCGGTTTGCTGTAATAGGGATATGCCGACCGGCATAAAGTTAGCGCGCTCAGTGCCGCGGCAACTGAGCTCTATTAGCGCATACGTGAGGCAATCCTTATAAACCGAACCCCTTCAGGTGCTCAACGTCGTGTTCGCCTTCCGTGGCGTATTCTATGATCCGTTGTGCGAGCTTCGTCTTAAGAGGCACCACACTCGGGGGTAGGAATACGCAGCAATGCAATTACTCACGCCAGGCTCTCCGCTATGGTAGGCGAAAGCGGGCACTGAAAGCTGCGCGCGCCAAAGACAACGACGTTGGTCCTAGATCCTTTTCGGCTTTTGCTTGTGATCCGTGAGTGGCTGGGCCTTCGTGATCTGGTTCAGGTCCGGGGACGTTTCCTCTTTGTCGAGCGGTCGTCTGACGCAGGAGCGCCGCTTTCGCTTTCCCAGTTTTCGAGTGCTTTTTGGCGTTGTTATTTGGGTGCTTTGGCTGCTTCTCTGGCATGATTGGAAGATGCAGTAAGTTCTAGGCCGTTTCTAGGTCAATGCCCGAAAATAGCGATGACGATACGGACAACGAGCAAAACCATCACGTTTAATCGACCCTTCTGTTTGAAAGGCGTGGATCGGTGGTTGCCGCCTGGCGACTATCGCGTGGTGACGGATGAAGAGCTCATCGAGGGTTTATCGTTTCCGGCTTACCATCGAATTTCGACGGTAATTTTCGTGCCGGCGCAGTCTGGATCCGCCGTCGAGATGGTGACCATCGAGCCTGTGGAACTTCAGGCGGCGCAAGAACAAGATGGGCAGTGAGCACTGTGCACCCGGGTTGATCGCCAGCTTCTCGTCCACATCGCCCCCCGCCGTCCAGTACCAATTTCAGTGCCAAGAGAGTAGCGTTGGCTCCTACCAATGAGGAGCAGGGCGATGCCTCTAGAGCGGCACATTGATGACTTGACGGCCTGCGACGGTATCAAGTTCTGGATGTCGGATGGGGAGCGCCCAGTTCTTTGCAGGGTGGCCCACGAGGCGCTGCGAGATCTTGCCGAAGGCCTCACTTCGGGGCGCTGACGAAAAGGTCTTCGAGGCCTATCGCGAGCTTATTGAGCAGGTCGCAAGCGATGCTTACGACGCTGGTACGAGCTTTGATGACGCTGGCCTCGTTCTCGTCGCTTCGGAGGGGCTGGCCCGAGTAGGCCGCAGCGCATGAGGGAGAACCAAACGGCAAGGCCCCCCGCGGTGTGAGAGCTAAACAATCCCACATCCCGCGGGCCTTGTCGTTGGCAAGCCCCAGGCGCGACCGTGAAACTCTGCTTGCGTCATTAGGGCATCGTGATCCTCTCCTCCCGAGTGGGACTTGGTGAGAAGCCGCTGAGGGAAAGCTGTAGCCCTGTAGTACGTCACCGCGTAGCTCGTGCCGGGCAGGGTGATGATGATCTCGTCGTCCAGCACTTCGACGTAAAGTTTGTCATTGGCGGTCATGTCTGAGGCTACAACAAAAGCGCGCCGACCGAAGTCGACGCCCCCCGATGCTTGATATTGAAACCCCCGTCCTTACCTACTCAACGGTGACGGTTACTTCCCTCCGTCACTGGTTCCCCCGTGGAACCGGAGAGGGCCCGCGTCGTCCCCCCGTCCGGGGCTCCTCCATGCGCGATGTTCACTCCAAACAAAGTTCAAAAATGGGCGAGGGCTCACGTGGTTTCTTGTGCGATTTGTGGTGACGACGGAAAAGAAAAAGCCCGCGCGTCTTCGGGCCTGGCGCCCGTTAGAAATTTTGTCCTTAGCGCAGCCCGGAACACCCCTATCCTATCGCGGGTTAAATCGGTGAACTGTTAGGCCTCAGGGTACTCGGCACTAGGAAAAAGGCGGGTGCTTGGATCAATCCTGTTTCTCGGCGGAATAGTCCTTCTTCTCGAACCCCGAAACAAGAGCGACGCCGAAACGCTGGCTGAAATCAGGAAGGCGTTAGAGCGTCGGGGTGATGAGTTAGCCAATGATACGCGCCCAGGGGACGGCGGGCATGGGGTGCTGCTCGTCAGCGAAACTCGCCCGAGCTAGTTCACTGTCGATGATAAGTTTCACGCTGCCCAACGGCGCTGAATTCTCGTTTATCTCGAGTGGTGGAATGAGGTTGGAATGCCAGCCTTTGAGCGGCAATCACCGTACTATTTGTGGGACGCGCTTCCCGAACTGTTTGTACGGATCGACGCCATTGAGCCGCCACCCATGGATTATGAGGGGCTTGATCACGTTCGCATGGTGAGCGTGCTTCACGCGATTGTCTCCCGAACTGCGCTGCCGCCCGTCGAAGTCGAGGAGCTATCGCTGGGCGATTATCACTATCGACTGCACCACGGCGCACATCGCTTCTTTGCGTCCGTCGCTGTTGGCTTCACGCTCATTCCCGCTCGGTTGCGGCTCTAATTCCTTCCCCGCGATTTCTCGATTGGGCTGAGACAATCTTGACCGCTTGGCGGTTGGCTGCATCGCCAGTGAAATGGCTGGGCGCGGGCTTTCGCATCCCGCCTGGCTCTATATATCTGCTGTAGCCACGCAGGGCTTCTGACCATGACATTGCCAGCGGATGCCACGATTGGGGACACCAAGATATGAACGGTTAGCAAATGACACTCTATCGCAGAAAGCTAGAAACCGTTGAGGCATTCCATTATGAAGCAGCCTTGGAAACTATGGATTTCAAATATCCTTTTCCAGATTGGTTGAAAGATATGGTTACAGTCAGAGAGAATGCTATTCTTCATCTTGATAACTGATTTCGGCTTAGTCCGCGTAAAACCAGGGCAGTGGGTTGTTAAAGATA
>CAVWRU010000017.1:0-223674 GCA_963757555.1 uncultured Alphaproteobacteria bacterium
AAGAGCGGCAAAGAGCAGGATGGGCCATATGAGAGCGGACGAAGCCCGGATAACCGGCAACCCTAAGCCTGACATCCGGTGTGCAATTAATTGCACTGGCCCTCAGTGAAATCCGCATGATCGCGTCAGCGTCAGCGCCTGGGACTCCGGTTTTGAACTCGGGGTTCATCCAATTAACTGCATCGACACTGACCGCCATACGCACGATTGCCGCATTTCACTCCGCGAGCCCTACTTGGAATCGAATAAAGCTCGGTAGGCGGAGGCCCGATCAGGCTAGGGGTAGCGTGCAACCTCGGAGGCAACTATGGGCAAACTGGACTGCTTCAAAGCCAAAGCACTCGCTTTAGCGCGATCTGGCTATTTCTACGGACTGCCGCCCCTTGAATTTGAGTTGAGTTTCGAGGACGGCTTCGACGACGCCCCGAGAATGGCTTGATCAACCCTCGACCCGAGACGAACTGGAACGTCTCTGTGCCAAGTCAAGAGCGAAACATAAAGCTGCGTAGCCGTCGCTGTTCGGTGCCATGCAATTAATTGCAGAGTTCGGCGCTCGCTAACGACCAAGTTGTTTCTTCCGTCGATCTACTTCGGCTTGGGAAACCTGTCCGGTTCGCACCAGTGCCGTGACACATGAGTTGGTCAGTCTGTCGCCGTGCTTGTGCATGCAGTTTGTTAGGCCCTTTGTTTCGAGCCCCCACTGATGGCAGTACTTTCGGTAATCGTCTGCACAGTGTTTGACATCCTTGTGGGCCGCTTGCGCCGAACACACCCCCAAAACACAAACTGTGCTGGCGAAAAGCATTGTCCTTAGCAACTTGATCATTCGTCCATCTCCTCAACGAGCCGGTCTGCCGTGCAATTAATTGCACAGTTGTCCAAGTGATGGGAAGGGATGAGAGCCGGGTACATGGACCAAGTTGAGGGCACTCGGCGTGAAGTTAATTGCACTTGCCCCCAAACTCTAGGTCACAACATTTGGGTTGGGAACTCAAAGGGGGGTGTATCCCAGGGTTCTTCTTCGGGTTGGATTTGCGGCATTTTTTAGCTTTCGCTTGGGCGTCCGGTCGTGTCCTGGGCAGGTTAGGACATGGACTTGCGGGTTAGCCGCCAGCTTCTTGACCATCTTGTCCAGGTGATTGCCTGGTATTGTCTGGCACGCCAGCTTGTTCGTGTCCTTCACCAGGGCCTTCAGGGCCGCAATGGTGCCCGGGTGCACTTGGTTCTTGAACGTGTGATTCACTACTCACCCGGTGGCGTTACCGTCAGGCTACCGGCTTCCAGATGCCCGTGCGGAACCCTTTCGGAATACCGTGTGTATGGCCTCGCGGTGAGGACACGAATACTCCTGGACTTCCAGGTCCTTCACGTAGGCTGCACCACAGTCCGGGCAGTTCACGATGTCCACCCCGGCCTGAATACCTTCTTAAGCTCGACCTGGGTGGCGTAATAGACGTTGGCGGACAGTCCGTTGGCTAAAACCGGGTCCACTATGTCCGGGGCTTTCTTCGGGGCCTTGATAAGCGGCATTTTTGGGCCTCGTGGAGGGGGCTTACGGACGTTACGGACGTGTCCGCGTACGGGTCACGGACGGGGTTTCGGACACGGGGTCGGACACGGGCCTGCGTGCAATTAATTGCACGCTGATTGTTACCCGCTGTCGCCTACGCGGCTATGTCCTCTCCCGGTTTGATCATCGGTAGGGCTCCAAGTTCGTAGCCCAAGCCGAGGCCAATCAGCGTTGCTGGCCACGTAGTCCACAGATGATCGAGATTGGGCATGAGGGAGACCGTCTTTTCGAAAGCTAGTTTAAGCTTCTTTCGCCGAGCCGGATCGAGCATCCGCATGGGTCGTTTGATACCGCCTATGCGAACGCTATCCGCAAGAAGCTCTGCCGGTATGCCGAAATCCAGGCCCTCAGAAAAATTTGCGGGGATCAGGAGGATACGGTGAAACGGGTTCTTCAGAGAGGCTACCTCTTGGCCCAAACAGCCAGGCTTCAACCGTCGCTCTAGGCGCAAGCCTGTTCCCATGGACCCACCAAGAGGCTTTTGATACGCGACAGTTCGAGGTGACTTGGGGGTGCCCACATAGCTGGTTTGCACATAGCCTTGCTGGTTGGAGTAGATCGCGTGCTTGCGAAAACCAAGTGCGCGAAGAATCACGCCTTCCAGGTGAAGGTTTGGGAAATCCAGAGCCACGTCACAGCGGGTGATCTTTCCATTTTGAAAGAATTCGAGGGGATCGTAGTCGATCACAGAGCAGAGGAAGGTCATCAGGTCGTCAAGACCAGAGACAAGAGCAATCTTGGCCGGATTGAATTCGAGCCTGTAGGAAGGTCTCCCAAGGAGCTTCGGACCCGCTTGAAAGCAAACGTTCTCGCTGCCAATCGACAGGAGACAACTAGCTTCGTAGCTTCTCGTCTCAGTGACCTGCATACCCGATTTGTTGTTCTGGTGTTTATTTGGGCGATCACAGCGATGCGGCGAAAAAGCAAAAAAATACCGATTTATGGGAAGAGGACTGCCACGGCGGTCCTCACGAAAGGGCTGCAGAGATTTGACCCGTCCCTCCCGGTTGGCCCAGGCCTAGCTACAATCAGGCCACCGCCTTCATTTTGACTGCCCCCGCGGAAGCGATACCGGGCAACTCTCGCCCTCAACTCGGTCGAGCGGTTGGCTTACAACGCACATTGCCCTTTGATCCGCGCATACCCACCTTGGGATGCTAAATCTGCGTAAGATCGTTCCAACCGCAGTCTGTGGGTCGACCGTTGCCTGTCTTCGTCGCCTTTGCAGCTTTCTTGCTCCTTATCTATGGCCACCAACTCGGTCTGCCTGTCACATCGTGGCCTGGCGTGCAGCGATTTTTCAGAGCTGCACGAAAGGCGCCCGGCCAAAAGTCCGGCGTGCGTACCGACACCCTCGAGATGGAGCTCGACCATGATAGCGGCCTCATGGGGGGCCGCTGTCTCAAAGGCCGGTTTGCAGGCAGAATCTTGTCCTCATTAAGGGAGCATGAGGCTTTGAGCCTGCTCGAAGAGCTTCGCGCCACCGACACCCAAGGCGCGCTTCTGCTCGAAGCCTATCTCGATCGGCGTTGCCAAGGGTGGCGTGATCGCTATTCGGGGAGGGCCTCAGGGGATCAGCCAAGGCAGCCGAGGGATCGGAATCGAATGACGATCAAGGAGGCTTATCACGTTCTCGGCCTCACGGCGGGCGCCTCGGCAGGAGATATTCGCGCAGCCCATAGGCGGCTGATGATGAAGCTGCACCCCGATCAGGGTGGTTCCACCTATTTCGCCTCCCGCATCAACGAGGCAAGGGAAGTCTTGTTAAAACGCCCCCAGGGTCAGGACTCATTGACCGAGCCAAAAGATAACGGTTGCCGCTATCGCGCTGACCACACGCCGGTCATCCACGTGCGGAAGGCCACGCGTCCGGGGGAAAAAGGGTTCAATGCGCTTAAGCTGAGCCTTGGTCAGCCAGAATTGATCAGACATCGGCAGGTCCTCCTGCCGCACTTGAATCACGATGTCACATCAGATGGAATTAGAGTTTGCAAAGGTCTGCTATGCGGACAAACGGACATGGAACGGGATCCTCTTCAATCTCGGTGAGTTTGCCTTGACAGCTTGCCCGCCCCGCAGCCGATGATTTTGGCCAAGGGGGGAGCCTAAGATGACCATCACCATTACCGCCTTTGGGCGGTCACCTGATGGCGGCAAGGGACTGGCGCGTGATACGCGCATTCGCTGGGCGCTGGAGGAAGTGGGCCAACCCTACGAGGTTCGCCTTGTTTCGTTCAGGGCGATGAAGGAACCCGCACATCTGGCGCTTCATCCTTTCGGGCAGATTCCGACCTACGAAGAAGGCGATCTCGGCTTGTTCGAGACGGGGGCGATCGTGTTCCATATCGCGGAGCGCCATGCGGGCCTGCTGCCAGACGACGCGAATGCCCGGGCGCGCGCCATCACCTGGATGTTCGCCGCGCTCAGCACGGTGGAGCCGCCGATCCTTGAACTCGGAAACGCCAGGCTCCTTGAGGGCGACAAGTCCTGGTCCGCGCAACGCATGCCTCTCGTCGAGGATCGCGTCCGCGACCGGCTGGGCCAACTTTCCCTTCGCCTTGGCAATGCCGACTGGCTCGATGGTTCGTTCACCGCGGGCGACCTGATGATGGTGTCGGTGCTCCTCAGGTTGAAATCATCGGGCATGCTGGACGAATATCCGAACCTTGCCGCCTATGTGGCCCGCGGCGAAGCACGGCCCGCCTACAAGCGTGCCTTCGACGCTCAATTGGCGGTTAACACAGGCAAACCACCGACCGGCTGATTGAGGTCCGGCTCGAAGTCGTTATCCGGGTTTTTCGTTCAGTCTAAGGGTCTGACCCTAGAGACCGGTCAGAACCGGGGAATTTCCGCAGAGCCGAAGTGGAGATGACGTTCGTATAGGTCATGGGCGCGGTGAGTAACCCGCGACGGGGGCAGACAAATTGAGGCGGCCTTGTCGATTTATCGGGACGCGGAGCGAGCAATGAATTTTTGAGTTACGGCCAGAGATAAGCGAGATCACGGGCGACGGGCGCATCCTTATTGCGACGTCAGGGATCTAAGAGGCCTTAGGCAACCATTTGTTAACCATCACCCGCTCACGATTACGAGTCATCAGATCCTCGACCAGGAGCCAAACATGGGCACTATCCTCTTCGAATGTCCTAAGACAGGGCGCCCAGTCTCAACTGGCATTGAAACCGAGCCCATCAGCTTTTGTCGCCTCACTGAAACATGGCTAGAGGTGTACTGTCCCCTCTGCGGGCACTTCCATGGAGCGAAGGTATGGCTCGCCCCGGAAACGTCGGCTTCTATGTGCTTCGGCAAAAGATCTGCAATCCGAACAAGCTCAGATCCAGAGGGATACGCGTCATAGTTTTTTGTTGACCGATTGCGAGAGCGCTCAAGTCGGGTCGAGCTTCGCCCTAGCATCTCGCTCGATATCATCCCTAAGCAGAATCATCACCGCGAGCAGGAGGCTGCTGGGTGCTGTGCTCGCGCTGTGCTTCCTGAGCACCAATCGTTGCTTGTTCAAGGTCACTCATCGGAAGTCCCCACTTTAGGCGAGCAGTTTAGGGCGTATAGGGCGCCGACCGAGCCCGGCGAAAGCGTCTGAGAACTACTTCGTAGGAACACCCGATCTTGTCCCGAGTTTAATAGGTGGCTCGGCCGCCCCTGACGGTGGATGCAATGGTAATCAGCCAAGTCAGTTTTTGCAGTTTTTGCAGGCGGCGTACCCTCGAGTACCTCCGCCGTGCGGTCTACTGTCGAGATGGGGAAACGCGACGCATGTTGACCCGAATGGCGACGGCCTGGGGCGAACTTGCGCTCGCCGTAGGTTCAATGGAGGACGCTGCATCGAGCGCAGTCGGACTTTGTCCTAGCGTTCGGACTTTCGATCTAATGGCCAAATCTCGCTCATGACCATAGCGAGCAAAGATGCCGCGATCGAAAGCCACGCGAGTTCAATCCAACGGATGTGACCGGTAATCATTGCGAGCACGGCTCCGATAGTTGCTATGAGGAGCGCCGAAGCCGCGATCGCGCAGAGTAGAAAAATGAGAGATCGGATCAACACTAAATCCTCGGTTGGAAGCCGACCCCAAAAAAGCTCGAGGGAAACATCAAGCAACCTTAGCTGGCAGGTCTTCTAAGACTTGGTCGATCGCGTTCTTGGCCTCGCCCAGGGCGTCCTCAACTTGTGGCCTCAAGATATCCAGCGTTGACCGCGGCAGAAACGGGAGCTCGGCGCGAGTGGGGTAGATGCTGACACACCAGTTTGACCACTGGCGCATGGGCAAAATATCGTAGCCGCGATAGTGAAAGCGTTCTGCCATCGGGATGGGTCTCCTTAAAATTCGACCCCCCGGTCTAGTTAGCCAAACGTAAGCAGCCGGTCGCGTGACCACAAGCCCAGAAGGATAAAGGGCGCCGACCGAAGCCGACGCCCCTCGTGTTCTAAGCTAATCGACGGCTACATTTTTTCTCTGAGCATGTATTGGTCTTGGCATCCCACATGCCGCAGGCCTTGGCGCAATCGGCCTCGGTTTTGGCCGCAGTGACGTCGCCGGCAAAAGCTGGTCCGGTGAAGGCCAGAGCCAAGGCGACCGCAAGCGTAGAGATCAAAGCTTTTATGGCGTTCTCTCCCTTACGCTGGACTAAGCCCCCCTGATCCTACAGCGCCCGCAGGAGGAGGCGGCGCTGGTTGTATCAGCCCGTGAGCCCCCCACAGCAATTTTGGTAGGGTGCCAAGCACCTAGGGCCTAGCCCGGGAGCCTTCGCGGCAACCCCCCGTGCCCGAGGGCTCCCCCTCCCTGAGAGGCTATCTCCGTGGACGCCCATTGGTTCCCCTTCTCCTCAGCAACAAACGAAGAGGCACTGCCATGCCTTCGTTAAGGTTGCTCGTCTTCCTCGCTTTCATGCTCGCTACCATCGGTCTTTTAACAAGGGCTCAAGCGAGCGTGCGGAGATTTTGCCCCGTTTTTGGGAGTCCATGTGAGTGCCAGTGGCACGTGCGCGACTGCCTCCCCACCTGTCACGTCCAGCCACGGATCGAATGCGCACCGATTTAGCAAGAGGCTGCATGACGCGTCACTGTCTTCGAAGCACCGGGGGGATCGCCCATCGAAGCGACGCAAAGCCACTGTGAGAGGCTACAGGAAACGCCCGGACTGCGCATCAATCCACACTAAAGAGCGAATAGGACAACCCAACCAGATCGCAATCCCTCGACGGAGTGATGACATGACCATTCCCACCTATCTTCTCTATTTCGTGCTGACCGGCACGGCAGCCACCCTCATTGCCATCTTCTACGGGCTGAACCGTGCGCTTGCAGATGCGGATTGGCCGACGCCGGTTCGCACCCGAACGCTTCTCGTATCAGTCGTCGTTCTCATTGGTTGGCTCGCCGCGGCAATCGCGCTCGGTGCAATGGGCGTCTACGACGTGAACGCGAGCGAAGTTCCCACGATCCAATATGGCATTTTGCTGCCGATCTTGATTGGCACCCTGATGATCTGGCGGTCGGAAGCGGCAAAGCGCATCATCGACGCCGTGCCGCAAGAATGGCTCGTCGGCGTGCAGCTCTATCGTGCGCTTGGAGTGATCTTCCTCATCCTCTACGCCACGGGCAAGCTGCCTCGTCTCTTCGCCTGGCCCGCCGGAATCGGCGATATCGCCATCGGCCTCCTAGCACCCGTCGTGGGGTATGCTTACGCGCGAGCGCCGCTTAAGGCCGCAGGCCTTGTCGCAGCGTGGAACGTGTTTGGCATTCTCGACCTAATGATCGCGGTTGGGACCGGATTCATGACCGCGCCGTCGTTGCTCCAGCCCCTCGAGGTTCAGCCTACGAGCGAACTAATGACTGTCCTCCCCATGGTGCTGATCCCCGTTTACCTCGTGCCGTTGTCGATCGTGTTACACCTTGCCTCGCTCGCGAAGCTACGCCGCGAGGCCGGTGCATCTCAAGGCCACGGTAGAGTTGCTGACGCTCGAGCATAAGCCACTGGGTGGATGATTGTCTTTTGGATTGCAGACTTCGCGTACTCATTCGGTCGGCATTGAGCAGAGCATCTGGCGCAGCTCCGCAACGTTGGTCACGAAGGCATCGCCCATGAAGCGTATGTTCTCCATAGAACGTTCGGCGGCGTTCCTGTGTCCGTGCCCGCAAGCATCCTCAATGACGATAGGTATAAGGCCCAAGTCAGCGCCGTGGCGCACGGTGGGATCAATTCCAATCTCGGTGGCAATCCCGCATAGCATGAACGAAATCAGGCCAAATTCGCGGAGCGCCATGGCCAAGGGTGTGCCTTCAAAGGCCGACATCGCAATCTTGTCGAAGATCGCCTCGTCCGCCCTGACCTGGAGTTCCGGCGCAAGCTCAAATCCTGGACTGCCTAGAAGGAACCATGGGTTGACTCGGGGCTGTCAACGCGCTGCCATGCCATCGCCTGACGCAGTTGAAACACTCCCGCAAGCTTTGTCGGTAGCGACATATGTCGCATGAAGAAGATGAGGAAGCCGTGTTCCCTTGCGAGTTGCAGGACCTCCAAGACCTTTCCTAGGACCTCACGACCGTGCGGTAACTGAGAAAGAATGCCGGTCTGCATGTCGTAGACGACAAGTGCGCAGCTTGTCGGCTTCGCAATTTCCTTGAGTGACCTTGGGACATCAACCATAGCCACAATGCCAATCCGTCGTTTTTCAGTCGAAGGAACTGCGCAGAGAATCGTGTCTTACGATTTCAGCCAACCTACCGCACGTGCTTTTTGATGCGCGGCCTTCCAAGCTTGCGCCCAAAACTCCACCTTGGATCGGTCAGCAAATCTGTCTAAGCCATCGATGGCCATAAGCATGGGCGCATCGCCATCTCTCCGATAGGTGATTGAGAAGCCGGTTTCGGGATGCGACACAACGATGTCGCGATTGTTGATCAGCTCGACGCCAAGGGTCACGATACGCCTCACTCTTAGGTAGCCACTGCCGCCCTTTTTAGCGCATAGCGTGCCTTGCGGACAATCTCTTGCTGAATATCACGCTTGGTGAGTTTGGCGGTGGTCCGGTATGAGAAAACAACCACGGCAAGCATTTCCCCGCCATCATCATCGTCCTCTCTAAGTTCCACGTAAGCCCTTTCGGTGTGCCGATCATATTGTGCCTGAGCAATTCGGAAGGCCATCGCGATCCCCCTGACGCGCGAAACGCCGATCCTAGCGGTCCCGGAGCCTAAGAAAAACCCCGCACAAGGCGGGGTCTGTTAGGTGGAGACTTAGCTGGGTTAGGACGATGTGCTGACCAACCCTAGTTTAGTCGGGGTAGTAGTGCATCAGGGTCTCTGCACCAATAGTGCGCGAGCATGTCGTTCGGATAACAGATTTATGACGGCCAAAAGAAGAAGCCCCGCACACGGGGGACGGGGCTTCTCCGAAAAATTCCCTGCATGGTGTGATGAGAGTGGGGGAACTCGTCATCAACGAGCTGCCAATATCTCACGCGCGTGACGCTGTGATGTCCGCCCTAATCGGATTAGTCTGGTTCGATTGGAGCCAAGGACTAGCGTATGGCTTTTAGACATATCGCATTGGGGGCTTTGGCAGGGCTGGCCTGGGTCTTCGCCTTCGCAGCCGTGCCGAGCCGTGCCCAAGATCAGCCTCGCCCCGATCAGCTGGTCGATACACTGAACGGCGTCTTCGGCAAGCACCCCGGCGACCGCGCTGCTCATAAGGGCATTTGCTTGACTGGCCAATTCACGCCAGCCTCCGACGCTCCTTCGCTTTCCAAGGCACCGCAATTCGCCAAACCGGTCGGCATCACCGCCCGGTTCTCCTTGGGAGGTGGGAACCCGCAAGCTCCTGACAATGCTCAGGACAATGTGCGCGGGCTCGCCGTGCGCTTCGATCTCGGCAACGGTGCCAATAGTGACCTCGTGATGATTTCGGCTCCGGTGTTCTTCGTGAAGACGCCAGCTCTCTTTGTCGAGTTTCTTCGGACGGTGGGCTCGGGCGACAAGGACAAGCTCAACGCCTTCTTCCAAGCCCATCCCGAGTCGATGCGGCAGAACGCTTGGCTAACGTCACACCCCGTTCCGGCGAGCTATGCCGGCGTAGATTATTGGGGCGTGCACGCCTTCACCTTCACCAATGCTGGAGGTGAAACCAAAGTCATCAAGTACAAGGCGATCCCCGAGGCTGGCGATCTCGGTCTCAGCCCTGATGAGGCCAAGGCGAAGGGACTGGACTTCTATGCTCCCGAGCTTAAGGAGCGTCTCGCCAAGGGCCCGGTCGTTTTTGATCTCGTCGCGATTCTCGGCAAAAAGGGCGACCCAACCAGTGATCCGACGCTTAGATGGGACAATGAGGACAACCGCGCCTCGACGCCGCTCGGTAAAATCATGATCGACGCCATTGCTCTGGACGCGACCTGCAACGCCTTTAGCTTTCTTCCCGGCAATGTGGCGGACGGCATCGCCGGTCCGACCGACGATCCAGTCTTCGCCGCGCGGTCGCCCGCCTATCTCGTTTCGCTGATCCGGCGAAAAACTCCCTAAGCATCTTGCCCCCGGCCAGCTGCACAGTCGTGACATCCCGGCGAATTTTTCCAGCTTCTTCGTTTAAATTGCGCCTTCCTGCTTCGGGCTGCCCACGCAAGCGTGATGACGGCGCAATGTCCGGTATGGGTCATAAGCGGACTTCGGGCGGGCGAAGTGCCATGTCCGCTTTGGGGTTCAAAAGCGGACTTCGTGCCCATGGTCGAGCACACGAAGACCAATGTCCCCATAATGGCCTCCTGAACTCGATACGCCGCTACGTCACGCTCAGATAGCAAAAGCCGATGACAGTTTTGCACTGACTACAATTGCCGAGATCGTCCATCTGAAGTGGCTAAAGAAGACGATCCTGAACGAGAGTCAAACAAGGTCACAAATCCAAACGGCCCGTTGATCTCTATCCGCCAGCCAGCAAATTGGTAATAGGGGGGCACGGGTCGGTTGCCGAACATTTGGCCAGTGGCCAAATCGATCGAACCCAAACCGGCGCTTCCAATGCGCCAAGCAGGTGGCGTGACCACTACAAGCCTCAATCCATCGGCAGTTTGAACAAGCTGGCCAACATTTGGCTTTTGTCCCCGCTGGGGACCCATTGACCGCCGCTGACGCCAATGGAAGGCACGAGTACGGCGTCCGGCAAGCCATACACGCCGGTATCTTCAAGCGCATTTTGGGGGATTATTCGTGGTCCACCGGAACCTGTATTGAGGAGAGCGGCGCAAATGCGCGGCTCGGTAGGCGCCAAACTTTCGGCAACTTTCATGGCGAACCACGTGCGATCCCGGACATAAGCCAAAAACAACTCGCCCAGGTTTGCGGCCGTCCACGGCTTCAACTGACCCCAGTGATGCGCCTTCATTCCACGTACTGTTTTCCTTACTTTCCTACCCACTATTGTTATCAACTCTGCGATTGAGCTGAAAGGTGTCCTGTGGCCTTGGAGGAACGGGAAATAGAAGCATCCCCCATTTTCAAATGCGCTTGATCGGTTGATGGCTGCCGGAAATCAGGGCTATAGACCTCGAGCGCGTCACGTTCATTGCGCACACCATCGTTTATCCTCCCGCGCCGGGCCCGAAGATCCCTTGACCGAGAACGCGGTGGGAACCGGTCGTAAGGCCATCGCCGCTGCCGTCTGACGTTGGGGACTCAAAGGCTGCTGAGATGTCCGCTCAGTTGCCTGGAAATCGAAATCTTTTGTCTAACTCTGTTCGACGCATTGATTTTATTGAGAGTACTTTCCAAGCAATTTGACCATCAGCTCAGCTATCCCGCGCTCCAGGATCTCCTCATAAGAGTCAAACCGATCGACAAGCCGATTGTAAGTGGACCATCGCATCCACTTAGGTTTGGGCGGCAGCTCCCATTCGTCTGGGTCGAGATCGGCAATCAATCTGGCTTTAATTTTCGCTTTGCCACGATGAGCGCGGTTTTCGGGATCGAGAAATTGAGAAGCATAGGCAACCCGCCTTCCCCATGCCAACACGGCAATACCTCACCGCTTGATATATAGGGTGAACAGGGCGACCACTGCTGCAGATATGGCTGCTGCCGCTGCCACGCTCGCGATTGTGATGGCGAGGTTTGCTCTCCAGTTCGCCTCCTTCGCCAGGCTCGCAGCCGCCCAAGCCGCTTCCTTGGCGCTGCGTGCTATCTCCAACTCAGCCGACCGTGCCTCGTTCTTTTTGCCCAGCTTCTTCTCTTCCAGGTAGCGGAGCACCGCCGCACGCTTATCGTCTACCCAGACTGCTGCGGCAAGACGCCCCTCGATCTCTTGGTCGCTCAGCTGGTCCAGTTCTTCTTTGAAGAGATCAGGCTTCTCGGGCATTTCGATGCCTTGGAGGCGGCGGCCCAGGGCGGCAACGCCTACAAATTTGATATACGCCTAGCGCGTCTGCTTCTGACGTGCTGCTTTTTGGTGAGCCATTCTTTTCTCAGCGTCCCGAGTAGCCCTTACTGCTTTTCCATTCGGGACTTTGTAGTCCACTAGAGGTTTTCTCAGAGGTAATGGAACTGGTGCAATTTGCGCTCTTGGGAGGGAAGCAGTTTCTGAAACAAATTCCTGTATCGGCTCCAGGGATTTGTTGACGCTGACGATCTTACTTTCTGACGAGATTTGCGGCTCATGCGGAAACGAGGAATTTTCTACGAGGGGCTGAATGTTGATCGCGCGGGTTCGCGTCGCGAGGTCAAGTGATCCCAGGAAAGCCAACACAATCATGAGCCCGGCCACTACACGGGACGGTATGCTGCTAAGAAGTGTGCGCAAGGTGACCGCAAACTCGAATGTCCGCCGATTGCGATTGTGTGAAACTGTGCGCTGAATAAGAAAGCGCTGGGCCTCTGGAACGAGCCACCTAGCGGTGGTGAATAGCCGGTGCGCGCATGGCTTGCAGGAGCCTTTCAGTCCCCAACCCAAGGCAATGAGCCGATTGGCTAGGAACCACCGGAGGCGCCTTGAGACATCAATTCTATTTATTCTCTTGGTGACCAGCGCGGTTCCCCCGATCGGTCTGGTTTCCACCGTCGATGCTCCCGTTCGGGCGGCACAGCAGAAGCCTGGTCTCAAACTCTTGCAGAGCAGTTAAAGAGAGGGAGTGAGGTCGGATGATTGGAGAGCTCTACCGCACCAAGGTCAAGGTCACCTTCAAATACGAGGGCCATGGCTGAGGTGGGAGCTTTACTGGCTTACTTTAAGAGCCGTGACCGCGTGACTGACCACTCCGGTCGTAGAGGCCCAAACGCCGACGGTTCCTAGAAACCATCAGTTGAGATGCAAAGCTCACCTGAAGATCGGCGTTGTGCGACACGATGGTCAAAACCATCCGTACCACGAACCTGAAACGGCTAATCCACCAGCGAACCGTGCCTCTGCGCTTCGTTTGCGGTCACTGAAGTCACTGGCAATTGCAGCACGGTGGCGTGCTGACTTTTGCACAACTGGGTCAGCAGGACAATTCTCCCATCAGGGAACTCAAGGGCGTCATGATGGGCGTTTGACCGGCCTTTGTTGACCTGTCGGAACCTCGCGACCTTGTGCCCGAGCCTCCAGGCGAAGAGCACGCCCGTCTCGCATCGGACCTCCTGCTCGAAGGCAAGCTCGGTGCCCGGAAGCACGCAAACGGCCAGGTTAGGGTCATCCACCGATACAAAGCCGCGCGTTATGGTGTGAGGGAAGCTCGTCGATACCAGCTTGTCACCGACTTTCGCGGGTCGGGATGCCACATGCTCTAAACTGTAGTCACACATCGAAGGTACTCCACTCTCTGAGCTATAACGGTACCCCCGTCTTAATGTTATGGTAGACGATCAAAGTGGCGATCTTTTGTTTCATGCTGCGACTGAGACACGCAGCCTCAAGCTCTCCCGGAGAAACTTGCCAAGAGTACGCGATTATTCCTGTTATCGCCAGTTCAGCACTGGCCGCGACGTTGCACTCGCGCAATCGAAGGTACTCACTCTCGTGCTGTGAGCATCTTCGATGGAGCTCGCGATCCGTCGCACGCCCACGACTGTAGGACTTCAGCTCCAATAACCGCGAATTCCCAGGAGCGCAGAGCCGATCAGGACAATCAGGAGCAAGGTCAAAACTGGGCCCCGGCTATCAGGGTGAAGTGGCTAAACCTGGACGGGTCGCAATTTCGTGGAAATTACCGGAAGTCGCGCGCTCGCCCGTTCGCCGCATATTCTCCCAATTCATGATGTAGATATCTCCTTAACAATGGAGGGGAGCTTCGGCTGGCGGGCCGAGGCTCCATTCTTTTTTGGGAGGAGGCTATGGGTCATTTGACGTTGCGCGAGGCATTGGCTTCCCGCCAGCTGGACGCCTTTGTTCGAGAGCAAACGGATAACGGAGCCGAACTCGTCACTGGTTCCGAACTTGAACGAGGGCTTGCGCTGCTGGTTACTCAATGTCGCATCCTCGTTGCGAAGCATGGTTCGGCCATCAAGCAACCCTATGGAGCCACCGAGGCCGCACGGATCGGAATTTAGGACAGCCTCTCTCTGCGAGCGGCTTAGCCTCAGCCGCAAAGCAAACCTGCGAAGACGCTCATGCTCTCGAAGGCGCTCATGTTGATACATGAGTATCTTCGGAGGAGTTGAGCACCTTCGCGCGGATGTCCAAACGCGGGAGCGGAATCAGAAGGCCCTGCTTCAATCGCCGCCTGAAAACAATATGGGATCGAAGCCGACGCTAAAGGGGGTTAGCGGTGATGGTACCCGTAATAGATGACGTGTCGCCGAGCCGAAGGCGACGCTGCCAGTTTAACGCAAAGGTTTTTGGAACTTTTTGATCGTCATTCGTCTTCTAACGGCATGTTGCGCCTTGTCGCCGGAACGGTGCTCTTATTGCTAATCGGCTTGACCGAGGCTCTGGCCGTTGAGGAAATAAAAAAAGACAATATAGGTCCCTGGGACATCGAAGCGACCTTCAAAGACAACAAATTTGATCATCGTGCCATAAGCCGAAAGGTCGATGAGGTTGCCGCAAGCTTCATACGCACGAGCGATGGACTAAGCCTCGCGCTTGAATCCCCAAATTGGAAATTGGAGCGGGGGAAGAACTATCCGGTCCATATGAAGGCAGGCGTCGCGAGCTGGAACACCGACGTAATTGCAGAAACTAACTCTGTTTCCGTGCTCATCTCGGATAAAAAATTTAAAGAGGGTCTTCGTGCAGCCAGCGTGCTTGTAGTCGAGGGTGCCGGTGCCACTATCAGAATTCCGCTGGATCAGAGTCGCGCCGCACTCGACAGATTGGATAAGTGTCTGACGAAAAATAGTCGCGCAGTGGAAACCAACCCATTTGTGGCGCCGCCTCGGCAACCGTGACATCCGCTCTAAGTCTGCGTTGGGTCATAAGCGGACATATGAGAGCCGAGCCGTCGCTCCGCTCTCCAGCCAGAATCAGACGTGGCTTCGAGGAACGTACGCTCTGCGGTCCTGAACAGCCGCGGGGGTATTTGCTGCTCGCGCCACGCACTCGCCGAGAGAGGCGAGGATGGAGCGCCTAACAACGGCGTGCCTGCGGAAGCCGTCGCGCGCCATGAGCTCTTTGTGCAGGTCCGGCAATCGATAAAACGGGACGCTCGGATACCAGTGATGCTCGATGTGGTAGCCGACATTGCACGGCAAGATGAAGATCGACTCGACTAAATTGGGTTTGGTGGTGCGGGTAATCCCATACTCCTCGTCATCGCTCTCTACTGCACTATGCTCGCAAATGATGCGCGCATACTGAATCACGATATGCCAGGTGCAATAGGGAATGATCCAAAAGAGCAGGAAGGCGTACCAGGCGCCAAAGACGGTCAGAGCCCCGCCAACACACACGTAAAATGCAATTCTAGCCGCGACCATCCAACAGGGTGACGGAATCAAGGAGGAACCAACGAGACCCCTCACTATCCAGAACATCCCAGTGAGGAACATGGCACGGCGGAGCAGCAGGAGCGCCAAGCCCACCATCGTCTTGGGAAACACCCAATCAGGTTCTAACTCTCCCGCGGCGTCATGGGTGTACCAGATGTGGCGATTCCCATCGTTCGGGAGGTTTGTGTACTGGTGATGCGTGGAGTGAAACTTGCGAAAGCCCTCTATCGAGACGAACACCGGCCACATCAAGAAGAGGTTGCCGAAGAGCTCATTCTGCCATCGCTTCGGCAGATAGCGAAAATGCGAGGCGTCGTGACCTAGAATGATCAGCGCGTGTTGGCGGGCGCCGATGAACATGACCGCGATCGGATATAACACCGGATGCCAAAAAAGCGAGCACAAGGCGATCGCCGCAGCAATCGAGACCCATTCTCCAGCGGTAGCAGCAAGCGCTCTGGCAGGTTCTAGCGCAGATAGTTGTTTGACTGTCGCGGCAGGCAACCGCTCCGGGATAGACCTACTGGTGTTGTGCGGATGTATGACGAGGGGGTTTGCCGAAATGTCCTCCACCGGGCTCTCCGACCGGAGGAAGGCGATGACGCTTTTAACTTTGGCGAAATATGCCATCAAACTCGTTACGCGCGACTACTTCACAAGCCCGTAGTCCATGCTTGTGTTCATTCCGGGGCATTCAACGAGAGTTATGGTTAGGAAGGCGAAAGCAACTTTTCTGCTCGCCGGTGGCTGGCAATAGCTCGCACTGCCTGGATGTCCGGTTTGGGGGTCATTAGCAGACATCAACATTCGAGGGGCAAGGGCGGAAAAGATGCTCATCGATCTCGAAGGTGCTCATGCCTTTGATGTGAGCATCTTCGGTGGAGTTGAGCACCTTCGCACTCCATGACGATAGCTTCGCGGTTTGATCTTAAAACCAGCGGCTGAAAGATTTGGCTAATCGGGGTTGCGATCACGTGCCGGCACTCGATCGACGCAGCCTGAAGAGGGCGTAGAAATAACTGAGCCAGAGGACGACAGACAGACCGTAGAAGATGATGGTTCGCAGCGACCACAACGGCCAGGAGCCGGCGGGGCCGATGGCGATCACGTTGGGATACCAAGTGAAGAGCGTGGAGCGCCACCGATTCCACATGAGGGTCATTTCCGTGTTGCGATCCTGCGCGGTCTTGGCGTCGTTGAAGACGCGCTCGCTGTTACGCTTCAACCACCACCAGGAATCCTCGTTGATCAGCTCGAGCCCCCTGTCGGACCGGTTGCGCATGTAAATGTATTCGATGTCGGTCGTATTGCCGCGGGCATCGGGATCGCTGCGGCGCACTTCCGTTCCTGTGACGACGCCGGTTGTCCATGTTGGACGTGCGTATTCCCATCCAAACCAGAGGGGGATACCCACCACGAGTGCAGCGACGGCCAGAACGGGAGCCCCCCTGCGCCATAAGATAAAGGCGAGCACGAGAATCGCGAGCAGGATGATGTAACCGATAGATAGCCAAGCCTGGAGCATGGCTCAAACCTCACCGCAGATAAGACTCGAAACGGTCGAGCCGCCGCACCTTTCAGTATGACAACGCAACTTAATGCCTCAGTCGCCTTTGCTTCGTAAGGTCGGCAGCTTAGCGATGTTGCTCGCTATGCGGTGAGCCTCATCCTCGGGAAGCACTTTGCGCATTGGCGGAGAGCATGGCTCGCGGCCAGAGGACCAATTCGGGCCGCCCTGATTGTTCCGGTCGCCTTTTGATTATCGCTTGGACCGAGTGGCGCTCTACGCCATCCACGTCTTCGGAACTTTTCCACCATTGGCGGCAAGCTGGCGCATGACCTCCTTGTGGAGCCAAACATTCATTTTCGATGAGCCCTTTGTGTTCCCGGAATAGCCAAGTTCCTTGGCAAGTTCCTGTCGAGCGGTAAGACTGCTGTCGAGGTCTAGCAGCTTCAACAAATCAACAATCGACTTATCGTAGTTGAGCTTCTGCTTTTTGCTTTTAGCAAGCCCGCGGAGCACGTCTTTGACATCGACAGGCGCCGACCACTCAACCTTCGGACCCTCTGGAGCCGGTTCGGTTCTTGTCATAGTGCCTGACGGAGCTGGCGACGCTTGCGGCGCTGTTGACGCTGAAGGCGCCGCGGTGCGGGATGCGGTTTCCGCCTTTGCGGACTGTCCAAAAATTTTTGACATGATGTCACCGAAAATACCCATGGTTCACATCCCTGTTGGATTTCGACATCCTTGAGTAACAGTTCACATCCCTGAAGTGCACCACTTAGTGTTGCCCAAAGGCGCTCACCAGTCTTGAAGGTGCTCATGCTTTTATGTGGGCATCTTCGGAGAAGCACCTTCGGGCCCAACCCAATCGCCGTCGCGGCTCCTATCTTATCCAGCCAATCTCCCTTGCCCTCTCGTTGGCTGCTCCCCAAGCAAGCGAAAGAAAGTGTGGGAAGCTCACCTTGCACGTCTTGTTCTGCACCTTCCTCGCAGAAAAAGTGCTCGCGATTAGACGATTGTCCTCGACTTTTTCATAGACGATGCTGAAGTCGGTTCCCGGCATCGTTACGACAATCTCGTCGCCCAAGACCTCGACATGAATTTTTGATCTGCTGAACCAAGAGGGCTTCATGATGGCCCCGGGCATCAAACAATTTTCCCACAGTGTGTCGTGGGCGCTTAAGGCAGAGCCTAACCTCAGATGGCTCTTGCTCGGAGAAGGCTTCGGAGGTTTCCCACTATTTTCAGGCTTTGACCGAGCAACCCCTAAATCAAGACGAGGACCGAGTTTCTCTCCGCCCGGTCTCGAGCCCGCACCGGATATAGAAAAGGGGCCCTGCAGGGAAAGGCCCTTCGCAATGGCCTCCCAGTGACTTTAGGATGGCCCGTGGAGTCAGGTAGCAGGGTTAGGTGTTCAACCACAGCCCTGGTGGGCTTTTTGGGGCTGTAGGAGGCGGCGCGAGTCCGGGACACCCCATACAAGGAACGGCTCGATCCTGTCGCGGGTTACACGGGGCGCGAGAGGAGGCGACGATGGAAAAGGAGGAGATGTTACAGCTCGCCTACATCAAGGTGGCGAAGGCTGCTCAATTGCTGCAAATGGCAGGCGAGGAGCCGCTGGCGGAGGAGGTCGAGGCCCTAGCGGACAAGGTTAACCTTGCCGTGGCCCAAGCTCGCATCATGCCCCGCGAGGTCCAGACCCGGCGGACGTAGCAGGCCAGAATTTGATCGAAGAAGTGGTGCCAGGGGCACAGCCATACTTGTCGACCAGCCGGTTACATAACCGTGCTTCCTGCAGCAAGGCTTTCTCTGGGGCCGGGTAGCGTTCAGAATTACTGCTGAGGATTATAGTTGTAGCCAATGGTGCCGAACTGCATTTGCTTGGGTTCTCTTACTTTTTGCCGCTGAGCTGGTCGCTTTGGTGTGACGATATCGGCTTGCGCTTTGAATGGCTCGTTAGGCTTCCTTGTTGGGAGGGGAACTCCATCAGGCGTCGCAGCGGTCTCGGCCTCAGACGCTGGAAGTAGAGGGAGAGCTTGGACGACGGGTTTCGTGTCCGACCCCGAGGTTTGCCTCGAAGCTAGGACAAATCCGCCCCTCGGGTGACCATTACTGACATTGAAGACTTCCGCTTCTTTGAGCTCGATTGGGGGGCTCAACTCCACGGAATTAGTCCGGGGTGTTGGCGCAGCAAGTGCCTTGGAAGGACGATCCTGGAATTTTGAAGTAACGGAGTTTGCTATTTGGGCGTTGCTGCTAATTGCAGAAGAAGACTTCATAGCCAAGTCGAGCACCCCTGCAGCGACTGCAATGATCAGTAAGCCTGCCAGAATGCCCTGGTGTGGCCTGCGACGAGCGGCCTCAATCAAATCTAGATTTGGCAAGTTTGCAGCGACCCGTTGGTAGGCGAGCTGCAACGCGCCTCCAATTGAACGAGCCTGCCGACTGGCGTTTGATGTGCGTCTGAAGAACTCGCCCCATTGTTTGGACTTGGAGTCATCGCGTAGGATCGGGATGCCCGGCACAGAGGAAGCCGGTCTCCAACCGGCAAGTCCAGCTCGCCACAACAAATCGTCGGGTCGCAAATGCCCAAGTTCGGCTAATAAGCGCAACTCCGGGTGGGAGATAGGGCTGTAGATTTTTTGCCCGCGCTTCAGATGCCACGCAGAGCTTGCTTCGGCTGAGACCATGGGCTCCCCCAGTGACCAAGCATGATGTTAGCAGCTACATGGTTCAAGCTGCAGGCCCCAGAGAATGACCGTCAGCGATTCTCCAAAATTAAGATGCTCAAAGGTCACACTCGGTCAAAGCTAGGCGTAGTCAATAGGCCCCACACGCTTCCAATAGGATTGCGATCAACCAAACCGCGACAACCCAAGCTGTAGGCTTATGGCGATTGTTCCAACCCAGAAGCTCACGGCCCAAGTCTCCTCGGGCGTTGCCTCAACATGCTCACTGCCTAGCGGTGCGGAGCAAGATACTAGCGAGCCGCTAGCAAGTTGCGTGCAACCAGACATAGATGCGGTCATAGATCGGGCACTAACATGAGCATTTTAAAGACCCAGCTAAAGCATGTTGGCTATGAACTCGATATGCTCATTTACACCTTCGATAAGTTGCTGCTCGTGGAGCAGCTCGTACAGCGTAGCTTTCAGGCCGGGGCAGGTTAATGCCTTGCTTGAGGCCTTCTGCCTTCACGCACGTAACCTCGACGAGTTTTTCCATGGCTCTGGTCGAGACGACACACGCCAGCTCTTCATGGGATCGTGGCGCCGGTGGGAGGCAAGGGGGTGGAGGCACGGGCGTGTGTTGCTGCCCTCGGCGCCCAGCGGCCAGGATCCGGCGGTCAAACCTCAGGATCTGCGCCTTCAAGACCAGCTATTCACCGCCGGTGCTCTCGCCAACCCGGAGCCGTCCACACAGCGAAAATGTCCGCATCACGGCGGATCGAAGAATAAGGAGCTGTCGCATTCGGAACCACGGCCGTTCCCGAAGTGGAACAGCCCCTTTTGGCGTCTTACATTCAGCTGCGATGCTTACCTTTTATCTAATTTTTTGTCTTGGAGGTAATCCGACAGAAGATCCGCAATCTGAATATTGTTCAGATCCGTGAACGCAAAATGCGAGTTACCTTTAATCCCGATGTCGGGCAGGTGTACCAATTGCGCATTGCCGCCGTGACTATTGATCAAGTTGATGAGTTGTTGCGCATAGACGAGGCGGACACGCCAGTTGTCGAGGGCGATTATCGGGTTGGGAGTTGTCGGGATGTTATCACCGAAGATAAATTCGATTGGAATTGTGGTCAGCTTGAGGAAGTCCGCGAGCGGAACTACTTGGCCCGGAGGCAATAGCGTCCCGTTAGAGAGTGGGAGAGAGGTTGGCACCTCTCCCTCCGGGAAAACATAGTTTGAGGGTTCGTATTCAACGATCGCCTTTATGTTTGTTGTTTTCATCGCGGTCAGCAAGCCCAGCGGGCCGCTGGCGGAGTGCGTGATAAGTATGGCTGGACCGATCTTGTTGAAAAGCGCCGCGACTGCATTAGTAGAAACATCGCTGTTACCCGGACCATTAGACGCCCCACCCTGTCGAAGGAAGTGGTCCACCGAAGCCGGATCATGGGGGAACTGACTGCCTGGGAAGAAGTTCGGATATGGCCCCAACCTGAAGGCGTAATAGGTTTGGTTGTCTCCGGGCGTCGGGACGAGGGTGATGCCCGCACTGCTCTTCCCGGACCGGCCCTGTCTCGGTTGATCAATGACGTATGTCGACCAACTACGGCGCAAGAAAATGCTTTCATACCCTTCCCGATCATCGGGGGTGCTCTCCCAGGCCGTGCTCAAGCACCCGTGCCACATCACCAAGGGTAATTTACGCGGCGATACCGGAATCTTGTATTGGGCGTAGACGTGATCGACGTGGAGTGTCTGACCATCCGGCGTTGGGCAGCCGATCCCGCATAGCAACGGATCGTAAGTGCCCGGGGCGGTAATTACGGTGCCGCCGGCGAACATGCTACCAATCCGCTGTAGCACGAGCGGGGAGTTCGGTTGAATTCGAGTTTGAGGCGGTAGACGCGGATGAGCTCGTTAGGGCGTTTGCAACTAAAACGCCCGCAAGAAGAAGAAGAAGAACGACGCTAGCACTTACTGCAGTCCATATACTTCTTACTTTCCGATTCATGTGACCCTCCCTATTTGTCGGTGGGGCTTTACACCCTGAGCGACAATATATCACACGTAAAGAGTGCCGTCTTCACATTTTCGCCGTAATTGCTGACATGCCGCCAAAGACTTCGTTCGCATCTGCGGGAGTGGAGAGTATTTTTATCCAGCACGCTGGTCCGTCGCCTGATAAAAGGACTAACTCTTGGCGCACCTTCGACCGGTTTTGCATCATCGCCACGCGCCAGCCGCACAGAGTCTCGGTCGACCGATGAGAGCGGCATGCAAAATGTGCAGCTCTAAGTCTCTTGCCCGTGCCGTCTTAGAGGTGGTGCATCCGACGCGTTCACGGCAGAGGGGCAGGCCCGAACTCAAGTTGAGCGCGAAATCACCCGCGGCCGTCAATCCAGCGCTGGTCTATCCGAGTCGTTTGACCCCACTCCAAAATCTTAAATGAACCTGGTGGGATCACTTGGACAACCGCTCTGCGCCCGAACAGGGCTCCGCTAGAGCTCTTAGCTTCTGAACGGACCGAAAACACCAATCCTGGAGAACTCGCGAAATACTGCGAATTAAAAGCAGCCTGGCTGAGGATTGTAGTCACTCGTTGTCCCGTGGCAGTCTGACTTAAGGAGCCTCTGTGAGGATAAACAGATTTTATCGAATGAAGTCGTAAGATCGGGAGCCACCAGTCCGTAAATTTTTGGAGTCATCCCCAAGACCTGTTGCAACTCTTCGAGTGCTTCGAAGGGCGCATTCTTTGGGCCCCACCCAAAACCCGCAGCTATATAATCGACCTTTTCGGCCCCCTTAACGAGTGGGAAATTATCTGGATCGCGAAAATCGATAATGGCATCGGCGAGCGATTGTGCCTTTTCACGATCGATACCGTCTGAAGCAAACAGCGCAGCCAAAACAACCTCGGGTGCCTTGTTCACGTCAATCTTGGAGGCTTCGTCTCGAATAGATATGCGAACTGTGCTGTTCGCAAAACGCCAATTAAAATTCGCGCCGTCAGTACGGAACCTGGTGTCTGTATCTCGTGGGCCAACTAAATCTAAAATCGCAAGTTGGAGGCCAGCATCGGCTGCTGCTCGCGCCGCAGCGTTGTCAGCCATGTTCCGGGCTATGCGAACACTGCTGCGACTCTCTATGGACACGGCGGCGGCAATAATGGACAGCAGCGCCAGAACCCACAAGACCGCTATCAGGGCAATGCCTTCCTCGCCTTTACCTCTCATCTCTTCTACCTCGAGGCCAGAAGAGGCCAAGCCGACAATGCACGGTCATCAGAAGGCGGTCGAATTGAACCACTGGATTTCGTCAGTCGGAAGCGTCAAGGTCGAGAGAAAAGAAAACGGCGGAGTGAGCTGACGGAAGCCAAACAATTCTATTAGCAGAGCGTTCGGGTGACAATTCTTTTTGTTAAGCCGCGGCCGCAGCGAGATAGGATCCGGAGATGAAAAAGCCCACGCCCAGGCGGGAATTCCTGCGAATGACGATGACCGGACTTGGGTTCATGGCGTTGGGGCCATTGCAACCTACGCGAACTATAGCTTACGCCGAACAGCTACCAGAAACTTGCAAAATCCTTCAAGAAATTATTCTGCAATACGCGAGGGAAAAGGATGACCCCTGGTTCCTCATACATGGCATTAGGGCGATGGGACGAGGGTTCTCACTCGACGACGGTTCGGCGCTTGAACGTCTTTGCACCCACTACTTGCAGGAAAAGTCAATTAACGGCGAAACGTATCTTTACATGCCGATCGATGATGAAGGGCACCCGAATTGTTTCTTGAGCGAAGCAGTCCTGGATGCAGGAGTTCCGCTCAAATTTGCCTTTCAACGATCCCGCCGGTGGTACACGATTGCGGACGTGGTCACAGGTGCCAAGGCCATGTTTGTCTTTGATGCGGCCACGTTTCCACCCGACGACTTGGCGTGGAGCCTCGCCGTCTTCGCCCATACCACTAGTCCCCAGGAGGACAGCTGGATTAATGCATACGGAAAGCAGATTCGATTCTCCGATGTCGTAGAGTTTGCGATGGTCACCCTTGAGCGAGCAACCGAACGACTTGTGGACGCCATGCACAGCAACTCCACGGAGCGCGAGGAAGACGGAATTGACAGCTTCTCATGTGGAGGCACTCATTTAATTTATGGAATTCTCTACTTGCCTTCGATTTGGTCACGGGAGTCACCTCATCGAACGTATGAAGCCCCAATTTGACCTCCTTATATGGCGGCTCAGCGTTGATGAGCGCTTCATCGACGGGTATTACAACCAAGTTGGCGATCAGTATCCCCCGGATCTTGCGAGGATGTATCGGTTGGACACGAAATTGAAGTTCCTAGGCCACGCCTTTGAGATCATCAGCTATGCGCGTGAGTTCAACCTGTTCCAGCCGTCGGTCGCACAAGATCAGGTTATTCGCGTTGCACAGCAGCGGTTGGGCGACGTGATTGAAGATATCGAACGGGAAGACGTTGGAAAGTATGCGGGCGATAAGGCACTGTTTCACCTACTCGTAGGCGATGCCTGTCATGCCTATCACGGGATAAAATGCTGAGTGAAATGCTTTTTTTACACCACGCCTAGCATGAGACTAAAGGGACACGGGGCCCAGACCTAAGCGCTTGGGGTGATCCCAGCGTGGGCGGTGCGACACCCGAACCTGTCATAACGTCATTCCCCGTCCGTGTACCCCGTAGGATTTTCGTCGGGGCTGACGGCCCTGACGCCAATTCCATCTTCCTTGGGATCAGTATAACCGTTGTAGGTGCCCTCATTGTCGTACGTGGCATTTCTACCGCCATACTGGTTGGCGTCAGGGTTGTACGGATTGTTTTGATGACGGTAGGGGTTGTCCTGTGGGGAATATGGATTGTTAGAAGGGCTGTACGGATTGTCCTGTTGTGCGAATGTTGGAGTCACGCTCAGGGCCAGTACGATGGCCGCTGAAATATAAGTGAATTTGTCCACGGTATCGCCCTCTCGTGTGATTAGGCTAGGTTGCTCTCGGCCAAGTGAGTTTGCAAGAGCCTTCGGAGATGACACTAGCAGGCTGTTGAAGAAGGATTTCGCTGCTCGGCTAGAGCGGTTTCCGAACGAGCTGAATCGAGAGGGATTCCCGAATCAGCAAAGGTCTGATTCAAACTGCATGCTGGTGAGGGAGGCCAGCATGCATGGCCAGAGCTCTGTCGATTGATCTTCGCGAACGGGTTGTTGCGGCTGTCGCTGGCGGGATGTCGTGCCGTAAGGCGGCAGACCGTTTTGGGTAAGCGCATCGAGTGCGATCCGCTGGAATGACCGGCGGCGCCGGGAGGGTGATTTTGGCCCCAAGCCGTTGGGCGGGGATCGCCGCGCGAGCGGGGGTGGATTGTGTGAAGGGCGCCGACCGAAGCCGACGCCCTGCGTTCATAGCAAACAAAGCGGTAGGATTATCAGTCGCCGCTCGCTACAGGCGTAGTGAGGGAGAGGATTTCATACAGGTTATTGTCGCCATGCTGTTGGGTGAAGAAGCCTCGCGCGTGAGCGAGCGATTCTGGTGTTCCCAGCATATGTTTAGGATCGGTGTCTCCATTAGACACGAACACGCCGGTGGGTTCATTGTCCTCGCCGTGAGCGATTGAGGTAGCGTCCCGCCCGAGTGCAATGAAGCGGAT
This sequence comes from uncultured Alphaproteobacteria bacterium, assembly GCA_963757555.1. Taxonomy (GTDB): domain Bacteria; phylum Pseudomonadota; class Alphaproteobacteria; order Rhizobiales; family Methyloligellaceae; genus Methyloceanibacter. Next base: position 25,311 of record CAVWRU010000017.1, read on the forward strand.
CGGCGCCTTGTTCTTAGCTTTGACCTCAAATGCCCACACACTATCCAGTGTGTTGAGTTGGGTGTGGAGCATGTCGCCGCGATCCTCAGCGGCGAGCAACTGATGTTCGTTGGCAAAGGCGAGATTGTCGAATGAGTTGTGAACGTGATCGCCCAGGAAGAAGAGCGATATGGTGCCATCACCACTCCCTACGTCACTAAGATCGACGCGGAAGATCGCTCCATAGGCTCCGCGAGCCTGGAGAAAGGGATTGTCCCCCGCCACGGAATCCGTGTCGCCGGTCGGGTCGAAGAAGAACGTCGAGAATTGTGAACTCGGAAGCCAAGCCATGTTTTCCGGCCGCTTAAATGGTGTTGCACCCGCCACCTTCGCCGCCGCGTTGGCATCAAAGCCGGCCGTATCGCCGGCGTGGGCGGTGTGAATCGTCACCCACTTGATGGGGTAGGATGTGCCAAGCGTATGAAGTTTTAGCTGCACAGGCGCTGAGATGTCGGAGTTAACCGCGCTTGAACCGCCGAACACCACCGGCTTGCCATCGACGATGACCTGCAACGCCTGGAGGCTACCACCGTCCCTGATGCGAGATGGGTTGTTTGGGACGTAGCGATAGACGAAGGAATTCGGTTGGCGGCCGTTATTGATGGCGGGCGTGTGGCTGGTGGCACCTCCCGTATCTTCAACAATGTAGATATTGCCTGCCGAGTTCAGGATGAATGCCCTCGTAGCCGGCCTTTCCAAGAAAAGCATCGAGGGTTGCTTGCGCCCCTTCGATGACGCCGCCATTGGCACCGGCTTCCTGGGTGAACAGAAGCTTGGTCGTGAACGGATTAAAGGTCGAACCGTCAATCGACCCAAATCCGGTTTGATTGGTCGCGGGATTGACCGGCGTGAGCAGGCTGACTCGATGGGCGTCGCCGCGCGGCACGTCCAGATTGATGCGCGTGATATAGGCGAGCGGCGACGCGTTTTCGTGTCCCTGATAAAGGAAATGACGGCCGTAGTCGATTCCAGGCGTCGGTCCCGTCGGACTTTGATCGAGCACGAGATAGGTGTTCTCATCCGGCTCGGTCAATGTGCCGGTGCTGAGCTGACCAAAGAAGGTAATTGGTCCACTCGGATTTTCGAGGATGTCGTCTCGGGTCGCGATTAATCTGAGCGTGAAATCAGGATCGATGACGGTCGCCGGGGTCCCGTTCTTCGGGTTGGCGCTCGGAACGCCCCGCTTAATTTGACCGATGCCATTCTCCGCCATCGCTGGCGCGGCAACTAGCGCTGCGAGAACAACAAGTCCTAAAGTCGATCGCAAATGCATTGAATTCCCTCCAAGGTAAGTTCCAGGGAGGGACTTGTTATCAGCCGAGCATGACAGTTTGCTTTCGCTTATATGTCGGAGTGGCTGCGTTACTAGGTCGCTGCAGCAGCCCTCTTCAACAGGTGACGAGCCATCCGCACAACCTCCTCTCCCGCGTACATGTTCCGAAGGGCGCATTCGGGCGCTTCAAGGCCAGTGGATAGAAATATTCAATCACTCATAATTAGAGATATTAATCCACAACGTTATCAAAGTATTACGGATATCGATGGGTCGTCACAGACGCAACGGATTTCTTGTACTGGTACACCGTCAAATATCCGAGCCTTTTTACATCAGGCGCTGACTACGTGACGAAAGCTCTCGGATGGTCCGATCCTGAATTCAGGCTGAAGCATCCATTCGGCAAAACAACAAGAGATGCATTCAGGGAATATAGCGCTTTGAAAGGTGAGCAAAGACGTCCTGATGATTCGAAGCCTAGCCGGGAAGTGCAGAAGGCTCTTAGCAACCTTTTCGCCGAAGGCACGCAGCAAATGAATAGGCTAATACCTACAATCAAAGATTACAATGATGCGGCGGAACGAGCGATCTTGCGGAAGTGGCAAGAACGTGTACTTGAGAAGTTGGATGAAGCGGGCGTATCCGTTCCCGTCATGTCACGCTTTGAGACCTTTCATAAGTTCGCACCTGAATTTCACTTGTCGGAGGGAAAGAGCGATCATCAAAAACTACTCGAAGGCATATGGAATGAGAAACTGAAGCGACTGCGCGCCATCATTGACAGTTTTGATGTCGATGCCTGATCGAAGCCGCTGTTATCCGTTTGCCGGTGTTCTCAGGCTTGGTCTATCCTTTCACCATATTTGCCTCGATCTGTTGTTTTGAGCGCTTGCGCGCAATCAAACTGATGTTCTCCGTCATGCCGCAGCGCTTGCCCTCAATGATGCGCTGGAGGCGGCGTTGTTCGCTTCTCAGTCGGAACCGCTTCCACACCTGAAGTCCACCGCCCTTAATGATGAGGTACTTGCTACAAGATCGCCGTTTTCAACTTCGATCTGAATGGACATTGCAAAAAACTGTTGGGCGCGCCCGCGGACAGGAATGGCAATGCGGTATCTTGATGCGTGACAATTTGCCACTAGAGGGGTAAGGTTAGAGTCTTAGTACGAGGCTTCTCGTGCTCACCGCTTGAATACCTTCAACGCTTGATGGTCGTTCACCAAAAGGGCACTAACCGCCGTTGGATTTCCTTGCCGTCATCGGGGAGGAGGCCGATGTCCTTCCGGCGCCTCGTCGTCGCAATCCTGCCGCTTGCCGGATTTGCCGCCATGCCTGCGCAGGCCCAGACCGCGGTGCCGCCGGGCTCGCAGCCCGTGTGCGTCGCGCTCGAGCCCGAGCAGGGCGGCGACATCGCCTCCGTCGATCTGGAGGCCCGTAAGCTCAAGGCCCGTGCTAACGGTTCGGTCGGGGTGGAACGCACGTCCTTCGCCGAGGCCCGGTTCCGCATCACAACGCCGATCGCCTATCCTGCGACCCTGAAGTTCGGCATCGACCTCAACGGCCTGTTGCGCGGGGCTGGCGGCGGCAATCTCAACTTCGCCCACGTGCGTGCCACCGCCGAGATGCGCGAGACGGCGTCGGGCACGGTTCTGCATCCCGCAAAGACACTCTTCGACAAGACAGAGAAAGGCAAACCAGCTCAGATCATCAACAACGTGGTCACCTCCAACCCCTTCGACCCACCTGATGCCGAGTTCAGCCAGATGCTCGAGGCGAACAAGGACTACACCATCACAATCCGCCTCACCACCAACGCCAAGGGCGGCTTCGGTGCGCGCTCCGACTTCAACTCGGGCAACCGCGGACTGACCTATGGCTGTCTCACCGTCGAGCCGGACTGGCAGGACACCGATGGCGACGGCATCTACGACCCCTGGGAGACAGTCGGAATCGACATCGACGGCGACGGTCAGATTGATCTCGACACTACCAATCTGGGCACCGATTTCTCTGGTCAGCAGGTCTCGCTCGACCCGAAGCGCAAGGACATCCTGGTCGAGATCGACTGGTTCAATTGCGCCGAGACGGGTAGCGACTGCGGGGTGGGGACAGGCCACTCGCACCGCCCCCGCGATGCCGCCATGGCGATTGTGAAGCAGGCCTTTGCCGCGTCTCCGGTCAAGAACCCGGATGGGGGCGCCGACGGCATCAACCTATGGCTTCAGCCCGACGAAGCCTTGGCCCATCAGCAGAACTGTGACCTCAACGACGGCTGCTTCGACGCCGTCAAGGCCGGCGGTTTCGGCACGGCGTCCGAAAAGGGCAACGCCAAGCTCCTGGCTGCTAAAGCGCTAATCTACAGATACAATCTGTGGGTCCACGACAAGAACCCGGGCAATACCAGTTCCGGCGAATCCGACGGTGAGGCCGGCGTTTCAGGCGACGACTTTGTCGTCTCGCTAGGCAGCTGGACCGGCCAGATCGGAACCTTGAACGACCAGGCGGGAACCTTGATGCATGAGCTTGGACACACCCTCGGCCTCGGTCATGGCGGCGTCGACGGGATCAACTGCAAGCCCAACCATCTCAGCGTCATGAGCTATACCTTCCAGACCTCAGGGCTGCTGCCGGGTCCGGTCTTCGATTTCTCGCGCAACGTGCTGCCGCAGGCCGGCTCGCTCAAGGAGAATGCCCTCGACGAGACCATCGGCATCCAAGACGGCGGCTTCCAGGTCATCTACGGACCGCCCGACATGAGTGGCGCCGCCGGCGTAGGGCCGGGTAATGGCCCGGTTGACTGGGACCGCGACGGCAGTCCCTCCCCACCGATGTGGGCATGCGCCCCTCCGACCACTTGCAACACCTCCGCCCAGGCCGACATCAACTTCTTCGGCATCACAGGCTGCGGCGGCCTCGGCGGCACGCCAAATCCCAACCCGACCCAGACCCTGGCCGGGTCGGACGACTGGGGTTCGCTGATTTACAATTTCCGCGACTCGCCGTTCTTCCCGACCGGCGAACATGGCAAGGAGACGGACGAGGAACTCGACCGCGAAAGCGCCGAGCGGATGAAGGACCTTGTCTGGCAGGGCCGCAACCCGGTCTACTGGGAGTATGCGGTGAAGATGGTCTGCGGCATCCAGAACGACGAGAAGGACACCCGCTTCGCACCGGGCCGTTACGCCACCGTGGTCAACATCCGCAATCCCGGCCGCGAGCGGGCCGACTTCCGCAAGCGCCTGTCGCTCGCCTATCCCCCGCCCGAGCAGGCGCCGGGCCAGGTGCTACCGATCGCCCATGACAGCCTGGAACGCGAAGAGGCGCTTAAGGTCGATTGCCCGGACCTTCAGAAGATGGTGTTCGAAGGCGAGTTCCCGACGCCCTATATCGACGCCTTCGTGGTGATCCAGAGCCCGGTCCAGCTCGACGTGCGCGCAATCTACACCATGGCACCGCCGGACGGGAAGGCTGGCAGCAGCATCGACGTCGAACCACAACTCGGCCGCTTTGTCGACCTTCGCCTGCCCAACCTGCGCCCCGGCCCCGCCTTGCCCACGCCTGAGGAGGCAAAGCTGCCTGAGGGTTTCCCCGGGGTGCTCTATTGCGTGAAGAACCCGCAAGGCGGCGCTCCCGCCCAGATCAGCGCCATCGTGCATAATGCCGGACCGGTTCCGGCCGCAGCGTCGAGCGCGCGCGCGGACTTCGGCGGCGGCGGCAACGCCACCGCAGCGGTAGGCCAACTCGCGGCCGGCGCCCAGCAGACCGTCACCTTCGACATCCCGCGCGGCTGCTACGGGCCCGGCTTCTCCGGCGCCTGCAAGTTCACCATCACCGCCGACGTTCTGAACCAGGTAAGTGAAAGCGTCGAGACCGACAATCAGGTCAAGAGCTTCTGCGTCTCGCCGGCGGGATAGGGGACAGAAATCTTCAAGGCTCAGGCGAGCTGGCGGCATGATCGGCTTTCGTCGGCATCCGGGGCGTCCCTTGTCCGAAACGCCGCCGTTTCCCTGGTCACGCGCAACGCTCCCGGCTGGCATGTGCATTTTCAATCTCGCTTCGTGCGCTAACGAGTCCGAGAAGGAGTTTGCCCGCGGCGCGTCCGCCGTAGTATCGGTCAAGACAGCTGCCGGTGTAACGCCCGGCCATCCCCCAAATTATCGTTCTGTCGCCGCCAGCAGAGAAGAATGAGGAGACCCCGAACCTTGTTCATCCTGCCAGCGAGCGCGCGCATCCGGTCCGGTGTTCTCCGTCGTGCCGCATCGTTTGCCCTGAATGATCCCTTGCAAGCAGTGATGTTCTTTCCTGAGACGGAAGTGCTTCCACACCGCAGGCCCGCCGCCCTTGATGAGGTACTTGCCGTCAGGGTTGTCGTGGACCCTGAGGTCAATAGCCTTCTCGTGCAGGATGCCGCGACCGTGCCGCTCGACGAGACGAGTAATCGCCCCCTCGACCTGACTCAGCTTCTTGCCGGTGCTGTATTCGACCGGCAAGTGGAAGAGCAGGTGGCAATGCACGACGTCGGACTGTCCTCCTGCTAGGCGCTCGCGTGCCCATATGCCGGCGAACTGAACTCCCTGTCTGTTCAGCCACTTGTCGAGCCCTTCGCGCACCTTCGCAAACAGATTGCCTTCAGGGTCGTCGCCGAAATCGGTGAAACTCCAATGGATCGTGAGATGCGCAACCAAGGGCAGGCCAATCGATTTGGCGAATCTGACCGCTTCAATGATGTTGGTGGCCTGGCGCATGGTGATGTACTTGCTGGCGCGCGACACTCTCTTCGGCTTTGTCGCTGCAACCTGCGCTCGCGCGGTCAATGGGATTGTCGCTTCAGTTCGCATCAGCTCATATCAACGGGTTCTTGAACGTCCAGCGCTCACCAAACCACAGACCGGGCAGGCCCTTCGCTTCGTCGCGGGGGTTGAACGGAATGCGCTGGTGGTCGATAGAGTTCTGCGAAGGCGGCGAGCAGACGTGACCAATCTTGTTGATCACGGCAGACTGCGCGTAGAGCGTCATCGCCTCGGCGTTGCCGACAGCGGTCTGACCCTCGGTGTAGCCATCGCCCTGAAGGCGAGCAAGCAAGGAGAACGTGACGCTGTCGCCCTTGTCCTTCTTGGTCTCGGTCTTCACCTGGATGATGCTGCTCTGATCTGCCCATAAGCGGGGCAATCGGCGTGGTGTCACGCGCCGGCATCGAGAGCATCTTGCTCCAGTGCTGCACGCCCAACAAACTTAGAAAGAGCGGAGGGAACGCCATGAATGGGGTGACCATCAGTCTTCGCAAGCCTCCGATGCTTGAGAAGCTAAGGGCTCTGCCTGTTCGTTGACTTGAGCGCGGGACGTTCTGCGAACGTCCAAGTTTGGTGAATGAATTTTGCGCTCCCAGTCGGGGTGATAGCCAGGGAGCGCCTCAAGGGTGAACAGCGCCCCTGCATCGATCTCGCCGCAATGCCGCGAAATGCAGCCCAAGAGTGCGTGTCGCTTCCTGCAGAAGGAGCGATCGCGCCAACCAGAGTTTCTCGTCCTGGGCTTTCCCTTCCTCCGCTGCAGAATCCATTGCAGCGGGTCGTCCACGACCCTCCAGTTAGCATTAACCTGGGCTACGACGAGATTAGAGGGGTGCGCTGGGCGCTCGCCGCGGTCCCGGCAGCCTCGACGCGTCGCCGGTGCTACAAACCGCTCGCGCACCGCATTTTTGGAGGCACACCCGTTGTTGGAGAACTGGGCTTGAGAGTGTTCGTGCCCCTCCCGCTGTCCAACTACGACGGTCTCTAGTGACTCGTCGTGACCCGAACGGGAAGCGAACACATTACGCGGACACTCCGCGGACAGGGGGCACGAAGGCTTGGTCCGAAGTTTGTCTAAGTTGTTGGAAAATTTGGAGCGGGCGATGGGATTCGAACCCACGACCCCAACCTTGGCAAGGTTGAAAACACTCTTCCCCAGTGTTGTACGACCTTTCCTGGAAGTTCCGAACCCCTTGCATTCAACCAATATCATTCGCACCTTATTTCACGGCGATACCTCGGGTTGCCGATTCGGTGATGACCGCGTGATGACCGAGGAAGAGAACTGATGACCAACCGGAATATTGTGCGCAAGCTCACGAAACGCGAAGTGGATGCTGCTCGACCTATCGAGTGTCGATACATCATTTGGGATACGGAGCTTCGCGGCTTTGGACTCCGTGTTGAGCCGTCTGGTCGAAAAACATTCATCACACGCTACCGAGCGGGTGGTGGCCGCACGGGCATTCAGCGGCAGAAAACTCTGGGTCAGTATGGCGAAATAACTCCGGACCAGGCACGCAAACGTGCTCGCCTAACGCTAGCCGACGCGGCTGACGGGAACGACCCTGTGGGAATGGCAAAAAGAAGCCGGGAACCCGCAATTACGATTGCTCAAGTTTGCGATTGGTACTTGGAGCAAGCAGGTAATGGGCGAATTCGCGGGCGTCAGGGACGGCCAATAAAGTCCAGCACCCTTGCTATGGACCGAAGCCGGATCGAGGCACACGTCAAGCCGCTTCTGGGAAAGAAGCCGGTACAAATCCTTGCCTCTCATGATTTTGAGGAAATGCAGGGTCACATCGCACTCGGCAAGACTAAGCATTCGCGGGATAGAAGCGCGAACCGAAAACGCGGAGGATTGGCATCCGGCGGCGACGCGGTCGCAGCCCGAACCTTAGGGATGATTTCAACAATCCTGGAACACGCCGTAAGGCACCGGCTGATCCCCCATAACCCCACGAATGGCGCTCGTAAGATCGCGGGTCAAAGGCGTACCATCCGTTTAAGTTTGGATCAGGTGCGGTTATTGGGAGAGCGCACGTGAGGCGGCTCACGATGGCGAGAGTACAACGGGACTTGGCGTGATCCGCTTCATCCTGCTCAGTGGATTTCGACGCAACGAAGCACTCGGGCTGGAACGTTCTTGGTTATTGGACCGAGCGGTGAACCTTCCTGACACCAAGAGCGGACCCCAAGTGAGGCCAATTGGTTTTGCGGCAATGGATGTTCTTAAGGCTCACGTTCGGGAGACCGACCGAAAGTGGGTCTTTCCGACAGAGCGTGGTAAGGGCCATTTCATCGGAGTGCGAAAGGTCCTTGGTCGCGTTTGCCGTAGAGCGGAACTGAAGGGCGTGACGCCTCACGTGCTTCGTCATACCTTCGCTTCAGTAGCGGGCGATCTTGGCTACTCAGAGCTTACGATTGCCGGTCTTTTGGGACATTCCGGTCGCACCGTTACTGCGGGCTATGTTCATTTGGACGACGCTCTGGTCGCTGCGGCTGATCGCGTTTCGTCGGTGCTTGCCGCCGCGCTGGACGGCGAGCCGACGGCTCAGGTAATTCCAATTGGCGTGACGGGCGAGGCGGCGTAGTGGACGCGAGCGCACCCGCACGGGGCTCGGCAATGTCTCCCGCACTGCTTCTTCGTAATGATGGGGTCGGGGGTTCGAATCCCTCTTGCGCACCATTAAAATCAGCACCTTAGCGGGGAATTATCGGGGCGGTTGGTTCGCTAGTAAGCACATAGTAAGCGCGGTCAACTGATTTGGCGATCCTATCGACCCGGTCCCTTTTGGCGCAGCGATGGTTGAAGCCCCTATCAATCCTGAGTGCCGGTAAGTCCATACTTTGCGATGAGACCGGCCAAGGTCGAACTGGCCGTGATGGCGTCGTGAGGAATCAAGAGAAATCGCCAGAGCTTCTTCCTTGTTCCTTTTGCAATCTTATTGGCCTCGTCCACCCACAGGCACGCAGCTTTCGTCTTAGACTTACGATAGGATCGTCGAGTTCATTGCGCCAACGATGTTGACGTACATGCCCTCAGTTAGGAAAGGCTCCTTACCCAGGTTGGACCACGGGGTCGGGCACTCAAGTGGGGGGCCCCGGCCTTGGGCTTCTTATCCTGGGGGATTAATGGCATGAATCCGGGCTTCCTTAGGGCCTGGGGACTGTCCTGGGACTGTCTCTAAGGGTAGCGGGGACAGTTCTAGGGACAATCGAATATAGCCTCAGGATCGGTCATCCTCAGCGCCGACTAAGCGGCGGAACGTGCCAAGGCATAAGCCAGAGCCTGGAAGACGGCTGTCTTAGTTCTTTAACATCGGCGCGGGTCCAATCACGACGGATTGCACGCTTCCGGGCAATCGCTTTGGCCATAACTTTCTCCTCTTTTGACTCGCTCCGATAGCACATCGTTTTGGGATACGTGCTTCGATCAGCTTGTGAAGCTGGAAGCACAAAAAACACCCGAGGCCGCAGAACTTCCCTTCGGCCGCTTGCCTACGGGGTTTGGAGAAGAGGGGCAAAGAGCAAATGGGCCATATGAGAGGGGACGAAGCCCGGATAACCGCCAACCCTAGCAAACTCAAGGGGGGTCCAAGTCCCAGGTTTCTTTAGCGGGCCTTGATTAGCGGGATTTTTTTAGCTCCGAGGGTCTTTTGTTTGGAGTCCTAGGACCGGCTTGGGACACCCATGGGAACTTAGTTGGGACTCCGGCGGGACTCGGGGATTCGTGCAATTAACCGCATGGGCGGACTCTGCAAATGAGGTGTCTTGGGACACAAAGCCGTGCAATTAACGCTGAGAGCGTTGGCTGTGCCCCCTCTGGAACGAGCAATGATCAGAATTTTCGAACGAGATAAGCGTTGGGGCGAAGTGGAAATCGTGAACGGCAAGCTTCACGTCGTGGACAACGATGGTATGCTTGAGGGCCTGATCAATTCGCCATGCTTACGTCACGACGAGTATGGGAAGGAACTCACCGACCAGGAAGTTTACGAATTGCTGCTCGTGCGAGTTAACGGTCAGGTGTGGGCCAGGCGCGTTGATGGCTAGGCGCGTTCCGGGACTTAAAAGTCAACACCGCTCGCGCAAAGCGCCGATTGATTCCAGCCACCGCTTAGACGCCACGAGGGCGAGTGTCGGGATTCTCGAAACGCCGGCGCTCGTGCAATTAATTGCACGGGAGGGCGCATATCGCACCCGGACTGGGGTGCCACGTCGCGTTTGACCGTCGATTTCGGATTTGGAACTGGTGCCTCAATGGGCAGGAGCCCAACAATGCAGACAATCTACGTTTCAAACAAGGGCGAAGACAAAAACAACGGCCTCACATCAGAAACGCCAGTCCTCTCGTGGAAGCGCCTACAGGCGCTCTGCAAGGGCAATCAAGCCATGTTTCTAATGGAAGGCAAGGCGACGCTCACCAGGCTCAGGTATGAACTTGATGAGGGGGTGTTGCACTACGGAATCAGCGTCCACACCAAGCCCCGCAAAGCGACCGAGTGACGATGATTAGCCACGAGGAGAATGGTGGGCTCCTGACCGACCAGCAACTCTACGCCTCGCTGCCCCGTAGGATGTGGGGGCTCGCGAGAAAGTCATTAACGGCGGTAGCCTCGATGGTACGGGTGGCCATAGTATACCGGCCCGACGTACACAGCCGCTGGCGCTACATAAACAGGAGGAGGTGGCGCGTAATAGACAGGCGGTGGCGGGGCGACATAAACCGTTTGCGGTGTAACCGCGCTGCCAACCAAAGCTCCAACACCGAATCCCAATAGCCCCGCTCCGACGGCAGAACCATTCCCAGCATGAGCAAGATTGGCGAGCGAAATCGCAGCCATCCCCATCGTCACTATCGTGACGGCAACTCTAACAGCCCTACACATTTGAACTCTCCCCCAACACACCTTCGTGTGCGCCGAACGACATGTTCGATGAAGAGTAATCGCAATCCGTTACCGAAAAGTCACCAGCCCGGTTCGGCTGCTCATGAGCGGCCTAGTTTCTCGGCGACGCCGCAAAGCCTCTGCGCGAGCATCATTAAATAGTCCATCTATGGCCCTTTGCCTGCCGATTTTTCGTCTTGTTTCTCCTTAGATTGGGACCGCGCGGAAGCGCCCAGACCGACTGAGTTGTTGTCGGTTCTCACCTCACCCCCAAGCAGACGGAGAAGACACGATGAAGCGCCTCGCGTCATTTACGTTGATTGTGATCTGCCTAGCGACGCCCTCATTTGCCGATCAAGTGGTTCGTGCCACATGGTACGGCAATGAACTTCGTGGACATCGCACAGCGTCCGGTGAAACGTTCAACCCCGGTGGAAGGACGGCGGCACATAAGTCGTTGCCCTTCGGTACCTGCCTGGTGGTTGGCAATCCAAATACCGGGCGTAAAGTTGCGGTACGCGTGAATGATCGGGGACCGTTCACGCCAGGTGTCACGCTCGACCTTTCATCCGGAGCGGCACAGGCTATTGGCATGCGATCCACACAAAGCGTGACAATGAGTCGTTGTTAGCTCTCCCCCATCGGTCACTAACGGCCTAGCTGTTTCTTACGTCGATCTACCTCGGCTTGGGAAACTTGTCCGGTTCGCACCAGTGCCGTGACACATGAGTTGGTCAGTCTGTCGCCGTGCTTGTGCATGCAGTTTGTTAGGCCCTTTGTTTCGAGCCCCCACTGATGGCAGTATTTTCGGTAATCGTCTGCACAGTGTTTAACATCCTTGTGGGCCGCTTGCACCGAGCACACGCCCAGAACACAAACTGTGCTGGCGAAAAACATCGTCCTTAGCAACTTGATCATTCGTCCATCTCCTCAACGAGCCGGTCTGCCGTGCAATTAATTGCACAGTTATCCGAGTGATGGGAGGAGGATGAGAGCCGGGCACGCGGACTAACTGGTGAGGGCACTCGGCGTGCAATTAATTGCACAAAGCAGGATGCCGACGCCATGTTGATACCCCAATCAGCGGAGAAATTTGCTCGTTTTTCAGTCAATCTATCGAGAGCATAGTATGGAGGAATCGATGAGTAAGAGTGTGATTTGTACGAGAGGTGCGATGGCCAGTCTTGCGGCGGTCCTCGCCCTCGGTGTGACGGTGGCTGGTCCGGCCTTCGCCCAGGATAAGAGGCCCAACATCGTCATGCTCATGACCGACGACACCGGTTGGGGTGATTTCGGCGCCTACTCAGGAGGCGGCAAGGCGCTTGGTCACCCGACCCCCAACATTGATCGCGTCGCCAAGGAAGGTGTGATGTTCACAAGCTGGTATGGTCAGTCGAGCTGTACCGCGGGTCGTGCCTCGTTTATCACCGGCCGCATTCCGATCCGCACGGCCCTGTCTGTTGTCGTGGCCCCAGGCGACGAGAACGGCCTTAAGAAGGAAACGCCGACGATCGCCGAGTTCTTCAAGAAGAATGGTTACCAGACCTACTTCTCGGGCAAGTGGCATCTAGGCGACAAGCCCGAGTTCTACCCGATCGAGCACGGCTTCGATGAGATGAAGGAGTTCGCCGCCTACTATCCGGGTGTCTACTCCTACGACGACACGTCGCCGAACTTTCACCCGTGGTTCCCGAAGTACAACGAACCGTACTGGAAGGAGTACCAGGACATCGTGAACCTGGATGAATGGGAAGGCGTAGCCGGCAAGCCTGCCACCAAGGTCGCGCGAATCACCTACGATTATCTAGCCAACTTCGACGTGCGGCAGGCCGATTCGGCGGTGGCGTACATCAAGCAACACGCCAAGGACGATAAGCCCTTCTTCATGGACGTCAACTTCATGAAGATGCACAACCCGACCAACCCGGCGCCGGCATTCAGGGGCAAGTCGAAGCTCGGCAATTACTCCGGACTCGATGCTGGAGCTCGATGACAACATCGGCCGCGTCATGGATGCGATTCGTGCCGAAGCACCTAACACCATCGTCATCATCACAGCCGATAACGGTGCATGGCAGGATGCCTGGCCAGATGCCGGAGTGACGCCGTTCCGCGGCGAAAAAGGAAGCGTATTCGAAGGCGCATTCCGTACCCCGGGCATCATGTGGGCGCCGGGAAAAATTCCGGCAGGGGTCATGCTAGACCAGATGATGTCGCACATGGATGTGTGGCCGACGACCGCGGCGATGGTCGGCCTTACACCGCCGCCACATGGGGAATGGGTCGGCAACGACGGCAAGCCCATCTATTTTGACGGCATCGATAACAGCGCCTACGTTACCGGCAAGTCGCCGACTTCCGCACGGAACTCGTTCATCTATATCGATGGCGAGGCCTTAGGTGCCGTGCGGGCCGACATCGGCGGCGATCCAGACAACCCCGACCTCAAAATCGCTTGGAAGTATCTGTACACGGCCAAGGATACCTGGCTCGGCCCGGAGCAAGTCCTCGGCGGCATCGGTGCGCTCTATAACCTCACAATGGACCCGTATGAGAAGTACGACATGACGTTCAACGGCGCCATGTCCTATCGCTTGGCATCTAGTTCGCCGGGTAAGTACTCCGGCCAGGACAACGGCTGGATCCTCTCGCTGATCTATCCGCCACTGATCGAGTTCGACAAGTCGATCATCAAGTACCCGAACATCCGCCGCTTCCCTGGGGGTGCCTCGAACGACCTGCGGCCCAATCTGCAGGACCCGTCGAACCCGGTGCCGGCGATGGATCCGAACAATCCGCCACGCATCGGTGGCGGCGGTGGCTAAATGTTTCATGAGGATTTGGTCGTAACAAAATCAAGCGGGCGGCCTGTGGGCCATCCGCTTTTTCATCAAGAGGGAGCGGCGATGGCGAAGGGCCCTCGTCCGCTACCGACAGCCGTGCTTTCGATATGTCTCTACGGCCTTTTGGAGGCAGTCATCATGCTATTGGTGACACGCAGCGAAGCCGACTATAGTGTATGAATAGTGCGGACCCTGCGGCCGGAGTAAGGTAGCGCATGGATGGAAAAGCGTTAGGAGTTTTGCCAATGTCAAAAGGGTTTGCTTTAATTCTGGCTTGTGGCGCGTCGCTATTTTCGTTCGGCGTTCAAGCCTCACCAATTTTCGCGCCGATGCAAAAAGCGGCGTCTGATATCATATTGGTGTGGGACTGGTGTGGCCTGGGCTTCCACCGTAGCGCCTATGGTTATTGTATTCGCAACGGGACCGTGGCTGTGGCTCCTGTGGTGGAAGTGGCTCCTGCGCCTGTAGTGGTTGTGCCATCGCCGGTGGTTGCCCCGATTGTGTGCCCCTCCGGCTACTACCTTGGTCCCTATGGCCGCTGCTTGCTGTACTGAACGCCTGCTGCGCTGGTAACCAGCCACTCTAAGGAGACCTCATGCGCATCACCACTCACCGCTTCATCGCGGTTTTCAGCATGGCACTTACCGCAGGATTGACCTTGGGTGCCTTGAGCCAAAATGTTGTTGCGCAAGAAGCAACGTCGCCGGACGAGAACCTGAAGGCAGATCGCCCTGACAGATGCGCAGATTGAGAACTTCATTGCCGCTCAAAAGGAGATGGTGCCGATCGTCGCCAAGGCGCCCGACGCGGACAAGCCAGATCCCAAGGTGATGGAGCAGCTCGAAGCTGTGGCCAAGAAATTCAACTTCGCGAATTATGCCGAATATCGTGATGTTGATGAGAACATCGGCCTGGTTATGAGCGGAATTGATCCGGACACCAAAAAATATGTCGGCCCGGACGCCGTTATCAAAAAAGATATCGCCTTGATCGATAGCGAAAACCTGGCAGCGAACGACAAGAAGCGTCAACTCGACGAATTACAGTCAAAACTGAAATCGCTCCCCGAGCCCGTGAAATTTCCTGCCAATATCGATCTCGTGGGGAAAGACTACGACAGGATCAATGCCGCAATGCCGCCGGTCCAATAGGACATTCAGTTGTTACAGCAGGATCTAGCGGCGGCCGGGACCTGCACTTGGGCGCTGGGCCTTGAGCTCGGCAACCCCAAAATAACGGGGCTTTGGGCGGCACATCCACGGCAGCACTTGCTGTCCGTTGTCAGCACTCTTTTTCTGATGGATGAACCCCCAAACTCTTGCAAAGATTGAAGTGTTGCGGCCACCCCTTGAACCCGCCACCATTAGCGGACATTGACCCGCTAAATTGCGCTATTCGCCCGGCCCTTTTGTCGGCGACAGCTTCTCCATCACGCTGTCCAGATTGAACGAAGCCGGCTTTTGACGAATCGGGAACTCCTTGAAGCTCTCCAACCAATTTGCGACGAACGCTTGCGCCGGAACCTGGACGAAGGCGCGATCTGCCATCCACTTGTCGTAGAGGATCGAACTCATCGCCGCGCTCGAAGGGGTCGGCGCGTAGCTCGAACAATTTCGGCACACGCAAATTCGTGAAATCCCGTTGCCATACGCCGATGCCTTTGTGGTCTTGTTCCTTGAAAACGATCTTCCAGTCGTTGATGCGGATGGCGACGAGCTCGCCGTCGTCGTTCCAGTAGAGGAACTCTCTGCGCGGATCCTTCGCTTCCCCCTCGAAAAACGGCATGAGGTTGTAACCGTCGAGGTGGATCTTGAAGGTCTTATCACCGATTTGAGCGCCCTTGCGTACCTCCTCCACGATGTTCGGGTTGCCCCCGGCGGCGGCGAAGGTGGGGATCAGGTCGTAGTGCGAGAAGACGTCGTTGTAGACCGTGTCAGGCTTGATGGTGCCGGGCCAGCGCATAACCATCGGCACACGGTAACCGCCTTCCCAATTGGTCGCCTTCTCGCCACGGAACGGCGTGGTGCCGCCGTCAGGCCAACTCATTACCTCGGCGCCGTTGTCGGTAGTGAAAACGACAATGGTGTTATCGGCGATGCCGAGGTCATCAAGCTTCTTGAGTAGCTGACCCACATAGCCGTCGAGCTCGACCATGCCGTCTGGATAAATTCCATGACCGGTCTTGCCTTGCGACTCTGGTTTGAGATGCGTCCACACATGCATGCGCGTGGGGTTGAAGTAAACGAACCACGGCGTGTTTTCCTTGGTCTTGCGGTCAATGAAATCGAGCGAAGCGTTCAAGAACTCCTCGTCGACGGTCTCCATGCGCTTGGTATCGAGCGGTCCGGTATTCTCGATAATCTGCTTGCCGACGCGGCCATATGCCGGGTCGACCGTCGGGTCGTCTTTGTCGCTGGCCTTCGTCTTCAGGACACCGCGTGGCCCGAACTTTGTGCGGAAGCGCGGGTCTTTGGGGTAGTCGGGGTTCTGCGGTTCTTCCTCGGCGTTGAGATGATAGAGGTTGCCGAAGAACTCGTCGAAGCCGTGCACTGTTGGCAGAAACTCGTTGCGATCACCAAGATGGTTCTTGCCAAATTGACCGGTGGCGTAGCCGAGCGCCTTGAGGGCTTCAGCTACGGACATGTCTTCGGCGCGCAGGCCAATATCGGCGCCGGGAAGTCCTACCTTTGTGAGTCCGGTGCGGATGGGCGATTGACCGGTAACAAACGCGGCGCGCCCCGCCGTGCAGCTCTGCTCGGCGTACCAGTCCGTGAACATTGCGCCTTGCTTGGCGATCCGATCGATGTTGGGCGTACGGTAGCCCATCATCCCGTGATTATAGGCGCTGACATTGAACCAGCCGATGTCGTCGGCCATGATCATAAGAATGTTGGGCTTCTTTGCCGACGCGCTTTCGGCAGGAATTTTTGCCGGTGCTGCGGATGGCTGTTGCGCGAGGGCCGGGTGTGCGGTGGCGAGAAACGTGGCGATGGCGAGCGCGCAAGAAACCAGGAATGATCGACTCGTTTTTGCGGGTGTGGTCGGTGACGCGCCGACTGGATGATGTCGTTTATGGATACTCATGACCATCCACTCGGCTCCCTTCAGGTGGGCATGGAACTCAGCGTACGGCTGCAATATTGAGCGCGCAAAATGTCCGCTTTGGGTCATAAGCAGACATACTGAAAAGTCGGCGCCATATCCGCTTTACCCCCAATAACGGACGTCGATCGGCGCACCCAACAGCATTTGGCTGTCGGTATACGTCCTAGCGTGATGGAAATTCGTCTACAGACGTGTGCCCCTCGCGCCGATCCTGTCCCAGGGAACCCACGGGTGCCAACCGAAACTGGGTTGGACTTGAGTACCGATGCCGTCACTCGCAATTAATTGCACGCCAGGGCGCATCTCGCCCAAGTTCAAGGACACCGGTCACCGCGGGACACACCGCCCTCGATGACCTCATGTCACGATTACCGAGGTTTTTGATCTACATTCGGCAGCGGCAGACATTCCATGACCTCGACCGACTGGCCTGGGAAGATCATAAAATGCGGATGATTTGCGAATAGTTCTGCGGCAGCTTCGTGCGATTCGGCTTGGACAATCGTATAGGCGGTGATTTCATTCTTGGTGTCCGAAGTACCCTTGGCGTCTATGCGTTTGGTCTTACCAAGCGGAGAGCCAAGGTCGAGGATCGACGCTTCATTGTCCTTCGCCCATTTCATCCATGCCTCCATGCCCGCCTTCTCCCGCTCCTTCCTCTTTTCGTCAGCGGTCGCCTTCCACTCTGCAAATCCTTCGGCGGAGCCAAGATATATCGCCACGAATTTCTTCAACGATTGTCTCCTTCTATCAAATCAACAGAGTACTCATATTCGCCGACACACCCCGTTCGCGCGCCTCCGCGGCCCGAAGCTTGAGAAGTCCGGTGCTCGCACAGATCAGGCTAGGGGCCGCGTGCAATTAATTGCACGAGCCAGATAATTGCACGGGACAGAACCGGCTCAATCCCTGAGAGTTAGGCTTGAGGCATTCCAACTTCATCGCGACCGTGCACCTCGGCTGGCGGGGCAGTTGCCTCTACAGCGGTGAAGGCTTCAATAATCGTATAGTGGTGCCTGGCTCCGGCTGGGACCAACCAGGAGTCTCCCGCTTTCAGATTTAAAGTCTGGCCTTCCAGATCGAGGTTCGCACTTCCGGAAATTACGTAACCTACGGTTTCGTAGTCTCTCGATGTCGGGCCTTTCAGCTTCCCACCGGGTTCGTCCATCCAAAGGCGCATTGACACGCGCTTGCCGGCAACCAGATATTTTTGGCCCATTTCTCCTCGCGGAGAGGAACCGGCTTCAACCTTTTTGATCGTCGTGTCAGCCATGATCTTCTCTCCCAAAAGATTTCAGGGAAGTTCGCAAGGGCCTGTGGGGCAAACCGTCCTTCTGAGGCCGGAACACATGTTTGGCAAGAAGGAAAGAAGGCCTTTAGACGATCGCAACGCCAGCGAGCGGTTTATGTGGGACCGGGAAACTTGGTGGGCTTGCGGAACGCGCTCTTGGCCTTCCGGTTCTTTATGCCGCCGTAAATCGATCTGGCCGTGATGCTCAGAAAGCGTTTTCAATATCGAGAGTGCGGTTGGTTGGGCAGGACCGCAATGCTCGCGGACGCAGCGAAGGAGGGCTTCTCGGGTGGTGCAGAAGGAGCGGCTCTCCCAGCCAGAGTTCTTGCTCCGCGAGTTTCCCTTGCGTTTTTGCAAAATCCATTGGAGCGCGTTTTCGATGACTCGCCAGTCCTCGTTGAGAGCAACCAGGAGAGGTTTTGAGGGGTGCGCGAGCGCCGAAGGCAACACCTCGCTACCTGTTTGAGAGCAGGAACCTGTTTTCCCGCTGGCGCACCTACAGAGCCACATTCGCCCAGCGCGACATAGGCACCGACTTGTGTCCAGTTCTCCACGGGAACGTCTTTTGGCGTTTTCGTTCTGAACAACGCGATGCCCTTTTGCCTAAGATTGCTTGGCCACCCACGAGGTGATGCCTCGTCGGACTCTGATCGGTGGGGCCTGCGTAGCGGGAAGATTGGTGGCGTCAAGAGCCGCGCTCGGCGGTGACGCCGCCCACAATCTTCAACCCCTTAGCGATCACTCAAAAAGCACTCGACGTAGTCGGGCAGGAAGCAGAGGTTAAGTTCAAGGCCGTTCAGGCAAAGGCGGCAAACCCTTCTGGACCGTGTGCACGGCCCCGCAAGTGCGGACACGCATACTCCTGGACTTCCAGGTCCTTCACGTAGGCTGCACCACAGTCCGGGCAGTTCACGATGTCCACCCCGGCCTGAATACCTTCCTAAGCTCGACCTGGGTGGCGTAATAGACGTTGGCGGACAGTCCGTTGGCTAAAACCGGGTCCACTATGTCCGGGGCTTTCTTCGGGGCCTTGATAAGCGGCATTTTTGGGCCTAGCTTGGTAGCTTGGGGTCTCAGTGACCTGCATACCTGATTTTATACAGGTGCCGTGTAAGAGACTGACGGTTTTCTTAACATGGTCCGCGTTGGGGTCCTTGAAGCAAACCGCGAGCTTGTCGAGGATAAGTGAGGGGATCGGTTCGGCGGACTTGGCGTGCAATTGATTGCACAGTGAGGCGTGCTTGGCCGGCGTGTTTAATGCTGGATGCTTGATGAGGATCACTTTGATCGTTCTCTTTTGGGCACTAACGGGGCTTTAAGAGGGGATTTGAGTTTTCTGACGGAGCGCGTTCCCCCAGAGGTGTGACTTCGCTCGGTGCCCACTCTTTGCTGAGTGACTCTCGCACTGATTCCGAGCTTGGCCCCGTCAAGTCCACCGTTAAGCGGTTCTGCACATACCTGGATGAGCCGACCCTCGGGGGAGTTCGGCACTGCTCCTGTGCCGGCTATGTCCTGAAGATAGTTGCACGGTAGCCCCGGGTCAGGCGCTTGGTGTCCGCTTAGAGTCATGCTCGGCCTTCCAAGCTTCAAGCTCGGCCCGGCTATAGCTGACGTACCGCATGTCCAGCTTGAAGGACGGTCCGTAACCAATGGCGCGCCAGCGTTGAAGCGTTTTTGTCGATTTGCCAACGATAGCCGCAGCCTCTTCCATGTCGATGGTGTTGAAGTCGCCGAAGAGTTGCCGATGCCGCCGAAGGACCGAGTTGGGCCTTCCGCGATTGAGCTTGCGGATTTTTGGAATGAGTATCATTTCTTGCTCAACGTTTTCGGCCCGTTTGAGCCGTTTTGCTCGCACCCTGACGTGTGATTTCGCTTCCGCTCGGTGGCCCACGTGGTTATGTCTCGCTGGTCGTAGAGCACGCGCCGACCAAGTTTCATGTAGCGCGGACCATCTCCGGTCCCTCTCTTCTTATTTAGATTGCTTGCCGAGAGACCGAGAAAGCCCGCCGCTTCTTTGACGCTGAGCAGCCGATTAGGAAAATCGCCGCTCTCGTGCAGGGACTCGTCGCGCGACAAATTCTTTTGGATTGGATTCAGATACATTACGTGCTCCTGGTCGAAGGTGACCAGCCGGAGCACACACGGAGGTTAGCTCAGGACTGGCCAGCCTCCGTGCTTTCGGTCAGTCTTAGGAGCTTGGACGAACGCTTGGTCGCGTCAAGAGGGTTTCGATGAGTCACGGGAGTTCGCCGAAATCGGCGGTCGCCTCGTCCTCGTTTTTGCAATTAATTTTGCCCAGGCGAGACGGTGATCGGACCAGGCAAGGTGCCGGAGCGTGATCTGGAATGGGAGGACGAGGGTCGAATCTCCGGTCTGGCCGTATGAATGGTGAGCCGTGGGATGGGTTCCGGGCCCGTCACCGAGGTTTGTGCCGCGCTCCGCGTGACCTTCCGAAATCGACAACCTCCCCGCCCATGCCGTCCATCGCGGCCGCAATGTGCCTACCAACGGTTTCGCTCGCTGCTTTCACAGGATCGTCGGCTAGATAAGCATAACCAGACGTTGTGGCTGGTTGAGAGTGACACAATAACTTGCCGAATTCGGCCTTCCCAATGCGGGGGCAACGCTCGCATGGGAGTAGCGAAGGGCTTGCGGCCCTCGGCAATGCAGATTCGATTTTCGGTGGTGACCTGGTGATGACCTGCGGTTGTCGCGAATCCGCAGCGACCTGAGGCACATTGGCAAGTAATTTAATTATAAGGAAAAATTGGAGCGGGCGATGGGATTCGAACCCACGACCCCAACCTTGGCAAGACGTTAGGCTATGGGGTAATGCCTGTGTTTGTGCGATAAATCGGTGCGGAATGGTGCAGAACAGATCAAAAACATGAAGCGATTACCTGGAAATTACCCGGAAGGATTTGCCACCAACGGCGGCCACCGCGTTCTGCATGTGGTCGGGATGATGGTGAGCGTATCGCTGCTCCATCGTCTTCATCGTGGTGGCAAAGAAGCCTGCTAGTTCCCACAACGGAGCCTTGCCGCTTTGACATGCCCAAGTGATCGCCGTGTGCTTGAGCGTGTGCGGCGTTACGTTCTCGATGTCGGCGCGGCGACAAGCAGCGGCGAATCCCTTATTGATGCTCTTGATTGGTCGGCCACCGATATGGAGAACTGGGCCAAGGTCTGAACCTCGGCGCTTGGCTTCCTCAAGGTGCGGCAATAGCTCGTCGGCTATTCGGCATATTCCTCTCCGCTTCTTGGTCGGGGCGCGGCCCTCAATCTCGAAGTTGATGGTCTTCGCCTTCAGGTCGATCTTCGACCAGCGCAGAGACAGGATCGCCTCGGCTCGCCTGCCAGTGTAGAGAGCAATCAGGATGAAGAGGGGAAGATACAGGGCCGCGTCGGGATCGAACCCTGCGGCGTCAATCAACCGTTGGGCCTCATCCTCGGTCAACCATCGTTCCTTGACGGGCGAACTCGGGCGGGAGGTCGAAAGCAACCGGCCGGGTGATTATCCGCTTATTAAAGGCGAAGTTGATGGCAGAGCGAAGCACGCCAAGCTCGCGCCTCATGGTGCCATCGGCGCGATTGCGTTTCCTGAGATAGGTCTCGATGTGATCGGGGGCCTCGGCAACCGTCCAGCCTTCAAAGCCTGCCGCCAGATGGTCGATGGCGTGGCCTAGCGTCTCCTTGCCAACCACATTCGCAGCAGAGCCATAGGCGCTGAGAATGTCCGTCACGAGGATTTTAGCGGGATCACTTGGGCCGTGCTTTCGGCTTCTTGTCTGTAGCCACTCCGCGAAGACTGCTTGAGCCTGCTCGCTGTCCTTCGTGCCAGTGCTGCGCTCGAAGTAGCGGCCTGCTTCGTTCCAACAGATGTAGAAGCCGCAGCCGCTGCGATGCCATTTGAGTCTGGGGCCTTGGTTTCGTCGGGCCATGTTCTCACCCTCTTACGTGAAATCATCTGTTCCCATGCGTCGGTCGGGATATAGACGCGACCGCAAATCTTGACGTGCTCCAACTCCCCGGTGCGGATTAGCTGGCGGATTTGATATTGGCTCACGTTGCCAAGCCGCGCCGAAAGCTGCCGGGGTGTTTCTACGCGGGCTGTCATTTCTTACGCAACCTCGCCCTCGCCTGCCGCGCCATCGAGAGCATCTTTTTTGCCGTCAGTTCGAATGCCTCGTGCTGTCCATCTTCGTCCGTGGTGGCTGTTTCGCCCTCGCCCCACCAGTCGGTGAACTCGTAAAGCAATTCCACCAACTCGGTATTGAACGAGCGCGGCACTCGGTGAGCCTTAGCGATTTTGCTAATTCGTTCATGCAATTCAGCTGGCATGCGCACCAGCACATGCTTCACCTCGGTGCCCGCCTTCACTTTTTTCTTGGCCCTTGCCATCGCTTATATTGATATGATATCACTCTGATAGTGTCAATAGGAGGAGTGAGTTTAGCTCAATGCCTCCGACAATGGGAGGTGCAAGAGTGATGGGGAAGCTCGCCAACATTCCCGCCGCCGATCTCGTCATCAGGATTAATGCCGCGCATCGGGAGGCTTTCGGCAATGCCAAGAAGGCGATGGAGTGCGCTGCCGAGTGTGGGCGGCTGCTCATCGAGGCCAAAGAACTCGTCCCGCATGGTGAGTGGGGCAGTTGGATAGACGCCAATACCGAAGTCGGATGGCGGCAGTCTCAGAAGTATATGCGCCTCGCTAAAAATTGGGAGGCGATAGAGGCCAAAAGCAAATCCAATTCGCATTTGAATATCGAGGCGGCTCTTAAGTTGCTTCGCGAGCCCCCAGAGGAGATCGAGCCCTACCTGAAACACACCGGGCAACAGATCGACCCCATGAGTACGCCGTGCGGAGTGCCGCTTTGGCACCGCAATGAAGATGGGGTGATGGTGAACTCTCGGACCTTGGAGCCGATTGAGCCCGACGATGAGCCCGTGGAGGTTAGCGAAGACGTAGAATACCCGGCACAGGTGCTCATAAATGTCTTGGACTCAATCGAGAATGCCAAGGCTGTAGCCGAAGCCTACCGCAAGATTTTCAAGGCTTCGTCTTTTGATGGCGAGGCGAAAGCGCAAATTCGTGATGCGATTAAGTTGCTTATCGTCAAATGGAGAACAGTAAAGTCAACCCTTGATAGGGATGATCCTGCCCCCGAGCGCAAGAAGCGCGGGCGCCCACCTGGCTCGAAGAACAAGCCGAAGGGGGGTGCGTGATGGGCTGCCAGCATTGTGGTGAGAAACTGTGCGCCACTAAGCGCAAACGCTACTGCTCAGATGCCTGTAGGCAAGCTGCGTACCGTAACAGAAAGCCGACACCCCACTCACACCACCCCCAGGGCGGTGTTACGGTAAAACAGCCTTCCCTACAGCCCTCCTTCCCCCTCTACGAGGGACTTAAGCCCTACGTCTACCCTGAGCCAATGACTAACCCAAGTCATGGCAGCAACCCTGACGGCAGCACTCCGGGTGCGCTTCAGGGCGACGACTACCCGCTGACCTATGACGCCGACGGCCATCCCGAGCTGCCTGCCTGCCTCGATAGGCGCAAGCCGAAGATGGAGGAGGCAGCATGACCATCCCAACCACGCCGCTCGCCATCATCAAGGCGATGATTTCAAATTCGAGATTGAACCCCCGACGCAGAAAGGCCGCCAGCGGTGCAACGCCAGCGGCCCGATAATGGAGACGAATTTTGAGCATGAGTGGATTAGCAAAGCCGGGAGATCCTGGCAAGTGGGAACGTGTACGCCGACTGCGCCACGGGGCACTGGTGAAGCTGTTCAGGCATCGTTGGGGGCCGACCTTGCCGGATGATTCGTCAGGCCGTGAGGATTTGTTCGAGCTGCTTTGCGTCGTGTCGGTGGCGCTATCAGCCACAGAGAAGAAGATGGCCAACACGATTGAGACAATGGCCCCCTGGATGCAGCCGGAAGAGGCCCAAATGCTGGTGGAGCATGTCCAGCAACTGACCATCTACGAGCGAATGCCCAACAATCGAGAACTCGGCAAGCGCATGAGGCTGACCAGTGCGGAACGTGAGGCACTGAAGCTTTGGCCAATCAGGCCCGTTGACTTGACCGAGGAACAATTCGCCGAGCAGGCAAGCAAGCGGGAACGGGCAAGACGAGCAGCAAAGCGGCGTCAGGATGGCGTCAAAACACGCGCGGAATATCTCGCTGAGTTGAAGGCCAAGCCAAAACCTTGGGAGGCTTCCGGCCTGTCACGATGGCAGTGGTACCGAGCGCACAAGGTCCGGTCGGACAGCAGACGAGGTGAGGTCGAAACAATAGTTATTAAGAAGCGACCGCACCCTGTGCGGAGTCAGCAGGGCCATCAGAGATGTGGAGAGGTGAAGATGCTGAGAGAAGCTAGCGAGGTAGGAAAGGTGGAGAGGCAAGAGACGCGATGCTCCCCTGGACTTCGACCACACCCAGTTGCACCTCTAGAGGACGAACGGCTCGCTGCATTGAACAATTGGGGAAAGAACGCGGTTGAAAAAAATTCGCCCGTTTTGCGAAATAAGATTGAGCGCGGTTGGGATGACCTCTCGGAGTTCGAGGCCTATCTGGCCTTTCCCGAGCGGCTTCCTTGGTGCCCATTAGAGGCACTCGGACCATTTGCTCAGGCATTTGGTGCCGATGGTCTGCCTGTTATGGCGGCCGCCGCATGAATAAATTTGAACTTCCCAGCCAACAAGAGGCGTACAAATGCGGTATATATATCCATAGGGGGTTGCACGACAAGGCTTGGGCCGATGTTGCGGAGAAGCATCCAAGACCAAGAGACCCATAACTACCGCGTGACCTGTTTGACTGGCACTTTTTCTACAGGACGTTTCTGGATAGCCTTCCGCTTTTGTCTGCCGAGCAAGAACTAGAGCTTATCGCACGCTGGCAGCAGGACGGGGACGTCGAGAGCAGAAATCACCTCGTTCTCTGCCTCGCGCGAATAGTCGGGCCGATCGCCGGCCGCATGGTGACGCGTCGTTTTCCAATGCTCAACGGCGATGGTTGGCTAGAGGCTGTCCACGAGATTATCGCGTGTGGCAACCTCGGGCTGGTTGATGCTCCAAGCAAGATCACGCCGTCGCGTGGCTTCCGCCTTTCGACGGTCGCCAACAGGTGGATTCGCAAATACGCGCATGACGGCCTCGCCTCGCTCACGAGCGTTGTCTATTACCCCGAACGCAAGCGCAACCTCGCGAAGTTTGATTCTCAGCTGGCGGTCGCGTCACCGGAAGACGATGCAGAGTTCGAAGCCTTCGAACTCATTCGGCAATCCGACAAACCCCGAGCTGAAACTCGGCTACCTGCAACGCCATGTCGGCAAGCGCTTATACCCCTGGCACGACTGGGGTGATGATTGGCGGTTGCTCAAAGGCGTCACGGGACGCTTTGAGGTCAGGGGCGGCGTCACGCTCGACGTTCCGAGAGATAGACGCGAGTGCCCATTGCCATCGGGGCATTACTTGCGCGATCCAATCCCCGCATTCTTGGAGGAATGGGTTCGGTTCTTATTTGAAGGCCAAACATATTTCGGCAAACGAGACGCAGCGGAGTTGCCGACCGACATTTGCCCGCTCGACAATCGCCAAGGCAGCTACTCCTCGTGGCAGCGTTACGCAGCGCCGAAACGGATTTCGTCCGAGGTTATCAGGCTTGTCGAACATGTTTGCACCGACATGCGACGTGTCGGGGAGAACTGGCATGATGCTGTACCGGATCGCAGCCAACTAGACGCTTACCGACATTGGAATGAGAAGGGAGAGCGCGTCGATAAGCTCAGGCGTTTTTGCGTTCCGCGTCACCCGCTCGAATACGTCGCCCATGTAGCTGACGGGAAGCCCCCAAAGTCGTGGCACATCAACCGCCACTGGCACACGACCTATCCAATCGCATTCGATGACATGCGTCGCGAGAAGTTCACCGCGCGTGGGCACGACTACTTCGCGCTTCTCTATGGGAAGTTTGGGTTGCCGCCAAAGCCTTACCCGGAGGCACAGCCAACCAAGTGCCGTGCTCCAAAAAGAAAAGATGATCGGAAGTCCAACATATACGCGGACTGCCTCTATTTGGCACGGCAGGCTCGCAACACGAGAAAGGAAAAACACGATGAAGATTGCAAAACAGAAGAGCCACTTCGCCGTAAGGCTGCCTGACGCTCTTCGGGACGTTCTTGAGGAAACAGCCAAGCGCCGCTAAGATTATCCGGGTCGCACTGCTTGAGAAGCTCGAGCGCGATCACGGTGTATGCCCTCTGCCCACGGATGCACCCAAGGCAGCATGAGCACGCCCGTCCTCTCGGTCGGCGACATGGAGGCCACGCTACTGCATGAGGTCTTCCCGCGCTGTGTGGAGGCCAACTTGTGCGAGGCGCTGCATATGGCCCAATCAGCCATAGACCACATCGAGTCCCTGCGTGGCGTGCCCGAGGTAAGAGTGCTGCACCTCACAGATAAGTTCCTAGTCAGGGGCGGGCACGCCCGGAGGATTGGATGTGCGGAAACGGCGGAAGCCCCGGTTCGGGGCCGAGGCTTCCAGGGATGCATATCTGGGTCGGACCTGGAGGGGTCTCACCCAATGAGCAAACCCGGCCCGCGATCAACTGTTCTGAATAATAGCACCCCCACCGGAGGGGCGCATCAGATCTTGCCGGCTTTATCGCAGCGAACGGTCGGACAGTTTTCTTCCCATAAATCGGTATTTTTTTAATTTTTGTTCGTGCTCGGGGCATTTGCTCCATCGTGGTTGGAGGCTGAAATGAGCTCCAACATCCATTTAAGGCACCAAAACGAGTGCGCTCAGAACAACGAGGGATCAGCAATGATAGTTGGGACGCCATTTAAAAAAGGTCAGAGCGGCAATCCTGGAGGGAGGCCTAAGGTAGTCGCCGAGGTACGGGAACTTGCCCGTGAACATACGGCCGAGGCAATTGAAACGCTTCTGTCGATAATGACCGACCCAAAGTCTGCCCCGGCAGCCAGGGTTTCAGCTGCAAATGCAATACTCGACAGGGGTTATGGCAAGCCGCCGCAACACATCATTGGGGAGGGTGGGCCGTCTTATGTCATTCGCGTGCCAGAGCCCTGCAACACCCCTGAAGAGTGGGTCATGAGTTTTGGGGACCGGTCCTCGCCAACACCGAGCAATGGTTCGGCAGATCATCGAGGTGAGGCCACGTAGTCGCTCCGCTACAGTGCATAAAGCAGACCGCGAGTTGACACCTTGACGTACAGAAGCGAGCGTTATTTCTCTCAATACTCAGGGAGGGAGACATGGACGATAAAGATAAGGGCGACACGGACTCAGGCACTGGTACAGGCACGGACACCGGCCCAGGCTCGACTGGGAGCACCCTTGGTGGTGCGGTAGCCGGCGCAGTGGCTGGGACAGCACTGGGCTTGCCCGTCGTCGGCACCGTGATTGGAGCCCTTTCTGGGGCTGCAATTAGCGCAGCAAGGAAGCGGACTGCACGGAAGGCAAAGACGACACCAAAAAAGAAGAACTCAACGACGAAGAAGCGATCGGCAAAACCAAAAGCTGCATCGAAGAGCGCCCACAAAGCTTCCAAAAAGCCCGCGGCCAAAAAGACGGCAAAGGCAGCGGCCAAAAAGCCCATGCGGAAAGCTGCACGAGCATCAAAGCCATCTCGCACCCCCAAAAAGCCTAGACGTAAGTAGAGCAGGTCACGGTAGGAGCCTGCGCATCTATCCCCTTGGTGTCTCTTGACGCGTTCCAAAATACGTCTCATATTGCCTTTCTCTGAATCTCTTAGGGAAAAGGGAACGCGATATGGCAACCGTGGGCTACGCGAGAGTCAGTAGCGTCGGACAAAGCCTCGACGTTCAGCTTGAGACGCTGAAGGGCTGCGACAGGGTTTTCAAAGAGAAGCGGTCAGGGGTAGACACCGGCAGGCCGGCGCTGAGGCAGTGCCTGGAATTTCTACGGGACGGCGACACCCTGCTAGTGACTAAGATCGATCGCCTGGCCCGCTCAACATCCGACCTCTACCGCATCGTGTCGGAGCTCACTGAGAAGGGTGTGAGCTTTAGGGTGGTAGATGATCCTTCCATCGACACCACGTCGCGCACTGGCAAGCTCGTCATGGGTATTCTCGCGCTGATTGCCGAGTTCGAGAACGACATCCGGCGCGAACGTCAGATGGATGGTATCGCCAAGGCCAAGGACCGAGGCGTGAAGTTTGGCCGCAAGCGTGAGCTCACCGAAGAGCGGATTAAAGAGATTAGGAAATTGCGCAAGGCAGGACAGACTGTCCCCTTGATCATCAAGCAAACTGGATTTAGCAAGGCGAGCATCTATAGGGCGCTAGGGGAGCTAGTAGGACTCGACGGCAAAGGAACGCCTGCAGGTGGGGGGCACCAAAATTAAGGGCCACCCCCTTGATTGTAGCTTGCCTCGGAGTCCCACCTGGCTCCCCATGACACTCATTGGTCATTTGGTCCGACGATGGCCTACCGGGATTCCGAGCGCATAAGCTTTTTGTCTCACGGCAGTGGGTGTGCGCTTCAGGACTCTGGAGATCGTTTTTACGCGCGCTTTGTCTTTTGAGTGCTTCTTCAGTTCCTTCACCTCGTCGCGAGTCCAGTCACGACGCGTAACGCGCTTTTTTGTGGTCTTCGCCATTTTCCTCCCTCTCTAAAATCCAATTAAACCGATTCCTTTTGAGGCAGCTGGGATATGCGCTTCTGATATGCAGCAACTGCTCTCAGTCTTTTTCGATCATCGTAATGGGAACTCAGCATTCTAACTAGCATCACGGCCGCGATTGCCAAAACGAGATGGTATCGAGGCCACCTCGAGTTGAGTCCATAAGCGATGATCAGAGCTGCGATCCAGGCGCCAAGCTCGGTTAACACTGCTCTAAGCGCATATGACGCTTTCAGTGTTTTGGCTCGCCACACAGTTTCGTCCTGAAGATTTAGATCTTCGCCTTTCCTCATTTTCACCTCCCTCCGCGGAGGGCCGTTGCCGGCCTTCGCTTGCCTTCATTCAGCAAAACGGAATTCGAATGTCCAACTCATGCCAACGGTGTGGCGTTAGCCTGCTCGAAGAGCTTCGCGCCACCGACACCCAAGGCGCGCTTCTGCCCTATCTCGATCGGCGTTGCCAAGGGTGGCGTGATCACTATTCGGGGAGGGCCTCAGGGGATCAGCCGAGGCAGCTGAGGGATCGGAATTGAATGACGATCAAGGGGGCTTATCACGTTCTCGGCCTCACGGCGGGCGCCTCGGCAGGAGATATTCGCGCAGCCCATAGGCGGCTGATGATGAAGCTGCACCCCGATCAGGGTGGTTCCACCTATTTCGCCTCCCGCATCAACGAGGCAAGGGAAGTCTTGTTAAAACGCCCCCAGGGTCAGGACTTATTGACCGAGCCAAAAGATAACGGTTGCCGCTATCGCGCTGACCACACGCCGGTCATCCACGTGCGGAAGGCCACGCGTCCGGGGGAAAAAGGGTTCAATGCGCTTAAGCTGAGCCTTGGTCAGCCAGAATTGATCAGACATCGGCAGGTCCTCCTGCCGCACTTGAATTACGATGTCACATCAGATGGAATTAGAGTTTGCAAAGGTCTGCTATGCGGACAAACGGACATGGAACGGGATCCTCTTCAATCTCGGTGAGTTTGCCTTGACAGCTTGCCCGCCCCGCAGCCGATGATTTTGGCCAAGGGGGGAGCCTAAGATGACCATCACCATTACCGCCTTTGGGCGGTCACCTGATGGCGGCAAGGGACTGGCGCGTGATACGCGCATTCGCTGGGCGCTGGAGGAAGTGGGCCAACCCTACGAGGTTCGCCTTGTTTCGTTCAGGGCGATGAAGGAACCCGCACATCTGGCGCTTCATCCTTTCGGGCAGATTCCGACCTACGAAGAAGGCGATCTCGGCTTGTTCGAGACGGGGGCGATCGTGTTCCATATCGCGGAGCGCCATGCGGGCCTGCTGCCAGACGACGCGAATGCCCGGGCGCGCGCCATCACCTGGATGTTCGCCGCGCTCAGCACGGTGGAGCCGCCGATCCTTGAACTCGGAAACGCCAGGCTCCTTGAGGGCGACAAGTCCTGGTCCGCGCAACGCATGCCTCTCGTCGAGGATCGCGTCCGCGACCGGCTGGGCCAACTTTCCCTTCGCCTTGGCAATGCCGACTGGCTCGATGGTTCGTTCACCGCGGGCGACCTGATGATGGTGTCGGTGCTCCTCAGGTTGAAATCATCGGGCATGCTGGACGAATATCCGAACCTTGCCGCCTATGTGGCCCGCGGCGAAGCACGGCCCGCCTACAAGCGTGCCTTCGACGCTCAATTGGCGGTTAACACAGGCAAACCACCGACCGGCTGATTGAGGTCCGGCTCGAAGTCGTTATCCGGGTTTTTCGTTCAGTCTAAGGGTCTGACTCTAGAGACCGGTCAGAATTCCGCAGAGCCGAAGTGGAGATGACGTTCGTATAGGCCATGGGCGCGGTGAGTAACCGGCGACGGGGGAGACAAATTGAGGCGGCCTGGTCGATTCATCGGGACGCGGAGCGAGCAATGAATTTCTGAAGTCACGACTAAGCGAGATCACAGGCGACGGGCGCATCTTTATTCTGGGATCAGGGATCTAACAGGCCTTACGCAACCATTTGTTAACCATCGCCGGCTCACGATTACAGGTCATCAGATCCTCGAACAGGAGCCAAACATGGGCACTATCCTTTTCGAATGTCCTAAGACAGGGCGCCCAGTCTCAACTGGCATTGAAACCGAGCCCATCAGCTTTTGCCGCCTCACCGAAACATGGCTAGAGGTGTACTGTCCCCTCTGCGGGCACTTCCATGGAGCGAAGGTATGGCTCGCCCCGGAAACGTCAGCTTCTATGTGCTTCGGCGAAGGATCTGCGATCCGAACAAGCTCAGATCCAGAGGGATACGCGTCATAGTTTTTTGCTGACCGGTTGCGAGAGAGCTCAAGTCGGATCGAGCTTCGCCTTAGCATCTCGCTCGATATCATCCCTAAGCAGGATCATCACCGCGAGCAGGAGGCTGCTGGGTGCTGTGCTCGCGCTGTGCTTCCTGAGCACCAATCGTTGCTTGTTCAAGGTCACTCATCGGAAGTCCCCACTTTAGGCGAGCAGTTTAGGGCGTATAGGGCGCCGACCGAGCCCGGCGAAAGCGTCTGAGAACTACTTCGTAGGAACACCCGATCTTGTCCCGAGTTTAATAGGTGGCTCGGCCGCCCCTGACGGTGGATGCAATGGTAATCAGCCAAGTCAGTTTTTGCAGTTTTTGCAGGCGGCGTACCCTCGAGTACCTCCGCCGTGCGGTCTACTGTCGAGATGGGGAAACGCGACGCATGTTGACCCGAATGGCGACGGCCTGGGGCGAACTTGCGCTCGCCGTAGGTTCAATGGAGGACGCTGCATCGAGCGCAGTCGGACTTTGTCCTAGCGTTCGGACTTTCGATCTAATGGCCAAATCTCGCTCATGACCATAGCGAGCAAAGATGCCGCGATCGAAAGCCACGCGAGTTCAATCCAACGGATGTGACCGGTAATCATTGCGAGCACGGCTCCGATAGTTGCTATGAGGAGCGCCGAAGCCGCGATCGCGCAGAGTAGAAAAATGAGAGATCGGATCAACACTAAATCCTCGGTTGGAAGCCGACCCCAAAAAAGCTCGAGGGAAACATCAAGCAACCTTAGCTGGCAGGTCTTCTAAGACTCGGTCGATCGCGTTCTTGGCCTCGCCCAGGGCGTCCTCAACTTGTGGCCTCAAGATATCCAGCGTTGACCGCGGCAGAAACGGGAGCTCGGCGCGAGTGGGGTAGATGCTGACACACCAGTTTGACCACTGGCGCATGGGCAAAATATCGTAGCCGCGATAGTGAAAGCGTTCTGCCATCGGGATGGGTCTCCTTAAAATTCGACCCCCCGGTCTAGTTAGCCAAACGTAAGCAGCCGGTCGCGTGACCACAAGCCCAGAAGGATAAAGGGCGCCGACCGAAGCCGACGCCCCTCGTGTTCTAAGCTAATCGACGGCTACATTTTTTCTCTGAGCATGTATTGGTCTTGGCATGAAGCAACTTCGCCTGCCATTAGCGACTGGCGTTTCCGCTCCTTATCACCACATCAGGTCGGATGCTTGGCCTGCGGAGTTCTGGATCGCTTGCTGCGAGACAACGGAATGTCAGATCGACAACGCCTTGGTTCACATCGACGACGCCTTGGTCGGCGTTGAAGCCGACATTGGTGCTGCTCTTTAGAAGTAGCAGCTGCTTAGAAAGTCGCGAGCATTGTTGGCTCGCTGCCAAGACGGCAGCTTCTCTCGCGGGCGCCGTGCCGCCTTGTGACGTTCGGGCCGACACCGTGTAGGTGTCGGGCCCTACAAGCAGCGGCTGTGTTACCCGTGTGGCGCTACAACCAGCAAGGCAGCCGGCGGTGAGAGCTGCTATCATAGTTCGCAAGGATGAGAGCGCGCCCGACGTAAGCGGCCGGGAAAGTGCCTGACGTAGGTCCCCACCGCGAAACTGCATAGGTCCCGCCCCGCCCTTGACGCTAATGCAGCCCCTAGCGACAGGCTACCAGATTAGCGTGCCTGTCGCACGTCGACACAATCGGCGTTTATGCGTCGGCAACATCAAGAGCTCCTTGAAAATCCAGACGGACATTAAGTCCACCACGCGGTTTTGAACCCCCTCTGGGAAAGACCATGCACAGGTTCGCTACCGGTGAGAAGCCGACATGAAGCGGTGACGCGCGTCGTCCGCTAAGTGCAAACAAATCGACATCCCGCTCTTTCCGCCCGCATCCCAGTACGTGAACGCCTTATGAATGGGCGCCTCAGACCACGTTCACAGCGATTCCCTTATTGAGTGGGCTTGAAACTCAAAAATTGGAGGTCGTCATGTTAATCGAACACCACTTTTTAGGCTTTGCCGTTGCGCGGTGGATGCGGATTCCGTGGATAATCACGCGGCACTTTTGGCAATGCATGGCTGCCATCGTCCTGGGGGTGCTCGTCCAAACTCTGGCGGCCGGGACGGCGCAGGCTGAAAACACACTCTCCGTAATGGAGCACTCGGGCGATTTCGCCGAATGGGTACAGGCCAAGACGATTGATGCGCCTGAGGATTCTCTGTTCTCATTTCAGAACAACCTGGCGAACATCGTCGGTGCCACGTGGCAACTCTCCAGCCAGCCGATGCCAAGCAATGATCTCTCAATCAACTTCCCCGGCTTTTTGGGGAGCGGTAACTTCCAGCCCCCCGCGCAGACCAAGGCCAAGGTAGTCAGCATCAACTGGAAACATCTCGTTGTCGGCAAACGTACCACGGGTACGAAGTATTACTTCCGCGTGATCTCATACCAGGGGACGAATAATACAAATCCGGTTCAGTTCTCGAACACGGTGGCGATCACAATCAAGAAATCGGACTTCGTGGTGCAATTTACGCCCAAGGGGCTAGGTCAGACAGTCAAGCAGAAAAGGCCGGAGCTGTTTGAGTTGTCGCCGATGCCAATCGAGATCGATCTGCGTGAATTGTACATCGGCAACGATAACGAAGACGACGATGAGCCGTATCTATTTGCGGTAGTAATGTTGGCCGATGGCACGACGATCAACCCGCTTTCGCTTTCGACGTCGACGGTGCGGATCGTCAGCAAGAACAAGACGCATGGCAACGTGCCGGACAAAGACCAGAATGGTAACGATCTGGAAGAGGGCTCGACGGCGAAGATCCCGGCCGCCACGGGTCACTTCGCAACTACGATTACCCCAATTGGGGCTAACTTTGCAGCTGACCTTGAGGATGTGAACGGCTCCATTGCCGACGGCATAGCAAACGGAACCGCCGTCTACGTTATCGTCATCGCGATGGAAGAGGATGGCAGTAGCACCGAGGCGGTCAATGCGGCCCGCAAAGCCATGGTCAACGAGCTGAGCAATAAGGCCAACGATGCTGTTCAGGCGTTGACCCTACAAGACCTGATGAAAGGAGTTCACCCTGCGTTTGACCCGAAAAAAATAACGGATGATATAACCGACAAGGCGATCGCTGCCGCGAAGGACAAGACGTTAACGCCCGGATGGTGGACACCGGTGATTCTGCTGACCAAGAGCGGTGAGATTTTTGATCGCGACGACCTGGTCGGTGTCGCCTACAAGAAGTTCACGTTCGGAGAACTAGTTTCGGCAGGAAAGGACGGGATCTCGTTTGAGCTGGAGTGCTCCAACGACGCAAAAGACTGGGAAGGCTCGTACACGGTAAAAGGTCACATCCGGCAAGTATCCAAGCCGTAGGGAGAACTAGTCAGCTATTGGCGAGCGGCAGTCCGACGAACGCGTCGGCGGCTTCTCAAGAGGGGTCTCGTCGTTACCAGGAAGCTCGCTCGATTCCTCTGGCTTAAGTCCCGCCAGCGCGAGCACAGCCTCCGCACCAGCGGCAATCTCCGAGGCGACCTGACCTCTCGCATTAAGAAGCACCGCCATCGGCGTACCCCCGGCGCCAAATGCAGACGCAGCCAAAGAATTGGGATCGAGCGCCACCTGCGAAGAACGCAAATTCATAGCCAGGCAATCCTCTGCCGTCCCGCTGGAAACGACCAAGAGTTTGGGAACTCCTGGCGGCGGATGTGCATCCCATTCCTGGAGATCATTCAGCATTTGATCGCAGAAGCCGCAACGCGGATTCCAGAAGAGCAGAAGCGTCTCGCTGCCCCGGAAAGAAGTCAGGGCGATCGTTTCGCCATTCAGGCCGAGTAGATCCAAGGCAGGTGCGAGCTCGCCCATTTTTATGGGGTACGAGATCTGCGTCGCACCGTTTCCACCGCCGTGCTGAATGTTTTGAGGAGTCGCTGATGTTGGTCTCACGATTCCCGAGCTACGTGTCACCAATGCCCGAATGGCGTCCGGGCCCAACGCTAGCGGGCTGCCTATTGTGCCGTCTGACCGGATGAGCACTGCGCCGGGCGTTCCATAAGCTTGATAAGCGTCAGCCACTTCACGCTTTCGTTGGAGCAAAACCTAAGTCACCCCATGCTCGACGCTCTTGGTTCGGTTGTCACCGACCGTGCCTTCGCTGATGACTACAATTTTGAGCGCAGAGATGTATTTGCGCTGCCAGCGGCTGACCTCGGGCATCAGCATCTGGCATGGGCCACAGCTCGGATTTGTGAAGAACAGCAAGACCGGCTTGCCAGCGTTCAGCAAGGTTTCAAGCGTAAACGTCTTTCCGCGCAGATCCTTCAGGCGAAATGTTGGGGCCGGAGTAGAAACCGCCAGTCCCGCGGTCGGGACGTGTTGATCATTCGTTAAGACTGTTGCGGCACCCGCGCTGGTCAGACGATTCTCCAAGGCGTCAAGCCGCAGGAGCAGTCGACCTTGCTGACGAAGCACCTGCAATAGGAGCCATCCCTGGGCGGCGAGGAGGGCAAAACCGACGAAGCTCATGATGAAAAACACGCATTGAGCGACGGTGAGGCTACCAGACCAGCTCACGATGCTTAGGCCCGGGTTGTATCGACCATGCCAGACGACAAATGCGCTCACCGTCGCCAGGACGGCGTTGCGGGCCAATGTCGGCCATCCGATAGGGGCTGATGAGAGCTGACCGAAACAATGGCAGTCCGGTGTCCGTCCCCGTGCCAAATTGACGGAGATGCCCGAGATGAAGAGAAGCAGCAACAAAAATGCTGCTAATGCGCCATACCAAGCTGAGACCATCGGCAACAGCGCCGTAGCCACGGTCAATTCGGCGAGGGGGAGGAGAACTCCTAGTGGAGATGCAAGGGCGTTCGGGACGCCAAACTCAACCAGCGCTCGGCGTGATCCAGCAATATCGGCGAGTTTTGTCACTCCAGCTACAGCGAATACGCCGGACAGGAGGACTCTTGCGGCTAACAGGGCAGCTTGCATGCCGATCCTGTCGGTTTGAGTTTACTGGCACATCCGCTCAGTTTTTTGACGGCCCTTGCATTGTGTCACGGGCGGATGCTGACGCTCATGCCAAGCACAGACTCGGATCATGACACCCGAAGGGAACGCCCTTTGCGCAGCATATCTCACCCGGCTTACAACACTTCCCGCTGCAGCACGATACTTTTGGCGGACAGCAGATGGCGTGGGAAACTGCGATGAGTGGTCCTTTTTGGTTTGGGTCTTCCTCGGTGATACACGTCACCTGGACACTCGGGCATGCTTTCGAGATACACTTACCGTTTAGGCACGCTTGGGCGGAACCGCAGCAGACATTACCGCACGGCTTGGAACAGCACTTGCCGTTTACGCATTGCTCGCCTGTCTTACAGCAGACACCGGCGCACACCACTTCGGTAAAGCCGCAACAGAAACTTTTCTTTTTGTCTACGCACTTGGAAAGTTCGTCACAGCAGACCTCGCCGCAGATGTTCTGGTTTAAGCAGCATTTGCCCTTGAAGTTGGTCTGGTTTGTGGGACAGCAAATCCCGTTTGAGTTTTGCTGGCCATGCGGACAGCAGATGCCGTTCGAGCAAGATTCTTTTTTGGCGGGATCACAGCACTGGTTACCGCATGTGATTTCGTTGGTGTCGCATCCACAAGAGCCATCCGGAAGGCAACTAGTGATCGTTTTACCGCAGCAAATATTTTTGCATACAACCCCCGGAGCCTCACAACAAAGCTCGCCAGGGTTTTCACCTTTCCAATCGAAACATGTGTCGCCTGGTGCGCAACTTCCGAAGGTTCCTCCGCACGGAACCGGAAGGCAACCTCCTCCCGGAAGTTTGCATTCCGCCACGCACCCCGCCCAAACAACCAGTAGTTCGGGCCAACAATCAAGGGCATGGATTAAGCATTCGGGATCATCTGCATCATCAGAGTAGGCTTCGCCACAACCGTTTAAGCATATGTCACAGGAATGGGGCATGTCGCCTGGCACATACCAATTCCGGCCAGGCCCGAAGAAGATTGCGCGTGTGCGTGGAGCGGATGAAGCGGCAGGCCGACAGGAAGCAATCGATTTTCGAGCTTCGGCAAGCAGATCGGTCATCACCTTCATCACACTGGGCTCTACCACGATTTTCGGTGCAGGCTGCCCATCTGCAAACTTCATTTTGCGATCCCGTGATGTGAAGGCGCGTCCATCCACCTCGCCTTCAAATGATTTGCCATCGCGGCTTCTCAAAGTGGCGTTCTTAGCTCCCTGAACGGCGCGGCCATAATTCGTGGTGGAACTTACTGGACCTCCTTTCTTTGCGGTGACACTGATCTTGAAGACCAGGGCATCTCCCTTGGTTGCCATTGCATTTAATTTGGCGACCTGCTGCGCGAGGTCATAGGAAAGCTGCTGGTGAAACGTTATGCCCTCTCGACTGAGGGTAACTTCATTACTGATCGAATTACCCGCCCTTCGCCACGTGCAGGTGTTGGGTTGGGCAAATGCAGGACTGGGAAGTGCGACTGCAACCAAGGCGGCGAAGGGTATGCCCTCAACCAAGCGTGCGCCGGCGGTGGCTACAATGAGCTTAAGGAATGAACGTCGCGGAAGGGTGCCCGTTCTCGCCAGATTTTTCGTGAAGCCGTCGAACCAGTGGGACATTTATCTGCCCCGTCGTCGTCGCACTTTGGCTTAGGCAACACCGCAGCGTAACCCTCACATGATTTATGTCAAGGGAGCACGCGATCGAGTGGCGGCAGATGCATGAGAACCGGAAAAATATACTTTGCATCGCACCTCCGGCGGCCCGGCCTTAAGCGGGCGCCAGGAACGCCCGATCCCACGCCGCTGAATCAGAGGCCGTGACTCGCGTCTTTCTAATCTGAGCGACTGACATCAGCGGTTCCCCGCTGGCAGAAGATCTGGCTTCGGTGATGCAATGAATGCAATCTGAACGGCGGCTTCAAAGGGCGTTCAGCTCGTCTCCTATAGATTCGTGTCCACGTAAATCGAAACACGACACAAAGGAGATCGCCATGAATAAGCTCAATCTTGCCAACCATTCCAAAATAAATCGACAGCGCCGATATTGGCTTTCATTGCTCGCGGCCGCGGCGGTGCTTTGCATACCGCCACGCTCATATGCTCAGGATCAAAGTCCGTCCGGGACGGCGGCGAGCGAGGACGCTATCGTTCAGCAGAACACCTCGGCTTACTACGCCAAGAAATATGGTGTTGACGTCAGAGAGGCAGAAAGACGTCTTGCCGTCCAGGATCGCGCAGCAGGCATTGATGATGACATTGCCAAGGTTCTCGGGGATCAGTTCGCAGGAGTTTGGTACGACCACGCGGACCGAGGCAAACTAAAAATAGGCATGACAGCAGTGGCGATGAAACACGCCGATGAAGTGCGCCGAATTGCCACCCGTCACGGTGTTGCCGCTGACATGGACCTTGTAAAAGTATCCTTCAACGTAGCTGAGCTTGAGCAAAAGCAGAATCTCATCAGGAAAAGCATCGAGGACATGGTCGAGGTTGGCCACGCTCGTACGAGCTACAACACGAAGGAGAATAAGGTAGTCGTAACGCTAGCCCAACTAACGCCGGGTGAAGAGGCGCGAGTGAAAGACCTGGCAAAAATCGCAGGCGTTACGATACGCCGGGTCAATCAACCAACTCTACGTGGCAAGACGAACTCTTGTAACGTGACTTTCTGCAATCCACCCTTTCGGGGTGGACGCCAAATTGTGGCCAGCGGTGGATGTACTGCGGCCTTCGTAGCACGTGGTCGCACGAGTCCCACACAAAACTGGGTCATGACCGCCGGTCACTGTGTTGCCCTTGGCGGCACGACTTGGCAGGCGAAGGACGAATTGAACAACAATTTTAGCGTGCTCGGTTTTACCGCTTTTGGCACAGGTTCGGGGCATGATTCCGGCATTGTTAGCATAAGCGCCAACACCAATTGGAACCCCCCAGCACCATTGCCCTCCGTCGTAGTGAAGGACTCCAGTACCGTTGCGGACAAGATTATTTTTACCAACTATAACCCGAACTACAAGATCACAGCCACGTCCTTGAGTTCGATGGGCCAGGTTCTGTGTAGAACAGGCGCGACGACCGGCACCGAGTGTGGAGAAGTGTCCGATCTTGGCGCTGACGAAAGCCTTGATTGGCCTGACGGCACCACCCACACGTACCATCATATGGGAAATATAGATGTATGCGCGCGCCATGTGTCTTCACCTATCGACGCGTGAAGACGCCAAACAGGAAGCCGAGGCCGATGGCGATGGCCACCGCCGAAAGCGGGTTCTGCCGGATTGCCTCTTCGGCCTGGTTTGCGGTCTCCACCGCCCTGTCTTGGGCGCGATTGATCTGCTTGTTCGCGATGCGCGAAACCGTAGAGGTCAGGCTCTGAATATCGGCGCGAATGGTGTCGATCTGATCAGCTAACTCATCGCTGCTGCGATTGAGCTGAGACACGAAGGAACGTTGCCATTCCTCTATCTCCTTTCGCACACGATCTTTAGTGTATCCGTACCGCTCCTGGATTTTGCCTTCGAGTGCCTCACGGCGTCCGTCGATTGCAGTCAGGTCGTCGTCGGTAAGTTTTCCCCACTGTTTTTTGACATTGCCTCTAACCTGCTTCCAATTTCCTTCCACCTGATTCCAGTCCATATGACCTCCTTTAGAGCTTAGCTCTCCGATTAGTAATCACCGCCCCGTGCGAAGGCCTCCAATACCGATCGCTGCAATCCATCGAGATCCTCGAGGTTAGAATTCTCAGCGAGGATAAAAAGTTTCCTCCGAAGTTGGTGCCTTAGCTCATTGTCCTTGTTCGAATCACGAAATGGATGTCGATCTTGCATAATCGCCCACGTAGATTCGCAGAGTTCTTCTAACAGTCGTTAGAGTTGACGCTTCGAAAGCGCGTCTTTTTGATCGGGTAGAAGTCACCGGAATCTCACTTACCGCTTTTCTTGCGACGTTCCACCTCACCCCTAGAGACCTCACCCGCGTCGATGAGTGCCTCGATGCAGTCTTGTGGTAGGCCTCGCCCGTTGCGGTCCATGCAGTTCCGCAGCGCGGCGCTCTCCAACCCATACTCACTGCAGTATTTGCGATAAGCCTCCGCGCAAAAGTTCTTCTCAGCTTCGGTAATTTTTCTGGGCTCAGCATTACACAAGGAGGCATTCCAGCCGACCGCTAGGACCACCAGAAGCCCAAATAAAGCGACCCTCTTCTCCATTCGCTTCCCTCCTGCAATCTCGAATAGACCCCACAGAATTCTTGCTGTGGGGGCTTTATCTCATCTGCGCTTTTCCAGTTGGCGGGGATTCGGCAGCGGGCGGCACCTCACTTCAACGCCTTCGATTTTGGTTCGTTCCAGGAAACGGATTCCCTCGAGTGTCGAACACCCAATCCCATCGCGATCGCATCGTGGTTTAAGTCGTTGAAGCGTTACGGCGCTTTGCAGGACCTCATTACTTGTATCCATGACAGACAGGTTGCCGTTGTTCTGGGCTTCCTGCTCGGAGCTGCCATAATGCAAAAGCCAATAGGCCAGCCGGAAGAGCGACGCGACTGCGAGCTGATCCCTATTGCCGAACCGGCAGGGAACCGAAAACGATGACGGAATCTTTCCCCATACGAATTGGAGTTTAACCAGCACCCATCCGGCGGCTCACTTGAGAGCAGACATGACACCGCGGGCCGTGGGCAGAAAGTCGCGAGGTTTGCCCAAGTTAGTGTCCCTATTGCCCCAATGTTCACGAGAGCCAGCCCACAACCATCCCAACTACCGCCACTGCCATCGCCGCGGTCGAAGACCAACCAAGCCAACGCAACCACCCAACGATAATGAATTTCTTCATTATCTTCCGTTGAGCAGTGATGATCATCCTGACGCTCATGACCGGAACGGCCACGACACCATTGATCACAGCGCTACAATATAATGCCTTGATAGGATCAAGGGGGGTAAGCGTGATGCCCATTTCTGTCGCGGCGCTCAATATTGAAAACGCCTTGGCGTGTTTCGGCTTTCTCGAGAGGCCAACCGGCCACTTGAAAGCCTCCCCCACGGCGTAAGCTGCCGAACCCGCAAGGACTGGAACAACCAGAAGCCCAGTTCCGATATTTCCTAAAGCGGAATGACGAATGCAAGATTGCCCGCCACGGGCTTGAGAGCTTGGGCAGCTTGGACGGATGTTTCGACATCCGTAATGCCGGCTTTGTTGAGCGTGGCAGCTGTATTAAAAATAATTGCTAGCGCGATAAAATTGGAAAACGCCATTCCCACCAAAGTATCCGCGCGAATGCGTTGAAAAGCCTGAGGCGCTTGCTCAGGCGCGTGCATCAATGGCTTCGCGCGTGAATCAATCCGTTCATCCTCAGCCTCTTGCGAGGCCTGCCAGAAAAACAGGTAGGGCGATATCGTCGTGCAGAGGATGGCTACTAGGGTGGTTAAGAATGCAGCGTTCCAGGTGATGTGAGGTACGAGCAATCCAAAAAGCGCTTCCTTCCACGGAACGTGGATTATCAACAGCGCCGCCACATAGGCGAACAGCACCAATGTCAGCCACTTCAGAAGCATGACGTAGCGCGAGTAGTCCATGAACACGATCGCTAAAGCGCAGAGGGCGCCGAAGAGAATGGCGTAGACTGTGGTCGGACCTCCTACCAAAAGTTTGAGCGCGTCACCCATCGCGCTGAGGTCAGCGCCGATATTGATCGTGTTCGCAATGAAGAGTAGTCCCACGATCGGGGGACATCCGGAGGTCAAGTGCTGAACGTTCCTCCTCTTCGGACGTTCAGTGGCGGGACTGGGTCAGATCGTCGCTACTTTCTCGACGAGGCGCCTTAGCAAGAGGACGATGCGCGCGCATAGTGTCATTTCCGATGGCAAGTCAGCTTCCCTTACAAAGCCGAGGAAGCAGTCGTCTCAACCGGAACAGAAATCTTCTACGGACGTTCTATCGCTTAAATCCGGCTGGAGGGCTCAATGCCAATCGGAACAATTATCCTGATTATTCTCGTGCTGCTTCTTATCGGCGCTCTACCGACGTGGCCGTATAGCGCGGGCTGGGGTGCATACCCTGCCGGCGGCCTCGGTCTCGTTCTCGTCGTGGTTCTCATCCTCGTTTTGTTGGGCAGAGTTTAGGAGCAGGGCGATGGCACCTCGCAAAACATCGAAGAGTGCGTCAAAAAACGTAAAGTCCGCGATGCACAAACGCAAGGAAGGTACGCTTCGGAGCGGACGGAGCGGAAAGAAGGTGACGAGCAAAAAGCAGGCGATAGCTATCGGGCTGTCAGAAGCTCGTAAGAAAGGAAAAAAGGTCGCCAAAAAGAAGTAGCTTGAGAGCGGGGCGGGGTTAGTTACGCAACTGGCGTTATTGAGGCTCTGAGGCGGGGCGTCTCTTCGGTTTCAGAGCTGACATCACGACTGTGCAGCGAAGAGTCCGCTAGTGCCAATATGGCCCTAGCTGCGCTGACCTCCTAATTGCTGACAGCGCTTTCAGCGATATCTTCTAACTGGCAGGAACAGACGTCCGGGTTGACCTCTATCCGCGCTGATGTTCAAAAAAAATCGCAGCATTTGCGGGAGACATCGGGACCATCGGGGAATCGCAGGACAAGAGGGTCGCCCAGATTTTTGACTTTATGGTGTGCTCGGCATGAGAACTCTTCTTCTCCCTCCAAATGAGCATCTCCCAGCGCCTTTACGAGGGCATCATAGAGTGCCGACATGTCTTTGATATTATCATCCGGCCCAACGCATTTCTGGATGAGGTTGAGAGTAGCGGTGTTAGCGTCCATTCTAAACTCCACAATTAACTCATTTTGCTTTTGGATTTCAGGTCGCAAGGAACAACAATGAACATGGTGATTTGGCGAGCACGGCGGTTGGAGTGTCGCCGAAATACAGCCT
The DNA here is from genome assembly GCA_963757555.1 of uncultured Alphaproteobacteria bacterium. Classification (GTDB taxonomy): domain Bacteria; phylum Pseudomonadota; class Alphaproteobacteria; order Rhizobiales; family Methyloligellaceae; genus Methyloceanibacter. Next base: position 68,402 of record CAVWRU010000017.1, read on the forward strand.
TTCTCCAGGACGGCGGCTAACTCCCATCACAATCAGATTGTGCCCGCCGGTTTTCGCTTCCGTTACAATGGCGTCCGCCGGCCGAGCTCCGGAAACGCTACGCGTCTGAATCTTGACATTGTAGCGAGAGGCCATTTCGGCAATATCGTTCAAAATTGTTCGCGTCTGACGGCAACTCCATCTTCCACTACCTGCTATCGCCGAAACTTTTGGTTCCACATAGAGTGCCGTGACGGTAGCGCCCCTGCCAAGCGAAAAGGCGATCTCGGCGGCACGCCGAGAAACATCTGTTCCGGTAATCGGGATAAGCACATCTAACGTTTTGGGAGTGGTTTCTTCCAATTGCTTTCCCTGTGCCATGACAGTGGCCATTGGCCCTTCGAAGGCGGCAGCTATCTCATCGATCTTGGAATTGAAAGCTCCGCTAGGGGTCTTCATTTTTTCCAACCCAATGAACAATAGGTCGTAGCCCTTTTTGGCCTCGATCGTAATGGCCTCCTCATGTGTCGGCTCTCGCGCCGGTCGAACGGTGACTTCGACTGAAGTAGGTTCGTCACCCTTCGATCTTGTGGCGCTACTTGCGGCGGCATGTCTAATAATCTCGTCAATGACACCGTCGCTCTCGGCTTCTTTGTTCTCAGACGGTTTTTGGTTGGCGCCATCCAATGGAAGTACGGTAATTGGCATGCCTCTGCTTCCGGCCACCAGGCCAGCAATGTGCGAGGTAAATTGCCCGTTAGGGCCGCTGTCGACGGCCAACAAAAGTCGTTCCAGATTGGGGACGAATTCCTTTGCTTCCATGGCCTCGCGCTCAAGGCGTTTTTTCTCTGCCTTGCGAAGTGGCACGCGTGACAATGCCCAGCGCAACATTGGTGGCATAGCCATCGTGGTCACAACGGCCATCGCGACAATCATTGTATAGAGGTCGTGACTTAGGGCCCCCATTGAGAGACCGATCGTCGCGACAATGACCTCTGTCGAACCCCGCGCATTCATTGCGCAGCCCACGGCGAGGGCTTCGCGTTTGGTCAAGCCGCCGATCTCTGCCCCGACAAAAGCACCCAAAAACTTTCCAGTGCTCGCCACGCCGATTAGGGTCAAGGTCAAAAGGAATAGATTAGGCTGAGCCAAAATTGTCAGGTCCGTATTAAGCCCGGCGATGCCAAAAAACACTGGCATGAAGAACGCAAGTATGAGCCCGCGAAGTTGAGCGTCGATATATTTCGTCAGGATCGGCGACTCGCCAATCAATACACCCGCGACAAAGGCTCCAAGCACAGTGTGAACGCCGATGAAATGCGTCGTGAGCGCCATGGCGATCATGATCACAAGGATCGCGGTAATCACTGGGAAATCGCTTTCGAAATTGTCGTTTGCCCATCGAATCATGAAAGCCACAAACCGACGTCCAACAGTGAAGCTAGCAAGCAGGAACAAGGCTGTTCCAATCACGGCCTGGGCGACGCTTCGCACGTCGATAGTTCCGGCGGCGGCAAGACTGAGAGTAACCGCGATTATCATCCATCCGATCGTGTCTTCGAGGATCGCGGAACCGACAATAATCTGTCCGAGATTGCGCCGGCTGAATTCCATTTCACGCACAACCACTGCCACAATCTTGATAGAGGAAATCGCCAAGGCCGTGCCAAGAAACAACGCGGTGAGCAGTCGCCGTTCGGGTTGCGGTAAAACCGATTCAGGCAGTAGCCAGCCGAGTGCCAGGCCGCACACGAAAGGCACGGCGACTCCCGTCAGGGAGATGCTGATGGCGGTCTTGCCTACCTTCCTAACAAGCTTGAGATCGGTCTCCATGCCGGTCAGGAGCAAAAGCAAAAGAATGCCCAACTGCGAGATAGCCTCGAGCATTGACGCTTGCTCTTTGCTTGCGGCGAACAGCCATTGCTGCAAATCAGGAAGAACCACTCCGAGCACCGAAGGCCCCAATAGGATACCGGTCAACAGTTGCCCCATAACCGACGGCTGTCCGATGCGATGCATGGCCTCGCCCAAAAGGCGACCGACCAGAACCAAAGCAAGAAGAGCTACAAGAAAGGAAATTTCGTTGGAGGCTTTATCGGCGTCTGCGGCGTAAGCACCTGATGCACTAAGCACCGAGGTGACAAAGCTCAGGAAGAAAAGCGCGCCCTCTCTCTTCGGTCCCCGCGTGAATGGACGAGGTGTCAACTGAGTACCGTCAGGTCTTGATGCCGCGCCGCCTAGGTCGTACGACCCAGACTAGCAATGCCGCAGCTATCGCCCCGATCCAACCAAACTTCTGAGACCACCCGCGCGCGCGCTCTTCGTTGCGTCGACGGAGCACCTCTTCCGCCACGGCCGCCTTATGTCCTTCGAACGTCCCGTCAGCCAGAGCTTGTCGGAGTTCTTCGTCGCTATGTCTTTCTGAAGGATTGCCCATGCTTGCCAACGAGGATTTGAAGAAGACTTGCCACGAGGATTTGGAGAAGCGAAACGCGCAATGAGGCGAGGTGTTCCGGGTCGCGAAGCCGGTAAGACCTGCATCACAGCTGGCTGATAAGTTTTTGGCCTTAGCGGATGCTGGAACACGCGACCCACAAGAAGTGCAGAAAGGCCGACAGCAAATCGCATGAAGCAAAAAACGACCCACGCCAACTGTGCTTACGCCGTCTCCTCATCAGACGACTTCTAGATAAGGCATGACCCCAAAGATGGTTTGGTCATAGAAGCGACCGCAGAGGCGAGCCGATCTTGAATCCATGAGACGCAACAAAAACAGGTCCTTCGATGGAGCGATGGTTGCCTTAAATTTGTAAGCAAGCCCATCGATGCTGGAAATTGATTCAAAGGCGATGAATGACGTAGTCTCGAACGTTTCGCTCAATTGCAGCGATTAGTGCCTTGTAGCGGGCCGTTTTTGCCGCCGACAACCTCGTCTTCGAGCCGGGGGCTGATTGTAGCTAGGCTAGGCGGTGATGCCTACCAGTCTACTATCTTTTCGCCGGTGACGTGGGCGGCGATTGCCTTCACTAAAAGTTCATAGTCGTCGCATGGACCACCGCAGCGGTCGGCGATGTCCATGAGCTGTTCCTTCGCCTTTGCGATGGCGCCCTTCTGCAGGTAAGCTTCGCCCAGGTATTCGCGAACTTTGGTGTAGTTCGGATCGATGGCTAATGCCTGATAGTAATAGTCGATGCCTTTATCGACGTCACCGAGTTTACGGGTGCTGTATCCGATCGAGCTCAGGACCCTAGCCTGGTGGCGGTCCCTCATGAGGAAGAAGAGCTTCAACGCCTCTGCGTAACGTCCTTCTTGGCCGAGATCTCGTCCGGCGAGATAAAGATCCTCATCGCTCAGAGCCGCTGATCGTCCATCAACGCAAGCATCTGCGGCGCTATTCCAGGCCTCGCCAACTCCGCAACTGGTCTTAACGCAACGGCCTTTGCTGCTGCTGTACCTGCTCCCTTTAGGGCAGGACTTCGAGCCTGAAGTCGTCAGTGTCTTCGACCGCGTGGACCGGTGATACCGCCACGGCAAAACCGAACAAGACGGTTGCAGCTGTGATAGCCATCGTGTGTCCCATAAGCACACTCCTAGCACCCACTATCGGGAAGAATTTTTCTGAAGGATTTGCTTGCCATCTAGACCATGATAGCTAGCGATTTCAATCAGCTCGCGACAGCAAATCCATCCCTATCGGCCCGCCCAAGCTATTTGAGCGGCGGGCGCGCGATCGGTTCAGCGTAGGTGGCTTGCTGGTGGTGAAAACACGGCATTCGATTTTGCCTGAGCCTCGGCGTCAGATATTTGGCGCTTGGGCGTTGTAGGGCCTTGTTTCAGGGTGAGCTGGACAAAGTCGGACGTGGTGCGATGGGCGTAAGAGAATGCGGCGACGGCAATAAGCGCGAGGATGATAATTACAAGTGCACGCTTGATGGTGCGACGCTTCGCGTCTAACTCGGCAATGCGACGTTGAACTTTGGTGGATGCCTTGGGCATCCATCCCCCCTTCCGCCGCACGCAGCAATTGTAGGGGACAGTGGGCCTCAATCCCAAGCCCATTAACGCGGTCTGCGCCGCTTTTGCTAGTGCCGCGCCAAGCCCTTCACTGTGGCATGGCGAAGCGTCGTGCTTCCCGCTAGATGCTTCCCTCGCTTGTGTTATCGGATTTGAAGAATGCTGGAAGACGAAGAAGCCTCGGAACAGTTCGCCCCGTCCAAGGCCTCTCCTTGCCCACGTCACCCGCGCACGAATCATTGAGTAAAATCTGCGCTCGCACTGCGCCCAAAAAAAGGAAGTCTGGGCATCGGCAGAAATTTCGGTGCGGTTGATTGAAATGAAGAAGCGCCCGCGCGAAAAGAAAAAGCCCCCGCAGGAAGGGGGGGCCTGTGAGTAAAGCGCATTGTCCCGCTGCTCCCTTTACGGCTCCTTAACCATAATCATTGACTTTGGGTGCACCGAAAATCCCTAAACAGACCCTACCGTCCCGGCCTGCCCAGCCGGGACTTTTTTCTTTTACTAAGCCCACCAAAAGAAGTGAGCCTAAAGCCCTCCGTACAGGCCGCGCGGAACGGTGTAGAGATTGTTCTAAGGTGGCCTTCAACTCAAGCCGAAGAAGCGGGTCCGCTAGTCAGCGTCGCCGTGCTGCGCGGCATGATGCTGAGCGAGTGTGCAGCGGAGGTCGAATTCACCGAGGGGCGTGTTACACCCAGGGCCGTTAACTTCAAAGCGCCGGTTCCGTTCATACAAGCGCATAAGTTCGGCGGAGTGCAATCCACCGCCCGCTGCGCCCGTGATCTTTTCCTGCGTGGTAGTGCTGTTAGCTACGGCCAAGACTCAGGACTATCGCCACGACAACGAGGACTGCGGCAAGGATGAACGGCAACAACTTCACGAACATTTCCCCCGGAGGGGAAAGTATCGGCCACAATTTCTAACGTAGGGTGAATTTCGCTTGGCGGTTGGGTTGCGGGGCGCTTATCGCACCAAGCCTCTCACGGTGGCATGCCGAAGCATCTTGCTTCCTGCCAGATGTTTCACCTCAACGCTAACCGCAGGGCGGCACTACCGAACGTCGAACCATCCGCGAACTCTCGAACGCAGCCCAAACGGTGGCGAGACGCTCAAGCTCAGCGAAAAACCGAGCGCGTTCATAACCAGCAAGAGTAATGAATGCCGCTCCCATCCGCCTGAGCGAGTCGCATGCCAATCTAAGGATTTCTCGGCTCTGAGGGGGCTTTTCATATAACTCCGGTCGCTAAGATACCCTTTGTTAAATGCCCCATGTCACCCTTGCGCGATGGCACAGGCTTGCAATGGCAATGGCCAGCTTCAGTGGCCTGCGAGGGTGCGGGAAGTGATTGAAAACATCGAACCCGTGAACGCACCATCATGTTATCGCATCTCGCTCTTATGCACTTCCCTAGAGGTCACGGCTCGCTTGAAGAGCGTTGACGATTTAGACCTCCTCATGAACGTGTTGGAATCGAACAGAGCATTTTTCGTGAAGAACGATCGCTTGGCGGCCGAAGTATTGACGCTGACCCAAGAGTCGAGGGACAGCACTCCGTCGCCGGGTGCTAATGAGGCGGCGGCATAGCCCCGGCTACCTCAGACCTCGCAGCTTCGCGCAAAGCATTTATCAGTAGCTCGTGATCGGTGTCCCGCCGTTTGGCCTTCAACTCGCCACGCGGTGAGGCATGCCCGCCACGGCACCGAGCTCGGCGGCGCGGGCCTGCTCGATCTTCAGCTCTTTTGAGCGCCTGCTCGTTCTACAGATGGAACCGAGAGTTCGAATCCCCCCTCTCCGTTCCGCCTCCTTAGTTTCTAAGGAGTTCCAGGTGATCTGGCTTCTTGACCCCCAATATGACCCCCAAGCGAGCGCGGGAAGGCACGGGCCCAACGGGCGGGAGCGCACTTATGAGTAGTCAGTTCTGCGTCACGCCCCGTCCCCCGGAACCTTTCGGCCCGCAACGTGTTTGAGTTCACTGGATAGAGAATGTGCCCCCAGGGCTCCGGCTCTATCCCCGCAGATAGGCCACGCGCCCCAAGCTCTTGGCTCTATCCCAAGACCAATAGCAGGGAAGCCCCGTAGAGACCCCCTCCCGGGGCTTCCGTCTTGTTACCTCTCCTCTGCGGGAAGGGTTGGGGTAAGTGCCGGTCTCCTCGGCTGGCGAAGACTCCGCCCTTGCTGGTCTTGCGTTGCTAAGTGTTTGGCTGTCAGCACGGCGACGACCCTTGAAAAGGCCCACACGAGGCCTCTATTGTCTTGAGTTGGGATTCTTTTCGTAAGTTGAAGTATTGCGTTGTGAAGCTCCGGGCCCTGCGCCCGGGGCTTCATTTTTTTGACTCGGCATCGCCTCGGGCGCTCTTTTTGTTGTTAGCGTTCCACTTAGGGGCGACGGTCCAGGAGCGTTAGTTTTTGGCGAATTCAAAGCGGCATGGCGCGAAGTCCACACACTTCATTGTCGAGGTGCGGAGCGGCAATCTCGTCGTCAGCCTTCCGAACGGCAGGTTCAAAGCCACATACTATAAGCCTGCGGGCGGACCACACCTGATCCTGCGCCAACGCAGCAAGACCGACGACGACGAACTGCTAGCAGAGGTAGCCGGATCAGTGCTGATACCGCGTGGTGATGGACCAACCGGCACGATTTCAACCCGAGATAGGTTAGGCTGTTCCTGGAACCTAAGCCTTCAAAGGCGGTTTTACGACAGGACTTCAAGTCCAGCGTAAGAGTGTCCAGCGTAAGGGAGAAAACGCCATGAAGACGCTTATTTCGATTTTCGCAGTGACCCTCGCACTTGCCTTCACGGGTCCAGCCTTCGCGCAAGATGCGACGGCAGCAAAGACCGAGGCCGATTGCGCTAAGGCTGGTGGCACGTGGGATGCCGCCACTAACACCTGCTCAGAGAAAAAGATGTAATCACCCGTTTGCTTTGAACTGATACGAAAGGGGGCGTCGGCTTCGGTCGGCGCCCCTTACTTCTCACTGAACCGTTCCCGGGCCTCGGTTGGTTGCCTTGGCCACCTCTGCGAGTTCAATTTTCATTATTTCCCGCACATCCGGATCGATGTCGAAGGACGTTGTCTCGTTCTTCTAAGGGCAACAATCGCATGAGCGCCGGACCGGACTGGTGACTTTCCGGTAACGGATTGCGATTACCCTTCATCGAACATGGGGTTCATCGCGCACGAGGGTGTGTTGGGGGATAGTTCAAATGTGTAGGGCTGTTAGAGTTGCCGTCACGATAGTGACGATTGGGATGGCTGCGATTTCGCTCGCCAATCTTGCTCATGCTGGGAATGGTTCTGCCGTCGGAGCAGGGCTGTTGGGATTCGGTGTTGGAGCTTTGGTTGGCAGCGCGGTTACACCGCAAACGGTTTATGTCGCCCCGCCACCGCCTGTCTATTACGCGCCACCTCCTCCTGTTTATGTAGCGCCAGCGCCCGTGTACGTCGGGCCGGTATACTATGGCCACCCGTACCATCGAGGCTACCGCCGTTAATGACTTAAGACAGCGGAGCTTGGGCTAACCACCTTCGGGATAATTCACGCGGGCCTCTACGGCAATTTTGGGAAACTTCATCCCCATCCGGGCTCAAGGCAATACTAGTTGCGCAGCGATAGGTTCGGAACTCCATCGCCGCCAGATCGTCCCACACTTTGCTTTTCCCACTCAGCCGCCGAGACTGCACCTGGAACTTGATGTGCCAAGCGCTCGCTTATTGGCTGAGGAGGTCGCCCAGGGATAGTCTGGGGGGATCTTGGAGCGAGACTAACTCCGCTTATGCGGCGCCTGGACTCCGCCAGCGTCAGGGTTGTCTCTTGGGTGCAACGAAGGGATTGGTCTCAACCGCACTAGAATTTTTGGCAAAGCAGGCATCAAGCCTATTGAGTGCGATCACGCTCTGGTCGAGTGGAATGCGGATGGTTGAACCTGCACCCTCGACAAGGAGCACACCGGCTGCGCGAATACCGCTTTTGAATTTTGTATCGGCGATGGGGACCGAAACTAAGTCGCTCTCGGCCGCGACGTCGGTATTCCAGTTGGCTGCCCCCGCCTTCATGTGAACCGGATAACTTTTTCCCCGGTCCAACTTCCAATTTGGGGATTGGAGTTCGAGGCTCAAGCCATCGTTGGTGCGCAGGAATGCTACCGAAACATCGTCAACCTTTCGCCTAATGGCGCAATGATCAAATTTATCGTTCTTAAAGGCCGCTTCAATCTCCCATGGGCCAACGGTATCTTTTTTTATTTCCTCTGTCGCCCAAGCGATGGTCGGACAGATCAGCAGCGCTGCGCAAAAAAACGCAACGCGCGACGCCGTCTCTCCGCATGCGCGCTTATTCATGCGCAAGCACTCGATCAAGGCTTCACCCCCACAGTAGGAGCTAAGTTCGGCCTCGCATCTGATGCGGATTGCTCAACAGAAGGCTTGTCTCCTGCTGAAACTGAAGCCGGACGTTCTTGCAAGGGCGTGGTTATCCCGGCATCGCCATTAGGTTTGGTCATGGAGTTCGGACTATCCTGATTGGGAATCGGTCCTGCGTGGGCATAGGTGATTAAAGCAAACAAGCAGGCCGCAGCGAGGATTAAATTCATTTTCATGAGATTCTCTCCTTGGCGCGAAGGACGCGTTGCTAAGGAAAGAACCGCAAACTCAAACACGAGTTCCTGTGTTCGAGGAAGCGTAAGCGGCTTGGTCAAAGTCGACCGAGGGACTAGAACCAGCGCCCCCGGCCATAATAACCGCCGCCCGCAAACAACAGCACGATAATAATAATGATAAGAAGGGTCGTGTTGCTCATATTGTCCTCCTGGGAAAAAGCCCCGGTCCCGCAGGGAACCAGGGCCTTCAACGCTCATGGACAGGCCTGGGATGCTCTATCCATGACACTCAACTGGCGGACGGTCAGTCCGTTCCCTCGATTCGTTTTGGCTACCAATTTTGAGCGCTGTACCAGTCATCCACTTCCTTGCGCGCTTGGTCCTTCGCGTAACCGTATCGTTCTTGAATCTTACCTTCGAGCTGGTCGCGACGGCCGTTGATCGTGGTGAGATCGTCGTCGGTGAGCTTGCCCCACTTCTCCTTCACTTTGCCCTTAACCTGCTTCCAGTTTCCTTCCACTTGGTTCCAATCCATATTTCATTCCTTTCATGGGGGATGGCCCCGGCGATTTGTCGGAGCATTTCTATCAACGCGTCGAGTTCAGTTCCGGTTGCACCGACGCATGAGCCAACCTCTGGTGATTTAAGTTTTGGCGATCCATCTTTGTTCACTTGAGACTGGCGTGATTTGCCCCAGATTCGGGATGTCTGTAGCGTTTCCGAGTACTCCCCATGGCTCCCATCCCCGTTTGGTCAGGCAATCTTCGCCTATCCCTCGTCCTCGTTTCCGTTCGGATGTTTCCCGCCACTTCGACCGAAGGCACCATCGCCTTCCGCATGATTCATGAGCCCAGCGGTAAGCCGATCAAGTACCTCAAGGGTATTGAGGCCGAGCAGGGCTTTGAAGAGGTACCCGAGGAAGAGATCATCAAGGGCTATGAGCACACCAAGGGGCACCACGTTCTCATCAAGCCCGAAGAGCTTAACGCGCTCAGGCTCGAAGCCAAGCACACCATCGACATGGCGAGGTTCGTTGATCGGGATGAGATCGACAGCCGCTATTTCGAGAAGCCTTACTACCTTCTGCCCGATGGCGACGAAGCCGACGAAGGCTACACGGTCCTCCGGGATGCTTTCGCCAAAACGAAGAAGGTCGCCATCGGCCAACTCATCATGCATGGCCGTGAGCATTTAGTGGGCATCACCGCGTACAAGAAGGGGCTCATGCTGGTCATCCTCCGCTACCAGGATGAGTTACGAAAATCCGAACCGTATTTCGACAAGATTGAAGCGAAGGCTGACAACGATGCCGTGAAGCTCGCAGTCGATTTGATGGAGCAGCAGTCGGGAAAGTTCGAGCCTCAGAAGATGCCGAACGAGTACGCTCGAGCCATCCAAGAGCTTGTGCAGGCCAAGATCGAACAGCGTGCACCGGAGGTCGAGATTGCATCCGAGAGGGGCGAGGCACCAAAAGTCGTCAACATCATGGATGCCCTGAAGAAGAGCATGCAGGCTAAGGGACAGACGAAAGTTAGAGACGCGGTTCGTAAAAAGATGGGCAAGGCGGCGCCCAAACGCATGGTCACTTCACCACGCGCACGATCAGCACCGCGGCGAACCGCTCAGTAATCCTCGCATTCGCAGATCAATTCCCAGCCCATTTCAAGGCACAGGCACTGCGCGTCGTCCACGCTTTGGACTTCCACAACGAGGCGAGAAGAGCCGTCAAACACGTGGAAGTGGATCAGCTTGCTCGCAACCCGATCTGAATCCGGGCAGGCATGGTCTAGGAGCTGAATGCTTTGCACTTCGCAACCCCAAATCAGTTGACCGTGTTCCTATTTCGTTCTTGTATAACACGATGGCAACGGGGCGCCAATTCGATCTGCGGTACATCGTCGAGCAGTGGGACGACGCGGACTCCCATGTCGAGGAGCTGATTGCTCTTACCGGCGATTACCGCGTAGCGCGAGCGGCGTACGAGGAAGCGGTCAGGGGTCGGCCGGGTCGGATCGTGACGCTCCGGCAGAAGACGAGATTGCTAGCGGATAGCCGGCGGCGTTAGACGGCACCGAAGACAATCTCACCCACCGCCACTCCTGCGATCGCCAAACACACTGCCGCGTAGAGCAGCGGGGCAAACCACCAGGGATCCGGTTCTATGTGGTGAGACGTGGACATGCAAAGGTAATGGCGAGCAACGAACTAGATTCCGCTGTCGCGGTGCAAAATCAATACGTAAAAAGACATAGCGGAACAGCCGTTCCAATCGTGGGTTAACTCCTGCATCGGCGGCTCAGATTGGTCCCCCCGGAGTGAATCTTCGTGGCTGCCGTGATCAGCACCGCTGAGAGAAACCCGGTCGCGGCTTCATCGTGGCCGAGTTTCTTGGCCAACGTCGCACTTCACTGCAGAGCCAGCGCGACCGCCTGTCTTGCGGACTGTACGCTCGCACTTGGTGCAGTCTTTATCGTCATGGGGATAGTCCTCACCGTGGCGGTGACTGGCTGCACACACACTCAGCAGACCGTCAGCGGGGCTGCGGCTGGCGGAGTTGCGGGTGCTGTGGTAGCTGGTCCGATTGGAGCCGCTGTAGGAGCCGGAGCCGGAGCCGTGACGGCACCAATCATAGCCAATCGATAGTCCATGAACCTGACGCCGCCATCCCAGCTAGCCTTCGTCCTCGCGGTGTTCCTTGCCATTCTCGCGTTGCTCGTTCGCTACGCGCACTATCTTACGTTCTCAAAATCCTCCTTACGTTCTCAAAATCCTCGTCTGACCCAGCGCACCAAACCGACCACCGTGTATGCTACGATCCACGCTAATGCGACGGGGATGATTGCAGAAAGAAGGAATATCCGCCAACGCTTTGGGTCAACGTTGGCAAGCTGCATTTCCAATCTTCTGTGACACTCATCCCAATTCGAATCGAGGGTGCCGAGGCATGCGCCATACTCTTGCCAGATAGGATCATATATCAGCTTCAAGCCCACCAGGCACACACTAGCCCCCCTATCACAGACGTTATGATTCCGAGGCGCTGCCACCCGTTGAGCTTCATGTTGACTTCTTAGCATGAGGCGACAGAGGCGAACGCGTGAGGATGATAATTGGTGGCGTTGAAGCGCTGACGCCTTCCGCATGAACGGGACGCGAACAGATTCCCTGGAAATTCCCCGGAAGGAATTCCCTGGAAGCCAGGTCTGAAAGCCGTGAAGTGATTGATTTAATTGGAGCGGGCGATGGGATTCGAACCCACGACCCCAACCTTGGCAAGGTTGTGCTCTACCCCTGAGCTACACCCGCGATCCCGGCCTACCCTCGCGCTCTTGCCAAAACCATCCGGTTCGCGCTTGAAGGCACTGTCTGGCGTTGTAGTTGATCGCCCTGGCGATGTCCATAGCACGCGCTGCCGGCCATCGCGCCTTCGAAATCGTACGCGGATCAGGGACTTGAGCAGTCCACCAAGGAAGAAGCCGAGAGCGAATGTGGCCGACCGAGAGACTTTGTTCGCCCGGCTCGAAGCGCTCGGCATCGCCTCGACCACGGTGGAGCACGAGGCGATGTTCACCGTCGAGCAGTCTCAATCGTTGCGCGAGAGCCTGCCGGGCGCTCACACCAAGAACCTGTTCGTGGTGGACAAGGACCGCCGAGCGCGCGCTCGTTGTCGCCAAGGACGACGCGCGCGTCGATTTGAAGTTGGTGTCGAAGCGCCTCGGCTTTGGCCGCCTCTGCTTCGGGAAGCCCGAGCTTCTCCTCGATCTGCTCGGCGTGACCCCCGGCTCGGTGACGCCGTTCGCCCTGATCAACGATCCCGAGGCCCGCGTCGCCGTGGTGGTGGATGCGGCCTGCTCGACTTCGACGAGGTCAATGTCCATCCGCTGGACAACACCGCCACCACCAGGCTCGCCACCGCCGATCTCCTACGCCTCGTCAAGGCCTCCGGCCACGAGCCGCGCATCATCCCGCTCTCCTGAGCGCCGGCGCGAGGCGAATTGTCAAAGCGCCAATCGCGGCCCATCTTTCGGGCCGAACAACACCCGCGGCCAGCTTGGCCTTGCCACTTCGGTGGTATCGGGTCGCGAGCCCATGGATGAGCATGACATGGATGCGCCCGATCCTTCCGAAGGCGCGGCCGCGGCCGGCGTCCGACCTCATCAAGGATACGACCACCAAGGACTTCCTCGCCGACGTGATCGACGCGTCGCGCGAGGTCCCGGTGCTGGTCGATTTCTGGGCGCCGTGGTGCGGCCCCTGCCGCAATTGTCGCCGATCCTGGAAAAGGTGGTGCACGCGGCAAAAGGCGCGGTGCGGCTCGTCAAGATCAACATCGACGAGCACCCGCAGATCCCCGGCCAATGGGCGTCCAGTCGATCCCCGCGGTGTTCGCCTTCCCGGACGGACGGCCGGTCGACGGCTTCACGGGGGCCCTGCCCGAGAGCCAGGTCAAGGCGTTCGTCGCGAGGCTGATCGGCGATGAGACCGCCGATGTCGCGGCGGACCATGGGAGATCGCGGCGGAGGCACGCGCTTGCTCGCGCCGGAGACGTCAACAGCGCGGCCCAGGCTTTCGGCGAGGCGCTGCAGAAGGACGCGGAGAATGACCGCGCCGCGGCGGGACTTGCCAAGTGCTACATCGAGGCCGGGGACCTGACCCGCGCCGAACAGACCTTGACGCTGTGCCGCCGGCCAAGGCGACAGCGCGGCGGTGGCGAGCGCGCGGGCAGATCTTGAGCTCGCGCGCAAGGCGGGGAGCGCGGGCGACGCGCGAGTCGCTACGCGCCAAGGTCGCGGCAAATCCCGGGGACAGCCAGAGCCGCTTCGATCTTGCGCTGGCCTTGAATGCCAAAGGGCGACCGCCAGGGCGCGCTCGACGAGCTCCTGACCATCGTCCGCAAGGATCGCGCTTTGAACGACGACGCGGCCCGCAAGCAGCTCGCTCCAGCTCTTCGATGCGTGGGGCGCGAGCGATCCGGCGACCATCTCGGGCCGACAGAAGCTCTCATCGCTGTTGTTTGCGTGAGGGCAAGGAGCTTGCCGCGTGGGGTAACTCGAGCGCTACCGAGGCCGGCGAGATCTTCCGCGGGTGCTGCCAGTGTTCCCGCTGCGCGGCGCCATTCTCCTGCCGCGCGCCACGCTTTCGCTCAACGTCTTCGAGCCGCGCTATCTCGTTCTGGTCGATTATGCGCTCGCCGGCGACCGCCTCATCGGCATCGTGCAGCCGGCGCCGGACGCGGGCGACAACAAATCGCCGACCGGCAAGACCTTTCCGCTGCGGCGGGTGGGGTGCGCGGGGCGGATCACCGCCTACAGCGAGGGCGACGACGGCCGCGTCCTGCTTTCACTCACCGGCATCACCCGCTTTCGCGTGTTGCACGACGTCGAGTCGGACGAGCCGTTCCGCTTCGCCCAAGTCGACTTTAGCGAGTTCGCCAGCGACTTCAGGTCAGGCCATGGCGAAGATGAGGTCGATCGGCCGCGCCTGCTCGACACGCTTAAAAATTATTTGACCGCCAACAATCTCAGCGCCGATTGGGACCGCATCGACAGCGCGAGCAACGAGCGGTTGGTCAACACGCTGTCGATCTCGAGTCCCTATGGCGCCGAAGAGAAGCAGGCGCTGCTCGAGGCGAGGGATTTGCGAGCGCGGGCCGAAGCTCTGGTGGCGCTCGCCGAGATGGAGCTCGCCTCTCGCGACGACGGCTCGGGGACGTCGATTCAATGACCCGGCAAGGAGGCGCCCCATGGACCGTGATCCCGAACCTCGCCGCGGCGATCGCCGCCTCGATCCGAAGCTTCTCGAGATCCTGGTCTGTCCCTTGACCAAGACGTCGCTCGACTACGACGCCGAGCGCCAGGAGCTGATCAGCCGCGCCGCTGGGCTCGCCTACCCGATCCGCGACGGCATCCCCATCATGTTGCCGGAAGAAGCCCGCAAGCTCGACGAGCGTTAGGCGTCACAACCTTCGCCCTTCAGCAGGCGCGGGACATTGCCGCTCACCCCTGCCGCCTCGCGGACCAGAGCCCGCTTCAGCCACGGCGCCCTGTCGACCACGCCAAGCCCAAGATCGCGGAGCGCGCGCAAGGGCGCGCTGTCGTTGGAAAACAGATGGTTCAACCCATCCATCACCGTGGCCGAAAAGGCGCTGTCGAATCTCCGCCAACGCTCATAGCGCTCTAGCAGGGAGCTCGCGCCGATATCGAGCCCAAGCCGGGCGCTCTCCACGATGATCTCGGTCAGCGCCGCAACGTCGCGAAAGCCGATATTGAGACCCTGGCCGGCGAGAGGATGAACCGCGTGGGCGGCGTCGCCGACCAGCGCCAGGCGCTCGGAAACGAAGCTCCGCGCCACCTGGAAGTCGAGCGGAAACGATTGGCGCGGACCGGCAAGCGCGATGTCGCCGAGCTTCGATCCGAAACGCTTGGCAAGCTCGGCGATAAAATTTGCCTCGTCGGCCGCCATGATCGCCTCGCCAGTCACCTTGTCTTCGGTCCACACGATGGAAGAGCGGTTGCCTTTGAGCGGCAGGATGGCGAAGGGGCCATCGGGGAGAAAGTGCTGCACGGCTCTCCCGCGATGCGGCTTGGCATGCGCCACCGTGGTGACGATGCCGATCTGCGGATAGCTCCAGCTCACGCATTTGATTCGGGCAGCCTCGCGCAAACGCGAGCGCTTGCCGTCGGCAGCGGCGAGCAACTTGGCGAAGGCCGCGCCGCCGCTTGCGAGCTTCACTTCGATCGCAAAGGGCGTCGCGGAAAAGCCGCTGACGCTGTCCGGCGCGATCACCGAGATGAAGGGCGCACGCGCGAGCGCCGCGCCGAGCGCGCGGTTGAGGTCGGCGTTCTCGACCATGTAGGCGCCGGACTCGCCAGGGCGGAGATCGTCATCGAAGCCGAGGAAATGCGGGCGAAGCGGCGCATCGAGCGCGCTGTCGGTGATCTCGATGCTGGCTATGGGCTCGGCGTTGCCGTCAAGCTCCGGCCAAATGCCAAGCACGGAAAGAAGGCCCCGGCTCGCGGCGGAAAGCGCCGAGGCGCGGGCATCGACCTTGCTCCCATTTGGCGCCTCGGCATCGATCAACGCCACGCGGAAGCCCTTGGGCGCGAGCGCGCCCAGAGCAAGGGCGAGCGTCGTGCCGACAAAGCCGCCGCCGGCGATGATGACGTCGTATTGGTGAGGGGGCTTGTCGGCCATGGCTACTTACCCCGCTCCCTACCCTTCCCTGCAAGGGGAAAGGGAGCTGCTCACCATAGTCACATCGCCTGCGTTCCGCTTCGCGACCAAAACTGGTAAAGGGCGCAGGCCATGAGCCGTGCTCTCGACCAGCTTCTCGCCATCCTCCACATCGAAACGCTCGAGGTGAACCTGTTCCGCGGCGTGAGCCCGCAGGTTGGCTGGCAGCGCGTGTTCGGGGGTCAGGTGATCGGCCAGGCGCTCGTCGCCGCCTACCGCACGGTCGAGGGCCGCGCCGCCCATTCCCTGCACGGCTATTTTCTGCGGCCGGGCGATCCCTCGGTGCCGATCATCTACAACGTCGACCGTATCCGCGACGGCGGCAGCTTCTCCACCCGCCGCGTGGTCGCCATCCAGCATGGGCACGCGATATTCTCGATGGCCACCTCCTTCCACAAGCCCGAAGAGGGTCTGTCGCATCAGGTGAAGATGCCGGAGGTGCCGCCGCCTAAATCGCTGCCGAGCGAGGCCGAGCTGAAGGAGCTTCTGCTCGACCGTCTGCCGCCGCAGGTCAAGGTCTATTGGGAGCGCGAGCGGCCGATCGAGATCAGGCCGGTCGACTTGACCCGCTATCTCAATCCGGAAAAGCGTGCCGCCACCCAGCAAATGTGGATCAGGGCGACAGGCACGCTTGGCCCCGACCTCGCCTTAAATCAATGCGTGCTCGCCTACGCCTCGGACTTCACCCTGCTCGACACGGCTCTGATCGCCCATGGCCGGTTCATCTTCGACCCTGCGCTGATGCTGGCAAGCCTGGACCATTCCGTCTGGTTTCATCGGAGTTTCCGGGCCGACGACTGGCTGCTTTACGCTCAGGACAGCCCGACTTCGGGCGGCGGCCGCGCGTTTTGCCGGGGCACCTTGTTCACGCGCTCGGGCGAGCTTGTTGCCTCTACGACCCAAGAAGGGCTGGTTCGCGAGCGCCGTGTCGAATAATCTGGCTATAAAATAGGCAAACACTACATTTTGCCTAGATCGCAGGCATAACCTGCCCCCAGATCGGGGTGCCTCGACCCTTCCTTCCACGAAAATTCGCTCAAAAGCTAAGGAAATGCTGCGCTGCGGCGGAGTTGGCACGCTGTTTGACTCTCCTTTCGGGTTAACGCGGCTCACGACCAGTGGCCAACGGAAGGCCGCAACATGGAGGGGTGAACAAATGAAGCTGGTGATGGCGATCATCAAGCCATTCAAGCTCGATGAGGTGCGCCAAGCCCTCACGGAGCTCGGCCTGCAGGGCATGACCGTAACCGAGGTCAAAGGTTACGGACGCCAGAAGGGCCATACCGAAATCTATCGGGGCGCGGAATACGCCGTGAACTTCCTGCCGAAGATCAAGATCGAAGTCGTCGTGCCGGCCAAGATGATCGACAAGGCGGTCGATGCCATCGTGGCTGCTGCCAAAACCGGGCAGATCGGCGACGGCAAGATCTTCGTGGTCCCGGTTGAGCAGACGGTGCGTATCCGCACCGGCGAAACCGACAAATCAGCGCTCTGAGAGGGGGAGGTAAATTAGATGCTGACTCTTAAGAAGTGTCTTTCCGGCGTAGTTGCAGCGCTCGCTGTGCTGCTACTTGCCCATATCGATCCGGCGCTCGCCCAAGAGGCGGCCCCGGAGGCAGCACCAGCCGCGCCCACGCTCAACTCGGGCGACACGGCGTGGATGCTGACATCCACCGCCCTCGTCTTGATGATGACAATTCCAGGCCTCGCCCTGTTCTACGGCGGCATGGTGCGCAAGAAGAACGTGCTCGCCACCGTCATGCAGAGCTTCGCCACGACCTGTATCGTGACCGTGGTGTGGATGGTGATCGCCTACTCGCTGGCCTTCACCGACGGCGGAAGCATGAATGCCTATATCGGCGGCATGTCCCGCTTCCTGCTCAGAGGCATGGAGGTCGACACGCTGAAAGGCACGATCCCTGAAATCGGTGTTCATGTGCTTCCAGATGACGTTCGCCATCATCACCCCAGCGCTGATCACCGGTGCTTTCGCCGATCGCATGAAGTTCTCCGCCTTGGTGATCTTCATGGTCCTGTGGCAGATCCTGATTTACGCGCCGATCGCCCACTGGGTCTGGGGCGGCGGTTTCCTCGGAGGCCTCGGGGTGCTCGACTTCGCCGGTGGCACGGTCGTGCATATCAACGCCGGTGTCGCGGGCCTGGTTTGCGCCCTCTATATCGGCAAGCGCTACGGCTACGGCTCCGAGAACATGGCGCCGCACAACCTGGTGTACAGCATGACCGGCGCCTCGTTGCTGTGGGTCGGCTGGTTCGGCTTCAACGCGGGTTCCGAGGTGGCTGCCGACGGACGCGCGGGCTTTGCCATGACCGTCACGCAGATTGCCACCGCCACCGCGGCGCTTGCTTGGATGTTCTCAGAGTGGCTCGTGCACAAGAAGCCGAGCGTGCTCGGCATCATCTCAGGTGCCGTGGCCGGTCTCGTGGCCATCACCCCGGCGTCGGGCTATGTGGGTCCGATCGGATCGCTGTGGATCGGCGCCGCTGCCGGCATCGGCTGCTTCTTCGCGGCAACGACGCTCAAGCGGGCTCTCGGCTATGACAACTCGCTCGATGCCTTCGGCGTTCATGCCGTAGGCGGCATCATCGGAGCATTGCTGACCGGCGTGTTCGCCTTGAAGGCAGTGTGCGGGACATCGGGCTTGCTGGAAGGCAACCCAGGCCAAGTATTCATCCAGCTCGAAGGCATTACCGCCACCATCATTTGGACCGCGGTCATGACCTGGGTGATCCTCATCGTGACGAACATGCTCGTCGGCGTGAGAGTAAGTCAGGCTGCTGAAGTCGAAGGTCTCGATCTCAACCTGCATGGAGAGGTGGTGCCGTAACACACACGAGCGAAGTCAACTCCAGGACGCAGTAACCACGAGAGCAGCATCTCCTGCCTTGACATCTGCTCTCCCTAAGAGCCCCGGCCAGTCGCCGGGGCTCATCTTTTTTGGGGCGGGCTAGCCATTGCCGCGGCTTGCGCCATCTCGTAACCCTTCTGAATGGCGATTCGAACCGGCCTTACCTCTCTCGACGATCTTGTCGCCTCGCCTTTCGCGCGTCTCGCCGAGCTGCTTGACGGCAGCGCGCCAGGAGCGCCGCAGATCGACCTTTCGCTTGGCGAGCCACGGACGCTGATCCCCTCTTTTCTCGGGCCGACGCTCGAGCACCATCTCAAGGAGTTCGGCCGCTATCCGCCGATAAGGGGCATCCCGGCGTTGCGGCAGGCCATCGCCGGCTGGTCGGGTCGCCGCTATCCTTCTCTCGCCGGTCATGTCGACGCCGACAAGGATGTGCTGCCGCTCAACGGCTCGCGTGAAGGATTGTTCTCGGCGATCTTCCCGGCGCTCGCGCGCAAAGCCTCGGTGACGCGGCCCGCGGTGCTCATCCCCAACCCCTTCTACCAGGCCTACGCCGCCGCGGCGGCGGCCTCGGGCGCCGAGCTTGTGTTCCTCGAGAGTGCCGCCGCGACGCAATTTCTACCGGCCCTCGATGCCATCGATGAGGAACTCTTGCAGCGCACCGTGGCGTTCTATCTCTGCTCGCCCTCCAATCCGCAAGGCGCCGTGGCGGACAAGGGCTATCTCGCCGCCGCAATCGCGCTCGCGGGGCGCTTCGACTTCATGCTGTTCGCCGACGAATGCTACTCGGAGATCTATTCCGAGGCCCCGCCCCCTGGCGTGCTCGAGACGGCGTTCGCGGCGAACGGCAGCCTCGCCAACGTCGCGAGCTTCAACTCGCTGTCGAAGCGCTCCGGCCTTCCCGGCTTGCGGTCCGGATTCGTGGCGGGCGACCCCGACTTCATTTCCCACTTCGCCAGGTTTCGCAACGTCGCCTGCCCCCAAGTGCCTTTGCCCATCCAGCACGTTTCGGTCGCGGCCTGGTCCGACGAGGCCCATGTCGAGCAGGGGCGAGCGCTATATCGGGAGAATTTCGATGTTGCCGACGCGGTGCTGCAAGGCCGCTACGGCTACCGCAGGCCGCAAGGGGGCTTTTTCCTGTGGCTCGACATGGCCGCCCATGGCGGGGGCGAGGCCGCGACAAAAACCCTTTGGAAAGGGTGTGGTGTCAGACTGCTGCCGGGACAATATCTCGCCCGCTCGGGGGCAAGCGGGATCAACCCTGGCATGAACCACGTCAGGGTTGCGCTCGTGCACGCGCCTGAAACCACGGGCAAGGCTTTGGGACGCATCGTCGCCACACTGGGTTAGGAATGGCCAGCAAACGCAGAACCAAGGAGCGGCGCCGGCTGCTGCCAGGCGCGGTCGAATCGGGATTGAAGCAGCTCGTGTTTCGCGGCTATGGCCTCGCCATCGTCGCCATCGCCTGTGCTGCCTGGGCGAGCCTCGCCAGCTGGTCGATCTACGACCCGAGCTTCAACAACGCCACGCAGGCCTCGCCACGCAATGTGCTGGGACATTGGGGCGCCGTCGTCGCCGATCTCGCCATGCAGTCCCTGGGGCTTGCCGCGATCGCTCTGTTCCTGCCGCTCGCCGCCTGGGGTTGGCACCTCACGCTTCACACGGTGCCCGAGCGGCGCCGGGCTCGGCTGCTCCTCTGGCCGCTCGCCGTCATGCTGCTCGCCGCCGCGCTTTCCGCCCTGCCGCAGCCAAAGAGCTGGCCGCTGCCGAACGGCCTTGGCGGCATCCTCGGCGACCTGTTCATGACCGGCGCGCTGTTCATCGGCGTGCTGCCCGCGCCGGCCGCTTGCTTCATTGCCGGGCTCGCCTTCCTGATCGCCGGGACGTCGCTGCTGCTGTTCGCCTGCGGCACCAATACCTCCTCGCTGATCGCCTTGTGGGCGCCAAGGAGCAAGCTCCCGAGCGAGTGGGCCAATGCCTCGCTCGGTGCCGCCATGCACGTCGCCATGCATACCGGCGCCACGATCAAGCGGGGATTCTGGTGGAGAAAGGCAGACGCCGACCCCGCCGAAGATTTGGAAGACGAGCGCAAAGTCGCGGTCGAGGACGTCGAGCCGGACCCCGATGGACGCATCGAGCCCACCTTCGATCTTGAGCCTTTCGACCTCGACGACGATGAGGAGGAGGAAGAGGACGGGGACGAGGACATCACCGAGCCCAACTATCGCATTACGCGGAGCGCAGAAAAGAAGACGCATACCGGTTTGCGCCGCCGCCGGCCGTCAGACACGCCCTACGAGGCGCCGCCGCTCAAATTGCTGCAGCAGCAGCCGCGCTCCAACCGCAGCCGCGGGGTGAGCGACGAGGTGTTGCAGGAGAATGCGCGCGAACTCGAAGGCGTGCTGCAGGATTTCGGCGTCAAGGGCGAGATCACCAACGTGCGGCCGGGTCCGGTGGTCACGCTCTACGAGCTCGAGCCGGCGCCGGGAACCAAGTCCTCGCGCGTGATCGGGCTTTCCGACGATATCGCCCGCTCGATGAGCGCGGTCGCCACCCGCGTCGCCGTGGTGCCCGGCCGCAATGCCATCGGCATCGAGCTTCCCAACGACCGGCGCGAAATCGTGATGCTGAGGGAATTGCTCGAATCTCCCGACTTCCAGGACAGCGATGCGCGGCTCGCGCTCGCGCTCGGCAAGAATATCGGCGGCGAGTCGGTCACTGTCGACCTCTCCCGCATGCCACACCTCCTGATCGCCGGCACCACCGGCTCGGGCAAATCGGTGGGCATCAACACCATGATCCTGTCGCTGCTCTACCGGCTCTCTCCCGACCAGTGCAAATTCATCATGATCGACCCGAAGATGCTCGAGCTCTCGGTCTATGACGGCATCCCGCATCTGCTCGCTCCCGTCGTCACCGATCCGAAGAAGGCTGTGGTCGCCCTCAAATGGACGGTGCGCGAGATGGAGGAGCGCTACAAGCGCATGTCGAAATTGGGCGTGCGCGATATCAAGGGCTACAACGGCCGCATCCTGCAGGCCGAGGCCAAGGGCGAAGTGCTGACCCGCACGGTGCAGACGGGCTTCGACCGTGCGACCGGGCGCGCCATCTACGAGCAGGAGGAGATGGACTACGACGCCATGCCCTATATCGTGGTGATCGTCGACGAGATGGCCGACCTGATGATGGTCGCCGGCAAGGATATCGAGACCGCGGTGCAGAGGCTTGCCCAGATGGCCCGCGCCGCCGGCATTCATCTCATCACCGCCACCCAGCGCCCGAGCGTCGACGTCATCACCGGCACCATCAAGGCGAACTTCCCGACGCGGGTGAGTTTCCAGGTGACCTCGAAGATCGACAGCCGCACCATTCTCGGCGAGCAGGGCGCCGAGCAACTTCTCGGCCAGGGCGACATGCTCTATATGGCCGGTGGCGGGCGCATCATGCGCGTGCATGGGCCGTTCGTCGCCGACGAGGAGGTGGAGAAGGTCGTACGGCATCTGAAGAAGCAAGGCGTGCCGGACTATCTCGAGGCGGTGACCGAGGAGGAGTCCGCCGCCGACGACGGCGAGGGCTCGGAAGAGGCCGAAGGCTACGGCGAATCCGGCGATGAGCTGTACGATCAGGCGGTGGCCATCGTGCTCAAGGACCGCAAAGTATCGACCAGTTATGTGCAGCGGAGGCTCGGCATCGGCTATAATCGTGCTGCGACCTTGATCGAGCGCATGGAGAACGAGGGCCTGATTGGCGCCGCCAATCATGCCGGCAAACGCGAGATCCTGGTCGGCGGCGATGAGGCGGTATCGCCCTATTAAGCCTGCAACTGAAAGCTCTGGCTTCGCCAAGAAGTTGACCAGATTTAGCGAAATCATCTATCGATTGCCGCTGGGACTCGCGGAAAAGCGGAGGGGGTTCACCAAATGCGCATGACAACGGCGTGGCTTGTGTTGAGCCTGTCATCCGCTCTCAGCTTGGCAGCCGGCACCGCGCTCGCCCAAGACGGCACGACAGTGGAAAAGACGCCTTCCTCTACCGGCGTCGTCCCTGGGCCCGAGCAGTCCTACGATGCCGCCGTGCCGGAGCCGGCCACGGCCCCCGGCGAGATCAACCAGGGCGCTGCCGACGAGGGCGCGGGCTGGGATGCCGCGGTGGAAGCAGCACCGGCGCCGACGCCGCTGATCGGCGAGCAGCAGGACGCCGCGGTCGCGCGCATCAACGCCTATTTCAACGGCATGACCAATCTGCAGGGCAATTTCGAGCAGATCAACTCCAACAACAAGCACACCTCCGGCCGCTTCTATGTGCAGCGGCCCGGCAAGCTCAGATTCGATTATGCGCCGCCGAGCACGCTTCGCCTCGTGGCCGACGGGCATTTTCTCGCCATTGAGGATTCAAGCCTCAAGACCATCGAGAAATATCCGCTCGAATCGACGCCGTTCCGTCTGTTGCTCGGCGATGGGGTCGACCTTGCCCGTGACGCGCGCATCGTTGGCGTCGAAGCCGACGAAGACTCGCTCGCCATTACCCTCGAAGACAGGGGTGGCCAGGCGGCGGGCCAGATCAAGCTCTATTTCGACACCAATCCGGAAATGAAGCTCAAGCAGTGGGTGATCACCGATGCCCAGGGCCTCTCCACGACGGTGACCATCAACGACACCGTGCCGGGGAGGAAGGTCGCGGCCGATTTCTTCAATTCGACGGTGTCGTTTCAGCCGTTTCGTTAATTTCGCAGTTGCGAATGCCGATTTTGGGCCTTGGAGGGCTTCACAAATTCGTTAGCGGTAACCTGAAAATTCCATACCAATCAAGATGTTAGGTTAACTCAGCCGTCCAGCATTTACGACGCGTTAATTTTTTTGCCCAGCCCCGGTTGAAATCTGTCCGCAACCCTCATATTTGTTGCTGCAGAAGCGGCCCACATCGCTTTTCATCGGTAGTGCCCCCCGTCTAGCCGAAGATGTGGTCCGCCCGTGCCGGCTTCCCTCCCGGCACGCGCGCGCAAAAAACGCGCTTCTGGCGCCCAACCACGCGCAGCGGTTGGGCGCCTTTCTTTTTGGGCACCACCTCATGCGTTTTCGCCTCGCGACATGGAATATCAACTCGGTCAGGCTGAGGCTCGACCTGCTCGAGCGCTTCGTGCGCGCGCACCAGCCGGACGTGCTCTGTCTCCAGGAAATCAAATGCGTCGATGGGCTGTTCCCCGAGCTCGCGATCCGCGCGCTTGGCTTTAGCCATGTGGCGGTCGCCGGACAGAAGGGCTACCACGGCGTCGCCACGCTCTCCCGTATTCCCTTCGCCCGCGTCGAGCGGCGCGACATTTGCGGACGCGGTCATGCCCGTCACCTTTCGGTGGTGCTCGAGGACGGCGGGTCGCAGGCGAAGCCCCTCGTCCTGCATAACGTCTACGTGCCCGCGGGGGGCGATCTGCCCGACCCTGCCCTCAATCCGAAGTTCCGCCACAAGCTCGATTTCCTCGAAGCCATGGAATCCTGGTTCCGAGGCATGCGCGGCAAGCGCAGCAATCGCATGATCCTCGTCGGCGACCTCAATGTCGCGCCTCTGCCGACCGATGTGTGGTCGCACAAGCAGCTCCTGAAAGTGGTGAGTCACACGCCGGCCGAGGTTGAGCGCTTCGAGCGCATACAGGCTGCGCATGATTGGGTCGACGTGATGCGCCGCCACGTGCCGGCGGAGGAGAAGCTCTTCACTTGGTGGAGCTACCGCAATCGCGATTGGCGCGCGTCGAATCGCGGGCGCCGCCTCGACCATGTGTGGACCACGTCCGCGCTCGAGGGCGCGGCAACTGCCATGCAAGTGCTTGACGAGGCGCGCGATTGGCCGCGCACCTCGGACCACGTCCCGGTCATCGCCGATTTCGATATCGGGCGATGAGCGTCGCCGATTCTGCGTAGCTTGGCATTGTAAGGTCGGGCCGCGCTTCGTGATTTAGTTGCAAGAGGTCATCGATCTTCCATCTCCGAGATTAGCTGGCGGAGGCAGAAAATGCACGCATTCCAAAGGGACAAAAGCATCGCGCGCCGGCCTGCCGCCGATGGCCTCGGTCGATGGAGGAGAAGACTTTAGTGCCACCTCGCGCGGCCCTTGCGCCGCGTTCATGCACCGGCGACAGCGATCAGGCCCGGCATATCGCATTTTGAGAACCGACGAGTTCGACGCTTATGACACCTCGTTGCCGAGCGCCGCAATCCCAAGTGCTCGGCGCGGCTGTCGCCGTCAGCGAGGACTTCGCTGGCACCGCCGTAAGGCGGCCAAGCTATCCGTCACGGACGCGGAGCCGGAGATCTTCGACGATGTAAGTCAGCTGATCAGATACTCTGCCGTCAAAGCGACACGATGACGAGCGCACCGATCCCACGAGTCACCACTGATGAAAACTCTGACCGGCTAGACGAAGAGCATCGAAACGTGCGGGTAAAAGCCTTTCTCTATGCAGCGAGCCGGGAGAGACCGACAACGATTTTCATCTCATTGTCGGACGCGACCGCGCGGCCTCCCCGCCGCAATACATGACCATGGAGCTATCCGGGATTGCCGCCTCGGAGACGCCGAGCATTTCTCTCGTCTGAAAGCGGCACGCGACGCATATAAAGCCTTCTTCGGAACAAATCTCCCCGGTCCCTCATACGACTTCTACGATCCTCCTATCCCGATTGAGATCGCCGGCTCGCTGTTCTTCGACATGAGCCATGCGCACGGCCAGGGCCCTGGCCCGCAGAGCCTGCGGCGAAACATTCCGACCATCTGGGAAGTTCATCCCGTAACTGAAATCATCTTCGAACCGTAGGGCAGGCCGTGGGCAAAGACGACAAGAAAGAGAAATTGCACTCGGACCTCCAAGGGTCGCCGGGAACCGCAAGGCGATCGCCCTGGGCGTCCCGACCCAGCTTCCATCGTCGCGGAAAAAGTCCTGATATCTCCCAAGGGCAAATCGCTATACCGTTCTCACCACGACAGAGACCGATGCCTACGACGGGAATGGCGCGAAAACAGAACGAGATTGAGGTTCGCATGCCCCGGCAAAGTCTTGTCGCTATGACGAGATGCGAGACGCGCAAAAGTGCTGAAGGAGTAGGGTGAAGAGGTAACCACATGGACTGGATCGAAAGATCACCTGGGTGTAAGTCCTGACGGTGGCAATGGCGCAACCGAAGCCATGATCTTGTTTAGTTTGGGGATCGCAGCCCCTGGTCCTGCTCACCGGCCTTAGTGCCGTCATGGCGCGAGCGCGCACGCAGAGTTCTGCGCGCGGCTGCCTCTAGCGTCGTTGGTAAGGCGGCCGCTCCACCAGGCCAAGGCCTCAAGGCACGAGCTTATAGCCGCCGGTCTCGGTGATCAGCAACTCGGCCTGCGACGGATCCTTCTCGATCTTCTGACGCAGGCGGTAGATATGCGTCTCGAGCGTATGGGTGGTGACGCCGGCATTGTAGCCCCACACCTCGTGCAGCAGCACGTCGCGGGTGACCACCCGCTCGCCGGCGCGATAGAGATATTTGAGGATCGAGGTCTCCTTCTCGGTGAGCCTGATCTTGCCGCCGCCGCCGTCGACCAGCAATTTCGACGCGGGCTTGAAGGTGTAAGGGCCGATGGTGAAAACCGCGTCCTCGCTCTGCTCGTGCTGCCGGAGCTGGGCGCGGATGCGGGCGAGCAGCACGCCGAGCTTGAAAGGCTTGGTGACGTAGTCGTTGGCCCCGAACTCAAGCCCAAGAATGGTGTCGGAATCGGTGGTTTGCGCCGTCAGCATGACGACCGGGCCCTTGAACCCGCTGCGCCGGAGCAACTTGCAGGCCTCGCGCCCATCGAGGTCGGGAAGTCCAACGTCGAGAAGCACGAGATCGACATGGCCGTTGCGTGCAAGCTTGAGCCCGTCCGATGCGTTGGCCGCGAGCAGCGTATCGAACTCCTCGTGCAGGGAAAGTTGCTCGCTCAAGGAGTCGCGAAGCTCGTCGTCGTCGTCGATGATCAGGATCTTGCGCGCATTGCCCATGGGGGCCCCCGATTAAACTCCACGCCTCCAGTAATAAGGGTGGCCTTCCTCTTGGACAAGCGGGTCGGTTAGCCTGAGCCACCGAAAAAGGCCAATCGAACATGAGAGTTAAGCGAGACATCGTGGTGCGGCGCGCCCCCGGAAATCCAAGGGAGGGGCGGCTCGCCTTGGCGCACGGCATGCGCCGCGCGGCGCTCGGCCGGAGCGGTATCGCCGCGTTGAAGAAAGAAGGCGACGGCGCCACGCCGCTCGGACGCTATCGCGTTCGCCAAGTGCTTTATCGCGACGATCGCCTGCCGCGGCCAAGGACGCAATTTCCGATCCATGCCATCCGCGCCCGCGACGGCTGGTGTGAGGACCCAGAGGACCGAAACTACAACAGGCTCGTCAAGCTCTCGTCGCGAACACAGGCCGACAGTCTGCACCGCGCCGATCATCTCTACGACCTCGTGCTCGTGCTCGGCTACAACGACCGTCCGCGGGTGAGGGGCCGCGGCAGCGCCATCTTCGTGCATCTCGCACGGCCCGACTATTCGCCTACAGCAGGATGCATCGCGCTGTCGCGACATGACCTGGTCATGCTGCTGCGGGACCTGCAGCGCGGCTCGGCGATTGTGGTGAAGTAACACTCTCCTCAATTGGTTCCGCGGGCGCCGAAGATGGCGGTGCCGATGCGCACATAAGTGGCGCCGAAGGCGATGGCCTTCTCGAAGTCGCCGCTCATGCCCATGCTCAACTCCTTGAGCTTGAGACGCGCGGCGATCTTGGCAAGCAAGGCGAAGTGTAACGAAGGCTCCTCGTCGAGCGGCGGAATGCACATCAGTCCTTCGATTGCCAGACCATATTCGGCGCGGCATCGTGCAACGAAGTCGTCGGTCTCGCTCGGAGCCACTCCGGCTTTTTGCGGCTCTTCCCCCGTATTTACCTGGACCAGCAGCCGCGGGTGATTTCCGCTCCGCGATATCTCCTCGGCAAGCGCCTGGGCAATCTTCGGACGGTCGACACTGTGGATCACGTCGAACAAGTCGACCGCGTCGCGCACCTTGTTCGACTGAAGCGGCCCGACGAGATGGAGCTCAAGACCAGGATGACGTTGTTTGAGTGCCGGCCATTTCGCCTTTGCCTCTTGAACACGGTTCTCGCCGAAGCGGCGCTGACCGCCGGCGATTGCCTCTTCGATGGCGTGGTCCGGCACCGTCTTGGTGATTGCGACGAGCTTCACCGATGCCGGATCGCGGCCCGCGCGCTTCGCGGCAGCGGCGATATCGCGCTCGACCGCGTCGAGGGTAGAAGCGAGCAAAGGGTCGCCCACCATCATTGGATGCCCGATTGAGCAAACACGGCGGCAATATCGGGCTTGATTGCCTTGGCCGCGGCGATGTCATCGGCCCCGCTCACATCGCCTTTCTTCAGTTTGGCGGCGCCGCGTCCGAACAGTGCGGTGGCGCGCTTGGCATCGAGCTGCAAGGCGGCGTCGTAATCCGCGATCGCCTTGTCGATCTGCCCTTGGCTGAGATAGGCGAAGCCGCGTCTCTCGAAGACGCTTGCGTGTTTCGGACCGATATCGATGGCCGTGCCGTAGTCCTCAATCGCACGCTCGATCTCGCCCTTGCTGAAATAGACACGGCCGCGGTTGAAATAGGCGATGGCCGATTTGGCATCGAGCGCGATGGCTTTGTCGAAGTCGCGCAGCGCGTTTTCGAAATCGCCGCGGCGCGCATAGGTGAAGCCGCGCGCGACGTAGCCTCCAGCTTGATCGGGCTTGAGTTCGATGACGCGGTTGTTGTCCTCGAGCGCGCGCTCATAGGCTTGCTGATCGGCATAGATCGCGGCGCGATTGCTCAGAGCCTTGACGTTGTCCGGATCGAGCTTGAGCGCGGCGTCGTAGTCGGAAAGCGCGTGCTCCGGATCCTTGTTGCCCTCATAGGCCACGCCGCGGCCGTACAGCGCCGTGACATTGCCGGCATCGATGGCGAGGCCGTCGCTGAAATCGCGGATAGCACTATCGAAGTCCTGTCGATTGAAATAGGCGCCCGCGCGGCGGAAATAGTTCAGCGCCCGCTCCCGGTCATTGCCGATTTCGCTTTCGATCAGCGCAGTGCAGCCCTCGATCTGCTGTTCGGGTGTCGGATTTCCTTGACCCTTGCACGCGGCGAGGACCTGGTCGTAATCGGCTCGTGCCGGAGCCAACCGGGCGTTGACCGCAAGCATCGCCGCCGCGCTGAGAACAAGCACGCGCAGCAAGTGACGGGCAGGGGTTCGCAGTTCGCCTGTTCGCTCGGCCACCATGGCCGACACTTTGCGCATGGGCACGGCGTGCGGCAAATCACGCTATCGTTGCTCTGGCCAGCAATTCGCGGCCGCCCGATTGACCGTGCTCGGCCTTTCATGCCCTAGTCCGGCAATTCTCGGTCGGTTCGACACGTCCAAACCAATGGCACAACAACGCTACGATCCGCGTGAAGCGGAGCCACGCTGGCAGGCGCTCTGGGAAGAGCGGGGGCTGTTCCTTGCCGACGAGAACGACCCACGCCCGAAATACTATGTTCTTGAAATGTTCCCCTATCCTTCCGGGCGAATCCACATGGGCCATGTGCGCAACTACACCATGGGCGACGTGGTCGCCCGCTACATGCGCGCCCGCGGCCACAATGTGCTTCACCCCATGGGCTGGGACGCGTTCGGACTGCCGGCCGAGAACGCGGCCATAGAGCGTGGCGTGCATCCCGCCAAATGGACCTATGACAACATCGCCACCATGCGCGGCCAGCTCAAAAGCATGGGGCTGTCGCTCGACTGGTCGCGCGAGCTCGCCACCTGCGACCTCGACTACTACCACCAGCAGCAGAAGCTGTTTCTCGATCTCCTGGCCGCCGGGCTCGTCGACCGCAAGAAGCGGAAAGTGAATTGGGACCCGGTCGACCAGACCGTGCTCGCCAACGAGCAGGTGATCGACGGCCGCGGCTGGCGCTCAGGCGCCCTCGTCGAGCAGCGCGAACAGCCGGAGTGGGTGTTCAAGATCACCGAGTATGCAAAGGACCTGCTCGACGCGCTTGCGACACTCGACCGCTGGCCGGAGAAGGTGCGGCTGATGCAGGCGAACTGGATCGGCCGCTCGCAAGGGCTCCTGATCCGCTTCGAACTGGCGAGCCGCGCGGCGCCGGCCGGTCACGCGATCATCGAAGTATTCACCACGCGCCCCGACACGCTGTTCGGCGCGAGCTTCATGGCGATCGCGCCGGATCATCCGCTGGCGAAGGCAGTGGCGGGGCGTGACCCTAAGACTGCCGCCTTCATCGCCGAGTGCCAGCATCATGGCACGAGCGCCGCCAAGCTCGAGACGCAGGAGAAGAGGGGATATGACACCGGCCTGCGCGTGACCCATCCCGTGATCCCCGGCGCCGAGCTCCCGGTGTTCATCGCCAATTTCATCGTCATGGAATATGGCACCGGCGCCATCTTCGGCTGCCCGGCGCACGATCAGCGCGACCTCGAATTTGCGCGAGCCTACGGACTTCCCGTGATCCCGGTGGTGCTGCCGCCGGACGCCGACGCCAAGAGCTTTGCCATCACCGATGAGGCCTATACCGGCGACGGCACGCTGATCAACTCGGCCTTTCTCGACGGCCTCCCGGTTGAGGAGGCGAAAGAGGCGATGGCAGATCGTCTGGCGGCGAAGACGCTGAAGGGCGCGCCGCAAGGCGAGCGGCGCACCGAGTTCCGCTTGCGCGACTGGGGCATCTCGCGTCAGCGCTATTGGGGTTGCGCGATCCCGATGATCCATTGCGAGCGATGCGGGATCGTGCCGGTCCCGGAAAAGGATCTGCCGGTAAAGCTGCCCGAGGATGTGAGCTTCGACGGCGGCGGCAATCCGCTCGACCGCCATCCCACCTGGAAGCACGTAACCTGCCCGAGCTGCGGCGGCACCGCCACGCGCGAGACCGACACCATGGATACCTTCGTCGATTCGTCCTGGTACTTCGCGCGCTTCTGCTCGCCGCATGCGTCGGTGCCGGTCAACTCGAATGCCGTCGGCTACTGGCTCCCGGTCGACCAATATATCGGCGGCGTGGAGCACGCCATCCTGCATCTCCTCTATGCGCGGTTCTTCACCCGCGCCATGCACAAGACCGGACACTCACCGATCGACGAGCCGTTCAAGGGCCTGTTCACGCAAGGCATGGTCACGCACGAGACTTATAAGGACGCGCACGGAAAATGGGTGACTCCGACAGAGGTGACGTTTCGCGACGGCAAGCGCGTGCTTGCCGCGACCGGTGAGCCGGTCACCGTCGGTCCGATCGAGTCGATGTCGAAGTCAAAGAAGAACGTGGTCGATCCCGACGACATCATCGCCGCCTATGGCGCAGATACCGCGCGCTGGTTCATGCTGTCGGACACGCCGCCTGAGCGCGACATCGAGTGGACCGCGGGCGGCGTCGAAGTCGCCTACCGGTTTCTCCAGCGCGTGTGGCGGCTCGTCAACGAGGCGGCGGAGAAGGGGGAGGGCGGTCCGCCGCCGGCGGAGATGGGAAGCGACGCGCTTAAGCTGCGCCGGGCGGCGCACAAGAGCATCGCCGCCGTCACCGGGGCCATCGACAAGCTCCGCTTCAACGTCGCCATCGCCAACATCTACGAGCTTGCCAACGCGCTTTCGGCAAGCCTCAACACCGCCGGCGAAAAACCTGGCCCAGACATGCGATTCGCGCTCCGCGAAGCCGCCGAAACACTTGCCCGAATCGCCGCCCCAATGGTGCCGCATCTGGCTGAAGAATGTTGGCTGGCGCTCGGGAATCAGGGCCTATTGGCCGAACAGCCGTGGCCAGCGCCGGATCCCGGGCTTTTGGCCGAAGATACCGTGGTAATTGCGGTACAGGTGAACGGAAAAAGGCGGGATGAATTGAGGATTGCACGAGACGCGGCGAAGGAAGATATTGAAGCTGCGGCGCTAAAGCTCGACAATGTCGTGCGCGCCATTGGGGGACGTCAAATCAAGAAGGTCGTGATCGTACCGCAGAGGATTGTCAATGTGGTGGCATAGGCCATTGCTGGCGGCTTTTGCTGTGACCGCGGTCATCGGCTTGGCCGGCTGCGGCCTGCAACCTCTTTACGGCTCGACCGCCAGCGGCTCGCGCCTCGCCGCGGTGATGGCGGGCATCGAGGTCACGCCTATTCCCGGCCGCGTCGGCCAGCGGGTGCGGAATGAGCTGATCTTCGAAAACACCGGCGGTAGCGGACAGGGGCAGACCGCCTACAAGCTCGACATCGTCATCAAGGAAAGCCTGACCAACGAACTCGTGCAGATTTCGGGTGACGCCAAGAGCCAGGTCTATCAGCTCGACGCGACATACAAGCTGATCAGCCACGACGGTAGGGTCGTGCTCGAAGGCAAGGCGACGTCGCGGGCAGCCTATGAGCGCTTCCAGACGATCTTCTCCAACGTGCGCGCGCAGTACGATGCCGAGGATCGCGCGGCGACGACCGTCGCCGAGAGCATCAAGGTCCAGGTCGCAGCCTATCTCTCGCAGCAGGCCTAACCCATCGCTTCTCAGTCCGCCGTTTCTTCGCCATGGTCGCCTATAAGACCGGATCGTTTCAGCGCATCCTCAAATCTCTCGATCGGTCGTGTCGCGCCGCGCTCGTGTACGGTCCCGACGCGGGGCTCGTGGCTGAACGTGCCACAGCACTCACCGATGCTTTCGCCGGCGAGCGAAAGGACGCGACGGAGATCGTTCGCCTCGATGAGAGAGATTTGGCCGACGATCCAGCCAGGCTCGAGGTTGAGCTTCGTACCGTCCCGATGTTCGCCGAGCGGAAGGTCGTGCGTGTCGCCGCAGGGGCGCGTCTCGACGTGCCTCAGCTGAGGACGCTGCTAGAGGCGCCGCTGGCCGGCGCATTGGTCATCGAGGCAGGAGTGCTCAGGCCCGACTCCGCTTTGCGCAAACTGTTCGAGCGACACGCGACCGCTGCGGCGCTGGCAAGCTATGGCGACGAGCGCTCCGTCGCCGAGCTGGTCGACGAGGAGCTCGACAAGGCAGGCCTCACCATGGACGCCGCCACGCGTGCCTATCTGATGACGCGGCTTGGCGCCGATCAGGCCTTGTCGCGCACCGAGGTCGCCAAGCTCGCGCTGTTCGCCGCCGGTCACGGGCGCATCGCCGCCGAGGACATCGACGCCATCGTCGGCGACAGTGCCGAGATCGCAGTGGAGACGTTCGTCTATGAAGTGAGCGGCGGCGAAGCGAAAGAGGCGCTTCGCCAGCTCGGGCGCCTCGCCGCGGCGGGAACCGACCCTTCCGTAGCGCTGTCGGCGCTCGGGCGTCACTTCACCCAGCTTCACCGCATCGCCTCGGCGCAGGCCGCAGGCGTGAGCATCGAACAGGCGCTGCGATGTTTGAGGCCGCGCCCCCATTTCAAGCGCGAGAAGGCGTTCGTCGCCGACAGCCGCCGCCTCGGGGCACAGAGGCTGCTCGAAGCGCTGCCGCTTATCCAGGACGCGGTGAAGCGCGCGCGGCTCAATCCTGATATCGAACGCGCAATGGCCGAGAGGCTGGTGTTGACGCTCACTCGGCGCCGGGAAAGCAGCGCGAGTCGAGCGGCCGCGAGACCTAGCGTGTTGCGGCGGGACAAAAACCAGTGTACCCGCGCATGACGCCGCAAAGTCCCGAGGTGACAATGGACCAGCGCCAGAGCAGGCTCGATCTGCGCAGGAGACTTTTCGATCTCATCGAGGAGCGCTCGTTCCGGCGCGGCGACTTCACCTTGGCTTCGGGAAAGCAGAGCTCCTACTACTTCGACAGCAAGCCAACCATGCTGCATCCAGAGGCCGCGAGCCTCCTCGCCGAGCTGATCGTCGATGAGCTTCGCGACGTATGGGCCGATTGCGTCGGCGGGTTGGAGATGGGCGCGGTGCCTCTCATCGCGCCCGTGGCCATCCGGAGCCTCGAGGCCGGGCGTCCGCTGCTCGGCTTCTTCGTGCGCAAGGCGCCGAAGGATCATGGCACCAAGCAACGCATCGAGGGCCTCGACGTGTCGGGCAAGACCGCCGTTATCCTCGAGGACGTGACCACCACCGGCGGCTCGGCGATGCAGGCCGTCGAGGAGGTGCAAAAGGCCGGAGGCAACGTCGCGCTGGTGTTGTCGATCCTCGACCGCGGGGAGGGGGCCGGCGAGCTCTATGCCGCAGCCGGCGTCCCCTTCAGATCGCTGTTCCGCGCCGAGGAATTCCTTCGCGACTAGCGGTAGGCCGGACGCCGCAGCAGCCGGTGGCGCAAATCTTCGAGCTGGTCGAGCGAGGTGTAGCGGACGCGAAGCTCGCCCTTCTCGCCGCAGCCGGCGCGAATATCGACATCGAGACCCAAAGCTTCCTTGAGCTCCAACTCCGCCGCACGCGTATCTGCAGTCTTCGCCCTGCTCTTCCGGACCTTCGCCGCCTCCGCCGGCCGGTCCTGAACCAGAGCCTCGACCTGGCGCACCGTTAACCCTTCGTTAACGATTCGCTCGGCAAGCGCGGCGGCGTCGATGCGCCCGATCAGGCAGCGCGCATGTCCGGCGCTGAGCACGCCTGCGCGCAGCAGAGCCTGCACGCTCTCAGGCAGCTTGAGCAGGCGGAGCGTGTTGGCGAGATGGCTCCGGCTCTTGCCGATGACCTTGGACAGGTATTCTTGCGTGTAGCCGTGACCGTCCATCAGCAGCCGGTAACCTTCAGCCTCCTCCACCGCGTTGAGGTCTTCGCGCTGGACGTTCTCGATGATGGCGATCTCGATCGCTTCCTTGTCGGAAAGCGCGCGCACCACCACCGGCACCTCGTGCAGATTGGCGCGCTGCGCCGCCCGCCAGCGTCGTTCGCCGGCGACGATCTCGTAGCTCTCATGCTTGCCGCGCACCGGGCGCACCACGAGCGGCTGCACTAGCCCGCGCTCGCGGATCGAGACCGCGAGCTCCTCGATCTGCTCTTCGGAGAAATTGCGCCTGGGATTGAAGCGCCCCGCTCTCAGCGCATCGAGCGCCACGATGCGCTGGCCCTCCATCTCACCGAATTCGGACCCCTCGCCCTCGCCGATCAGCGAGGCGAGACTTCGTCCGAGCCTCATCTTGTGCATCCCCGCAGCCATCATGGCCTCCTTGTTTCCGCCGCCGCTTGATACTCGCCTACGCCGCACGCATCCGCCGCTCCCGCTCGATCACCTCGGAAGCGAGCCTGATATAGGCTTGGCTCCCGGAGCATCGATAATCGTAGAGAAGCACCGGCTTCCCGTGCGACGGCGACTCTGCGACCCGCACATTGCGTGGGATGATGGTGGCGTAGACCTTGTCGCCGAGCACGCGCCGCACGTCGTCCACCACCTGGTCGGCCAGCGTCGTGCGCTGATCGTACATGGTGAGCACCACTCCGTGGATAAGCAGCTTCGGATTGAGGCGCACCCTGATCTCCTCGACCGTGCTCAACAGTTGCGCCAGGCCTTCCAAGGCGAAAAATTCGCATTGCAGCGGCACGAGCACGGCGTCGGCGGCGGCGAGTGCGCTCACGGTGAGAAGATTGAGCGACGGCGGACAATCGATGAGGATGTAGGTCGTGGTCTTGTCGGGGTCTTCCGCTGCCAGCATCAGAGCGATGGCGTCGCGCAAGCGATAGTGCCGGCCTGAGGCCGACATCGACTCTCGCTCGAAGGCCATGAGGTCGATGGTGGCCGGCACCACCGACAGTCCCGGCACATTAGTTTCCACCCTCGCCACGGCGAAAGGCACCTTGCCGGTCAGCACGTCGGAGGTCGAATGGCGGCGCTCGTCGATGCCGAGCCCGGTGCTCGCATTTCCTTGCGGATCGAGATCGACGATCATCACGCGTTCCCCGATCGCGGCAAGTGCCGTGCCGAGGTTGATCGCCGTGGTGGTCTTGCCGACCCCGCCTTTCTGGTTGGCGAGCGCGATCACGCGGGGGCGCCGTGGTCCGGGGAAGCTCATCGTGTTTTTGCTTTCGCGCGTTTCTCTATGCGGCCGATCTCGACGATCGACGAGTCTTGAGCGGTCAGGCTCGGATGCAGCTCGTAGGCGAAATTGAATCGGCGCTTGGCGGCTTCGATTTCTTTGCCGACGTCGCGGCCCTTCATGAACATCGCCCTCACCCCTGGCCCGAACCACGGCGCGGCAAGCTCGAGCAGTCGCGGCAATGGAGCGAGAGCGCGGGCAGTGATGATCTCGGGCTTGTGGCTTGTAGCGCTCTTGTTCAGCTCTTCAATGCGCATGCAGTGGATCTCCACAGGCGCCGATGTGGCGCGGGCGACCTCGGCAAGGAACGCGCACTTCTTGGCGGTGGCCTCGACCAGATGCATGCGGAAATTAGCGTGATTCGCCTGCAAAATGGCAATGACGAGGCCCGGAAAGCCGGCGCCTGACCCAAGATCGAGCCAGACGCAGGCTTTCGGGGCGAGGCGCAGTACTTGGGCAGAATCGGCGAAATGCCGGTCCCAAAGCTGCGGCAGGGTCTTGGCCGAGACCAGGTTTGCCCGTGTCCGCCACTCGGTCAGGAGTTCGGCATAGCAAATAAGCCTGTGGATTGTTTCACGTGGAACTTTAAAGGCTTCCGCAAACTGTTCAGGGCCGCTGATGGGATTTGACCGCTTGGCGCCCGTCGCGGTCAGGCGGTCTTCCACCGCGAGCCCTTCTTGAGATGCGAAAGCAACAGCAGGAGCGCGGCGGGTGTCATGCCGTCGAGCCTCGCCGCCTGGCCGAGACTTGCCGGCCGGTCACGCTCGAGCTTCTGCCTGAGCTCGGTGGAGAGGCCGCCGATGCCTTCGAAGACAAAATCGTGCGGAATGACCACGCTCTCCTCTTTGCGGAAGGCGGCGATGTCGAGCTCCTGACGCTTGAGATAGACGGCATAGCGCGCATCGACGGCGAGCTGCGCGGCGATCTTGCCGTCGAGATTTCCGATCTCGGGCCAGACGCCCGCGAGGGTCGCAAGATCGATGTTGGGATAGGCGAGCAACTCATAGGCACTTCGCTTGCGTCCGTCGCGATTGACGACAAGACCGCGCTTGCCGGCTTCGTCTGGCGTGAGCGTGAGGCTCTTGAGCAGAGCCTCGCCGTCGGCGAGCGCCTTCGACTTCGCGGCGAAGGATGCTGCGCGCTCGCTGCCGACGCAGCCCGTGGCAAGTCCCATCGGCGTGAGACGCTGATCGGCGTTGTCGGCGCGAAGCGTGAGGCGATATTCGGCGCGCGAGGTGAACATGCGATAAGGCTCGGCCACGCCGCGCGTAACGAGATCGTCGATCATCACGCCGAGATAGCCGTCGGCGCGGGTGACGATGAACGGGTCGCGGGCTTCGGACGCCGCGCGCGCGGCATTGATGCCGGCAAGCACCCCCTGCGCCGCGGCTTCCTCATAGCCGGTGGTGCCGTTGATCTGGCCGGCGAGAAACAGACGCGGCACCGCTTTGACTTCGAGCCCCGGCGTCAGCTCGCGCGGATCGACGTAGTCATATTCGATGGCGTAACCGGGACGCTTCACGCGCGCCCGTTCGAGCCCCGGGATGGTGGCGAGGAACGCAAGCTGCACGTCCTCGGGAAGCGAGGTCGAGATGCCGTTCGGATAGACCGTGTCGTCGTCGAGGCCTTCGGGCTCGAGAAAGATCTGGTGCCGCATGCGCTCTTTGAAGCGCACCACCTTGTCCTCGATGGAGGGGCAATAACGCGGGCCGACGCTTTGGATGTCGCCGGAATACATCGGCGCGCGGTCGAGATTCGCGGCGATGATGGCGTGGGTCGCTTGCGTGGTGTGGGTGATGTGGCACACGACCTGCGGCGTGGTGATCGCCTTGGTGAGAAACGAGAATGGCTGGGGCGGATCGTCCCCCTGCTGCACCTGGAGCGCGTCCCAGTTGATGGTCGTGCCGTCGAGGCGCGGCGGCGTGCCGGTCTTGAGCCTGCCCATGCGCAGCCCCAGGCCATAGAGCCGCTCCGACAGTCCGAGCGCCGGGGCTTCGTTGATGCGGCCGGCGGGGATCTTCTTCTCGCCGATATGGATGAGCCCGCGGAGAAAGGTGCCGGTGGTGAGCACCACGGCGCGGGCGGAGATGCGGCGGCCGTCGCCGGTGGCGATGCGGGCGACCGCGCCGTGCTCGACGATCAGGTCCTCGACCGCGGCCTCGATCACCTCGAGGTTCGGCGTGGCGCTGATCGCTGCCTGCATGGCCAGCCGATAGAGCTTGCGGTCGGCCTGGGCGCGCGGGCCCTGCACCGCGGGGCCTTTGCTGCGGTTCAGCACGCGAAACTGGATGCCGGCGGCGTCGGCTACCCTCCCCATCAGGCCGTCGAGCGCGTCGATCTCGCGGACCAAATGGCCCTTGCCGAGGCCGCCAATGGCCGGATTGCAGGACATTTCGCCGATCGTCGCGAAGCTGTGGGTGACGAGCGCCGTGCGCGCGCCGGTACGCGCCGCGGCAGCGGCAGCCTCGCAGCCGGCATGGCCGCCGCCGATAACAATGACATCAAAAGCCTTGGAATCGCGCGCTTTGTTCATGGGGCCTGTACCTAATGTGTTCCGGGCGTGCCGTCAAAGCGGCTTCCAATGTTTCACGTGAATCATTCGGAGATCTCATGCTTCGAGACGCCGCCTGCAGCGGCTACTCAGCATGAGGGACCTCACCCTGAGGAGGGCCGAAGGCCCGCCTCGAAGGGTGGAAGGCCTTGATTTACTTGCCGATACAGAACTCGGAGAAGATGGCGCCGAGCACCTCCTCGACGTCGATGCGCCCCGTCAGGCGGCCGAGATGGCGGGCGGCGATGCGAAGCTCTTCCGCCTTGATTTCCGGCCCTCCGCGCTCCTCGCGGAACCGCAAAAGGGCCTCCGCGGCGGCCTCGAGCTCGGCCCGGTGGCGGGCGCGCGTGACCACCGCAGGCTCGCCGAGGGCCAGCCCCTCCTCGGCCTTTTTGGTAAGCAGCTCAACGAGTTCGGCCACCCCCTCGCCGGTCTTGGCCGACAGCGCCACGCCATCGGCGATATCTACGGATTTGACCAGATCTACCTTGTTCAATACGCGGATATGCGCGGCATCTGCCAGGATATTAGCGGATTTGGGGTCCCATTGCGGATCGGTGGCGTCGACCATCCACAGAACGAGGTCGGCATCGCCGACTCTCGCGAGCGCGCGCCGCACCCCCTCCTCCTCGATGGCGCCTTCGGCCTCCCTTATCCCCGCGGTGTCGGTGACGATCACCGGCAAGCCGCCGAGGTCGAGATGGACCTCGATGACGTCGCGCGTCGTCCCCGCCTCCTCCGACACGATGGCGACGTCGCGTCGCGCGAGCGCGTTCAGCAGGCTCGACTTGCCTGCATTGGGCGGACCGGCGATCACCACGCGGAAGCCGTCGCGCAAGCGTTCGCCGCGCCGGTCGGCAAGATGACCCGACATGGCGGCAAGCAGCTCGGCGACGCAGGCGTCGGCCTCGACCGCGGCGCCGGCGGCG
This sequence comes from uncultured Alphaproteobacteria bacterium, assembly GCA_963757555.1. Taxonomy (GTDB): domain Bacteria; phylum Pseudomonadota; class Alphaproteobacteria; order Rhizobiales; family Methyloligellaceae; genus Methyloceanibacter. The sequence continues at coordinate 107,564 of CAVWRU010000017.1, forward strand.
ACATCGGCCTCGTCGGAAAAGTCGAGCCCGGCCTCGGTGAGCGCCTGGGCCTTGATCAGCTCCTCGCGCCACGATTCATAAAGCGCCCGCGCGCCGCCTTCGACCTGGGCGATGGCCTGGCGCGCCTGCGCCTCGGTCTCAGCCGCGATCAGATCGGCAAGCCCTTCGACCTCGGTGAGATCGATCCGCCCGTTCTCGAAGGCGCGGCGGGCGAACTCGCCGGGCTCGGCGAGCCGCACGCCTCTCAGCACAATGAGCGCGTCGATCACGCGGCCGACCACCGCGCGGCCGCCATGAATGTGCAGCTCGGCGATGTCCTCGCCGGTGAAGCTCGCCGGACCCGGAAGCCAGAGCGCGAGCCCGCGATCGAGCACCTCGCCGGTTCCCGGGATCTTGATCTTGCGAAGGCTCGCTTGGCGCGGCGGCGGCGGCGGTCCGCAGAGCTGCCGCAGCGCATCGCCCGCACCCGGCCCAGAGATGCGGATCACGGCGACGCCGGCCCGGCCCGGAGCGCTCGCCAAAGCGCAGATCGTGTCGGTTTGGGTCATGGGATTCGGCGTTGCATCTGTCGGCGATCTCCAGGCTGAGTGCGTTATTGTAGAGGCGATCGGAGGCCTAATGACAGACGCACCCCCGAAGGAACGCGCGGCCGCTGAAAATCGTCTCGGGCGCGAGACGAGCCCCTATCTGCTGCAGCACCGGGACAACCCCGTCAATTGGTGGGCCTGGGGCCCTGAGGCGCTCGCCGAGGCCAAGCGGACGGGAAAGCCGATCCTGCTCTCCGTCGGCTATGCCGCCTGCCATTGGTGCCACGTGATGGCGCATGAGAGCTTCGAGGATGCCGCGACCGCATCGGTGATGAACGACCTCTTCCTCAACATCAAGGTCGATCGCGAGGAGCGACCCGACGTCGACGCCATCTACATGGCGGCGCTGCACGAGCTCGGCGAGCAGGGCGGCTGGCCGCTCACCATGTTCCTCACCCCGAACGCCGAACCCTTCTGGGGCGGCACCTATTTCCCCAAGGAGTCGCGCTACGGGCGGCCGGCCTTCGTGCATGTGCTCAAGGAGATCGAGCGCATCTATCGCGAGGAGCCGGCGAAGGTGCGGCAGAACGCCGAGGCGCTGAAGGAGCGGCTCGAGCCGAAGCTCGATGGTGGCGCGGGCGGCGAAAGTACGATGCCCGGCGACGCGGCGATTGCCGATCTCACGCGGCGCTTTCTCCAGCTCGTCGACCCGACCAATGGCGGCAGCAGAGGCGCACCGAAATTTCCGCAAGTCCAGTTCCTCACTTTGCTGTGGCGCGCCGGGCTGCGCTACGGCCTGCCCAACCCGCTCGACGCGGTGACGCTCACGCTCACCCATATCGCGCAAGGCGGCATCTACGATCATCTTGGCGGCGGCTTCGCCCGCTACAGCGTCGACGACCGCTGGCTCGTGCCGCATTTCGAGAAGATGCTCTACGACAATGCGCTCTTGCTCGAGCTGACGACCGAGGCTTGGCGCGAGACCAGGTCGCCGCTCTACGCCATGCGCGCCAGCGAGACGGTCGACTGGCTGATGCGCGAGATGCTCACCGAGGGCGGGGGGTTCGCCTCGTCGCTCGACGCCGACAGCGAGGGCGAGGAGGGCAAGTTCTATGTGTGGACCCTGGCTGAGGTCGTGGACGTGCTTGGCATGGAAGACGCCAAGATCTTCGCCGAGATCTACGACGTGACGCCGAGCGGCAATTTCGAAGGACACAATATCCTCAATAAGATCAACAACTTAGAGCTTAAGGACGAGGCCACTGAGGCGAAGCTTGCTGTCCTGCGGGCGAAGCTCCTGGCACGGCGCGACACCCGCGTCCGCCCGGGCTTCGACGACAAGGTGCTCGCCGACTGGAACGGGCTGATGATCGCGGCACTCGCCAAGGCGGCCGAGGCCTTCGTCCGCATCGACTGGCTCGACGCCGCCGAGCGCGCCTTCGAGTTCGTTAGTACGCGGATGACTTCCGGCGTGCGCCTGCTCCATTCCTATCGCGCCGGCGAAGCCAAGGCGCCGGCCACCGCCACCGACTACGCCAACATGATCAAGGCGGCGCTCGCGCTCGCATCCGTCACCGGCAATGTCGACTACCTCAATCGCGCGCGCGCCTGGGCGCAAGTCCTCGACCATCATTATTGGGCGGAAGGACACGGCGGATATTTTCTCGCCGCCGACGACACCGACGATCTCATCGTGCGCACCATCAACGCGCTCGACGACGCGGCGCCGAACGCGAACGGCACCATGGTGTCGAATTTGATGCAGCTTTATCTGTGGACCGGAGAGGAGCGCTACCGCGACCGCGCCGAGGCGATCGTGCGCGGCTTCGGCGGCGCCGTCGCCGGCAACGTGTTCTCGCATACCGGTCTGCTCACCGGCGTGCTCGATCTGCTTGCGCCGGCGCATGTCGTCATCGTGGTGCCGGAGCGCGGCGATGCGCGCGCGCTTCGCCGGGCGCTGGCGCGAGTGTCATTGCCCGGCGCCGTGGTACAGGAGGTGAGGGAAGGGGACTCACGCGTGAGTGCCTCGATCGCGGCGAGCTCGCCGGCGCACGGCAAGACGGCGATCGGCGGCAAGCCCACCGCCTATGTGTGCATCGGCCCGCAATGCTCGGCGCCGGTGACCGAGCCCGCGGCGCTGGTCGAGACGGTGAAGGAAGCGCGCCAGGTCCGCGTGACGTGACGTGTCCTTTCCCGCGAGCGGAGGGTGGCGAGCCCCGATTTGGGGAACTTTTTGACCCTCACGCGCGTTGATTGTGTTCGTGGTTTCGGTAGCTGTCCCCCGTCATGCGGCCGGAACCCCGATTGTTTTGGGTAAGAGAAGCCCCCTGAAGTTCCCCGCTTCCGGGGGCTTCTTTCATCCGGGCGGGAAACGCTCATTTAGCCGGCGCCGCTACTCCGCGGCCTTTGGCGGGTCGGCGTCCACCTCGTCCATCTGATCGAGCGCGGCGATGAACGCCTTGGCGTTCTCGAGATCGGCGGCGAGCCTCATCCAGGATTTCTGCAGCGAGAGAAACTGCTCGCGCGCGTCGGGCGTTGCGACGATGGCGGCGAGCTCGGCACAGCGGCTTGCGTGCTGACGGCACTCTTTCGGATCGCCGGGCATGGTTTCCTCCGCCGCTTCGACACCATCATTGCAGGCGCAGCTCACGAGTTAAGCAGCTCGCCGTGCGGCGTAACATGGAGAAGCCCCGGGGGCGGGGGCTGCCGGGGCTTCTCACGCGCACTCAATGTGTCTCAGGGGACCGGCCGCCGGTGAATGGGCCTTGGAGGGGGAGGCCGATCCTCTGCGGTAATAACCCCCGTGGCGACGAACGGTTCCCCGGCTTTTTTCCACCCGCCCGACGAGGTTTCATACCTCCCCCTCGCGGGGAGGTCCGACGACGCCTCGTTGGCGGCGTCGGGGTGGGGGCCTATTCTCAAGAGCCACGGCGTACGGGCCTTGTCACCCCACCCGGCTCAGGCCTTCAGCCTGCGCCTCCCTTCCCCTCAAGGGGAGGGATGAACCGGCCCATGCCCAAAAAAGAAGCCCCGCGCGGGGGGAGGCGGGGCTTCTGGTTCCGCGGGGGAACAGTGATGGGAGGGTCGCCATCACGGGCCTTGTCTAGCAGGGAAATATTGCGGATTGCCCCAGAAAGCCTTGACAATTTGCCACGAGTTTAAGAAGAAGCCCCGGCCAAGGTGGTCGGCCGGGGCTTCCGTACCAAAGGGGTGATCGCAGGGAACGATCACCGCCCTCCACATAGCACAAAACGGCGTCTCCCGCAGCCTGCGCCTGCGGCTCCGCGCCGGCGCTCCTCACGGACAGTTTCGCTCAGCGGCGCGGATAGTTCAGCCGCGCAAGGATGCGGTCGATCTTCTCCTTGGCCTCGGCCACGGCAAGCTCCTTCTTGGGCGCCAGAGTGCTCAGCGTCGAGCGCGCCAGGATGGGAAGATCGGCGCGCGTCGGGTAGATGCCGACGCACCATTGCGACCATTGCCGCATCGGAACGATGTCGTAACCGCGATAGCGGTTGGTTTGGGTCGTTGTCATGTCGATGAACCTCTCATGGGGCTTAACGCGCGAGCGGCGGCTGCGGTTCACATTTCTTGGGCAAGATAAGCGCTTTTGCTCGCGCTGCCGGGCGGATCTCTTTCCCAGTCAAGACGTTAGTGCCTTCCGTGGGGGCGCGGTTTTGTTTAGCTTAGGCGGCGCCTGGACTTATCGGAGCGGCGGGGATGCTCAGACTGCGCGCCTGGGTCTTTTTCAGTATCCTGCTCCTGATCGGCATCCTGCTTGTCGGCACGGCGCCCTCGTTCCAGGCCTGCCTCAAGGAGGGACCGCCGCAAGCCGCCAGCGCCACGACGGCGGAGCCGCAAACGCATGGCACGACCGTGCTCGTGGCGCGGAGCATGCGCGAGTGCCTGACGCGCTTCTACACCGAGAACCGCGACGACATCATCGCCGGGCTCGCGCTGATCCTCGCGCTCGCCACCATCTTCCTGTGGTTCGCCACGCGCGATCTCGTCGCCGGCACGCACGACTTCGCCAAGATGCAGCTCCGCGCCTATCTCGGGCCGAGCGAGACCTTCATCACCGGGATCGCCGCCGGCGAGAAGCCGGTGGTCGAATGCACCATCCGCAATTTCGGGCAGACGCCGGCGCACCGCGTGAGCTACTGGTCTGACTGCAGGATGCTCGATTCGATGAACGCGAGCTTCGAGCGCGGCCCCGCCGCCGACGGCGAGCGCACCGTCAATCCCGGTCGCGACGGCTTTACCATCAAGTCGCGCCTGCCAGAGCCGCTCACCGAGGAAGAGATGAGCAAGCTCAAGCTCGGCACCGCGGCGATCTATTTCTACGGCGCCATCGACTATCGCGACGCGTTCTGGCGGAGCCGCAGGACGCAGTTCCGCTTCCAGCATGGCGGCTCGCGGGTGTTCGGCACCGAGGACATGACGCTCTCGTCGAAGGGCAACAAGGCGACCTGAATTCGTCATGCTTGTGAGTGCGGGAAAAGAAGAAGCCCCGTCGGGGGGAGGCGGGGCTTCTTCCTATATCAGTCCACGTCGTGGAGAGAGACGTAATGGCTCGGGGGGAAGCCATCACGGGCCATGACTTACCACTTCCGCGTTGCGGCGGAGCGGTCATTTTGTCCCATGATCGAACGCGTCGCACCTGAGGTGTCGCACCCGAGGGTGTCGGCAAAATTACCGGGAGGTTACCGCTTCATTGCCTCGCGATGCGCTGCCTGGGCGCGAAGGTTCGGCTCGCGGCGCGGGCTTAGGTATTCATCGAGTCGAAGAACTCGGAATTGCCCTTGGTCTGCTTCAGCTTGTCGAGCAGAAACTCGATGGCGTCCTGGGTGCCCATCGGGTTCAGGATGCGGCGGAGCACGTACATCTTCTTGAGCTGATCGCCGGCGACCAGCAGCTCCTCCTTGCGGGTGCCCGAGCGGGCGATGTCGATGGCCGGGAAGATGCGCTTGTCGGCCACTTTGCGGTCGAGCACGATTTCCGAATTGCCGGTGCCCTTGAACTCTTCGAAGATCACCTCGTCCATGCGGCTGCCGGTATCGATCAGCGCCGTGGCGATGATGGTGAGCGAGCCGCCTTCCTCGATGTTGCGGGCGGCACCGAAGAAGCGCTTCGGGCGCTGCAGCGCGTTGGCGTCGACGCCGCCGGTCAGCACCTTGCCGCTCGACGGCACCACGGTGTTGTAGGCGCGGCCGAGACGGGTGATCGAATTCGAGCAGGATCACCACGTCGCGCTTGTGCTCGACGAGGCGCTTGGCCTTCTCGATGACCATCTCGGCGACCTGCACGTGGCGCGTGGCGGGCTCGTCGAAGGTGGAGGAGATCACCTCGCCCTTCACCGAGCGCTGCATGTCGGTCACCTCCTCGGGGCGCTCGTCGATCAGGAGCACGATCAGATAGCATTCCGGATGATTGGCGGTGACGGCGTGGGCGATGTTCTGAAGGATCACGGTCTTGCCGGTGCGCGGCTGCGCCACGATCAGGCCGCGCTGACCCTTGCCGATCGGGGACACGATGTCGATGACACGCCCGGTCATGTCCTTGCTGGTCGGCTTCTCGGTCTCCATCTCCAGCCACTCGTCGGGATAGAGCGGCGTCAGATTGTCGAAATGGATCTTGTGGCGCTGTTTCTCGGGGTCGTCGAAATTGATGGTGTTGACCTTGAGGAGGGCAAAATAGCGCTCGCCCTCTTTCGGGCTTCTGATCTGGCCTTCGACCGTGTCGCCGGTGCGCAATCCGAACCTGCGGATCTGCGACGGCGAGACATAGATGTCGTCGGGACCGGCGAGATAATTCGAGGTCGGGCGAGCGCAGGAAGCCGAAGCCGTCCTGCAATACCTCGACCACGCCGGTGCCGGTGATGTCGACGTCACGGGCGGCTAATTGTTTCAGGATCGCGAACATCAGCTCCTGCTTGCGCATGGCGCTCGCGTTCTCGACCGCGACCTCTTCGGCGAAGCTCAGAAGCTCCGTCGGCGACTTCGTCTTGAGGTCCTGCAGTTTCATTTCCTGCATGCACTGCTACTCCAAACGGGGGATGGTTGAATTCTGAAAGTCTCCACACGCCTTTGGCACGTGGGTATTTCGTGGAAGGGGAGATTTGCCTCGGGCGTGAGGCAGGACTACGAGCCTGCTCCGCGCCGGGTGACCCAATTTTCAAGGATTTTTCGGGCCGCGACAGCGTTCCCGGATCGGATGCGAATTCATCTTATAGCAGACCAAACGGGCGGGCGGAACAGTCTTGCCAAAGCCTGTCAAAATGGCCGCACGATCACCAAAATCACGATACCGATCATGAGGATGGTGGGGATTTCGTTGGCCACGCGGTAGAAACGCGCATCATGCGTGTTTCTGTCCTCGGCGAAGTCCTTGGTCCATTTGGCGCACGCTCCGTGAAAGGCGGAAAGCAGGATGACGAGCGCCAACTTCAAGTGAAACCAGCCATCGGCCGACCAATCGATCAATCCGGAAAAGGCGAGGATCAGCCCGAGGATCCAGCTCGCGATCATGGCCGGCGTGGTGATCAGCTTGAGCAGCCGGCGTTCCATGACCTTGAAGGTCTCCGACTGCTCAGAGCCCTTGGCGCTCGCCGCGTGATAGACGAACAGCCGCGGCAAATAGAGCAGGCCCGCCATCCAGGCGATGATCGCGATGATGTGGAAGGCCTTCACATAGGAAAGCAGCATGGCGATTGCTAGGCCTTGCCCTTTACCAAGTCGATAAGCCTCGCCACATGCTCTGGCGGCGTCTCGGGCAGAATGCCGTGTCCGAGATTGAACACGAAGGGCCCTTCTTCGAGCGTGTCCAGTATCCGCGCGACACAGGTCTCGAGGTGTTCGCCGCCGGCGAGCAGGAGGAGCGGATCGAGATTGCCTTGCACCGGCAAGCGGGCCTGCAGCGTCTCGCGCATTAAGGAAAGCGGCACGGCTGTGTCGCAACCGATGGCGTCGATGCCTGTCTCCCGCGCGTAGGACTCGGCCAGCGCACCGGCGCCGCGGGGAAAGCCGATGATCGGAACGTCCGGCGCTCCCCTCTTCACGCCGGAGACGATGGCGCGGGTAGGATAGCTGCACCAGCGCGCGAACTCATCTTCGGGCAAGCCTCCGGACCAGCTGTCGAAAATCTGGAGCACGCGAGCGCCTGCCTTCACTTGGCCGAGTAGATAGCCAATGGACGTCTCGACCAAAAGATCGATGAGGGTCTGGAAGGAAGCGGGATCGCGATAAGCCCAGAGCCTCGCTTTAGCCTGGTCCTTGCTGCCGCCGCCTTCGACCATATAGGTGGCCACGGTCCAGGGCGCGCCGCAAAAGCCGATTACCGGGACATCTTGCGGAAGGTTCGGCACCACCTTCACCAAGGTCTCATAGACCGGGGCAAATCGGCCTTCCGCTGCGGTCCGGTCGAGCCGCGCCAAGTCTTTGCCGCTCCGCACCGGCTCGAGTTTCGGGCCCTCACCCTCCACGAACTCGACCCTCTGCCCGAGAGCGAAGGGCACCATCAGGATGTCGGAGAAGACGATGGCAGCGTCGAGATCGAACCGCCGCAGGGGCTGAAGCGTTACCTCGGCAGCCATCGCCGGATTGAGACAAAGATCGAGGAAGGAGCCGGCCTTGGCCCTGACCTCACAATATTCCGGCAGATAGCGACCGGCCTGGCGCATCAGCCAGATCGGTGGAGGAGCGATGACCTCGCCGCCGAGGGCTGAGATCAGCGGGCCTTTGGATGAATGAGGACTTCAACATGGCTTTCTCAAAACATCATAAGAGAGAGTCTTCAATTAGATTTCTGTTTTTACTATTGGCCCGTGGTTAGCGGACATTCACATTCGTCACCAGCCTATCGACAGAGAAGCGGTGGGGCATGCTCAGGCGTTTCTCATCGTAAAGATGCCTTGTGGGCAATATTGGCGGTTGGACGCTGCGAAGCGGTCAATTTCTTGCCTCCAGGGCGGCGAGAGGGCTGTGCGGAAAATTAGGATAGACTGTCGGTAGCCTCCCCGTCCGCCTGGGGACGAGGATGGGTATTGTACGGCTCGGTCGTGGAAGCGTCATTTTCTCGACACAAGCGAATCTGTGAAGAAGTCATGCGCCTTGTTCAGCATGACCCGGGAAGGAACGAGAACGCTCCCGCAGTTGCTCCATTAATCATTCGCAGTTATCCAGAGGCATTGCCATGGATGCTCCCCGCAGTTTTCACCTGCACATGATCTCGGACGCGACCGGCGAGACGCTGGTGGCGATCGCCAAAGCGGTGCGGGTGCAATATTCGCAAGCGCGCGCCATCGAGCATATCCATCCGCTGGTGCGCAGCAAACGCGAGCTCGAGCGGGTGTTGAAGGATGTCGAAGCCAATCCAGGCATGGTCCTTTACACCATCGTCAATCAGGAGCTCACCGAGCAGCTCGAACAGACCTGCAAGAAGCTCAACGTTCCCTGCGTCCCGGTGCTGAAAAGCATCTTGCAGGTGTTCGAATCCTATCTCGGCACCCCGTCGACGCCGACCGTCGCCGGCCAGCATGTGCTCGATGCCGACTATTTCCGCCGCATCGAGGCGCTCAACTTCACCATGCTGCACAACGACGGCCATTTGCCGGAAAATCTCGACGATGCCGACATTCTGCTGGTCGGCATCAGCCGCACCTCGAAAACGCCGACCAGCATCTATCTCGCCAATCGCGGCTACAAGACCGCCAACGTGCCGCTGATCCCAGGCATGCCGCTGCCGCCGAAGCTCGAAGCACGCACCAACGCGTTCGTCGTCGGCCTGGTGGCGAGCGCCGAGCGCATCTCCCAGGTCCGCCAGAACCGCGTGCTGGAACATGCCGCATCGCATCTCGACGCCTATGTCGATCGCGAGGCGATCGCCGCCGAGATCGCCGAGACGCGGCAGCTCTGTGCCCGGCGCGAGTGGCCGGTGATCGACGTCACGCGCCGCTCCATCGAGGAAACTGCCGCCGCTATCCTTCGCCTCTATCACGACCGCGGAGCGCCGGTGCTCGATCCATGACGGACTTCGTCCGCATTTGGATTTTCGATGTCTTGACTGAGTGGCGCGCATGAGTGAATTCCTGCAAGGCGGCAAGCCGCCGCTGATCCTCGCCTCGTCGAGCAAGGTGCGCGCGCGGCTGCTCGAGGCCGCTGGTCTCGCCTTCACCGTCGAGCCGCCCGGCCTCGACGAGCACACCATGCGCCAGGCGATCAGCAGCACAGGAGCCTTGAGCCCGCAGGATGTAGCCGAGGTGCTCGCCCGCGCCAAGGCAGAAGCGGTAAGCGGGCTTGCGCCTCAAGCCTTCGTCATCGGCGCCGACCAGGTGCTTGCGCTCGGCGATCGCATTCTCAACAAGCCCGACAACATGGAAGCGGCGCGAAAGGAGCTGCTCGATCTCTCGGGCAAAACCCACGTTTTGCATAGCGCCGTTGCGCTCGCCGGCAGGGGTGGAACGCTGTGGGCTCACAGCGAGACCTCGACCCTAACGATGCGCGCGCTCTCGCCACAATTCATCGGGCGCCATCTCGCCGCGGCGGGCGAGGAGGTTCTGAGCTCGGTCGGGGCCTATCAGCTCGAGGGCCTCGGAATTCAGTTGTTCGAAAAGATCGACGGTGACTATTTCTCCATTCTCGGCCTTCCGCTGTTGCCTCTGCTCGATGCACTCCGGCGCGAAGGCGCCATCGAAGGCTGAAACCGTGAAACGCGCCTGCGTCATCGGCTGGCCGGTCGCTCATTCGCGCTCACCGGTCATCCACCGCTATTGGCTGAAGCTCTACGGGCTTGACGGCGCCTATGAAATGGAGGCGGTGCGGCCTGAGGACATTGCGGCGTTTCTCAAGAGCCTCGGCAAGCGCGGCTATGAAGGCGCCAATGTGACACTGCCCCACAAGGAGGCCGCCTTGGCGGCGGCCGACAGCGCCGATGAGGCCGCAACGGCGATCGGGGCTGCGAATACGCTTTGGCTCGACGGCAACGGCCTGCTGCATGCAAGCAACAGCGACGCCTATGGCTTCATGATGCATTTGTCGGCCGAGGCGCCGGATTGGAACAAGGGCGGGCGCCCGGTAATGGTGCTCGGCGCCGGCGGCGCGGCGCGCGCCATCGTGCATGGATTGATCGAGGCGGGTGCTTCCAAGATCCTGATGGCAAATCGCACGGAGGCGCGGGCAGAGGCCCTGGCCCAGGGCTTCGGTTCCCGCGTTTCGATTGTCCCCGGGGAGAGGAGGAACCAGGCGCTTGCCGGGTGCGGGCTCCTGGTCAATGCCACGAGCCTCGGCATGACCGGTAAGCCGCCGCTTGACATCGACCTCTCCGCCTTGCCTGACGACGCGACCGTGGCAGACATCGTGTACAGCCCGCTCGAGACGAAGCTGCTCGCGGCGGCGAAAGCGAGAGGGAACCGCACCGTCGATGGGCTCGGCATGCTGCTCCATCAGGCCGTGCCGGGCTTCGAGCGCTGGTTTGGCGTGCGGCCGCAAGTGACGCCAGAGCTTCGCGCCGATGTCGCGGCCCATCTTGGGGCGTCCTGATGCTGGTCATCGGTCTTACCGGCTCGATCGGCATGGGCAAGTCTGCCGCGGCGCAGTACTTCAGAACGCGCGGCATCCCGGCGTGCGACGCCGACGCCGAAGTCCACCGGCTCTATGAGGGCGAAGCAGTGCCGGCGATCGCCGCGGTTTTTCCCGAAGCAGTACGCGACGGCAAGGTCGACCGGGCGAGGCTCGCGCAGGACGTGGCGGAATCGCCGCAGAAGCTCGCGCAGCTGGAAAGCATCGTGCACCCGATGGTGGTGAAGGCCGAAATCGACTTCCTGCGCGAACAGGAAGGGCGCGGCGCCAAGCTCGCCGTGCTCGAGATCCCGTTGCTGTTCGAGACCGATGCCCATTCGCGCGTGGACGTGACCGTGGCAGTCAGCGCGCCGAAAGAGGTGCAGAAGGCACGGGTGCTTGCGCGACCGGGCATGACGGAAGCCAAGCTTGCCGCGCTGCTCGGCCGCCAGCTTTCCGACAAGGAAAAACGCGCGCGCGCCGACTTCGTTGTGGACACGGGGACCACGCTGCAAGACATGGAGCGGCAGATCGATAAACTGATCGAATCGCTCAAGGGCCGCCAAGGCCGCGTCATGGAGCGGCTCAGGACCCTTAGAGAAAACGAAAGGAGCAAAGCTCCTTGCGCGAGATCGTGCTCGATACCGAAACCACCGGACTCGATCCGGCCTCAGGCCATCGCATCGTCGAGATCGGCTGCGTCGAGCTGATCAATTGCATCCCGACCGGCAAGGTATGGCATTGCCACCTCAACCCTGACCGCGACATGCCGCACACGGCCTACGAGGTGCATGGGCTCTCCATCGAATTCCTTTCGACCAAGCCGCGCTTCCATGAGCGTGCCGACGATCTCATCGGCTTCATCGAAGGCGCGATGCTGGTGATGCACAACGCGGCCTTCGACTTCGCCTTCCTCAATGCCGAGTTCGAGCGGCTCGGCCGGCCTTTGCTCCGCTGGGACCGGATAGTGGATACGCTGGCGCTTGCCCGCCGCAGGCACCCCGGCTCGCCGTGCAGTCTCGATGCGCTGTGCAAGCGCTATGGCGTCGATCTCACCGAACGCGAGAAGCACAGCGCGCTGCTCGATTGCCGGCTCTTGGCTTCGGTCTATGTGGAGCTCGTCGGCGGCCATCAGGCGCGCCTCGAATTTGCGGCGAACGGCGCCCAGGCGGCCCTGCTCACGACGCTCACCTCAGGGGCAAGGGCGCGCCCGATTGCGCTTCCCCCGCGGCTCACACCCGAAGAGCGGCTGGCGCACGAGGCCTTCGTGGCGAGCCTTGGCGATGACGCCTTGTGGCGGCCGGTGCTTCTCGCCCTCGCCGGCTAATTGCTCGCCTGGCCTTGCCCGCGCGACATGTTCTGCGAGTAGAGCCTGCCGAAATCGATGGGGTCGAGCATCAGCGGCGGAAAGCCGCCGTCGCGCAGTCATGTCGGCAAGCACGCGGCGCATGAAGGGAAAAAGCAGCGCCGGGCAATCGATGAACAGTACCGGCTGGAGCATGTTTTGCGGCACGTTGCGCAAGCGAAACAGCCCGCCGTAGAACAGCTCGACATTGTAGATGACGCCAGTGTCACCCCGCGCGTGGACATCGATATTGAGCACCACCTCGTAGGTCTCTTCCGACTGGCTAGTGGCGTTGACGTTGACCGTCACTTGCAGCTGCGGGTTGGCCGGCGGGCTTTGCAGCACCTGCGGCGCGGCCGGGCTCTCGAAGGACAAGTCCTTGATGTATTGGCCGAGCACGCTGAGCTGGGCGCCGTCTGGCTGCGGAATGCCTTCCGGGGCTGCCGGCGCCGGCTTCGCACCTTCGTCCCGGGGCTTTCCGTCGCCCCCAGGCTTGCCGTCGCCATTGCGCTTGCCCGCTGGCTCGGGGTTTTCCGTCTTCTTGGCCATCGGGCTTACGTCCGGCTTTGAGGAGAGGCCTGCTGGCTAGCACGGCATGCCTCACCCTGCAATGTTGGCCGGGACGCTGTGCCGCCCCCCTTTGATGGCAACTGTGAATCTGGCTCTGAGCGTTTAGGGGTTGGCGAAACTGGCGGGAATGCCTTAAGTTGAGGGGCACGCGACATGGGTGATGTGGTCGAGTTCCACAACGCCTGAGGCTCCCGCTGGCAAATCTCCAGGTGCGAACCAATATGCATCTGGAGAGTTCCGCAATGATCGCGGGTCTATCCATCAACGCGGGTGGCGGTAAGGATGAGTGAAGCCTTCGATATCTATACGCTGCTGTTCCTGGTGCTCGCGGTCGTGATTTTCATCAGGCTGCGCAATGTGCTTGGCCGGCGCACGGGCAATGAGCGGCAACCCTTCGATCCTTATTCGCCGCCGGATCAGAAGCGGCCAGGAGCGCCCAAAACCAACGAGCCGGTGGTGGCCCTGCCGCGCGGTCGCGGAGCGCCGATGGCCGAGGCCTCGGTGCCCTCGGTCGAGGACATCGAGGAGCGGCTCGGCAGACACGCGCCGAAGGACAGCCCGCTCGCCCGCTCGCTGACCCAGCTGATGCGCGCCGATCCGAGCTTCGATCCCGGTCATTTCCTCGACGGCGCCAAGACCGCCTACGAGATGATCGTCATGTCGTTTGCCGATGGCGACGAGGCGTCGCTGAAGCAGCTCTTAAGCACCGAGGTGTTCGAAGGCTTCGAGAAGGCCATTCGCGAGCGCGAATCGCGCGGCGAGAAAGTCGAATCCAATCTGGTCGGCATCAACAAGACCGACATCATCGAATCCGACGTGAAGAACCGCAACGCCTATGTCACCGTCAAATTCGTAAGCGAGCTCATCTCGGTGACGCGCGATGCCGAAGGCGAGGTGGTGGAGGGCGACCCGAAGAAGGTGCGCGAAGTCACCGACATCTGGACCTTCGCCCGCGACATCACCTCTAAAAACCCGAACTGGAAGCTTGTCGCGACCAAATCGGCGAACTGACCGTTCCAGTGGTGCTGCCTCGATCTACGGCGCCATAGCCGGTGCATTGCTGCTTGCCGCAATCGCTGTCACCATCGTGCTTTACGTGCTGTTGCGGGAAACGCGCGTGGAAGAGACGGGCATCAGCTTCGCGCCGGTGAGCTTCGCCGCGATCGAGGGCTGGGACGACGACGATCAGGCCGCCGCGTTTCAGACCTTGCTCAGGACATGCGGCAGGCTCAAGCGGGAGAGCGCCTCGGCGGAGGCCTGCGCCGCGGCGAAGGCATTGGCGACGCGTGGCGACGTGTCGCGCGAGGCGGCGCGCTCCTTTTTCGAGACCTATTACACGCCCTACAGGATCGCCGGAGCTCCGAAACCAGGGCTGGTCACCGGCTACTACGAACCCGAGATCGACGGCGCGCGGGGCAAGAGCGACAAATTTCCGGTCCCGGTCTATGGGCGCCCCGACGATCTCGTGGCGGTGACGCCGGACGAGACGCGCGCCAAGGACTCCGCGGAAGGAACGCTGACCGCGATGCGCAAGACCGACGACGGCCTCGTCCCCTATTACACGCGCGAGGAGATCGACAAGGGCGCGCTGCAAGGCCGCGGCCTCGAGCTGGTCTATCTCGCCGATCCGGTCGAGCTGTTCTTCATGCAGGTGCAAGGGTCGGGGCGCGTGCGACTTCCCGACGGGACGCATGTCAGGCTCGGCTACGCCACCAAGAACGGACACCCCTACACTTCGATCGGCAAGAAGATGCTCGAGCTTGGGCAGCACAAGCCGAAATCGATGTCGATGCAAGGGATCAAGGCCTGGCTTCACGAGGATCCGGAGCGCGGCAAGAAGCTGATGTGGGAGAACAAGTCCTACGTGTTCTTCCGCCTGCTCGACGAGAAGGAGGGGGAGGATGGGCCGATCGGCGCGCAGGGGGTGGCGCTCACGCCGGGGCGGAGCCTCGCCGTCGACCCTTCGTTCCATCGGCTGGGACTCCGGTCTTCGTCGAAGCGCCCGAGCTCAAGGACGAGACGCGCGCGCCATTCCGCCGCCTGATGATCGCGCAAGACGTCGGCTCGGCGATCAGGGGGGTGGAGCGCGGCGACATCTACTGGGGCTCCGGCGATGCGGCCGGCGCCATCGCCGGCACCACGCATGCGCCGGCGGAGTTCATCGTGCTCCTGCCCAATGCGGCGCCCGGAGTGTGAGCGATGGGCAAGCGCGCGGGCGACGATCATGACGACAATGACGCCGCGCTGTGGAAGAAGGTCGCCGAGACTGCGGCGCCGCTGAAGCGTGGGCGCAACGCGGCGGCGCCCGAGGCGGCCAAGATTGCCGCGCCTGTCGCCAAGGCGAAGCTGCACCAGGCTTCACCGCCGCCCAAGCCGCCGCCGAAGCCGATGCCAAAAACAAGTCATGTTCCGCGCGCCGCGCCGCTCGACCGGCAGACGTCACGACAGTTCGACAAGGGCAAGCTCGAAGTCGAGGCGCGGCTCGATCTGCACGGGCTTCGCCAGCGCGACGCGCACGCGCAACTCCGGCGGTTCTTGAAGACCGCGCAGGCGCGCGGACTGAAACATGTGCTGGTGATCACCGGCAAGGGCGCCGAGCAGGAAGCAGCTAAGAGCTTCTACGAGGAAGAGGAGCGCGGCGTGCTGCGCAACGCCGTGCCGCATTGGCTGGCCGAGCCTGAGTTCGCTTCGCTGGTGGTCAGCTTCTCGCTGGCGCCACGCCGCCTCGGCGGCGAAGGCGCGCTTTATGTGCGATTGCGGCGAGCTAAGATCTAAAAGCGAGTCTTCTTGTCCTCAGAAGCAAGAACGAAGAGCCCGATTGTGCGCAACGTGTCATCGGTAAAATAGCTACGCTTGCCACGAATCGAATCAGCGATTTCACGCATAGGTCGCGAAAGCCCCAGAGCTGTATTTGCTCGACCTCGGCCGCGGCTTTGGCCTCGGCTTCCCAACCCAAACTCACGATGATCTTAGTGTATGCTCCGGGCTCAAATCCGTAGTCTTTGAGACGCGCCACTACGGATGGTGTTTCAAACTTATGCTGAGAAAAGTAACCCAGCGTTCGTCGCATCTTGGGCTTCTGAACGCGCACTTTGGCTAATGCGGGATCGTAGGCCGTGGCGGTTAGTTTTTGCGAAACCCTGAGAAACCGACACGCTTGTTTCAATGTGGTATCGAGCGAGGGACTTCGGATCGATCGCCAGAAGGTCAATCTCATACTGGCCCTGGCAGCGAATGTTCGAGATCGTCGCCCAGCCCTTCACGTGGCGGACATAAGCTTCGACGATTTTTTCGGTGGTTTCCAATTGTATTTGCCGCGTCCGGCGGCGGTCGTCCGGCACATGATACTACAGAATAAACTTCGACAAATCGGCGTTCTTGGCGAGGTCGCCGATATGGCCGCGCACGAAGGCGCCGTCGACGCACGATCTTCTCTCCGGCCTTGTCGGCGGCGTCGAAGGAGATGTCGTCGAGGATGCGCTCCATCACCGTGGAGAGGCGGCGGGCGCCGATATTCTCGACATTGCTGTTCACCTCGGCGGCGATGTCGGCGATGGCATCGATGGCGTCAGGGGTGAACTCAAGCTCGACGCCCTCGGTCCCCATCAGCGCAATGTACTGCTTGATCAGGCAGGCCTTGGGCTCGGTCAGGATGCGGCGGAAATCGTCGCGGTTGAGGGCGCGGAGCTCGACGCGGATCGGCAGCCGCCCCTGCAGCTCGGGCAGGAGGTCTGAGGGCTTGGCGGTATGGAACGCGCCGGAGGCGATGAACAGCACGTGATCGGTCTTCACCGGCCCGTATTTGGTGCCGACCGTGGTGCCCTCGATCAGCGGCAGGAGATCGCGCTGCACGCCTTCGCGGCTGACATCGGCGCCGATGCGCTCCGAACGGGCGCAGATCTTGTCGATCTCGTCGAGGAACACGATGCCGTTGTTCTCCACGTTGCGGATCGCCTCCTGCACCGTGGTGTCGTTGTCGATCAGCTTGTCCGATTCCTCGCTCAAGAGAATGTCGTAGCTGTCACGCACAGTGACGCGGCGCGGCTTGGTGCGATGGCCAAGCGCCTTTCCCAGCACGTCGCTCAAATTGATCATGCCGACCTGGCTGCCTGGCATGCCGGGGATCTCGAAGGCCGGCATGCCGGCGCCGGTATCGGCTACCTGGATCTCGATCTCCTTATCGTCCAGTTCGCCGGCGCGTAGCCGCTTGCGGAAAGCCTCGCGCGTGGCGAGATTGGCGCCCGAGCCGACCAGTGCATCGACCACGCGCTCCTCGGCATTCAACTGCGCCTTGGCCTCAACCTCCTTGCGCTTCACGTCGCGCACGAGCCCGATGCCGGCTTCCAAGAGATCGCGGATGATCTGATCGACGTCGCGGCCGACATAGCCGACCTCGGTGAATTTGGTGGCCTCCACCTTGATGAAGGGCGCGCCGGCGAGCTTGGCGAGCCTCCGCGAAATCTCGGTCTTGCCGACGCCGGTCGGCCCGATCATCAGGATGTTCTTGGGCAGAACCTCCTCGCGCATCTCCTCGTCGAGCTGCTGCCGGCGCCAGCGGTTACGCAGCGCAATGGCGACGGCGCGCTTGGCGTCACGCTGACCGATGATGTGGCGGTCGAGCTCGGAGACGATCTCGCGTGGGGAAAAACTGGTCATGGTTTCTCCACGCGACCTACCTGATGCGTCACGCCCGGACTTGATCCGGGCATCCATTCCGTTGGCTGCCCGCACTCGGCGAGGTCATTGGAATGGATTGCCGGGTCAAGCCCGGCAATGACGTGGAATGGTTTCGGTATCATTGCTTCGAGTCCAGAGTCTCGATCACGACTTCCTTGTTGGTGTAAACGCAAATATCGGCGGCAATGGCCATGGCCTTGCGGGCAATCGTCTCGGCGTCGAGATCCGAGTCGAGGAGCGCGCGGGCGGCGGCGAGGGCGAAATTGCCGCCGGAGCCGATGCCCATGACATTGTCGTCTGGCTCGAGCACATCGCCCTTGCCGGTGAGCACCAGGCTCTCGTCGGCGTCGGCCACGATCATCATGGCCTCAAGGTGACGGAGATAACGGTCGGTGCGCCAATCCTTGGCGAGCTCGACGCAAGCGCGCTTGAGCTGATCGGGAAAGCGCTCGAGCTTGGTCTCGAGCCGCTCGAACAGGGTGAAGGCATCGGCCGTGGCGCCGGCAAAGCCGGCGATGACGTTGCCGTTGCCGACGCGCCGCACCTTCTTGGCATTACCCTTGATGATGGTCTGGCCGAGGGTGACCTGGCCGTCGCCGGCGATCACCACTTTGCCGCCCTTGCGGACGGTGAGAATGGTGGTGCCGTGCCAGGTGTCGGAGGAGGATGAACTCATTGCTGCACTGCGATATCGGCATGGCGGGGCCTTTCGTCAAGCTATATACCCACCCCTCCAGTCGAGACTCGCCCTCGGGTAAGCGAATTGCTAAGAGCCTTCCGATAGGCTTAAGACCATGCAGAAGCCCACCAACGCCAAAGCGGAGCGGACCGCAACCGTCGAGCGCCGCACCAAGGAAACCGCGATCAGCGCGACCGTCGCCCTCGACGGCACCGGCACCTACGCGGTCGAGACCGGCGTCGGCTTCCTCGATCACATGATCGAGCAGCTCGC
The DNA here is from genome assembly GCA_963757555.1 of uncultured Alphaproteobacteria bacterium. Lineage (GTDB taxonomy): Bacteria > Pseudomonadota > Alphaproteobacteria > Rhizobiales > Methyloligellaceae > Methyloceanibacter. The sequence continues at coordinate 126,185 of CAVWRU010000017.1, forward strand.
GCGGCACTCGATGATTGACATCTTCCTCAAGGCCAAAGGCGACCTCCATATCGATCAGCACCACACCACCGAGGATTCGGGCATCGTGCTCGGCCAGGCAGTGGCAAAGGCGCTCGGCGACAAGCAAGGCATTGCCCGCTACGGCTTCGCCTATCTGCCCATGGACGAGACGCTCACCCGCGTCGCGCTCGACGTTTCGGGGCGGCCCTATCTCGTGTGGAAGGTCGATTTCACCCGCTCCAAGATCGGGGAGATGGACACCGAGCTGTTCCGAGAGTGGTTCCAGGCCTTCGCCCAGCACGCCGGGATCACGCTGCATGTGGAGACGCTCTATGGCGAGAATAGCCACCACATCGCCGAGACCTGCTATAAGGCGCTCGCACGCGCGCTCCGCCGGGCGATTGCCATCGACGAGCGCCAGGAAGGCCGCGTGCCCTCGACCAAGGGTCAGCTCTAGGCTCGGGCGCATTCCCAAGCTTTCACCGCCAGTGACGTGTCGTGACGCTCTATTCGGTTTATGAGCCGCCAAGTGACGTGCGAGACCCCGAGGAAAGGGCCGAGGGGCTCGTTTTCGTCAAGGATGGCTTCTCCTGGCCGGCGCTGCTGGTGCCCGGGTTCTGGCTCCTTTATCAGCGCATGTGGCTCGAGCTGATCGCATTCGTGGCCCTGTTCGCACTGCTCGGCTGGGTGTTCGGCTCGAGCGACCTCGGGCAAACCCTGTTCGGCTGGCTCGGCGCGGCGCTCGTCGTGCTGTTCGCCTTCGAGGCCAACGATCTCCGCAGCGCGGCGCTCGAGCGGCAGGGATACCGGGAGACCGGAACCGCGATCGGCTCCAGTGTAGATGCCGCCGAGCTTGCCTTCCTCCAGTCCTGGCTGCCGCGACAGGAGAAGGGACGCGAGCGGCAGGCCCCGCCGGAGCGGCCAGGCAGTTCCGACATTCCGGCGCCGAGGGCGAGCGGCGAGGCAGAAGGGGTCATCGGGCTGTTCCCGACGCCGTAACGCCATGCATGTCGCCATCATCGATTACGGCTCAGGCAATCTCCACTCCGCCGCCAAGGCCTTCGAGCGGGCGGCGCGCGAGCAGGGATCGGAGCTCGCGGTCAAGGTCACCGCCCGCCCGGAGGACGTGGCCGACGCCGAGCGCATCGTGCTCCCCGGAGTCGGCGCCTTTGCCGACTGCAAGCGAGGCCTGGAAGACGTCCCAGGCATGATCGAGGCGATCGAGGAAGCCGTGCAGCAGGACGGCAAGCCGTTTCTCGGCATCTGCGTCGGGCTCCAGCTGATGGCTGCCCGCGGGCTCGAGCACGGGGTGACACCAGGCCTCGGCTGGATCAAGGGCGAGGTCCGCGCCATCACGCCCGCTGATCCTGAGCTCAAGATCCCGCATATGGGCTGGAACACGCTGCGTGTCAGCCGCTCCCACGCGCTGCTCGAGGACATTCCGACCGGCGAGGAAGGGCTGCACGCTTATTTCGTGCACTCCTATCACCTCGTTCCCGAACATGCTGGCGACGTCGTGGCGAGCACCGATTACGGCGGATCGATCACAGCCTTCGTCGCCAGGGACAACATGGCCGGCACTCAGTTCCACCCTGAGAAGAGCCAGAAGCTCGGATTGGCACTGATCGCGAATTTTCTCAGGTGGAAGCCGTGAGGCCGGTCAGGTTCGCATGATCCTGTTCCCCGCCATCGACCTCAAGGACGGCCACTGCGTGCGGTTGCGCCAGGGCGAGATGGCGCAGGCGACTGTGTTCAACGAGGACCCGACAGCCCAGGCGCGGAGCTTCGAGGAGCAGGGCTTCGAATGGCTGCATGTGGTCGATCTGAACGGCGCCTTTGCCGGTAAGCCGGTGAACGCGGAGGCGGTCGAGGCGATCATCGCCGCGGTGCATATCCCCGTGCAGCTCGGCGGCGGCATCCGCGATCTCGACACCATCGTCACTTGGCTCGACAAGGGCATCGACCGGGTGATCCTCGGCACCGCGGCGGTGCGCGATCCGAATTTCGTGCGCGAGGCGGCGCGCGATTTTCCCGGCTGTGTCGCCGTCGGCATCGACGCCCGCGAAGGCAAGGTGGCGGTGGAGGGATGGGCGGAGACGAGCGAGATGACCGCGCGCGACCTCGCCCGCCGCTTCGAGGACGCCGGCGTGGCAGCCATCATCTATACCGACATCGCGCGGGACGGCGTGCTCGCCGGTCTCAATCTCGAGGCCACCGCTGCACTGGCGCGCACGACCTCGATTCCGGTGATCGCGAGCGGCGGCCTCGCCTCGCTCGACGACGTGCGCGCGCTGCTGCATCCGGACTATGCGAGACTCGAAGGCGCCATCACCGGCCGCGCGCTATACGACGGAAGGCTCGATGCGGCGGAGGCTCTGGCGCTGATCGCAGCGAGCCGCAAGAAACCTCACGCCTGAACCCGCGCCCATGCGTCTGCGCACCGTCTTCATCGTCCTCTTGATCCTGGTTCTGCTGATCGGGTTCGGCCCGGCGCTGATCGCGGTCGTAAGTCAGGAGATCGCAGAAGCCTTCGGCTGCCAGGTCGATCTCAACCGGGTGATCCCTTGCGTGATCGGCGGCAAGGATTACGGCCAGACCTTTTACGACCTCGGTTTCCTGATCTGGTATTCCTATCTCAGCCTTCCCGCTGGTCTCGTACTATTCGGCGTGTGGGCGGCGGCCGCGATCATCGCCTTCATCGTGATCAAGCGCAGCCAGAATCGACCGCCATCCGAACCCCTCAGCCCAGCCAAATCATTCCTCCGCGGCGCGCTCATTGTCGTTGCGCTCGCACTTTCTCCGGTTGCCGTCACCTATAGTGCTGGGTTCATCGCTTTGCATCTCGGATGCGACCTTAACGAAGCATCCGTGCATCCATGCCTCCTGCTCGGCGTCAACATCGGCCCGCTGCTCTATGGGATGAGTCTCGCGGTCTGGTTCGTTTCCCTCACGGTAGCGGCAGGCCTGGTCGCGCTCCTCGTGCTCGCGGTCGTCTGGATCGTGCGCGCGTTAAGGGCGCGGCGGGCGAAGGTGGACGCAACCGGCGCGAAGGCCTAAATCCTGCCTATGCTGAAGGTCCGCGTCATTCCCTGCCTCGATGTGAAGGACGGCCGCGTGGTCAAGGGCGTCAACTTCGTCAATCTGCGCGACGCCGGCGATCCGGTGGAGGCGGCATCGGCCTATGACGAGGCCGGCGCCGACGAACTCTGTTTCCTCGACATCACCGCGAGCCACGAGAACCGCGATACCATCTTCGACGTGGTCGAGCGCACCGCCGAGCGCTGCTTCATGCCGCTCACCGTGGGCGGCGGCGTGCGCAAGCTCGACGATGTGCGAAAGCTGTTGGAGGCCGGCGCCGACAAGGTGTCGATCAACACGGCGGCGGTGAAGGAGCGCGACTTCGTGCGGGCTGCGGCGGAGAAGTTCGGCGCCCAGTGCATCGTCGTGGCGATCGACGCCAAGCGCGTCGCGGCGGGCAAGGCGCGCTGCCCGCGCTTCGAGATCTTCACCCATGGCGGCCGCGAGCCGACCGGGATCGAGGTCATCACTTACGCTCAGGAGGTGGTGGCGCTCGGCGCGGGCGAGATCCTGCTCACCTCCATGGACCGGGATGGGACCAAACGCGGCTTCGACATCGAGTTGACCAGGGCGGTGGCCGACGCCGTGCCGGTGCCGGTGATCGCAAGCGGGGGGGTGGGCACGCTCGAGCATCTGGTGGAGGGGGTGCGCGACGGTCATGCCTCGGCGGTGCTCGCCGCGTCGATCTTCCACTATGGTGAATGTACTATCGGGGAGGCCAAGCGTTTCATGGCGGCGGCAGGCCTGCCGGTGCGGCTCGACGGCTGATCGCCTCAAACGGGCGCGTCTTGACTCATTCCTGCCTGCCAAATGGGCAATGGCTTTCGTTTCCTAGGGATGACGCGCAGGCGGCTATTCCACTTCGGCCCCTGGCAGTGTATGAGCCAAGACATGAGTGAAAATGACGTGCTCGGTCGCCTGGCCGCCAACATCAAGGCGCGACGGACCGCAAGCCCCGAGGATTCCCATACCCGGCGCCTGCTTGACGAAGCGCCGCTAAAGCCCGCCAAAAAGCTTGGCGAGGAGGCGGTGGAAGCGGCCATCGCCGCGATCGCCCAGGACGACGCGGCGCTGATCGCCGAGGCCGCTGATGTTCTCTACCATCTGCTGGTTGTGCTCGAGTTCCGTCACATCGGCCTTGATGAGGTGATGGGCGAGCTTGAGCGCCGCATGGGCGCCACGGATCTCGCGCAAAAGCGGAAAGCAGCGTCGCGCTGAGACGCGGGTTCCTCGACCCATGAATCCGCGTCCGGCCGTCGCGTTCTCTCCCTACACCGTCTATAGCCGCGACGACTGGGCGGCGCTCAGGGCCGATACGCCCATGCCGCTGTCGGAGGCCGAGCTCGAAAATCTGAGCGGCCTGACCGAGCGCGTCTCGCAGCAAGAGGTGGTCGACATCTATTTGCCGCTGAGCCGGCTGCTCAATTTCTATGTCGAGGCGCTGCAGGAGCTGCACGTCGCCACCACCACTTTCCTGCGCAAGGGCGACGGCAAGATGCCGTTCATCATCGGGCTGGCCGGAAGCGTCGCGGTCGGCAAGAGCACCGCGGGCCGCGTGCTGCAGGCGCTGCTCGCTCGCTGGCCGAGCCATCCCCGCGTCGAGCTGGTGCCGACCGACGGGTTTCTGTTTCCCAACGCCGTGCTGGAAGAGCGCGGGTTGATGACGCGCAAGGGCTTTCCCGAAAGCTACGACCTCACGCGCCTGCTCAACTTCCTCGCCGAGGTGAAATCGGGCCGCGAAAGTATCGAGGCGCCGGTCTATTCCCATCTCGTCTACGACGTGCTGTCAGACCAATCGATCCTGATCGAGAAGCCGGATATCGTCATCGTCGAGGGCTTGAACGTACTGCAGCCGGCAAAACTGCCGAAGGACGGCGCCGCCATCCCCTTCGTCTCGGATTTCTTCGATTTCTCCATCTATATCGATGCCGGCGACCAGCTGATCGAGAGCTGGTATGTCGAGCGCTTCCTGCGGCTCCGCCAGACCGCATTCCGCGATCCAGCCTCCTATTTTCACCGCTTCGCCACGCTGTCGGAGGAGGAGGCGCGCGGCATCGCGCTGTCGCTGTGGCGCTCGATCAACCTCGTCAATCTCACCGAGAACATCCTGCCGACGCGACAGCGCGCCGACCTGATCCTGCGCAAAGGCCAGGATCATGCGGTGGAAACGGTGTCGCTCAGGAAGCTCTGAGGGCTATTGCGGGGCGTAGAGCCGGGACGGCCCGACCCCAATGTTCAATCTGAGGCTGGTGCGCTCAGAGAAGGCATCGCCGTCGGTGATGTGGGTGCCATTGACGATGCCGTTGGCTTTGCCGTCGCCGTCGTTGTAGCGCATGTCGGGCACGTAGGAGTACCAATCGTATTCGCTGAGCAGCGACAGGCTGGTGCGCGGGCTGAACTGCTTGCGCGTCTCGAACTTCGCTCCGCCGATAAAGGTGGCGCGGTCATCCGACAGGCTGAGCCTGCTCCCGCCAATGCCTCTGCCGACGAAATTGCCGTTGTAGTCGACATTGGCGTCGTAGATACCGGCGTGCAGATCGATGAACGAGCGCAAACCCCAGCCGCTGTAAAGCGCGGGGAAGAGCGAGTACTCGCCGCCGATGGTGAAATAGCCGCCGTAATAGGTGGTATCGAGCCCCTCCTTGTAGTTGAAGAGGTTGCTCGAGCCCGAATGGCCGTCGATGTGCATATCCTGATCGAGGCCGCGCACGTCGAAGGCAAATCCCCAATGCGTGCTCTTCATGATGCCGGGCAGGATCATCGGCCGCGGATTTGGCGTGGTGAATTCGAGCGCCGCGCCCCAGCTGTCGACGTCGCGGCTCGTATGCGAGATGAGCGTGCCCGAAGTACTTACGGTCGAGAGCCCCGGCGTATCGACGATATCTGCCGCGGCGCAGGTCGAGCTGTTGGTGGTGACGCAGCGGTTGCGGTTGGTATCGTCTATGCTCGACCAATAGCCGTGCACCGCGGCGATCCACGGCATGCCCATCGCCCAACCGAGCGGCGTCGCCGCAGACCCGCTGAAGCCTCCGCCATAGTCGTCGAAGGCGTCGTTCTTCTGCTTGCTGATGGTGTCGAAATTGCCGCTGTTCTTGTAGCGGAAGGTGAAGCGCGTGTCGGGAAGCGTGAGGTAGGCGAAGCCGCCGCCGAGCGAGATCACGGTCTCGCCCACCATCATGGTGCCCTGGTCCTGCATCGCCATGTCTTGCTGCATGCGCTCTTGCGCAAGCGCGCCGTGGCTTGAGAGCGCGGTGCCGGCCAACAAGGCGCCTGCAACAAGGCGCAACAATTTACGCATGGAAGCCCCCAGAGTCGCTCCGTGTTCTGTTGACCATAACAGCCAGCGCGCCAGGGAGGGTTAAACCCCACGTAACAAAGGCAAATTTCCGCCTGCCCGTGGCGAAAAAGCCACAGAACGCTCAATCTCGGAGCAGCCCTCGCTTTCGGACAAGCTCGCGCAAGGATATTTCAGGGCGCGCGCCGATATGGCCGATCACCTCCGCCGCGGCAAGGCTTCCGAGCTCGCCGCAGGCCGCAAGCGGGGCGCCATTGGTGAGGCCATAAAGAAATCCCGCGGCATAGAGGTCTCCGGCGCCGGTCACATCCACTACGTCGCGAACAGGCTCGGGCGCGATTTCGATTGTCTCACCGTCGGCCATGATCAGAGAGCCTTCCGCCGAGCGGGTGAGCACGGCGAGCTCGCAATCGTTGAGCGCCGCATCTGCGGCCTCGACGAAGCTGTTCACCTCGTAGAGGCTGGTGATTTCCTTCTCATTGGCAAAGAGTATGTCGGTGCCGTCGCGGATGAACGTCAAGAAGTCGGCGCGGTGACGGTCGACGCAAAAGGCATCGGAGAGAGTGAGGGCAACCTTGGCGCCAGAGTTGCGGGCAAGCCGCGCCGCCTCCTTGAAGGCCTGCTTGGCCTCCTCGCGATCGAACAGATAGCCCTCGAGATAGACGATGCTTGCCGCCTCGATCAGCGAGTCATCGATGTCGGCGGGAGCAAAGTGCACGCTCGTGCCGAGAAAGGTGTTCATGGTGCGCTCGCCATCGGGGGTGACGAAGATGAGGCAGCGCGCGGTCGGCTCGCCCTCGTCGGCAGGCGGGGTATCGTAAGCGACGCCGAGGGAGCGGATGTCGTGGCGGAAGATGCCGCCGAACTGGTCGGCGGCGACCCTGCCGATGAAGCCGCATTTCGCTCCGAACGAGGCGAGCCCGGCGATGGTGTTGGCTGCCGACCCCCCTGAGCGCTCGATGGCCGGCCCCATGGCCTCATAGAGACGACCGGCTTCGCTCGCCGGAATCAGGCGCATGAATCCCTTGGCGAGATCGTGCTTGGAGAGAAAGGCATCGTCGCAGCGGGCGATGATGTCGACGATGGCATTGCCGATGCCGACCACGTCGTAGCTGCGCTCGGCAAGGTTACGTTTCGCGCGCGTGCCTTTCGCCATGACTGTGTCACCCCCATCTCGCAACATCCGCACTGGTATTAGCCGGTCCCGCCACTATATTTCGCCGCCGGAGTTGAAACACGCCATGCTCGCCGCTGCAATTCAAGCCTTCCGGCAGTTGTTCACGCCGCCCTTCCGCGCCGTGCTCCTCAAATGCGTCGGTTTCACCATCGGCCTCCTGGTCCTGCTCATCGTCCTGGTCGAGGGCCTGTTCAGTCATTTCGTCGAGTGGCCGAGCTGGATCGAAACCACCATCGAATAACTCGGTGGCCTCGCGCTCGTGGTCGGATCGATCTTTCTCATTCCGCCGGTGACCTCGCTGATGGCGGGCCTCTATCTCGACGATATCGCCGATGAAGTCGAGCGCACCTATTACCCTTCCGATCCGCCCGGGCGCGCCATGCCGGCGCATACCGCCATCGCCGTCGGCCTGAAATTCTTCCTGGTGGTGCTGCTGGTCAACCTGGTCGCGCTGTTCCTGCTGCTGATACCTGGGGTCAACCTCATCGCCTTTTATGTGGGCAACGGCTATCTGTTGGGCCGCGAATATTTCGAGATGGTGGCCATGCGACATGTCAGCTCGGATGAGGCGCAGCGTTTGCGCAAGGCGAACCTCGCCACCGTGTTCCTGGCCGGCCTGATCATCGCCGGGCTCGCCTCGGTGCCGATCCTCAACTTGCTGACGCCGCTGTTCGCCACCGCCTTCATGGTGCAGGTCTATAAGTCGCTGGCCCGCCGCGCGCATATGGCAGGCGTCTCCACTACAATGGCGGCCAGGACCCAAGGGTGAGATGCGATGCGTCTGCTTGCGGTTGCCGATCTGCATTACTCGCTCCCGCAATTCGACTGGGTGCTGGAGATCGCCGCCGATTTTGACGTCGTGGTGCTGGCCGGAGACCATCTCGAGCTTGCCTCGATCGTCGACCGACGGGCGCAGGCGGTGGTGGTGCGGAAATATTTCAGCCGCTTGCGCGCGCTCACGCGGGTCGTGACCTGCTCAGGCAACCACGACCTCGATGCGCCGAACGAAAGCGGCGAGAAGGTCGCCAAATGGCTCGGCGGAGGTCAGACCGAGGGCGTGCCTTCAGACGGTCAGTCGTTCCACGTCGACGATACGCTGTTCACCATCTGCCCGTGGTGGGACGGCCCGATCACGCGCGCGGGCATCGCAAGCCAGCTCGCCGAAGCCGCGCAGCAGCCGCGCAAGCAATGGATCTGGATCCATCACGCTCCGCCCGACAAGTCGCCGATCAGCTGGGGCGGCGCGCGCTATTTTGGCGACACCGAGCTTGCCCAGTGGATCGAAGAGTACCAGCCGGACATCGTGTTCTGCGGCCACGTGCATCAATCGCCTTTCGTGAGCGACGGCTCATGGGTCGACCGCATCGGCAAGACCTGGGTATTCAATGCCGGGCAGCAATTCGGCGTGCCGCCCACGCATATCATCATCGATACCGACGCCGGCGAAGCGTTGTGGTTCTCCTCGGCAGGCAATCAGTACATTCGACTGAGGGAGCCGCTCGAGCGCCCGGTGCCCCGGCTCGAGGCCATACCGGATTGGCTCAAAGCCGCGGATCGGTCTCCCCTTCAGGGCCAGGAGTGAATTCCTCGTGCTGCTGGTGGATCAGCGTCTCCAGCACTTCCCCGACCATGGCGAGATGGTTGCCGGGGCCCTCGAACTGAGGCTTCAGGTCAACAAGATAGGTGGTGGCGGCGTTGAGCCGCTCGGCGAGCAACCTGCCGAGCAGGAAGGCGATTTCCGGGTGTGATTTGAGAAAACTCTCGGCGTCCTCGAACACGAAAGCGCCGACCGGCGTGGCGGCGCGCACGGTTGCGGTATGGGGACGGTTCAACAGCACCGACATCTCGCCGAAAATCGAGCCAGGCCCGGTGATAACGGCGACCTGGGTATCGCCTCGCAACACATCGACTGTCCCCTCGGCCAGGACATAAAGCCGTCCCGACGTTTCTCCCTCGGAGATGAGGATGGTCCCGGGGGCGAAATCCTGCCGCGGAGCGCCGTCGCAGCTATCGAGGATCGAGGCCAGGGCCATCGGTTTTCTATTGGCAACCATCGGCGGACTCTCCGTTGGACGCGTACCGGTCATGACAGAATAGCCGATAAGCCGGTCTTGCACACGGCGTCAGCTTGGCGCTGGCGTCTTTGGTGCGGGCGTCTTGGGCTTGAAGAGGCAGATATCGTTGATCAGGCAACGCCAACATTCCGGCTTGCGCGCTTTGCACACATAGCGGCCATGCAGGATCAGCCAGTGATGGCAATTGTGCTTGTAGCGCTCAGGCACCACGCGATCGAGGATGAGCTCGACCTCGAGCGGAGTCTTGCCGGGCGCAAGACCGGTGCGGTTCGCTACCCGGAAGAGATGGGTGTCGATGGCGATGGTCGGCTGGCCGAAGGCGACGTTGAGCACAACATTGGCGGTCTTGCGGCCGACGCCGGGCAGCGTGACCAGCGCCCCGCGATTGTCCGGCACCTTGCCGTCGAACTCCTCGACGAGTTTGCGGGAGAGCGCGATCAGGTTCCTGGCCTTGTTGCGATAAAGGCCGATGGTCTTGATCTTCTCGGTGAGCTTCGCCTCGCCGAGCTCGATCAGCTTCTGCGGCGTGTCTGCCACCTTGAACAGGTCGGGCGTCGCCTTGTTCACCGAGGAGTCGGTGGCCTGCGCCGACAGCACTACGGCGACGAGAAGGGTGAAGGGATCGGCGTAGCGAAGCTCTGTCTTGGGATGCGGGCTCATCGCCTCGAAGCGGCGGAAAATCTCGTCGATTTGCGCCTCAGTGAGGCGCGAGCCGGGGACCTTGCCGCTCTTTGCGCGCGGCTTCTTCCTGGCCGGTTTGCACTTGGCGGATTTCGGTTGAACCCCCATCTTCCCTTAATTACCAATAGCTCCAGGACGGATGAGACGAGCTATGACAGAGCTCTCCGCAGGCTCACAAGCAGAAACAAGCTTCGCCGCCATTCTGACCCCGCACCGATCGCTGGGGCCCAAGGGCTTCGCCGTGCTGATGACGGCGGTCTGCCTAGTCAGCTTCTGTACCGGTCTCCTGTTCTATCTCATCGGCGCTTGGCCCGTGGTGGGCTTCATGGGGCTCGACGTGGCCCTCATCTACATCGCCTTCAAGCTCAACTACCGGTCGGCGCGGCTCTACGAGACGGTGGATCTCACCCAAGCCGCGCTGACAGTGACGCGCGTGCAGCCCTCCGGCAAGGCGCAAGTGTGGCGCTTCAATCCTTATTGGGTGCGGCTCAAGCTCGAAGACCGCCTCGGCCGGTCGAGCGAGCTGTCGGTCGCGAGCCACGGACAGCGCCTCGTGTTTGCGACCTTCCTCACCGATCCCGAGCGCGAAGATTTCGCGCAAGCGCTGTCTTCGGCGCTCTCCGCCAACAAAGCGCCACGGCCCGCCTAAGCGCCTAAGCCGCGAGGTCGCGCTTCTCGGCCACCGTGCCGTCGGGCCTGAATCGGTAAATCAGCGGCATGCCGGTGCTGATGCTAAGATCTATCACCTGCTCGGGGCTCAATCGGTCAAGCTGCATGACCAGCGCGCGCAACGAATTGCCGTGGCCGACCAGGATCACGCTCTTGCCGGCCTGGAGCTCGGGGACGATGCGCTTGGCATAGAAGGGAAGAACGCGCGCGGCGGTATCCTTGAGGCTCTCGCCGCCGGGGGGAGCGATGTCGTAGGAGCGCTGCCACAGATGCACCTGCTCCTCGCCCCAGCGCTCCCGCGCCTCGTCCTTGTTCAGCCCGACGAGGTCGCCGTAGTGACGCTCGTTGAGCGCCACGTCATAAACGATGGAAAGGTCATCCTGGTCGAGCTCGCCGAGGATGATCTTGAGCGTGTTCTGCGCCCGCTTGAGCAGGCTGGTAAAGGCGACGTCGACATGCACGCCCTCGGCCTTGAGCATGGCCCCGGCGCGGTGGGCCTCGGCCACGCCTTCCTCGGTCAGGTCGACATCCTGCCAGCCGGTGAACATATTGCGCCGGTTCCACTCGCTCTCGCCGTGACGGACGAGAACGAGCACGTTGTTCATCATAAGCACTTCATCGCCTTGACCGAGCGACATGCCTGCACCGGTCTTGCTCGCCGCCTTAACGGCCCCTGCTTTCGATGTGGAGGAAGGGCGCAACAAAGCTTCTAGGCCTCGATTTTTGGCTCCGTTTCGGCCCTTTCCGGCGCAAGAGGCGGGACTTTAGGGGCAGCTTGCATATTTTGCCAGTGATGAACAAAGAACCGGTTTCTGACGCAAGATTTACAAGCCCATGACATCCTGCATGGAGTAGAGCCCGGGGCCCTGGCCGCGCGCCCACAGCGCCGCCCTGACCGCTCCTTGGGCAAAGATCCCGCGGTCGGTGGCGACATGCACGAGTTCGATGCGCTCGCCGGGCCCTGCGAAAATCACCTTGTGCTCGCCGACCACGTCTCCGCCGCGCAGGGCGGCAAAGCCGATATCGCCCGCCCGGCGGGGGCCGACATCGCCGTCGCGGGCGCGGGCGCTGTGGTCTTTGAGCGCGATGCCGCGGCCGGACGCGGCAGCCTCGCCAAGCAGGAGCGCGGTGCCTGAGGGTGCGTCGCGCTTGTGGCGGTGATGCAGCTCGAGGATCTCGATGTCGAATTCAGGCCCGAGCGCGCGCGCCACTCTCGCGGTGAGCCCGGCGAGCAGATTAACGCCGAGGCTCATATTGCCCGCCTTGACGATTGCCGCATGCCTTGCGGCGGCTTCGATCTTGGCCTCGTCTTCGGCGCCGAGCCCGGTGGTGCCGATGACATCGACGATGCGGGCTTGGGCGGCGAGCCCGGCAAAAGCGACGGTCGCCTTCGGCGTGGTGAAATCGAGCACACCGTGCACCTCGGCAAAGACCGGCAGAGGATCGTCGGTGATGGCGATGCCGAGGGGCCCGAGGCCGGCCACCTCGCCGAGATCGCGGCCGACGGCGGGAGAACCCTTCGCCTCGATGCCAGCGGCGAGCACGCAGCCTTGCGTCGCGGCAATGGCGCGGGCGAGCGCCTGGCCCATGCGCCCTGCGGCGCCAAGCACGGCGAGTTTCATGTCGGACATGGCGCGGCAACCATGAAAAGGCCTAGACGGGCGACGCGCGGGTCCCTTTCGTCGCCCGCGCGCCATCGACCTTCTAGGACGTGACTTTGATTGTCACAAGCGACATCGGCAGGCGGGGTTACCCCCTGGCAAAGAGCGAAGCGCGATCCCGCCAAATGCGGAACCTTTCCCATTGCCGCGAATTGGCCAGGGTTGCCGATATCCACACGAAGAATTGAGGACCGGCCGCGGCACTACCGCTGATTCGCGCCATATTCGGAGGGTCAACTGGCAGCTTCGAGGCAGCCTCCACCTGTTTGGGACCGCTGATGCTAAAGACCGCGCCCGCGACTCGCCCTTCCCGTCGCGTCAAGACCGGCTTCGACGTGGAGATCGCGGGCGTCGCCACCGTGGTGCCGCAGCATAAGCTCGACCAGATCGATGCGGCGCGCCGCGCCAAGCGCCTGTTTCCAGACCTCGCCGACTACGAAAGCCTGTTCCGCAATACCGGCATCGAGACGCGCTACGCCTGCCAGCCTGCCGAATGGTACGAGCGCGAGCATGGCTGGGAGGAGCGGACCGAGATCTTCCTGCGCCATGCGCTCGACCTGCTCGAGGATGTGGCCCGCGGTGCGATCAGCGCCGCCGACATCGAGCTCAAGGATATCGGCGCCATCGTCGTCAATACCATTACCGGCCTCGCCATACCGAGCCTCGATGCCAAGCTGATGAACCGGCTCGATCTGCCGGCGTCGGTCGAGCGGCTGCCGATCTTCGGGCTTGGTTGCGGCGGCGGGGTGGCCGGGCTTTCGCGTGCCGCCCGGTTTGCGCACGCCATGCCTGGAGGGCACGTGCTGTTTCTTACCATCGATCTTTGCAGCCTCTGCCTTCGCGTCAACGATCCGAGCATGGCCATGTTCGTGTCGGCAGCGCTGTTCGGCGACGGCGCCGCCGGCGTCGTGCTGCGCAACACCACGGGCGCGCGGCGAACCTCGGGCGGGCGCGGGCGGATCATCGCCACGCGCGATCATTTCTGGCGCGACACCGAGCACATCATGGGCTGGGACCTCAGGCATGACGGCTTCGGCGTGGTGCTGAGCCCTGACCTGCCGCAGCTGTTGCGCCGGCATCTCAAGCCGGCCATGCAGGAGTTTCTCGACGCGAGCGGCATGAGTCTCGGCGAGTTCAACGGCTTTCTGTTTCACCCCGGGGGGTCCAAGGTGCTCAAGACGGTGCAAAGGCTGCTTGAGCTTCGGCGTGACGATCTTGGTTATTCCTGGGCGGTGCTGCGCGACTTCGGCAACATGTCCTCGCCCACCGCGCTCTTTACCCTCGACCAGGCGCTCAAGTCCGGCGCCAGCGGCCCGCATCTGATGGCCGCCTTCGGGCCGGGCTTCTCGGCCTATTTCTTGGCGGTCGAGCTCTGAGCGAGGCGGCGGGCGCGGAGCGCTTCGTCTTCCAGCCGGATCTTGTAGCCGAGTACCGTCCACCACAGCGCCGTCATGATGGCGGCGAGCGCGAGCGCGCCGAACGCCAAAGGCAGCACGAAGGTCTCGATAATCGTGATGGCGTAATTCGGATGCGACAGGCGGCGATAGGGGCCGCGGGCCACGATCGGGGCGTCGGGAAGCGTGATGATGCGATGGGTCCAATAGCGGCCGAGGCTGCCGATCACCCAATAGCGGACGATTTGCAAGACGAGATAGTAGGCTATGAGCGGCCAGACGATGATCGCATTTGGCGGGATGAGGAAGAACAGCGAGGCGATCCAGGCGAGATGGGTCGCGGCCACCACCGGATAATACGCGCTTCCCTCCTCGCGCCCGCCGGCGGCGAGCAGGGCTTTGGTATTGCGCGCCGAGTGCAGCTCCTCGAGCCCGCGCTGGGCGAGCACTAGAACGGCGGCAATCTGCGGCGCGCCGATGAGATCGAACAGAGGCAGGTTCAGGTCCAGGCGAACGCCACCTTGCGCAAGGAGATGTCGCCGAATTGCTCGGCGCCTTCCGCGATCGGCTTGCCGCCGAGGCTGAGATAGAAGGCGCAGGCGCAGTCATTGTCGGTCAGCGCCCAGACCATGAGGCCTCTGAGGCGAAGATCGTAGAGCCGCTGGCGCGCCCGCTCGAACAGCTTCTCGCCGAGCCCGAGGCCCTGATAGACCGGATGGAGATAGAGTTCGAAGATTTCGCCCTGAAACGGCGTCCGCCCCGAGCGACAGCGCCCATAGGTGACATAGCCCGAAGCGGCGCCGTCAAAATCAAGCACGAGAAGCGGGCGGCGCTCGGCAAGCGCGTTCTTCCACCAGCGTTCGCCCCGCCGCGCGATCATGCGTTCAAGAGAGAGATGGGGAATGATGCCGCGGTAGGCGCCGCGCCAGGCCTCGGCGTAGACGTCGGCCAAGGCGGAAGCATCCTTGGACCTCGCCGGCCTGATATGCACGACATCGGTCTCCATGCGTTCCAGCGTAGCGCAGACGCGAGCCGATGGGCAGAGGGAACGCGCGCTGCGCACAACGGAGATGACGAATTGTGATGTCCACGACGCACATGACCGGTGAAGCAGGAAAGAAAAAGCGGGCCACAATCTTCAGCCCGCTTTCGGCAATGAGGTCGTCGGCATATTGCCGCAGTCAAATGCGCGCCTAATATCGCGAGATGAGAATGACCGAGAAGTCCTTGTCGAGCTTGATGTCCATCGTGCCCGTTTTGCACTTGGCATCGTCGATCTCGTAGATGCCCTGTTCTTCCTTCTTAACGCCGTCCATGCCGTCGCAGCCCAAGTCCTTCAGCACGGCCTTGACCTTGTCCATCTCGGTGGCGGGCACGTCGTCGGCGGCGGCAAGGGCGACGGTGCTTCCAAGCGCAAGCAAAAGCGCGAGGGCAAAAGCTTTCATCATGGGTAAAATCCTCCAAGTCGGTATTGCTATGAGGAGAAACTACCCAGTAATAGTTTCAGATATTCGGTTGGGATCAACAAACGTTATGTGGAAACGACCCGCAGATTGTGAGTAATATTGGCAGAATAATTGGCAGGTTTAGGCAAGCTCCATTGCCACCTTTGCCCGTTCTGCTTTCTTGCGGTCGTTTGAATCGAGGTGGCGCTTGCGCAATCTGATGGATTTCGGCGTCACTTCGACCAGCTCGTCGTCCTGGATATAGCCGAGAGCCCGCTCGAGCGTCATGCGAATCGGAGGCGTGAGGCGGACCGCCTCGTCTTTCGACGTGGTGCGGATATTGGTGAGCTTCTTGCCCTTGAGCACATTCACCTCGAGGTCGTTGTCGCGGGTGTGCTCGCCGACGATCATGCCGGCGTAAACGCGCACGCCGCGGTCGATGATCATCGGCCCGCGGTCCTCGAGGTTCCATAGGGCGTAGGCGACGGCTTCGCCGGCCTCGGTGGAGATGAGCACGCCGTTCCGCCGCCCCTGGATCTCGCCCTTGTAGGGTGCATAGGCGTGGAACAGCCGGTTCATGATCGCTGTGCCGCGCGTGTCGGTGAGCAGCTCGCCCTGGTAGCCGATCAGGCCGCGCGTCGGCACGTAGAACACGAGGCGCTGCCGGCCGCCGCCTGAGGGACGCATCTCCACAAGCTCGGCACGGCGCTCGGAAAGCTTCTGCACGACGATGCCGGAATGCTCGGCGTCGAGATCGATGACGACCTCCTCGATCGGCTCGAGAAGGCCTCCATTCTCATCGCGGCGGAACAGAACCTTGGGCCGCGACACGCTGAGCTCGAAGCCCTCGCGGCGCATGGTCTCGATCAGAATGCCGAGCTGCAATTCGCCGCGGCCGGCGACCTCCATGGAATCGCGTTCCTCAGACTCGGTGACGCGGAGCGCGACGTTGCCTTCGCCCTCGCGCATCAGGCGGTCGCGAATCATGCGGCTCGTCACCTTGTCGCCCTCGGTGCCGGCAAGAGGCGAATTGTTGACGCGGAAGGTCATGGAGAGCGTCGGCGGATCGATGGGCTGAGCGGGCAATGGTTCGGCGACTTCGGGCGCGGCAATGGTGTGCGCCACCGTGGCGTCGGGGAGGCCGGCGATGGAGACGATGTCGCCGGCAAAGGCCTCCATCAGCCCTACCCGCTCAAGGCCGCGGAAGGCGAGAACCTTCGAGACGCGGCCCTGCTCGATGAGCTTGCCGTCATGGTCGAGCACCTTGACCATCTGATTGGCGCCACCGTGCCTGAGGTGATGCGGCCGGTGACCACGCGGCCGAGATAGGGATTGGCCTCGAGAATGGTGCCGAGCAGGCGGAAGGGTCCCTCCTCGACATGCGGCGGCGCCACGTGCCGCAGCACGAGATCGAACAGAGGCTGCATGCGGTCGTCCTTCGGACCTTCAGGGCTCGCCGCCATCCAGCCCTCCTTGGCTGAACCGTAGAGGATCGGAAAGTCGAGCTGCTCATCGGAGGCATCGAGGCTCGCGAACAGATCGAATACCTCGTTGACCACCTCCACCGGGCGCGCATCGGGGCGGTCGACCTTGTTGATGACGACGATGGGCTTGAGCCCCATCTTCAACGCCTTTGACACCACGAATTTGGTCTGCGGCAGCGGGCCTTCGGCGGCGTCCACCAGCACCAGCGCGCCGTCGACCATGTTGAGAATGCGCTCGACCTCGCCGCCGAAATCGGCGTGGCCGGGCGTGTCGACGATGTTGATGCGCGTGCCGGCCCACACCACCGACGTCACCTTGGCGAGAATGGTGATGCCGCGCTCGCGCTCGAGATCGTTGGAATCCATGGCGCGCTCGGCCACGCGCTGGTTCTCGCGGAAGGCGCCAGATTGCTGGAGCACCCGGTCGACAAGGGTAGTCTTACCATGGTCGACATGGGCGATGATGGCGATGTTGCGAAGCTGCATGAAGGGTCCGAATGCCGAACGCGGGCCTGAAGGGCCCGCGGTTCATATGACAGCGATATAGAGCGCATGTGACGAACGTGCAATGGCCCCCGGGATTTGGGCCAATTGCAAGCGACCTCGCGCCAGCGCAATTGCCGCACGGGTCCTGAAAACAGCTTGAATGGGGGGCCGGTAATGGCCATAGAAATGCCCGAGCGGGGCGGCAAGACCTTTGGACGGGGCTTAAGTCGGGCCGGGATCATCTTCTAGCGAGGTAACATGTGCGGCTTGGCAGGGGTGATCGACCTCAAAGGTCGACGGGAGCCGGACCGGGCTCAAGTCGCGCGCATGGGCGCGGCGCTCACCCATCGCGGACCTGACGAGACCGGCACGCTCTTCGCGCCAGGCGTCGGCGCCATGCTGAAGCGGCTCAGCATCGTTGGACTGAGCAACGGTCAGCAGCCGATTTTCAACGAGGACCGCACCGTCGCCGTGATCTGCAACGGCGAGCTGTTCGACTACCCTGAGCGCAAGGCCGAGCTGCGAGCCCGCGGCCATGTGTTTCGCGGCGGCAGCGATTGCGAGCTGATCGTGCATCTCTACGAGGAGCACGGCGAGGATCTGTTTCGGCATCTCAAGGGTCAATTCGCCTTCGTGCTGGTCGACTTCTCGCGGCGCATCGTGCTCATGGCGCGCGACCGGGTCGGCATCTGCCCGCTCCACTGGTCGCGGCAAGGAGACTTTGTCTACTTCGGCTCGGAGATCAAGGCGCTGATCGCCTCGGGCGCAGTGGCGCCGGCCCCCGACATTCGCGGCCTCGATCACCTCTTCACCTTCTTCGCGCTCGGCACGCGCCGCACCATGTTCGAAGGCGTGCAGTCGATCCTCCCCGGGCACTATTTGAGGATCGCGTTTCGGCACGACGGGGGAACCGCCGCGATCGAGGAGCGGCGCTATTGGGACTTCGATTTTCCCGATTGGGGGGAGGAGGATGCCGCCGATCTGCCGGCGCTGATCGATGAGTTCGAGGCGAAGTTTCGGCGCGCGGTCGAGGTGAGGCTCAGGGCCGACGTGCCGGTGGTCGGCTATCTATCCGGCGGGGTCGATTTCGGCCTATGTGCTCGCTACCGCCGCCAAGGTTCGCGGCGAGCCGATCCCGAGCTTCACCATCAAGGTGCCTGACCCCGAGCTCGACGAGGAAGCGAACGCCGCGGTTACCGCGCGGGCTGTCGGAGGCAAGGCGACCATGGTCGAAGCCGGCGCCAATGTCATCGCCGACACCTACGCGGCGCTCATCGGAGCGGCGGAGGCACCGGTGCTCGATACCTCCTGCGCGGCGCTGCTTGCGCTCTCGCGTGAGGTACACGCCCAGGGCTTCAAGGCCGTGCTCACCGGCGAGGGCGCCGACGAGGCCTTCGCCGGATATGTGTGGTTCAAGATCAGAGAAGCCGCGCGCAGTCTCGATAGCGGCGACAGCTTCAGGCTGAGCACGGGGATCAGCCGCCTCGCGCGAAAATGGGCTGCGCCGCATCTAGGCTTCGACGAGTTCTCCCGCATCGATGGCCTCATCGGCGGCCCTCATGCGCAATCGATCCTCTACAATCTCGTGGCGACGTCGCGCACGCGCTACTACAGCGAGGGCCTTAAGGAGCAGCTCGGCAATTTCGTCGCCTATCAGGATTTAGCGCTCGATGTCGATCGCATGCGGCGCTGGCATCCGCTGAACCGCTCGCTCTATCTCGGTTACAAGGTGCTTCTGGCCGGCCTGCTGATGACGCAGAAGGGCGATCGCGTCGCCATGGCCAACAGTGTCGAGGCGCGCTATCCGTTCCTCGACGAGGACGTCATTGCGTTCGCCGCGCGCATCCGTCCGAAATGGAAGCTGCACGGCTTTCTCGAGGACAAATATCTGTTGCGCAAGGCGGCAGAGCGCGTGCTGCCGAAGGAGGTGGCCTGGCGGCGCAAGGCCATGTTCAGGGCGCCGCTGGCCGAGACCTTCCTCGCCCACCCGCCGGCTTTCGTGCGCGACCTGATCAGCCCTGAGTTGCTGGCCCGCACAGGTTATTTTGATGCAACGAGCGTGGCGCGCGACTGCGCCATGCTGGCGAAGGGCGAAAAGCAGCTCGGGGAGTTCGCGAGCCTGGGGCTTGGCGGCGTGGTCGCTACCCAGCTCTGGCATCACCTCTATCTCGGCGGCGAGTTGTGCGATCTGCCGCAGCTCGAGTATCGGCCATCCGCCGAGCCGGTGGAGGTGCAACCGGCGCCTCTCGCCGTCGCGTAACGTTCTTCAGCTCGCCGCCAATCTCCGCAACTCGGCAAGGCCCTCCTCGGCGAGCGCTCTTGTCAATTCCCCGGCCCCGATGCCGCGGTTCGGGGCACGGGACTGACCAGCCCACAACAGCGAGAAATCGCCTGAGCCTTTCGCCTCGGCCTTGGCGCGGAGGGGGAGGAGCGCCGGCGTGGCGAGCGGATAATTTGGGACGGTTTCGTTGAGCGGCCCTTGCTCGCGCACGAAGCGCGTCAAGATCGAACGCGCCGGACGCCCGCTCAGCACGTTGGTGATGACGGTCTGCCGGTCAGGCTCGGTCAGCGCCCCGCGATGCACTGGCGAGATCGTGGCCTCTGGGGTGTTGAGATAGGCGGTGCCAAGCTGAACGCCGCTGGCGCCTAAGGCAAAGGCAGCCGCGATGCCGCGCCCGTCGACGATGCCGCCGGCGGCGATTACCGGCACGCGCAATGCACTCACGATCGCATGCACCAGAGCCAGCGTGCCGATCTGGGTGGCGACATCGGTGTCGAGGAACATGCCGCGATGGCCGCCGGCCTCGGCGCCTTGGGCGATGATGGCGTTGACGCCGCGCTCTGCCAGAAATTGCGCTTCGCGCAGAGAGGTGGCGGAGCTGATCACCTTGCAGCCGGCAGCCTTGACGCGGGTGACGAGGCTCTTGTCCGGCAAGCCGAAATGGAAACTCACCACGGCAGGGACCAATTGCTCGACCACCGCGCAAGTCGCCGCGGTGAATGGCACGATGGAAGCCTTGAGCGGAAGCTTCGGCATCTCGGCGCCAAGCTCGGCGTAATAGGTCGCAAGGCGCTTGAGCCAGGCGGCATCGCGCGCCTCGTCCGGCGGCGCAGACGTGTGGCAGAAGAAGTTGAGATTGATCGGCCGATTGGTGCGGGACCTGATTGCGGCAACGCCTTCTGTCACCTTGTCGTCGGTAAGTGCGGCACAAGGAAACGAACCGAGACCGCCGGCGTTGGCGACGGCGACGGCCATGTCGACGGCGGTCGCGTTCGCCATCGGCGCCTGAATGATGGGAAGTTCGATGCCGAACAGATCGGTGAGGCGCGTGTCAGGCCACATCAGTCCGCCCCTTCGTCAGTCCTTGCGTTTGCCGAGAAGCCGCAAGCGCAGCGCGTTGAGCTTGATGAAGCCCTCGGCGTCCTTCTGGTCGTAGGCGCCGGCATCGTCCTCGAAGGTGACGATCTTGCTGGCATAAAGCGATTTCGGGCTCGAGCGGCCGATGACGATGACGTTGCCCTTGTAAAGCTTGAGCATTACCTCGCCTTCGACGTGCTCCTGGCTCTTGTCGATCAGCGCCTGCAGCATTTCGCGCTCAGGCGAGAACCAGAAGCCGTAATAGATCAACTCGGCGTAGCGCGGCATCAGCGAATCTTTGAGATGCATCGCCTCGCGGTCGAGGGTGAGCAATTCCATGGCGCGGTGCGCGGCAAGCAGGATGGTGCCGCCCGGCGTCTCGTAGATGCCACGCGATTTCATTCCGACATAACGGTTCTCGACGAGATCGACGCGGCCGATGCCGTTGTCGCGGCCGAGCTCGTTCAGCCTGGTAAGCAGGGCGGCCGGCGAAAGCTTCTTGCCGTCGATCGACACAGGATCGCCCTTGGCGAAGCCGATGGTGACGACCGTCGCCTTGTCGGGCGCGTCCTCCGGTGCGGTGGTGCGCTGATAGACGTAAGGCGGCGGCTCGCTCGCGGGGTCCTCAAGCACTTTTCCCTCCGAGGACGAGTGCAGAAGGTTGGCGTCGACCGAAAATGGCGCTTCGCCGCGCTTGTCCTTGGCGACCGGGATCTGGTGCTTCTCGGCGAATGCGATCAGGTCGCTGCGCGATTTGAACTCCCATTCCCGCCAGGGCGCGATGACCTTGATGTCCGGATTGAGCGCGTAATAGGTGAGCTCGAAACGCACCTGGTCGTTGCCCTTGCCCGTCGCGCCATGGGCCACGGCGTCGGCGCCGGTCGCTTTGGCAATCTCGATCTGCCGCTTGGCGATCAACGGCCTGGCGATGGATGTGCCGAGCAGATAGACGCCTTCGTAAAGCGCGTTCGCCCGGAACATGGGGAACACGAAATCGCGCACGAATTCCTCGCGCAGATCCTCGACGAAGATCTCCTTGATACCGAGCAGCTCCGCCTTCGTGCGCGCAGGCTCGAGCTCCTCGCCCTGGCCGAGGTCGGCGGTGAAGGTGACGACCTCGCAGGCATAGGTCTCCTGCAGCCATTTCAGGATGATCGAGGTGTCGAGCCCGCCTGAATAAGCGAGCACCACCTTTTTGACGGCGGTGGCCATGACGTTGAGCCTCTTGGGGTGACGCGCCCCGGCAGAAACGATTGCGCCGGGACTATAGGCAGGAGGGACGCAGGCGCAAGAGGCGGGCGCCGGGACGGCCGCTTACCGGTTGTTAAGGCAAATCGCCGATCGTGATTCTCGTGACCCCACGAGGTCACATCTCCAGGACGAGTGAAGTTTCGCGTCTCAGGGACCGGCCCCACACAAAAGGGGACCGGTCCCACCTGGTTTTCCGGAACCGGCATCGCGCTCCGTTCGTTTTTCCCACAATCAGCAAATGATGAAGGAGCGAGCCATGCCCTATCGGACCGACCGCGAGCTGCCTCCAAGCGTGAAGGACAATCTGCCCAGCCATGCCCAAGACATTTATCGCGAGGCGTTCAACAACGCTTTCGAGGAATACAAGGGCGCTTCCAAACGGCGCGGAAACAAATCGCAGGAAGAGGTGGCCCACAAGGTCGCCTGGGCGGCGGTGAAGCAGAAATACGAGAAGGTCGGCGACGAGTGGCGTGCCAAGGACTAGCCCTGTGCTTCCGGGCCGACAGGAGCTATTCTGACCAGGCGGGGATCTGGAGCCGATGCAATATGCGGAGATGAAGATGCCTAATCCAGATCGCGATGCCGAGAAGCGCCAGGAGCGGGCGGAGAAACTGCGCAAACAAATCGACGACCTTTCCGAAGGCAAGAAGCCTCGTGGAAGCACCCCGACACCTCGAGAGATCGCTGATGAGGCGGCTCGAGAAATCTCGGGAAAAAGCCAGGCGCGACTCCGAATAGCGCGCAAATCTCAGTTTAAGCCGAAGCGGGGCGTTTCGGGGCAGGCGCCCGAGGTATTGAATTGATCCACCATGCAATACAACCTATACTTGCCAAAGACATAGTCGCAACTTTGCAGGCCAACAGGGAGGTGATCATGCTGGTGAATCAGGTTGCTCTCGTTGCCGAAGATGACTCCGTCGATTTGCCGACACTCACCGCCGCCGCAGCGGCTCTGCAGAAGCAGGCAACTCGCGATTTCACGCCGCTTTGGATGACACGCTCCGAGGTCAGCGCCTTCGCTCGGCTCGAGGATATGCCGCTTGATTATTGGCCGATCATCATCAAGGCGGACATAGGCGATCCCTCTGCTGCGGGCTATCACGAGGATGACCACGGACAACCTTTCGCTCTCGTGCAGTACTCCGATGACTGGACGCTTACCGCAAGCCATGAGTTGCTGGAGATGTTGGCCGATCCCTTTGGCCGGCGCATGGTCGCGGGAAATTCGCCGAAGACCGGTCAAGGTCGCGTCAAATTTCTGGTCGAGGTGTGTGACCCCTGCGAAGACAAGAAGTTTGCGTATACGGTCAACGAAATCGTCGTTTCGGATTTTTACACCCCTCACTTTTTCGATCCTGTTCCGGCGCCGGGGGTGCGCTACTCCTACACCAATTCTATCAAGCAGCCGAGGCAGGTGCTCAAGAATGGCTACCTCAGCTGGTTTGATTTGGCGTCGAAGACCTGGTGGCAACGGACCTGGTGGGGAGCAAAGCCAGCCGACACAAAACTCAACCTGAAGATCGTGAACGGGAACCTGAGGAGCGCGGTCGATCGAGTTACCTCAGCAAGGCAGGCACAGGTCATGAGCGGAAGCCCGACCAAGCAGCTGGCGCTCGCGACCAGGGCTGTATTCCCGAAGAAGGGAACGCCGGGCAAGGCATTTACGAATCGCGCGGAGCATATCCGGGCGACCATCGATGGGATTATTGCGGCAGCGAAGAAATAGAATGCTCAACTCCCGGCCTGTGCCCGCGCCGGTTCAGGCGCTGGCGCCGGCAAACAGCCAATAGATGAAACCGCCGACGAAGCCGGCGGCGGCGAAGATGGTCATGTATTGGCCGGCGGGAAGCGCCGGCAACCGATCGGTCGGCGAGGCGAGCACCGGGATCGCCGCCATGGCTGCGCCCCCGGCAAGCACGTAATACATCCAGGAGCGGATGCGCAGCGCTTCGCCGGCAATCGCGGCGATGGCCGCCGGAAGCACGGTCAGCGCCGGCGTCACGGTGCCAACGAACAGCACCATGCCGAACACCGATGCAGCGCCGTGACGAAGCATCGGGTCGTGCGGTGCGGCGGCACGAAGCTCATCGCCGACCCAGAGCGCGCCAAGCATGAAAAGGACGCCGAGCGCCACGATGGCGGCGAACACGAACGCGGTAGCGGCCCATAGGGCGCGGAAGATGGTGCGGACAATCATGCTTCCTCTCGTGCGACAAGGTCTCGCGCTGCGTCGCGCGGCACTATAAGACAAGAGTTGGTGACGATCGCGAGCAAGATCATGGGCGGAATGGAGTTCTGGTACGAGTTCGGCAGCACCTATTCCTATCCAGCTGCCATGCGCATCGAGGCACTGGCGGCGGATGCGGGCGTAGGGGTGCGCTGGCGGCCGTTCCTGCTCGGCCCGATCTTCCAGACGCTCGGCTGGAACGATTCCCCGTTCAACATCTTCGCCGCCAAGGGACGCTACATGTGGCGCGACCTGGAGCGCGTGTGCGAAGCCGAGGGTTTGGCCATCAAGCTGCCGCCGGTTAAATTTCCGCAGAATGGGCTGAAGCAGCGCGGGTCGCGCTCGCCGGCGAGAGCGGGGGCTGGACGCCCGCCTTCACCCGCGCTGTGTTCGCCGCCAATTACGCCGAGCAGAAGGACATCAGCGAGGATGCGACGCTTGCGAGCATTCTCGAGGGGATCGACGTAGACGCTAAGGCAGCGCTGGCTGCCGCGAACTCGCCTGAGAACAAGAATGCGCTGAGACGGCAGACCGAGGAGGCAGCCTCGCGCGGCCTGTTCGGCGCACCCTCCTACACCATCGGGGACGAGCTGTTCTGGGGCAACGACCGGCTCGAAGCCGCGCTTGCCTGGGCGAAGCTCGCCTAGGAAGGGAGAACGATGCGCTCGCTCGCTCGTTGCTTCACGCTGGCGCTTTTCAGCTGGCCGCAGGCGGCCATGATGTCGCGGCCGCGAGGGCTGCGCACCGGGCTCGCATAACCGGCGCGGTTCACCACCTCGCCGAATTTCTCGATCTGCTCCCAGTCCGAGCATTCGAACGGCGCACCGGGCCAGGGATTGAAAGGGATCAGATTGATCTTGGCGGGGATCTTGGCGAGCAGCCGCACCAGCTCCTTGGCGTCGGCGATGGAATCGTTTACGCCCTTCAGCATCACATATTCGAAGGTGATGCGCTTGGCGTTGGAAAGTCCTGGATAGGCGCGGCAGGCGTCGAGCAGATCCTTGATCGGCCATTTCTTGTTGATCGGCACGAGAGTGTCGCGAAGCTCATCGCGTGCCGCATGCAGAGAGATGGCGAGCATGGTGCCGGCTTCTTCGCCCCAGCGGGGAATCTCAGGCACGATGCCCGAGGTCGACAGCGTGATGCGGCGCTTGGAGACCGAGAGACCCTCGCCGTCAGCGGCAATCGCCATGGCGTCGCGCACATGATCGAAATTGTAGAGCGGCTCGCCCATGCCCATGAGCACCACATTGGTGATCTTGCGCTCGGTGTCGGGAATGCCGCGGGGGTCGTCGGCGACAGCACCCGGCCAATCGCCGAGCCGGTCGCGCGCCACCATGATCTGGCCGACGATCTCGTGGGGGGTGAGGTTGCGCACCAGCCTCTGCGTGCCGGTGTGGCAGAAGCTGCAGGTGAGCGTGCAGCCGACCTGGCTCGAAATGCAGAGCGTGCCGCGATCCTCTTCCGGAATGTAGACCGTCTCCACTTCCTTGCCGTCGCTGAGGCGGAGCAGCCATTTGCGCGTGCCGTCGGCGGAGACCTGCTCGGTCACGATCGCAGGCCGGGCAAGCGTGAAGCTCGCATCGAGCTCGGCGCGGAAACCCTTGGCGATGTTGGTCATGCGGCCGAAGTCGGCCGCGCCTTGCACATAGAGCCAATTCCACAGCTGGCCGACGCGCATGCGCGTTTGCCGCTCGGGCACGCCAAGCCCGGCGAGCCTCGTGGCGAGTGTCGAGCGATCGAGCCCTATCAAGGGCTCGCGTCGATCCGCCTGCGCGGGCAGGGCTTCCTTTTCAACCAATAATGCGCACATGGCCTACCGGCGAGCCGGCAGGAATGCCGGTCCCACGTCATATCATGGGAGCCGGGCGGCTTGCCAAGGGCGGAAGGAGGATGGGGAGAACTTCGACCTAGTTGCTGTCGCCGTTGTCGTCATTTTCGTCGCTGCCACCCATCACTTCGTCGGCGGCGGTCAACAGCCCGACAGTGGGGTTGTCCTTGCAGTAGACGAGAAGTTTCTCGAGCGTGGACTTGAACTCGGAGAAGTCGATGGTCGTCGGATCGTCGGCCTCGGTGTAATAGCCCTCCAGCCAGAACATGATATTGGCCAACTGCTCCGGCGGGCGCGAGGAAAAGTCGGAGCAGGTGATGGTCGACATATCGACCACCTGTGCCTTGACCGGGCTCGCGGCAAGTAGCGCGGCGGCAAGCGCCGCGTAGGCAAGCTTCATGGACGTCCTCCCAATTGAACGGCGCCGCAACAGGCGACGCTATTCCTGTTC
Source organism: uncultured Alphaproteobacteria bacterium (assembly GCA_963757555.1). GTDB lineage: Bacteria > Pseudomonadota > Alphaproteobacteria > Rhizobiales > Methyloligellaceae > Methyloceanibacter. The sequence goes on from CAVWRU010000017.1 coordinate 152,748, forward strand.
ATTGGCTCAATCAATGACGGGAGGTGACGCCTCTAGCCGCAGGTCAGCCGCTGCATTCCTTGGCGATGCGGGCCAGCGCGTCGCTCAGGCCGTCGAGCGAATAGACGTCGCTGGTGGCCGTGCCACGGGCAGACTTGCCGTCGATTTTCAGGGTGCTGCCCTTTTTCATGGCCTCGACCAGGCTCGCCTCGGTGTCGGTCTTCTCGATGAAAGCGCCTTCGTCCTTGGTGAACAGGTCGAACTTGGCGGTGCCGACGGTGGCTGTGGCCTTGGCGCCGGCGCCGAATGGGTAGCCCATCTTGACGCTCACCTCGTTGGTCACGCCGTCGGCGGGCCAGCGCGAGATGTAGAAATAGGCCGGGTCGCGCTTGACGTTCTTGGGGGTCTGCTGCTTCGGCTGGGATACGGCGAAGCAGACCTTCGGTGACCCCGTCGAGGCATAAGCCGACCAGTCCTTGGATTTTTCCAGGAGCTTCGCATCATCCGCCCAAGCTGACGTGCAGCTTAGCGCTGTGATGAGGCAGGCGGCTCGAACGGCTCGGCGCATTTCCCCGTCCCGATTCGTTTTGAGCAGGTCCGAAGCATACATATTTGATCCCCGCTTGGCCAGAATGAGGGTCAAATTCGCCGTCTACCGCGGCGTGGACCGCCCTGCACATGCTCGGCGGGCGGCTCCGGCAGGCTCCCGCCGGCGACCGGGCGGCTGGCGAACCGGCCGAGGCAGCGCAGCCGATCATACATGACGATGGCGCCGGCGGTGGCGACGTTGAGCGAGAATGCGGTGGGAATGCGGACGAGATGATGGCAGCGGGCGACCATGTCGGCGCTCAGCACGCCACGCTCGGGGCCAAGCACATAGGCGGCCTGCGCCGGGTGGGGAAAGGCGGGAAGCTCAACCGCCTCATCGAGAAGCTCGATGCCGACGAGCCTGCAGCCGCGCGGCAGGCGAAGCTCGTCGATGCTTTGCCAATGATAGAGGGGGAGATGAGCTGGCGCCCTCGAGGTGTCGGCGATGGTTTCCATGACGCGCGCATCGGCGCCGATGGTGAACACGAAGCTCGCGCCGAAAGCATGTGCCGAGCGCAACAGATTGCCGAGATTGACGGCCTTCGAGGCGCCCTCGATACCGATGGCGAAATAAACGCGGGCGGTTCCAGGCTGGGATATCACGGGCGGTTCATGCCATAAGCGGCAGCCTGGAGGCGCGGCTTGCGCGGGCAGGACGCAAGTTGGCGGCAAAGGAGCACGAAAGCAGCCATGCGGGTGGCGCAATTCAGCGAGTTCGGCGGACCTGAGAAACTTCGCATCGAAGAGGTCCCTGACCCGACGCCGGGCGAAGGGGAGATCGTCGTCGGGGTTGCGGCGGTCGGGCTCAACTTCTTCGATACGCTTCAGCTGCGCAACCGCTATCAGGTGACCCCGGCCCTGCCCCATTCTCCTGGCGGAGAGGTGGCAGGAAGGATCGAAGCCTTGGGACCCGGGGTTTCAGGCCTCGCGCCCGGGCAAAGGGTGGTGGCCTCGATCGGCGGCAATGGCTGCCGGCAGAAGGTGATGATCAAAGCAAGCAACGCCGTTCCCATCCCCGATGGGGTCAGCGACGAGGCCGCTGCCGGTATTCCGGTGACCTACGGCACGGGGCTGCACGGGCTCAAAGATCGCGGGCGGTTGAAATCCGGCGAGACCATCGCCGTGCTTGGCGCCGCGGGCGGCGCCGGGCTCGTCGCGGTCGAGATCGCTAAGCTCATTGGTGGGCGCGTCATCGCCGTCGCCTCATCGGATGAAAAACTCGCGATCGCCAAGGCGCATGGCGCGGCCGAAGGCATCGACTATCGGACGGAAGACTTGAAGGGCCGGCTCAAGGAGCTGACCGGAGGCAAGGGCGTAGACGTGCTCTACGATTGCGTCGGCGGTCCACATGCGGAGCCCGCGTTACGGGCCATGGCCTGGGAGGGGCGCTATCTCGTGGTGGGCTTTGCCGCGGGCGAGATCCCGCGCTTCCCGCTCAACATCGTGATGCTCAAGGGCTGCTCGGTGGTCGGCGTGTTGCTGAGCGGCTTTGTCGCGCGCGATCCTGATCGGCACCGCGCCAACTTGGTCGAGCTGCTCGAATGGTGCCGGCAGGGGAAGATCGTCCCCCATATCCACGGCGTCTTCGCGCTGGCGGAGACCGCGAAGGCGCTTGGCCTCATCGAGGGGCGCAAGGCCACCGGCAAGGTGATCGTCAACCCGCAGCTCTAGCAGTTCCAATGCTAAGTCGTCTTCGGCAGCTCTTTGTCGAGCGCGCGGGCGGCGGCGGCGCGGTGGGTCGGGGTGATATGCGACGAGACGAGCGCGAGCACCGCGGTTAGCAGAGCGGCATCGTCGGCAAATCCGAGCCCGGCGATCACGTCGGGAATAAAATCGAAGGGCAGGATGAAATAGGCGATGGCCGCGAGCAGCATGCCGCGCACGCGCATCGGCGTGGCGGGGTCGAGCGCGCAGTAATAGCCGGCGACAATGTCCTCCACGAACGGCACCTGCCCGGCGAAGCGCTTCAGCTTCGACCAGAAATCGGTGCGCGCCCGCTTCTCCCACTCGGCGAATTTGCGCAAGGAAATCTCCTTGCCCAAAGCCGCATTGCGGAGGTCGCTTGCATTGTCGAAAGCCATCATGGTCGTGTCCTCGCCAAGGCTGAAGAAGCCAAAGTCCACCAATGACATATGATGGCGGTGTGCGGCGTGCAAGGAGGCAGGCCGGGTTCGCCGATGGGGCCATTCGCGCCTTGTCAGAGGCGTGAGCCCATGCCAAGCACGAGCCATGATCACGCATCGCATTCTGTTCGTCTGCCTCGGCAATATCTGCCGCTCGCCCATGGCCGAAGGCGTGTTCCGCCGCGTGGCCAAGGAGGAGGGGCGGATCGACCGCTTCGAGATCGATTCGGCGGGTCTCGGCGATTGGCATATCGGCCAGGCCCCCGACCATCGCGCCCAGAAGGCGGCGCGGATGCGTCGCGTCGACATCTCAGGCCAATCGGCAAGGCAGGTGGTCGATGAGGATTTCGAGCGCTTCGATCTCCTGCTCGTCATGGACCGCTCGAACTTTGCCGAGCTGAAAGCCCGCGCCCCGCACGAAGCGCGCGGCAAGATTCGACTCTTTCTCGATTATGCGCCACATGTCGGCGCCAAGGATGTGCCCGATCCCTTCTTCGGCGGTGCTGACGGGTTCGATCACGCGCTCGATCTGATCGAGGCGGCTTCACGCGGTCTGCTCGCCTCGCTCACCGGCGAAGACGCGGTAGCGGCGAAGCGCGGTGCCTAGATCTCGAGCGGATAGGCGGCCTCAACCACATAAGGCCCGCCGCCGACGGAAGCGCGCGAGGAGAACAGCACGAATCGGGTCACGTCGAACGGCTCGCTCGAGAACCCGCCCTGGCGCTCAAGATAGCTGGCGACGGATTGCGAGCTTGTGCCGCGAAGCCGCGCCACGGTGACGTGGGGGGTGTAGTTGCGGGGCTCTGGCGGAAGGCCCGCGGCGCGCGCGGCCCGCTCATGCGCCCGCTGCAGGGACTCAAGCGCCTCGCTCGAGGCGATGCTGGCGAAAATCGCCCGAGGTTTCCTGCCGCCAAAGCTGCCGAGCATGTCGAGCCTGAGCTCGAAGGGCGGGGCGATGATGTCGCCCAGACTATGCGCGAAGTCGCGCGCCGTGGTGCCGTCGACATCGCCGAGAAAGCGCAGCGTCACGTGGTAGTTCTCGGGATCGATCCAGCGTGCGCCGTTGAGGCCGGCGCGCACCAGCGTGAGCCTGCGCGCCACCGACGCTGGTATTTCGATCCCGGAAAACAGCCTCGGCATTTCGGCTCCTGAAACATGGGCTTAGGGGCAAGGATTGGGATAGGTCACGTGCAGCGTCTCGATGTCTCGGACCACCTGGTCGGGCAGCTTGAGGAGGCAGCCGTCGATATCGGCTTTTAGCTGGGCCAGCGTCGTCGCGCCAATGATGGTCGAAGTGACGAAGGGTCGCGAAGCGACGAAGGCGAGCGCCATTTGTGCAGGATCCAGGCCGTGTTTCCGCGCCAGGGCAACATAGGCCGAGATGGCGCGCGGGCCATTGCCCATTTCGTAGCGCCCCAAGCGATTGAACAAGTTTTTGCGCGAGCCGGGCGGAAGCGCGCCGCCCTCATATTTGCCGGTGAGATAGCCTTGGCCGAGCGGCGAATAGGCGAGCAGGCTCACCTGCTCGCGGTAGAAGATCTCGGCGAGACCGGTCTCGAAGGAACGATTGACGAGGTTGTAGGCATTTTGCAGCGCAACGATGCGCGGCAGGCCGTGGATTTCGGCGCCCTTGATGAAGGTCATCACCCCCCAGGGAGTCTCGTTGGAGAGGCCGGCGAACCTGACCTTACCTTGCCTCACGAGCTCGCCGAGCACGCCGAGGATCTCCGCGATCGGGTGGGAGTCGCCTTGCAGATGCACGTAGTCGAGACCTTCGAAGATGCGCATCGGCCGGTCGGGCCAATGAAGCTGGTAGAGATCGATGTAGTCGGTCTTGAGCCGCTTCAGGCTCCCTTCCACGGCCTCCATGATTTGCGCCCGGCTCTGGCGGCCGGGAGAGCCATCCTGACGCAGCCAGTTCATCTTGGTGCGGCCGATCACCTTGGTCGCCAGCATCACCTTGTCGCGGACTTTGCGCGAGGAAAGCCAACTGCCGATGATGGATTCGGTGCGCCCTTGCGTCTCCGGCTTGGGCGGAACCGGATACAACTCCGAAGCGTCGAAGATGCTGATGCCGCGCTCCAGCGCATAGTCCATCTGGGCGTGGCCATCGGCTTCCGAGTTCTGCTCGCCGAAGGTCATGGTGCCGAGGCAGACGGCGCTCACCTTGACGCCGGTGCGGCCAAGATCGCGATAGTCCATGCCGCTCTCATTCAATATTGGTGGCGCGCCTCGTGGGCGACGGTTTCGAGATACCGCCCGTAATAGGTGTTCTTCAAGGTCGCGGCGATCCTGATCAGCTGCTCGGCGTCGATGAAGCCGCTGCGATAGGCGATCTCCTCGATGCAGGCGATCATCCAGCCCTGGCGCTGCTCGATGGTGCGCACGAATTCGGCGGCATCGAGGATCGAGTTCGGCGTGCCGGTGTCGAGCCAGGCGAAGCCGCGCCCCATGCGCTCGCAGTTGAGCTCGCCGCTCGCGAGATAAGCGAGATTGACGTCGGTGATTTCGAGCTCACCGCGGGCCGAAGGCTTGAGGTTTGCGGCGATGTCGAACACGCGGAAAGGACCATAGACCCAGGCGGTGCGCAGGATCAGGTGCCGGTCATGGGCCTCTCTCACCGCACGCTCACCGGCCTCCTTGCTCGAGGCATAGGCTCCTCGCGGATTGACCGGGTCGTCCTCCCGGTAAGGAACGCGGCGCGTGCCATCGAACACGTAGTCGGTCGAAAGATGAATGAGCGGGATGTTCGCCTTGGCTGCCGCCTCTGCCACCACTGCGGCGCCATCGCGGTTGGCCGCAAAGGCGCGTTCCCGCTCGCCCTCGGCCTTGTCGACGGCGGTATAGGCTGCGGCATTGACGATGATCGTGGGCGAATGCTTGGCGATTGCCGCCTCGACCGCCCGCGCGTCGCAAATATCTGCTTCGGAATGTGGAAGTCCGGTCATGTTGCGCCCGGCTGCCGAGGCCACCTCGAGCAGATGGCGTCCGACCTGGCCGCCGGCGCCAAACCGCATGACCCTGGAGTCCACGGCAAGGCCCTAATCCGCCGCCGCCAATTTTGCGAGAGGCTGCACGAGAGGCGCCTCGGCGTGCGGGGTAGCCGCTTTCTGTTCGAAGGCTTCGCCGGCGAAAAGCGCGATCCACAGCTGCCACAGCACGAAGGCCAGGATGGTCAGGAGCGCAATAATCCCGAAAATTTTACCGTAATGCAGCGGCATGTTCCCTCCATAGGCCTCGCGCCAAACCTCGTGGCGAACCTGGACCAGCATCGCCACCAATTGCAAGAACTCGATGGAAGGTCTTAGGAAAGCGCGGGCTAACTCCACCCGTCCGAGGCGTATCGGTGCAAGATATCGCGGAACAGGGTCCTTGGACCGGCAGGGACCCTGGGCGTCGTTCCGGTGCGGCTCGAACCATCCTCGTGGTCTGCTCGACCTTTCGCGACCATCGCGAGTTGCCCCGCCTTGCCCGCCCTGGTCTCAGCTATGTGTTCCATGACTATGCAAGCACCAGCCTCGAGGAGCTGATCGGGGGCCGATCCGAGGGTCTGGCCGGAGCCGCCGACCCGATAACCGAGGTTGCGCGCATCCGCGCCGGGATCGGGGGCGGCAAGGTCGCCGCGGTGGTCAGCACCGACGACTATCCGGGGAGCGCGCTGGCTTCGGTCCTGGCCAAGGAGCTTGGTCTCCCTGGGCCTGAGCCCGGAGTCGCGCTCATCTGCCAGCACAAATATCTGTCGCGCCTGGCGCAAGCCCGCATCGTCCCAGACGCGGTTCCCCGCTTCTGGCCCATCGACGTCGCCGATGAGGCCGCGCTTCCCGGTGGGGATTATCTTCCCGGTCTTCGTCAAGCCGGTGAAGTCGTTCTTCTCCATCGGCGCGCAACGGGTCGATAGTGCGGCGGAGCTTGCCGAGGCCAAACGAAGATGGGTCGCGCTCGACGATTTCTTCCTGCCGCTTGCGAGAATGCTGGAGCGCGAGACGGGACTTGAGATCGGCACCACGCGGCTCGTCGCCGAAAGCCTACTCAAGGGGCGTCAGGCCACGGTCGAGGGCTATGCCTTCGGCGGGGAGGTGAACATTCTCGGCGTGATCGATTCGATCTTCTTCCCCGGCACGCTCGCCTTCTCACGCTTCGACTATCCATCGGCCTTGCCGGAGGGCGTGCAGGAGCGCATGGCGGAGGTGGCGCGGCGGCTGATGATCGGAATTGGCTTCGACAACGGGCTGTTCAACATCGAAATGATGTACGACCCGGACGAAGACCTCCTCGCCGTCATCGAGATCAATCCGCGCATGGCATCGCAATTCGCCGACCTTTACGGGAAAGTCGACGGCACCAACACCTATGAGATTCTCCTCGATATCGGCACCGGGGTTCGCCCCTCGCCGAAGCACCGCCAGGGCGCATATCAATTCGCGGCGAGCTGCGTGCTGCGCACCTTCGAAGATCGCCTGGTGGCGGCGCTTCCCTCCGAGGACGAGCTCGCGGCGCTCGAACATCTATATCCGGATATCAGGATTGAGGTGCACGCCACCGCAGGGCGCAAGCTTTCCGACGAGCTGCAGGACGGAGCGAGCTTCCGCTACGGGATCATCAATCTTGGCGGCCGCGACCTCACCGACGTGCTTCAGCGTATGGAGACGTGCCACGCCGGACTCGGCATCGTCTTGCTGCCGGTAGAGGGAGTGCGGGAGGAATCCGAAACGGCGGTTCAAGCCGTGCAATGAACAGCTATAATTCCAGTCATTGGTGACGCGATCGCGGTGTTGCAGGACGGTCAATGGCGCGAGCGTCTCTACCAGGTGACGGCGCTTGAACCCTAGATTGAGCCGATCTCTTCGGTTGCCGCTGGCACCACCGCGGGCTGATGCGCTAAGGTCGGCACCCGCGAAATCGGATCACCAAAGGAAGCACGAGTTGAGCCCGTTCCAGTCTGCGCGTTGCCGCCGGCTTGCTGTTCTCGCCGGCGTTTCGTCCTGCGCCGTGTTTGCGAGCTTCGGCGCGTTGGCCAATCAGAAGGTGTGCCGCTCGCTCGAGCAGCGCTACGAGCAGATCGAGAGAGGCGCCTCGAGCATCGAGATCAATGCCACGCTGTTCTCCGCGGCCGACAAGGGCTGCAAGGATCTCGCGCAGCACCTGCTCGACAGCGGCGCTTCAGTCGAGGCGAGAGACCGCCTTGGAGCAAGGCCGCTGGGTCATGCCGCTGCTTCCGGGCAGCCCGAGCTCGTCGCCCTGTTCGTCGACCGCGGCGCAGCGATCGACGCGCGCGCCATCGACGGATCGACGGCTCTTTATCAGGCTGCCGAGGCTGGACGTCTCCCCATCGTCCAGCAATTGGTGCAGCACGGGGCCGATGTGCGGCTCCCCGGGCGCAGCGACATCACGCCGCTTTCCGCCGCGGCCTATATGGGCAGCGAGCCGATCGTGGAATTGCTGATGGAGAAGGGCGCCGATCCTAATGCACGCGATAAAACCGAGAAGGCGGCAATCACCTATGCGGCGGGACGTGGTTTCCCCGACATCGTTCGCCTGCTGCTCGACCACGGCGTCGACGTCAATGCCCGCTACGGCAACGACCTGACGGTGCTGATGTGGGCGGCGGGGTATTCAGAGGAGGCCGGGGTCAACGACATGACCAACGTCATCGCCCTGTTGCTCGAACGCGGCGCCCATATCGACGATCAGGACAATCGCGGACGTACCTCACTGATGATCGCGGCCGAGCTCAATCATGCGGCGGCGGTCGATCTCCTGCTTGCGCGCGGCGCCAACAAGACCCTTCGCGACAAGCAGGGAAAGAGTGCCGCCGATCTCACGTCGCTGACCGCGCTTCGCGAAAAACTGGCGGCTACCCAGTAGGGGCTAGTGGCCCTGTCCGCTGAGATATTGGTCGATCTGCAGCCCGGAGAGATATTGCGCGAGGGCGGTAATGGCGTCGGGCGAGGTCGCATTCATCAGATCTGACATGCCGGGGTTGTTGCCCCGCTCTCTGGTGCGAAAGTCCATCATGGTCTTTTGCAGATAGTCATGCTGCTGGCCGGCGAGGCGGGCGGTGGTGCCGTCGCCTTGAAAATGATCGAGGTGGCAGCCGATGCATCCCACCGAGGAAGTCGCGGCCTGCGACTTGGTTGCCACGTCCTGCGGCGCCGGCGGCTGCTGCAGATCGGGCCATTTCAGCTTCGAGAAATATTCGGCGAGCGGCAACAAATCCTCTCGCTTAAGCGAGGCGGCGATCGGCGACATGAGGCCGTTCTTGCGCGCGCCCGACTGGAAGTCGCGCAGCTGATAGAACAGATAACCGGCATTCTGTCCCCAGATCACCGGCGTGCCCTTGAGCTGAGGAATGCCATTTTCGCCATGGCAGGTGGTGCACAGTTTGGCCTTCGTCTCAATCGCATTGTCGGCGAGCGTCGGCGTGCTGACCGTCAAGGCCAGGAGCAACACAACAAGAAGAGCGAAGGCGGCTTTCATGGCGGGAGCAACGGGCAACTTCGATGGAGGGTTCCTTGGCATGAAAAAGGACGGGACATTGGTCATGCCCCGTCCTTCTGCTTGAGTCTACCCCGCGTCCACTTGCCGCGGACGCAGGGAATTGATCAATCGACGGTAAAGGCGATGATGTTGTTGCCGCGCTTGAAGTCGATCTGGGTGTTTCCGCCAGCGCCGACGACGATGTATTGCTTGCCGTCGACGGTGTAGGAGGCCGGCGGGGCGTTGACGCCGGCGCCTGCGAAGAACGACCACAAGACGTCGCCGGATTTCGCATCGTAAGCGCGGAACCAGCCGTCGCCTTCACCGGTGAACATCAGGCCGCCGGCAGTGGTCAGCGCGCCACCCATCATGGGCAGGGGAGTTTTCTTCTGCCAGGCGATCTTGCCGGTGTTGTAGTCGACGGCGGTGACATTGCCGAACAACTCCTCGCTGGCGATCACCTTGAAGGCGCCGCCGAGCCAGAGCTTGCCGCCCGGATAGGGCGAGCTCGTCACCTGATAGGTCATCGGCTGATGCAGGTTGACCGCGTAGGTCATGCCAAGATCGGGATTGACCGCCATCACCGACCATTCGACGCCGCCGTTGGCGCCGGGCAGCATGCGGGCACCCTCCGCGGTGGGCAAGGTGTACATGCCGTCTTGCGACACCATGGGCTCGGAGAAGCGGATCAGGCTGCAGTCGTCGCGCTTGTTGACGTAGACATGGCCCGTCTTGCCGCCATGGATGACCGTCGGCACGACATTGCCGCCGGCGTCTTTCGCGTCGACCAGCACCGTCGGGCTCGTGTCGTCGAGATCCCAAACGTCATGGGGAATGTATTGGAAGTGGCAGACATATTTGCCGGTCTCGAGATCCACCGACACGAGCGACTCGGTATAGAGATTGTCACCAGGCCGGATCGCGCCGTCGAGGTCAGGCGATGGGTTGCCGACCACGAAGTAGATGCGCTTGGTCTTGAGATCGACCGACGGGTTCTGCCAAACGCCGCCGCCAAGGATCTTGTACGGATCGCCATTCTTCTGTAGCTCTGCCTTCTCCGCGTCGATGTCGCGATGCAGGTCCTTGCCGGTGGCGTCGGTGGTTGCCCACACGCCGACCGAGTTTTCGGGGGTGGTATCGAAGTTCCACACGAGCTTACCGGTCTCGGCGTCGTAGGCGCGCACGAAGCCACGGATACCGTATTCGCCACCGTTGGTGCCGATCAGGATCTTGCCGTCCACTGCGGTCGGCGCCATGGTCTCGCTATAGCCAAGCGAAGGATCGGCAATCTGGGTATGCCACACGACGGTGCCGGTCTTGGCATCGAGCGCGACCAGCTGGGAATCGAGCGTGGCGAGATAGACCTTGTCGCCCAAGACGGCGACGCCACGATTGTTGGGGCCACAGCAATAAGTCGTAATCGGACCCATTTCGTGCTTGTAGTGCCAGTACTCCTCGCCGGTCTTGGCGTTCAGCGCGTAGACGTGGTCGAACGAGGCGGTGATATACATGACGCCGTTGACCACGATCGGCGTCGTCTCCTGTGACTCCTTCACTTCGGTCTGGAAGATCCAAGCCGGATGCAGCTTGGCAACGTTAGAGGTGTCGATCTGCTTACCCGGGAAATATCGGGTCTGATTGTAGTTGCCGTTGGTATGAAGGAAATTGTTCTCGTCGCTTGCCGCGGCGTTCAACTGATCCTGCGTGACAGCGGTTGCGGGGGCCCCTTTTGACTGAGACCAGGCTGGTGACAAACTCGCCCCGGCAAGACTTACTCCCAGCGCGCCAACCAGCGCGCAGGTCATCTTGAAACTCACCATCGTTTCCTCCCTTAGGGTGGTCCCGTTCGACCGATTTTCCGGTCGCTCCATCGGGTTTCCACGCGGGTGAGACTGCTCGCCACCTTGCAATTTGTCAATCAACCGCTGGGTTTTACGGAGATCGCGGGTGCAGCCTTGCAATGAAATTTGCCAAACCACCTGCGTGTTGGTTGGTGGCCTGCTAAGGAAGCAGAGGCTACAGTCCGGCCAGAATTGCTTGAGTTCTATGGAGTTGGCGCGACCGCGCCCAAAGGTTCCGTTCCGGCATGCAGCCTCGCAAGGGTAATGTCCTATCGCTGCCGGCCCACTTTGGGCCCGAAACGAGAGGAGAGCGTTCTAACCTCAGCGTCTTCATCCTAGTTGCATCGCTCGCAGCGGCGCTCGCAACAACTCCCCTTGCAGCGGCGCAAGAGCAAGCGGCGCCGCCCGAAGCGCAAGCCCCCGTGGCGCCGGCTCAGGTAGAGACGACCAAGGTGCCGATCGGCTATCTCAAGCAGGAGGTCAAGCGTTCGATTCCGTTGTCGCGGCTGCACGTCGAGCCCGAGGATTACGGCGTTGCCGGCGCTGAGATGGCGCTCAAGGACAACAACACCACCGGACGGTTCACCAAGCAGGACTTTACTCTCGACGTCGAGCGTGTGCCGATCGGCGGCGATGCGGTCGGCGCCTTGCAGAAGCTCGTGGACAGCGGCCACCATTTCATCCTCGTCGATGCGCCGGCGGACACGCTCCTTGCGCTCTCCAACTCGGTCAAAGGAAAGGACGTGCTTTTGTTCAACGTGCGCGCCGAGGACGAGGAGCTGCGCGAGGAACAATGCCGCGCCAATGTGCTGCACACGGCGCCCGACCGCTACATGCTCGCCGATGCGCTTGCCCAATATCTCGTTTGGAAGAAGTGGCAGCGCTGGTTCGTGGTCAACGGCGTGTTCCCGGACGATCTCGCTTATCTCGACGCCATTCGCCGGGCGGCCAAGCGCTTCGGCGGCACGATCGTGGAGGAGCGCGAATACAAGGAGGCGCCGGGCGCGCGCCGCTCGGACACCGGCGAACTGCAAATCCAGAAGCAGATGCCGATCTTCACGCAAGGCGCGCCCGATTACGACGTGCTGATCGTCGCCGACGAGAGCGACGTGTTCGGCCCTTATCTTCCCTTCCGCACCTGGGATCCGCGGCCGGTCGCCGGCACTGCCGGCCTCAGGGCCATGAGTTGGCACCCGGCGCATGAGCAATGGGGGGCGACCCAGATGCAGAACCGCTTCCAGCGTTTCGCCAAGCGCTTCATGTGGCCGGTCGACTATCAGGCGTGGGTCGCGGTCCGCGCCATCGGCGAAGGGGCCACGCGGGCGAACTCTGCCGACTTTGCTCAGGTCAATGCAGTGATCCGCAGCCCCGACCTCGACCTCGCTGCGTTCAAAGGACAAAAGGTCACGTTCCGCGCCTGGGACGGGCAGCTCCGCCAGCCGATCATCGTGGCAGATGCCGATCTTCCGGTGTCGGTTTCGCCGCAGCCAGGCTTCCTGCATCAGAAGGACGAAGTGGATACGCTCGGGATCGACGAGCCTGAGACCAAGTGCAAGTTCAAATGAGGCTGCTCAGGACAAGGGTGGCCAAGGGAGGTCGTGAATGAGACGGACTACGTGCCTCGCCATCGTCGTCGCCATGACGGGAGGCTTTTGCTCGCTTTGCGGCGCTGCGCACGCCTATTCGGTCTATGTCTCGAACGAGAAGGACAACTCGATAACGGTGATCGACAGCACCACGCTCGAGGTCCAGCACACCTACCCCGTCGGCCAGCGTCCCCGCGGCATCATGCTCACCAAGGACGGCAAGTCGCTTTTGATCTGCGCGAGCGACGACGACACGGTGCAAATCCTCGACCTCGCCTCGGGCCAGATCGTCGGCATGCTGCCTTCGGGACCGGATCCCGAGCAGCTGAACATGCACCCGTCGGGCAGTCCGATCTACATCGCCAACGAGGACGATGCGCTGATGACGGCCATCGACCTCGCCCAGCGCAAGGTGATCGCCGAGGTGCCGGTCGGGGTCGAGCCTGAGGGCGTCGGCGTCAGCCCTGACGGCAAGACTCTGATCGCCACGTCAGAAACGTCCAACATGGCGCATTTCATCGACACCGACAGCTTTCAGATTGTCGACAACGTACTGGTCGGATCGAGGCCGCGCTACGCCGAGTTCACCGCCGACGGCTCGCAGCTCTGGGTCACTTCGGAGGTGGCCGGGACGGTCTCGGTGATCGACCCCAAGACGCGAAAGATCATCAAGACCATCGGCTTCGAGATCCCCGGCGTAAAACCGGAGAATATGCAGCCGGTCGGGGTGCGCATCCTCAAAGATGGCTCAAAGGCGTTCGTGGCCTTGGGTCCGGCCAATCATGTGGCGGTGATCGACGCCAAGAAGCTCGAGGTCGAGCAATATCTGCTCGTCGGCCAGAGGGTCTGGCAGCTCGCCTTTACCCCTGACGAGAAATTGCTGTTCACCACTAACGGCAACAGCAACGACGTCTCGGTGATCGACGTGCCGACGCTCCAGGTGATCAAGTCGATGCCGGTCGGCAACGCCCCGTGGGGCGTCGCCATCTCGAAGCAGTGACTGGAACGCAGGTTATTTCCCAGCCGTCAGCTCGGACTTGCCAGCGAGCCATCGAGATATTGGCCGAGGAGGTTACCGCACTCGATGGCCACGACGCCTGCTCCTGTCTGCATCACCGGCGTGCCGTTCGTGAAACACTGGCGGCCAGGAAAGTTGGGCGGCGATCCTCTCTGTTACGCCTGGCACAAGTATGGTGATGAAGAGTTGGCGCGTGCGGTGGAGCATCAGGCAGCTCTGCTGCTCGGACGTCTTGGTCTCGACAAACCGCATGTTGGTCCTGGTCACCGCTTCACAGATGGCCTCGGCGTCGGCGGCATCGTTCTTCTGTCGCTTGACGTAGGGCTTCACATAGGCCGGCGGCATCAGACGCACCGTATGCCCGAGTGCCTTGAGATCGCGCGACCAATGATGCGAGGTCGCGCAGGCCTCAATACCCACGAGGCAGGGCTGGAGCTTCTCGAAGAACGCCAGGACGTAGCGTCGCTTCAGTTGACGGCGGATGAGCACCTTGCCTTCCGCGTCGATGCCGTGCACCTGAAAGACCGACTTAGCGATATCGAGACCGATGGTGGTGACCGCTTGCATGATTGGCTCCTCCAAATCGTGGGAGCCCTAACAGCACCCACATCCATTCCACTCATGTGCCGGTGGAGGAGCCGTTCTCTAATCGCGCCTCCCTCGTCAACGGCTTTTATCCTCAGCTGCCGCCCCCGGGGTCATGGTTCTCTCCGCGGTCGGTGATTCCGCCGCAACATCTGGTCCGAAGCATAGGCGCTGCAAGGTCCACAACGGGCTCGGACGATGTCCTTCCCAACGGCTACCCGCGCAGTCGCCTGTCCCTTCGCCCCTTTGGGCAACCCGCTATCTCCGATCAAATATTGCCGGTGTGCTCTTCAACGAGTTCATGTCGCGTCGGTGGGCGACGCCCAACGGAACGGTTCGCCCGAGCGCCAGATGCTGTGGAGGATCACCGTCAGCTTCCGAGCTAACGCGACGCGTGCCTTACCCGAACCTGACCGGCGGGCGATCGCCAGCGCCCATTCCTTAGTCTTGAGCCTCGCTTGACGCGCGTGAGGATGACGACCGCCGCTTCGTACATCAGCGTTCGCGCCAGCGCGTCGCCGCGTCTTGATATCCTGCCACTGCGGTCAATCTCGCCCGACTGATATTTGCGCGGCGTCAAACCCATATGGGCGCCCACGGCGCGTGACCTCGCGAAGCGGGCAGGATCCTCGACCGTGCTACACATAGGCTAGAACCGACAACGCACCGATGCCTGGCACGCCCATCAGCAGGCGGCATGTGGGACTCTGCTTGATGAGCAGTCGGACTGCCTTGTCAAAGCTGGCGATCTGTTCGCGTAGCTGTCGCCAGGCGTTGAGCATTGGCCCAACGATCGGGGCAATATCCGGTCGGTCGGCAAGCATGGTCTCGACACGCCGGTCGAAGCGCATTCCGCGCATCGTACCGGGTAACATGCCGAAGGTCTTCAGCACGCCCCGTATATGGTTCGACAGCCGTGTCGTCATGCCCACAAGTTGAGCACGCGCACCGAGCAGTGCACGAGCTCGGTGAGAGTCAAACGACTTCACATGGACCGCCCGATACCAGCCTGTGCGCATGATCTGAGCCAACCCCTCGGCGTCGCTCTGATCGGTCTTGTTGATTTGCATCTTCAGCGCAGCGCGCGCGTGCCGCGCATCAAGGCATGCGACATCAAACCCGCGACCCCGCAGCTCGTGCACAAGCCAGGGAGTCATCGGACCCGTCTCAAGGCCAACGCGGGCATCGTCGCCAGCGTGGTGGCGTATTGCCGCATCGATCTGCTCGGGTGCCGAAAGGCAAACGCCCCGCCAGATCCTGTTGCCAGCTGGATCGACAACGCAGATCGCCGTCATCTTCTGAGATACGTCCAAACCAACAAAGTGAGTCATGATCCGCCTCCGATGGTGGAAACCACCGGGCACCAGCGCCCGGACCGCGGCACTATCGACGAGTTCAGCTCGCCGCCGCGATTACCCGATGTCCACACATGGCACTAAGCGGACATATCCTGACTGACGGATTGCTAGATGTTGCCGTCGTCAGCGGCCGCCGACCCGACAATCTCAGCCGCTGGGTCGACGAGCTGAGAGACCCGGTAAATCCTCGGAACAAGCATCTGCTGTATCGCCAACTCTCATCCTTCACGATGGAGATGGAAAAACCCCTTCACGTGAACCTCGATGGTGAGCCAATCAAGGGCACTCACTTCGAATTCCAGTGTTGTCCGAAAGCCCTGTCTGCGGTCTTGGGAGATGCTGCATCGAGGCAGTCAAATTATGTCCGCTAAGTCCGCTTATTGGCGGACTTCGGACGCGATGCCTCGCTCGGCTTAAGTCCGCTTGGTGCCATTTGCAGACATCGTTCGACATCTGACATCCACGGCGCGACGACGTTCACCCCGGTGCTGAGCTCAGTTTAATCGCACAAGCGTTGATAGTAGCGGCGCGGGTAATACCGTCCAATATAGGTTTGACTGCCGGTAGAACCGCGCCACGGTTGATAGTAGAGAACATATCTACGGGGCAAAGCGGTCTGCGCCCTCGCGGTATCATATGCGGCGGCGGCACCCGACGCGGCGGTCAGCGCCGAGATCGGGATGAGGCACGAAGGTTCTCATGATGGTCCTCCTTCCGAGGGAAGCCAATGCGAGGTCATGACGATTTTCTCATCGATGTCGGTAGGTAGAGCATTTCGCGTTTCGGGCTGCTGTGGCTTATGTCACCTCAGGTACGGACGCGCGGCCGCGAGCTGGTGTTCTGCGCCGACAGGGTGATCTTCTCGTTACCAAGGTCCCACTAAGCCGACGCTCACTGTCTGCGATGCAATTCCAACCTTCGCCCAATGCTCTGTCTCGAAATAGGCCGCCTTGAAGCCCAGCGAGCGTGTGACGGGAAACCCGGCACTAGCGGTCCAACCGAAGTCTTCTCTACGGTTGTCCCTTTCGACACTGTTCACAGCTGATTGACCCCCGAGACCGATCCCTGCACCTGCGGAGACCCAGATGCTCGACCGGAACTTGTATTCGACGCTTCCGTCCATCGTGTTATACGGATCCTGCTCAAGCTGATTGCCATTAAAAAATGAATTGTTGTCCGTATAGATCCACGCCGTTCCAGTGGCCTCAAAGGACCAATTGTAGTACTGCTGATGCACACCAACCTGCGGCGAGAAAGTAAACCGGTTGCTGCCGAGGTTGATCAGCTTATCTTCCAGGTACTGGCCGGTCGGAAGTCACACGCCGAGCGCCGCACCCACGATTGTCTCGACGTGCGTGGCTGCGCGGTAGTCGGTATAAGCCTTGCCAGTCAGTGGCGGTGCCCCAACGAGGTTCACCGCAAACCTCGCAAACGTATCCGACCATCCCTCACGGCTGACTTCAGTCGGTGTTCCGTCGACTATTCCCTTCCATATTCCTGCCTGCCAAGGTTGGCGGATCTCTACGCGTGCCGTTCTGTCGAACAGCTCGAAGGTTCGGATATAGCCGAGCAACCAGGTGTCCATCTCCACAGATACATCGTCGAGCAGAAGTACGGGATCGACAGCAATATCGCCATCGGTGCGCCCAAAGTTGGCGGTGACGAAGTTCCCGTCGATCGGCAAATGGTTCCAGCGGCGGATCTCGACTTCCTGGGCGGAGAGAGGTGAGCTTAGTAGCGCCACGACGCCACAAAGCGTCCTGCAGATGACACCGCGCCAGTTCGTTGTCGATGACCTGCTCATGGCGTTCACGACTTCGACGCTGTGATTGCGGCCTTACCCTCACCGTCGGTGGCGACTAACTCCGTGATTGATTTCCATGCCGCCCACACTCCACGGCTAACTCTAAAGCGGCGCTGAATGCTAAGTCTAGTCTTCTCGGGGCGTCTCACGATCAGACATGGTTCCCGATCGAATCGATGGCGGTTTACTAAAACAATATCCCGAACAATAACGGCACGACGGGTACCAAGGTCGCCGCCGCGAGTTGGAGTATTGCTCCCTTACTGAAGGGTACGGCGAAGGCCCGAAGTTTGAGGAAGTCATGACGGCCGTTCAAAAGGCTTATAAACCCCGGAACCGGCGAAATACCCCCTAACGCACTCTTCGCCGGGCCGGAGATCTTGGCGTCGAGTTCACCAACGATGTCTGCAATGGGTCATTAGCCGACATCGCGGCCCGTTCGCGCCATTTCCGCTTTACCCCCAAAAGGGACATGTTCAGCGTCAAGATCGATGTCAATTCCAACCGGCGAGTTGCGGGTAAGTCCCCAGCCGCGCGCCGGCCTTGGGCACAACCTTCCAGCCGAGCGCAGAGAGCTGGGAGGTGGCCATTGGGCTTGCTTTTCCCGTAATCCACAATTCGCCGTGGCTTGCAGAGGCAATCTGGGTGAGAGCTGCGCTCCAGTTCAGATAATCAACGGGCAGGATGCTGACAGTTCCGCTCGCCGTCATCAGCATGGGCGCGCCACCCACGCTCACAAAGCCGCGCAGCGGGGAAACCTTCTTGGCGTATTGCTGAATCAGCATGGCCTGGTGCCGATAGAAAAAGCCCATTTCAACTGAGGGGGCTTTGGCCGCGCCGGCAAGAAAGAGCTCTCGTCCCTGAATGCCGCCAAGGCTTTCGAGGACTTTCACGATGACGATTTTGTCCGTCGGGCTCAGATTGGGGTTCGCGTAGAACGCATTCATTGTCCCCTGCGAAACGCCCATTACGGCGAGCAGATCGCGCCCCTCCTTTTCGAGGGCCGCTGGCGTCTTGTCCCGGAGCAGCTCCCGCACCTGACCAACCGTGCCGGTCGCACCGATCGCATAGCCGGCCGGTCCAGCGACAAAGCTCATGCCCACATTGGCCGAGGTCTCGCCGACAGCGCTTGCCGTGGCAACGCGCTTCAACTGATCGCCGAGCGGCGGGAAGCTCGTGTTCGGATCAACACCGAGATTGAAGGCCTGCTTGCGCCGCGCGGAGGCACCGCCCGTGACCGAGGCAATAATTCCGTCGCCATGCGGGTCGGTCGCGTTCATCGTCGCCCGCGCAGTGCCGAAGATGTTACCGACGCCGCGAACTGTATCGCCGATCGTCTGGGCGGGTTGGGTCACGAGGTCCTTGGCGGTGTTGAGCGGCGCAAGTGCCGTTCTTCCGGCGGACTTGACCGCGGTTTCAGCGCCGTTCACCTCCGCGAGCTTCTCTGTCGCCGTGATCTCGCGTAAACGGACGCGTAAGAGGTCGCTCCCCTTTACCCTGAACGGACCCCATTTGGTGTTCACACTGAACACATATTGGAAGTTCTCAACCGGCACGCGGTCGCTGATTGAATAATCGGCACCGCGGAGCGTAACGCCCTGAATTGCCTGAGCAGCCGAGAAGGTCGGCGCCCCTTCATATTGTTCTGCCTGCGAAGAAGCCGCGATTAGAAAAGTGCCGAACGCAGCAATCGCGGCCAAAGCCGAGGAGACCCGATACCAATGCATGACTTTTCCCCTCTAGGCGACGCCAAGTCCTCGATGGCGGCTTTCAATCTTCCGCCTGGGCTGAAGAGTAGGCCTAAAACAGCCTTTCGAGAAGTAGGGCCTGCGCTGCTCGTAGAGCCACCGGAAGAAACCGTGGATGATGGCCCATGATCGAGTCTTTGTTGGTGTGCACTACTGGCTTTCTCGACTGTTTCAATCTGGTCTGACGCAAAGAAGAAAGGGCTTTAACGTCTGCTATGGGTCATGAGCAGACATCGCGTCACGTCCGCGTCATGTCCATTATTCCCCAATGACGGACGTTGGGCGGCGCATCCATGTGAGTATGAGTACACAGGCGGCGGGATCGCCAAAATGCCAGCACTTTCAGGCTACGCTGCGACCCTTAGCTCGCCCGGCGCAAATCCCGCTCAAGAATTCGAAGCTTGGCGCCTGATCGCCTCGGCAGCCTCGGCGGTTACCTTCTTCGACAAGGCGCGAACCTGCTCGGCTTGATGCGTCGCATGGCGCTTGATCGGCTCGGCCACCTCGGCGCTCGCATTGACCGAAAGCTCGCGGACCTCCTCGGCCTGCTCCACGAGCGCCTCGAGTTGCTTGCGCCAAAAAGCGCCCTGCAGCTCGACCATCTCGGCGAGGTTCTTGGCGCTCGCGAGGCTCCTTGCCAGATCGAAGCCTGAGTTCACGTTACGCTGGGCGATGTCGATGATCTTGCGGTTGAGCGCGTTCGCCGCTTGTCCGGCGGCATCATAGGAGCGCTCGACAGCCTCGAGGCCGGCGTCGAGCGTTTCCTTGGCACGCTCATAGGCCTCGCGCGATTGGGTTACTGCCGTTCCGGCAAAGGCCCGCATGGCCTCCGGAATGGCGGTGTCCAATTGCAAACTCTCGAATTGAGACAGAGGATTGAAAGTCTCCTTCTTCTTGTCGTTGGCGGCAGCATCGGGATTGAAGTTCGTGGTCATGGATCTACCCTCGTAGTCCCCGCCAGGATGAGAGGCCTATAAGCCCCCGGGGGTGCAGGATGGTTGAGGCCAGTACCAACGCGAAGCAGGAACGGGCGATGACGCACGAACCATCGACAGGCTCGAGGTCAACGGCCAACAGCAGATTGGAAATGAGTACCACCGTCCTGGGCACGCGTTGCTTCTCCGGTCACACCGGTAGTAGCCACGGCTTTACGCGCTTCTTCGGGCGCGATCCCTCCCAAGGCGCCTATTAGTTAATCACGTCCGGAGCCAGAAGTCGAAATCGCCTTGTGGCTCTGCGTGGGAGTCATCCCCAGCCGGTGCAATGCGAGTGCTATCCTTGGTGGCTGCAGAGTTACTCTTGGCCAAGGCCTTGTCCTGGAGTCTTGTCTTCGCCTGTGAGCTTGATCTCGCGGTCGATGTCGTTCCGACCATGCTGAGGCCGGAGAGAAAGGCTGCGCCGCTGACGATGACGGCAGCGATGGCCACCAGGCGGAGCGCGCTTGGGAGCTTGGGCTTGTCCGGCAATTCCACCCGGACGATGCGGTTGAGATAGGCGATGAACGAGCTGAACAGTCCGGCGATAGCGCCAACGCCGAACACCAGCATGGCGGCGGCGAGCTTCGGCTCGGCGCTGATCTGGAAGCCGTAGACGAAGGCGCCGACCATGACGATCGCCGCAATCCCGTTGAGGAGGATGAGAAAGCCAAGCCCACGGCCGGCAATCCGGTCCTGATGCCCCTCCATGAAACTGAGGTCGCGGCGCAGCCGCTCGATGTCGTCCTTTTCCTCGGCCCTTTTGATCATCGTCACCCTCGATGGCCTCAACCGTCCAAAGTCACCCCACGCCTAGCGCCGACGCGCTATCCGACGACGGAAGGGGCCAGCAGCCAGAACACTCGGGCGGCTTTACATACCTCAATTCCCTCGCAAATTGTGCCGAAAACTGAGACTTGGAGCGCGCGCTTGATGCCCGCCGTAGGCCTATCCTCGAACTTTAGGCGAATTGTGGCGATAGGCGGCTCCTTGCCCGCGCAAGGCCGTCAACCCACCCCAATTTTTGCCTAAGGGTGGAACCGCCTAGGCGCCTTCCTCGTTAGGGCACTCGAAGAGGGAATGCAGCGGCGACAGTACAGAAACGTTTTGCAGTGCCTTTCTGGGCAAGGGAGCTCTGCGTCTGCTGGTTGGTGGCGCTGCTTTCTGCGCGTTCCGGTAATTGGCGTCTTTTCGCAGTCGGCTTTGCAGATAACCGCCTCCGAGCTCCTGTCCGATCCTGGCCTTGCGCTCAATGTTGCCGGCATGGGAGGTCCCCATGGGTTACCCTAAGCTTAGCTCACCTGGCATCGTGCCGCCGCGCGTCTCCCGGCCCGCGGCCGATACGATCAGCCTGACGGCGCGTCGTTTGGCTCGTCCAAAGTCGCAACCAAAGCCGCATATCTCGGGCGCGGATCAACTTGCGCTCTCGCGGATCGCCGAGCGCTTCGCGCCCGGCACGGCCAGCGCCCCCCCGGACCCGGCACCGGAAGACGCAGCACCAAACCATGCAGCGCCAGAGGCTCGGCCATTCCATCAACAGATCCTGGCTGCCGCGTCGGCGCCGGGGATGCGGGTGCTCATCGCCGCGCTCGTCCTTATTGCCCTGCTTCCGAGCCTAACGATCGGCGTCATGCTCTGGCTCGGCGCGATCGAGACGCCGTGGTCGTCATCCGCGCGGGCCGACACCAATCCATTGTCGGCAGGCACACCGACGCTCGCTGCCACCACGCCCGTCCCCGACCAGAGGCAATCGAAGCGGGCAGCCGCGATCGGGCCGCTCGCCCTCACCGCGCCTGATACGCTCGAGGCAAAGGCCGGCGCCGAAATACCCTTTGACATCGCGCTTGACCACAGCGGCGAGTTGCCCGCCCGCAGCGTCATCGCCGTCGCCGGGCTGCCAAAGGGCGCCACCTTGTCGGCCGGACGTCCCTATGGCGAGGCTGAATGGAACCTCAAATCTGACGAGATCGGCGACGTGCGCATCATTCTGCCCGAGACCGCGAGCGGCGAGAGCACGCTCCGGGTGAAGCTCGTCGCGGCCGACGGCGAAATCCTCGCCGGCACCGAGACCGTTCTCAAGGTGGCGCCCGATGCCGAGGCTGCGCTCGAGACCAGACCTCCGATGGGCGCGCCTCCCTCCGACCCTCAAGAGATCTACGATCCAAACCTCGCCGGCGTCGCGGCATTCGATGTGGAGAGCCAGCGGCTTCTTGGGGCAGCGGGTGTCGAGGAGATATTCACCACGCCTGATGAGGCGCCGCCCGCCCCGCCCGCGGATGTTGCGCCGGCGAAGGCCGCCTCTGACAATTCCAAAGCCGCAGACAACGAGTACAATGCCTGGGTGGCGCCCGAATTCGCCAATCTGCGCAAAGGGCCGGCGTCGTCGGCGGAGGTGATCACCGTCGTGGCCAAGGGCGCCAAGCTCTCGGTCATGGGCCGTAAACGCGGCTGGGTGCAGGTCACCGACCCAGCGACCTCGCAGAGCGGCTGGATTTACGCCGGCAGCAAGCGGCGCAAAAAGGCGTCGTCGGACGCCGAAGCGAACTCCTCATCGTCGTTCTGGCCGAGCCTGGGGTCGTTGCTGGGAAGCCAGTGATGTGATGGTTACCGGTCTTTAGGACTCCCGAGGGTAGGATTAACCAATCGGACTCCTGCCCTGGGAGGGGAAATTGCGTCTCGCGTTGTGGAGCCTCGTGGCCGCCATAGCCATCGGCGCGGCCGCCATCCTGATTATCCCCCTGTTCATTTCCGCCGAGGACGTGCGGACCAGACTCTTCGCCGAGATTGAGGCAGCGACTGGCTACCGCCTCACGGTCAACGGGTCCCTGCACATCTCAGCCTTCCCGACGCTCAAACTGGTGGCCGAGGAGGTCGGGGTGGCGCAAACGAGGGGCGCCGGTACCGCCGATCTGGCGACGGCGAAGGAGCTGCGCTTCGGCCTCGCCTTGACGCCGCTGATCAGCGGCAAGGTCCAGCTCACCGAGATCGCGCTGATCAAGCCGGTGATCAACGTGCCGCAGGCAAGCTCCAAGGGCGACAGCGCCAAATCAAGCGACGCGACTTCCGGCCGACAGTCGATCGGCGCCGCGCTGCAAAGCCTCAGCCTCGACTGCCTGCGCATCGAGGACGGCACCGTGATCCTGCCGGGCGAGGGCGGGGCGGCGGGCAAACGCATCGACGGGTTGAAACTCGAAGCCTCGCTCCCCGCCTTCGACGCTCCCCTTTCTCTCGAGCTCAAGGCGAGGCTCGACGGTCAGCCGCTCAGCGTTGTCGGCTCCATCTCGAGTTTCGGGCCGTTCCTCGATGGAGCGGCGGCGCAGCTGCTGCTCGACGTCGACGCTCCGGCCTATTTTCCGCAGAAGCTCGCTCTCATGGGCACCGCGACCTATGCCGGCGATATGTTTGCGGTCGATGGGCTCAGCGCGAGAGCGGGAGAGACCATGCTGCGCGGCGTGGCCTCCGCCAATATTTCCGGCGCCGTCCCGCAGATCAACGCATCGCTCGCTGGTGACAGCCTCGCGGTCGATAGCCTGCTTGGCGGCAGCGCCAAGGCATCCGCCGGCACCGGCGACGGAGCCGGGGGTTGGAGCGACGCCAGAATTGATTTCTCAGGCCTCAAGGCCGTCAACGCGCAAGTCAATCTCAGCGTCGAGCGGTTGAGCTACGGCACGATCAAGGCCGGCCCCATCAGCATCAGGGCGTCGACGTCGGGCGGCAAGCTCAAGCTCGAGCTGCCAAACTTTCAGCTCTATGACGGCGGGGGCACGGGCGTGTTGAGCGTCGATGCCACCGGCAAGGTCCCGGCGCTCGCCTTCCGCTTCTCGCTCACCGATCTCGACGCCTATCCATTCCTCAACGACGTGGCGGCCTTTCAGCGGATCGAAGGCAAGGCGGCTATCGCCATCGACCTGACCACGAGCGGCGCAAGCCAGCGCGCGATGGTCTCGGCGCTGAATGGGACCGCGAATTTCGAGTTCAGCGACGGCGCCATTCGCGGCATCAACGTTGCCAAGATGGTGCGCAGCCTCGGCTCGGCGACCTTGTCGGGATGGCAGTCGGGCGATGCCGAGAAGACCGACTTTGCTTCGCTCGGCGCAAGCTTCAAGATTACGCAAGGCAAGGCTGCGACCAGCGATCTGCATCTCAGCGGCCCGCTCGTGCGCATGGGCGGAACGGGAACCGTCGACCTGCCGGCGCAGACCCTCAATTTCCGCGTCAACCCGCAGGTGGTGGCGAGCCTCGAGGGGCAGGGTGGCAAGACCGACCTTGCGGGGCTCGGCGTGCCGGTCGCCATCACTGGGCCGTGGGCGCAGCCAGCGATCTATCCGGATATCGCCGGGATCTTGGACAATCCCCAAGCCGCCTACGAGAAGCTGAGCAAGCTTGGCGGAGGCTTGGTCAAGCTGCCGAGCGCCGACAGTCTTGGCGCTGCGTTGGGCAACAGCGGCGGCATTGCCGGATTGGCGAAGGAAAAGGGCGGCGCCTCCATAGAGGATTTGATCCAGGCCGACCAGGGGAACGGCCAACAGCAGGGTGTGATCAAGGGATTGGGGCAAATGCTGGGAGCCGATCAACTCAGCGCGCCGGCCATGGCCGCCACCGTCGCGCCGCGGGCCGAGCAGCCCGTCAAGAAGAAGGGCAAACTGAAGCAGGCCATGGCCAGCGGCACCGCGGCCGCGGCCACCGCCGCGGCGCAACCGGTTGGCACCCCTGCCGCTCAGCCTGCCGCCGTCGCTCCGGCGAAGCCCGCGCCGAAACAGGTCTTCCAGAATATCTTCGGCACCTTTTAATCACGTACTCGCTGCGAACTTCAGTCCGGCTTGCTTGCCGCGTCCTAGCTCCAACGCCACTGCCACGATTCGGGGACCGGACCGGCTCTGCGGTCGACGGGCCCCGCACTCAGAGCATTCAAGCGCAAACCTTGGCGAACCAGCTCAGGAATGATCACGCCTCCAATGGCGCGACCAAGGCACTCGTGAAGTCCGAAGCCGAAATGAAACGAATTGCTTAGCCCTCTGTTCGGATCAAACCGATCGGGATCGGAGAATGCCGTCGAATCGAACATGGCGGAATGGGTGACGGCGAGAACAGTGGTGCCGCGCGGGATCTGAGTCTCGTGCTCGGTCCCGCGACTGAGCACAGTATCGCGTTCGCATGTCCGGAAAAAATACGGGAAAGCAGGCTTGAAACGCAAAGCCTCGAATACGAATCCTTCCAATGCCGACGGATCGTCGCTCAAAGCCGCGGCCCGCGCGGCCGCCAGTTCATTCGGTCTTGCCAGCAGGAAGTCGAGCGCATTGACCACGGCATGTGACGTTGTCTCCACGGCGCCAATCAGGAGTTCACCGACGTTGAGCACCACGCTCGGCAACTCAAATTTCAGCGCACCGGTTAGCGATAGCCGCAGAAGCCGCGACGTTACATCGTCACGATGTTCCCCGGCCTTAAGCTCGCCCATCCGCCGTTGGACCAATGTGACAAGGTATGCGCGCATTGCTTCATTAGCAGCTTCGCGCTGGGCAACAATGTTGTCGGGGTCAGCGACTGCCACTGTGTCGAATGGCTGGTTCCAGAACGCGTCCATCTGATTCCAATATGACCAGCGCTGAAGCTCATCCGAATTGCTGTCGGCGAAACCAAACCAATCCTGAACAAGTGCCAAAGGCACCGCCCGGGTCAGGCCCGGCACAGCGTCAATTGAACCACCTGCCGCGGAAAGCAAGGCCGTGGCCTTGTCGCTCACATAACGGCGGATGGCCGGAATATCCTCGCGGTCGAGAATTGCCCTCATGATGGATTTTTCGCGCCAATGGACCGCAGTGTCGTCCTGTGCCATCCAGTAGTTGCCTTGTTTGCTCCTATAGGGCGCGACACTGAACAGGTCGAACCGACGCAGGACTTCCACGCAGTCGTCGAACCGCGTGACCAGCGTTGCTTCCGGAGTCTTCAGGATGGGTCTATGAAGTCGCAGCTCAGCAAAGAACGGCAACGGCTCTTCAAACATCCAGCGGCGCGCGAGACGCCAACGTTCCGCGACCGGCTCCGTCTCGAGGCGCTGCAGGTAGCGAGCCATTGGCGTTGCCCTACTGCGTCTTCAACCATTCAATGATTGCCTTGCGCTCATCGGGATCAAGGCCGCGGCTCGGAAAGAGGTGACCCGAATTCCGATTTCCCGGCAAGCTGGTGTCGAACCGGAAGCGACCAGGACTGTCGTCGCTTACGAAGCCTAGCCGTTCGCGGTCGAGTTCTTGTCCGCCGGTCCAAAAGATCTTCCGCCGTTCTTCCACCGGCGAGAGCAGCTCGTAGACGGTCGGTACAGAGCCGTTATGTAGATAAGGGCCAGTGGCCCAAATGCCCGCCAGCGGGCTAGCCTTAAGGTCGGTCAAGGAGTTCGGGCTGTAGGGCTCAGGCTTATCCCCGTTGGTCTTGGGCGGGCGCAACCGGAAACCGATCATAGCGGCCTTCTCGCCTTCGCTAAGATTTGAATTCTTGCATGGCTCGGGTGATCACCGCCCCCACGGTTTTCAGGAAATAGGTCGCTGCCGGCACGACTGCCTTGCCGTCGTTCAACTGCTGAGTGGCCGAGTTGGTACGGACTAGGCGTTGCGACAGCGCTTCGACGTACATTGGATCGGTCCCTACCTTTCGGTAGTCGACGCGGCCAATCTCAATGAAGGTCTTTTTGAAGTGGTTCGCTGATGGGTCCGTCTGACGATAGGGAGGCATGTTGTGGCAAGACGCACAGTTGTCTCTGAACAGAACCTCACCCCTGGCTACCAGTGCAGGATCAAGTTTTCCAAGTAGGGCTTCGTCCCAAGGCGGTGGCTTGAGATCGGCAATCCAGGTCTCCAGCGAATTTAGTTCCTTCAGCAGAATGCTCGACGCAAACCACTGTCTTGGATCGCCGGTGAGAGTGGACACGCCAAAGACGCCCAACACCTCACCTGCGTTTCGGCCGAGGGGATTTCCTGCAATTGGACTCCACTGGACAAACTCCAAACTGGGCGCAAGCCAAAGAGGCGGGTAACTCGTGGGCGCTCCGACTTGACGCAAATTCAGCGGATCGCCTTGATCGGTAACCGACAGCGCGTTTACGATCTGCGTAAGCGCATCCACCCGGCCGAACCCCGAAGCGAGCGTTGGATGCCGAACTGCCGCCTCACCGGCCATTTTTGCCTGAAAGGCGGCGAGTGCTTGCTGCAGTTGGGCACGGTCGGCCTGCGCGGGATTTGCCAAGACTTCGATCTGAAAATCGTTCGAATTTGGCAGGATCGAACAATGTGCGCGACACCGCGGCAGCCAAATCGGCGTAGAAGCTATCGAAGTCGAACTGACTTGCCCCACCATCCACCCTGATGGGACGGCCCTCGACGGTGACATTGCCGGTATGGCAGGCGGCGCAGGTCAGTCCCAAGTAAGGTCCGGGAGAAGCTCCAGGAGAGTTGAGGTTGGCTCCGGCGTCATCCGGTGACTTGACCGGATCAATGGCGAAGCCAATGGGAAGCCCACTCGGGTTGAGTGGATGCTTCTCGTCTGCCGGAATGAGTCCGTAGCGCGTGAGGTTGGTTGTGTCGGCGAACATCGCCTGGCTTTCCGGCACCTCCAAGGCCAGAAACCACGCATAGGGAATGATGCGAGAGCCCTGCGGCGTGAAGTAAAAGAGCTCTCGGATTTCTTTGGACCAACCTTGATCGAGGAAAGTCACCGTCTCGGCGCCGGCCAGATTTGTTGCAGCCGAGAGCATCGCTACCCAGAGCACGCTTAGCTTGACTAAGGTGCGCGCCACGCTTCCCTCCAAGGCAAGCAACGTGACCTAATTTCCAGAGCGAGCCGCTTTACTCGTAGATGAGATGGTATGTGAGATGGAACCCGGACGCGCACTGGTTGTCAAGGAGCCGCATTCAACGAGAGGCTGAGTAGGTTGCGCTGGACCTTGGCATCGTGGAGCGGAGAGCTGTCCTCGATCCGCCGGGAAGACGGTAGTATTCTCGACCCTGGCTGCCTAGCCGACAACACTCTTTGCATCGCAAAAAAGCCTTAAGATTTAAGGCCTCTTTGCCCTGCACCGTGCCGTGCGGAGCCGAACCGGCCGTGGTGTAACTTCGGCAGTTAGAATAAGGTGCTGCGGGTTCGCAGAGAGGGGTCGGGGTTATGCCTGATAAGCGGCACGAAGGCGGGGTTTCCTATCACACTCCGGCCCAGGACTATTTCGACCAGCGCGAGCTTCGGCGTCACGCCGGGGTCGTGTCGCTGTGGGCGCTCGGCGTCGCCGCGGTCATCTCGGGGGATTTCTCGGGTTGGAACCTCGGCTTCGCCGTCGGCGGCTGGGGCGGCATGTTCGTCGGCACCCTCATCATCACCGTCATGTATCTCGGGCTTACTTATTCCATCGCCGAGATGAGCCCGGCGCTGCCGCATACCGGTGGTGCCTATTCCTTCGCGCGGACCGCCTTCGGGCCTTGGGGCGGCTTCATTACCGGCGTGGCCGAGAACATCGAATACGTGCTGACGCCGGCGGTGATCGTCTATTTCATCGGCACCTATCTCACGGCGATTTTCGGTACGCCCGCCGCGTTCCAGCCACTATGGTGGATTTTCGGCTACATCGTCTTTGTCGGGCTCAACATCCGCGGCGTCGAGCTGTCGTTCATGATCACCATCATGATGACCCTGCTCGCCATCGGCATTCTCGTCGTGTTTTTCTTCAGCGCCATTCCGTTCTTCGACTTCGGCAAATACGCGTTGAACATTGGCGCCGATCCCGCGACGGGAGCGGCGGTCGAGCTTGCTGACGGCCACGGCCCATTCCTGCCCTTCGGAATCTACGGCGTGCTTGCGGCGATGCCCTTTGCCGTCTGGCTGTTTCTCGCCATTGAGCAGTTGCCCCTTGCCGCAGAAGAGTTCGACCAATCCGCAGCGCGACATGCCGAAGGGCATCATGCTTGGCATGTTCACGCTGATTGCCCTCGGCTTCCTCATCCTGCTCTTCAACCCGTCGATTCCGATCGCCCGCGAGGTGACCGATGCCGCGGGCGTCACCAAGACGGTTCACGGTGCATTTGCGCTCGGCACCTCCGGCGAGCCGATCCTCGATGGCTTCCGCGTGATCTTCCGCACCGAAGCCGCCAATGCCTTGGCGCTTGCCGCCGTGACCGGGCTGGTGGCGAGCTTCCATGCCATCATCTTCGGCTATGGCCGGCAGATCTATTCCCTGTCGCGGGCCGGTTACTTCCCGCATTTCCTTTCGGTGACCCACGGCGCGCACAAGACGCCGAACGTGGCGCTGATCGCCGGCGCCGTGGTCGGGCTGGCCGTCATGATCGTCGTGTGGTTCTCCATGGGCGGCGAGGCGGCGGGATCCTTCATCGGCGGGGTCCTGCTCAACATGGCGGTGTTCGGAGCGATGATCTCCTATCTGCTGCAGGGGCTCACCTTCATCCAGCTTCGCCGGCGCTTTCCCAACATCGAGCGGCCTTATCGTAGCCCGGTCGGCGTGGTCGGCGCGGCGCTCACCGTGATCATCGCGCTCGTGACCATTGGATTCCAGCTCGCCGACCCCCTATATCGCACCGGGGTTATCGGCGTGGCGATCTGGTACGCGCTTGCCATCCTCTATTTCGCGGCCTATGGACGGAAAACGCTCGTCTTCTCGCCGGAGGAGGAGTTCGCGGTGAAGCACCGCGAGGGCGCGGCCTCGATGTAGCCGACGCAAAAACCGGAGTTCAACGGAGCCGGCTCGCTGGTCGCGAGCCGGCGCTTCTTATCGAGGTGCCATGTCAGACAGCGTGAAAATCATCTCCCCCATCGACGGCTCGGTCTATGCCGAACGGCCGACCGCGAGCGACGCCGAGATCAACGCCGCGGTCTCGGCCGCACGCGCGGCGCTGCCCGAGTGGCGGAAGGTCCCGGTGGCGGAGCGCGGACGTTACATGCTCGCGTTTCTCGACGCTCTGCTCGCCATGAACGACGAAGTGACGGTGGAGCTTGCGTGGCAGATGGGCCGGCCGGTCCGCTATGGCGGCGAGAAGGGCGCTCTCGAAGAGCGCATCCGCGGCATGACGGCCATGGCCGAGGAGGCGCTCAAGCCCTATTACCCGCAGGCGAAGGATGGCTTCCGCCGCTACATCGCGCGTGAGCCGGTCGGCGTGGTGATGGTCATTGCCCCGTGGAATTATCCTTATCTCACCGCCGTCAATACCATCGTGCCGGGGCTGCTCGCCGGCAACGCCATCATCCTGAAGCACGCGGCGCAGACGCTCTTGGTTGGCGAGCGCATCGCCGAGGCATTCAAGCGTGCCGGCCTGCCCAAGGGTCTGTTCCACAACCTCGTCATGTCGCATGAGCAGACCGAAAAGCTGATCGGCTCAGGCAAGATCGACCACATCAATTTCACCGGATCGGTGTCCGGAGGCCGTGCCATCGAGCGCGCCATCGCCGGCACCTTCGCCTCGATCGGGCTCGAGCTCGGCGGCAAGGATCCGGCCTATGTGCGCGCCGACGCCAAGCTCGACCATGCCATCGAGAATCTGGTCGACGGCGCGTTCTATAACTCAGGCCAATGCTGCTGCGGGGTGGAGCGCATCTATGTCGACGGCCGGGTGTTCGACGACTTCGTCGAGGGCTTCGCCGATCTCACCAAAAAATATGTGGTCGGCAGCCCGCTCGACGCCTCGACCACGCTTGGTCCCATGGCGCGCGCCTCTTTCGCCGACACGGTGCGCGGCCAGATCGCCGAGGCGCTGCGCAAGGGCGCCACGCCCCTGGTCAATATGAAGGTGGACGGCGACCGCCCTGGCTCGCCTTATCTCGCGCCCGAGGTGCTGACCAACGTCAACCACCAGATGGAGGTGATGCGCGAGGAGAGCTTCGGGCCGGTGGTTGGCATCATTAAGGTGCGCGATGACGAGGAAGCGATCACGCTGATGAATGACAGCCCGTATGGACTGACCGCCTCGATCTGGACTCGCGATACCGACCGCGCCGCCGAGATCGGCGCGCGGATCGAGACCGGCACCGTCTATATGAACCGCTGCGACTATCTCGACCCGCAGCTCACCTGGACCGGAGTCAAGAACACCGGCCGTGGCGCGGCGCTCTCGAAATATGGGTTCGACGCGCTGACCCAGCCCAAGAGCTTCCACCTCCGCGACGTCTGACAGCCTTCACATCCCGGAAAATCCGACATGAGCGCACCCACCGCCAATTGGAGCTATCCCACCGCCATTCGCTTTGGCCCAGGCCGCATCAAGGAGCTTGCCGAGGCCTGCCGCGCCGCCGGAATCTCCCGCGCGCTCCTGGTCACCGATGCCGGACTCGCCAAGCTTCCGATTACCCTCAGGGCAATCGAGCTGTTGAAGGAGGCTGGCCTCCCGGTGGCGATGTTCTCAAATGTCCAGCCGAACCCGGTGGATTCCAACGTCGAGGCTGGCATCGCTGTCTTGCACGCAGGCGGACACGACGGGGTCGTTGCTTTCGGCGGAGGCTCGGGTCTCGACACCGGCAAGGTCATCGCCTTCATGGCCGGGCAGACCAGGCCGCTCTGGGACTTCGAGGATATCGGCGATTGGTGGACGCGAGCCGACGCCGACAAGATCGCGCCGGTGGTCGCCGTGCCGACCACGGCAGGGACGGGGTCCGAGGTCGGCCGCGCCGGCGTCATCACGCAAGAGTCGACGCAGACCAAGAAGGTGATCTTTCATCCCAAGATGATGCCGAAGGTGGTGATTTGCGATCCGGAGCTCACGGTCGGCATGCCGCCCGCCATCACCGCCGGGACGGGCATGGACGCGCTTGCCCATTGTCTAGAGGCCTATTGCGCCCCGAGCTACCATCCGATGGCAGAGGGAATTGCCGTCGAGGGCCTGCGGCTCGTTTTCGCGAACCTGCCGAAGGCGGTGGCCAACGGTCAGGATCTCGAAGCCCGCGCGCACATGATGAGCGCGGCAGCGATGGGGGCGACCGCCTTCCAGAAGGGCCTCGGCGCCATTCATGCGCTGTCCCATCCGGTCGGCGCGCTCTACCACACGCATCACGGCACGACCAACGGCGTGTTCATGCCCTATGTGCTCGTCTTCAACCGGCCGGCGATCGAGGCGAAGATCGAGCGGCTCGCAGGCTTCCTCGAGATCGACGGCGGGTTCGACGGCTTCCTCGCCGCCGTGCTCGATCTCCGCAAGAAGACCGGGGTCCCGAACGATCTGAAGGGGCTCGGGGTTGACGGGGCCCGCGTCGATACGATCGTCGAAATGTCGCTGGTCGACCCGACCGCCGGCGGCAATCCGATTCCGCTGACCAAGGAGGGCAGCAGGAAGCTGTTCGAGGCCGCGCTCAAGGGTGACATCATGGCGGCGGCTGGGTGACGTGCGTCGAGCCGCTAGGCGACGGTTGACCGGCTGAGCCACGCTCTCCAGCCGCCGAAGGCTGTGATGTCTTCCGCCCCACGAGTCGCGTGCGCCTCGCAGAGAAAGCCTTTCACTCTTCGCCCATCGGCGAGCGTCACCGTGCCGATGCCCAAGGGCGCCGGAATCAGCGCCACGAACGAACCGAAGGCTTCGTGGTTCATCTCCCAGATCTCGACCTCGATGGCGCCGGGGCCGGTGCCGTCAAACACCAGGCCTGGTTTGGCGGGCGAGGCGCTGGCGAGGGCGTAGAGGCGATAGCCGGAGCTGGTGCGCGCCGTTTCGATCAGCTTGGCGTTGCGCTCGACGAGCTGCCCGTTGAGCGGCTGGCCGGACAGATGTGCGCCGACCACCGCGACCTTGACCGACTTCGCCGACTTCGCCGACTTCGGAGGTACGGTCACATGCGCAGTTGATGACAAGGGAACGGGCGTGGCCCCGAGCTTGGCGCCGGCAAGCGACCGGTGCAGAGCATCGCCGACCGAGGCCAACATCCCGTCGGAGAGCGCGGGACCGATCAGCGTTACGCCGAAGGGAATGCCGTCGGATCGGAAGCCGGCCGGCACGGCAAGCGCCGCGAGGTCCATCAGGTTGACGAAGTTGGTGTAGGCGCCAAGCTTTGTATTGTGCCGCACCGGGTCGGCGAGCATCTCTTCGATCTTGAAGGTCGTTCCCGCGGTTGGCAGCAGCAACATGTCGACCTTGGCCCATTCTCGCCTCGCCTCGCTGATCAGCTCGGCGAGATCGTAGAAGGCCTGGAAAGTCTCGACCGCCATCTTGCTCTTGGCGCCGAGAATGATGCCGCGCACGGTATCGTGGATCGCTTCAGGGTTGCGCTCGGCCAGATTGCCAATCGCCGCGAGACGCTCGGCGACCCAGGGGCCGCCGTAAAGCATGGCAGCGGTCTTCTCGAACGGCGCGTGGTCGATCTCGACAATGTCCGCGCCAAGCGCCGCCAGCCGGTCGATGGCCGCGTAATAGAGAGCCTCATAGTCGGTGTCGCCGAAGAACGGGATCGGTCCGTTCGGGACGCCGACCCTGAGCGGCTCCGGCGCAGCTTCGACAACGAACGGCCGCGCATCGGTGCGTGCGAAAGGATCCTCCCGGTCAAAGGCGATTGCGGTCGTGGCGACTTTCGCTGCATCGGGTACGGTCAGAGCCAGGATCGAGACGACGTCCTGGGTGCGGCACGCGGGCACCACGCCCCGCATGCTGATCAAACCCTTAGTCGGCTTCAGGCCGACGATGTTGTTGAACGCCGCCGGCACGCGGCCCGAGCCCGCAGTATCGGTGCCGAGCGCGAACGACACGAGGCCTGAAGCGACCGCCACTGCGGAGCCCGAGCTTGATCCCCCGGAAATGTAACCAGGGTTGAAGGTGCTTGTCGGGATGCCGTAGGGCGAGCGGGTCCCGTTCAGACCGGTGGCGAACTGATCGAGATTGGTCTTGCCGATCAGAACGGCGCCGGCCTGCTCCAGCGTCTCGATTGCGAATGCCGATCGGTTCGCCACATAGGCAAATTCCGGGCAGGCACAGGTCGTGGGCAGTCCGGCGACGTCGATATTGTCCTTGACCGCGAAGGGGATGCCGTAAAGCGCCCCACGCGGCGCGGCCTGTGCCTTGGCAATGGCCGCATCCTCTTCGACCAGTTTGATCCAATCGGGCCGTACGCCTCTGGCCCTGATGCGGGCATAGACCTCGCGGATGATCTCCGCGGGCATGGCTTCGCCGGCAGCATAGAGCCGCGCGAGGTTGGCGATGTCGAGCGTGACCGTCATCCCGTCGCCTCCGCCATGATGACCAGAGCCTGGCCGAGTTCCACGGCGCGGCCTTCGGCGCAGCGCACCTCGCGCACCAATCCGCTCAACGGCGCGCAGACCGCGATCTCCATCTTCATCAACTCGACGATGATCAGGGTTTCGCCTTCGGCGACGTTGCTGCCCGGCTCGACCAGGATCTTCCACACGCTGCCGGGCACCGGGCTCTCCACCGCGGTTGCGCCTGACGGAAGGGCGCCGTCAACTTCGAACTCGAACGCTTCTTCGCCGGCTGAACCGGTTTCGTCTGCTTCGTCTCCTGCCAGCGGGCCCGCTCGGCCTCGAACGCGGCTTGCTGGCGCGCTTTGAAGGCGGCGATGCTCGCCGCGTTCTCCTCGACGAAGGCCAGATAATCCTTGGCCCTGAACCGGCCCGGAGCGATCTCGACCTCGCGCTTGCCTTCGAGAAACCCGTCGCGAAAGTCGAGCAACTCCTCTCCGGAGACCGGATAGAACTGGATGCGGTCGAAGAAGCGCAACAGCCAACGCTCCTGGAAGGCGTCGGTTTCCCGGTAGGTGTTCCACATCTGGCAGGTGCGCCCGAAGAGCTGATAACCCCCCGGCCCCTCCATGCCGTAGATGCAGAGATAGGCGCCGCCGATGCCGACCACGTTGTCGGGTGTCCAGGTGCGCGCCGGATTGTATTTGGTGGTGACCAGCCGGTGGCGCGGGTCGATCGGCGTTGCCACCGGAGCGCCGAGATAGACATCGCCCAAGCCGAGCACGAGATAAGTCGCGTCGAACACGATGCGCTTTACCTCGTCGATCGAGTCGAGGCCGTTTATGCGGCGGATGAACTCGATGTTTGACGGGCACCACGGGGCATCGGCGCGCACCCCTCGCATGTATTTGTCGATGGTCGCCTGCACCGCTTCATCGTTCCAGGACAGCGGCAGCCGCACAACGCGCGAGTCCACCTCCATGTCGGATAGATCGTCGAGCTCGTTCTCGATCGACTGAAGGGCTTCGATCAGATCCTCGAGCGGCAGGATGCGAGGGTCGTAGTGGATTTGCAGAGACCGGATGCCCGGAGTCTGATCGATGATGCCGGCGAGGCCCTTGGCTTCGACGGCGTTGCCGACTGACTGCATCAGCGCGTGAACACGGAAGCGCAGCGAGAAATCGAGGACGATGGGTCCGTATTCGACCAGCAGATAGGCATCGCCGTCGCGGCGATAGACAACGCGTGGCCTCGCCCCGCTCCCGTCGCGGGTTCCGACAATGCAATCGTCTTTCCCCCATTTGGCATGAGCGGTGTCCGGTGCAGGCAAAGGCTCAAGCCTTGCGACCGCGGCGTCTTGTTTGGCGAGGCGCCGCGCAGCCT
Organism: uncultured Alphaproteobacteria bacterium; assembly: GCA_963757555.1. Classification (GTDB taxonomy): domain Bacteria; phylum Pseudomonadota; class Alphaproteobacteria; order Rhizobiales; family Methyloligellaceae; genus Methyloceanibacter. The sequence goes on from CAVWRU010000017.1 coordinate 188,367, forward strand.
CGGCCGGCGCTAGGCGGGTAAAGCGGACTTTGTCGCCTGGGCGAAGCTGGCCCATCTTCCACAGCTCGGCTTGTGCGATGGTCGCGGGGCAGACAAAGCCGCCGAGGGACGGGCCGTCGGGCCCGAGGATGACCGGCATGTCACCGGTGAAATTGATGGTGCCGACGGCATAGGCGTTGTCATGGATGTTGCTGGGATGGAGCCCGGCTTCACCGCCGTCGGCGCGCGCCCAGGCCGGCTTGGGGCCGATGAGACGGATGCCGGTGGGGTTTGAATTGTAGTGAACCTCCCAGTCTGCGGCGAAGAAGATGTCGATGTATGCGGGGGCGAAGAAATCTGGCGCGCCGTGCGGGCCGTAGAGCACACCGATCTCCCATTTGCGGGTGAGGCGTGGCCGCAGCTCAGCAGCGAGCGCCGCCGCTTGCGCCAGTCCTTTGGGTGCGATGCCGACATGCAGCACATCGCCGGTCTTAAGCGTGCGCCCGGCATGGCCGCCGAACTTACCGAGGGTAAAGGTCGAGCGGCTGCCGAGATATTCGGGCACGTCGATGCCGCCTTGCACGGCGATATAAGCCCGCACGCCCGGGCCTTGCACGGCGCCGAGCTTCAGGACCTGGCCAGCCTGGACGGGGAGCTGCTGCCAATAAGCGACCTTTTCGCCGTCGATCGTTGCGGCGAGCTCGGCGCCGGCGAGGCAGATCACCGTGTCGGCGTTGAATTTCAGCGTGGGTCCAGAGAGCGTGGTCTCGATTGCCGCCGTGCCCTCGTCATTGCCGACGAGCCGGTTGGCGAGCCGAAACGACAGGGGATCCATCGGTCCGGAGGGCGGCACGCCGACCGCCCAATAGCCGATGCGCCCCGGCCAATCCTGGATCGTCGTCTGCGTGCCCGGAACAAGGACCTCGATGGTGTTGGCGCGATAGGCAAAGCTCTGCAGGGTGCTGGTGAGCATCTCGCCGTTGGCGAGGACGTCGAGGCGCGAAAGCTGGCGGAGATAATCGAGATTGGTCTCAAGTCCGCCGATCTCGGTCGCCTCGAGCGCGCTCTGCAGTTTGCCGAGCGCCTCGCCGCGGGTCACGCCGGTGACGATAATCTTCGCCAGCATCGGGTCGTAGAACGGCGAGACCTCCGATCCGCTCTCGACCCAGGTCTCGATGCGAGCGTCCTCAGGCCAGGCGACATGCGTCAACAGCCCTGAGCTCGGGCGGAAGTCGCGTCCGGGGTCCTCGGCGTAGAGCCGCATTTGGATCGATGCTGCGCGAGGCTTGATGCTCGCCTGGTCGAGCGGCCCCATATCGTCCGCCGCCTGGCGCACCATCCATTCGACGAGGTCGACGCCGTTCACTTCTTCCGTGACGCCGTGCTCGACTTGGAGGCGGGTGTTGACCTCGAGGAAGTAGAATTCGTCGGCCGCGGCGTCGTAAAGATATTCGACCGTCCCCGCGCTCTCATAGTTCACGGAGCGGCAAAGCCGGCAGGCGGCCTCCCAGAGTGCGGCCCGGGTCTCCTCTGGCAAATTCGGCGCCGGGGTCTCTTCGACGACTTTCTGGTTCCGCCGCTGCGCCGAGCAATCGCGTTCGCCGACGGAAACGACGGTGCCTTTGCCGTCGCCGAAGATCTGCACTTCGATATGCCGCCCGCGCGCGACATATTTCTCGATAAAGATTCCTGCGTCCTTGAAATTGTTGCGCGCGAGCCTCTCTACGCGCTCATACATGGGGGCGATGTCGCGCGCGGTGGTGACGAGCTGAAGCCCGATGCCGCCGCCTCCGGCGGTGCTTTTGATCATCACCGGATAGCCGATGCGCTCAGCTTCGGTCTCGGCATGGGCGATGTCGCGGATCAGGCCTGAACCAGGGGCGAGCGGCACGCCGGAGGCTTGCGCAAGCTCGCGCGCTCGATGCTTCAGGCCGAAGGCGCGCATATGTGCGGGGCTGGGACCGATGAAGACAAGCCCCGCTCGCTCGCAGGCCTCGGCGAAATCAGGGTTCTCCGACAGAAACCCATAACCTGGATGGATGGCCTCGGCGCCGGTCGCACGCGCGGCGTCGAGGATGGCGTCGATCTTGAGGTAGCTTCCGGCGGCGGACGAGGGTCCTATGGCGACCGCTTCGCCTGCGGCTCTGACGTGCATCGCATGCCGGTCTGCCTCGGAATAGACCGCAACGCTGCCGACGCCCATGCGGTCGAGCGTGCGGATGATGCGGCAGGCGATGGCGCCGCGATTGGCGATGAGGACCTTGCGGAACATGTCAGGGCCCCGCAGGCCAAATCAGGACTTCGATGGGCGTGGGGTTGTAGGCGTTGCAGGGATTGTTCAATTGCGGGCAGTTGGAGATTAGCGCGATCACGTTCATCTCGGCGACCATCTCGACATATTTGCCGGGCGCCGAGAGACCGTCGGCGAATTGCAGACCGCCGTCCGGCGTCACCGGCACATTCATGAAGAAATTGATGTTGTGGGCGATGTCGCGCTTGGACAGCCCGTACCGCTCGTTCTCCCCGACCGCGAGCAGAAAGCTGTCGCGGCAGGCGTGCATCGACTTCTTTTCCAGCGCATAGCGCACGGTGTTGCTCTCCGTCGAGCAGGCGCCGCCGATTGTGTCGTGGCGGCCGACGGTATCGGCGGTGATGGTGAGCATCGGCCGGCACAGATCCGACATGAGAACCGTGCCGGTGCTAAGATAGAGGTTGCCCTGCTCACGAATGGTGTCGGACGCCGAATAATGCTCAGCCGGATCGTCGGCGTTGAAGAACAACGTGTCGGCGGCCTGATTGCCTTCGAGATCGACGATGCGGAAGGTCTCGCCCTTGCCCACCACATGCATCCAATATTCTCCCGCGGGCACGACCTTGCGGTACTGCGCGGCAGCGGGTTCGAGGGGGCTTTCCGTAAGCATCACTAGCCCCGCCCGCAACAGCCGATCTGGTAGATGCGGTTGTTCTCAAAGCCGCGGTCGTTCTCTGGCGCCGACATGCGGTTGGCATCATTGGCGCCGGCGGCAGGCCCGTCGAAGATTTCGTAGCGCACGGCTTTCCGCGGATAGCCTGGAGCCGCGCTCAGAGGATGCGGGCAGGTATGGAACAGGACGAGCGTGTCCATTTCGAAGCGCAACTCGACGGACGCGCCCGGCTTGGCGCTGCTCGCGTCGAGCGACAAGGTTCCGTCGCCAGCGACGACGACCTTGCTGAACCAGTTGACGTTGGCGGGAAGATCGCGCCGCCCGAGGCCGTATTTCGCGGCTTCGACCAGGAAGCTGTCGCGCCCGTTCTGATACCAGTGGTTACGCACATTTTGGTAGCGCGCCTCACCCCACTTGCTCTTGACCGACGCCTTGGTGATGTTGCCGCACACCGTGTCGTGCCAGCCACAGGTGTCGGCGACGATGGAGCAGAAGATGCGCCCCATATCGGAGTAGAGGCAGTGCTCCGCCGTGAGCTTGAAGCTGTGCTGGCATTTCAACGTGTCGGGCGCGTTGTAGCGCTCGAGCAGATTGTAGGGGTTGTAGAACAGCATGCCGACGTTGGCGCCGCCTTCGACATCGGTGAGCATGAGGCGGCTGTTCCGCCACAGCGTCAGCGACCAGTGCTTCCCGCCCGGAAGCGTGTCCGCCGCGATGGGCTCCATCACGACACCGTCTCCGGCGCCAGCTTGGGCTTGTCGACGAACGGATGAACCTGCGGGATGAGCGCGGCGATGAGATGCATCTTGCCGGAGATGACGCCGCGCCGCGATGATCATCTCGTCGGCGATCAGCTGCAGAGCCTGCGCCGGGCCCTGCACCAGAATGACCTCCATGGTCTGATGGTGCATCAGATGGACGTGCAGCGAGCTGATCACCTCGTCGATGTAGCGGACTTGCAGATCGGCCAGCTGCTTCTGCAGCCCGGGCACCGAGTTGTCGTAGAACAGCGTGATGATGCCGACCATGACGTCGTCGCCGACGTCGCGCTTATGCTCCAGCAGGAACTGATGGAGCATGTCGTTGACCGCCTGCGAGCGGCTCTCGAAGCCGCGCTCGCTCGACCATGCGGTCGAGATCGGGCAGCAGCTTCTCGGGCAGCGAGATGCTGATGCGGCTGACCGGCCGCTCGCCGCCCGTTCGCGCGGACGCTCATGCTCAGCTCCTAGAACAGGTGGCTGTAGCGCTCGATTTCCCACTGGCTGATCGGCGAGATGATAGTCCTCCCATTCGGCGGTCTTGTATTTGATGAACTCATCGCGCAGCTCCTTGCCGAGGGTCTTCTCGATCAAGGGATCGGCGGCGAAGGCCGCGACGGCCTCCTGCAAGGTCTGCGGCAGGAAGTCGATGTTCGCGGCCGCGCCGCTCTGCGTCGGAGATCGTCGTAGAGATTGTCTTCATTGGGCGGGCCGGGATCGATCTTCTCCGCGCACGCCTTCGAGCCCGGCCGCGAGCGCAAGCGTGGCGGCGAGGTAGGGATTGACCGCGCCATCGGCGTTGCGCGATTCGCAGCGCCCGCCGCCCATGGGCACGCGCACCGAATTGGTGCGGTTGTTCGAGCCATAGGAGTTGAACACCGGCGCCCAGGAGAAGTAGGCACATCGCGCCCTGGCGCACGAGGCGCTTGTAGCTGTTGACCGTCGGCGCAAAGGCGGCGCACAGCGCGCGGCCGTGGCGCAGGATGCCGCCGATGAAGTGATAGCCGAGTGTCGGTGAGCCCGAGCCCGCGCGGATCGTCCGAGGGCGCAGGCGAAGACATTGCGCCCGCTGTCGAGATCGTGGAGCGACATGTTGAAATGCGCGCCCGGTGCCCGTCTTGTCGGCAAAGGGCTTGGGCATCATGGTCGCGATCAGCCCCTGCTCCTTCGCGTAGTGCTTGGCCATGAAGCGAAAGAAGATGTAGCGGTCGCAGATGGTGAGCGCGTCGGCGTAGCTGAAGTCGAACTCGTATTGGCCGTTGGCGTCCTCGTGATCGAAGGAATAGAGGTCCCAGCCGAGCTCGTTCATGCGCGGTGGCGATCTTGTCGAGCCAGGTGAAATTGTCCATGAAGCCGGCGACGTCGTAGCAGGGCTTGGTCGAGCTTGTCGTCAGGGTTGGGGACGATGAGCGTGCCGTCGGCGTTCTTCTTGAGGACGAAGACCTCGCATTCGATGCCGAGATTGAAGCCGAAGCCGAGCGTCGCCGCCTCTGCGAGACGTTCTTCAGCGCGACGCGCGTGTTGAGCGGATAGGGCTTGCCCTTGGAAGTGGTTGTCCGCCGGCATCCAGGCGACTTTCGGCTCCCACGGCAATTGGATGACGTGATCGAGATCGGGCACCGAGGTGATCTCGTCGTCATGCGGCGCCTGGCCGAGCCCGTCGAGCGCATAGCCGGTATAGCGCTCCGAGCCATGCGCCATGTGGCCAGATGGTCGATGCGGCACGACTTTGCCCTTGGGCACGCCGTGAATATCGACATAGGCGCCGATGCAATATTTCACGCCCTTCGCCTCGAGCGCATCCTGCGTCTGCTCGACTTGTCATCGATTCGCTCATGGGCCGTCACATCCGTCTGGTTGCTCAGTTGGGCCGTCTCGAAATAGGAATGTTCGCAGCGGCGGCTGCTTCGTCCATGCCGCGCGCGATCAGCGCCGAAAGGTCCTCGACCATCCACGCGAACAGCTGCGGCCCTTTGTCGCGGTGGCGCGCGCTCGGGCTGCCGGTGACGCCGTTCAGGCTCGTGCGATTGACCGGATGCGCGAACACGCAAGCCCCTCGGTCCGATCGGGATCGTCGGCGCTCAGCGAGCAGCTCGGCGCGCACCATCTCGGGCGCGACGGCTAGCATCAGCGAGGTCTCGGCATCGTTGGCGTGCCAATCCTCGCCATCGGCGAAATGCGCTTCGCGCGCACGCGCGCTGAGCGTCGCCGAGTTGAACACCGCGACCATCAGGTCGTCGTGCTCGGCGCGCAGCATCTCGAGCGCGCAGCGCAGCGGCGCCGCATTGGTCACATGCGTGTTGACGATGAAGAGCCGCCGCACGCCGCTGTAATAGGCCCAATCGCCGATCTCCTTGACGAAGTCGATCAGCGTCACGGGCTGAAGCGCGATGCGTGCCGGGCCAGCGCCGGCTATGGCCGAGCGAGCAGCCATAGGGAAGCGTCGGCAGCATCGGCACGCTCGGTGCGCTCTGCCACGGCGGCGCACAGCCGGTCGGCGAGCACCGACGTCCATGCCGCAGCCGCAGATGCGGCCCGTGCTGCTCGGTGGCGCCGACCGGCAAGATCGCCGACGCCGTCGCCGCGTCGCGAGATCATGCGGCAGCTCGGCCCATGTGCGTTCGGACCACATGCATGGCTATTCCATCATTGTCCGTGACGTCGGTCAGAAGGGCACGATCGGATAATGTCGGCGTCCGCCTCGTCGTCGATGGGCGTTGCGATTGATAGATCAGCTCCTCGAGCCGCGTCTTGGTGGCCAGGAACTCTCGGCGTGATCAGCTGGCAGGGCTGCGCGGCCGCGGCACCGGCACCTCGATCAGCTCCAGCACTTCGCCCGGATGGGCCGACAGCACGAGAATGCGGTCGGCAAGGAAGATCGCCTCATCGAGATCGTGGGTGATGAAGACGATGGTGATGTCGATCTTGCGCCAGATCTCCAGCAGATGCGCCTGCATGCGGCGCGCGTCTGCGCATCGAGCGCGCCGAACGGCTCGTCCATCAGCAGAATGCGCGGCTGATTGGCGAGCGCGCGCACGATGGCGACGCGCTGCTTCATGCCGCCCGAGAGCTGATGGGGATAGGCAGTCGGCGAATTTTTCGAGGCCGACGAGATGCAAGCCATTGCAATGCCTGCGCCTCGGCCTCGAACTGCGCATGGCCGTTGATCTCCAGGCCGAACATCACGTTCTTCTTGACGGTGAGCCAGGGAAACAGCGTGTAGCCCTGGAACACCATGCCGCGGTCGCGCCCGGGCCCGGACACCGGCTTGCCGTCGAGCAGAATCTCGCCTGACGTCTTGCTCTTCGAGCCCCGCGAGAATGCGCACGAGGGTCGACTTGCCGCAGCCCGAAGGCCCGACGACGCAGAGAAATTCGCGCCGGTGGGTGACGAAGCTGATGTCGTTGAGCGCACGTGTTGTCCGGCCGCGCGAGGTGAACATCTTGTCGAGATGCTCGCACGTCGAGGATGACGTCGCGCGCCTTCAGACGCGTCGAAGCGCGCCCGCACCTCTGGCGATTGATCGAGATAGCGGCATCGGGCGGCGAGCATGACGAGTTGGTTCATCGCGCATCACCTCACGCCTGCTTGCCCAGCGAGCGGTCCCAGGGAAAGACGCCGGCCGAGACAGCGCCAGGATCATATCGGTGCCGAGGCCGAGGATGCCGATCATGATGATCGCGGCATAGACATTGGCGAAATGCTGGTAGCGCGCCTGCTGGGTGATGAACCAGGTGATGCCCGACATCGTGCCGATCAGCTCGGCGACGATCAGATAGGTCCAGGCCCAGCCGAGCAGGATGCGCTGATCGCGGTAGAGATCGGGCAGAATGCCGGGGATCGACGACGCGCGCCGAGCAGCTTCGCGCGTCCTTGGTGCCGAGCGTCAGCGCAGCCTCGACCAGGCGCGACATCGAGCTTGCGCGTGGTGTTGGCGATGATCAGCACCTGCTGGAAAAAGCGTGCCGATGACGATGATGGCGATCTTCGGCCCGTCATAGATGCCGAGAATGGCGACGGCGAGCGCGCCGAATGCCGGCGCCGGCAGATAGCGGAAGAACTCGACGAAGGGCTCGGTGAGGCGCGAGATGGCCGCATAGGTGCCGCACAAGATGCCGAGCGGCACGCCGATCGATCGAGGAGATCACGAAGCCCCAGAAGATGATCTGAATGCTGTGCCACAGGCTTTGATGCAGCCAATTGCCGTCCTGCGTGGGCGGCGGCGTGGTGAAGGAGGTGTAGAACGCTGTCCGCCACTTCGTGCGGCGCGGGCAGATAGATCGGGTTGGCGGGCAGGCCTTGAGGCGGCGCCGCGCTCCTCCTTCGCCTCGCCGACCTCGTTGTCGAAGGCTTTCTTGTCCATGCGCATGCCGACCTGCAGATAGTCGACGCGAGCCGGGATCGGTGATGCAGCACCTGCGGATGCCAGATCCACGGCACGTAGCTGACCAGCGCACCACAGAGCGCGAGCGGCAGCACGAAGGAGAGGCATGCCGAGCGATGAGATCCTGCGCGCGGCGAGAGCGGCTTCAGAACCTGAACCACGTGCCCGCTGCATCGCCATTCGCCGCTGCCCTCGGAGTAGACCCGACTACGCGTCGCCGCGGTCATCGGGTACCGCTTCGTTGGTCAAGGACGGATCGATGTAGGAGTCGATGTCCTGCGGCTCCTTGTAGACGTCGTATTTGACGTTGAAGTCGTCGGAGATCTTGCGAGGAGCCGTAGAGCGAATCGAGGCCCTGGCCCTTCACGAAGACCTTCTTGCCCTCGGCCAGATCGAGCAGCATGCGTGCCCGCCAGCAGCGGCTTGTATTCCTCGGGGTCAGGCCGACGCGCGCGGCCATGATCTTGACCGCATCGTCCTGGGTCTTGGGATCGTTGATGTAGTGCACGACGTGATCCCAGACCTTGATCAGCTTGACCCAATCGTCGCTGTGGGCGGCGAGGCTGGTCGGGCTGACGGCAAGCACGTCATAGATGAGGCCGGGCGCCTCGGCCGAGGTGTAGATCGGGCTTCGAGCCCGGCAAGCCCTTCATGGCTTGGCCGGAGATTGGCTGCCAGGCGCCGATCGCCGCGACCTGGCCCGAGGCGAGAACTTGCGGCGTCTCGTTGGTCTTCGTGTTGACGAGGGTCACATCGTCCTCCGTCATGCCGTCCTTCTGCAGGCCGTTGATGAGCAGCAGGTGGTCGACGAAGCCGATCTCGACGCCGACCTTCTTGCCTTTGAGATCCTTGAGCTTCTTGATGCCGGGCTTGCCGACGATCATGTCGTTGCCGTTGGAATAGTCGGTGAGCAGGATCATCACGCCCTTGCCGCCGCCGGCGCCGGTGACGAGCGCATCGCCATTGGTCATGAAGGTCGGCGTCGATCTTGCCGGCCGAGAAGGCGTCCATCGACGCCGAGTAGTCGAACCATTGGAACTTGACATCGAGCCCGGCGTCCTTGAGCCAGCCCTTGTCGATGGCGACCTGCCAGGCGACCCAGCCCGGCCAATCGCTATAGCCGACGGTGATCGGATCAGCCAAGACTGGACGCGCGGCAAAAGCCGCGAGCGAAAGAGCAAGGCCGAAAAGAGAGGTTTTTATCAGCGTGCGGAGCATCCCGTTCTCCCCAATATTACGAATGACGAAAAGCGTAATACCCACTGCAAAGGCCATGCCGGAGAGGGAAGCTGGTGAAACTCAGCGAAAATCAGCGGCACGCCAGGACGGCGTGCTCGCCGGAGATGCCCGAAAAGCAAGCTGACGGTGCCTGCGAGAGCCTAAATCTTTCGCAGTGTCGGGTCGGTCGATCCCGACAGCGGAGGTGTGAGCCGACAGCCTCTCGCACAGGGCGCACGACGATTTGCACGGGTCAGTAGCCTCTGAGCTGCTTGATCTGGTCGTAGCTCAGACCCTCGATGTCCTTCTCGGTGAGCGTCTCGACCCCGTCACGCTTTGCCTTGGCCTGCACAGTCTTGAACTTGGCTTCCGCCTTCTGCTGAGGCGTAACGGTGACGGGAGTTGCCTTCGCCGTCGCTGTCGCTGAACGCGTGGGCGCCGGGCGCCGCTGAGCGGCGGCCGGCGGCGGCGTCTTGGAATGTGGATAGGCGTGAGCGGTGGGGGGAGGCGCCGTCCTCGGGCCTGGATAGGGGTGATTGTAACAGGGGCCAGGCGTCCGCGGCATCGGACCATAGGTCACCGGTCCGTCATAGTCGGGCGGCCCATAGACCACCGGCCCGTAATAGTCGGGCGGCGGCGGGACGAAATAGACCTCAGGCGGCCCCATCATGCTGCCGAGGATGGCGCCGATACCGAAGCCGACGAGCCCGGCGCCAACCGCATTTCCTGCCTGGGCCGGAGGGATGAGCGAAAGCGCGGTGATTCCGGCGGCCGCCGCCGTAATCGCAATCCTGAAGACCTTGTCCATTGGAGACCCTCCATCGCCCGCTCGATGAAACGTCGCGCGGGGCCCCGCCCTACGGCAAAAGTCTAATTTGAAAGCGTTACCAGAAGGTCACGGTCGAAATTTGGCGGAGAAGCTGGAGGCGAGTGCAAACCGGCAAAAGCTTGACAGCTGCTCAAGCGCGATGGTCTCAAGTCCCAGCAAACAAGGGACCGGTTCCAATGCTGTCAGACTCGGCGCTTAAGTCCATGAACGTGCTGTTCACGACGCCATGCTACGTCTCCAACGTCACCATGAACTACGTGGTCAGTTGCTTCGACCTGATCCGCGAAAGCATGCGGCGCGGTCTCAATTTCAACACGCACCTTCACAGCGAAAGTCTGGTCACGCGGGCGCGGAACGAAATCGTCAAATTCTTCCTGGCCAACGAGGAATACACCCATCTTTTCTTCATCAACTCGGACGTCGCCTTCCGCCCTGAAGCTGCCTTCCGGCTCTTGCTCGCCAATCGTGACGTGGCGTCGGGCATCTATCCGATAAAGCGCTTCAACTGGCCGGCCGAGGGGTGGTGGGTTACCATCGGCAACAACACCTTCCGCATGCTCTTGCGCCGGTCCGAAGACTTCGCCGCTCCGGGACGCCGACCAAATTCGGAACCGCTTACCTTGGCGACGGCGCACATGACGTCAACGGTCAGTTTCTGGATGGCGGCAGCCACATACGTCTGTTCATTGCCCCCACCACTGCCCCGGTTGCGCCTGGAACTTTGTCGGGCACGCAAATCGACGCAAGTCTCCAGTTCTCGGACATTTACAACGCTGCGGGAACGTCAGGGCGGCAACCCGTGGCGATGTCGCGATTTTCCACAAGGTTAGCAGCGATCATCGAGAAGGGCGACGGGACCGCGTGGGAGGCCAGGCACGGAATCGACGGCAATACCTACCAGGCAACCTTCGACAGCCTGCTTAGGCAGGGTTTCCGCCTCACTTATGTCAACGCCTACAGCGAAGGACGTGGAGCGCGCTTCAACGCGATTTGGCAGAAGAGCGGCGGTCCGGCGTGGCAAGCACGGCACGGACTGACCTCCGACCAGTACCAGGCCACGTTCACCAGCCTCGCCCAGCAAGGCTTCCGCCTCGTCACGGTCAGCGGCTATGCCGAAGACGGTCAGGCACGCTACGCCGCGATCTGGGAACAACGTCCTGGACCCGCGTGGCAGGCACGCCACGGAATGTCACGCGCGCAATATCAGCAGGCCTTCGACGAGATGATGAGGCAGGGTTCATCCTCGTTCACGTGTCCGGCTACCGGGTGAACGTCGACGTGCTGTTTGCCGCCATTTGGGAAAAGCAGGACGGCGTGACCATGGAGGCTCGTCACGGTCTCACCTTGAGCGCCTACCAGAAGACCTTCGATCAACAAATCGCGGCCGGCAGAAAGCTGACCTGCGTCAGCGGGTATAGCGATACCGGCATTGCGCGTTACGCCGCGATCTGGCGCCAGCAACAGTCAGGACCCTGGCAGGCGCGGCATGGCTTGACCGCCGCAGGCTATCAGCATGCGTTCGATGACTTGCGGGCGCGAGGCTTCAGACCCGTTCAGGTGTCCGGTTACGGAGACGGATTCTACCCGGCCTAAGGCAAACATCGAGGACAATGCGCTCGCAACATCGCTTGGCGGCGCGCGTGGTCCTCAAGCCAAGGCTTGGACAGGCGAGATGCAGTGCAGTGCGTTTGCCGAGCACAGGCAACAGGTTTGCAAACACTGGATATTGTTTGCGACGACGCTCGTTTGTACTTTTGAAGCACCCTGATACGTCGTCCCGTCGGGCCGAAGGCGTCCGAATGGATATTAGCAAACAGTCTTTCTCCTAGTTCCTCCAATGGCGTTGGCTGCTGCTGACGCCATTGCTGTTTCTGATGGGCAAATTCAGGCGGTCGCCAGGGGAGAGCTTCAAACGTCGAAAAGGTGCGAGCGGAGTTGAAATTGAAACCGAAATTGACCAGCAAGCTCCTTTTAGTGGTCCTGTTCCTGACACCGTCATTCAATCACCCTCTTGCCGGACCTGTGTGCACGGCTTCGCCGGAATCGTTGAGCGTCCAGGAGGGGGATCAGATCAAAGCCCTGGCTGAAAGCGCGGCAACTTGCGTTCGACAGGGGAGACTTGATGACGCTGTCGTCGTGTACGGCAAACTGATCTCGAAAGATCCGGCCAACAACGATGCATTTCTGAACCGTGGAACCATTTACGCGCAAAAGGGAGAAGTGAGCGCGGCGTTGGACGATTTTGACCACGTCATCAAGTCCTCGCCGTCGACCGCGGACGCCTGGTATGGCCGCGGGTTAGTTTACTTGCGAGCCAACCGGCTCGATGACGGTATAGCCGACCTTACTGAAGCTATAAAACTGAAGCCTGACTTTGCGGTCGCGTACTGCAGCCTTGGGATGGACGGGGGCGGCCGCGGTGACGCCGACCGTGTTGTTGGCGCCCGTGACGGTGAAATGGAGGTCGGCGGTCGAGTTCCTGAAGCCGAGATCGGCGAACAGGCGCTTGATCTGCGACTCTGAGAAGTCGCTTTAACCGTCGGCGCAAAGCCCCTTTCATAGAGAGTAGGAGCGGAAGAAGGTAATACCTTGAGAGCGGCATCGAAATTCTCGACGGCCTTCAGATAGTCCTTCTTATAATCGGGTGATGGGTCGTAGCGTGGTGCTTCGAGGCGTGTTGGTTCGGCGAACTGTCGCAGCAGCCAATATGACCACATTGGGCGCATCTGCGAAGATGAAACCACCAGCCTCCCGTAGCCAAACATTCGACACAACCGCTGCCGCTTGCTTGGCTGATAGGTCAATGTCCGCCTTGTCAGATTTCATTATGTCCTCCCAAGTGCGCTCGAGATTTAAGCTGGTTCAACCTGCCGCTCATCGCAATTAGGACTTAGTCGACTCTGTCAGGCGATACCCATCGCTGGGAGGGCCCACGTAATGTCTGCCACTGACCCGTCGCGGACATTAGGGGGTTTCTGGCCCAACTTCGGCCAGACTATATGGGCAATTCTCGTCCCGGCGTGGTTTCGACGCCTGGATGCGGTTTCCTGCGGATCCAAAATTCAGGGGAAGATCAGGGTCATGAAGCGCTGAATTTCCGAAGACTTGCAAGGTCGTAACAGACGATGTCATAACTCCAAATAGCTTTCCTCATAAAAATCGTGGAGGTGTAGCGTGGCGGGGAAATCATCAAAATCCGACGCCGAGTTGGTCGATCCAGAAGCCATTGCGCAACTGGGCAATGGTCCGATTCCTGGCGCGCGAAGTCGTGGGCGTGGACAAGATCCGCGATCTGCTGTTTGGCAACCAGATGCAAGACTACGATCGCCGCTTCTCCAAGCTGGAGGAGCGGTTTCTCCAGCGCTTCAAGGACATCGAGTCCGAGACGGCGCGCAATCTCAGCGCCTTCGAATTGAACGCGAAGAAGCAGGTGGAGTCGCTCGCGAGCCAGCTCCGCGAAGAGAAGGACTTGCGCGCCGATTCCGACAAGGAGATCGAGCAGACGCTGCGCGAGCATAATCAGGCGCTGGAAAAACGGCTTCGCGCGACGTCGGACCAATTGAGCCAGCTCGAACGCGACATGGCCGACCGCCTGACCCAGGAAGCGCAGTCGTTGCGCGAGGAGATCAAGCGCAAGAACGAGGATCTTCAGCACGCAATCGAGAAAATGTTCTCCGAGCTCAGCAACGTCAAGACCGATCGCAATCTGCTGGCCGGCCTGTTCGTCGAGGTCGCCAAGTGCCTGAATCAGGACGCGGCGAGCGTCGGCAAGGGCGGGATCGAACCATCGCGTGGCCGGACGGCCAGCTAGCGCCTCGAGGTGACCGGCTCCCCCGATATTCTTGAGGGGCTGCTTCGCCCGCCCTCGGGCGATGAGGCCATCGATCGGAAAGCGCTGGCGGGTCTGCTCATCGAAATCGCGCAGAGCCTGAAGCCGGAACTGCGCGCGCAGCAAAACGGAGTGCGCCCGGGCGATCTGCAGCTCGAGCAGCTGCGAACCTTGCTGCTCGGCCGCGAGATCGAGACGTTGTCGCGGCTCACCGGCGTGGTGGACAATCCCGAGCGCTTGGCTGCTGCGATCGGGCGCATCTTGCCCACCGCGATCGCCCAGGCGACGAGCGATACGCGGATGGGGCACGTGTTGGCGCCCATCATGGAGAAGGCGGCGGAGAGCTCGATCCGGAGCGATCCCACAACGCTGGTCAACATCCTTTATCCGACGATCGTGCCGGCGATCCGCAAATCGATCGGCGAGACCATCGACGAGACGTTCCAGCGGCTCAATGAGACACTTAAATACAGCCTCACCTGGCGAGGGCTCAAATGGCGCTGGGAAGCCTGGCGCACTGGACGTCCCTTCGCCGAGGTCGTGCTCAAGCACACGCTGGTCTACCAGGTCGAGCACGTGTTCCTGGTCCACCGTCATACCGGGCTGTTGATCGCCCATGTGGCGGCCGAGAATGCGGTGAGCCAAGACCCGCAGCTTGTCTCTTCGATGCTGATCGCAATCCAGGATTTTGTCCGCGATTCCTTCAGCGGCGCCGAGCACCAGGGGCTCGACTCGGTGCGGCTCGGGGAGCTGCGGCTATGGTCAGAGCCGGGACCGTTCGCCGCGCTGGTCGCGGTGATCCGCGGCGATCCGCCGGAGGGGCTGCACGATACGATGCGCAACACCCTGTCGCGCATTCACGCCGAACGGCATCATGCGCTCGAGAGCTTCGACGGCGATAGCGCCGGCCTCGGCGATGTCGAGGCGCGGCTGAGCGAGCTGGTGTGCTTGGCGAGCATGCGCCGCCAAGCACCAGCCTCGGACGCGCGGTCATTCTGGGCTCGTTGGCGCTCCTTCTGATACTCGCGGGGGCATGGGCTGCGTGGTGGTGGCACAACCAACAGCTTTGGGAGGGCTATCTGGACCGGCTGCGGGCGCAACCCGGAATCGTGGTCACCGAAGCGGGCAAGCGTGACGGCAAGTTCGTGGTGTCGGGCTTGCGTGATCCGTTGGCGGCCGACCCGCAAGCGGTGCTGCGCGAGGCGGGGGTGAATCCCGCTTGGGTTGTCGAGAGCTGGATCCCTTATCAGGGGCTTGATCCGCAATCGGTGCTGAAAAGGCTCAAGGCGACGCTCGATCCGCCGCCGAGCGTGACCCTGGCGATCGAAGGCAACCGCATCGTGGCGCAAGGTTCGGCGCCGCGGGCGTGGCTCGAGCGCGCGCACGCTGTTGCGCAGATGCTGCCGGCCGGGGCGCCAGGCTTCGACCTCGCCGGGGTACGCAATGAAGATGAGGCGGACGAGCAGCAATGGCAGGCCTATGTGGCGTGGCTGCGGGCCGAGCCTGGCATCGTCATCACCCGGTCGGAGGCGCGCGACGGCAAGTTCGCCTATCTGGATTGCGCGATCCGCTCGCCGTCGACCCGCTCGTGCTCCTGGTCGAGGCGGGGATCGATCCGGCGCGGGTCACGGCGCATTTCGAGCCCTATCAGGGGCTCGACCCGCAATCGGTGCTGAAACGTCTCAAGTCATCGCTCGATCCGCCGCCGAGCGTGACCCTGGCAATCGCAGGCAACCGCATCGTGGCGCGAGGTTCGGCGCCGCGGTCGTGGCTCGACCGCGCGCACGCTGTTGCGCAGATGCTGCCGGCCGGGGCGCCAGGCTTCGACCTCGCCGGGGTACGCAATGACGATGAGGCGGACGAGCAGGGCCGGGAGGTGGACGAACGGGAATGGCAGAACTACGTGGCACGGCTGCGGGCCGAGCCTGGCATCGTAATCACCCGGTCGGAAGCGCGCGACGGCAAGTTCCTCCTGTCAGGCTTGCGCGATCCGCTCGCCGTCGACCCGCTCAAGCTCCTGAGCGAGGCGGGCATCGATCCGGCGCGGGTCGAGGCGCATTTCGAGCCCTATGAGGCGCTCGACCCGCAATTCGTGCTCAAGCGGCTGCAGGCTTCCCTCAACCCGCCGCCCGGCGTGACGCTCGCAGTCGATGGCGACCGCATCGTGGCGCAAGGGTCGGCCCCCTCGCCGTGGATCTCGCGCGCTCGCAAGGTCGGCAGCTCGCTGCCGGCAGGGGCGCCGGTTTTAGACCTGTCGGCCATGCGCGACATCAGCGAGGGGGCGCTCGGCAAATTGCGCGATGCTATCCAGGCGCGCAGCATCAATTTTGACAGCGGCAAGTCGCTGCCGGCCGCAGGCCAGGAGCAGGTTCTCGATGAGATCGCGAACGACCTGAATGAGCTCGTGAAGTTGTCTTCTACTTTGCACGCCGTCACCAGGATGACGCTGACCGGGCATGCGGACAGCCAGGGTCAGGGCACTTCCAACCTGTCGCTTGAGTCTGGCACGCGCCGAAGCGGTCCGCGCTCTTCTGAAGAAGCGCGGCGTCGATCCTGATCTGCTTCAAGTGCGCGGCGCGGGTCAGCTCGAGCCGGTTGCCGACGACACTCCCGCGGCCGCAGCGGCCGCGCGTTCCGCTAACCGCCGGGTGTCATTCTCGATCGGCTTCGAGGAAGAGCCATGACGCCGGTGCTGCAGAAGAAGATCTGCATGCTCGGCGGCTTCTCGGTGGGCAAGACCAGTCTGGTGAAGCGCTACGTCCAGAGCGTGTTCTCCGAAACCTACCTCACCACGGTGGGCGTCAAGATCGACAAGAAGACCGTGGACCTCTCCGATCGAACCGTGAACCTCATCCTTTGGGACCTGGCAGGCGAGGACGACTATCAAAACGTTCCGCATGACCAATATGCGCGGCGCCGCCGGATACGTGCTGGTCGCCGACGGCACGCGGCCCTCGACCCTCGACGTCGCGCTTTCGCTCCGCCAGCGCGTCGAGGCCGAATACGGTCCGCTGCCGTTCGTGCTGCTCTTGAACAAGAGCGACCTCAAGGAGCAATGGGCGATCGGCGATGCCGAGGTGGAGGGGCTGCGCCAGAACGGCTTGTGGGTGCAGCCGAGCAGCGCGCGAACCGGCGAAGGCGTGGAGGATGCCTTCAAGGACCTCGCAATCCGCGCCTCGAGCTGAACCATGCAAGGCCTGCCCGCGAGCCTGGCCGAGCGGCTGCAAGAGCTGACCTATGACGAGCGGGCGGTTGCCTATCTCCAGGTCGATGCCGCGCTCACTCTGATCGACGCCGGCGGGCATCTCGACAATTACGGGCTGGCGTCCGTCCGCCTTGGCGAGCCGGCGGTCGAGCAGGCCTTCTTCCTCGAAGGGCTTCTGCCACTCCTGGAGTCGCCCTATTTCGTTCCCTCGATCGAGCTCGACTGCGGCCGCGCCGCCGATCTTCATCTTCATCAAGATGGCGACACCGTTTGGGTCGTGTTGTTCGATGTCACCGAGCAGCGCGACGCGACCCGGCGCCTGCAGCAGAAGGCCTATGACATGACCCTGCTGCAGGAGAAAGAGGCTGAGCTCAATCGACGCCTGGCGGACATGAACCGGGAGCTCGAGGCCTCCAATGACTTTCTCGCCAGGATTTCCTCTAAGATCTCGCACTATCTCGCGCCGCAAATCTACAAGAGCATTTTCAGCGGCCAGAAGGACGTCACCATTCACACCGAGCGCAAGGAGCTCACCATCTTCTTCTCCGATATCAAGGATTTCACCTCCACCACGGAGCACCTACAGCCGGAGGAGATCACGCTCCTCCTCAACGAGTATTTCACGGAGATGTCGGTGATCGCCCTCAAGCACGGCGGTACCGTCGATAAATTCATCGGTGACGCGCTGGTGATCTTCTTCGGCGATCCCGAGACCAAGGGCACGGTGGAGGACGCGAGAGCCTGCCTCAATATGGCAACGGAGATGCAGCGTCGGCTAGCCGAGCTCAATGTCAAATGGCGTAGAGCCGGTACGGAACAGCCGTTTCGCGTGCGCATGGGCGTCAACACCGGCTTCTGCAACGTTGGCAATTTCGGCAGCACCGACCGCATGGACTACACGGCCATCGGTGCCGAGGTTAATCTCGCGGCGCGTCTCCAATCGATCGCCGAGCCCGGACATATCGTCATCAGCTACGAGACCTACGTTCTCGTGCGCGACATCGTGGCGGCGCGCGCGTTGCCGCAGATCTCGGTGAAGGGCATTAACCGCATGGTGGTTCCCTATGTCGTGGAGGGCGTGCTGGACGAAGCGGGGCGGAAGATCGAGATCTTCAGCGAACATATAACCGGCCTCGACTTCTACCTCGATCCCAGGGCCGTCGACGCCAATGCCCTCGAGCGCATTCGGGCGACGCTCAGAAATGCCATTGCCGCGCTGGAGGGGCGCGGCAGGGAGGAGGCTCCGGCTGGCGTCGCGCGGCCGGACCAAAAGTCTTCCCCCTCCATGGCCAACGACAAAGCGACGTGAAAAAGTGGCGTCGGCCGAGGCGGGCCAAATTCGCCACGAGGCACGACGTCGGCTTTTGATGCTCAGCCGACGTTTGTGATAGAGGCTGCCGCGCGTCCGATGCGACACCTGAGAACTCCAAGGGAGAAAAACGATGACGGGTGAGGCCGCATTGTCTCACGAGGAGCTGTTGTGCCGGCTGCAGGGTTTGGCGGAGCGGGCGGTTAGCTGCTACGCGCTCCCGGCGACCGTCACGGTACAGCTGATCAACCTCTCCGAGAACGCGACCTACCGGGTTGATGATTCCGCGACCGGCTCCAAATGGGCGCTGCGCGTGCACCGCGAGGGCTATCACTCGCGGACGGCGATCGCCTCCGAACTTCAATGGCTGATCGCGCTTAAGGCGTCGGGCGCCGCGGTCACGCCGACGCCGATCCAGGGGAACGACGGCGACCTCATTCAGACCGTCGCTCACTACGGCCTGCCGAGGCCGCGCAACGTCGTTCTCTTCGCCTGGGAGGAGGGACAGGAACCGGCGACGGACGCCGCCGGCTTCGAGACTTTGGGAGAAGTTGCAGCCCGCATGCATGCCCATGTGCGCAACTGGCAGCGGCCGCCCTGGTTTGAGCGCCACACTTGGGACTTCGAGACAAGTCTTGGCGGACGGCCTCATTGGGGCAGGTGGCAGGACGGAATGGGAATGACCGGCGAGGCCCTCAAAACGCTCGGGGAGACTGTCCGCCTTGTCGAACGGCGTCTTGGCCGGTTCGGCAAGACGCCAGATCGGTTCAACCTGATCCACGGCGACATGCGTCTTGCCAACCTGCTCATGGACCGCGGCACGATCAAGGTCATCGACTTCGACGACTGCGGCTTCTCCTGGTTCCTCTACGATTGCGCAACCACAGTATCGTTTTTCGAGGAGAAGCCCGAAGTGCCGGAGCTCCTTGATGCGTGGGTGCGGGGCTATCGCCGGGTCGGCACGCTCTCAGCCGAGGACGAGGCCGAGATCGATACCTTCGTGATGCTGCGCCGTCTCCTGCTCGTCGCTTGGATCGGCTCGCATTCGGAGACTGAGCTCGCTCAATCCATGGGCGTCGCCTATACGGAAGCGACCCTTCCCTTGTGCGAGCGCTATCTGGCGCGTTTCGCCTGACCCCTCATGCCGCTAAGCCTGGGCGAGCGCGTCCAGGCTTTCCGGGAGAATTTGGCCGCCGTCGATGATGATTGTCTGGCCGGTGATATAGCCAGCCTCTTTGGATGCGAGGAACAGTGCGGCGTAGCCGATATCCTCAACCGTCCCGAGCTTCTTCAACGGAATTGATGCCGCCATCGAGCGCTCATAGTCCGGGCCGAGCGCGATCAAGCCTTCGGTCAGGACATTGCCGGGAAGCACCGCATTGACGGTGATGCCGTACTTGGCGAGCTCGATACAGGCCGTGCGCATGAAGCCAAGCTGACCAGCTTTGGTCGCTCCGTAATGGGACCAGCCGGGAAAGCCGGTGACCGGACCTGTTATCGACGACGTGATCACCACACGGCCCTGGTTCGACTTCTTGAGGTAGGGCAGGCAGGCCTTGATCGGCAGGAAGGTGCCTTTCAAATTCGTCGCCATGACGAAGTCCCAATCATCGGGCGACAGTTCCTCAATCTTCATCTGCGGGTAAATGCCGGCATTGGCGCACAGAATGTCGATCCCTCCGTGCGCCGCGACGGCCGCTTCCGCCATGGCTTGCATGTCTCCCATCTTGGTCACGTCCGCGGCGTGACCCTTTGCCGTGCCGCCGGCGCGGCGAAACTCCTCGGCGCAAGCCTCAGCCTCATCGAGGTGGCGGGACACGACAAGCACCTTGCCGCGGTTGCGGGCAAAAACCTTCGCAATTCCCTTGCCGATACCCTTGCTTGCTCCAGTTACAATGACGGACCGGCCTGCGATCGGTGTCAGCATGACGTGTCTCCAGAATTCGCGTCGACAAAACAAGGGCGGGCGCCGCCTCGGCAACGCCCGCCCGAATTTTACATGTTTCGCGGAAATCGTGCCGCGAACATTGGAAGTTCCGGCCGTTACTCGTTGAACACAAGGCGGCCGATCTTGGCATGAACCTTGGGCGCTGCGACCCTCAGCACGACGCCCCAGACGAAGCCCCAGACGATGACGGCGAGCGCGATATAAGGGATATTGCTGCCGAAGCTGCCGCTACCGCCGAACGTCTCGAGATTACCGACCAGGAGGTACACGAGGTAGACCTGGGCGACAAAGGCGATCAACGGAGCAATCAGGCCGGGAATGATTCCGACTTCGCCAGGATGGTTCTGACGGAAATAGACGATGATCGCGATCGACACGATGGCCTGCAGGATGAGCAGCAGCATGGTGCCGAGAATGGCAAGCATGGTGTAGATGGCGACGTAGGCCTGAGCGTTTGGATCGTCAGTTCCGAGGAAAATAGCGAAGAGCAAGACCCAGAGAAGCGCCAACAGCGACTGTGCCGTGGAGGCGAGGTGCGGGCTCTTGAACGTGGGATGCGTCTTGCCCAGCAGGCGCAGGAATACACCCTCGCGACCGAGCGAGTAGGCGTAACGCGCGGCTGTGTTGTGGAATGCCATGCCGCAGGCAAAGGAGCTTGTCAGGATCAGAATGTTCATCAGCTCCGCCGCCCAATTGCCGACGTTTTGACCCATCGATGCCAGGAAGAAATTGCCGGAATCCTTCACGGCCTTGACGAGCATGTCGCCTTCGGTGGGATAGGAGGAGATCGCGCACCAGCTCGTGAAGATGTAGAAAATCCCGAGCCCAATCACCGAGTAATAGAGCGAGCGCGGGATGATGTGCTTGGGATCGCGCGACTCCTCGGCGTAGTTGGGCGCCATCTCGAAGCCGACCCAAGACCAGAAGGCCATAAAGATGCCGACCGCCGCCGCGCCGGCAGCGATATCGACGTCGCCCACCTTCTGCTCCGCAACCGGCGTGTTGACGTGCAGGAGGTTGAGAGCCTCGGGGTTGAACTTCGATGTGCTCGACGAGACAGCGCCGGCATCGAAAATCAACAAGATGATCACCTCGAGAATGAGCGCAACACCGAGGATCCTGGCAGAAAGCTGCACGTCCCGGTAGCTCAGGACCGAGATCAGTGCGATCATGAATATCGCGAGCCAGATCCAGGGAACATTGAAGCCCAGATGGGTCTGGATCCATGCGTTGGCAAAGTAGGAAAAGAGGCCGCAGAGCGAGGCCTCGAAAACGCTATAGGAGACGAACGAGGCCATGCCCGCCGCCATCCCCACATCGCGCCCAAGTCCGAGGCTGATGTAGGAGTAGAAGCCGCCGACGCTCGACACCTTTTGCGCCATGGCGGCAAAGCCTATGGAGAAGATGGTGAGCACGATGGTGGCCAGCAGGAAGGCGGCCGGGACGTAGATCCCATTGCCGAACCCCGCGGCGAAGGGAACGTTGCCGAGCATCGCCGACATCGGCGCGGCGCCCGTCACTGTCAGGAATAGAACGCCCAAGAGGCCGACAGCTTTGCTTTGAAGCAGGTCGATGTTCTTTTCTTTGTGGACTTCGAAACTCTCCTGCGCCTCGAGCGCAGCTGCGGAGCTTTCTTTCATGTTGGCTGGTCCCCCGTTTAGACTGGTCAGAAACAAAAGGTGTTGCCGGCTGACCCCCTCGTTACCGCCCGGTTCGCGGCATGATGATCTTGATTTGTCACCGAAACAAGCATCGAACCTGCTCAAACCTAGTGCAAAAGCCGCAAGTCTGACCACTTTACTTGGTGCCGCGTCGCTGGCGACTAGAGCTTGATCCGGCTCGTCATTTGGGGCCCAAGCCCATGATCGCCTTGAGCTCCGCGCTCGACATGACGTGGCAGTAGATCATGTTGATAATTTCGAGCTCCTTGCGATGCAGCTCGTCCGATCCGGCAGCGCAGCAATCCTCGACCACGACGACGGCGAAGCTCTCGTCGGCCAGGCTGCGGACCGTCGAGGACACGCACTGGTCGGTGAAAATACCGCAGCACACGACCGTCCTGATGCCGAGATTGGCGAGGATCAAACGGAGATTGGTGCCGGTTAGGGCGCTGTCGGTCGTCTTGGTCACCACGATCTCGTCGCCCTGGGGCTCAAGCTCCCCGATGAGTTGAGACGGCGCCTCGTCCTTGGGAAGAAGCAGGTTGTTCCAGCCGGGCATCTTCTGCGACAGAGATCGGTCGCGGCCGTTCTTGGTATGGCACGCGATGCGCGCGAAAAGGCATTCGTACCCGTTGTTGCGAAAGAGCCTCAGTAATTCACGCGTGCGGGGGATGACGATTTCGCGCATCCGCTCGTGGAACGGATTCCACGCGTCATAGAGGAGCTGTTCCTCGGCAGATAACGAGGCTCTCTCAGGCCGCGTGAGATAGGTGTTCTGCACGTCGATGAGGAGGAGCGCCGTGCTCTCCTTGACGAGGCTTGGGTCCGCGGGCTCGGGCGCTCCGTGGTAGTAAATCGATCGATAGGCTCTCTTCCAGGTCATTCCCTCGGGCTCAGAACCGCTTCTTGAACAGGCCGCGCCGCTCGTAAACGTCGGCGGCCTCTTCCACGAACGCCGCAATGCCTTCAGCGCTGTATTGCTCGCGCAGCCCCCGAGCTGTCGCGAGAAGCTCCTCACGCGATTGGGCGCGGCCGGGACGCAACAGCTCGTAGACGCGCATGATAGTGTCTTGCGGCACGTCGACGAGCTCGGCGGCGCGCTCGAAATTCGCGGCCAACGTGTCTCGCCCGGCGTCACGGGCGATCTCCGCCTGCTGGCACAAAGACACGGCGGTGATGCGCAGGTCCTCGAGCGTGACGCGGTCCTCAAGCAGAGCCTTGAGCGTAATCTGGTCGAGGCCCTTGCCGCGCTTTCCGCGCACGATCTCGGGGCGCTTCTCCGCCAGCGGATAGTCGGCAATCGACAGCCGTTCCTCGCTCATGCGGTGCGCTCCAGGAAGGCAACCTCGACGTCCTGGGGCGCGGCACCCTCCGAGGTCAATTCGGTCTCGATGGCGTAGATCAGCGACACCCGCGCATGATAGCGCGACCCCATGGCCTCGCCCCGTGTCGGCACCACCACCGGCTCCGGCATTTCGCCCAACGCGTAGGCGGCGGCGTTGGCGCCCATGCGCCGATAATGCTCGAGCCTGGTGATCGGGGAGTTGGAGAACAGCTCGAGATTGTTGTGCGGCAGACGGTCTTTCTGGTGAATGACCGCTGTGCCCTTCGCCTGGATGCCGATGCCGACGCCGGAGCCCGCGAGGCGGGCGGCGCTGAGGCCGAGAAACGACGTGTCGGCCGTATGCTTCATGCGCACCACGCGAGCCTTCGCGCCCCCTTCGGTGATGCCGCCGATCAGCTCGCGCAGGATTGCGGACAGGGGATGGCCGGCAATGGTTTGAAACAGCTTGATGCCGAAGGCGGGGCTTACCCCGATCACGACCTCGCGGCGATCGTCGCCCGCGGCGGCAGGGCCCATCGTCCGGTAGCTCACGCGTTTGCTCTCGGCGGCCTTGTGCACCGCCTCGGCTCTCAGCACCTCCTCGCGCGTGAGCACGTCGCGGATCGCCACGATCTCCTCACGGCGCGCATCGCTTACGCGGTATCCGGTGCCAGGCCCGAGATAGTCATTCGGATCGTTGATCGCGCTGAGGACATGACCGTCACGGACCACAGCCGAGGTCTGTAGATAGTCGCCGGAAACGCGCAATCGCACGAGCTTGAGGAGATTCTCCGCCTCCTCGGTGAATCCGCGCTTGGCCAGGGCCTTGATCACGTCGACGACGGTGATGCCGCGCTCCTTGATGCTCTCGCTGATGAGCGCGGCATCGCGCGGCAAATAGCTTCGCGTCTCATCCGATCCCGATGCGACGACGACGCTCGCCTTCATGTCGTCCGTCGGTTGCCCGAGACCGAGATTCTCCAGTACGGCGCCGACAGCCTCGACGGCGCGCGTTCGCAATGCAAGGACACGGGTCTCCCCGACGGGGGTGAGGCCGCCATCGGCCTCGAAATCGCGCTGGAGCACAAGATAGTCCTCAAGCTCCTCGCCGTTCAGAAGCGACGCATTGAAGGAGTTGTCGTATTTCAGGATCGACCCGAACCCAGAGCAGATGAGGTCGGAGCCGGCGATGAGAAAGGGCATGATCTTGGCCCCGACGCGGATTTCCGATTCGGTCGCCCGCGCGTCGTTACCGGAGGCGCATTCGAGGTCGAGCCAGACGGCGATCAGATTCTCGGCCATCAGCTCGCGCATTCCGCCCGGAACAGTGCAGGTGATCGGCGCCCCGTCGATGCCGCCATTCTGTGTGCCCTGCACGCCCATGGCGCGCTGAAGACAGAGGCAGCGCGCCTCGAGATAGAGCAGCGACTTCTTCTCGTGGAAGCCCATGAGCAGCTCCGACCCGGCACCGGATGTGCAGCGCATCTTGATGCCGCGCGAGGCATAGGCCGCCGCAAGAAAGGCTTTCGACCACGGCGTGTCGTCGCCATCGATGAAGCTCTTCTCGGTGCCGTAGACGGAGACCGTCTCGGCGTATGACGTAAAGCCAGCCATGCCGATCCTAAGTTCCTCGGCCTCCTCGCTCGAGCATTGAAACAGCGTCCCCCAGCGTCCAACCGAGGCGCCGACCGCGCATGCAAGAGCATTCGACCAGGCATTTCGCGCAACCCGCATGGTCGTCTCGACCTCGTCGAATCCGAAGGCGACCGCGGTCGCGGCATCGGCGGCCATCTGCAGCGGGTCGTCCTTGGCGTTGGTCACGTGCGCCTGATTGCCGGGCGTCTTGCGGGCTCGCATCTTGCTATAGGCGAAGGCGATCTCAAGAGATGAGAGCTCGGTGACGACCTCGGCGAGCTTGGCCGGCGTCATGCCGCGAGCGAGCTTTACCAGCTCGCCGCGCGGCACGTTCATGTCGACCAGCATTCGCGCGACCTCGTGCGACGGCAGGGCCATCGCTTCCGGCGCGATCTCGGGATCGATGTGATAGCGGGCGATAAACGTGTCGATCATGTCGAAGTCGCGGACGGCGACGCCGTCCATCACGTCGATGCCGCCCGAACCCGATGACAGTCCCGGCTTTGGATCATGCCGGCTGGTAAAGGAAGCAAATCCGTTCTCGGCGTCCTCGACGGCGAATTTGTCAAGACGGAGGGGGCGCTCATCCCAGTCGGAGAAGCGCTTCCAGCGATTGGCGAAAGTGTGCGGCCCCCCTGCCATGGTGGCTCTCCCCAACGGAGATCGACGCTACTGAAATCAGAATATAGAGAATAGTTGCGCCGCCGAAGCGCATTCTACAGAAAGGCCGCACAGCTTGTTGCGGGCTGATCCCGTCGGCCCAACCCCAGGTCGTTGGGGAAGAAATTGAGTGACGGAGCTGGACTGATCTAGGCTAGAAACGCGGAACTCGGAGCGCTTCCAGAACTGCGTTCGTGCGCCGCAAGGATGTCATGACATCGAAACGCAAAATCCTCGAACTGAACGCGTTCGACATGCGGTCGGCAACAGGTCTCGACCCCGACGTGGCGAATCTCGTCGCGCGCCGCAGGCGCGCGTTCGGTCCGACATCGATGCTGTTCTACGGTCGCCCCCTCAATCTCGTCCGCGGGGAAGGTGTCTGGCTCATCGACGCCGACGGCACGCGCTATCTCGACGCCTACAATAACGTCACGTCCGTGGGCCACAGCCATCCGCGTGTGGTCGCTGCCGTCTCGCGCCAGATGGCGACCCTCAACACGCACAGCCGCTACCTGAGCGAGATCGTATACACTTACGCGGAAAAGCTCCTGGGGACACTGCCGCCGGAGATCTCCAATATCGTCCTGACGTGCACCGGGAGCGAAAGCGTCGATTTGACGCTGCGCATCGCGCGCGCGGTCACGGGCGGTACCGGATTCATCGTGACGGAGAACGCCTATCACGGCAACACGCTGGCCGTGACCCAAATCTCTCCCTCGTCGGCAAGTGCCGAGCCGCCAAATCCGCACGTCTTTCTCGTTCCGGCCCCAGATACCTATCGAACGCCGTCCAAGGACGTGGGCCCGCTCTTCGCCGCCAATGTCAAGAAGGCGATTTGCGCCATGGAGAGTAAGAAAATCCGTTTTGCCGGGCTCGTCGCCGACAGCATCTTCTCGAGCGACGGCATCTACCCCGGCGAGCCCGGATTCATGGCCGAAGCCATCGCATGCGTGCACGAGGCCGGTGGTGTGTTCGTGGCCGACGAGGTGCAGCCGGGCTTTGCCCGCACCGGCGAAAAGATGTGGGGCTTCCAGCGTCACGGCGTCGTCCCTGACATGGTTGCCATGGGCAAGCCGATGGGCAACGGCTATCCCATCGGCGGGGTCGCGGTGAAACCCGATCTGCTCGCGGCCTTCGGAGCAAGGACCAGCTACTTCAACACCTTTGGAGGAAACCCGGTCGCCGCCGCGGCCGGACTGGCCGTCTTGGAGACGATCGAGGCAGAGAACCTTCAGCAGAACACGCTTGAGGTCGGCGACTACCTCTTGGCGGAGCTCGAGGCCGTCGCACAGCGCTTCGAGCGCGTCGGCGACGTGCGGGGAAAGGGACTTTACATCGGCCTCGAACTCGTGCGCGACCGCAGGTCAAAGAGCCCGGACAGGAGCGCCGCAACCAGCGTCGTGGACATGCTCCGCGACCGCAATGTTCTGGTCGGCATTGCCGGCCCCTATGGCAACATCCTCAAGATCCGGCCGCCGCTCTGCTTTGGGCGAGACCATGCCGGCCTTCTCGTCAAGGCGCTGTCCGACTCGCTTGCAACTCTGGGCTGATCGCCTGAGGAGGGAGCGCTCCGCTCCGCTTGCCACTTTCGATCGCGCTCGACGCCGTTCTAGAATAGCCGACCGCCTCTATAGAAGAAGGATGAATGCACCATGTCCGGCAGACTGGCAGGGAAGATCGCATTGATCTCGGGCGGCGCAACCGGAATGGGAGGCGCCTCGTCGAAGCTGTTCGCCGCCGAGGGCGCCAAGGTCGGCGTTGTCGACCGCAACGAGGAGGCGGGTCGTTCCGTCGTGGCCGAAATCGAGAACGCCGGCGGCACGGCCATGTTCGCTTACGCGGACGTAGCGAAGGAAGGCGAGGTCGACGCCGCGGTTGCCGCCGTCACCGCGGCGCTTGGCGCGCCGAATGTGCTCTTCAATCACGCCGGCTCCATCATCATCAAGCCCTTCCTCGAGACCACGCTTGCGGAGTGGGAGTGGCTGATGGCGGTCAATGTCACGAGCATGTTCCTGGTGACCAAGGCCGTGCTGCCGGGAATGATCGCGGCGGGAGGAGGGTCAATCGTCTGCACGTCGTCGATCTCGGCCATCGCCGCCACCCCGAGGGAGGTCGTCTACAATACGTCGAAGGGCGCCTGCCACATGTTCGCTCGCTCGCTCGCCGTGGAGTACCGCGACCAGAACATCCGCTGCAACGCCGTTTGTCCCGGGTTCGTGCGCACGCCGCACGGCCTGCGCGAGATTGACGCGCTCAACAAGCTCGGCGTCGACATGTCTGACGCGGCTCTTGCCGTTCAACAGGGCCGCATCTGCGAGCCTGAGGAGGTGGCGCGCGCCGCCCTGTTTCTTGCGAGCGACGAAGCGAGCTTCATCAACGGCGCACATCTCTTCGTCGACAACTGCTTTACCGCGGTGTGAGCCGGCGCCCCGGCCCACGAATTGGGACTTATCAGTGGATCGGTTGCCCGGTTGGCGTCGGGCTGAGCGGTAGCGGATCTAGGAGATTGGGCCTTTCGGGCAAGTCCCGCAGCGAGTGTGCGTAGAACAGCGACAGTTCGAATGCGGGTTTCCCTGCGCGCAAAATCGTGATCGGCGGCAACTCCTCGATGCTTTCGAAATAGCTGCCATAAATTCTTTGGATGCGGTGAGAGAGCAAATTCCGCCCGATGATCAGCGCGTCCTCGCCGATATGAGCCTTGGGCCGCGTGAGGACGCCGTAGCCGTGTGGGTCGCGGGCGAGGCAGAGCACGAGCATTTTGCCGTTTAGAGCGTAGTCGACCTTTCCGGCTTCATCCCACCGCGTGGCTGCAACGAACAAATGCGGCCGACCCAAGAGGCCGCGCGCCTCGAGTTCCGCCTTGAGGTTGTTCCAATCGAGCGCATCGAGGAGGGGATCTTGGAGGCCTTTGCTTTCGGGCAAGGGAAATGGAGGCCAGGGAAGATATGCCAGCGTCATGACCCCGCCGAGCAAGACGACCAAAGAAGTTGCCGTTGCGACGAGCCAGATCCGCGTATAGCGACGCCCGCACTCAATCGCCTCAGCAACCTGGCAACCCAACAGAGGGAATAGCATAAGATATCCTGGCGCTGCCCAATGCGGGAAGGTCCGGTTTCCAACCCAGGCGACCACTGTGGACAGCACGATGGGACCAATGGCGAGACAGGCCAACAGCCATCGCCGTTCGTCCGCGGGGCCGCGGAGGACCGATTTGGCGAGACACAGCATGAGCGGTAGCCATAGCCAAGGCAGCAGGAACAAGGCTTGGCCGGCGAGTGCGACGAGCGGCCCCCAGAGATTGAACTCGCGGGGGAGCGCCCCGTCCCGTCTGGAACAGCAAGGAGACCCATGCATGTTGTTCATTCCAAATGATCACTGGCGTGAAGATCGCCGCGGCTACTGCTACCGCCAAATAGGGCCATGGTGTTGCGAGCCATCGACGATGCGCAGGGCTCGTAATCAGGAATAAGCCAACGCCCGCAAATAGAAAAATTCCATGCAGCTTTGCCATCATCGCTAGGCCGCCGCATGCTCCCGCGGCCAGCCACCACAAAGGCGCCTTGGATCCCGGCACGAAGAGCGCCATGCAAAGGCAATAAGCGCCCGCTAACAGAGCTGCATTGAGGGGACCGTCCGGTAAGATCCAGGTGCCGCTCGTCCAGGCGATCATGGGCGCGAGATTGAGCGTTACTGCGGCCCAGAGGCCCGCTCTCTC
The DNA here is from genome assembly GCA_963757555.1 of uncultured Alphaproteobacteria bacterium. GTDB lineage: Bacteria > Pseudomonadota > Alphaproteobacteria > Rhizobiales > Methyloligellaceae > Methyloceanibacter. The sequence goes on from CAVWRU010000017.1 coordinate 217,745, forward strand.
GCCGAACAACAGCCTGGTCAAGCTGAACATCAGCCAGGTCGTCACGGCAAACAGCACGATGAAGGGAGCACGCACCGCGAGCGGAGCTTCCGTTCCGAAAAGCTGTCCGCCGGCCCACGCCAACCACCAAGCAAGTGGAGGGTGATCGAAATAGCTCAGCTGTGGATGTCGTCCGGTCGCTACCGTGTAACTTTCGTCGATGCCCAGACCGAGGCTCCACGCGAACAGAATGCGGACCGCCATCGTTGCCGCGATGAGCATCAATACGGCGCGTACTGACTCGCTCACTCCATGTGAACAAGGAACCGCCCACCCACTGGCGGTGTCCTCGGACGAGGCGCGGACATGGCGCACAGTACTTGCGCCATTATGAAGGGCAGCTCCAGTTAAATGGGTCTTGCTCCCACGACGCAAAAATTCAAAAAACGTAGAGCCGCCGAAGGCGTAGAACGCCCCGCTGTTGCCGTCACTAGCGCGTGCGGCGATCTTTTCGGATCTTGAGCCCGAGCGCAGCACCTCGTTCCCTCCAATGTGACCATTGCGGCCGCCCTTTAGAGTTAGCTTACACTCACCTTACGTCATTGATTTGAGTTATGATTTTGAGCAGAACCTTAGATTTTCTCTGAAAGAGGACGCTCGTTCGCGTCTATAACGCTTAAGACAAAATGTCTACGAGCACAGTGTCGCTTGAAGCAGGCGAAGCCACCAAGTGGGACGTCTGCTATGGGCACTCAGCGGACCAATCCCAACGAGTGCCACTTTGGTAAGCTCATTTGCCAGGGAAGTAGTGACTTGGCAGAGCGTTCAGGAGGCTTGATGCAGCTTCGGCCAACTCCTGCCCGTTAAGTCGATTACCTAAGTGCTTGCCGGCGGGTGGGCTGGCATCAACGACAATTAACTCGTCCACAAACACCCAATGCTCCGCTCGGCACAAATTGCCTTGGTAAAACTCGATCACATGCTCATTCGTCGCTTTGAGATCGACAATATCGTCTCGAAGGCGAAGCATGCTACCGAAAATGGTATCATTTAGGAAATCGAGGTCCCTGGCCCAATCAATGTAGTCAATGAGTTTCTTGGCGGCGATCAGCAGAAAGTGCTTTTCGCAAAGGTAGGCTCTTCTGTATCGACCGCCCCCCGGCAGTTTCCCTCTCGCTACTTCGATACGTTCCACCTGAGTCAGGTATTGCGGAAGCCCAGGTATGCAGGCCCTCAACCGCAACAAATTTCTGGTCGTCTTTGTCCAAGCCCTGCCGCCCCAAAAACCAGCACCCGATTAACGGCGTAAGGCAATTCCTGGGCGCGTTTGAGTTATCAAATCTCGCCTCTTCCCGTTTACACCACCCTTCTAAGCTTGATTGCCTGGGACATGGTCGGAGGCGCGAAGGTTCCATTCGGCAACTCACAGAATCAGCTCACTGCGCAACAGGGTCACAAGCATGGGATGCACGCCCTGAGCCGCTGTTTCAGCATCCGGGAAAAACCCCTCCTTCACAGCCAGGTCTACGAGCCCCTCTCTCGAAATCGGTCCGGCCTCGTTCAGCCTATGCATGAAAAGGTCGGCAAGCGTAACGAGCGCGGACGATTTGTCCGGGGGAGGGCCGGACCTGAAATATCGCTGCTCGAACTCCGTGAATTTGGCGATCATGGTGAGGCCGGATTTCAGGTCGGCCACTCTCGCATCGTGTTCATTTTTCAGTTGCTCGACGGTCTTCTCAAAATGGGAATACGCAGTTCTGATCTGTTCGTCGATCAAAGTCGCACGCTCTTGTAAATCACTCCGAATATCCCGCATGGAATGCCCCCTTCAGAACCATGGCCTGTTGGACGAAAGTTGCGAGAGAAGCGCCGCAACTCCGTCACGAGCGGCAATGCCGCGGGCATTGCTGATTGACCGCAGAAAGAAGTCCCGAAGGCAGGGATACGCATTACGGGGCCGAGTTCGGGAAGTTCTGGCGCCGCCGTTCAGGCCAGAACGCAATAGTCGTCCCGCTGTTCCATTCTCTCTGTGGCCATGACGCCACGTGAGGGACGAAAAAAGCGTAACGACCGGTCGTTCACTCGATCCTTTTTACTCATCCTCTTTGGCAAGGCCCGAAGCGAAGCGTTTGACTGAGCTCTCGCAACTATCCGGTCCCTCGCGCGGCGATCGAGTTCCGCCTTAAATTCACCGGCTGTTAAGAGCTGCGCCAGATAGTTTTCCCTGCGGGGAAAAGTCCCATGAGGTTGGTGTTCGCTCTCATTGTCTCACTGGCCGTCGGCGGCTGCGCAGCTTTGGCTGGCGCGGGTCTCGGTGGGGCTGGCGGTTTCTTCGTCGCGGGGCCGCCTGGCGCAGTTATAGGGGCTGGTGCAGGCGCCGTTGGAGGGGCTGTCGGCTCCTCGATGCGGCGATGACTTGTTCCTAGCTTGGTTTGGCGTCATCATTCTCATGGCTATGATCTGGATCGTCCTAGACGTTTAGGCTGAGGGTTCGATCCGTGAAGTGCCGAGGGATGCAAGGCCGATTATCGTGGTGATGGGTCGGAGGATCGGCTGGAGCCCCAGCGCAAGAGCGGGGGAGGGCGCGGCTGGGCTGACCCAATCAACAAGGCGGCGGTGCCGGACACCGACACCGACAAGGGCTCCAAGAGGATTAAATGAGCTTAAGCGGCCTCTGATTTTCTGAGAGGCTTCTTTTTTGTGCGGGCTTGAGCGCGTTGGGGCTTCCAAATTAAAGGACTTTGCGTTGTTGATTGATGCGGGCGTTTTCGGGACGCTAAGTCGGGACTGGCCCCTGGACTCTCGGACCAACATTGACGGCAGCACGCGCTATCTGGCGTGCGTAGTAGATCGCTGCGCCCACGCCGATCAGTAAAGCCGCGCCGAGGATCAGCTGCCAAAACATAAAGTCGGCCATCCTCTTGGCCTGCTCGGCCATGACTTGCTGAGCCATCAAAACCTGTGCATTGGCAAAATCCTGTGCGTCCTGCGCACCGCCTTGTGCACTGCCTAGCGCATGGTCTTGTGCGATGCCTTGTCCGGCGTTCCCCCGGTTTGTTGGCTCCCACTCGCCTTCGACAGGTGGACCGCCCCAACTCGTACCCGGTGCTGGCGGACTTTCTTGCGGGTTGCCTTCTTGCCCATGCAGCATTGCCGGCAGCAGCATCGCAGCCGCCGCAATCAAAACCCCAACGGCGTTTGAGCACCGATATCGCCGCACCTAACTCTCCTCAGTTTGGCGAATCCCAGTCTGGGTTTTTGTCTTGCCCAGGAAGTTTGGCAATTTGGCGATGTTCGTCGCTATGCGCCGCGTCATTTGAATGGTCGCATCGCCGGCACCCACCGGAAAATCAATTTCATGGCGTTCACCGATTCGCATTTCGGTCGCTACAATGGTTTTAGGTAGCCATAGACGAACAGCTCTGTGCTGACGAGGTCGCCGTGAACGGGCGGCGTGACGGATAGATAGCAACCATGACGAACGGCGAACCCAGTTTCCAAGCTGACGTTGCCGCCGATGATCTTGTTGTTTGAGAACTGAGGACTAGTGACGAATACAATGCTCTGCTGCCACCCTGAGCTGGAGACCTTGACTATCCCGAAAGTCAGGATCGTCAGATTGCCTGGGGCTAACGCTTGAGTGAAGCCTGAATAGTAGGACAGATCGGTGATAACGAGGCATTTCCCCCTTGGTATCACGTAACCGTAAGGCTCGACGTACTCAGAGCCGATGGAAGTGCCATCTGACCTGATGCGCCGCAATCCACGGGTCGTTCCACCCTCAAACATGGGGTTTGCCATCGCCAGCACGACAAGGTCGTCGGCGTTTGGACAGCAAGGTTGCGAGGGTGTCGGCGGACCGTGACGCCTTGTTACTGCCATGCGACCAGTCCCCTTGGGTGGTCAGATGCGAGCAGCTCAACCTATTTCTGCATTTGGCCGATGTCTATCTCGTCTCTGTCTCACACCGGCCAACGTGACGCTTTAGCTAAGCGCGTGCTTCCGTTTGGCATTTCTAAGCCCAACGGTGCTCGCCAAAGGGCAATTCATCAAGAGTCGCATCACCAGCATGTCGCACTTCGATGTTCAAGGGCTGGAGCGCGAGTAACCCATCCAGTTCATCAAGTGTCATTCCCTTGTTGAGGGGGACCTCTCGAGGCAAAACCGCGTCGGTGCGCTCGTCGAGCACGTTGTCTTGAGTAAACTTGCGATAGGGGGCGAACTCCGGGACTGCGGGTGCGGGGAGACGGAGCCGCCAAATCGGTGGCCAGCATGTTGGCTTAACGGCCCATCTCAGTTGCAATAGGTATTCCCAAAAGTATCTGTTCTGCACACTGTGCCGTCACGATTGTCGTAAGTGTTGCGGAAGTTGTCGGGAGTGAAATGTCTGACCATTGTCTTCAGCAAGAGCGCGTGAATCGCTCAGATTTGCGAATGTGGTAATTGGCAAAAGTGTCGTGTGGCAAATACCACTGCGCGAGCCCCCATGACGCTGCAGGTTCTCCTCACGCTCAAGATGGTTTGAGCATTGAAGGAGTGCCAGACATGAAAACGTCATTAGCAATCGTGCTCGCAACCATCGCGCTGACATTCGGTGCGATGTTGAGCGTTACCTCCGGCGTCGCGGCCCACGATTATGGCAGCCTCTCGGGTAAGAGCCCGGGCAGATGCGAAGTCGTCGCGTGCATAACCGACCAGGCGCCATTGCCCTCGCTCCCGGGCCCAGGCCCTTATCGTGGCAATCGTTAGGCTGAGAGATGTACCAGCCGGCCTCTCCCGTGGGGAGGCTGGTTGGTATTCACCTAGAAGCGACGGAAGCGCGAAATGCGGAAGTCCACGATAGATAGGATGAACGACTACAACGCCGTGGTGATGGGTGTCTTGGAGCCCATTCTCGTCCTGTCGGTGATGGCGGTTATTGCTTTTCTGGTGGGGCTATCCTGCTAGGGGGGATGGGGCAGTGCCGAATCCAGAATATTACCATCGCCAAGCTGATCTGTGACTTCGGATGGCTCTCTTGACCTCAGAATACGAGGAGCGTCTTCGCCTACTCGACATCGCGAATGGATATAGAGATGACGCCGTCAGAGTGGCGGTCCTGCAAGGCGCGAGTCCCGTGAAGATATGTTCGGTACGAACTAACGGTTCTGTGATGTCTCTTCCTGGCACTTTCCGGACATTTCAAACTGCACCGCGAATGTCTCCTGTCGGGGGTTAAAGCGGAAGTGGCGCGGACCAATGTCGAAGTCCACTTACGGCCTCGGGCCGACATTGAAGCTATCGCGGGGGGTGGCGTTCCGACAGTCCTTCAAATCCTTCGGCTGTCATAAGCCCAGTGTAGGGGGCCGCCTCTGGCGCTTTCGGCAGGTCTGATCAGCGTGTTCGCAGTGGCGTTTGATTTGGGCCACGTGGCGGCGCATAGCTTTCCAGCGTCTGATCTGTCGCACATCCTCATCTGGCATTCGCCGGCCCAAGTAGTAGCGGCAATACCGCTCGGAACCATCCCGCGCGGATCGTCGGGATAAATCCAACCCTTCTTGCGCCACACTGACAGTGGTTGACTGGCATCAACGCCAAAATAGTTGAGGGAGCAGTGGCGCGGGAGTGTGGTGACAGCTTGGCCCGCGTGAACCACGAGGTAGGGAACTCCTTGCGCGCATCCGTCATGTATTTTCCGCAAAACACTCCAAGCTCCAACATTTGCTTGGGCGTCAGCTCCGGGCGAAACTCCGGATGGAAATTGCGTCCAATGGGGGCTACCCGTTCGTACCGATAACCGCTCTGCATGCGATCGTTTACGGATATGGCCTGCCTTCGTCTTCCTTTCATGCGCCTAACTTACTCTCACCTAACCTGCCGACCCGATCCATTAACGTGAGCGATGCCTGCTGATGACCCAAGCGGAGCCCAAACGGGAAGGCAAAGGTTTGCAGCAGGTTTGCAATAGCCCG
>CAVWRU010000018.1:0-102090 GCA_963757555.1 uncultured Alphaproteobacteria bacterium
CGCCATTGTGGCGCGCCGGAGGGTTTGATCTTCACGCAAGCCTTGTTCCAGGGCGAGCCTGGCGATCCTGCAGCGATCCTTGCCGAGATGGACGACATCGCCGCCTATCGCGAGCAGGCGCAGCCGATCAAGAGCCGTACCGGCGGCTCGACCTTCAAGAATCCGCCGGGCAACAAGGCCTGGCAGTTGATCGACGCCGCAGGCTGCCGGGGCTTGCGCGTCGGCGGCGCGCACGTCTCCGAGATGCACTGCAATTTCCTCATCAATGAGGGCGAGGCCACGGGCGCCGAGATTGAGGAGCTTGGCGAGACGGTGCGCGCGCGGGTCAAGGCGAATAGCGGCATCGAGCTCGAATGGGAGATCAAGCGCCTCGGCCTGCCGCGATGACCTCGAGGTTTCGTATTTCGAGAGGCGCTCTTCAGCGCTCTTCGGCATGAGGCGCTAACTCTTTACCTGAGGATGGCCGAAGGGCTGCCTCCAAATCCCGCCACGCCTGAAAAGCAGGGGGAAGACTCATGAACCAGAACCAAACCCACGTCGCGGTGCTGATGGGCGGCTGGTCGTCCGAACGGGAAGTCTCGCTCCGCTCCGGCGAGGCCTGTGCCCTCGCGCTCGAGGCGCAGGGCTACCGCGTGAGCCGGCTCGATGTCGGGCGCGAGGTGGCGACCAGGCTCACCGAGCTTCGCCCCGACGTTTGCTTCAACGCGCTGCACGGACGTTTCGGCGAGGATGGCTGCATCCAGGGCGTGCTCGAGACCTTGGGGCTGCCCTACACCCACTCCGGCGTGCTCGCCTCCGCTCTTGCCATGCATAAGGAGCGCGCAAAGACGGTCATGCGCGCCGCGGGCGTGCCCGTAGCTGAGGCCGTCCTGGTCACCCGGGCGGAAGCCGCACGTGACCACGCCATGCCGCCCCCTTACGTGATCAAGCCGGTGACGGAAGGATCGAGCGTCGGTGTGTTCATCGTGCGCGAGGATCAGCGCCACCCGCCGCAGGAGCTGCATGCCGCCGACTGGAACCTTGGCGAGGAGCTGATGGTGGAGCGCTATATCCCCGGCCGGGAGCTCACTTGTGCCGTCATGGGGGAGGAGGCCCTGGGGGTGATCGAGATTCGCCCAGCCGAGGGGCTCACCTTCTACGACTACACCTCGAAATACGCTCCCGGAGGCTCAATCCATGTGCTTCCGGCGCCGCTTTTACCAAATGTTTACCAATTGGTACAGAAGCTGTCCCTGGCGGCTCATCGGGCACTGGGCTGCCGTGGGGTCAGCCGTTCCGATTTCAGATTCGACGATCGGAGCGGCGGCGAGGGGGAGATGATCTGTCTTGAGGTCAATACCCAACCCGGCATGACGTCCACGTCGCTTGTGCCCGAGCTTGCGGCTCACAGCGGCCGCTCGTTCGGCGAGCTGGTCCGCTGGATCCTGGAGGATGCGTCGTGCAATCGGTAAGCCGCACTAAGGGGCGGCGGCAGATCAAAAAATCGCCGGACGCGCTGCTCGCGCGCGGCATCGCCGTGCCTGCACGAAGGTTCGCGGGGCTGACCCTGCCAGGATTCGGCAAGGCGAAGCGGGGACCTGGCGGGGCGGCGCTGCATCGCGGCGGCAGCACTTGGCGTGTCCTCACCGTGCTCCTGCTCGCAAGTGCGGCAGGCTATGGATTTTGGGTGAGCGGAGACGACGGCCTTTATGGCCAGACCGAGCGTGGTCTGGAGGCCCTCGCCATCGCTGCCGGATTCGGCGTCCAGCGCATCACCGTGGAAGGTCAGCAGCACATCACCGACGCCGAGCTGACGAAGGCGCTTGGCGCCGGTCCCGGAACTCTGATGCTCGCCTTCGACACCGACGCTGCCAAGGAGCGGCTGGAACAGGTGCCGTGGATCAAGCACGCGCAGGTCATGCGACTTTTGCCGTCGACGCTTCAGGTGGTCATCGACGAGCGCGTCCCGTTCGCGGTGTGGCAGTCGCGCGGAAAGACCTATGTGGTCGACGCCGAAGGAACGGTGATCGCTCCGGCGGTGCGCGAAGCCTATGCGGGCCTTCCCCTCGTCGTGGGCGATGGCGCCGCCAAGAATGCCGCCGGTTTGTTCGATACGCTCAAGCCGTTCGACAGCCTGACCAGCCAATTGGTCGCCGCCATCAGGGTTGGCGACCGGCGTTGGACGCTGAGGCTCACCTCCGGCATCGACATCATGCTTCCCGATGACGGAGTCATCGACGCTCTCAACACCCTGGTCGGGCTCGACCACACGCGCAACCTGCTCGAACGGAACATCGCCGCAGTCGATCTCCGTCTTGCTGACCGGGTGAGCGTGCGCCTGCGCGACAGCAATGAGCCGACAATTTCTGGAGGCGGCGGTCCCGCCCCGGACATGCCGACGGCAAGTACCAAGCGAAATACCTGAGTGGGGGTTTAGGGGGGATGCGACAGACGGGTCTCAATCGTGGCAAGCGACAGCGCATCGTGACCGCGCTCGACGTGGGCACGAGCAAGATCTGCTGCCTGATCGCCAAGACCTGGTCGGCTCCGGAATGGCTCGAGGTTGGCGGCGAAGGCGTCCAGTTCCAGGTGCTGGGCTTCGGCCATCATCGTGCCGAGGGCCTGAAGGGCGGCATGGTCACCCATCTCGACCGCGCCGAACACTGCATCCGCGCCGCCGTCGACACCGCCGAGCGCATGGCCGGCGTCATCGTCGAGGAGGCGCATGTCGCCGTCACCTGCGGCCGGCTGAAGAGCGAGAGCTTCTCGGCCAGCGTGGCGCTTCCTTCCGGCGCCGTGCGCGAAGACGATACCTTGCGCATCATGGCCGGAGCCCGCCAATACGCCGCGCGCGACAAGCGCATGGTGCTGCACGCGCTGCCCACCGGCTACCGCCTCGACGACCATAACGGCATCCGCGATCCGCTCGGTATGTGCGGCGAGCGGCTCGGCATCGATATCCACGCCGTCACCGCCGACGAGGTCGCCATCCGCAACCTGTCGCTCTGTGTCGAGCGTTGTCATTTGGGGGTGAGCAGTCTCGTCGCCGCGCCTTACGCGAGCGCGCTTGCCGTGATCACGCCGGACGAGGCCAAGCTCGGCGTGGCCTGCATTGATTTCGGAGCCGGCACCACCACGCTCTCGGTGTTCTCCGACGGACATTTCATCCACATCGATGCCATCGCGCTTGGCGGCGCCGGCATCACCACCGACATCGCCCGCGCGCTCGGCGCGCCGCTTGATCATGCCGAGCGCCTCAAGACGCTGCATGGCAGCGTCTTCGCCACGCTGTCCGACGAGCGCGAGATCATCACCGTCCCCTCGGTTGGCGAGAGCCAGCGCGGCAGCATGAATCAGATCACCAAGGCTCAGCTCGCTCTTCTCATCCGTCCGCGAGTCGAGGAAATTCTCGATCTCATGCGCCGTCGGCTCGCGTCTTGCGCACATGCCTCCGAGGCGGCGCAGACCATGGTGCTGACCGGCGGCGGCAGCCAGCTCACAGGTCTTGCCGAGCTTGCCTCCAACATGTTCGGGCGGCCAGTGCGCCTCGGCCGGCCGCGCACCCTCAACGGACTGCCGGACGGCGGGTCGGGTCCGGATTTCGCCGGCGCCGTCGGCCTCCTCAGGCAATGGGCGCGCGGCGACGACAAACTTTCAGGCCGCGCCGAGCAGCGCTTCCTGCGCACCGGCACCGGCTATCTCGCACGCGTGAGTGATTGGATTAGGGACAACTTTTAACAAGGCTGAAAAGCACACGGAAAGATCAAGAAAGAAGGCCGCTATGACGATCAATCTCAAAGTTCCAGATCTCACCGAGCTCAAACCGCGGATCACCGTGTTCGGTGTGGGCGGAGCGGGCGGCAATGCCGTCAACAACATGATCGCCTCAGGCCTGCGCGGCATCGAGTTCGTCGTCGCCAACACTGATGCCCAGGCATTGTTGAGCTCGAGCGCCGAACGCCGCATTCAGATGGGCCATCATGTCACCGAAGGTCTCGGCGCCGGATCCAAGCCGGACATCGGCGCGGCGGCGGCGGAAGAAGCCATGGCCGACATCAAGGCGCATCTTGCTGGCTGCCACATGACGTTCATCACCGCCGGCATGGGCGGTGGCACTGGCACCGGCGCCGCCCCCGTGATCGCGCGGGCTTCGCGCGAGGAAGGCATCCTCACGGTTGGCGTCGTGACCAAGCCGTTCCAGTTCGAAGGCCAGCGTCGCATGCGCGCCGCCGAAAGCGGCATCATGGAGCTGCAGAAATACGTCGATACGCTCCTCGTCATTCCGAACCAGAACCTGTTCCGGGTCGCCAACGAGAAGACGACGTTCGCCGATGCCTTCGCCATGGCCGATGACGTGCTGAGGGCAGGGGTCTCCTGCATCACCGACCTCATGGTCAAGGAAGGTCTGATCAATCTCGACTTCGCCGACGTCCGCACCATCATGGCCGGCATGGGCAAGGCGATGATGGGCACCGGCGAATCGAGCGGCGACCGCCGCGCCATCGAGGCGGCGGAAGCGGCAATTTCCAATCCGCTGCTCGACGATGTGTCGATGAAGGGCGCGAGCGGCCTGCTCGTCTCCATCACCGGCGGCAACGATCTCACCCTTTACGAGGTCGACGAGGCGGCAAGCCGCATCCGCGAGGAAGCCGATCCCGAAGCCAATATCATCGTCGGCGCGACCTTCGACGACGAGCTCGACGGCTCGATCCGCGTGTCGGTGGTCGCGACCGGGCTTGGCCAGCTCTCCTCTGAAGGATTCAAGCCCGCACCGCGGGACAAGGACAGCCTGAGCCAGCGTTTGGCAGGTCTTTCCAGCATGCCGGCACAGCCAACCCTTGCGTCCGCTTCGCAGCAGCCTGCGCGGTTCGAGCCGGCGAAGCCAGCCGCTCGGCCGGCGAGTGAAGCGCCGAACGACGCTCAAGTGTGGCGTGCGCCGGGCAACGTGACGATCGAGCGCCGTCCTCCGCAATTGGCCGCGAGCGCGTTGCCGCAAGGCGTGCAGCCGCAGCGTTCTGCGCCCCCGATGCAGAGCTTCGTGCCGGCGCCGCCGGCGACCGCTCAGCGGCCGGTGCGCCGCATGCCCAATGTCGAGGAATTTCCGCTCCCGGTGCAGAACGAGATCAAGGCGCGTTCAGGGGCTGCGTTTTCGCCAGGGCTTGCCGAGCAGAAGAAGAAGGTGGGCTTTCTCGAGCGGCTGACCGGTGTCGGGCGCCATCGCAAGGACGACGATGCGGCCGTGGCCGACAAGCGCGAGCCCGAGTTCGGCACGCCGAAGCCGTTGCCCATCATGCCGAAGCCGGTGGCGCCGAAACCGGTCGAGGTCCTGCCCAAGGGACTGAAAATCGAGCGGTCCGATGCCGATGCTTTGGTCGCCGCTATGCCAAAGCGGATCGAGTCGCAGCCGAATGTCGTCTCGCTAGAGACGCGCGAGCTGGTCGACGAATCACCTGTGGATGACGATCTGGAGATCCCAGCATTTCTGCGCCGGCGCGCGAAGTAAGGACGCGCAAGGCGGGTCAAAAAGTGTCGAAACCAGGCGAAGCCTGGGGCTGAAAGGACTTATTTGTCAGTGGGTTAGGGTAAGCGTAAACCGGTAACACATTGAAAGAAACCGTGATTTGTCGCACCCATACCCGGGGGTTAATGTTCCGATCGATTGATTTGCGCGTCTAACAAGGCAGGAATGCTGGAGATGCGGGATCAAACGGGGGGCTCGGGGGTGCTAGCCTTCGAGCCAGAGGGAACTCAAAGAACGGCTTGGGGGCCATGAAGGGATTTATTGGGGCACGGCAAACTACGCTTGCCAGCGAAATCTCGATAACGGGTACGGGGGTTCATAGCGGAGCGCCTGTTTCCATCATCCTTAATCCGGCTGATGGCGATACCGGGCTACGCTTCCTTCTCTCCAACGGCGATGCCGAAAGCACCGAGATCGCGGCCGACCAGCGATATGTGACGGGCGTGACGCTGTGCACCGTGCTTGGCGACGGCAATGGCGCCTCGGTGGCCACCGTCGAGCATCTTCTTGCCGCGCTGCGCGGCCTTGGCGTCGACAACGCCCTGATCGAGATCGACAGCCAGGAAGTCCCGATCATGGATGGCAGCTCCGCCCAATTCGTCGAAGCCATCGACGAGGCAGGGTTGGTCGAGCTCGATGCTCCCCGTCGTTTCTTGAAAATTTTGAAGAGCGTGAGCGTGGAGGATGCCGGCGCGTCCGGCGAGCTCTCCCCGCATAATGGCTTCCATCTCGACGTCGAGATCGAGTTCGATTGCGCCATGATCGGCCGTCAGAAAATCGAGATCGATCTCAATCCTGGCTCCTTCCGCCGCGAGCTCTCCCGGGCCCGCACTTTCGGCTTCATGAAGGATGTTGAGCGTCTGTGGGCCGCCGGTCTTGCGCTCGGCGCCTCCCTGGAAAATACCGTCGCCATTGGCGATGACCGCATCATCAACCGCGAAGGTCTCCGCTATTCGGACGAATTCGTGCGCCACAAAGCGCTCGATGCCGTTGGCGACCTCGCCCTTGCCGGTGCGCCGATCCTCGGCGCCTACCGGTCCCGCCGCGGCGGCCACCGCCTGAACAGCCTCGTGCTCAAGGCTCTGTTCGCCGATGCCGAGGCTTGGACGCTGGTCGAAGCTCCGCGGCCGTTCCGCGAGGTTCGTCACGCCGAGCTCAGCCACCGTTTGGCGGCCGCGAATTTCGCGGCCGAGCGGAGCTAAGGGCCACACCGCTTTCCTTCCTGCTGCTCCGTCTGACACGACGCCGATTCTTGCCGCGTCCGCAAATGATCGCGCCAAAGCCTCGGCCTTGAGCAAAAAAACACCATAATCAGCGGGTTGGCTGCTACCCGTCCGGGCGAAGCGCGGAGATTCCCAGGCGGCACCAGGTTCAGCTCGGAAATCTACGCAAAAACAAGGGGCAAGAGGCAAGTTTCGGGTTCCGCCGGAACGCAAAGCGCTCTAGCCTGGAGAGGCGTTGAACGGGGTCGGGCTTTAAGGGCGCGCTAATGCGTCCTGATCGACGCGCCACATCATTGGGGGCGGGTTTCGTGAGGGTCACGAGCACAAATCGGAGCGGGACGCCGATGGGCCTTAGCCTGTCGCGCAGCCTCTTTACCGGCGCGGTGTTGCTCCTTGCCGCGACGCTCATTTCCGGCTGCGGTTCCATCTTCGGCAAGAAGCATGCAGACGAAGATGTGGCGTCCCCCGACGTGATCTATGGCCGCGCGGATGCCATGCTCGACAAGCAAAGCTACGAGGACGCCGCCAAGCAGTATGAAGAGGTGGATATCAACCACCCCTATTCGCAAGAAGCGCGGCGGGCGATCGTGATGTCGGCCTATGCCTATTACAAGGCCGGAAAGTACGACGACGCGGTGTCCTCCGCCGACCGTTATTTGACTCTGCATCCCGGCACGCCGGAATCAGACCTGGCCCAGAACGTCATCGGCATGAGCTATTACGTTCAGGTGCTCGATCCGAAGCGGGATCAAACCAATGCCCGCAAGGCCTTGGATGCCTACCAGACTCTGCTTCAGCGCTACCCCGACTCCCGCTACGCCGCAGAAGCTGAGAACCGCGCCCGCATCTTGCGCGACCTGCTGGCGGCGAGCGAGATGCAGGTCGGCCGCTTCTACCTGCGCCATAACAATTTTCTTGCTGCCATCAATCGCTTCAAGGTCGTGGTGACCGATTACCAGACCACGGCGCAGGTCGAAGAGGCCTTGGGCCGGCTGACCGAAGCCTATACTGCGCTCGGCATCATCCCCGAGGCGCAGACCGCGGCTGCCGTGCTCGGCTATAACTACCCTGACAGCCGGTGGTACAAGAACTCCTATTCGCTCTTGCAGAAGTACGGCTCAAGACCGCAAATGAATGAAGGGTCGTGGATCACCAAGGCCTGGAAGGGCGACGGCAAGCCAGCCTGACGCGCACATCATGCTATCCGCTTTGTCGATCCGCGACATCGTTCTGATCGACAGGCTCGATCTCGAATTCGGTCCAGGCCTTTGCGTGCTCACCGGCGAGACCGGCGCCGGCAAATCGATCCTGCTCGACGCCTTCACGCTCGCCATCGGCGGCCGCGGCGATGCTTCGCTGGTGCGGCGGGGCGCGAGCCAAGGCCAGGTCACCGCGAGTTTCGATCTCGTTTCCGATCATCCGGTGTTGCGGCTTCTCGCCGACAATGGTCTGGAGGCTGAAGGGCCGTTGATTCTGCGCCGCCTGCAGTCCGCCGACGGCCGTACCCGCGCCTTCATCAACGACGTCGCCGTCGGCGTGCAGCTCTTGCGCGAGGTGGGCCAGGCCTTGGTCGAAATCCACGGCCAGCACGACGACCGTGCGCTGATCGATCCGAGCGGTCATCGCGATCTGGTTGATGCCTTCGGCGGCCTCAGCGGAGAGGCAGGCGAGGTCGCCTCGGCGTGGGACGCTTGGCGGTCGGCCGAGGACGAGCGCGCTCGGCACGAGGCCGAGATTGCCGCCATCCGCGCCAACGCCGACTATGTCAATCACGCGCTGGATGAGCTGGCGCGCCTCAATCCGCAGACCGGCGAAGAGGAGGCGCTCGCCTCCCGCCGCCAGCTGATGATGCATGCCGAGAAGATCGCCGGCGAGTTGAACGAGGCGCTCGATGCCTTGCAAGGGGAGGGGACCAGCGGCGCGCGCCTTGCCGCGGCGCTTCGCCGTATCGAGCGCCAGGTTGGCGCTGGCGGCGCATTGCTCGCCTCCGTCGCCGAGGCGCTCGAAAGGGTGCTCAGCGAGACCAACGTCGCGCGCGCCAAGATCGAGGAGGCCCTTGCCGCCACCGCCTTCGAGCCGCAGGAGCTCGAGCGCTCCGAGGAGCGCTTGTTCGCACTCCGCGCGCTGGCGCGAAAGCACAGGGTCGCGGTGGATGATTTGCCGGCCTTTGTCGCCCGCCTCGAGACCGAGCTTGCCGCGCTCGATCAAGGTGAGACTAAGCTCGATGAGCTGACCGCAGCGACCGTTGCCGCGCGCGAGACCTATGCCACGGCTGCCTCGTCCTTGAGCGAAGCCCGCAAAGCCGCGGCCGAGCGGCTCGATGAGGAGGTCGCCGCCGAGCTTGCCCCGCTCAAGCTCGACAAGGCGCGGCTCTTTACCAGGATCGAGACCGTCAGTGTCTTTGACGGCGGCCCGCATGGGCTGGACCGAGTTGCATTCTGGGTGCGCACCAATCCAGGGACCGAGCCGGGGCCCTTGATGAAGGTTGCCTCAGGCGGCGAGCTTGCCCGCATCATCCTGGCGCTCAAAGTCGTGCTCGCCGCGCGCGGCTCGGCGCCGACCCTTGTCTTCGACGAGGTCGATGCGGGTGTGGGCGGCGCCACTGCCGCAGCAGTCGGCGAGCGTCTGGCGAGGCTTGGCGCCAAGGTGCAGGTGTTGGCGGTGACCCATGCGCCGCAGGTGGCCGCGCTCGCCAATGAGCATATGCTGATCGCCAAGGAGGCCGTGCATGGACCTGAAGGCGAGACCATGGCGACACGCGTGGCCGTGCTTGACGGAGAGCGACGGCGCGAGGAGATCGCCCGCATGCTTGCCGGCCAGACCATCACCGACGAGGCCCGCGCTGCCGCCGAACGGTTGATGTCGCGATCGGCATGAGCCAAATAGGCCAACATGAGCAAAGTGAAGAGTAAAGGGCAGGCCACGGCAGCGGCCGGCCCAAAGCCCGTCGAACGCTTGAGCGAGGGCGAAGCCGCGGCCGAGCTTGAGCGGCTCGCCCGCGACATCGCCCATCACGATGAGCTCTATTACCGTCAGGACCAGCCTGAGATCTCCGACGCCGCCTATGACGCCCTGCGTGAGCGCAATGCCGCCATCGAGGCCCGCTTTCCGCATCTCATCCGCGAGGATAGCCCGTCGGTGCGCGTTGGCGCGGCTCCAGTGGAAGCATTCGGCAAGGTCATGCACGCCGTGCCGATGCTTTCGCTCGGCAATGTGTTCGACGACGAAGGCGTGCGCGAATTCCTTGAGCGCATTCGGCGCTTCCTCGGCCTCGAGACGGTCGAGGGGCTGGCCTTCACCGCCGAACCCAAGATCGACGGCCTGTCCATCACCCTGCGTTATGAGAAGGGTCGGCTTATTCAAGGCGCCACGCGCGGCGACGGCTATCAGGGCGAGAACGTCACGGCCAATGTCCGCACCATTGCCGATATTCCGCGCACAATCAGGGCCAAGGGCTTTCCCGACCCATTCGAGGTCCGCGGCGAAATCTATATGAGCCGGGCGGCTTTTCAGCGCCTCAACGAGGCGCAAGCCGAGCGCGGCGAGCGCACTTTCGCCAATCCGCGCAACGCCGCCGCCGGTTCATTGCGTCAGCTCGACTCTGCCATCACCGCCTCACGCCCCTTGCAGTTCTTCGGCTATGGCTGGGGCGAGGCGCAAAAGCTCCCCGCCGATACCCAATGGGGCGTCTATCGCGCCATGGCCGATTGGGGCTTCCCGCTCAACCCGCTTGCCAAGCTCACCAATTCCGTCGGGGAGATGCTCGAGACCTATCGCGACATCGAAAGCGGCCGCGCCGGGCTCGATTACGACATCGACGGCGTCGTCTACAAGCTCGACCGGCTCGATCTACAAGAGCGGCTGGGTTTCGTCTCGCGCTCGCCGCGGTTTGCGGTTGCCCACAAATTTCCCGCCGAAAAGGCGACCACGGTCCTGCGCGACATCGAAATCCAGGTGGGGCGGACCGGCGCGCTCACCCCGGTCGCAAAGCTCGAGCCGGTGACCGTCGGCGGCGTCGTGGTGCAGAACGCCACCCTGCACAATGAAGACGAGATTGCGCGCAAGGACGTGCGCATCGGCGATACGGTGATCGTTCAGCGCGCCGGCGACGTCATCCCGCAGATTCTCGGCGTGGTTGAAGGAAGGCGGCCCAAGGGCGCGAAACGATTCAGCTTTCCTGCCGTCTGCCCGGCCTGCGGCAGCCACGCGTCACGCGAGCTAAATCCCATCACCGGCAAGGAGGACGCGGTCAGGCGGTGCACCGGCGGGCTGATCTGCCCGGCGCAGCGGGTCGAGCGTCTCAAGCATTTCGTGTCGCGCAACGCCTTCGACATCGAGGGGCTCGGCGAAAAGCACATCAAGGCCTTCTATGACGACGGGTTGATCCAATCGCCGCCGGACATTTTCACGCTCGCCGCGCGCGACCGCCGCTCCACGACGAGGCTCGAAGCGCGGGAAGGGTGGGGTGAGACCTCGGCGGCGAAGCTGTTCGCGGCGATAGAGGCACGGCGCAAGGTGAAGCTCGACCGCTTCATCTATGCGCTCGGCGTTCCCCGTGTCGGCGAAATCACGGCGCGGCTTCTCGCGCGCGCCTATGGCAGCGTCGAGGCGTTCCGCGACGCCATGCTCGCCGCCGCCAAGGACCGCACCGGCGAGGCCTACGCCGAGCTCGACAATATCGAAGGGATCGGCCCGACCGTTGCCGAGGCCATCGCCGATTTCTTCGCCGAGCCGCACAATGTCGAAGTGGTCGACGAGCTGTTGCGCCAGGTCGCGCCCGAGCCGCTCGAAGCCATCGACCATGCCTCGCCGATCTCCGGAAAGACTGTGGTGTTCACCGGCAGCCTTGAGAAGATGACCCGCCCCGAGGCCAAGGCCCGGGCCGAGCGCCTCGGCGCCAAGGTTGCGGGCTCGGTGTCCAAGAAGACCGACTATGTGGTGGCGGGGCCCGGTGCCGGATCGAAGCTCAAGGACGCCGAGCGCTTGGGGCTGAAGGTGCTCACCGAGGATGAGTGGCTGGCGCTGATCGGCCAGTGAAGTTACGCGACGCGCTTGAGCCAGGTCCGGCGGGCGTGCACCTCGACCCAGGCAGCGGCCTCGCGCACGTCGCAATCGCCGCCGCAAGAGGGGCAGGCAAATTGCGGCTTCCGCTTCACTTCCCCAAGCGTGGAATGAACCTCGTGCCCACACGTCGGGCAGCGCGATTTGGTAGCCACCTGGTTGAGGGCCTGTGCGATCGTCTTTGCCATCAAGCCACAATAGACTGATTCGCGCTCTCGCCTGAACCTATACCCGGGCACGTCGATGCCCGGCTTCGGTCGGGCATGACGAATTTCGTGTCAGCGAATTGACGCCGTGGCTTGGCGGAGCCACGCGCGGTCGGCGCCTTTGAGCCGCGGCTCGATCTTGCGCCGAACGTGCGCGTGATAGGCGTTGAGCCAGGCGAGTTCCTCGCTCGTGAGCAGGGCCGGATCGATCAGGCGCCGGTCGAACGGCACGAGTGTCAGCGTCTCGAAGCCCAGCATCTCGCGCGTGCCGCCCTTGGTCGGTGCCGGCGGTGTCACCAGCACGAGATTTTCCAGCCTGATGCCGTAGCTGCCCTCGCGGTAAAGCCCCGGCTCGTTGGACAGGATCATGCCGGGCTGAAGCTCGACCGCGCCCGTCCGCGAGATGCGCTGCGGCGGTTCATGCACCGAGAGGTAGCTGCCGACGCCATGCCCCGTTCCGTGGTCGAAATCGAGCCCGGCCTGCCACAGCGGCCGCCGCGCGAAGGTATCGACGTCCTGGCCCCGCGTGCCTTTTGGAAACCGCGCCGAGGCCACGGCGATATGCCCCTTCAGCACCAGCGTGTAGTGCCGCCGCATCTCGGCGCTCGGCGTGCCGATGGCGATGGTCCTGGTGATGTCGGTGGTGCCATCGGCATATTGTCCGCCCGAGTTGATCAGGTAAAGCGATCGCGGCTTGAGCTTGAGATTGCTTGCGGTGGTTGGCCGGTAATGCACCACCGCGCCATGCGGACCCGCCGCGGAGATGCTGTCGAAGCTCAAGTCCTTGAGCTCCCCGTCTCGCGCCGGAACTCTTCGAGCGTCATCGCCGCGCTGATCTCGTCGACCCTTCCCGATGGAGAATGCTCGTCGAGCCAGGCGAGGAAGCGAACAACCGCAACGCCGTCGCGAAGATGCGCGGCGCGGGCGCCTTCGATCTCGGCTTCGTTCTTGATCGCCTTGGGCAGGATGCACGGGTCATCGCCGGCGACGATCTTTGCGCCGGCGGCCTCGAGGATCTGCTTGAAGCGCACGGGCGTCGTCTCGGGATCGAGGCGAACCCGCGCGCTCTTGCGGCCAAGCGCTTGCAGCCGCGCGTCGAGCGCATCCGGCCGGAGCAGCTCTGTCGTCTCCATGAGATGACCCCGCACATTGTCGCCAACCTTGGCGGGATCGATGAAGAGGACGGGCTTGCCGCGCGCCGGCACCAAGGCGAAGGCGAGCGCGAGCGGAGAGTGGCTGATGTCGCCGCCGCGGATGTTGAACAGCCAGGCGATCGAGTTGAGCAGGGTTAGCAGGACAGCCTCGGCCTTCTCCCGCTTCAGGATGTCCTGAACCTCGGCAATCTTGTCCGCAGCGCTCCGTCCCGCGAGTTCAGGACCATGCGGGACCACGGGGGTAGAGGAGGGGGCGGGACGGTCGAGCCACAATGCGTCAATCGGATTGTCGGCCTGCGGCTCCAAGCGAATGCCGACCTTGCCCAGACTGTCGGTCAGGCGCTCGATCTCCTTGATGGTATGCAGATTCGGGTCGTAGCCGATGGCGCCCCCCTTGGGCAGCTTTCCGCTGAGCCATTTGGAGGCTTTGGCCTCGGGCGTCTGGAGCACCTCGAAGAGCGACGTGTCGGTCTGCGCCCGCGCCTGCAAGGTGTAACGCCCGTCAACGAACAGCGCAGCCGCGCTCTCCAGCACGATGGCGGCGCCAGCCGACCCGGTGAAGCCGGTCAGCCAACGCAACCGCTCGGCGGAGGGCGGCAAGAACTCATCCTGATGCTCATCGCTATGCGGAACCAGGAAGCCTTTGAGCTTTCGCGCCTTGATCTCGCGCCGGAGCGCCTTCACCCGCTCCGGCACGGCACCGGGCGCGCTGATCTCTTCAAAGCTTTGAAACATGGTCCCGCCTTGTAAGGCCCGCCTACGCCGCAATCAATCGGCAGGCGCGTTTTCGCGTGCAGCAGCGCCGAAGCAACAGAGTGGTCCATCCGTCGAGAAGGATTCGTGAATCGAGCCTAAAGCCGACGGACCGGAACCGCGCCTCGACCTTCCCTGCTTGGGAGTTGAGCAGGCCTGAGAGAACGGACACGCCGCCCGGGCGGAGCGCGCGGGCGAAGGCAGGAGCAAGGTCGAGCAGAGGCCCGAGGAGTAGGTTGGCGAAGAGCAGATCGGTCCGGGCGCTCCGCAGCGTCCGATGCATAAGCCCCTCTGCCTGCACCACGCGCACGCGGCAATGAACGTTGTTCCTTCTGACGTTATCGGCGGCGACGGCGACGGCCACCGGGTCCATGTCGCTCGCAATTACCATGACGTTTGACGCTTTGGCGGCGGCAATGGCGAGGATGCCGCTGCCGGTGCCGATATCGAGAACACGGCGCGGAGGCTCGCGCTTGGCGAGGCGATCGAGAGCGATGAGGCATCCGCGCGTGGTGGCGTGATGGGCGGTACCGAAGGCGAGGCCTGCATCGATCTCGATGGTCGGGCGCGTGCGGGAAATTCTGTCCCTATCGTGACGCCCATGCACCAGGAAGCGGCCGGCGCGCACCGGGCTGCGCAAGCTTTCGGCTTCCGCCACCCAATTTTTCGGATGGACAGGCTCGATCCTGAGCGTGCCGAGTTCTTCCTTGCCGGCAGCGTCTTCGATCAACTGGATCAGTCGCTGGCGGGGGGGCTCGTCGGCGTAATGCGCCGACACTTCCGCCCGGGCCTCGCCGCGCTCGAACAGCGTTACGGCCGTAGCCGGAGGACTCTCTGCCGTTTCAAGGCTGACGGCGATCGCCTCGGCGATGGAAGCCGGAGCCTCAATGCTCGCGATGTAGGTGACAGCGTCGCTGTTCGAACGATCTGAACGCATCGACCGGAAATCTCACTTTCGGCCCTCAGGCAACAGGCCATACACCACGACCTGCCGCGAAAAGGTCGCCATATATACCTTTCCATTGGCAACAACCGGCGTGTTGAACTTGGCAAGGTTGCCCAATCCGTCACGTGTAGCGTTTTGGTCAGGATTCCAAAGCGCGTGCGACAGGTCGGCAGCGTCATAGGCGATCAAAATCCCACGGACCGCCGCAAAATTTGCATTCCCGGTTGCAAGCGCGGCCCAGAGAATGCCGGTGCCGGCCTTGCCTCCATGGGCAGAGAGCGAAAGGACGCCGCCTGGTTTTCCCAGGGAGACCTCCGTAGTCTTGGACGCCGGTGTCGCCATCAATAGGCCATCGCGCAGGCGGAACGCCTTGCCGCGGTCTAGGCTGCCCCACGCATAGACATAGGGACCCCCTGGGCAGTCCCAATAAGTCGGGGTGCCGTACAAGCCGCCCTCTCCCGCCGTGAAGCTCTCGACGATCTGGCTGTCCGAATCCGGCTGGAAGTGACCCAGATGATCGCGGTCGAGTATGTAGAGCTTCCCCGTCTTGCTGCCGCCCGCGATGAGATGCGTGTTTGGAATGATGAGGACCCCTGTCGATCCGACATCAAGATCGGCCACACTCAACGCCTCGGTGTCATATTGGATGAACCACTCGAGCACCGCCGCTGACGGATCGAGCTTGAGGAAGGCATTGCCGTAGTCCGTTCCTCCGTTCGGCGCCGTGACGGTGCCGTTGCCAACGGACAGATAGAGGGTGCCTGAGGCGTCGGCTGAAGGGCCTGAATTCGATTGCCAAATCCCGCCGGCCTCGCCGTTCGGTGTGACGGATTTGGCAAATCGCTGAGCGAGTGTCTGCGGGTCGTAGCCAATGATCCATCCGTGATAGGGCGCGGTATCACAATATGACGACCAGGTGATGTAGAGTGTGTCATTTGCGAGCAGGAGCGAGCCACGCTGATTGCCGGTCGCCGCGTTGAAGGAGATGATCCCATTCCTTGAGCCGATGCCGGTGCCCGGGACGCTGGCAGCAATGACGACGGGGCTATTCGGCCTCTCCGCGCCGGTGGCGATGTCGAGCGCATGGAGGCGTTGAACAATTCCATTATTCTCCATGCTGCGCGCGACCACGAAGAGGGTTTCAGTCGCGAGGTCGATAACCGGCGTGCCGACGATGCCGATAGTCTCGGTGAAGTCGCGATAGCTGCCGCAGCGCTGGCCGACATCGCCGATCTTTACCGGCCGCGCTCCGGGCACTTGGTCGTGCAGGTTCACCCGCCAAAGCGGAGCCATGGCAGCCGGGTCGTCGGCGTCGAATGCGTAGACGGTGTTGTTGGCCGTAGCAACGTAGAGCACGTTGTGCACGCCGGCGCCGGGAATTGCCACGTCCGGGACGTAGAGAGGTTGGGCATGGATCTCGTCGTCGACCGCTCTCGCGAAGAGTTTGCCGAAGGTGGTCTGGTTGACGTTCGAAGTATTGAGCACGCGCTCGGAGAGGTTCTGCCCTGTGCGCTCGTTGTCATAGCGCTGCGTGGTGACGCTGAAGGCAGGCGGAGCGGGGCTGACGAGGCCGGTAAATCCAGCGATATACACGACCCAATAGGCCGGCCAGATCACCGACCAAAACGCGGCCTTGGCCAGGCTTAGCCCGCACTTCGCCGCCCCCTCGCATTGCTGAAGGCGAATCCAAACCTGAAAGAGGAAAGTTATGCCGCCGGCGGCTGCATACGCCCAAAGCCGGCTTCTGGTCTTGGCGGTCACGCCAGCGTTATGAGGTGAAACCGAAAAGGAGGGCTGCAGTCAGACGGCGCATGAGATCGAGATGGTGTCGCACGGCTGCAAGGCGGGCAACGCCAAAGTGGCGGCCAACCGGAGCTAAAGGCCCTCAGCTCCGCTCGACGAAGCTGTCCACCACCTTCTTGCGCCCGGCCTTGTCGAAATCCACGGTGAGCTTGTTGCCGTCGACTTGCGCGATGCGGCCATAGCCGAATTTCTGATGGAACACGCGCATGCCCACGGTGAGCCCGGCACCCTCCACCGTGCTCGCCGCGACCAGCGTGCCGTCGATGGTGATCGGCTCTCGCGCCCGCGGGGAGGATTGCGCGCTTCCCGGCGGCCGGTTCCTCTGCGCCCGCTGCCAGCCCGGCGTCTCGTAAATCCGCTGGCAAACAGGTTTTCCGCCGTGTCGAAACGGCTTTGCCCGTAGCTGCCGTGGAAGCCGCGATCCTCGGCGACCTCCACGTGGGCGACGGGCAGCTCGTCGATGAAGCGCGAGGGGATCGCCTGCTGCCACATGCCGTGGGTACGGCAATTCTGGGCGAAGGTGATCTTGGCCCGCAGCCGCGCCCGCGTCAGGCCCACATGGGCGAGCCTGCGCTCCTCCTCCAGCCCCGAGCGGCCGGATTCATCGAGACTGCGCTGATGCGGCAGCAAGCCTTCGTCCCAACCGGGGAGGAATACCACGTCGAATTCGAGGCCCTTGGCGCTGTGCAGCGTCATCAGGTTGACGCGCTCGGTTCCTTCTTCGCTTTCCGCGTCCATCACCAGGCTGACATGCTCCATGAAGCCGGCCAAAGTGTCGAACTCCTCCATGAAGCGGATGAGCTCTTTCAGGTTCTCGAGCTTCGACTGCGCCTGCGGAGATTTCTCCGCCTGCCACATGGCGGTGTAGCCCAACTCATCGAGGATCAACTCGGCAAGCTCGGTATGGCGCATGGTCTCGATCAGCGAGCGCCAGCGGTCGAAGGCGGCAATGAGATCGGCGAGCGCCTTGCGCGATTTGGGCTTCAGCTCCTCGGTCTCGACGATGAGGCGTGCCGCCTGCATCAGCGGCACGCCTCGCGCGCGCGCAAGCTGATGCAGCGATTTCAGGCTCGATTCGCCCAGGCCCCGACGCGGCGTGTTGACGATGCGCTCGAATTTCAGGTCGTTGGCGGGATTGAGCATCACGTCGAAATAGGCGGTGGCGTCCCTGATCTCCTGACGCTCATAGAAGCGCGGGCCGCCGATCACGCGGTAGGGGAGGCCGAGAGTGATGAAACGATCCTCGAAGGCGCGCATCTGAAAGCTCGCCCGCACGAGAATGGCAATCTCGCTCAAATTCTGTCCTTGCCGCTGAAATTGCTCGATGTCCTCGCCGATGACGCGAGCTTCCTCCTCGTCATCCCAGCAGCCTTGCACCTCGACCTTCTCGCCGGCGCTTCCGTCGGTACGAAGCGTCTTGCCGAGACGCCCCCGGTTATGTGCAATGAGGCCCGAGGCGGCGCCGAGGATATTGGCAGTAGAGCGATAGTTGCGCTCGAGCCTGATGATCTTGGCGCCCGGGAAATCGGTCTCGAAGCGTAGGATGTTGTCCACCTCGGCGCCCCGCCATCCGTAGATCGACTGGTCGTCATCGCCGACGCAGCAGATGTTGCGGCTGCCCTGCGCCAGCAACCTCAACCACAGATATTGGGCGACGTTGGTGTCCTGATATTCGTCGACCAGCATGAAGTGAAAGCGCTCTTGATATTGTGCGAGAACGTCAGTGTGTTCCTGGAACAGCCTCAGATTCTCCAGCAGCAAATCTCCGAAATCGGCGGCATTCAGTTCCTTCAGCCGTTGTTGATAGAGCGCATAAAGATCGCGCCCCTTGCCATTGGCGAAGGCGAAGGATTCACCCTCGGGCACCCGCTTCGGAACGAGTCCGCGGTTCTTCCAGCCGTCGATCATGGCGGCGAGCATGCGTGCCGGCCAACGCTTTTCGTCGATATTCTCAGCCTCGAGGAGCTGCTTCAGCAACCTGATCTGGTCATCGGTGTCGAGCACCGTGAAGGAGGGCTTGAGGTCCACGAGCTCGGCGTGGCGGCGCAGGATCTTCACCCCGATGGCATGAAACGTGCCGAGCCAAGGCATGCCCTCGACCACGCCGCCGATCAACTCGCCAACTCGGGCCTTCATCTCCCGCGCCGCCTTGTTGGTGAAGGTCACCGCCAGGATCTGGGAAGGCCGCGCTCGGCCCAAGCTCAGAATATGAGCAATTCGCGTGGTCAGCACCCGGGTCTTGCCGGTTCCGGCCCCGGCAAGCACCAGAAGCGGCCCATCAAGCGTCTCCACCGCCTCGCGCTGCTCCGGATTGAGAGCATCGAGATAGCGCATGGGCTTAAGCCCCATGGCCTGCATGGAAATGGGCAGCTGGTCCGGCTCGGGCCAGGGAATCTCGGCCTCGGCGGCGGTCGCGCAAATCTTTGACATTGCTTCAAACTATACATCGGGCTTGCGCGAAAAAGGGCAAGAGCTTGCTGCGGCTGGCCGAAGTGTGACCCGTTTGCATCGCAGGCGATCGCCACAGCTTGGGCTCGACAAGTTGGGTTGCCAGCGCCCCGCCCGGCTGGCAAAAAGGGCGCTATCGCGGGGTTCGATTCTTCACTGGGGGAAAAAAGTATGCTTCGAGCTGCGAAAGTTTTTACGCTTGGCATCCTTGCATTTGCGGTATGGGGGCAGCAGCCGGCGGCAGCTGGCTGTCAGGTCATCTCGGCCACCCATAGCGCCGACACGAAATCCGAGGCCTTGAGCATGTCGCGACAACTCGCAGCCGAGAGCGCCAGCGATCTCAAGCGCTCCAAGGGCTGGCACTATGTCAGCGTGAGCGCCTACAGGGTGAAGCCCGACCCGTTCTGGAAGTCAGTGCGGCCCGTGGTGCCCAAGGACGTTATTTATGGGTCTTTCGTCACGTCGAAGACCTACACGACCTGCTTCACCGGCGTCGTGGTGCCTTACGTCTGCACCTCCGGTTCGAAGGTCTGCGGCAACTAAGCTCGCGTCGCCTTCGGAACCGAGATCCAGCATTGCAGTTTCGATCTTGCGGCGCGGAGTTCCTCCGCGTCGCGAGACGCTTTGCGCCTCACGCTTGCCACAACAAATGGTAATGTCCGCTTCAGGGTTGCTGTCGCGGTAATAGGCGTTGAAGCTGGATTGAAGTCATGAGTGGTTTGATATTTCCGCAATACACGGTGCGCGAGCGCATCGCAGACGGCTGCATTCACGCGCTTGGCGTTACCGCAAGCCTGGTGGCCCTCACGGCGCTGCTGGTCATGGGCGTGCAGGCGCAAGCCACGCTATGGATCGTCAGCCTCTCGATCTATGGCCTCGCCCTCGTCGCCATGTTCATTTGTTCGGCGGGCTACAACCTCATCGTCAGGCCGAGGGTGAAGGCGGTGTTTCGCCGCCTCGACCACGCCGCCATCTTCCTCATGATCGCCGGCACCTACACGCCATTCGCGCTGATGAAGATGGATGCGGGGTGGGGGCTCACTCTGCTTGCCGTGGTGTGGACCATGGCGGCGATCGGCATCGCCATCAAGCTGTTCGCCCCGCGCTATCTCGAAGGCGTCACCACCGCGCTCTATCTGGTGCAAGGGTGGGCGGTGATCGTGGCTTGGCATCCATTGGTGTCAGCGGTGCCGGAGCGGGTGGCGTTCCTGCTCATGCTCGGCGGCGTGCTCTACACCATCGGCGTGGTGTTCCATCTGTGGGAGCGCCTTCCCTTCCAGAATGCCATCTGGCACGGCTTCGTGTTGGTTGCGGCGAGCGTTCACTTTGCCGCCGTGATTGACATTGTCGGCTCCTGAGCGCCCCGTCCGACGCCCTCTTCAAAAGGCTTAACTTTCCGTGAATCGTCAAGGTGGTAGAGTGCCGCCATGAGCGCATTCGTGGCAGAAGCCCTCGATCGGCCCTCGACGGAGGCGAAACAGGCCCTGTTGGCAAGACTTGCGGCGCGTTTCGGCAATCGCTTCTCGACCGGGACGGCGCTTCGCGAGCAGCACGCCCACACGCTGACCTGGATCAAGGGCGAGCCTCCCGATGCCGTGGTCTTTGCCGACACGACCCCTGAGGTGGTCGAGGTGGTGAGGCTTTGCGCCGAGGCGCGCGTGCCGGTGATTGCCTTCGGCACCGGGACGTCGCTCGAGGGCCATGTCAACGCGCCTTACGGCGGCATATCGCTCGACCTCTCGCGCATGAACCGCATCCTCGCCGTGCATGCTGAGGATTTCGATTGCGTGGTCGAGCCTGGCGTGACGCGCAAAGCGCTAAATGAGCACGTACGGGACGGAGGTCTCTTCTTCCCCATCGATCCTGGTGCCGACGCAAGTCTTGGCGGCATGGCAGCGACCTGCGCCTCGGGGACCAACGCGGTCCGCTACGGCACCATGCGCGACAACGTCCTGAGCCTCACCGCGGTGATGGCCGACGGCACGGTGATCAAGACCGGCAATCGTGCCCACAAATCGGCAAGCGGTTACGATCTCACCGGCCTTTTGGTCGGCTCCGAGGGAACGCTTGGCATCATCACCGAGCTCATGCTCAAGCTTCACGGCATTCCGGAGACCATTCTCTCCGCGGTCTGTCCGTTTGCAAGCATCGAAGGCGCTTGCAACGCCACCATCGCCGCCATGCAGATGGGCCTGCCGCTCGCCCGCATCGAGCTTGCCGACGAGGTGCAGATCAAGGCCTGCAATGCCTATTCGCACCTGACGCTCGCCGAACGGCCGACGCTGTTTCTCGAGTTCCACGGCACGGCAGCGAGCGCCCGCGAGCAGGTCGAGAGCTTCGCCGAGATCGCTCGAGCCAAGGGGGAGGGGAGTACCACTGGGCCGAGCGTCCGGAGGAACGGAGCAAGCTTTGGCAGGCTCGCCACGACGCCTATTGGGCGGTGCGGGGCTTGCGTCCGGGCGCAGAGGTGGTCACCACGGATGTCTGCGTACCGATCTCCGAGCTTGCCGCTTGCGTTGGCGAGACGCACGCCGATATCGAGAGCACGGGACTGCTCGCTCCCATCGTCGGCCATGTCGGCGACGGCAATTTCCATGTCATGCCGCTCTTCGATGCGAACAGTGCATCGGAGCGGCGCATCGTGCAGGGCTTTCTCGACCGGCTTGTCGAGCGGGCGCTGCGGATGGACGGCACCTGCTCAGGCGAGCACGGCATAGGGCAGGGCAAGATTCGCTATCTCGCACAGGAGCATGGAGCAGGCGTCGGCGTGATGATTGCCATAAAAAAGGCGCTAGATCCGTTGAATATTCTCAATCCTGGCAAGATCTTTGCGTTACCATGACCGAACTTGCTGGCGGACTGGACCGAATGGTCCCTGGCTTTGCCGTATGCCCGCGCAAATGCTTGCGGGCGAGCCTAAGGCATAGATTTCCGTGAACTCGTTTCTGCTCGCCTTGATGGCAGTGCTGATTTTGGTGCTGAGCGCCCTGTTCGCGGCGCCGCTTTTCATTGACTGGAATGATTATCGGCCGGTCTTTGAAACCCAGGCGAGCAAGCTCCTCGGACGCGACGTAAAGGTCGGCGGCAACGTGCACATGGTGCTACTGCCCGCGCCCGAACTCCGCTTCGACCAAGTCAAGGTGGCTGACGAGAAGGGCGGCTTCGACCAGCCCCTGCTCGAGGCCAAGTCGATCGAGGCCTGGCTCAATATCGGCGCGCTCATGCGCGGCGCCATCGAGGCGCGCAGGATCGCGATCACCGAGCCGGTGCTGCGTCTCGCCGTTCGCGAGGACGGCACCGGCAATTGGAGCGATGTCGCGAGGTCAGGCGAGGCGCTCCCCTTCGTGCCCAAGGAAGTCTTGCTCGACCAGGTGAGCGTGAACGCGGGGCGCATCGAGGTCAGCCGGCCCGGCCTGCCGCCGCTTGTCGTCGACAACGTTGCCGGCGAAGCAAGCGGGGCCTCGCTGTCCGGTCCTTACAAACTCTCGGCAACCTATGACTTCACAGGGCGGCCGCAGGAGCTTCGCCTCTCGACCGGCACAGTCGACGCCGACGGCCTGTTCCGGCTCAAATCGGCGCTGCGTGATCCCGAACGCAGCACCACCTATTTGCTCGAAGGCGATGTGACCGGCCTCCGCGACAAGCCGAGTTACGACGGCACCATTATCATGCGCATCGCCTCGACCCTTCCTGCCGCGCCGGCAACTCCGCAACAAGGCGAGGCGCCTCAGGCCACGGACGTTCCGGCCAATGACGAGCCGCAATCTGCCGAGCAGACACCGGGCACTGACGCCAATATTTCCGCCTTCGAGCTGAAGGGCAAGCTCACAGCCACGCCCGACCACGCCGAGCTTCCCGCCTTCGAGATCGCCATTCACTCCAAGGGCCGCTCTCAGATGATGAAGGGCAAGCTCGCGCTCGACTTCGGCGCCCATGCGAAGGCGGTTGGCGAGCTTGCCGCAAGCTGGATCGATGTAGATACCCCGCTTGCCGCCGCGGCACCGGCAAATGCGCAAACCGAGCCTTCGGCGGCTGGGGCGTTGAGCACTGTCGCCGAATATGCGCTCGAGGAAGCCGCCTCGATCGACGACGGTGGGCTCGCCATCAAGCTCGATCAGGCCAGCGTCGGCGGCGATCTCGTCGGCGCCATCGATCTCGCCTTGGCGGTGAAGGATGGCAAGGTCACCATCGAGCACCTCGAGGCCGAGCTTCCCGGCGAGAACCACATCGAGGCTTCAGGGCGTCTGTCGCAAACCGAAGGGGGCCCGGTGTTCGAAGGCCCGATCAAGCTCGAAGGCTCCAAGCTCAAGACCCTCGCCCGCTGGGCCGCCGGAGACAGCGAGATGTCGGCTCAGGCGACGGTTGGCGCCTTCACGCTCTCTGCCATGACCACGATCGGCGCGGGTGACCTCAAACTCGAGAACGCAAGCGGCGAGCTTAGCGACACCAAGTTCAGCGGCGCATTGCACTATCGCGGCGGCGATCAGCGGATCGTCGATCTGACCCTTGACAGCAACCGCCTCGATTTGCGGGAGGTGATGGGCGAGAGCGCCGCCTGGCGCGACTGGCTGCCGGACTCAGATGCGAAGCAGCCCGACTTTTCTCCGGTGTCGGACCGGAGCGTGCTCGGAGCGCTGCGTGATGATGAGATAAATGCCAAGTTGCACATTGGAGAGCTTCTGCTCCCCAACATCCCGGCAGGGCGGCTCGATGCCAAATTCAGCCTCGCCAAGGACACCCTCGATGTCGATCGCCTCGACTTTGCCGCTCCCGGCGCCGTCGCGCTCAACGGGAGTGGCCGCATCGAACGCGTGAGCGAGGCGCCGTCGGGGCAGGTTGATCTCTCGCTGCAGGCCATGACCGCCGACGGACTGAAAGTGACGAGCGAGCTCCTTGGCTTCGGCGAGAGCGTGACCAAATCAAAGCAGCTCGCGAGCTTTGCACCGCTCGACCTGCATATGGGCCTCTCCGCTACTCGAGAGGGCAACGCCACCAAGGCCTCGGTCGAGGTGAAGGGCAAAGCGGGAGGCACCGATGTCTCCATTCTCGCCGATGCCACCGGCGACCCGGCCAAACTTTCCGACGCGAGGCTTAACATCGACGGCAGCATCGACGGCAACCAGCCCCAGATGGTTCTTGCCCTTCTGATTCCCGGTCTTGCGCCAGAGCGCCTCGCCGTTGCCGGCGCCGATCGCGGCAAGTTCACCCTGAAGGCGCAAGGCGTGCCGAGCAAAGCTGTCACCGGACAGGCCGAGCTTGCGACCGACGCCATGCAGCTTGCCTTCGTCGGTCAGGGTTCGTTGCGGACTGACGGCGCGGCCTTGTCAGGCCAAGCCTCCATAAACAGCAGCAACGCCGGCGTCGCCCTTGCGCTTGTCGGCCTGGACGCATCGCCGAGCGCCGCCGATGTGCCGCTTCAGCTTCGCGCCGACGTGGTGAAGACCGCCGGCAGCATCGACTTCAAATCCATCTCAGGCGAGATCGCCGGGGGTCCCGTGGCAGGAAGTGCTCGCTTCGATACGCGCGGAGACAAGACGCGCTTCAGCATCGCAGCCAATGCCGGCTCGGTCTCGCTGCCCTCGCTGCTCGGCTCGCTGATCGCCTGGCAGAGAACGCCGTCGACCGAAATGATGATCGGCTCGCTTGCCCAAAACGCCTCGGAAGTTTGGCCCGCGCGCGGCTTCGCGCTTGGGCCGCTCGGTGCCGCCGAAGGTGACATCACTCTGAACGCCAAGACGCTTAACCTCGGCGCTCCCTTCCAGGTCGAGGACGCCACGCTGGTTGCCCGGGTCGATCGGGCTGGGCTGTCGATCACCGGTTTGCAGGGAAACCTGTTCGGCGGTTCGTTTGACGCGTCCGGAACTCTGACGCCGAAGGGCACGGGCGCCGCGCTCAAACTCCACGCCGAGCTTGCCACCGGCAAGCTTGATCAGCTGTCGCAAGCGCTCGCCGGACGCGTGCTGGCCAAGGGGCCGTTCACGTTTGTGGTCGACGTCGCGGGCGAAGGGCTGAGCCCGCCAGGCCTTGTCGCTGGGCTGAACGGGGAAGGGGCGCTGTTTCTCGATCCTGGCGCACTGCTGGCCCTGTCGCCAGAGCCGCTGAAACGCGTGGCACGCGACGCCGACCGGTCGAAAAAGCTGGATAAGGACCAGATCGACGCCCGGATGGGCACGTTGCACGACACGCTCACCAAAGGAATTTACGCCTACGCGGCCACCGCCCTTCCGTTCGCCATCAAGAACGGCACGCTCAAGCTTGATCCCGCGACGCTGGCCGGCAAGGGCGCGGAAACCACCATCAACGGCTATGTGGAATTGGCGAGCCTGAGGCTCGACAGCGAGTGGGCGATGCGCCTCAACGGCGACAAGAATGGCGACATGCCTCCGGTCGCTCTCGTCTTTGCCGGAGCGCTCAATGACGCCGGTGACATCACCCCGGCGATCGACACCGCGCCGATGGAGAACTTCCTCACCATTAGCCGCATGCAGGCCGATGTCGAGCGGCTCGAGACCCTCGATGTGAGCGGGCGCACGCAGCCGCAGGCCGGCGATCAGGCCGCCGCGGACGACTCGCCTGACGTTCCGGATGACTCTGGCGAGCCGTTCACGCAAGAAACGCCGACGCCCGAGAAGCTTGCCGCGCTAAAAACAGCGGTCGAGCAGCGCGCTGCCGATCGCGCGGCCGAGGCAAAGCGTCTGGCCAACCAAAGGGCAGCCGAACAGAAGCGTGCAGCGGACCGGGCCACCGAAGAGAAGCGGTCCGCGGAAAAGTCGGCTGCCGACAAACTCGCGGCGGAGAAGGCCGCTGCCGATAAGCTTGCCGCCGAGAAAGCCGCAGCTGAAAAGGCCGCCGCCGAGCAGGCCGCAGCAGAAAAACGTGCGGCCGAGAAGGCCGCTGCTGAGCAGGCTGCTGCTGAGAAAGCCGCCGCCAAGAAGGCCGCTGCCGAGAAACGTGCGGCAGAAAAAGCGGCGGCGGAGAAAGTCGCTGCCGAGAAGCGAGCCGCGGAAAAAGCGGCCAGAGAAAAGGCTGCTGCAGAAAAGGCCGCAGCGGAGCAGGCCGCAGCCGAAAAGGCTGCTGCTGAGAAAGCGAAAGCGGAGCAGGCCGCGTCAGAAAAGGCCGCTGCCGAGAAAGCCGTCGCAGAGCAGGCTGCGGCAGAGAAGGCTGCTGCTGAGAAGCTTGCCGCTGAACAGGCTGCTGCTGAACAGGCTGCGGCTGAGAAGGCTGCTGCTGAGAAAGCTGCTGCTGAGAAGGCTGCTGCCGAGAAGGCCGCTGCGGCAGACAAGGCCGCCGCCGAGAAACGCGCCGCCGATCTCGAGGCGAACAGCGGCGCCCAAGAAGCCGCCCCGACCGGCGGCCAGACGGAGGTGCTGCCGTGGAGTCAGGGCGCCACAGGCGCCGCTCCGTCCAACACGCCGTCGGCCGAAGCGCAGCCGACGCCGGCGGCAGCCGCCGACGAGACGGTACCCGCACCTGCCCCGGTGGCGGCGCCAAGACGAAGACCGAGCCGTCCGCCGCCAGCGCCTGACGACTGGAAAAAGGGCATCAGCATTTTCGGCGGAGGCTAGGCCTCGCCGGCTTGCAATCGCGCGAGCACGTAAAGCCGGATTGCTGCC
This sequence comes from uncultured Alphaproteobacteria bacterium, assembly GCA_963757555.1. Classification (GTDB taxonomy): domain Bacteria; phylum Pseudomonadota; class Alphaproteobacteria; order Rhizobiales; family Methyloligellaceae; genus Methyloceanibacter. The sequence goes on from CAVWRU010000018.1 coordinate 26,708, forward strand.
GAGAGACTTGTCCCTTTCTCGCTCGCCTCTCGCCCTTGATCGATCTCATTGACGAGATCGGCCACCGATCTGCCGTCGATCTTGGCAAGCCTGGCGAGAGCCTCCCAAAACCCATCTTCCAGCGAGATGCTGGTGCGATGACGGGCAATCGTGATCGAACGCTTGTGGCGCGATCTGGCCATGGGCAGGAACGTCACCGTTTCGGCCGTACCATGTCTTCGGGACGCACCAGACGGTCGAAGTCAGCCTCGCTGATGGCGCCGAGCCGCACCGCTTCCTCGCGCAAGGTGCTTCCCCGCTTATGCGCGGCCTTGGCGATCTCAGCCGCCTTGTCGTAGCCGATATGAGGCGCAAGCGCCGTGACCAGCATCAGCGAGCGGTCGAGATGTTCCTTGATGCGCGGCCGGTTGGCCTCGATGCCGACGATGCAATTGTCGGTGAAGCTTTCCGATACGTCGGAAAGCAGTCGGATCGACTGAAGCATGGCGTGTACCATCAGCGGCTTGAACACGTTCAGCTCGAGATGACCCTGGCTGCCGGCGAAGGATATGGTGGCGTTGTTGCCCATGACTTGGGCGGCGACCATGGTGACCGCCTCGCATTGCGTGGGGTTTACCTTGCCCGGCATGATCGAGGATCCAGGCTCGTTTTCCGGAAGGAGCAGCTCGCCGAAACCAGAACGGGGACCTGAGCCCAAGAGCCTGATGTCGCTCGCGATCTTGAACAGCGAGACGGCGACCGTGTTCAGCGCCCCGTGCGCGAACACATAGGCATCGTGGCTCGCCAGCGCTTCGAACTTGTTCGGTGCGGTGACGAAGGGGAGCTTCGTCATCTCCGCGATCTTGGCGGCGAACAGCTCGGGGAATTCGGGATGGGTGTTCAGACCGGTGCCGACCGCGGTGCCGCCCTGGGCGAGCTGGTAGAGCCCGTAGAGAGCCTGCTTGATCCGCTCCATGCCATGAGACACTTGCGCCGAATAGCCACCGAATTCCTGACCGAGGGTGAGGGGCGTTGCGTCCTGCAAGTGGGTCCGGCCGATCTTGAGGATGTCCTGGAAGGCCTCGGCCTTATCCTTGAGCGCCTGATCGAGCCGGGCGAGCGCTGGATTCAGCCGATAGGCGAACTCAACCGCCGCCGCGATATGCATGGCAGTGGGAAAGGTATCGTTGGAAGACTGACCAAGATTGACGTGATCGTTGGGATGAATCGGGTGCTTCGCACCGAGCGTGCCGCCGAGGAGCTCGCTCGCGCGGTTGGCGATCACCTCGTTCAGATTCATGTTCGACTGCGTGCCGGATCCCGTCTGCCATACGAGCAGCGGAAAATGGGTGTCGTGCTTGCCTTCGATGACCTCATCGGCCGCCGCCACGATGACCTTGGCAAAACGCTCCTCGATCAGGCCAAGCTCAACATTGGCAAGCGCCGCCGCCTTCTTGACCATGGCAAGAGACCTCACCATGGGTAGAGGCATCCGCTCCTCGCCAATCCTGAAATTCCGGCGCGAGCGCTCGGTCTGGGCGCCCCAATACCGGTCTGCGGCCACCTCGATGGGACCGAACGAATCGGTCTCCATGCGCGCCGGGGTTGCGGCCTGTGGACTGTGGTTAGGCTTCTTGCTCACGGCCATACTTACGTCTCCGTTTCGGCGACATTTCGAACCAGTCAAGCGTCAGGACGGGTTTGCATGATCTATCGGCTCGGCCTTGGCTAGGCTATAACATCGCAACAGGGCGGGAGAACGCGTTCATTGCTGCTGATTTTGGGGCCTTCTGCCAAGGAGCGCCCAACTTCGTCTGGGCTGCGACCGGCGATATTGGGTAAGGAAGGCGCGTGATTGAGGTTCCAGTGAGGATGGCATTGCCGGTGCCCCGCGCCGTACGGTTGGCGCTGGCCCTGGCGCGCCTTTGTGCCCTGGTGGTCTGCGCCGCCGGGGCCTTCGTGCTCGCAAGCTGGCATTTCGATTTCACGGCGTTCGATCCGCTCTTCCCCGCGCCTCACACCACCGCACCGAACGCCGCGGCGGCCATGATCGCGGCGGGAATCGGCCTCTTTTGCCTGACCTACCGGGGTCTCCGACCTATCGCCTGGCTGATCGGATTTGGGCTCGTGCTGCTGGGGGCCACGACCGTCTTCCAAGACCTCTACCACCTCGATCTCGGTATCGATTCTCTGCTGCTCGGTGCAACACCTGCTGCCGACTCTGGAGCGGATGTCGTTCATCCGCATGGCTCCTGGCAGCGCCGGCTCGTTCATCCTCTTCGGGCTCGCGCTTCTCTGCGCCAAGGGCGACCGGCTCGGCTCCGCCATCAGCCAGGTGCTGGCCATCGCCATGCTGGCCCAGGTACTGATCGTGCTTACCGGCCTCTCTTATGGTGTCGCCACCCACTATTACCAGTTCCCCTTCACCTCGATGACGCCGTATGGCCTGGTCAGCACCCTGCTCCTTGCCATCGGGCTGCTTGCCGCCTCACCCGAGGAGGGCGTTGCCGCGGCAATCGTCGAGAAGTCGCCTGCCGGCGAGATGCTGCGCCGGCTTCTGCCCGGCATCCTGGTGCTGCCGCTGGTCATCGGCTGGTTCGCCCATCAAGCGGAGATCGCCGATTATTACGACAGCGCTGCCACGCTCGCCATTTTTGCCGTGTCGAGCATCGTCGTGCTCGCGGCCTTCAGCTGGACCACCATCGATGCCGTGCGCCGCGCCGATCGCGCTCGCAACGAGGCGCTGATCGAGCTCAGGGGACAGCGCGAATGGTTGAGCACGACCGTCGGCAGCATCAGCGAGGGGGTGATCGCCACCGATCCCTCCGGTAGCGTGCTGCTCTTGAACAAGGTCGCCGAACGGCTCACCGGATGGCCTCTCGCCGACGCCCGCGGCAAGCCGATCTGGGAGGTCTTCCGCGTGATCGACGAGGCGTCGCGCAAGCCGCTCGATGATCCGGCGCTGCGTGCCTTGCGTGAGCGAGCCACGACGCGGCTCGAGTTGGGAGCCTTGCTCCAGACCCGTGACGGCAAGGAGCTGCCCATCGAGGATTCAGGCGCACCAATCCTCGGCTTCGACGGCTCTCTCGCCGGCGCCGTGCTGATTTTCCGTGACGTCACCGAGCGCCGCCGCGCCGCGCAACGGCAGACCATGCTGGTCGGTGAGCTCAACCACCGGGTCAAGAACGTGCTCGCCATAGTTCAGTCTCTGGTGCAGGCGAGCCTGCGTCAGGCCACCAACCGGCCGGCGCAGGCCATGGCCCAGACCTTGTCGGAGAGGTTGCGCGCGCTTCATCGCGCTCATGACCTATTGCTCGAGGCGCAATGGTCCGGCGCGAGTCTCAAAGCGATGGTGGAGCGCGAGCTAGAGCCCTATCAGCGCGAGGGCGGCCCGAGGATTCTCATCAAGGGGCCGGACGTTCTGCTTCCCCCGCAATGCACCTCGATCCTGGCCATGACCTTGCACGAGCTCGCCACCAACGCCGTGAAATACGGCGCCCTGTCGGCGCCAGCCGGTCAGCTCAGTGTCGCTTGGCGGACGGCGCGGGGAAACCGCCTGCTGCTCACCTGGGAAGAGCGAGGCGCCGGCGTCGTGCTCAAGCGCAGCAACGGCTTCGGCATGCAGCTGATCGACAAGGGCATCCGCCATAATCTCGGCGGCGACACCAAAGTCGATTTCAGGGCGACCGGCCTCTATGTCGAGCTCAATGTGCCGCTCGCTACTGCCAGGGATACCGGGCCGAAATCGCTGCCGGCGCCCGCCGAATCCGCCTGACTACTCCAGCGACCGGATCGCTTCGTTGGCGTGGCGCAGGCGATCGGAGAAGTCGCGGGTCAGATTGGACAGAATGGTGACCATGATATTGGGATGCGCCGCGGCAAGCTCATGGAGCTGTTCGACCGCAAGCCCGTAGCAGATGACTTTCTCGTCGGCGACCACATCCGCCGAGCGGGCGCCCCCGCCGAACAGGGCCATCTCGCCGAAGGTAAGTCCCGGGCCTATCGATGCCACCCGCCGCCGCTTCTCGCCTGTCTCGGTCGGAATCTTGATCTGCACGCTCACGCTGCCCCGCGCCAGCACGAAGAACAGCTTCGCCTGGTCGCCCTCGCGAATGATCACCTCCCCCTTTTCGAAAATGAGCGGGTTAATGATGGTCTCCACCAGCCGGTACTGCTGGGCGCTCAGTCCTTTGAACACATCGAGCTCGGAGAGCGCGAATTTAGGCTCGGAGTTGCGTTGCAACAGTTTCGAGAGAAGCTGATCCTCGCACCATTCGAGCGCGCCATCGACGTCGCGGAACACGCGCAACAGCCTCTCGGTCTCATGCTCGGCGAGTTCGCGCGAGATGCCGGCAAGCGGCCCATCATTGGCGATTTCGGCGAAGAGCAGCTCGGTGTCGCCCTGGCGCATCGAGCGGGCAAGGCGGAGGATCAACTTGCATGCCGAACTATCGGCAAGATGCACGCGCTTGAAGTCGACGATGATGTAACGGGCGGCTTCGCTTAAGTCGGCGACGCGCCGCAGCAGCTGCTCGGTGGTGCCGAAATATAACGCGCCTTGCGTCTCGATCACGGCGCTCTTGGCGCCCTCGAGGTCGAGCAGGTCGCGCTCCTGGGCGGTGCGCAGCCGGCTCGAGCGGACCCGGTCCCCCCGGTACACGCGGCGAATCACGCTGCGCACATTGGTGCGGTTGTTGAAGGCATGCAGCTCGAATTCGTTGGAAATGTCCTGGCAAACCTTGATGCCGCGCAGGCTGTTGCCCTGTGCGTCGAGCGGCGGGGAGTAGACGCCGATGCCGAGTTGCCCAGGGATAACCGCAAGAATACCGCCGGAAACGCCGCTTTTGGCCGGCATGCCAACCTCGTAGGACCATTGGCCGGCATAGTTGTACATGCCGCAGGAATTCATCACCGACAGCACGTCGCGCACATAATGCGGATCGAACACCGCAACGCCGGTAAGCGGATTGATCCCATCATTGGCAAGCGTCGCCGCCATCACGGCGAGGTCGCGGCAGCTGACGGTGATCGAGCATTGCCGGAAATAGAGATCGAGCGCCTCGATCGGGTCGCGCTCGATCATGCCGGTGTTCAGCATCATGTAAGCGATGGCCCGGTTGCGATGGCCGGTGGTGTTCTCCGAGTGGAACACCGATTGGTCGATTTCCAGCTTGCGGCCGGCGAGATCGGAGAAAAGATTGACCATGGTGTCGATGCGCTCTTCCGGCGAGTCTCCCGGCATCAGCGCGGCGACGGCGATGGCGCCAGCATTGACCATAGGGTTGAACGGCCGGTTGGCGACCTCGTCGAGCGCGATCGAGTTGAAGGCCTCGCCGGTCGGCTCGACGCCGACATGCCGCAACACGTAGTCGCGCCCATAATGCTGGAGTGAATAGCCATACATGAAGGGCTTCGACACCGATTGGATGGTGAAAAGGTGTTCGGCGTCCCCGGCCGCATAGGTCTCGCCATCAACCGTGGCGAGCGCGATGCCGAAGATGTCTGGATCGGCGTTGCCAAGCTCGGGGATATAGTCAGCGACCTTGCCGCCACTTACCCCTGAGACGCGTTGGTGGAGGTCAGCGAGAATTTCATCGATGGGGGACGGCGAGGCGGCACTTGCCCCTCCCGTTGCGCGCATCCCGCCAACCGCTTGGTCCAAGAAAGACCCTCGACGTTGATAGCCGAACCTTAGCGGACGTTATCAAAACTCTTGGAGGGCGCACGCCCAAGTTTTGGGCAGAGCTGCGAAAGAATTGAGCTATATGCGTCCCGCGCCGCAGCTATTTCTTGCGGAACCGGTCGAGCTGCACGACCTCCGCGCCGGAGCGCGGCCGCTCGGTAGGGGCCTGTTCGGCGGCTGCGGGCTTGGGCAATGGCGCGGGCTCCGTTCGAGGCTCGGGATGCGCCGGCGGGCGCTGGTGCGCCGCCTCGTCGGCGCCGGCCACGAAGTCCGGCAACGCCGATGCCATGTGCTGGCGGGCGAGATCGTTGGCGGCCCCGGGCTTGCCAAATTGCAGACCGAACTGAGCCGAGGGGTCGTAGAACGCCTTCACCGCCTCGAATGGCACCACGAGCCTCTCGGGGAGGCTGCCGAAGGAGAGCTTGACCTCGAACCTCTCGTCGGTCACCTGCAAATCCCAGAACTGGTATTGCAGGACGATGGTCATCTCCTCGGGGTATTGCTCCTTCAGCCGTTTCGACACCATAACTCCTTCCGCGCCGGTATCGAAGGCGATGTAGAGATGGTGTTGTCCGGGAAGCCCGCTCCTCTGCACCAGGGCAAGCACTCTCCGGATCACGCCGCGCAACGCGTACTGCGTGAGAAGGTCGTATCGGATCTCGTCGTCTGCCATGGACCTCGTCGCCCCTCCGCGACCCGAGGTAGGGCCCCCGTTAAAGTGGAGGGCTTCTGTTGCCCGGTGCCCTCCGAAACCGCGCCTGGTCCCTGCGAGAGGACTAGGACTTGATATTTAGGCCAGCTGCTTACGCAGCAAGAGCCTCCGCATAGTTGTCGTTGGCAACTATTTGGTTGGCCCGATAACGGCGGTACCATGCCGAGCGAAAGCGCGACCTTTACACCCTCGTCGATCCTATTTCGCCCCCATTTCGAAAATCAGAAATCAGAAACCGGAAATCAGAACATGAGTTGGACGGCCCTGCGTCCCCGCTTGCGTTCTGGCTTCTGATTTCTGACCTCCGATTTCTGGATGGTGGAGGCGCCGGGTACTGCCCCCGGGTCCGAATGGTTTATTACGAAGGCCATTTATCGCCATATCCGGCTTGCACCGGCACTTTCTATATAAGCCGGTATGGCGGCAAAAAAAAGGTTCATGGTCGGCACGGAATGGCGTGGGGATAAACCGGCCCCCCGCCAGCGGCTATGCGGTCAATCGTTGCGCCTCATTTTCACGATCTCACCGCTCGCGGCATCGACCTTCATCTCAACCTTGTGCCCGGTCGCGTCGCGGCCACGGATCTCCCAGAGTCTCGTGGTCGAACTCGATCTCCTTCAAGGTGACGACGCCCTTGTCGAAAGCCATCCTGCGGACGTCCTCGATGGTGAGGTGCTTGGCTCCCGCGGCCGGCAGCAGGGGCAGGGAAAAGCTGAAAAGAACGATCCACAAGAATCGACGCAACATGGTGCCTCTCGCCAAGTTTGGGGGTGATGAACGGCTCTCGCCAGCCTATATCGAGGGGTGAATTGTGCTTAGCCCGGTCTCGTCCGGAGGCCGACCAAGGATACGGCCCCTTGCGCCAATATCTCGATCTTCTGGCCCTTATCCGAGACACCGGCGCCCGAAAGGGCGACCGCACCGGCACCGGCGCGCTGAGCCTGTTTGGCCGGCAGATGCGCTTCGATCTGGCCGAGGGTTTTCCGCTCGTCACCACCAAGAAGCTGCATGTGAAATCGGTCATCCACGAGCTGCTCTGGTTCCTGCAGGGCTCGACTAATGTGCGCTATCTGAACAAGCACGGCGTGAGCATTTGGGACGAATGGGCGGATGCGAACGGTGAGCTTGGGCCTGTCTATGGGCGCCAATGGCGATCCTGGCCGACGCCCGACGGACGCCACATCGATCAGATGGCTCAGGTCGTGGAGCGCCTGAAGCGTGATCCCGATTCACGCCGCCATGTGGTGTGCGCCTGGAATGTCGGGGAGCTCGACCAGATGGCGCTGCCGCCCTGCCACTGTATGTTCCAATTCTATGTGGCCGACGGCAAGCTCTCCTGCCAGCTCTACCAACGCTCCGCCGATGTCTTCCTCGGTGCGCCCTTCAACATCGCCTCCTACGCGCTTCTCACCATGATGATGGCGCAAGTCGTGGGGCTCGCCCCTGGAGAGTTCGTCCATAGCTTCGGCGACGTGCACCTCTACCTCAACCATCTCGACCAGGCCGACGAGCAGCTCACCCGCAAACCGAGGGCTTTGCCGCGCATGGAGCTCAATCCCGAGGTGCGCTCGCTGTTCGATTTCGTTTATGAGGACTTCAAGCTGATCGGCTACGACCCGTACCCGGCCATTCGTGCCGAGGTGGCCGTGTGAGCGGCAAGTCCAACGCCGCGCCGCGCGATCCCATCATTGCGCTTGTCGTCGCGCGCGGCGAGAACGGGGCCATCGGCATCGGCGGTAATCTCCCCTGGCGGTTGTCGACTGACTTGAAACAGTTCCGCAAGCTGACCCTCGGCAAGCCCATCATCATGGGGCGCCGCACTTTTCAGTCGCTCGGCCGGGCGCTGGACCAGCGAGTCAATATCGTGCTTTCCCGCGATCCCGGTCTTGCCGCGCCCGGCGCCATCGTGGCCGGCAGCCTCGAGGAGGGGCTGGAGCACGGGCGCCGCGCTGCGCTGGAGGCCGGCGTCGGCGAGATCATGGTGATCGGCGGCGATAATGTGTTCCGCGCGGTGCTGTCCTTTGCCGAGCGTATCTACTTGACTGAGGTCCACGCTTCGCCCGGCGCCGACACCTGGTTCAAGGACTTCGACTTGCGCGACTGGCGCGAGATTTCGCGCGAAAGGCATGAGCCTGGGCCCAGGGACGAATACCCGTTCAGTTTCGTTCTATTGGAGCGGCTCTGAGTCTCAGTCTTAGGGCGCATTGCGCTCGCCTTCCTACCTAGCCTATAACCCCCAAGAACCCTGACGCATGGCTGCCATCTTCCCTGCTGATAGTCGTGCGTTGCCAGCGCTGACCTCATGAAGCGGTCGAGCGATATCCTTCAGCGGACAACAGGATCCATTTCATATGCCTTGGAGCAATCAGAGCGGCGGCGGCGGTTGGAAGGGCGGCCCCGGGGGTCCTTGGGGCCCGCGGCCAGGCGGCCCAGGCCAGCAGCCCGATCTCGAGGAAATTCTACGCAGAGGCCAGGACCGCATCAGGCAGGCGATACCGAGCGGTCGCATGGGGGGTCCGTTTGCGGCGCTGATCGCCGTGGCGCTTGTGGCGCTGATCGGCTTTTTCGGCTTCACCGTGCGCGTCAATCCCGAGGAACTCGGCGTGGTGCTCCGCTTCGGCAAGTTCGTGCGGTTGCTTCCGCCCGGCCTCAACTTCCGCTGGCCCTATCCGATCGAGGCGGTCGAGCTGCCTAAGGTGACCCGCGTCAACCGCATCGAGCTTGGCATGCGCGGCTCGGCGGAGAACCGCGAAACCTCGACCGCGGTCCGCGACGTTCCTGAAGAGAGCCTTATGCTCACCGGCGACGAGAACATCGTCGATGTCGACTTCGTGGTGTTCTGGCGCATCAGCGACGCGCCCAAATATTTGTTCAACATCCAGGACCCGGAGATGACGGTCAAGGATGTGGCCGAGAGCGCCATGCGCGAGATCGTCGGCCAGAGCGATATCGAGCCTCTCCTCACCGAGGCGCGCGCCAAGACCGAGGCAGCGGTGCAGTTGCTGATGCAGAAGACGCTCGACTCCTATGGCGCCGGCGTGCAGGTGACCCAGGTCCAGCTCCAGAAGGTCGATCCGCCGGCACAAGTGATCGACGCCTTCCGCGACGTGCAGGCAGCCCGCGCCGATCAGGAGCGGCTGCAGAACGAGGCGGAAGCCTATGCCAACCGCATCATCCCGGAAGCCAAGGGTGAGGCGGAGCGCATCCTGCAGGCGGCGCAGGGCTATCGCGACAAGGTGGTGGCCGAATCGAAGGGCGAGGCCGACCGCTTCACCAAGATCTATCAGCAGTACAAGCTCGCGCCCGACGTCACCCGCCGGCGCATGTTCCTCGAAACCATGGAGCGGGTGCTGGGAGACACTGACAAGGTGATCGTGGACGAGAAGGCGGGGTCTGGCGTGGTGCCGTACTTGCCGTTGTCGGAATTCACCAAGAAGGCTCCGGCTCCGACCGAGGACAGCCAGCAATGAACAGAACCGCCCTAACTTTCGGCCTCGTCATCCTCGGCATCGCCGCGGTCGTGGCCTATCTGACGCTGTTCACGGTCTCCCAGACGCAGCAGGCGATCGTGCTCGAATTCGGCAAGCCGAAGCGCGAGATCAAGGACGCTGGGCTGCACTACAAAGTCCCCTTCATCCAGAACGTCGAATATTTCGACAAGCGCATTCTCGACATCGACACCGCCTCGCAAGAGGTCATCGCCTCCGATCAGAAGCGGCTCGTCGTGGATGCCTTTGCGCGCTACCGGATCACCGACCCGCTGATGTTCTTCCAAAGCGTGCGCGACGAGTCCATCGCCAATTCGCGGATCGGCGCCATTCTCGAGGCCTCGCTCAGGCGCGTGCTCGGCGCGGCGAGCTTCCAGTCGGTGGTGCGCGACCGCCGCGAGGAGCTGATGCGCACCATTCTGAGCCAGGTCAATCAGGAAGCGAGCGGGTTTGGGGTCGAGATCGTCGACGTCCGCATCAAGCGGGTCGACCTGCCTGAAGCCAACATGCAGGCGATCTATCGGCGCATGCAGACCGAACGGCAGAGACAAGCGGCGGAGTTCCGCGCCGAAGGCGAGGGGGCCGCGCGCCGCATCCGCGCTACGGCCGACCGCCAGGTCACCGTGATCAAGGCCGATGCCACCGGCGAATCCGAGCGCGTCCGCGGCGACGGCGATGCGCAGAGGAACCGCATCTATGCGGAGGCCTACAACCAGGATCCCGAGTTCTTCGGTTTCTATCGTTCCATGCAGGCCTATGAGAAAGGTCTGCCGGCCAGCGACACCCGGCTGCTGTTGAGCCCCGACTCGGAATTCTTCAAATACTTCAACGATGCATCCGGCGGGACGCAACCTAGCGGCAAGACCGGCGCGCCTCCGGCGCCGCCAAGCGAGACCAAGCCCACGCCTGAGGCTGCGACGCCACAGCCTGCCGAGCCCACGCCGCGCGCCGCGGAATCCGGGGAGCCCGGCGCACCGACTTCGCCGCCGCAATAGGCCGCCGTCGCCGGCATCATGAGCGATCTTGTCGTTGCCATCGGCCTGGTTCTCGTGATCGAAGGCCTGTTGTGGTCGCTATGGCCGGGAGTCGGACGCAAATTGCTCGAGGCGACTGCCACGACCCCAGAGCCCTCGCTGCGCGTGGCCGGTGCCGTGGCCGTTGCGCTCGGCGTGGCAGTGGTCTGGCTCGTCCGCGGCTAGAGTCTCAGCGAGGGGCCGAGGCAACTCTCTGCCAAGCCTTCATGATTTGCGCTACCATGACACCCTGACATGCATCGATTGGGAGCAAGCGAGATGACGGAGCCGACACGTGGCCGGGAGGAGAGGAGGGGGATTTGCAAGCCCTCCACCCTGAAAGCCGCAGCGCTCGCGCTTCTGCTCGCCGTCCCGACGCTGCTCAGCACCGCGAGCCTGGCGCGTGGGCCCGAATCCGTGGCCGGCGTCGCCGAGGGCCTGCAGGATACCGTAGTCAACATTTCCACCACGCAGACGCTCAAGGGCAGTGCCGAGAAAGGCACGCCGAGCGGTCCGGGGCCGAAAGGCTCGCCCTTCGAGGAGTTCTTCAACGACTTCTTCGACGAGCAGGACAAGGAAGGCTTGCCCCGCAAGGTGAGCTCGCTCGGCTCGGGCTTCGTCGTCGACCCCTCCGGGCTGATCGTCACCAACAATCACGTCATCGAAGGCGCCGACGAGATCATCGTCAATTTCACCGATGGCACCAAGCTCAAGGTCTCCAAGATCCTGGGCCACGACCCGAAGACCGACCTTGCGCTCCTCAAGGTCGACCCCAAGCAACCGCTGAAGGCCGCGAAATTCGGAGACTCGTCCAAGATGCGGGTGGGCGACTGGGTCATGGCCATCGGCAATCCCTTCGGCCTCGGCGGCACCGTCACCGTGGGCATCATTTCCGCCACCAAGCGTGACATCAACTCCGGCCCTTACGACGATTTTCTGCAGACCGATGCCGCCATCAACCGCGGCAATTCCGGCGGCCCGCTGTTCAACATGGACGGCGAGGTCATCGGCGTGAACACCGCGATCATCTCGCCGACCGGCGGCTCGATCGGCATCGGCTTCGCCGTGCCGTCGAATAGCGCGATTCAGGTGGTCGACCAGTTGAAGGAGTATGGCGAGACTAGGCGCGGCTGGCTCGGCGTTCATGTGCAGAACGTGACCGGCGAAATCGCCAAGAACATGGGGTTGCAGGAGCCTGTGGGTGCCCTTGTTGCCAGCGTCGCACCCGGAAGCCCCGCCGACACCGCCGAACTGAAACCGAGCGACATCATCTTGAAATTTGACGGCGAGCCGGTGGAGACCATGCGCAGTCTGCCCAAGGCGGTTGCTTCCACACCCATCGGCAAGCCTGTCGACATGGAGGTACAGCGCACCGGCGAGGTGATCCATCTTACCGTGACGGTCGGCAGGCTTCCCGAGGAGGTCGAGCAGGCCGAGACCGATGCCGAGCAAAACCCTGATGCCGATGATCAGGAGCCTGAGACTGATCATGAGGAGCTGCTCGGCCTGTCGATCGCGCCGCTCACTGAAGAGCTGCGCACTCAGTTCCATATCGGCAAGAGCGTCGAAGGCGTGGTGATCACCGACGTCGATTCCGACAGCCCGGCGGCGCAGAAAGATGTGAAGCCAGGCGATGTCATCGTCGAGGTTACCCAGGAGCGGGTGAACGACCCCGAGGAAGTGGTGGCCAGGGTCGCGGCAGTGAAGAAGTCTGGCCGAAAGTCGGTGCTGCTGCTCCTTTCCGACGCCAAGGGCGGGCTCCGCTTCGTGGCCGTGCCCGTCGCCTGAAGCCACAGGTTCTTCCCGTGCCGGTGCAGGCCGTCCTGATTGCTGGCCCGACGGCAAGCGGCAAGTCAGCGGTGGGCCTCGAGCTTGCTGACCGCCTCGGCGGCGCCGTCATCAATGCCAATTCCATGCAAGTCTACCGCGAGCTCCGCGTGCTCACGGCGCGGCCGAGCCAGGACGACGAGGTCCGCGCACCGCATCATCTCTACGGCACCGTCGCCGCCCCTCAATCCTATTCCGTCGGGCGCTGGCTTGATGACGTTGCCGGGGCCCTGGCCGAGGCGCGCGGCGAGGGGAGGCTACCGATCCTGGTCGGGGGCACCGGTCTCTATTTCAAGGCGCTGACCGAAGGGCTTGCGCCGGTCCCCGATATTCCCATCGAAATACGGTCCTATTGGCGGGAGCAAGCCGCAGGCCGAAGCCGCGAGGTCCTGCGTGAAGAGCTTGCCGCGCGCGATCCCGCCATGGCGGCCCGGCTCGGAGGGGCGGATCGGCAACGCATCGTGCGCGCGCTCGAGGTCATCGACGCGACGGGCGTTTCCCTGGCGGAGTGGCAGGGAGGAAACGCGGCGCCGCTCATTGCCTCAGGCGAAACCCTACGGCTCGTCGTGGCGCCTGAGCGGGAGCCGCTCTATGCCGCCATCGATGCGCGCTTCGATCGGATGATCGAGCAGGGAGCGGTCGAAGAAGTGCGTAACCTCCTCGATCTCGAGCTCGATCCCGGTCTGCCGGCCATGCGCGCTCACGGCGTGCGTGAGCTGGCGGCGTTTCTTTCCGGCGCCGTCAGCCGCGGTGAGGCGGTGGCCAAAGCCAAGACCGAGAGCCGCCGCTATGCCAAGCGGCAGATGACCTGGGCTAGGCGGTTCATGACGGATTGGGAGTGGTTCCCCGATCTAGCCACAGCCATCGCGGTAGCTGCCGCAATACTCGCTACACGGTGACTTGCGTGCCGATTTCCACCACCCGGTCGGTAGGCAGCTGGAAATAGCTCGACGCATCGTCGGCGTTCTGCGCAAGGAAGATGAACAGCCTATCCTGCCACGCCGGCATGGCGGATCGCGGGTCCGCCCGCACCGAGCGGCGCGACAGGAAGAACGACGTGGACATGATGTCGAAGGTCCAGCCGAGCTTCCGCGCGATGGCGAGCGCCTTGGGCACGTTCGGCGCTTCCATGAAGCCGTAATGCAGCACGACTTGCATGAAGCTATCGCCGAGCGGCTCGATCTCCACGCGGTCCTTGGTGACGATCCTAGGGATACCCTCGGTGATGATGGTGAGGATCACGTTGTTCGTGTGCAGCACCTTGTAGTGCTTCAGGCTGTGCAGCAGCGCGGTCGGCGCGCTGTCAGGCGTGGCCGTGAGGAAGACGGCTGTGCCGGGCACTCGCGGCGGAGGACTTTTCTCCAGCGAGTGAATGAGCGGGACGATGGGAGCTTCGAGCCGCCGTGTCTTGGCAGTAAGAATCTTCGAGCCCTTCCGCCAGGTCAGCATGATGACGACTACCAGGGCGCCGATCAGGAGTGGCACCCAGCCGCCGTGAAAAACCTTGAGCATATTGGCGGTTAGGAAGCTCGTGTCGATAAACAGGAAGGGGAGCATCAACGCTGCCGCCGCCCAAACCGGCCATTTCCAAACCTTCCAGATCACGACGAAGGCCATTATCGCCGTCACCACCATGGTGGCGCTCACCGCGATGCCATAGGCGGAAGCAAGCGCGCTCGACGACTTGAACTGGGCGACCAGCAACAACACGCCGACCAAGAGCATGCCGTTGATGCGCGGAATGTAGATCTGCCCGGCCTGGGTCTCCGAGGTTCGCTGGATATTGACGCGCGGCAGGAGACCGAGCTGCACCGCCTGGTTGGTGAGCGAGAAGGCGCCGCTGATGACGGCCTGGCTCGCAATGACGGTCGCCGCAGTGGCGAGCGCCACCATCGGGAGCAGCGCCCAATCAGGATACAGCAGATAGAAGGGGTTCTCGATGGCGGCCGGCGTTGCGAGCAGCAAAGCGCCCTGGCCGAAATAGTTCAGCGTAAGGGCGGGAAGCGCCACACTAAGCCATGCCGTCTGAATCGGGCCTTTGCCGAAATGGCCGAGATCGGCGTAAAGCGCCTCCGACCCGGTGACCACCAGGAACGCGGCGCCAAGCGTGGCGAGCCCGATCACCCCATGGCCGGAAAGAAATGACAGCCCATAGGCCGGATTGAAGGCGGCGAGCACCGCGAGGTTCTGCGAGATGTGCCCGATCCCGGCGATGGCGATGGCGATGAACCACACGAGCGTGATCGGGCCAAAGAAGGCAGCAACCTGTGCCGTGCCGCGGCGCTGCACGGCGAACAGGCCAAGAAGAATCAAGACGCTGAGCGGGCCGACATACTCATCGAGAGCCGGCGTGACGACCTTGAGACCTTCCACCGCCGAGAGCACCGAAATCGCAGGCGTGATCAGGGAATCGCCATAGAAGAGCGCGGCGCTGACGATGCCGAGCAGGATGATGGCGAAGCTCTTGCCGCCGAGCGCCCGATTGGCGAGCGCCATGAGCGCGAGCGTTCCGCCTTCGCCGTCGTTGTCGGCGCGGAGCAGGATCAGCACATATTTGACCGTGACGACGAGGATCAGCGCCCACACGATCAGCGAGAGAATGCCGAGGATGACCGGCTCGGTCGCGGTTTGGCCGCCGCTCGTCGCAGCCAGCACGGACTCGCGCATGGCATAGAGGGGGCTCGTGCCGATATCGCCGTAGACCACGCCGACACAGCCAAAGTCAGGGCCCAAAAGCTGGGCGGCGGGGCTGCTTCGGGGGTTGGGTTTGCGTGGGGCATCTGCTGGAAGGGGTGTTGGATCGGGCTCGGCGATCCTGTTGCCTAAACTGTCGTAGGCGTTAGGGCGCACTCCCATAGTCCTAACCGCATGGTTTGTCCATGCGGCCGGACACCACTTGAATCTGGACTAGACCGTGACTTGCGTGCCGATTTCCACCACGCGGTCGGTGGGCAACTGGAAATAGCTCGAGGCGTCGTCGGCGTTTTGCGCAAGGAAGATGAACAGCTTGTCCTGCCAGGTTGGCATGCCGGAGCGCGCGTCGGGCCGCACCGAGCGCCGCGACAGGAAGAACGACGTGGACATGATGTCGAAGGTCCAGCCGAGCTTTCTCGCGATGGCAAGCGCCTTGGGAATGTTGGGCGTCTCCATGAAACCGAAATGTAGGATCACGCGCATGAAACCGTCGCCGAGCGGCTCCATCTCCACCCGGTCCTGCGGCGCAACCCTCGGGAAGTTTTCGGTAATGATGGTCAGGATTACGTTGTTCTCGTGCAGCACCTTGTAGTGCTTGAGACTGTGGAGGAGCGCGGTGGGTGCGCTCTCCGGCGCCGCGGTGAGGAACACGGCGGTGCCCGAAACCCGGTGAGGCTTGCTCTTTTCCAATGACTCGATCAGGAGGTCGAGCGGCGTTTCCAGTCGGCGTGTCTTGGCGGCGAGAATCCGCGCTCCCCGCCGCCAGGTGAGCATGACAACGAGCAGAGAGATGCCGATCGTCAACGGGACCCAGCCTCCGTGCAACACCTTGAGCAGGTTGGCGGTGAGGAAGGTGGTATCGATGAGCACGAAGGGGACCATTAGCGCGATCGCGGCCCACAGGGCCCACTTCCACACGCGCCAGATCACGATGAAAGCCATCACGCCGTCGACCAGCATGGTGCCGGCAACCGCGACGCCATAGGCAGAGGCAAGACCGTCGGAGGACCGGAACAGCACCACGAGCAGGAGCGTACCGGCCAGCAGCAGACCCCTGATGCGCGGTATGTAGATCTGGCCGGCTTGCGTCTCCGAGGTGCGCCTGATCTGGAGCCGAGGCAGAAGACCGAGTTGCACGGCCTGATTGGTCAGGGAAAAAGCACCGGTGATGACCGCCTGGCTCGCAATCACCGTAGCAGCCGTGGCGAGCGCGATCATGGGGTAGAGCGCCCATTCCGGCACCATCCGGTAGAACGGGTTGGCAATCGCGGTTGGGTCCGACAGCACGAGCGAGCCCTGCCCGAGATAGTTCAGGGCAAGAGCGGGCAGCACGAAGTAAAGCCAGGCTGTCTGAATTGGCTTTCGCCCGAAATGGCCGAGGTCGGCGTAGAGTGCCTCGGCGCCGGTAACGGCAAGAAAAACGGCGCCAAGCGTGGCCAGTCCGATCAGCGGGTTCTTGGCGAGAAAGGCTACGGCATACGAGGGGTTGAAGGCGTTGAGCACGCCGGGATCGTCGGCGATGTGCATGAGACCTGAAATGCCGAGCGCAATGAACCACAAAGTCATCACCGGGCCGAAAAACGCCGCGACGCTGGCCGTGCCGCGAGACTGCACGGCAAAGAGCGCGATCAGGATCAGCACCGTGAGCGGTACCACGTAGCTCTGCAGCTGCGGAGCCGCCACCTCCAAACCTTCGACTGCCGACAGCACCGAAATGGCAGGTGTGAGCAGTGCATCGCCGTAAAACAAGGACGCGGCGACCATGCCGAGCAAAAGAACCGCGAATTTGGCGTGTGCCGATTTGAGAGCACGTTGGGCGAGCGCCATCAGGGACAATGTGCCGCCTTCACCCTTGTTGTCGGCTCGGAGCAGGATGAGCACATACTTGGCGGTGACGACGAGGAAAAGCGCCCACAGAATGAGCGACAGCACCCCGATGACCGTCCCGCGCGAGAGATCGCCCTGAGTGCCGCCCGCCGCACCCAAGGCAACACGAAATGCGTAGAGAGGACTAGTGCCGATGTCGCCGTAGACGACACCCATGCAGCCAAGCGTCAGCGGCCAAAATGCATGCCGGTGTGCTTCGCTCTCGGTGCCGTTTGCAACAGGAGTTTGGCTGAGGGCCCGCGTCATTCCACTCAGAATGAAGGATGGAAAAAATTACAGAGGCTGACCGTTAACGCCAGAAACAGCGGACGCGATCCATTGTGCAGATGCAGATAGGCGCAAAGGCCCGGATTGTCTAGGTGCGCAAGCCCCAACCGGTGCTAAAGGCCGAGCCGGAGGGGCACCAAGCTCAAGGTAATAAAATTACGCGGAAATCGAGAAATTGAAATGTTCGGAAAGAGAGATGGCACCAAATTTTTTATTCATTTGCATTTAACGTTGACCCTCTGACTTCGAAGCCGTAGGGTCGCGCCCGCATTTGGCCTTCCCTGAGATTTGACCCGAGTGGACACGCAAGGCTGGCCGCCAAGCGAGACTGTGAGACGTACCGATGTCACGCGCGATGACTGGCGCCGAGATGGTGCTGCAAGCTCTGGCCGACCAAGGGGTCGAGCATATCTTCGGCTATCCGGGCGGCGCTGTGCTTCCGATCTACGATGAGCTGTTCAAGCAGGATCGGCTCAAGCACATCCTCGTTCGCCACGAGCAGGGAGCGGTGCACGCCGCCGAAGGTTATGCGCGCTCGACCGGCAAGGTCGGCTGCGTTCTGGTCACCTCGGGCCCAGGCGCCACCAATGCCGTGACCGGCCTGACCGATGCGCTGATGGACTCAATCCCCATCGTCTGCATCACCGGTCAGGTTCCGACCCATCTGATCGGCAATGACGCCTTCCAGGAATGCGACACCGTCGGCATCACCAGGCCGTGCACCAAGCATAATTATCTCGTCAAGGACGTGAACTCTTTGAGCCGCGTTCTGCACGAGGCGTTTTACGTTGCGCGCACGGGACGGCCGGGTCCGGTGGTGGTCGATATCCCCAAGGACATCCAGTTCGCCAAAGGCCTCTACACCGGCCTCACCAATTCGCAGCATAAGAGCTACCGGCCGCAAATCGACGGCGACGAGCGCGCGGTGGCCGCCGCCATCGACCTCATCGCCAATGCCAAGCGCCCGATCTTCTATACCGGCGGCGGCATCGTCAATTCCGGGCTCGAGGCGAGCAAGCGCTTGCGCGAGTTCGTGCATATGACCAGCTATCCCATTACCTCGACCTTGATGGGGCTCGGCGCCTACCCTGCCTCGGACAAGCAGTGGCTCGGCATGCTTGGCATGCACGGCACCTTCGAGGCCAACAACGCCATGCATGATTGCGATGTAATGATCTGCATCGGCGCCCGTTTCGACGACCGCATCACCGGCAGGGTCGACGCCTTTTCGCCGGGATCGAAAAAGATCCACGTCGATATCGACCGCTCCTCGATCAACAAGAACGTGCACGTCGATCTGCCGATCGTGGGCGATTGCGCTCGCGTGCTCGAGCAGATGATCGAGGTGTGGAAGGCGAGGAAGCCGAAGACCGACAAGGCTGCGCTCAAGTCCTGGTGGGCCGAGATCGACCGTTGGCGCGCGCGCAAATCCCTGCATTACCGCAAGCGCGACGACGTCATCATGCCGCAATACGCCATCGAGCGGCTTTACGCGCTGACCCGCGGCCACGACACCTACATCACCACCGAAGTCGGCCAGCACCAGATGTGGGCGGCGCAGTTCTTCAAATTCGAGGAACCGAACCGCTGGATGACCTCGGGCGGTCTCGGCACCATGGGCTACGGATTGCCGGCAGCTGTCGGTGTGCAGGTGGCGCACCCCGACTCGCTGGTCATCGATATTGCCGGCGAGGCCTCGGTGCTGATGACCATGCAGGAGATGTCGACGGCGGCGCAGTACGACCTGCCGATCAAGATCTTCATCCTCAACAACGAATATATGGGCATGGTGCGTCAGTGGCAGGAGTTGCTGCATGGCGGCCGCTATTCGCACTCCTACACCGCGGCGTTGCCCGACTTCGTCAAGTTGGCGGAGGCCTATCAGGGCGTGGGCATCCGCGCCGAGAAGCCGTCCGAGCTCGACGACGCCATCCGCGAGATGATCGCGGTGAAGCGGCCGGTGATCTTCGACTGCCGTGTCGACAAGCACGCCAATTGCTTCCCGATGATCCCGAGTGGCGAGGCCCATAATCACATGCTGATGGGCGACGACCTCACCGAGGAGGACCTCGAGAAGGCGATCACCGAAGAAGGCAAGGTGATGGTCTGATGATCGAGCCAGGCGACGAGAAGAAAAGCAAGGAAAGCGCGGAGGAGGACGCCGTCCGTTAGCGACTGCTTCGCACAACGGAATGAACGTGATGACCCAGCCGGGATCGGCATATTCGCTTGAGAAGCGCGAGGAAAAGCCGGAGACGCACACCATGAGCGTGCTCGTGGATAACGAGCCGGGCGTGCTCGCCCGCGTCATCGGCTTGTTCTCCGGCCGCGGCTACAACATCGACTCGCTCACCGTGTCGGAGACCGAGCACGAGGCGCATCTGTCGCGCATCACCATCGTCACCTCTGGCCCCCCCATGGTCATCGAGCAGATCAAGCATCAGCTGGAAAGGCTGGTCCCCATCCACTCGGTGACCGATCTCACGCTTCTCGGCAACCCGGTCGAGCGCGAGCTTGCGCTGGTCAAGGTGGCCGGCAAGGGCGAGAAGCGGGTCGAGGCCTTGCGCCTTGCGGAAGCTTTCCGCGCCTCGGTGATCGACGCCTCGACCGAGCATTTCATCTTCGAGATCACCGGCAAGCAGTCCAAGATCGACCAGTTCATCGTGCTGATGCAGCCGCTCGGCCTGGTCGAGGTCTCGCGCACCGGGCTTGCCGCCATTTCCCGCGGGCCCGAACGGATGTGATGATCAAGCCTAGCCACGCGCCTTCGCCTCTGGCGCGCTGAACACGTTGAGGAAGTAGTTGGCGAGGAAGGTGAGCATGGCGACGAGCACCAGCAGCGAGCCACCGGCGGCGAGCGCCACCGTCTGATTGGCTTGGGGCGAGCGGAATACCGGCGAGAAAGATGATGGCGCCGAGATTGAAGAGAACGAAGTGGATCCCTGCCAGATTGCTCTCGGCAAGACTCGGAAAGGTGCGGTAGAGCAGCCCGAACAGCACCATCGAGGCGAAGCCCACGAGATTGATGTGCGCGTGCAGATGCGCCTGCTCAAAGCGCTGGTTGATGCCGACCCAGATGCCAAAGGCAAAGCCGAAGCTGCCGTAGAGCAGGCCGATCAGAATGAACCAGCGGTCGACGTTTTTCATGAAATCCTCTCCTTAAGCTTCGGTTTCGAAACCGATTTGACCCGAGCCAAGACCCTTGCAAAGTCTGCCTCCGGGCGTCACAAACTCGCACCCAGTCAACAGCTTCAAATCTAAAGGGCAGGGAACTCCTCGAAAATGCGCGTCTACTACGATCGGGATGCCGATCTCAATCTGATCAAGGGGAAGAAGGTCGCCATCATCGGCTATGGCAGTCAGGGCCACGCGCATGCGTTGAACTTGCGCGATTCAGGCGTCGCCAATGTCGCGGTCGGCCTGCGGCCAGGCTCCAAATCCGCGGCCAAGGCCGAGAAGGCCGGTCTCAAGGTGATGGAGGTCGCCGAGGCCGCCAAATGGGCCGACGTGGTGATGCTGCTTGCTCCCGACGAGCTTCAGGCCGGCATCTGGGAAAGGGACCTGAAGCCGAACATGCGGCAGGGCACGGCGCTGTTCTTCGCCCACGGCCTCAACATCCACTTCAACCTGATCGAGCCTCGCCAAGATATGGACATCTGCATGGTGGCACCGAAGGGGCCAGGCCATACCGTGCGTGCCGAATATGTGCGGGGCGCCGGCGTTCCGTGCCTCATGGCCATCGCCCAGGACGCCTCCGGCAATGCCCACGACCTCGCGCTGTCCTACGCTGCCGGCATCGGCGGCGGCCGCGCCGGCATCATCGAGACCACCTTTCGCGAGGAATGCGAGACCGATCTTTTCGGCGAGCAGTCGGTGTTGTGCGGCGGACTGGTCGAACTGATGCGGAACGGATACGAGACCCTGGTCGAGGCCGGCTACGCGCCGGAGATGGCCTATTTCGAATGCGTGCACGAAGTGAAGCTGATCGTCGACCTCATCTATGAGGGCGGCATCGCCAATATGAATTACTCGGTCTCGAACACCGCCGAGTATGGCGAGTACGTCTCAGGTCCGCGCGTGGTGGGCAAGGCGAGCCGCGAGGCGATGCAGCAGATCCTCGATGACATCCAGTCGGGCAAATTCGTCAAGGACTGGATGCTGGAGAACCGCGTCAACCAGACCTCGTTCAAGGCCATGCGGGCGAAATGCGATAGCCACGAGATGGAAGAGGTCGGCAAGCGCCTGCGCGGCATGATGCCCTGGATCGCCGAGCGCGCTCTGGTCGACAAGAGCAAGAACTGACTGGTCAGGTCCGCCGGTTACCTCATCATGGCAGGGGCTTAGCTTGGCCGCCCCCGTCTTTCGTGTCATTCCCGCGAACGCGGGAATCCAGTAATCATTGGCCTCGGGGCTGCTGGATTGCCGGGTCAAGCCGGGCAATGGCAGTGGCACGGAGCATCCATGCTGATCACGCGCCTCGCCAAGATCCTGATGTGCCTTGCGCTGGCGCTCTTCTGCCTGCTCGTCACCTTCGACAATATCGCTGACTACAAGACAAATTACGAGTTCGTGCAGCACGTAATGAGCATGGACACGACCTTCCCCGGCAGCGAGCTCCGATATCGCGCCATAATCAATCCCACTCTTTGGAAGCTCTTCTACGTGCTGATCATCGTTGCCGAGGGCTCCACCGGCGTGCTGTTCCTCGCCGGCGTAATTCAGATGACGCGTGCGCTGAATGCATCGGGCGCCGAGTTCAATCGCGCGAAGGCATATGCCATCGCCGGGGCGCTGCTTGCGTTTTTCGTCTGGTTCTTCGGCTTCATGGTGATTGCCGGCGAATGGTTCGCCATGTGGGAGTTCGAAAATTTGGAACGGGCAGGAGGCCGCGTTCCGCTTCTATGTGACGGTGCTCGCGGTGCTAATCCTGCTCAATCAGCCCGACCCGGACCTGCCGGCAACTGCTGAGACCAATGGAAAAGGAGCCTCGCCATGACCGACCGGCAGGCCATCGAAGATCTGTTGGAGGAACTTTATGCGGCGCGGGTGCGCGGCGACCTCGAGACCGTCGCCAAGTTGTTCGCCGCCAATGCCACCTTTCAAGTCGCCGGCACCGACAATGCGAGCCCGATGCCGACCTTGGTCAAGGGCAATGCCGGCATCAGGAACCTGATGCAGAGCATGATCGAAAACTTCGAGGTCAGCGACTTCACGGTTTTCGAGATGCTGATCGACGGGCCGAGCGCCGCGGTTCGCTGGCAAGCGACCTTCCTCTATACCAAGAGCGGGCGGATGTTCTCGACCGAGCTCGCCGACTTCATCACCGTCGCCAACGGCCAGGTCGTCTCCTTCATCGAGTTTCTCGATACCGCGCTCGCCGCCAAGGTGCTCGCCGCCAATTAGGCGCGGCGCCTCCGCTCTGCTAACCTCGCTTTGTCCAGTCAGTCCGGGAGCAGGCCATGCCGTTTGACGGTCGTGATGTGGTGGTAACGGGTGGCACCGGCGCGCTTGGCGCAGCCGTGGCAGGGGCCCTTCTCCAGGCGGGTGCCGTATGCACCGTGCCGTGGCTGCACGAGCAGGAGGCGGAGCGCTTTCCTTATCGCGAGCACAAGCAGGTCAAGCTTGTGGGCCCTGTCGATCTTGCCGACGAGGTCGCGGTCACGCGGTTGTATGCCAGTGTTGAGGCGCTCTGGGCGTCGGTTCACGTCGCCGGCGGCTTCGCCATGTCGCCGGTGGCCAAGACCAGCAAGGCCGAGTTGATGCAACAGATCGACATCAATCTCGTGAGCTGCTTTCTCTGCTGCGCGGCCGCGGTCAACGCGATCGGCCGCACCGGCCAAGGCGGCCGGATTGTCAACGTCGCCTCGCGCCCGGCGCTTGAATGGCGGATCGGCGCCGGCATGGCCGCCTATACCGCGAGCAAGGCTGCCGTGGCGGCGATGACCGTGGCCCTCTCCGAGGAGGTGGCCAAGGACGGCATCCTCGTCAATGCCGTGGCGCCTTCCATCATGGACACCCCGGCCAACCGCGCCGCAATGCCGAAAGCGAACTACGATCTCTGGCCGAAGCTCGATGAGGTGGCGGCGACGATCGTGTTCCTCGCTTCGCCGGAGAACAAGGTGACCAGGGCGGCCATCGTTCCGGTCTATGGGCGGTCATGACGCAAGGCGATGGCCGAAGGTTGGCGCTCAGCTTTCTGGACAATCAAGTCTTCGGCAGCGGAATGAAACGCTTGAGCTTGCCGGTCTCCTTGTGCCTTTCCAGCGCGCCGACGATCTCTACCTCGATGGCTGCGTTGGCAAGCCCGGCCTTGGCGAGAGCATCAACCAGTTCGTGCTTGAGCGCGGCCAAGTCGATGGGTCCGGTGGCGACGATGTCGATTTTGGCGCCTCGTTCCGCCTGGTGCACCTGATATTCCTCGATCTGGCTGTTCTGTCCGAGCGGCGTACGGAAGACAGCGGGTGGATGTCGATATTGCCGGGATAGACGAAAATGTCGTCCGAGCGCCCCTTTACGGACGTGATCAAGGGAAACGCCGCGCCGCAGGAGCACGATCGGTCCCCGGGAACCGGCACGTCGGTGAGCTCATAGCGGATAAGCGGCAGCGTGCGGCCGAACAAGGACGTCACCAGAATATGGTCGATCGCTTCCGGATCGCTGGTTGGCCGGTCATTGTGATCTACGAATTCGGTGATGATCAGATCGTCGCTTCGATGCAGTCCTTCATGGGCGTCGCACTCGATGCCGATGTGACCGACCTCGACGCATCCCCACATATTATTGATCTCCAAATTCCAAGCCTTCCGCGCGGCGTCACGGGTCTCCGGCAGCAGCGGTTCGGAATTCGAGGTGACGCGGTGCGGGCTGATACGCAAGCGGCCAGCGAGCGCCTCGGCGGCAAGCTCCTGGAGGGCGGATGCGTAGGAGTTGATCTGGGTGGGCTGCGCCTCGTTCAGCTCGGCGACAAGCTCGGCGATTGGCAGCGCGGCGGGACACCACTTGACCGAGGCCGCGGGATTGGTGCTGACGGAAAAGAGGAACGGGCTGCCATGAACGATCTCGCCGGCCTCGACCACGGCCAGCATCCGCCGCCCGCTTTGCTTCGCCGGCGGCTCATCGCGCAGTTGGTAGCGGAAGGTGGCGCAAGCAATCTCGATAAACTCGTTCCAACCCCAGGGAAATACACCCCGGACCCCGGAAGAGCCGCCGGTAGCGATGACCAGATAGTCGTCGAGATAGTAGTAGTCTTTACACGTCCCGTTGAGCTTGGCCGCGATGTTGGCGTTGCAATCGGCAAGCGTCAGGCGGCGATCGGTGACGATCGCGTCCCAGTTGGTCATCACGTCCGTCTTGGTCATCACCGGCAGGGTTCGGAGGTCGGCCTCGGTGAACGACTCCGGGTCGATGTGGGATAGCCTGGTCGCATGCCACGGCGACCGCGCCTCGGCAAAAGCCAGCGTCTCGCGCAGTGCCCGTTCGCGTTCGGCCTTGATCTGATCGGCCGACCACGAGAGTTGTTCGACATGAGCCGGGATCCGCTCGGCGATCGCAACGAGCTGCTCCCCTCTGCGTGGACTGTCGATGATCATTGTCTTCAGGTCCCGCGGCATCGCTCCAACGGCATCAAGTCAAGGCCTCTCGCATGTGGGCTACCTCACATACACCCCGAGCGCCGGTTGCTAGCATTTCTCCATCGAAACGAGGCTCGCGTGAAGTCGATTGCGATCTTCACGCCAGACTGGAGGACACGGTCATGTTGAACGCGACGATCTTTGCGCTGTTGCTGACGCTCTCAGGCGCGGCGGTGGCTTGCCCCGCGGGCTATGTGCCTTGCGGTGAATCCAATCAGCTTTGTTGCCCTGGGCAATAACCGCTTCGGGCTTAGGTGACGCGAAGCGCTCTGTTTCAAAGGAGGCGCGCCATGAACATACTTCAATCGCAAAATCCCAAAATTCGCGTCGCCGTGCTCGGGACGATGCTCCTGCTGCCGGCCGTTGGCTTGGGGGCCTGGTACTGGATGGCAACGAGATCCGACGAAGACCAGCTCACGCGCATCGTTCAGGACTATGGCTACTCCGCCGTGACGCCGCCCTCGCGGCTGTTCGGCCCGGGCACGATCACAACAGTTGAGAGATTGTCCAATGGGACGATCCAGCTGCACCTCGCCTGCAAGATGGACGACAACGCGCTCGCCGCGATGTGGCACAAATCCCCGACGATAAATCGAAGCCTGGTCTCTGCCGTCAAACAGACCTTTAAATCTACTGCCAAGGCCATGGAGATCGTCGCCTCCGGCGCCACCGGCAAGCGCGTCGAGGGCACCGATGTGTCTCTGCGCAACATCAACATTGTCACGATGACTTATAAGGATCTGATCGACGTGCGCAGCCAGTACCTGAAAGGCACCTGTGAGGAAGTCGTTATTTGGAATCTTTCGGGCCGGCGCCTTGGTGTGCCAGCCGGAGGAAGTCCTAGAAGCCGACCTCGTCTACAAGCAGGATATTCAAAACGGACTCGGCGGCAGCGCCAAGGCCGAGGCGACCGCGGCAGGCGGCTCGGTCAATGTCGGCCACGAGACGTCTGAAACCGATGAATTGCAGGGCGACGACCTCTTTCTAGGAGCCAAGGTAACCCGCAGCCATTGCTTCCGTCTTGCCAAGAACGGTCAGGACCTTGCCGGCAGCTTCTGACGGACGCACCTGTCGGCAAACAAGGTGACTCGCGGGGGATCATCCCGATCTAAGGTGATGAATGACCCTTTCGCCGGGCGTGCACCTAGCCTTCATTCCGACACGTGTCTTTGCCACTTAGCGCCGAGTAAACTTGGCGCGGGGGGAAGTGGACTCATGCTCAGCGGTTTGAATTGCACTGTCCTGAAATTTGCGGTGCGCGTCGCCTCGATGGTGCCGCTGCTGGTCGCGGCGTTCTGTCTTGCCGACGTGGCTGCGGCGCAGGAACCGACCGATGCACAAAAGAGTGCCATCAAAGCGAATTGCCGCTCCGACTTCATGGCGAACTGCTCGGGCGTGCCGAGGGGCGGGCCTGAGGCGCTGCAATGCCTCAAGAAGAATGTCGCGAGCCTTTCCCCAGGGTGTCGCAGGCTGTGAACGCGATCGGCGGCGCGCCTGCGTCACCTCCCGCGGCCGCCAAGGCCGCACCTCCGGCCGCCACCGCGGCGCCCGCGGCTTCGGCTGCTCCCCCGCCAACCGCGCCCACGACACCCGCAACTGCGACCGCTCCCGCCACGACGCCGGCGCCTGCGGCTCCCGCCGCGGCTGCGGCGCCGAAGAACGTCACAGCCCCGCCAATCGCCCCGGCAAAACCCGCCACAGCACCCGTGCCTCCGGCCGCCTCCGCCAAGAGCACGGTGACGCCACCTGTGGCTCCGCCCGTCGCGCCCGCAGCCACGCCTCCCGTGCGCGTTGTCCGCCCGGTACAGATCCTGTTCTTGGTGCGCAACGCGTGCCGCACGGAATACCGCGCTTATTGCTCCGACGTGGATCTGGGCGGCGGACGGGTGATCGCTTGTCTTGATGACAATGCCGCATCGCTGTCGCCGCTTTGCCGAGGCGCGTTGGCCGATTTGGGGCGCTGACCCCTGACGTTCCGCCCCTTGTTCTTGGCAGGGCTTCGCATTATGGTCCCGGCTACGCGCGGCCCTTCCGCGCCCTAGGTGATCGATGCAAGTCTATGGCGCGAGAGCGGATTTTCGAGCTGGCATGGCTTTGCCGGCCGCCGCTCCCTTTGCGCGCATCATCCTCGCCAAACTCCTCCTTAGACGCCCCTGAGCACCTTCGTTCTCGCGACTTGAAGCGAGGCGGGCGTTCAGGGGATGGCAAGAGAAACCCGCGATAATTCAAGCGGCTCGCCAGTCATGCTAGACTGCCCGGCCAAGGAGTTGAGGACGAGACAATGAGTTCCAATCAGGACAGAAACCCTGCCGCGCGCGTCGTCATTTTCGACACCACCCTGCGCGACGGCGAGCAATGCCCCGGCGCCACCATGACCTTCGAGGAGAAGCTCGAGGTCGCCGAGCTGCTCGACGAGATGGGCGTCGACATCATCGAGGCCGGCTTCCCGATCGCGAGCCAAGGCGATTTCTATAGTGTCCAGGAGATCGCGCGTCGCTCGAAGAATTCGGTGATCTGCGGACTTGCGCGTGCGCAAATGAAGGACATCGACGTCTGCGCCGACGCGATCAAGCCCGCCCGGCAAGGACGCATCCACACCTTCATCGGCACCTCGCCGCTCCACCGCAAATATCAGATGGGCATCGACGAGGCAGAGGTTCTCTCGCGCGTGACGGCGTCGGTGACCCGTGCCCGCTCCTATACCGACAATGTGGAATGGTCGGCGATGGATGCAACCCGCACCGAGGTCGATTTCCTCTGCGCCTGCGTCGAGGCTGCGATCAAGGCTGGCGCCACCACGGTGAACATCCCCGATACGGTCGGCTATGCCACGCCGGAAGAGTTCGCCGCGCTGATGCGTTCGATCATCGAGCGGGTGCCGAATTCCGATCAGGCCGTGTTCTCCACCCATTGCCATAACGATTTGGGCCTCGCCGTCGCCAA
Organism: uncultured Alphaproteobacteria bacterium; assembly: GCA_963757555.1. GTDB lineage: Bacteria > Pseudomonadota > Alphaproteobacteria > Rhizobiales > Methyloligellaceae > Methyloceanibacter. The sequence goes on from CAVWRU010000018.1 coordinate 54,832, forward strand.
TTCGCTGGCAGGAGTCGGGGCAGGGGCCCGGCAGGTGGAATGTGCGGTGAACGGGCTCGGCGAGCGCGCCGGCAACGCCGCGCTCGAGGAAATCGTCATGGCGATCCGCACCCGCGGCGATGTCATGCCGTTCTGGACCGGCATCGACACCACCATGCTGACCCGTGCCTCCCGGCTCGTGAGCCGCGTCACTGCCTTTCCCGTCCAGTACAACAAGGCCATCGTCGGTCGGAACGCCTTTGCGCATGAGAGCGGGATTCATCAGGACGGCGTGCTCAAGCATGCCGAGACCTTCGAGATCATGACGCCGGAAAGCGTCGGTCTGAAGGAATCCTCGCTGGTCATGGGTAAGCATTCCGGGCGGCATGCCTTCCGCGAGAAGTTGAAGGAGCTCGGCTACGAGCTTGGCGACAATGCCTTCGAGGATGCCTTCGTGCGCTTCAAGGCGCTCGCCGACCGCAAGAAGCATGTCTACGACGAGGACATTGAGGCTCTGGTCGATCAGGAGATCGCCTCGGCGCACGACCGCATCAAGGTCGTGGCGCTGACCGTGATCGCCGGCACCGGCGGTCCGCAAAAGGCGACGATCACGCTCGATATCGACGGCAAGCAGCACACTTTTGAGTCGACCGGCGACGGACCGGTGGACGCCACCTTCAGGGCGATCAAGGCGATCGTGCCGCACGAGGCGCGTTTGCCGCTCTACCAGGTGAGCGCGGTTACCGAAGGAACCGATGCGCAGGCCGAGGTGATCGTGCGGCTCGAGGACGGCGACAAGACCGTGACGGGCCGGGGCTCCGACACCGACACGATGGTGGCGTCGGCGCGCGCCTATGTCAGCGCGCTCTCCAAGCTGCTCGCCCGCGGCGCGCGGCGGAAGCCCGAGACCATGCTCGCCTCTTAGCCGCTCATCTGACTAGAAGTGAAAAGGCGGTTGGCCTTGCGCCAACCGCCTTTGTCCTATTCGCGAGTGAAGGCTAGTTGCGGTTCTGACACTCCGGCTTTTCCGGGTGCTTCTGGCACTTCTTGTCGCCTCCGTCACCGCCGCCGCCTTGATTGCCTTGGGCCTGTCCGCCACCCTGTCCGCCGCCTTGCTTGAATTGGTCTGGACCACCAGGGGCGCCAAAGTTCTTTTTCTTGCCTTGGCCGCCGCCCTGATCGTCGTCGCGCTTGCCCTGCTTGAACTGATCGGAGCCGCCCTGATTGCCGAAATTCTGATTCTTGTTCTTGTTTTTATTCTTGGTGTTCTCCTTGTTGTCGGGCTGCCGAAGCGTCCCAAACTCGGTCTGGGTACGGATATCGCCATTGCCGAAACCGTTGTCCTTCGTCTTGCCCGAGGTCGCCTCGCCGGTGCCGCCCTTCACGATCGGAGGAGGCGCGGGCGGCGGCGGAGGCGCTCCATGGTCGCCCTTACCTTGCTTGCCGTCGCGGTCGAAATCTTTGGACGCTTGACCCTTGTCCTTGTCGCGGCGGTCGCGATCGCCGGTCGCTCCGAATTTCTCTTTCGACTGGTCCCCGGTATTCCCCTTAACAACCGGTGGTGGAAGTTTCGGAGCGTTGTCGTCGTTCTTGCCGCCTTGCTTGCCGTCGCGGTCGAAATCCTTTGAGGCTTGGCCCTTGTCCTTGTCGCGATCATTATCTTTGCCGCGGTCGCCGAACTGCTCGCCGCCGAAGCCATGCTTCTTTTTGAAAGCGTCGGGATCTTCTTTGGCGATGGACTTCACGCCCTTGGCACTCGGGCCCCAACCCTTGGGCACGTCGCCCTTGAAGGTATCCTTGAGCCTCGCTTTCGGCCTGAAGTCGTTGGGATTGTCGGCGAATTTTTTCGGCCCGCGATTCGACCTGTTGTCCTTGGAGAAATGGGGCGCGTAAATCCCGATTCCCCTATTGGGCCCGTTATTGTCGAAGCGGCTGCCTTTCCAACTGTTCGTCCTATAGATCTTCTGGACGTAGATCGGCCGCCTGGTGATCTTCACCACGAGGTCACGCGGCATGCCGTAATTGTAAACCACCCCGCCGCGAAACTGCGGCCGGTAGACATTCGTCGCGCCGAAAAATGCCACTCCGAGCCCACCGATGGGCACGGCATAATGAGCGACCGCGCGCGATGTCAGGTAACGCGGCTGCACGAACACCCAGGACTCGGCAATCGGCGGATCGTAATTGACCGGGACGCCATAGGCATAACCCGGCCGGCCCGGTCCGATCGGTGCCCAGCCGACATAGTTGTCGCTGTACCGCCACTGCACCCAGGCAGGAGCCCAGGTATCGCCCGGCACCCAGAACCAGCCATAGTCCGGATCGTAACCCCAGCGCCCGTAGTGATACACGGCCCAGGCAAAAGGCTCATAGGAATCCCAGTACCAGCCGTATTCGTCGGTGTAGGTCCAACGCCCGACAGTGTAGGGACGCCAATTGTCGGAGACGGTCTCAGGCAGCCACACATAGCCGAAACGCGGATGCCAGACCCACTGGCCGTAAGGGTCGAGCTCGTCGTAGAAAGTGTCGATGTCGATGCTGTCTTGCGCCGCCGCCGAACCGCTGAGACCGAGGCGGTCGGCCCCTGGCACTGGCAATCCGGGCGCCACGACGAAGGCAGCCCAAATGAGCCCAGCCGCAAGTGCCTTCGGCCAATATCTTGTCTGCATGATCACCCTCCAGGTCCCGGTCTCGGCTCCCGCGGGACGCGAAAATCTACCTTGTCTCAGATGAGGTCGTATGGGCCGTTTGCGGCCAAAGACTGGCGCGGCGACAATTTTATCAGTTGACTAAGGCTTTGCCGTTGATGGCGCGCCCAAGGGGTGGCGCTTGTCTCGCTAGCAGGCGTCCATATGTTTACCGGAAAGCCCGACCAGCATTTCCGTCGTTTGCGGGGTACGCGCTTCCATAGACAGAGCGCGCGGGCTTCTGGTAAGGGGGCGATCCAGATGGCTCGGCCGCATGAGATGGCGAGCCAAGAACGGGCGCATAGCTCAGGTGGTAGAGCAGCTCAACTCTTAATCAGCGGGTCGTAGGTTCGAGTCCTACTGCGCCCACCAATCTTATCAATTAGCTAGTTAGCAATCGTGAAATTACAGAGGCTTCCTAGGTAACACATGAGGTAACGCTGGGCGTGCTTTCAACATCGTGCACGTAGTTTGCTACAGCCTTAGTCGCTAAGAATAGCCGGCACAAAGTATGGCAGGGGAGCCGGCGCAGTGACCCAGCACTTTTTTGAGCAACCGATCCTCAATTCTCCATACGCGTATCCGGCCCGACATTGGGAACTGGACGAAGACGGCCAGCCGACGGACCGCATTCTCCCATCAAGGCGCCGATCTGAGCTGATAACTCCGGTTCCGCAGCCCAAGAAACGCCGCCAGAAGCGCGGCCAGAAGGAGATGGTCTTCGATGAAGGAAAGGGTCTTTCGACCGAAACGCAGCAGTACGATCCCACTCCAATCATCAACGACATCCGCTCTCACGTCGATGGCTGGCGGGGCCTGCCGAACCCGAGCGATTGGCAGGTCTCGCCCGAGACGGCGCGGTTACTCCAGCACTGGCGCCAACACGCCTTCCAAAGCCAGCGGCCTTTTTTCTGTCAGGTCGAAGCTATCGAAACGATCATCTGGCTGACCGAGGTCGCGCCCAAGCTCGGCAAACGCGGAGAAAAGACTCTGGCAGCACGTCAAAGGCGCCAACGAACAGGCTAATCCCGAGCTGGTACGGCTTGCGCTGAAGCTCTGAGCGGGTCTGGTTATGCCGAGGGAACGCTCTTCCCCTGGACAGTTAGCGACTTCTCGCTGATGGACGCAATCGAATGCGGCATCGTGAAGCTTCCGCGCGTCCCCGTCGCCGACAACGTTCCGGGCGGCGACACGCCGAAATTCCGAAATCTGTGGGAGCACATCGGGAAGCGATTGCCGAAGAAGGGGCGCGGCTCAAGCGGCAAACTCGATCCCCTCAGCCTTCCGGTCGAGCTGCAAACCGCGCTCGACGCCCTCTACGGCCACTACCAGAAAACCTTTGACCTCTGGCAGCTGGCGGACATCGCGGTTCCGCCCGTTTTCATTGTCGTCTGCAACAACACGGCGACTTCAAAGCTTGTCTACGACTACATTTCGGGCTTCCAGCGTGAGAATGGGGACGGCACCAGCACGTTGGAAAACGGCCGCCTCGCGCTCTTCAGAAACTTTGACGAACACGGCAACCGGCGCCCGCGCCCGCCAACGCTCCTGATCGACTCGGAACAGCTTGAGTCCGGCGAAGCGCTGGACAAGGACTTTCGCGAGATGGCGGCAGATGAAATCGACCGCTTCCGCCGGGAGATCGTAGAGCGCACGGGTGACATCCGCGCCGCCGACAACATCACGGACCAGGACCTGCTGCGCGAGGTGATGAACACCGTCGGCAAGCCAGAACGGCTCGGCGAGCAGGTGCGTTGCGTTGTTTCCGTCTCGATGCTGACCGAAGGCTGGGACGCCAATACCGTGACTTACATCCTGGGCGTTCGTGCCTTCGGCACACAGCTTCTGTGCGAACAGGTGGTGGGCCGTGCCCTCCGTCGGCAATCGTATGATCTCAATGAAGAGGGTCTGTTCAATGTCGAATATGCCGACATTCTGGGCATACCCTTTGATTTCGCCGCCAAGCCCGTCGTCTCGGCGCCGGCCAAGCCACGGCAGACCGTTCGCGTCTACGCGGTCAGTCCGGATCGGGACGCTCTAGAAATCCGCTTCCCGCGTGTCGGGGGGTATCGCGTCGAGCTGCCAAACGAACAGCTCACGGCGAAGTTTCACAAAGATTCTGATCTTGGAGTTGACACCCGCGCTAGTCGGTCCGTCGATCACCAAAAACCAGGGCATCGTCGGCGAGGGCGTAGACCTAACCGTCGAACACCTCAACGACTTGCGCCGTTCAACGATTCTCTTTCACCTCGCCAAACATCTTCTCTACCAGAAATACCGCGATCCCGGCGAAGCCCCGAAGCTGCATCTTTTCGGCCAGTTGAAAGCAATCACCCGCCAATGGCTCGACGGTGGCTATCTCCGATGCACCGGCGGCACCTATCCCGCGCAGCTTCTCTATCAGGAGATCGCGGATATGGCCTGCGAGCGGATCAAGTCCGCGATCACGCTCACGCTTGCCGGCGACAATCCCGTGAAGGCGATCCTTGACCCGTACAATCCGACCGGATCAACGCGGTATGTCAACTTCACCACTTCAAAGGAGACGCGCTGGCAAACCGATCCGCGCAAATGCCACATCAATTGGGTGATCTGCGACAGTGACTGGGAGGCGGAGTTCTGCCGCGTTGCGGAATCGCATCCGAGAGTTCGCGCCTATGTGAAGAACCAGAATCTCGGACTCGAAGTGCCCTATCTGATGGGCGCGACGCCCCGCCGTTACTTCCCGATTTCATCGTTCAGATTGATGACGGACATGAAGAGCCCCTCAACCTCATCGTTGAGGTGAAGGGCTATCGCGGCGAGAACGCGAAAGAGAAGGCTAACACAATGCGCGCCTATTGGGTCCCGGGCGTGAATAACTTGCAAAAATTCGGCCGGTGGGAATTCGCGGAGTTTACGGCGGTCTACGAGATGGATGCTGCGTTCAAGGCATTGGTCGATCAATTCATAAATCGGAAGGCGGCGTAGGGCCTCGATGAGCAAGAGCAGAAAAAGAGCAATCGAGGTCGAGGCACTGACTTACACGGAGGCAAAGCGCCGCAACATTCCGACCGCCGAGTTCGAAAGCATCATGCGGGATGAGGACAAGTCGCCCATACGGATCGCCTATGCGCGGCGCAATCGCGATCTCGACCCGCAGCTCGTCTGGCGTGGCAAGGATGAGCAGGACTGGTCCGACCTGATCGTCCAGGCACCTCCCCTATACATCCAGGAAAAGGTGCATCCGAAGGTGCTAATCGACGATCTCCGCCGTCAATCGAAAGAGCGCGCGATGGAGAAAGCACCGCCGTCGATGGACCTGTTCGGGGACTTCAACGGCCTGCACAACATCGGAGCCAAAACCGAATTTTATGCCCACGACCAGAACTGGTCGAACCGGATGATCCTAGGGGACAGCTTGAGCGTTATGGCAAGCCTCGCCGAGCGCGAAGGTCTTCGTGGACTGGTGCAGTGCATCTACCTCGACCCCCCTTACGGAATCAAATTCAACTCAAATTTTCAGTGGTCAACGACCAGCCGTGAAGTGAAAGACGGCAAGGCCGATCATGTCACGCGCGAACCTGAGCAGGTACGCGCCTTCCGCGACACCTGGCGCGACGGCATCCACTCGTACCTCACCTATTTGCGCGACCGGCTGACTGTGGCGCGCGATCTACTCACGGATAGCGGTTCAATCTTCGTCCAAATCGGGGACGAAAACGTTCACCGCGTACGGGCGCTGATGGATGAGGTTTTTGGGGAGAGCAACACCGTCTCGACCGTGGTGGTCTGGAAAACAAGCTCGCAAACTACAGCGGCTCTACCAACGACATGTGATTTCATTCTTTGGTATGCGCGCGACCTTGACAAGCTCAAATATCGCCAGATTTTCACGCCAAAGGACCCCAAAGACCCCGATAGCTCCTCCGGCGAGTACAAGAATTTCTGGAAGGGTTTCGGAGAGTACCTGACAGAGAGACAGGCGCAGAGAGCTAGCGCTGAGAACCTCCCTAGGTTTCGGACATCCCCTACAACAAGTCAGTCCGGGTCGGAGAGCTCACGGTTCGCTTTCCCTTACAACGGTACGATGTTCTCGCCTGGTCCCGGCGGCTGGAAGACCAATCGTGTGGGCTTTAATCGCTTGGCTAAGGCAGACCGCTTGATGGCAAGAGATCGCAGCATCTCGTATGTGCGATTTCTGGATGATTTCCCCGTCGTTCCAATTGCTGACCTTTGGATTGATGTTCGATGGGGGTTTGACGCATCGGAAAAGCGATACGTTGTTGAGACAAACCCGCGTGTGATTTAGCGCTGCATCCTGATGACGACCGACCCCGGCGATCTGGTGCTGGACCCAACCTGCGGCTCCGGCACCACGGGCTTCGCGGCTGAGCAATGGGGGCGACGCTGGATCACCATTGACACATCCCGCGTGGCGCTGGCGCTTGCCCGCTCCCGTATCATGGGTGCGCGCTATCCGTACTACATATTAGCCGACACGCCCGAAGGTCAAATGAAGGAGGCGGAGGTTACACGCTCCGTCCCACGCACAACACCAACACATGGGAATATCCGTCAGGGATTTGTTTATGAGCGCGTGCCACACATAACGTTGAAGTCGATCACCAACAATACAGAGATCGACGTGATATGGGAGCGGTGGCAGAAGACGCTCGAACCGCTTCGCGCTGTTCTCAACAAGACGCTCTCGAAATCCTGGGAAGAATGGGAAATTCCACGCAACGCCGAGGCTAAATGGCCGGCTACAGCGAAGGATGCACACGCCAAGTGGTGGGAGGCACGCATCGCCCGGCAGAAGGAGATCGACGCCTCAATCGCGGCCAAAGCTGAGTTCGAATATCTCTACGACAAGCCCTGCGTCGATAATTCCCGCGTGCGCGTGGCTGGCCCGTTCACCGTCGAAAGCCTATCGCCTCACCGTGTTCTCGCCATCGGTGCCGGCGACGAACTGATCGACGGCGCGGCCGAGGGCGGGCGCCGCCATCGGCATGACGGCGCGTCGGCGGCGGAAGACTTCGCGGAAATGGTTCTCGAAAACCTCGCCGCCGCCGGCGTGCAGCAGGCGCACAAAGAGGACCGCATCACGTTCACCTCGCTGAGCGGTTGGCCGGGCAAGTTCATCTGCGCCGAAGGCAAGTTCATGGAGGGCGGCAAGGAAAAGCGTGCGGGCGTCTTTATTGGTCCGGAATTCGGGACCGTGTCTCGCCCTGATCTGGTTGCCGCCGCGCGGGAAGCCGGCGACGCGGGCTTTGACGCGCTAATAGCCTGCGCCTTCAACTACGACGCCCATTCGGCGGAGTTCGACAAGCTGGGCCGCGTCCCGGTCCTCAAGGCCCGCATGAATGCTGACCTTCATATGGCGGGCGATCTGAAGGCAACATCCGCGGGCAACCTATTCGTCGTGTTCGGTGAGCCGGATATCGACATCGAGCCTGCGAGCGACGGCCTGATCCGGGTCAAGATCAAAGGTATCGACGTGTTCAAGCCGCAGACCGGCGAGATTGAAAGCGGCGGCCCGGACACGATCGCGCTGTGGATGATTGATACCGACTACAACGAAGAAAGCTTCTTCGTCCGGCATGCCTATTTCCTCGGCGCGAACGATCCCTACAAGGCGCTGAAGACAACGCTAAAAGCCGAGATCGACGAGGAAGCCTGGGCAAGCCTCAACAGTGACACCTCGCGCCCATTCCCGAAGCCGGCATCTGGCCGCATCGCGGTGAAGGTCATCAATCATCTCGGCGACGAGGTGATGAAAGTATTCTCGGTGGGGTGAGCTATGGCTACCTCATCGAAGATCAAGATCATGATCTCAAGCCGCTGCAACGAAGCCTTTCCTATTGCAGCCAAGGGCGCCAGGAAGCTGTCAGACATCCGCACGCAGTTAAAGAAAGATATTGAAGCAATAACAATTTTCGGTCAGCCGATTTACGAGGTGTGGATCAACGAGGAGGCGGCTGAAGATGGCAGTCAACAGGCATGGGATCACTGCCTCGATCAAGCGCGCGACTGCGATGTTTTCATCGCCTTATTTAACGGCAATGCCGGCTGGCCCGATAAAAACGGAACGATCGGCATCTGCCATGCCGAATTTGAGGCGGCTAATACATTGGCTCCGGGAAAGATCTTCATCGTCCATATTCATGAGCCCAAGGCGAAAGGGGCGCCGAGCGGCGGCATCCATGCGGCGTTCCAGGAGTATGTAACACGTCTGAGGCGCTTCGATACGAGGGCCGCTGCCGGTAACGAAGCGCAACTGATCGCCGCCATCCATCGAACCGTATCGCAGGCTACGGTGAAGATGGTTCAGCGAGGAGTGCGAGATGCAAGCCGCGGTACGAGTTATGTTGGTCCAGCTCTCGACTGGAGCAGGCTGAGTTACGCTGATCGAGCTGCCAAAATGAGGGACGCGGCTTTGACTGGATTAAGTCAAGGCAGTTCAGATGCGACCACTGAGGAAAACCGAGTCCAGCGAAAAATCAACGTCAAAAAAATTCTATTCGTGGTCGGCGCGGTGCCAGACGCAATGTCGGTACCAGCAGCTCGCGAAATCGTGGGGCAGCCGCATCTCTCTGACCATGCGCTTTATGGCAGTCTCACGAAGCTCCATGGAGGACCGATTTATTTGGTTGCTTGCCAAAAGGGGGTGACGGAGGCTCAGGCGAGGACAATGCTTGGGTTTCCTGATGCGACCGTCGTATCTCCCCCTTTTGGTATCTATGTCGTCGACCCTGTTCAGAGCATTCAACTTGTTTTGATAGCCCAGTGCCGTGACGAAACGAGCACACAGCTGGGCGTTCAAAGGTTTCTCGAGTGGTTAGATGAAACCGAGCAAGCCGAGGCGCTTGTTAGGCATGCCGCTAAGCGGAAGGTCGTGGTCGGAGCATTGGCAGGAAAATAAGGACCTTCATGGAATTCCGCATCGCCGACACATTCGCGGATTCGCTTTCGCGCCTGACTGCGCAGGAACAGAAGGCTGTGAAAACGACGGCCTTCGACCTTCAAATGAACCCCGCGTCACCAGGCATGAAATCCACAAGCTTGATGGCGCCAAGGACCCGAATTTCTGGTCGGTCCGTGTCAATGCCGACATCCGCTTAATCGTCCACAAATCGGCGTCGAGTTTGCTGCTTGTCTACGTCGATCATCATGACGACGCATACAAGTGGGCTGAACGGCGCAAAATCGAGCGGCACCCGACGACGGGGGCGATGCAGCTTGTCGAGATACGCGAGCGGATAAAAGAGATCGGGGTAGTACAGGCGAAGGCGCTCGCGACCGAGCCTTCGATTGCCCCGGTTTCAAGGCCGCCCAAACCGAAGCTATTTGAGAATCTGCGGAAGTTTGAACTAATGGCTTTCGGCGTGCCGGCGGAATGGGTGGATGACGTGCGCGCGGCGGACGAAGACAGCCTCTTTAATGTAATTCCACACCTGCCGCAGGAAGCGCAGGAAGCAATTCTGAGGCTCGCTGTCGGCGAAAAGCCCGAGCCGCCCAAGCCGCTTCCGGCCCAAGCAGATGCTTTTTCTCACCCCGACGCGCAGCGCCGCTTCCGGGTGCTAACGAATATTGAACTGGAGCGCGCCCTCGAATTTCCGTGGGAGAAGTGGACTGTCTTTTTGCACCCGGATCAGCGCGCCCTGGTCGAACGATCTTTTAATGGGCCGGCACGCGTCTCCGGATCAGCCGGTACCGGCAAGACGATCGTGGCGTTGCACCGCGCCGTGAATCTTGCGCGCCGTTCGCCGGAAGTGCGGGTCCTTCTCACGACATTTTCCACGGCGCTCGCCAACGCATTGCGCACTAATCTAAGTCGTCTTATTGGCAACGAGCCGACGGCTGCCCGCATCTCTGTGAAAGGGATCAACGATCTGGCGCGCCGCCTTTATACGGAGCGCTTCGGCGCTCCCTCGATCCCGGCGGACGAAGTGATCGAGGCCATGCTCGCTGACGCCGCCAAGAGCGCTGGGGCCCCTAAGTTCAGCGCGAAGTTTCTTTTGAACGAATGGACGGATGTGGTTGACGCCTGGACCCTGCAAAGCTCGGAGGCGTATCGTAATGTCCCGCGTCTCGGGCGCAAGACGAGAATTAGTGGGAAGCAGCGCGAAGAGCTTTGGAGCATATTCAGTGCGCTGCGTGCGGCACTCGATTCACGCGGCCTGATCACCTGGCCGGGCGTCTTTGCCCGGCTGACGGCCGAGTTGTCAGACAGCGGCGTGCGGCCCTTTGATTTTGTCGTTGCTGACGAGGCGCAAGACCTGGGCGTCGCCCAGATGCGTTTCCTCGCGGCGCTTGCGGCACGGCGGACGGATGGCCTCTTCCTCGCCGGCGATCTCGGTCAGCGCATCTTCCAGACGCCGTTTTCTTGGCAGGCGCTTGGCGTTGATGTGCGGGGAAGGTCGCACACCCTTCGCATCAACTATCGCACTTCGCATCAGATCAGAACACAGGCGGACCGCCTGCTGCCGCAATCCCTCGCCGATGTTGATGGGCTTGCCGAGAGTTGGCGCGGAACCGTGTCGGTCTTCAACGGACCGCCTCCTGTGGTTAAGATCGTCGAAAACGCCAAACAAGAGATCGATACCGTGGCCGCATGGATTGGGGATCGAATCCGGGAAGGATATTTGCCTCAGGAGATCGGCATATTTGTCAGATCAGAGTCCCAGATCGAGCGCGCGCGTGAATCCGTTAAGCGCGCGAAGGCCGAGTATGTTGAGCTCGGGGAAGCTGTGGCAACGACTGCGGGCAAGATCTCGATCAGCACGATGCATCTTGCCAAGGGCCTTGAGTTCCGTGGCGTTGCTGTCATGGCCTGTGATGACGAAGTCCTGCCGCTTCAGGAGCGGATCGAAACCGTAACAGACGAGTCCGACCTTGAAGAAGTCTACAACACGGAGCGTCATCTTCTCTATGTGGCCTGCACGCGTGCCCGAGACTGGTTGCTGATCACCGGCGTCGCGCCGGCGTCAGAGTTTCTCGCGGACCTGGCTCTTGAAACGGAAATTCTAAGTAAGCACCAAAGCTCGTCGGAAATTCGTCCCAAGTCCGTCCGAGATGTTTGATTCGTACATTGGCATCGAATATTCCGGCGCGCAGACCCCGACCGCAAGCCTCGGGGGCCTTCGCGTCTATCTGGCCAAAGGCGATGCGCCGCCTGCGGAATCCAAGGCATGGATTAACACAGGTCCCGCCTTCTGCGAATCAAGCGAAATCGCCACCCTTGTTGCCTTGTGGTTACCTTAGGTGGTGCGGCCTACAACACGTGAAGCCTTTATTCGCGGGCCATCTGCTGCCACGGGCCGCTGTTTGCATATCAGCTGCTCTATCGGCGAGGTCAGTGCCAGCTCTAACCTTACACAGCCCACGCTGAGTGATAGCGCGGCTGCGGCCCGTATCGCGCCTCTCTCCACACGCGAAGGTGAGTAGGAACGCGTCGGTCAGTCAGGCGAGCGCATTCCGCGCTTCTTCATGTCTGCGTTATATTACTCTCCACCACCATGTTGCCGGTCGAGGTGAAGCTGTACGTGGGGCTGTCAGCTCTGCGATCGGTGCGGTATGGAGCAAGACCCGTCCTCTGGCTCCTCGATTAAGCAGCCACGGGGAACACCCCAGTTCGGGCTTCGCTCAGGAGGCGCCGCTACCGGCGGAGTCCGGCATGCAAGTCAAGTGGTTGGTTTGACCTTGCTGCGGGGCTTCGGGACCGTCGGACCCGTTTTCGAGCCTGTTCGTGAATTGGGGTAGTGTTCGGCAACCCATTTCGCGGCTTTATTCTTTTCAAGCCCTGCATCCGCCTTAGCCCGGATTATGCCAGCAAGAATACCCTTGGCTCCCTGCGTAGCAGGAGCATCTCGACCTTGTCCGGCGGTCGACTTTCGTCGCAGGTACCGTTCAAGAATGCGAAGCAGTGAATCCCTGTGAGAGATTTTGCAGTCTTTCAAAAAATCGAATACCGCCGCAAGCGCTTTCGCCTCCGCTTTGGCGTCGGCCTGGTCCCTCATGTCCTCATCGCCAGCAAACTCGGCGTGATGTTCCTGCTCAATCGCAGCTAACCTAGTCTCCAAAACCTTGATGGCTTCCAGTTTGGGCATCACACCGCCACCAGTCGGGATCAAGTTCGACGACTACGCTCGATGTAGCCCCAAACTAGCAGGATGAGCACTGCACCCACCATGGCGCCGATCGCGGGGCTTGTCGGCGGTAGCTTCAGGAGTTAGGGCGATGTTCATGACACTCCCCTTGGGGTTGCCAGGCTTCGCAGTGTGGACGGCAAAGAAGCGCTCGGGCGAACTAGATCGCGCACAGAGTCGCTACGGCGGTTATGCCGTCCGTTTTAAAGTGCGCGCTTCAGTTCCGCTAATTCCAAGAACAGTTTTGAACCTATCCCCGATATACACAGCGCCTCAGGCTCCCAAATTATGAGGGATCGCGGTCGTCCTGAGGCTTATAATGCGCATGGCAAGGGGCTTGTTGGGGTGAGAAAGAATGGACACGACAGCTCGCACGCAAGATTCCGGTCATCCACTCAGTATTTCCACAATCGGCGAAGACCTTACGATCGCCGGCAACGTGACATCCAAGGGCGAGCTTCATCTCAACGGCCAAATTCAAGGCGACGTACATTGCGTCGCACTTGTGCTCGGAGAGAACGCGCAGCTCAAGGGTGGTGTAGTTGCGGAGGATGTAATGGTCCGTGGCCGCCTTATCGGCTCAGTGCATGCACTGAGGGTGATGTTGCAGTCCCAGGCGCACGTCGAAGGCAACCTCTTTCACAAGAACCTTTCCATCGAACAGGGCGCGCATTTTGAGGGCGAGTCGCGTCCCTCGGAGGATCCGTTAGTGTCGCAGGCAGAAATTGCCGCAGCAGAACCGCAGCTAAACCACAACGGGCGTCCCGACGCCGTGGAACAGCGCGAACGAGGGAATGGCTTCATCAAATCACTCCCGGAGTCGCCCACCCCTTAGATATCATGCTTGGCAAACGATAGGAGGGAACCATGTTCGCGTCGAACCAAGGAACCGTGATCGCCAAAGGATTGAAGATTGTCGGCAGCGTCACCGCGGAGGGCTTAGTCGAGGTCAATGGACAGATTGACGGCGAACTTCACTGCACTTCCCTCATTATCGCCCGCGGGGCTCATGTCACGGGGACCGTCGCAGCCGAGCGCGTGGTTGTGGACGGAAAAGTCGAAGGTCCAATCCAGGGCAAAGAGGTAATTCTCAAGTCGCAGGCACATGTCGTTGGCGATGTTCATCACCAATCGCTTGCCATTGAGAGTGGCGCCTTCTTTGACGGTCGTTCGGTGCAAATTCGAGGCAATGGACAAACACCTGATAAACTTGAAAGGAAATCGTTGAGGCAAATCGCAAACCCCCGAGAGACCCTGTCCCGCCGGACCGAGCGGGCCGAACCTCTGGGAGCCGATTAGCCGGCAGTGTGCTGGCTGACCAAGCGCGAAGGCGCCCTGGTCAACACGCTTGATGGGGACAGAGCGCATGGTGTGAATGCATGGTGAGCGGTCGCATTCGATCAATAGAAGCTGACCTCTTCTCGACGGCGTCGCTGAGAGGGGCTCCTTCGCCGGCAGCAGATCCTCACCCAAAAGCAGCATCGACGACGGACGCTGCTGCGACGGCCTCGTTACCACGCTATCTGCTGCCGAAGAATCTGGCGAACGCAATAAGCAAACTATCAGATCAAGAGTTTGATCGATTGCTTGCAGCGGTGCTTGCAGAGCAAAAGCGACGTGGGAAAAAGTTCCCCGCAGCGCGCAAGCCGCAAATCAAAGAAATCGGGCCTCCTTTGACCCTTGCAAAGCTCAACGCTGTACGGGCTGCTTTCAAAGCTGGTGTCTCGCCATCACGTATTGCCAGACAGTTTGGAATTTCCCATGCGAACGTTCGCAAGGCGCTGGCAAGCGGTACGTCCAAGCGGTCCTAGAGGTCATAGGGGTCATGTGGGTCATAGGACCGCCGGAAAGGCGGAAATGACCCGATGCCCCCTATGCCCCCTATGGGTCCTTTGCTCAGTAGCTCTTTTTCAAGCACGCATGTTGCAACCCGCCTTCCTGCTTAGCGCTTGGCGGGTCGGACAGATCGGGAGGCTATTTTGCATGCGCACCTTGACATGGCGCGGACTGCTTGAGGTATCCATGTGTCCATGGACAAAAAGCTCGCCGAAATCGCCGCGCTTTGGGCCGAATGGAAGTCGGCGCTTGTGGATCAGCGCTCGGCCTCGTTTGAGCAGGCTGCCTTGTGGGCGAAGAACCGGCGCATGCAGATCGAGCGGGAGATCACCGGCACACCCGCAACGACTCCACTCGGCGGCCTCATCAAATTGGCCGTTCACGAATTTAACGCCGACGACACGGCCAGCATCTCCTCAACCTACCGCGCGCTCGCGGCGGTCGTTGGTCGTGATCCACTGGCCGAGGCTCACGAGATCGTCACGCTATCTCTCTACCCATCGCGAGCACGTCAATAGCAAGCCGCTTGCGATTAACCCCATGGCAGTCTGTCTGCCACTTCTTTAATTGCTGGCTCGCACGACGCGTCGCGGGCCGAGCAGTGAGTCCCTGCAACGCAGCTCGCGTAGCCAGGGTCGCCACGACTCGGCGGTCCTTGTGGGTTTGCTTTTTAACCAAGTTTTAACCAAAAGCTATTCGTCATCCCCTCAATCAATTAGCAATCAATCATAGTTAACGTGGCCCGGTAGCCAGAGCGGCTCGGACGATAGTGGTTGAGTATGCGTGTTATCGTTGCACTCGCCGTCTTGGCAGTCTCTGTTTCACTGGGCGGTTGCTCTCACCCTTACCAAGCAGCTTATGCGATGCCGCTACCGCAGCTGCTGCCCCGCCCGATCAAGGCGAGCTCCGTGAAACGGCCTCAGCCACCCGCCAGTAAGCTTCCAAACCGTCGATCCCCGACACCAAATCAAGCGGCGTCGCGGCCGCTGCCGCGCCCGATAAAGGCAAGCTTGGCGGAAACGCCTCCGCTACCTGCCAGGAAGTTTCCAGAAGATCGGTCCCTAATGCCGGCGAACAAAAGCCCAAGCGCTTCGGCCCGTCCTCATGCCACCAAGCATTATGTCGTGATTGATACGGTCGGCAATTGCACCGTGGTTGACGCTAAGCCGGACGATGGCCTTAAGTTCATCGGCGATAGCGGCGGCTATGACTCATTGGAATCCGCAAACAAAGCATTGAAGGCCTCTAAAGCTGAATGCAAAGAAACAGTCGCGACAGCAGCCGAGGCAAAGTTCAAGGCCGCCCAGGCGAAAGCAAAAAAGAACGGGGTCCAGACGCTCACCCGAGAGGACATCGATGGTCTAAGCTACGAGCAGATCAAACAACTTAGAGGGTACTAGGGCACGTACTCATAAAACCGATAGCCAAATGCTGACTTGGATGCGCCCAATTTCCGTTATTGGGGGCAAAGCGGACATGGCGCGAACTTGTCAGTTGTCGGCTAATGCCCCATTTCAGAAGTCATTCAGCCGTTGCAACCCCCCTTGGCCGAGGAGAAGCGGGTCCATCTTGCGTTGTAAGCAGTTCGAGCCTACTGCGCCAAGGCGATGGCTGCTCTATAAGAACAGCCCAGACTCCGGGGCCTACCACCGACGTTAGGAGAACCGCTTTGCGGCTGATCCTCGTCTCGAATCGGGTTGCGATTCCGACTGAGAGCGGAGCCCATCGAGCTGGTGGGCTCGAGGTCGTTTTGGCGCCGACCCTGAAAAGGTATGCGGGGGTGTGGTTCGGATGGAGCGGAAATGTGGTTCCGCGCGCCCAGGTCACCACGAAAACAATTGAAAAATCGAAACAGTCGTACGTCCTGACTGATTTAGCAGAGGAGGACTATCAAGAATACTACAGCGGGTTTGCCAACCGCGTTTTGTGGCCCATCCTGCATTACCGCATCGACCTTGCAGAGTTCACGCGGCGTGATCTGACTGGACATCTCCGCGTAAACCAGCATTTTGCTGACGAACTTTCCAAGGTGATCCGGCCAAATGATCTGATTTGGGTTCATGACTATCATTTTATCCCGCTCGGGGAGGAGCTTCGAAAACGTGGTCACACCAATCGCATTGGGTTTTTTCTACACGTTCCGTTCCCTGCGCCCGAGTTCATAACTGTCCTGCCTCGCCATGAACGCTTGCTCTCGTCCCTGCTTCAATATGATTTGGTGGGATTTCAGACGGAGGGCGACGTTCGAAACTTCGTCCGCTACGTGCTCTCCGAAAATCGCGGCTCGAACATCGGAGTCTCGCAAGCGATAGACCGTCAAATGGTTCTCAGTCAGGATGGTCGACAGGTACGCGTCGGTAGCTTTCCGGTCGGTATCGACACCGGCGAGTTCGAGCGACTTGCGCGTCGCGCGGCCCAATCGTCATTCGTTCGGGAGGTCGTCGAAAGTCTCGGGGGACGAATGTTGCTGATTGGCGTTGATCGGCTCGACTACACCAAAGGCCTCATCCAGCGTATGGAGGCATTCGACCTATTCTTTTCCAATTGGCCAGATTGGCGCGGCAAAGTCACGTATCTGCAGATCACGCCGAAGAGCAGGTCTGAGATCCCGGAGTATCACGAGCTGGGACAGGCGCTTGGCGCGGTCGCGGGTCGCATCAACGGAAGGTTCGGCGAAGCATCATGGACACCAATCCGCTACGTCAATCGCGCCCATAGCAGGTCAGCCTTGGCCGGTCTCTACCGCTCGGCTCGCGCGGGCCTCGTAACACCGTTGCGAGACGGTATGAACCTAGTTGCCAAGGAGTATGTCGCTGCTCAGGATGCTAATGATCCGGGGGTTCTCATTCTCTCCCGGTTCGCCGGTGCCGCGGCCGAATGTCGGGATGTCCTGCTGGTTAATCCCTACGACTTGGAACTAGTAGCCGATGCCATTGCACGGGCGCTGGAGATGCCGCTGTCGGAGCGGCAGGAACGGCACAGCCACATCCTTGCCACCTTGTCGCAGAATAGCCGCGACGTGTGGGGAGCACGGTTCCTCCAGTCTCTTGAGCAACTGGAGGTGCTTAGGAGCGACGAAGAGTCCTTGCAGCGGTACGTGATATGATTTGAAAGCTAGGGGATAGAGAGTGTTGCCGCCCCGTCATTTTGCGCACTGGCACGCTCCGTCAACGTCTGCTTATGCCACCACCCGGTCGCCGGTCGACGAGTTGCTGATAGCTAACTAAGACACCTGAATGAGGACCAAGCCAAACCCGGCGCTGGTCGAAACCGCCATCCCGGCGCGGCTCGACCGGCTCCGCTGGGGACGGTTCCACGCCCTCGTCGTCGTAGCGCTTGGCATCACCTGGATTCTCGACGGGCTTGAAGTGACGCTTGCGGGCGCCGTCGCGGGCGCGCTCAAGGCAAGCCCAATCCTCAATCTCACCAATGCCGAGGTCGGGCTTGCCAGCAGCTCCTACCTTGCAGGCGCGGTGCTCGGCGCGCTCCTGTTCGGCTGGCTCACCGATCGGCTCGGACGCAAGCGGTTGTTCTTCGTCACGCTTACGGTCTACCTCCTCGCCACGGCGGCCACGGCCTTCTCATGGGATTTCCTAAGCTTCGCCCTGTTCCGCTTTCTCACCGGGGCCGGCATTGGCGGCGAGTACACGGCCATTGCCTCGACTATTCAGGAGTTCGTGCCGGCACGATATCGCGGTTGGACCGATCTCATCATCAACGGCAGCTTCTGGATTGGGGCGGCCCTCGGCGCCGGCGGCTCGATCGTGCTACTCGACCCCGCACTTCTGCCGCCTGACCTCGGCTGGCGCGCCGCCTTCTTCATCGGCTCGGTGCTGGGGCTCTTCATCCTCGTGATGCGCTCATGGATTCCGGAATCGCCGCGCTGGCTCATGACCCACGGCCGGCTGGAGGAGGCGCATAACATCCTCGATATGATCGAGGAGGCGCATCGCCGGCGCGGGCATCACCTACCCGACGAGGAGTTGGCCACGTTCCGCTTGCGGTCGCGGCGGTTCACGCCGCTGCGCGAGGTCTGGCAGGCACTGTTTCGCACCCATCGAAAGCGCACACTCGTCGGCCTCAGCCTGATGACGGCGCAGGCCTTCTTCTACAATGCCATCTTCTTCACCTACGCGCTTGTTCTCACCGACTTCTACGACATCGAGGCCAGCCGGGTGGGCTGGTACCTCCTTCCCTTCGCCGCCGGAAACTTTCTTGGTCCCCTCCTGCTCGGGCGTTTGTTCGACACCGTTGGCCGACGTCCCATGATCGCCACGACGTATGCGCTCTCGGGGTTGCTGCTTGCGCTCACGGGCGCCCTGTTCGCGGCTGGCGTTCTCTCGGCGACCTGGCAAACGGTGGCGTGGACGATCATCTTCTTTTTTGCCTCGGCGGCGGCAAGCTCCGCCTATCTCACCGTGAGCGAGACCTTTCCGCTCGAGATCCGAGCGTTGGCAATCGCCTTCTTCTATGCCTTGGGCACCGCTATCGGCGGCATTGGGGCGCCATGGCTCTTCGGCGCCCTAATCGACACCGGCTCGCGGATGAGCCTATTCGGAGGGTATCTCTTGGGGGCGGCCCTAATGCTCGCCGCAGCGCTGATCGCATTTCGCTTCGGCGTTGCCGCGGAGCGCAAGCCGCTCGAAGCGGTGGCCACGCCGTTGTCAGCAGCCGATTGAACAGCTCGTCGCGGTAGACGCGCTCACGCCGCTCCTGGCACTCCTGCGAATGGGAATATCGGCTTGTGGCAGATTGTGTTGATAAGGCAGATTGTGTTGATAAACTCTTCGAGTGGGTACTCTAGCTTCATCGCGGAGCAGCAGGTCGACGATCTCGACCGCAAAGTTCAGAAGCTGGCCCGTCATGATGCGCAGATCCGCAGGTTCATGTCCGTGCCTGGCGTCGGTCCGGTCACCGCGCTCTGCTTCAAGGCGACGATTGACGATCCGGCGCGCTTCAAGCGATCGAGAAGTATTGGCGCCTATGTCGGTTTGACGACCCGGCATCATGCCTCCGGAGAGCTCGATTGGTCCGGCCGCATCTCAAAATGCGGTGACGCCATGCTCCGCCTGTATCTGTTCGAAGCGGCCGGCGTGTTGCTGACCCGCGTGCCGAAATGGTCGGCGCTCAAGGCTTGGGGAACGAGGCTCATCAAGCGCAACGGGCTCCGCAAGGCTAAGGTCGCTGTCGCGCGCAAACTCGCGGTCAATCGATGGGACCGAGTTCAACTGGTCAAAGAAGGAACTCGCCGCGTAACGCGCAAAGGAGATCTTAGAGTTCCCGCCCCACGGCGGGAAAAGTCGTCCCTGCCGGGACGGTGGCGGTGGTGAGATCGTCCGATTTTTTGCGAGCGCCCGAAAGGGCGACGGCGCTTGCAACATTGATCCGCCAACGTCGTCTTACGCCATCATGCGGAGGGCACGCCCCTACCGCGGAGAGAACAGTGGGCCCGGCAAGGACGATCGTGGAGAGCTTGACACCCAGACCCGGAATTAGAGAACAATCGGGGGTAAAGCGGACATGACCAACCGCTGCTTACCAACCTCGATTTATGAGTACACGGCCTACTTCCGGCGTTGGCAGAATCCCGAGATGCCGTATACACTGAGGGGCCAAGGGAGCCCTCACAAAAATTGCATAAAAATTTTTTGCGGCCCGTTCTGATGTCTCGCGGGAAAAAGGTCTGGGGGCCTCGTTTTGGCAAAAGCTAAGTACCCGAGGGTCGGCATCCCCCACCCCCTTACCCCCCTCTTGCGCCCTACACGAGGGCGGCAGTTCCCAAACTTCGCGGAGCACTTTGCGGCAAAGGTTCCGCGCAACCCGTTCATCTTGCGGCGGCGGGAGTGTTTTCAAAGTTCAAGTTCGCGGCGTGATGAAACGGACGTAAGTCGTGTGAGAGCGGCTATATCCGCAGGGGCCACCGGCGGAGGCATAGGGGGCATAGGGGTCATCGGACTGCTGAGGGGTCGGAACCGACCATATGCCCCCTATGGCCCCTATGGCCCTGGCCCCGTCGATCTTTTAGCGCGCGCAAGTGCCCGGCTCCCTTCCCGGCGGGCGCCTGCCAGGTCAGGGCGCTCCTCATAGCTAAGCCTCCAGCTCTGGTTTTTCGGGGCAGATTGGGAGGGGAATTTTGCGTCCGCATCGTCCGCTCGTTCTCCTTGTTGTTTTTAAATGGCTTGGTGCGGACGGTCGGGAGTGCTGCCACCGTCCCGCCTTGCTCGCGACCGTCCGCAGGACATAGCCACGAAGCCTTTGGCTGGATTGGATTTCGGCGGGGCGGGGACGACGCAGACGATGCAGACGATGCGGACGGTTGCGTCCCGCGTGTTTTCTGGCACGAATGCGAGGTGCGCGAATGGGCGCCAGAGCCCCACATTTGGCCGCTGACGGCGGTGTGTTCTTGCTTTGTCCCTTTTATGCCCTTCCCGCGTCCTTGGGCTTCCTAGGGATTCAGAGCTTTTTGAATTCAGTTGCGGTTCTGCCGAACAAACTTCCGGGCTCGATGATAGCGGATCCTCCGAAGGGTGGGAGTCGCCGTCAAAATGGGACCGCATAGCGGACGTTGATGCCGACGCTGAGCATGTCCGCTCCGGTAAGCCGATGGCGAAGTGCAAGGATTGCGGCCATGAAATCGCAAAGACATCTTGGGCCTGCCCCAATTGCGGTTCAGAGACCCCTTTTAGGGCCGTGGCCTTGTGGCGGGCGGCCATTTGGCTCAGCCTTTTGTGCTACTCATCCTTGTCATAAAGTTCTGCCACCAATCCAACGAACTCCCCCAGGTGCAACGCTTCCCTGTTCGGAGCGCCCGACGCCCAGCGAGCCCTTGCGCAGCGGTCACCGAGCTGGAGCTGGTCGGCGCGCGGTCTTTGCGCCTTTTGGGGTCTTTTTGGTATTGCTAAAGATCGCTCGGCTTAATGACAGTAGTGCTTCCTGCCTCGGTCAAAAGCTCGTTCAGCTCGACGAGTCGCGCCTCAATGCGCTCTATCAACTCAGCCGTGGTATCAATCCAGCCGGCCCCGATATCCTCGCCTGTTCGCACTTTACCCGACTTCATTAGCTGAAGCTGCTGCTGAATGCTCGCCTGCTCCTGCTTGCACCAAGCGATGAAGCGATCAGGCGCTGACACGGTCAGGCTCCCCTGGTGCTACGGCTTCTACTAAACATATAAGCATATATTAGCCGAAGGCCGAATGCGATGCCCGGCTGAGGCACAGGAAACGGAAGGATCCTCAAAGCCGGGTAAAGGGCATTTCTTGCGAGGCAAGGAACTCTGTCTTGAACAGCAGGGCTCAAACATAGGAGTTCAAATGGACGCAAATACAGCCGCGCTCGCTTTAATCCAAAAGTGGGTCGGGGAGAACGATAAAATCATTGACATGTCGGGTTTCTACGACGCGCTGGTGAAAGCGTTGACGGATGCTCATTCCGAAGGAGAGGAAGAGGGTACCGCCGAAACGGCAACTAACATAGTGCCTGACGGCGAAAGCGGGCTTCCGGGTGGGTCCTAGGCTCTGCCTGACCGTGGCAAAGACGAGCGTGGCAAGTGTCAAGGCTCCCGACGCTATTTTCCGCGATTGGCACGACACGGAGGTACGAGTAGCCCGTCGCGTCGGCTTTCGAACCACTTCGCCGTCTGGACGTTGTATCATCGAGGGGCCTACCAGTTTGCGAGGCACTCAGATGACCACGACGGAAATCTCAGCGATTGAGTGTTGTCTGACGCTTGAACCGAGGGAAAGGTCAACCAAAGCAGATCGTGAGAACATCCATACTGCGCTGCCACACTCCGTTGTGCGCCGCATGAAGACAGGTGTGCCCATCACTGTTAGGCTTGGTAAATAATCGGACAATCGGTCACCGGGGGGAACGTGGGCTGGGGGTCGCCAAGACTCTCGGCTTTTATGCGGAGTCCCCTGAGGCCATGCATCTGCGAGACTATTCGTCCTTCTTTCAGCCCGAGGAGTTTAAGGCTCTAACGGCTGCCTATGACGCCGCTTGGCAGCACTTGAGGGACAAAAGGTCGAGGCTCACTGCCGATCAGGTTCCTATCCTCAAAAAAATCTAGCTCAGATCATTCTAGCGTCTGCTTGCAATGGCAAACGGAACGCAGACCAGCTGAAAGAAATTGCATTGCGCGGCGTCTCAGGGCTCAGCAGCGTTTCCGCATAGAGCTTGCTCCATTTGCCCGCAGCCCATGGACGCGTGAAATCCCTCTACTGTTTGGATTCGGACACAGGCGACGTCGGCTTCTGACGCTGTGGACGGCTCCTCCACCGGCACATGAGTGCCAATGATGTGGGCTGCGGTTTAACGCTCCCACGATACGGAGAAGCCAACTATGCAAGCAGTTACAACTATTGGTCCCGATATTACCAGGTCGGTGTTTCAGGTGCACAGTGTCGACGCGGAAGGCAAGGTGCTCATCTGCCGTTAGCTGAAGCGCCGCGACGTGATGGCGTTCTTTGAGAAGCTGCCGCCGTGCCTGGTTGGGATCGAGGCCTGCGCCACATCGCATCATTGGTCGCGCGAGCTCAAGGCGTTTCGGCCATAACGTGCGCTTGATGCCGCCGGCCTATGTGAAGCCTTACGTCAAGCGGCAGAAAAACGATGCCGCTGACGCCGAGTTATCTGTAAAGCAGTGACCAGGGCCAATATGCGGTTTGTCGAGACCAAGACGCCGGAGCAGCAGAGCTGCCTGATGCTCCATCGCACGCGGCAACTCTTCATCCGCCAGCAAACCTCGGTGATCAATGCCATCCGGGCTCACATGGCCTAGTTGGGCATCGTAGCGGCGGTGGGACGCAAGGGCGTAGACAACTGTTTGCCATCGCCACGACCAGCGCGTGCCTGAGCTCGCCCGGGCCTGTCTTGCCGCCCTTGGCGCCCAGCTGCGGATGCTGAAGGTGCAGATCCTCGAGTTCGACCGCAAGATCATGGCTTGGCACCGATCCAATGCGACGAGCAGGCAACTGGATGCCATTCCTGGTATTGGACCGGCACTGGCCACGGCTCTGGTGGCAAGCGTCGTCGATCCAAAGACCTTCCGATCGGGGCGGAACTTCTCAGCCTGGATCGGGCTCGTGCCGAAGCAGCACTCAAGCGGGGCAAAGAGCCACAATTCGGTAGCAAACGCAATTAGTTAGGCTACTTTCATTCTGTGCTGTGGCAGGATCCGAGTGGCAACCGGCTTGATGCGGCCTCGGCCGGTGTTTGCCGCGTACATGAGGGGGTTTTTATGGCCAGCAAATCCTGTAGGAAAACGAAGAGCGATACCGAGTTGCTTGCATGGTGGAGTGAGTGGCTGAAGTCTCTCGACGCCGAGTTGTCGACGATAGACCAACGGGAAGAACAACGCCGGCACAAACGAGTCGAATTGATCCAGCGAACCATTGCCAAGACTCGGTCTCAGGGGCTTGTCGGGATTGGTATTAAGCTCGCGCTTGCCAATTTTCTCGACGGCATCACCGACGATGTCGCTGGAGAGCCCGCGGTATCGGCATATGTGGACACGCTTAAACTACTGGACCGCGATTTTCTTGCCGAAGCCGAAGCGGTGGTGGAGCGCCAACGTCTTTCGATACGCCCACGATTGTCGGGTTATCAGACCCCTCTTGCCAGGGCACGGTAGATCCTCGATTTGCTGAGTCCTGAGTGCTGCATGATGTGCTGGCATCTACGCCAGATCGCTTCTCCCTGAAGATTTGCCGGCGCCGGCAGCCGACGTCCGTTAATGATGCTGTGGACGGCTCCCGCCACCGGCATCTAGGTGCCAAATTGGGGTTGCTGTTGAGGAACCGCCAAGAGGGAGCCGTCCATGAACGAAGTTACCACAATCGGGCTTGATCTCGCGAAGAACGTCTTTCAGATCCATGGGGTTGATGCGTCGGGCCGCATTGTTGTGCGCCGGCAGCTGAGGCGCAGCCAGGTGTTGCCGTTCTTTGAGAAGCAAGCTGCGTGCCTTGTCGGCATTGAAGCCTGCGCTACCTCGCATCACTGGGCGCGGGAGATCGCGAAGTTTGGACATGAAGTCCGGCTGATGCCTGCCAGGTATGTGAAGCCTTACGTGAAGCGGAACAAGAACGATGCGGCGGACGCGGAGGCGATCTGTGAGGCGGTGACGCGCCCGACCATGCGCTTTGTTGAAGTCAAGACGGAGGAGCAGCAGTCGGTGCTGATGCTGCATCGGACGCGGCAACTGTTCGTGCGCCAGCGTACGACCTTGATCAATGCGATCCGGGCTCACATGGCCGAGTTCGGCATTGTTGCCGGCATTGGCCGCAACGGCGTGGAGAGGCTGCTGCGGCTCATCGACGAAGGGTCTGATGGGCGGGTGCCTCCTGTCGCACGGGAATGTCTGCAAGCGTTGCGGGCTCAGCTCGTGCTGGTCAAGCGGCAGATCCTTGAGGCTGACCGGCGCATCCTTGCTTGGCACCGCTCCAATGAGCTGAGCCGTCGCCTTGAGACCATCCCCGGCGTTGGCCCGCTGATTGCGACGGCCCTCGTCGCCAGCATCCCCGATCCGCATGCCTTCGGCTCGGCGCGCGACGTGCCGGCATGGATTGGGCTAGTGCCCAAGCAGAACTCGACAGGCGGCAAGGCGCGGCTGGGAAGCATCTCCAAAGCAGGCAACCGCTATCTGCGCTCGCTGCTCGTGGTTGGTGCCTTATCGGTGATCCGACGAGCCAAGCAGGTCGGGTATACGCGGCGGGCCTGGCTCGCCGAGCTGATGGCCCGGCGGCCGACTAAGATTGCCGCGATCGCCTTGGCCAACAAGATCGCCCGCATTGCCTGGGCGCTGATGGTCAGCGGCACACGCTACAGAGAGCCTGCTCCGCAGGCAATTTGAGAGATGCGCGCTCTACGCGCGCCGACGAAGTTGGAAAGGGCAATGCGAGGATAATGCACCTAGCCGGTCGATCGGGAGATCGGGACACCCCACTTGTGCCACAGCAGCTTTTGACTGCGTGTTTTTGACCGGGACCTGATCTCGCGGAGAGCATTATGGCCAGCGGCCCATGGAAAGCGCCGCATCAACAGGCCGGACACATGGCAGCACCGACCAGCCGTGCATCATTCTCAAAAAAACCCTTGCCAATAGGGAGCCGTCCACACATGGCACAAAGCAGACATGCTCAATGCGCTGACGAATGTCTGCCTTTGGGGGTAAAGCAGACCGCTGCTTACCAACCTCGATTATGAGTACACGGCCTAATTTCGGCGTTGGCAGAATCCCGAGATGCCGTGCACACTTGGGGCCCAGGGAGCCCTCACAAAAATTGCATAAAAATTTTTTGCGGCCCATTCTCAATGTCTTGCGGGAACAAGGTCTGGGGGCCTCGTTCTGGCAAAAGCTAAGTAGCCGAGAGTCGGCATACCCCACCCCCTTACCCCCCTCTTGCGCCCTCCACAGGGCGGCAACTCCCAAGCTTCGCGGAGCACTTTGCGGCAAAGGTTCCGCGCAATCCGTTCATCTTGCGGCGGCGGGAGTGTTTCCAAAGTTCAAGTTCGCGGCGTGATGAAACGCACGTAAGTCGCGATGAGCCACCGGGAGGCATAGGGGGCATAGGGGTCATCGGACCGCTGAGGGGTCGGAACCGACCATATGCCCCCTATGGCCCCTATGGCCTAGCCCCGTCGATCTTTTAGCGCGCGCAAGTGCCCGGCTCCCTTCCCGGCGGGCGCCTGCCCAGGTCAGGGCGCCCCTCATAGCCAAGCCTCCAGCAATAAGCCTCTGGTTTTTCGGGGCAGATTGGGAGGGGAATTTTGGGTCCGCATCGTCCGCACCGTTCCCCTCGTTGTTTTTAAATGGCTTGGTGCCGACGGTCGGGAGTGATGCTACCGTCCGCCTTGTAACCACGAAGCCTTTGGCTGGATTGGATTTCGGCGGGACGGGGACGATGCGGACGGTGCGGACGCTTGCGTCCCCCGTGTTTTCTGGCACGAATGCGGTGCGCGAATGGGCGCCAGAGCCCCACATTTAGCCGCTGACAGCGGTGTGTTCTTGCTTTGTTCGCATCGCTTCCTATACCTTTCCCGCCTCCTCGGGCTTCCTAGAGGCTCTCAGGCCGCCTTGCTTGTTAAGCTTGGGAGTTGTGCCACATAGGCTCGGCTACTGAGACAGCTGGAGAGGGCGCTGAGGAGCCGAGACGTGACCCCTCCCGAGATCCCCCTGGCCCGAGACACCCCATGGGTGGCAACGTAGCCTCACAATCCGAGATAACTCGCAGCGTTGTCCCTGAAGGCATCAGCCTCGCGGATGTAGCCGCGCGTCGTCTCAAAGCGCGCGTGGCGCGCCTGTTCCATGATCTTCGAGATAGGAGCACCGGCCGCATCGGCAGCCGTAATGAAGCCAGCCCTAAGCGAATGCCCTCCAACCGAGGCCGCCATCGCAGAGGCCGCAGCTTCGGCGTGCCCATCGGCAAGCGCAGCCCTATGGACGGCTTGCTTGACGGCAAGAGCAATCCCATGCCCGGTGATTGCAACGCTACCGATGTGTCCATGACGTGAAACTCTACGGAACACGGGGCCACTCGTGATGCTCGCCGCCTCTAGCCACCCCCGCAACGCCCGCACTGGACACGTCAGCACGCGGGAGCCGAAGGGGACGCCGATAATGACCCCGCTGCCTTCCTGGTCGGACTTGCTTCGTCCCAGTTCGATCAGGAGCCCATTATCCGTGAAGGTGACGCGATGTCCGGGGCAGTCGCCTATGACGAGGCGCGCCAGCTCCGAGCGCCGCATGGCCGAGGCAAAACCAATCAAGAGCAATGCGCGGTCGCGCTTGCCGAGGAGGTTGTCAGGCAGCGCGGCAATCACGCTTCGCAGGTCTGCCGTAACCAGCGCCCGCTTTCTTATGGGGCGGGTGCCATGCTCGCGTCGGATGCCGGCCCAAACGTCACGGAAGGCTTGACCGGTTAGATCAAGCGCCTCCCCTGCGTAGAGATGCGCGGCGCGGATGGCGGCTAACCGACGCCCCAAAGTGGAAACCTTCAAGGTAGCGGCATGGGCCGTTAGGTAGGCAGCGACGGTGCCATGTGATGCGGGCAGAGAGGCCAAGCCGTGCTCGTTGCACCATTCAGCAAAGTGCTGCCAGTCTGACGCATAGGCCCTCCGCGTGTTGGGAGCCTTGGCTGCCTCGCCATACGCTCGCGCCCTTTTGATGATGCCGGCGAGGGGGGCGATGGCAACAGTTTCGGCCTTGACTGGCAGGCGTTTCGGCATGGTCCTAGCTCCGTTCTAAGTTTCGATAAGCATACTTATCGTAAGTTACAAGGCTTGAGGAACGGGGTCAAACTGAGCCGCAACACGCACCGGCAATGAGGTGGCTTCCGCCGCCCTGGCGTTGCGTGCGCGCGTGAGTGGGCTGTAATCCACTGGCCGGGCGCGGCCTGCTCCCACCGGCGCTCGGATTGGCCGGACTGGAAAAACTCAATCGGTTTGACGCCCTTTCGCCCGCCGCGACCGACAATCGGCCGGCAAAAGTTTTCGATTATCGCTTCTGTTGCGTTAAACTTTGTCTTCGCCCCTGCGTCCGTTCTGGAAAGTCTTCGCTGACGCATGACCATTATCCCCATCCGCTATGTCGAACCCGTCTACCGCCCGCCAAGCGAAGCGGATTTGCTGATCCTGCCTGTGACTGACGGCTGTTCCTGGAACCGGTGCACATTCTGCGAAATGTACACCGCCCCGCAGAAGCGCTTCGGTCCCCGTAGCGAGGAGGAAGTGCTCGAAAGCATCCGGCGCTGCGGCGAACAATTTGGCGACGGCGTCAAGCGTGTTTTCCTGGCCGATGGCGACTCGATGACGCTTTCCACCCGTCGCCTCGTGACCGTGCTTGAGGCGATCCGCCGCGATCTGCCCGGCGTACGGCGGGTGTCGAGCTATTGCCTGCCGCGCAATTTGCGCAAGAAATCGGCGGCGGAGCTTCGGGAGTTGGCAGAGCTTGGCCTGTCGCTCGTCTATGTGGGGGCCGAATCCGGCGACGACGAAGTGCTGGCGCGGGTCAACAAGGGGGAAACCTTCGCGACTACGCGGGAGGCGCTCGAAAAGTTGCAAGAGGCGGGGATCAAACGCTCGGTGATGATCCTCAACGGCCTCGGCGGCCAGGCGCTGTCGCGACAGCATGCGCTGAACTCGGCGACGCTGATGAACGCCGCGCAACCTGAATATCTCGCCACCCTTGTTGTGAGCTTCCCAAAAGGCGAGGCGCGGCTGCGCGGAAATTTTCCCAACTGGGAGCCGCTCAGTGTGCTGGGCTTGATGCAGGAAATGGAGCTGTTCCTTTCCGAACTGGAGCTGAAACGGACCATATTCCGCAGCGACCACGCCTCGAACTGGCTGATCCTGAAAGGGACGCTGGGAGTGGATAAGCTGCGGCTGCTGCAAGAATTGCGTGCGGCTATCACCGCGCCTGAAGCGGCCCCGCTGAGGCCAGCCTGGGCGCGCGGCCTATAGCGTCGTAGAAATTTCTGCCGCGCCCGCGATTTCAGGCGAACGAGAAGGTAGCTTCCGCCCCCCTCCGCGGGCGTTGCGCGCGCACGTGAGTGGGCTGTAATCCACTGGCCGGGCGGGGCCGTCGTCGTCGCGCTGCTCCTCTGCGCGTCGCATCGCAACGGGAGAGTGATTGTTCATTGGCCCGTGATCTTTCGTCAGAGTTCCGCAGTGACAAGCTTACTCTTCCCCGCAGTCTACTGCCTCAAGCTCAACCACTTCAGCTTGCGTGCCTAGGTCGCTGCCCACCTCATTCACGGTGACGTGCTCAATCATCCTCGCGTTCCGTGCTCTTTCGATCTTTGCCTGCTCCTCCATCTGGTCGAGGAAGCGCAGGAATGCTTCGTCCATCGAGAGCGCGTGCTTCACTTCCTTCTGCTCGCGGTACACCTCTGGCCGGCGAGCGTTAAGCCACTTGATGCCAGCGTGAGCATTTCCCGCTACCCACTTGCGCATCGGCTTAACATTCCCGAAGCGGTCCATCTCGTCGACCATGACGTAGTAACCGGTTATGCCTGCAACGGTGGCTCGCTCCACCAAGTCGTCTGTCTCTGCCTTCCCGACGCGCAACGCCTCAGCGAAATCTGGGTGCGCGAGTTTCCAGTTGTTGATGGTCTTCTCAGTCACGTCAAACCACTCAGCCAACTGGATGTCGATGTAGCCACACTGCGCGCACAGCTTCCTCGCCGTTTTCGCGTACTCAGACTTGTACTTGTTCTTGCTTTTATTGCCCTTGGCAAAGCGATTTCCCCTTGGTGCAGGCATCTTCCCCCTCCATAAGATTCGATTCCAATACCCAATGCCCAATTACCCAATGCCCGATCTGATCGAGACCGGATCGCGCACGGTTGGTGATCCCCTCAGTTTTACGCCGGAGGTTAACGGCGCACCGCCCAGTGACGTCGGCGCCCACGAAGCGTCAATAACGCCGGACCCGTGAGGCGAGAGACCATTAACGGAGGTTGAGCCGAAGAGCATCGACAGCGCTCGATGAGCAGAGCGAGTTCTTCTGACGGTGACTAGCCGAAGGTACCCTTAACGCCGGGCTCGCGTGGCGAACGCCTGATGACGGTGGCGAACCGAAGAGCATCGATGACGCTCGATGCGCGAAAGCGAAGACCTCTTAACGGGGAGTCAGCCGAAGCGCGTGTTTGCTAAAACTCAAATCCCTCATTGCCGCGCTCTAGCAGAGGCTGTGATCAAAAACCAAGTCCTCAAAGTTCACCGTGTTCTTCATTTGTTCTCTCATACTTTTCACGGTCAGTCAAGAATCTTCCCCTTTTTGCTGAATCTCATCATTTGTCTTGTGAAGGCGGATCTAGCCTTCCTTCTGACCACCTCATCGTCAGCCTGTGCCGCCGTTCAACTCCGTCCAACAGGCACAGCAATATCTCAATAGCCTTGGGCAAAGGCTCTCCAGGGTAGTCCAACTCACCCCAGCCGATTGACTACGCCTAGCTTTGACCGAGTGTGACCTTTGAGCATCTTAATTTTGGAGAATCCGCTGACGGTCATTCTCTGGGGCCTGCAGCTTGAACCATGTAGCTGCTAACATCATGCTTGGTCACTGGGGGAGCCCATGGTCTCAGCCGAAGCAAGCTCTGCGTGGCATCTGAAGCGCGGGCAAAAAATCTACAGCCCTATCTCCCACCCGGAGTTGCGCTTATTAGCCGAACTTGGGCATTTGCGACCCGACAATTCGTTGTGGCGAGCTGGACTTGCCGGTTGGAGACCGGCTTCCTCTGTGCCGGGCATCCCGATCCTACGCGATGACTCCAAGTCCAAACAATGGGGCGAGTTCTTCAGACGCACATCAAACGCCAGTCGGCAGGCTCGTTCAATTGGAGGCGCGTTGCAGCTCGCCTACCAACGGGTCGCTGCAAACTTGCCAAATCTAGATTTGATTGAGGCCGCTCGTCGCAGGCCACACCAGGGCATTCTGGCAGGCTTACTGATCATTGCAGTCGCTGCAGGGATGCTCGACTTGGCTATGAAGTCTTCTTCTGCAATTAGCAGCAACGCCCAAATAGCAAACTCCGTTACTTCAAAATTCCAGGATCGTCCTTCCAAGGCACTTGCTGCGCCAACACCCCGGACTAATTCCGTGGAGTCGAGCCCCCCAATCGAGCTCAAAGAAGCGGAAGTCTTCAATGTCAGTAATGGTCACCCGAGGGGCGGATTTGTCCTAGCTTCGAGGCAAACCTCGGAGTCGGACACGAAACCCGTCGTCCAAGCTCTCCCTCTACTTCCAGCGTCTGAGGCCGAGACCGCTGCGACGCCTGATGGAGTTCCCCTCCCAACAAGGAAGCCTAACGAGCCATTCAAAGCGCAAGCCGATATCGTCACACCAAAGCGACCAGCTCAGCGGCAAAAAGTAAGAGAACCCAAGCAAATGCAGTTTGGCACCATTGGCTATAACTATAATCCTCAGCAGTAACTCTGAACGCTACCCGGCCCCAGAGAAAGCCTTGCTGCAGGAAGCACGGTTATGTTAACCGGCTGGTCGACAAGTGTGGCTGTGCCCCTGGCGCCACTTCTTCGATCAAATTCTGGCCTGCTACGTCCGCCGGGTCTGGACCTCGTGGGGCGTGATGCGAGCTTGGGCCACGGCGAGGTTAACCTTGTCCGCTAGGGCCTCGACCTCCTCTGCCAGCGGCTCCTCGCCTGCCATTTGCAGCAATTGAGCGGCCTTCGCTACCTTGATTTAGGCGAGCTGTAACATCTCCTCCTTTTCCATCGTCGCCCCCTCTCGCGCCCGTGTAACCCGCGACAGGATCGAGCCGTTCATGTATGGGGCGTCCCAAACTCGCGCCGCCTCCTACAGCCCCAAAAAGCCCACCAGGGCTGTGGGGTGAACACCTAACCCTGCTACCTGACTCCATGGGCCGTCCTAGAGTCACTGGGAGGCCACCTTTCCCTGCAAGGCCACCTTTTCTATATCCGGGTGCGGGCTCGAGACCGGGCGGAGAGAAACTCGGTCTTCGTCTTGATTTAGGGGTTGCTCGGTCAAAGCCTGAAAATAGTGGGAAACCTCCGAAGCCTTCTCCGAGCAAGAGCCATCTGAGGTTAGGCTCTGCCTTAAACGCCCACGACACACTGTGGGAAAATTGTTTGGACCCCGGGGCCATCATGAACCCCTCTTGGTTCAGCAGATCAAAAATTTATGTTGAGGTCTTGGGCGGCGAGATTGTCGTAACGATGCCGGGAACCGACTTCAGCATCGTCTATGAAAAAGCCGAGGACAATCGTCTAATCGCGAGCACTTTTTCTGCGAGGAAGGTGCAGAACAAAACGTGCAAGGTGAGCTTCCCACACTTTCTTTCGCTTGCTTGGGCAGCAGCCAACGAGAAGGCAAGGGAGATCAACTGGATAAGATAGGAGCCGCGACAGCGATTGGGTTGGGCCCGACGGTGTTTCTCCGAAGATGCCCACATAAAAACATGAGCATCTTCGAGACTGGTGAGCGCCTTTGGGGCAACACTAAGTGGTGCACTTCAGGGATGTGAACTGTTACTCAAGGATGTCGAAATCCAACAGGGATGTGAACCATGGGTATTTTCGGTGACATCATGTCAAAAATTTTTGGACAGTCCGCAAAGGCGGAAACCGCATCCCGCACCGCGGCGCCTTCAGCGTCAACAGCGCCGCAAGCGTCGCCAGCTCCGTCAGGCACTATGACAAGAACCGAACCGGCTCCAGAGGGTCCGAAGGTTGAGTGGTCGGCGCCTGTCGATGTCAAAGACGTGCTCCGCGGGCTTGCTAAAAGCAAAAAGCAGAAGCTCAACTACGATAAGTCGATTGTTGATTTGTTGAAGCTGCTAGACCTCGACAGCAGTCTTACCGCTCGACAGGAACTTGCCAAGGAACTTGGCTATTCCGGGAACACAAAGGGCTCATCGAAAATGAATGTTTGGCTCCACAAGGAGGTCATGCGCCAGCTCGCCGCCAATGGTGGAAAAGTTCCGAAGACGTGGATGGCGTAGAGCGCCACTCGGTCCAAGCGACAATCAAAAGGCGATCGGAACAATCAGGGCGGCCCGAATGGGTCCTCTGGCCGCGAGCCATGCTCTCCGCTAATGCGTCAATTCCCACCACCACGGACCGTTGAGAGGATAGCGAGCGGCTCAAGGTGTGCGACGCCAGTGGCCAATGCAAAGGCGACTGAGGCATTAAGTTGCGTTGTCATACTGAAAGGTGCGGCGGCTCGACCGTTTCGAGTCTTATCTGCGGTGAGGTTTGAGCCATGCTCCAGGCTTGGCTATCTATCGGTTACATCGTCCTGCTCGCGATTCTCGTGCTCGCCTTTATCTTATGGCGCAGGGGGGCTCCCGTTCTGGCCGTCGCTGCACTCGTGGTGGGTATCCCCCTCTGGTTTGGATGGGAATACGCACGTCCAACATGGACAACCGGCGTCGTCACAGGAACGGAAGTGCGCCGCAGCGATCCCGATGCCCGCGGCAATACGACCGACATCGAATACATTTACATGCGCAACCGGTCCGACAGGGGGCTCGAGCTGATCAACGAGGATTCCTGGTGGTGGTTGAAGCGTAACAGCGAGCGCGTCTTCAACGACGCCAAGACCGCGCAGGATCGCAACACGGAAATGACCCTCATGTGGAATCGGTGGCGCTCCACGCTCTTCACTTGGTATCCCAACGTGATCGCCATCGGCCCCGCCGGCTCCTGGCCGTTGTGGTCGCTGCGAACCATCATCTTCTACGGTCTGTCTGTCGTCCTCTGGCTCAGTTATTTCTACGCCCTCTTCAGGCTGCGTCGATCGAGTGC
Organism: uncultured Alphaproteobacteria bacterium; assembly: GCA_963757555.1. Classification (GTDB taxonomy): domain Bacteria; phylum Pseudomonadota; class Alphaproteobacteria; order Rhizobiales; family Methyloligellaceae; genus Methyloceanibacter. The sequence continues at coordinate 88,745 of CAVWRU010000018.1, forward strand.
CGGCGCGTGATCAACCCCGACTAGCCCAGTCTTTCAGCCGCTGGTTTAGGATCAAACCGCGAAGCTATCGTCATGGTAGTGCGAAGGTGCTCAACTCCACCGAAGAATACTCATGTATCAACATGAGCGCCTTCGAGAGCATGAGCGTCTTCGGAAGGTTTGCTTTGCGGCTGAGGCGAAGCCGCTCGCAGAGAGAGGCTGTCCTAAATTCCGATCCGCGCGGCCTCGGAGGCTCCATGGTGTCGCTTGATGGCCGAACCATGCTTCGCAACAAGCACGCGATGTTGAGTTACTAGCAGCGCAAGCCCCCGTTCAAGTTCGGAACCAGCGACGAGTTCGGCTCCGTTAACCTGTTGCTCTCGAACAAAGGCGTCCAACTGGCGGGAAGCCAATGCCTCACGCAAGGTTAAATGACACATAGCCTCCTCCCAAAAAGAATGGAGCCTCGGCCCGCCAGCCGAAGCTCCCCTCCATTATTAAGCAGATCTCTACGCCATGAATTGGGAGAATATGCGGCGAACGGGCGAGCGCGCGACTTCTGTTAATTTCCACGAAATTGCGACCAGTCCAGGTTTAGCCACTTCACCCTGATAGCCGGGGCTAAGACAACAGTTTTGACCTTGCTCCTGATTGTCCTGATTGGCTCTGCGCTCCTGGGATTTCGCGGTTATTGGAGCTGAAGTCCTACAGTCGTGGGCGTGCGATGGATCGCGAGCTCCATCGAAGATGCTCACAGCACGAGAATGAGCACCTTCGATTGCGCGAGCGCGACGTCGCGGCCAGTGCTGAACTGGCGATAACAGGAATAATCGCGGTACTCTTGGCAAGTTTCTCCGGGAGAGCTTGAGGCTGCGTGTCTCGGTCGCAGCATGAAACAAAAGATCGCCACTTTGATCGTCTACCGTAACATTAAGACGGGGGTACCGTTATAGCTCAGAGAGTGGAGTACCTTCGATGTGTGACTACAGTTTAGAGCATGTGGCATCCCGACCCGCGAAAGTCGGTGACAAGTTGGTATCGACGAGCTTCCCTCACACCATAACGCGCGGCTTTGTATCGGTGGATGACCCTAACCTGGCCGTTTGCGTGCTTCCGGGCACCGAGCTTGCCTTCGAGCAGGAGGTCCGATGCGAGACGGGCGTGCTCTTCGCCTGGAGGCTCGGGCACAAGGTGGCGAGGTTCCGACAAGTCAACAAAGGCCGGTCAAACGCCCATCATGACGCCCTTGAGTTCCCTGATGGGAAAATTGTCCTGCTGACCCAGTTGTGCAAAAGTCAGCACGCCACCGTGCTGCAATTGCCAGTGACTTCAGTGACCGCAAACGAAGCGCAGGGGCACGGTTCGCTGGTGGCTTAGCCGTTTCAGGTTGGTGGTACGGATGGTTTTGACCATCGTGTCGCACAACGCCGATCTTCAGGTGAGCTTTGCATCTCAACTGGTGGTTTCTAGGAACCGTCGGCGTTTGGGCCTCTACGACCGGAGTGGTCAGTCACGCGGTCACGGCTCTTAAAGTGTGCCAGTAAAGCTCCCACCTCAGCCATGGCCCTCGTATTTGAAGGTGACCTTGACCTTGGTGCGGTAGAGCTCCCCAATCATCAGACCTCACTCCCTCTCTTTAACTGCTCTGCAAGAGTTTGAGACCAGGCTTCTGCTGTGCCGCGCAAACGGGAGCATCGAGGGTAGAAACCAGACCGATCGGGGGAACCGCGCTGGTCACCAAGAGAATAAATAGAATTGATGTCTCAAGGCGCCTCCGGTGGTTCATAGCCAATCGGCTCATTGCCTTGGGTTGGGGACTGAAAGGCTCCTGCAAGCCATGCGCGCACCGGCTATTCACCACCGCTAGGTGGCTCGTTCCAGAGGCCCAGCGCTTTCTTATTCAGCGCACAGTTTCACACAATCGCAATCGGCGGATATTCGAGTTTGCGGTCGCCTTGCGCACACTTCTTAGCAGCATACCGTCCCGTGTAGTGGCCGGGCTCCTGATTGTGTTGGCCTTCCTGGGATCACTTGACCTCGCGACGCGAACCCGCGCGATCAACATTCAGCCCCTCGTAGAAAATTCCGCGTTTCCGCATGAGCCGCAAATATCGTCAGAAAGTAAGATCGTCAGCGTCAACAAATCCCTGGAGCCGATGCAGGAATTTGTTTCAGAAACTGCTTCCATCCCAAGGGCGCAAATTGCACCAGTTCCATTACCTCTGAGAAAACCTGCAGTGGTCTACAAAGTCCCGAATGGAAAAGCAGTAAGGGCTATTCGGGACGCTGAGAAAAGAATGGCTAACCAAAAAGCACGTCAGAAGCAGGTGCGGTAGGCGCACATCATATTTTGTCGGCGTCGCCGCCTTGGGCCGCCGCCTCCAAGGCATCGAAATGCCCGAGAAGCCTGATCTCTTCAAAGAAGAACTGGACCAGCTGAGCGATCAAGAGATCGAGGCGCGTCTTGCCGCAGCAGTCTGGGTAGACGATAAGCGTGCGGCGGTGCTCCGCTACCTCGAAGAGAAGAAGCTGGGCAAAAAGAACGAGGCACGGTCGGCTGAGTTGGAGATAGCACGTAGCTCCAAGGAAGCGGCTTGGGCGGCTGCGAGCCTGGCGAAGGAGGCGAACTGGAGAGCAAACCTCGCCATCACAATCGCGAGCGTGGCAGCGGCAGCAGCCATATCAGCAGCAGTGGTCGCCCTGTTCACCCTATATATCAAGCGGTGAGGTATTGCCGTGTTGGCGCGTCCGGCGCTGCTAGGTTCGACTGGCAGCCTTCGCGGCGCAATCAACCTTGTCGGCCAATACCTCCACTTCTTCCGCTAGTGGTTCCTCCCCTGCCATCTGCAGCATCTCTGCAGCCTTCGCCAACTTGATGTACGCCAGCTGTAGCAGTTCCACTTTCTGCCGGAGATCACATTCAGTCCCTTTCTTAAAGGAACGAGGCGGTGGACGTCGAACTAACTTCGCGATCCGACCATCACCGACGGCACCCCGATACTCGTTCACGCAGCGAGTGGCGATGCATCGTCCTCTGGGATCGCGGTCTCTGGCACGCCTGTAACCTGTTCCCCGCTAAGCAAATAGAGGGTCACGGTGCAGCGTTCGGTCTCACCGCGATGTCTGTCGATTGCATAGTACGAGGTCGTCGTCGATGCTGCGCTTGCCTTCAGCGGTATGGATCAGCATGGGATCAGAAACTCCACTGTCCGCGCTCTCAGCGTTTAGGGACCTGACCTATAACTCTAGGATGTTGCGTCTGGTTTCCGCGGGGAGTAGGCAGAAGTGCGAGCTGGACAGCTAAGATTTCGCTGAGAGTGCCACTTCACAGGACTTTCGCCAACCTCTCTGCCACCATTTTTCGCATGTTGCTCGGTCCGCAGAAGCCGCTAATTCCTGCACTCATTGCGTCTTTTCATCTGGGACAGGTGATTGGTCCTGTTTCGTCTCCCCTTCCAGCGACAGTGGCGAGAGCTTGATGCCGGTGATTGCACCGATCCTAAGGATGGTCCATTGCGCGGCTGAGCTCTTTAAAAAGCACGTCCGCTTAAGCTCGTTGTAGGTGAACGCATTACAATTTGTGTCGGCATCACAGGCAGTGACGCACTTGTCAAAAGAAAGTCCTCCTATCCTCTTGTAGTCGCTACCAGGGGAGTCGGCCTGAGCGGCAAATACGAAATTGCTGTAGCCTGCCATCGCTGGTGCGACGAGCATTGAAGTGATCGAGACCACCGCGCAGCTGACAAAGATGGCTTGGAGATGCTGCATAGCTCTAGAATACCGAGTTGACCGACCGAGCATGGAGCTGCCCAGCATAGCATGGCGGGATGGGCGGGGATGGCACTTCGCTTGAAACCTCAGAAATTGCCACCTACACCAGCACCGGACTTTGGGCAGCAATTAAGAAGAGCCGTTCGGAGAACTGGTCCGAACGGCTCAGGCAGGGATTAAAGGTGATGATCCTCGGCTTGCGGCCACGGGGACTAGGCTTGAGCCCAAGTCGAGTTCACTCTAGGGGATGATCGTGCTGCCTGCGCTCGACCTTGCGGGGGTTGTACGCTGTACCAGACTATCACCCACTCCGACGGTCACTTGCCGTTCCGGCAAGGCGTCAGCCCTGTAATGCAACCACACGACGAGCCGGAATTGGTGGCGGAACTGTCACAGCACTCGTGGAAATTGCTCCAGGCTTCGCACCTTCCGTATTTCGGTATGGGCTCGGGGACTAGGAGCGGCAGGCCATCGGAGCTGTTACCCGCAAAGAAAAAGCCCCGGGGGCACTGAGCTTCCCCCGAGGCTTGTGATTAGAAGTGCGGGTTACCGTGGTCTCCGCCGTTCACCGAAGCGAACTAGAGCGGCCACCCCGCATCACTGTAGATAGCACCGCTCGGCAAGTCTGGCTGTGCCCCTGGCGCCACTTCTTCGATCAAAGACGCGCCGACCGAAGCCAACCGTTGAGCACAAGATCAACGCGGCTGCCCCGCCGCCCAAAAGAAGAAGCCCCGGCTCGGTGGAGTGTCGGGGCTTTCAGGAAGTGCGCAAACGGAACGGGTAGCGGAATTTGCTACCAGAAACACCCCTATAGAAGGCCCCCCAGCGGTAGGCAATGTGGTGTCGTGCCGCTGATCGGTACATGATGCGGGGCTGGAACCGCATCCTCCTGGAGGATGAGATGAAACGCACAATATGCGAAGCCTTCGACAAGTGGAAAGGCGCACTGATCGATCTGGACAAACAAACGACCCGGTCCGCACGTCACCGCGCTCACGCGCGTGTCACCAGCATGGAAGACCTAATTGCCGAAACACCCGCCGACGACATTGAGGGCGTCGGCATTAAGCTGGCGCTTTACGTATATATAAGCGGCGTCGATCCCCGAGACGGCAGACAGTGCCGTCGATCAAGTTTTGTCAGCCTACAAGGATTGCGTTCGCGTTCTTGGTCGCGACCCATTGGCCGAAGTCAGGAGTTTGATGCCAGCAAATCAGCAGGGCATGTGAAAGAACCGCTTGTTGCAGACACCGCGGCTTCGCTCGGCGTCCTTTGCTATGAGGAGAAGAATAATGCCACGCTTTGCACCGTGGTACCGACGTGAAGACTACGCGCTTATCCGGGAAATCATGGAAGATGGGGAGACGTTCCCGCTCGCTTTCGATGAATGGGAGAAGAATGCCGAGAGCGACCGTGCGGCCGCAAAACGCGAAGGTATCAGCATAATACCCGTGTTCATCGACCCTCAGGAGTTCTTCACGTTCTGCAATGAGAAGAAAATCTCACCCAATAGTGCGACCCGCGCGCAATTCGCCAGCAGCCGAGGAGCGGCGAGCTACTCCATGGGACTGTGAGCCTACCCGCCATGCCGATTCCGCTCGTGCGCATTTACCCTCAAAACCAAATAACCGCGGCAAGCACAGCGACTGCCGTGCAGACGGCCATGGTAACATCCGAAGGTGCTCAACTCCTACGAAGATGCTCACATAAAGCCCATGAGCACCTTCGAGACCGATGGCACTAATGATCCTCGTCGATAGCCCGTCACTGAGGACATATTGTGGGTGGATTTCTGGTCTGCGCGGACCGAGCTCGAACACGTGGACGTGGACGTAACTGAGCCCCGCCGTACGACACATGGCCCGCTGCGCTATTCAAGCCGGTTTGAGGGCGTTCCAATTACGCGGTGTCAGAGCAAGTCATTCGTACCCCTCGCGCGCGTCATCATTCCGAACTTGGAACGCGTAACAAAGAGGTACTTCATGAGTTCCTCATCCGAGGTGTATGACCCTCTGGGTTTGAGGGCCGTAGCCAGGGTTGGCTTTTCGTTTGGCTCGATACCCACCGTCAGGTGTAGCTAAAGGCTTAATTTTCGGCTTTGATCCAGGAACCGGGGTCTTCAGCTCGGCTGGCGGCGTGAGCTGGTCACTTTCCACGACATCGGCAACAAGGGATGGGGTGCTCTTCTTGCCGAAAGCCAAATCCAACAACGCTAGGACGATCATCGAACCTGCGACCGCCGCTGAGGTCGCTACGAGTATCAGGAAAAACGCGACTATCAGCGCGTGGAACATCATCATTACTCGCCACACCTCAAACCAAAGCACGCGTTGGCCGGAGGGAATTTGCTTAGTGATCGTATGACCGTTCTGCATTCCAGTCGATGGTTCGATTTGGGAATGGTCAATATCGACCGACTTTTCGCGACGACGGGCAAAACTGCTGAACTCGGGTTAGGACTTTTTGCCGTCTCGCCTTCAGAGTGAAGGGGGGCCCTAAGTAGCAGAGACGGTCAATGTCTCCTCATATCCGCTGTCCGGCATGAAGCAGCTCCCCGCAAGCGCCGCACATGTCGCAGCCTGCCGCGATGCAGCTAAGGGAGATAGCAGCTTGCCAGTTCGCCCTTGCTCGAATGGACATGCAGTGTCCAGCCGGGCTCCATCGGCTGACCGACTTTTCTCATACCGCGGACGGCACGGACGAACTCGTTGCAAAGGCTTACGGCGGCGGCCTGCGTAAGGATCCTCGGATCGACAACTTTAATATTCGGCTTCGAAAAGGAGCACTTCTGCCAAGGATCAAAAAGATCGCAAACGTCGCGGGCGGACATAGTCGGCGACACGCGTCGAGCTTCCGAGATTTGATCTGCGCTCGTAGGCGGCGACAATCGAGCTGGCACAGGCTTGCCGGTATCTACCAACGGCGTAGCCAGCAATATGCCGCCGGCGATCAGGACGAGCGCTACCAGAGTTTTCGTCATGGCACGCTCCTCGTTCACTATATCAAAAAGTTGGGCGAGGTGGGCGGGCCACATCGAACTGCAGCAGTGGCACCCCGCCTTTGGCCTCCCTTCAGAAGTTTACCGAAGGGGCTCACATCCCCGAAGATGCTCACCCAAGAAGCATGAGCCCTTCGAGGTAGATGAAGTAGCTTTGGAAAGCACATGGGAAGCAAAGATTACCCTCGTCGTCGCAGTCGGCCCACATGTCAGGGGATCGGGGGTGTCAAGGGGAAGTTGCGGTTCCCTGGCGGAGCTCACAGCGCGGCAACTCCATCGGTCCGGCCCCAAAACCTCCAAACGATGGGGTTAGTATAAAGCCTGTGGCCCACCCTTTTGGAGGAGTCCGCGATGGCAATGACTCGCTTCTCAACTTTACTAGTGCTTCCGGCGACTTTGTGGCTTGCTGCCAGTGTGGTCCGCGCGGACCAGGATTGCAGCATCACTCGTCCGGGTGGAGTGAAGGAACCTGGCGTCACAAACAACGAAGGAGAATGTTGCAGCTCCTTCTACTCCAATAGCGGCAACGCAGATGACTGCGTGCCCCCGACGCCGGATCGACCGGATGGCGCAAGCTTCTATACTTCAGTGTCGAAACACTGAGGCCCGAAATCGCAAAGGTGCTCAACTCCTCCGAAGATGCTCACACAAAAACCATGAGCACCTTCAAGACGGATGAGCATCTTCGGCCCACCTTACACCTCAGGCGGATGCCTTCGCAGCAGCGGTCAGCGTCTCGCACTGCGGGTGGCTACATCACCTCGGCGCTCTCGGACTTCCATAGAGGCGACAACAGAGCGTCGTAGATGTAGCCCTTCACACCAGGACCAAGTTCTTGCAGCGTCACCTCCGCCCCGTTGGCGAAGCGCACGCCGTCGTGATGGGGGCTGACCTCCAAGCGAGTGAAGATGACGTCTTCATTTTCGGAGAGACAGAGCGATCTTTGCACAACTGCAGGGATGCCTTCGCGCCTCAGTTTCGTGTCATACGCCATGCAGACGGCGGTTGAAGGGTCGCCGGGCGCAATGAAGCCAATGCTGTAGCTCTCAAAACGATGCGTTTCATACCTCTCGCCGTGGCGCGCTGGCCGACTGCGATACGCTTCCAGGGAGTAATCACACATTGTGTCCTCCATTGAGTTCTATCGCTCCGAACGCATGGAAATGGCTTCGGTTGAGCCGGTGCAAAAATTTAATCTTCGAGCTGGCTGTTGCAATGGTCCTGCGCGAGGGCGTGATCGGGTTGCCCTTGAAAACTCATACTTGAGCCCAACAACGGTCCCTTGAGTGAGTTTGGCTCAGTGACCGACCCTCAAGATGGAAAGGAAGCAAGACATGACGCGGATGTTAATACTCGCGACCTTTTCGCTTGCCGCAACTACGCTACCGTTGCTGGCGCAAACTCCGAACGGACCTGTGCAAGGCGCAGTGCAAGGAACAGTCAAAGGCACCGCAATGGTTGGCCAGGGCGTGGTGCAGGGTACCGGTCAAGCCGGTCAAGGTATCGCGCAAGGGTCTGCCAGCGTAGCGAGAGGTGCTGGTCAGGCCACTGTCGGAGTTGCAAGAGGCGCGGGCACGGTGGCGGCCAAGACCGGCAGAAGTGCCTGGTGCATCGTAACGCTGGGCTACGGCTGTTGATGCAACGAGTTGCGCTCTCATGATCGAGAACGCAAGGCTGGACCGACTGCTCACGCAAGTAAATTGCCGCATGACGAGCATCACTCGTTTGAGGGATGCCGGAGCGATCTCAAACCGCAAGGCCGAGCTTAAACAGAAAGTTGAACTTCGCGCCAAGTTATGCGGCAGATCGACCGTCAGAGTTTTGCCTTTGACGCCTAGGACACGGCTTGGCGCGCGATTGTGGGCTCGACCGGAGACCTTAACAAAAGATCGCCGCTTTGATCGGCTATCCTAAGAGTTAGACGGGGATACCGTTCTGGCTCAAAGATTGGAGTACCTTCGATGTGTGACTACAGCCTAGAGCTTGTCGCGTCCCGGCCCGCTAAGGTTGGCGACAAATTAGTATCAGCAGGCTTCCCGCATACCGTCACGCGCGGCTTTGTCTCGGTGGATGACCCTACCTTGGCCGTTTGCGTGCTTCCTGGCACCGAGCTTGCCTTCGACAAGGAGGTCCGATGTGAGACGGGCGTGCTCTTCGCCTGGAGGCTCGGACAGAAGGTGGCGAGGTTCCGACAGGTCAACAAAGGCCGGTCAAGCGCCCATCATGACGCCCTTGAGTTCCCTGATGGGAAGACTGTGCTGCTCACCCAGTTGTGCAAAGGTCAGCACGCCACCGTGCTGCAATTGCCGGCGCGCCCGCGTGTCGACGTGGACGACGCGCAACCGAACGATGCAACTGTCGCGACACCGGTCGTAGCCAGTTTGATCGCCCGGGCCGACTAACACAGCTGAATTCATCCGCACGCCGGCTGCCACGCGCCCAGCGTACGGAGAAAGCACTGTGCCAAGGACGCTGTGTCGCTCCGCCGAGCTTCAGCGGGGCCCTCAAGCCTTCCAAGAGACGAAGGAACGGTCTGGCAAAAGTTGCCGAGGGCGGTCCGACTAAGCTCAAACGCTTGCCCCACCACGCCACGAGATCAGCACCGCGTCCGGAATTCGCTGCCTAGCTCAGGCAGGCATGATTGATTGTGCTTTTACGACGCCCAGAGCCTAAAAAGAACAAGGCCTCGACGACGGGCTAGCCCTTATGTTCACTCTTATAGAAGGACTCGGCCTTCGTCAGATTGCTACTCGGATTCTTCATGAATTGGCTCTTGGCGTCCGCGCTGCTGAAGCAGTAGGTCTTGCCCTTGAGTGTCGCATTGACGGAACAATCCGTCTGCACATCCTTGTGATTGGCCAGACCCCAGGAACACATGTTGCCGAATTGGCCGTTTGCGGCATAGGCCGAACCGGCAAAGCCGACGATAAGTACGCTAGCTATGAGATATTTCTTCATTTCGGACGTTCCTTCCCTTTAGGTAGGCCGCCCGTCACTCAGGTTGATATAGGAATTAGATACATTCTTCGCCAGGCCGTTCGGGCCGCTCTCCTGCACTGTCTGGCCGCGCTTGTCGCACTCCAAGGAACTCGCGAGATTGCAAAACTTTTTGTGTGTGGAAAGTGGTGCGTGAGCTCCGCATCACTGGGAGGGCCGCTGGACAGTGCCACACTCGGCAGGAGTAGGCGCCTGACCGGCAGCTATGCTCGCAGGAGGGTCACTCACGCACGCAAAAAACGATGCGCTCTTTCTCTACTTGCGTCGAGAAGTATCTTCCGACCCTCTGAAGAGTCTCATGATCGTCAGAGCTATGCGCTCGGCTCACGCGAGGTGCGGCTTGTTTCGCGCCTCGCGGGCCATTTTCAAGATCTCGTCAGAGCGTTTGCCCTCGGTCTCAATGCCGACACGGTTTAGCTCCGTCTTGGCATCGTCCACAAGCTGATCGATTTTGGATGGAAGGGGATAATTCGTTTTTGTGTCCATCCTAAGAACATGCGCTCACTGCCGTCTCGTTGCCAGCGGCATCTGCGCCCCTTGACCGTTGCCTAGCCGGCTTACCTTTCTAACGCGCCGAAACTGAGGTGCGGGAGCGCGAGGTGCCACGACAGGAAGACGTTGTGGCCAAGGAGAGCCTGGGCGCGGGCAACAGCGGCCTCGTTCGGGAGCAGGCACCCAATCTTAGACAATCGCATTCGTTAGGCTGCGCCCGCTTTTGATCCAGACGAGGTGAGGATCACGCGCTTTCCTGACCGCTCCTGCGAAATTCCGGGTTACTGTGACGATGGGCGGTCGCGGAAAGGCACCAAGCAGCGTCGGCTCTCGTCCCACAACACGAGGCGCACGCAGCGGAAGCTTTCGAGCAGGCTCAGGCGGTTGATGGCGCGGAGTTCGGGATGCTCGCGCAGCACGCACGGAAGCCGGTAGTAAGGGATACGGCTGGAGAGGTGATGCACGGTGAGAGTGTCGACGTCGCCGAAGCCTCGACGGTCAAGATTTCCGGAGCTTGCGTGATGCATGGCATGGGTGCGCCGCTAAAAATCATACGGAGTGAGCGTCAATACGCCTATGATCCGACCGGTCCAATCATTTGCCTGGCGATGCCGGAAGAAGGACCCGTGGCCGCAATCGTGCTGGATCATGAAGAGGCGCACTAGGAATCCCGCCGCTGGTATCGCGAGCGGAAGCACTAACCAGTAGCCGACATCGAGCGTCGCCCACATCAACACCCAGAGCGCAACAAATGGGACATGGTGATTACGATCTCGACTATGCCCCGGCCGCTGCTGGGCTGCCGGTAGGGCGCTAAAACTTGCGCCCAGGCGCGCGCGGCCGGTGTGGCCGCGGCAGACTGCGTGTGGCCTTGGTTGCTTTTCAATTGGGCGAACCTCGACCGGCGTCGGCTGCAGTAGAATGATGGGCAGGGTTCGCCTTCACGAAGATGAGCGAGAGATTGTTCGCCGGCATCTTTACGACCTCGCGCAGTTCAATTCCTTGGGGAGCGGCCTCGCTGACCAATTCGTCTACGTCACGAACGCCCCAGCGCTTGTCCCGCCTTTTGAGGTCTGCGTCGAAGGCTGCGTTGGATGCCGCTGTGTGTACCCCACCCCGCATGAAGGGCCCGTAGAGGAAGAGGACACCGTCCGGGCTCAAGAGACGCCCCGCCCCGGCAAGCAATCCCACCGCTGCGTCCCAAGGCGCGATATGGATCATGTTCAGGGAGATCATCGCGTCAAACGGGGCGTAGTCCTCCACGTCCCATGTCTCGCGGCGCACATCGATGGCGACCGGCGCACGCACATTGGCGAGTTGTTCGGTGAGAATCCAAGCCTCGATGCTGGCGCGCGAACCCATATCTGGATCGCTCGGCAGCCACACGAGCCCAGGCAACGCCTTGGCGAAGCAGACGGCATGCTCCCCGGTACCTGATCCAATTTCGAGCGCGAGGCCTTTCTTCGGAAGAACGCGAGTCAACACCTCTCGAATTGGGCCGCGATTGCGCGCGGCCGATGGCGAGAACTGTCGCGCTTCGGCGGCACAACTGCGATCCTCGACCGCAATAGAACGTGGCAGACGATCGGAGTTCGACATGTCGATTGGCTATTTAGCATACCTATGGGCGTGGGGGCGGGAACCAACTCGAAGTTTGTCGACATCTTGTGCTCATCTGAGGAGAAGCCACCAAGTCCGCTATTCCAGAACGGACGTCAGCCGCGCGGCTTGAACGTTCATTCTTTTGGTGCTGTCTCCTGCAAGCGTAAAGCGACGAGATGATAACTGGCGTGTGTTGGCTTGGCGTTCATTGCGGTGAAGCGCTAAGCTCTTTCCGGGTTAGATGAACCGGGCCGAACTCAAATCCCCGCGTATCTCGCACCTCTCATGGGGTCATATAGAGGTCGAAGGTTATCCCCCCTTCAAAGACACCAAGGTGTTTCCCGGCGGCGCGCGGGAGTGGGACTGGCGCGAGACGGGAACGCATCATGTGCCCGGCATTCAGCCTGCCGACGTTCAGGAATTAATCGGGCACGGCGCCAAGACCGTGGTGCTCTCAAAGGGGATTTGGGAGCGACTGCAGGTCTGTCCGGAAACCCTGGAGGTCTTGGCCGAGAACGGTATTGAGGTCGAGGTCTTGCAGACCCAGGCTGCTGTCGAGCTCTTCAACGAGCTTCGTGAAAGCATGCCGGTCGGCGGGTTATTCCATTCCATGTGCTGACTGACTGTCGGTTGGATGCGCTGACCGCTCGCGCACAGCCTGCGCGCTAAAATCCCCAGCCGGTGACCGCAATGACTTGGCCAGTGATGCCGCCGGCGGCCGGCGAGGCAAGGAAGAACACGGTCTCGGCGATATCTTCGCGCTTGGTCCAACGCTTCAGATCTTTCGGTTTCATCGCGGCAATATTGGATGCCGTGTCTACCAGCCTGGCGCAATTGCATTCACGCGGATGCCAGAGATCTTTTCCCTCGATCGCGAGTGTACGGGTAAGCGCCTCAATTCCCGCCTTGGCGCAGTTATAAGCGACCATATTGGCCCGAGGTTTGCCGGCTCGTGCGAAGTTGAGATGACACCATCCCCGGCAGCTTGCAGATGCGGGAAGGCTGCGCGCGAGGTCAAAAACGCACTAAACAGAGGGTTGTCGACATTCGCCGCCAATCATCGAGACTGTGCTCGACCGCAGTCTTATAGCAGCGTAAGTCCTCCTGCTAGGTTCACCAGAACGTCGATCCAGCCGTGTTCACTTACGGTGCCGTCGATCAGCCGTCGAACTCGGCCCTCATCGGTCAAAAACCCGGCCACGACGAACACACGGGCGCCTAAATCTCGCAGCTCCTTGGCCCGGGCTTCAACGTTGCTTTGCTTGCGAGCACAAATTGCCAGCGGCTGCACCGCTTTCAGCCAGTGCTCTGGCGAGGAGCTTGGCCGACCTGTCCGTCGCCGCTCACGCCCGTTACGATGGCCACTTTGCCTTTAAGGCTGATCTGCATGTCATCAATCCAGTGCTTACTTAAATATGCCGCAAAGGATTGAAGTTTTGAGTATCAGGCAAGCCGTTCCTGGCATTAATCCGCCAGGAGTGCGCGCACCTATGAAGAAAGGTAGGTG
>CAVWRU010000019.1:0-57588 GCA_963757555.1 uncultured Alphaproteobacteria bacterium
CCAAGCGTAGGGAGTGAAATCGAATTGCCACTGACTGGGTGACGGAGGAGGCTCCAGCGCCATGTTCCTTGGGACGCCGGGATAAAGATCGGCACTGGCGGCGGGGGTGGCGCCCAAGAGCAATCCGCACAGCACGACCGACCAGCCGGCGAGAAGACCTCGGCCAAACGGTGTCATCGGCCCCCCGTGCTTAACGGATATCTCTCAAAGCGATAGTCCTGTCCCCGGCCCGTCGACAAACGACGAGATGCTAGCTCACCATCAACCGGCCTACCAGCGCCAGCCGCATACGCGACGTCCCCTATGCCACCAGCAGCGCCAATGGCGACCGCGATGGTGCCGGCGCGGATGCACGTGAACAGTTACTCTAGCCGCCTCGACAAGGCTCTCGGTCTTCACCGCTCCACTCTTGACGGCACCTAAAGGCGTGGATTTCGCGGCTTGTGGCATCGCAGACAGGCCGAGGGTGACGACTGCGCCACCACAAATGATTCCCGTCAACACTTTGCGGCGATTAATCGCGTTCATGGATTCACTCCCCTCGCGCCAAATGGTGTGCTGCCCCACACAAATACTATTCCGCAATCGTTTGCCGTGGAATGGCTTCATAGGGATCAGCTTTTCCTTTAATGCCGGATTCTACGTATCCAGTGACCTCGGTCTTGGCCTTCGTGCCGGGCATGATCTCGAAGCGTGGGTCGAAGTCGACCATGGTCGAAGCGAGCTGCTTCAAAACGCCTGCGTCACCTTCCACCTTCGCGGTTCCGTCCGCGATCTGCGCTTCGAGAGTTTTCGCACCCATCATCGTCTGCTCCAGATCGGAGCGGTTGATGGTGAGCGTCAGGTCGGGCTTGTCGGCAAGGAAGCCCTTGATGTTGGTGAGCGTGGCATTCTCCAGCTCGACCAGGAACTTCTCGCCGTTGTCCGGCGTGATCAGGTTGATCGTGAACCGCATGCCCTCGGCCTTGCGGCTGTCCATGCGAATGCCGAGGAAATTGAGGAACAGCTCAGTGGACATCGCCCGGATCACGTCGGGGCTGCTTGAGTTGGCGGTCTCGCCTTGCGGAATGCCCGATCCTGAGCTCGTAGGCGGCGGCGAGGAAGCTGTTCCGCAGGCCGGGGTTCTCCTGCTGGTAGCCGATCTGCTCGAAGACGTCGGCCAGCAGGTCCTTGGCGGCCTGGTTGTCCGGCTCGGCCTGGACCAGCTTGTTGAGGATCTCCTGAGGCGAGCAGGTACTTGCCCTGCATCGTGCAGCTCCCGGCCGCGGGCCAGGATCTTCTCGGCGCCGCCCATCATCTCGACGTAGAGCGGCGCGGAGTCGCTCGGCGACAGCGGAATGAGGGTCGTCGGGTTGCAATCCCAGAACCCGAGATAGCGCTGGATGACGCCGCGGCTGTTGTGCTCGGGCGAGCCGTGATAGCCCCGGCAGTACCACTTGTCCTGCAGACTTTTCGGAACCTCGTAGACGTTGTGGATCTGGTTGATGGTCACGCCCTGGTTGGCGAGGTGCAGCACCTGGTTGTTCATGTTGGCGTAGAGATCGCGCTGGCCGCGGAGCACTTCCTGGATCCGGTCGTTGCCCCAGCGCGGCCAGTGATGCGAGGCGAACATGACCTCGGCCTCCAGGCCGAACCGGTAGAGCGCCTCGCCGATGTACTTCGACCAGTTCAGCGGATCGCGGACCGGCGCGCCGCGCAGCGTGTAGATGTTGTGCAGCGACGCGATGACGTTCTCGGCCATCCAGAGCGCCTTCATCTCGGGGATGTAGGTGTTCATCTCCCGGGGCGCTTCGGTGTTCGGCGTGTTCTGGAAGACCATTCTGCACGCCATCGACCTCGAACTCCTCGATGTCCTTTTCGACGTAGCCGGGTCGGCGCGATCAGCCCGATGGCGCCGGCCGACACGGCCTGGCCGAGGCCCTGGCCGACATAGCCATGCGGGCTGGCGGGCAGCAGCAGGCCGTACTGGTAGAACAGCCGCCGGTTCATGGCGTTGCCGGCGTAGACGTTCTCGGAAACCGTGAAGTCCATGAAGTCGATCGGCGCGATGAGGGGGATCTTCCCGGACCTCACATCCGCCTCGTCGACGATGCCGCGCACGCCGCCCCAGTGGTCGCCATGCGTGTGGGAATAGATCACCGCGGAGACTGGCAGGCCTTCGCCGACATGCTCCTGGAACAGCTTCCACGCCGCGCGCACCGCTTCCGCGGTCACCAGGGGGTCGAACACGATCCAGCCGGTCTTGCCCCGGACGAAGGAGATGTCGGAGAGGTCGAAACCGCGGACCTGATAGATGCCCGGGATCACCTCGTAGAGACCGTAGTTGTTGTTCAAGCCGGACTGACGGAGCAGCGAGGGATGGATGCTGTCGAATTCGTCTTGCTCGTCCAGGAACTGAAACCGCTCCATGTCCCAGGCGACATGGCCGGCGTCGGCCATGATCTTGAGGTCCTTCATCGGAGCAATGAAGCCCCTTCTTCTGCTCCTCGAAATCTCTCTTGTCGGCGAACGGCAGCGTCGCCTTGGCCTGCTTCAAGCACCTCCAGCGTGAATTTCGACGGGGCCTTGCCCTTGGGATGAAAATGTCCTTGCAGAGGGTCAATTTGTTGAGCGCGCGCAGGGCTCACATCAAAAACAAATTGATCGGCCAGGGCGAAGGCGGCTGCCGCAGCAGGAACAGAAACCATAAACTGCCGTCTGGTTGTCATCGCCTACTCCTGGATGCGCGTCTTTTTCATTGCTACCTCGTCGAAATGGTCTGGGCTTGTCGGTGAGGCTTGAATAAATGTGGCTTCTCGCTAATGACGGCAAACCCAAGCTGAGGCTTCGCATGCGTTGCGGATGCAGTGGACCGAAGTCGGGCCCACCGACTTTCCGCCGGAACTCCTCATCTCGTCGGCAATGTAGCGATGAAGTCGGTGCTCGGCGCGTTCCGTCGAAATCGCTCGGTTGCGGGCATCCGCAGTTGCCCTGACGGCATAGCAATTTTGCAGACCGCTCGCCGCGGGAAACGTTTGCAAAGCGAGTGCGCCAGCACTAAACGCGAAAAAAAGTACGAGTGAAAATCTCATTTCATTCCCCATTTCGCCTGAGTTTGTACAAGATGAGTCTATGGATGGTTGCGGCTAGCGACCGAGTGCTGCCCTCCTACGGTCCACTTCCGCCTGAGAGACTGCCCCAGCCGCGATCAATCCTCTGACGCAGGCATGGCTCAAACGGTCACCGTGGCTGCGTATGCAATTTTCCAGACCCCGTGTCTCAAGGCCCCATTGGCTGCAGAACCGGCGATAATCTTCTGCACATTTTCGCTTCCCTGCCTCTGCCACGCTAACGGAGCAGAGAACACAGCCAAGCACCGGCCAAAATGGCCTGCGCCACGGCTTGGCGGGCGCCTACGGAAACAGATGCAGTGTGTCAAATTTATGTGCTGGAGCATCATGACCAGGACGGCCCCAAAGACAAAGTCTGCTAACGACCGTTCGGGTGGGGTGCACCCTAAAGGCAATGCAAATTTTCCAGACTCCCTCGCCCGAGTTACGCCCCAGGGCTTTCTTTTGCACTTGTAACCCTCACTGCTCCAGCAAGTGGCTCTGACTTCCGCTTGTGGCACTAAGCGGACGTTCCGGTTCGCTAAGTCGATGTCGGCTTTCGGGGAAGAGCGGACGCATCGCAGACGCGCCTCTACATCAGCTCATGACCCATAGGCGACGTTGTCGCCGAGTTTAGAGTGTTTGTGCCAGCACCCAGACGCCGCATGCGAAGAACCCCGCTCCGGTAACCCGCGAAATCACGCGGCCTACCGGAACCATTTTCTCGACCAGCACGAATATCGTCAGCGCGACGATCCACAGCACATTCATCACGCCGCCGACGAACAGAAGCGCCATCAGCGCCCAGCAACAGCCGATGCAGTAAAGCCCGTGCTGCGCACCGAGCGCGAGCGAGCGGAGCTCGGGCCGGAAGCCGCCGTGATGCATGATGAAATCCAGCGGCGCGCGGCAATGCGACAGGCACGCATCCTTCAGCGGCGTCCACTGGTAAAGGCCCGCGACGATCAGCACGATCCCGCCAAGGACGCGGCTGGCGCTTGCCAGCATCGGCGTGATCAGGCTCGCGCGTCCAGCGCCCTGCGCCAGCGTGGCAACAGCCGAAAACGCGGCCCAGGCGAGCAAGGTACCCGCGGCAAACCAGCCGGTGGAGGCGAAGGCGTGGCCTGTGCTGCGCCTGCCGCCCGACGCGCGCGTAGAGCAGGATCATGCGGCGTCGCCGACGGCGTCATCATGCCCACCATCATCACCGCCCACATGGCGAAGGTGAAGCCGAGATCGGGCGCATTCCTGGCCGCGGGCGCCGGCATCATCGTGCCCATCGGCGCATGTGCCCAGGCCCGGGCATGTCCGGCGGGCATCGCCATGCCGTAGGCGAGCCACAACGTGTACGCCCAGGCCAACGCGGTAACGCCCGCCAGCGCCGCGAAGCACGATGGCGCGGTCGCGCCGCAGCACGGTCTCGAGCGCGGCATCGCTCATGGCGCTCATTGGATCACGCCGTGTTCGTCGAGATGGAGATGGCAGAAATGCCCATAGGTGTCGGCGAGGTCGAAGGCGATGGGTTTGCCGTTTTGCTCCAACCGCGGCCACTTCGGCGAGCTTGAACTCGAAACCGTCCGGGCTGTCGATGCGGACGCGATGTTCCTTGCCGGTGACGGGATTGAGGATCGGTTCGCCGCGGGTTCCGTTATTCCAGGCACGATGAGGCGCGCCGCGGCGCTTGTCGATGTCGATGTCGAAGTCGATGTCGGAGAACATCGGATCGTGCACCTTTTCCAGCGTCGAAGCGAAAACGTTGAAGATCGTGGCGCCGGGATCGGTGTCCTGGCCGGAGAGAATGCGCAGCAGCGCGTCGCGCTGGGCCTCGTCGGCCCGCTTGTCGATGATGAGCGCCGCCTCGCCGTGGCCTTCATGGATGGGACCAGGCCATTTGAAGATGCCGGCGACCTTGAGCCCGTCGAGTTTGACGTTCCGTGATGGCCGCGCTCGATCTGGAAGCCCACCACGGCGCGGCAATGGCCGTGCGTCGGCAGGCCGTTGAACTGGCAGGGGCAGCCGTAGGAGCAATTGCAGTTGATGAACTCACGTCCTTGATCGTCCAGTTCGTGTCGACCATCTCCGCCTCCCGCTGTCGGCTCTTGATGGTGGCGAAATCAATTGTGGCAGGGGTATCTACTTGAATGTTCATTGTGCTTTCTTCCGGGTTGTGAAGTGGCATGTTCCTAGACCAATCGGGCGCGGTTGCGAATGATCGGGCGTCCACAATTCTTGACATGGCGCTGGAACCCGCGCGCACGCCTCTTAGCGTGGTCAGCTGGATACTATTCCGAGGCTGAAGCATGTCCGCTTCTGGCATTAGCAGACATTGATGCCGACGATGAGCATGTCTGCTTCTGGGGGTAAAGCGGACATCTTTGATCCGCCCTCTAATGTCTGCTAATGACCCAAAGCGGACATTCTGCATTCCCTTCGCGTCTCGCCCGTCGTTGAGTTGGACACATTGCTAGTGATCCTACCGTTGCCTATCCTAAACGATCCAATTGGAGGGTCTGGGTATGCAACAAGCCGCTCCCGTCCGTCTCTACGGCAAGCGTGGGTGTCCTTCCGCCTATGCCATCCGCGATTTCTTGCACCGAAGCGACATCCCCTTTGAGTGGATTGAGCTGCGCGACGACGAGCACGCCCGCAAGGAGCTTGGCGTCGAGAACGTGGACGATGCCCGCCTTCCCATCTGTATTTTTGACGACGGAACGCGCATGGAGCGGCCGACCGTCCGCCAGATCACTGAAAAGCTGGGTTGGTTCCGCCATCCATCCCGCGCCGAATACGACCTCGCCATATACGGAGCTGGTCCAGCAGGTCTAAGTGCCTCCGTTTATGGCGCGTCGGAAGGCTTGAAGACTGTCTTGGTTGAGCGCTTCGCGGTGGGCGGCCAGGCTGGGACCAGCCCTAAAATTGAGAACTATCTCGGCTTCCCCGAAGGCATCAGTGGCGCCGACCTTGCCGAGCGTGCGCGGGAGCAGGCATCCCGGTTTGGCACCGAAATCCTCATTCACCGAGCGGGCGTGCGCGGCGAATTCACCACCTGCCGGGGGGTCGTTGATCTCGATGATGGGACCAAGATCATCTCTCGCGTCTCCGTCTGCGCCACGGGCGTGGAGTACCGTCGTCTTGGCCTACCAAACGAGGAAAAGCTGTTCGGCGCTGGCGTCTATTATGGGGCTGGCGCAAGCGAAGCCCAACTTTGTGGCAACGAGCACGTCGTCATCGTGGGTGCGGGCAATTCTTCCGCACAAGCCTCGCTGTACCTTGCCCGCTACGCTCGCAAGGTCAGAATCGTCATGAGAGGCGAGCGTTTGAACGACAATGTCTCTGAATATCTGGTTGATCGTGTCACGCACACGCCGAATATAGAGATCGTGCCTAAGTCGCTGGTCGTTGCGTTGCATGGCGATGACATGTTGCGAGCGGTGACGCTTAGGAACTGCGAGACCGGCGAAGAGCGGATGATCGAGACGAGCTTTCTATTTCTATGTCTTGGCGGGGTTCCAAATACCCAGTGGGCGAAAGAGGTCGGCATCGTTCGCGATGAGGAGGGCTATCTTGTGACCGGACCCGACCTGAGGAAGTTCAGCACGCCGGGAGAGACCTGGAAGCTCAACCGTGAGCCGTATTATTTGGAAACCTCCATGCCGGGCGTGTTCGCGGCCGGTGATGTGCGCCACGGCTCAATTAAACGTGTCGCGTCGGCTGTGGGCGAAGGGGCCATGGCGATCGCCTTCGTGCACCGTTACCTCGCATCGGGATAACCGTATGGCGCCCCCGGACCAGGACCACAGCGGCTCACCACTGTCACCGCTAAAGGGGAGGAACGGTCATGCGCGTCAAAGAGGAGTTTACTGAGGCGCAGAGGCGCTTTGGCCTGCTCAGCTTTTACGACAAGTTCGAGCACATCGTCATTCTCATACTCACCGTATTGATCGCCATCTTCATCGTTTTCGCCATCTGGAACCTCGCACTCAAGATTTTTTTGAGCATCGCTTCAAGCACATTTGACCGACCGACTACGCGGTTTTTCAGGCTTGTTCGGCATGATCTTTACCGTTAATCATCGCGCTTGAGTTCAAGCGGGTCGCTGCTCGTGGCTGCCGAGCGGCAGCACAGCGTCGTCCAGGTTCGTACCGTGGTCTTGATCGCAATGCTTGCCATCCTGCGCAAGCTGCTGATCCTCGACATTGGACACGCAACGGAGGAATTGTTCGCCCTTGCTGCGGCAATCATCGCGCTTGGGGCCGTCTATTGGCTTGTGCGCGACCAGGATCGATCCGAGTGGAGGGGGCGGCATGCCGCTGAGGGGAGCCCCGAGCCAATTCGTGCACAACAACCGCTAGTTTAATGCGACCAACAGGCGGATAATCGGCTGTCCACAGGAAGTCCGCAGGTGTGCGCGATGGAATGGAGGCGTTTGCGCTCACTATTACTAAGACGCCGCCGAAAGTTGGTCCTAACAGGGAGGAGAATGTAGATGAGAAAGTTAAGCGTGATTGGAGCCACTCTATTGGCAGCGGCAGTGCTGTGCGCGACACCTATATCGCTTCACCAATTCCAGAACAAAGGTTTGTCTTTGTCCGTCGACAAGGCGCAAGCCCGTATCGGGCGACCGCTAACACCAGGCAGCGTTGCTGGCGTCCACCGCAGGCATGTTAGGCGTACATATCGCCGTGGATATTCTTACGGTGGCGGCTATTACCCTTATAGCTACCACGGCGGCCATTACCGCTATCGCTACCATGGCCACTATTATAATCATCGGGGCTACTCTCATCACCGCTATCGCTATTGGTAAGACCAATCGGTTAGTAGCCGCCACTAGGCCGCAGCACCCGCTGCGGCCTTTCACTTTTTCGACTCGAATAGCCTCAGACTCGAGCGACGAGTTCGCCTCCGCCGCGCTGCGGGCCACTAACACGGGCCTGACGCGAGATTATGGCGCCGCATGGTCAAGCGCGGTTGGAGATGCGACCGTTCATACGCCGAGAGGGGGCTCTCATGCGATCAATCATCGCGCCGGAAACAGGAAGGTCATCCCAAGCCTGCCACCAAAACCATGGGGACCGGTGTCGGGAGAGTCCATCCAATAGCGCACGCCGCCAACGATGCTGACCGGCTGCCCGCCAACTTTTACAATCTTGGAAACTAGAAAGTTGACCGGTGCCAACCATTCGCCAGTCTCCCAGTCGTAGGTATCTTCTCCCTGCAGCGTAAACGTCCACGCCTGCGATGTGGTATAGGCGAGAACTGGTTGCAGGAATGTTTGGTTGAAATCGGCGCGGTCGGCGTCGCCAGCGAAAGACCAGTTGTGGTAGGCGAGAACGCCGACCGTCCAGCCGCTGCCCTGCCAGACAACAACTCCGGTCGGACCCGCGCCCCATTTCCCGGCGCCGAGTAGCTCATCGGTTGCGGTCGGCAGCAGAAAGAGTGGCCCCACTCCCACGGTAAAGCCATTGAACGTTCGCTTTGGCGAAAAATAGAGTCCTTCCGTCGTGTCGCGCAGACCGGACTGCGAGCCAGCGCCAGGGAAGAGGTCGTTCTGGTTGAACATTACCGGAAGGATGGTTCGCGAGATCATGTACCAGTCGGAATTGAGCGTGACGGGCACGACTGGCTGGATGTTTACGAACCATTGGGAACCATCTTTCTCGGGACCGACATCCCCGTTGTAGTTTCCGAAAAACGGTACGCTGATGAGGGCGGCGAGAGGGTTGGAGAGCTCCTCGGCCAGAACTCTGCTGTCATCTTGCGCAAGCGCGGCTCCGGATCCCCAGTAGACCGCGGCAATCGCGGCGCAAGCAACTAGCGCATGCCTTGGGTTAGTCTTCAGCGAACCGCTCGTGACCATGGCCGACCACTTCCTGCCTATCGACTAGCCAGCGCGCGAGAAAGCGGCATGAGAACGATCAATCCGACAATTGCGACAACGATTACCATGACGACCACTTTGGGGTCGCTGAAACTTTGGCTCGCGACGACGAGTGCAGCGGCAATGTTGCGCTGGCCGGTTCCGAGCGCCATCACCCTTTTTGTGTCGGGGCTAGATCCGCCGAGCAACCAACCAGTCCCAAGGCCCAATGCGATAAACAAAAGTCCCGCAAGGATCCCTAGGGTCCCGAACACTTGTAAAACTTTGTCGATGTTTGCTGCGGTAATCAAACATACGAGCAGGATGAGGCTGACGTTAGAAATCCAGTCAAGCGCGGGCTTCACCCGTTCGGCCAGGTCCGCGTAACGCGCCTTTAGGATGAGGCCTATGACAAGCGGGACCAGCATCAGCAGCAGCAGCGAGCGAGCAATGTGCCACGGATGAACAGTAACCCCCGGGAGCAGCAGAGGCAGTACGATAGGCAGATAACCCACGGTGACAACCATCAGCAACACCATGGCGCCAACAGCAAATGCGAGATTGCCCTTCGCCAGTTCGGCGAGCTTCGGCAAGAACGGCGCTCCGGCCGCACAACCGAGCAGCAAGAGTCCAACCCCAAAGGGTTCGTCTAACCCGAGCACCTTCGCCAGAGCGAGCGCACCAAGTGGCATCACGACGAAATTGGCCAGCAAGGCGAGCACGACCAGGCGGACATTGCGTAGTGGCTCGGAGATCTGGGAGACCGTGAGACCGGCGCCCATAGCGAGCATGCTCGACACGACAAAGCTCAGCATGGCAACGGTCGCCGCCTTGCTCAACAGTTGCATCAGCATTAATGCCTCCTGCATGGGATTCAAAAAGACTCGCGCGCCTGGCGCCGACTTAGTACCCGGGCCAGCTTGAGGCGCTTCGGGCATCTACCATTGGCGCTCAATTCATAAGCGCGAAATTCCGCCACAGGTTTTTCAGACTGTCCGTGCCACCGAAGAGCGTGGTGAAATTGGTTGAGTTTAGTAGCACGATGTCTCCAGCGCGCTGCTGATTTGGCGGCATCCACAGCAAACAATTGAACTCGGTATTGCCAGCCGCTGTAAAAGGATGGGGACGATCAAGATCAATGGGCTGGCGCGCGAGTACATGCACTGCCTTGGTGTCTTCGGGAGTTAGCTCGTAGTGCGGCAGGTGCGGATGAAAATTCAGGGTAGGGACGTTGTTGAGTAGACCCAGCTTATCAATGTCTCGAAAAGCCGTGAGCGGCGCTATCTCCTTCGTGGCTTTGACCTGGGCTGGACGGAGTCCGTAGGTATTCTGCACCGGAACATCGAGCGCTTTCATCAGCGAACGGGTATATTGCCCAAAACGCTGCTGCCGCGGCACGAGCCTATCGCCGTGATGGAGGTATTCCATCTGTCGCTGCTTCATGTCGCTGGTGAAGCCGACGTCGTGGTGCGGCGCGAGCAGCAGACAGGTGCCTTCGCGCTTGAGCCACTCACGAATGGCAGCAATTTCTTCCGGCGAGGCTTCCTGTTCGGAAAGAATATGGTCGAGCCCGAAAACCAAAAGCGTATCGCAGTCCGCCAGAATCCGCTCGTCAATGGGCAGCTTGTAGCCCGCCTGGTCTATGCGCTGGAACACAGCAACCGGGTGCCCTGTGGCTTCGCCGGCAATTTGCTGGAAGCTGAGCGCGGAGCGGTGAAACAGCTCAAGTGTACCAGCGATACCCTGGAGGAATTGCGCGGCGCTCCACTCCGGCGTCTCGTAGTCCGGCCAAAGTACGTTGCGGACCTCGGTCATCGTGGAGAAACGGTTCTCCATTGCTGCGGGGTCGCGCTGGGATTCCCAGGGATAGCTCCAGGTCCAGTAAATACTCAGCCGGCGTTTGCTGGCCGTGTATTTGCGAGGGATGTGGTTTTGGTTATAAGTGCGAGCCGGTAGTGTACTCATGGCGTAGCCTTTCGTTCTTTCAGAATTGATAGCTCTCTACTTGAAGCGCTTGCCAACTCGCTTTCAGATTGAGTTCGCGTGTCGCACTGGCTGCCACTTGAGCCACTATTCCTGCGTAGGTGGGAAACGAGAGTGGAATATGAGCCAAGTCGTCCACACGCATCCGGGCGGCGATGGCTATCACCGCCAACTGGGTGATCTCCACTGCCCGCTCGCCAACAACGTGGCAGCCTAATATTCTGCGGGTCGTACGGTCGACGATGAGCTTGCAAAAACCCACTGGGCGTCCATCAATGATTGTGCGAGTGGTTAAATCGAAGCGTAAAACCGCGGTCAAGACATCGTGTGTTTCTCGAGCCTTTGCTTCAGTAAGACCCACCTGAGCATACTCCGGGTCAGTGAAGCTGCCGATAGGACTCACCGGATCCCCAATTACCATAGTCAGACCTCGCACGGCGTTGGTAGCCGCCACGAAGCCCTCCTGAATTGCCTGAGGGACGAGCATCTGATGACCGGTAACGTCCCCAGCGGCGAAGATATGTGGCGTGGAAGTCCGCAGATACTCATCAACCTGCACGAACCCTCGGTGATTGGTCTCGACACCCGCAGTAGAGAGCCTCAGCCCGTCAGTATCGGCGACCCAACCCACCGCCAGGATCGCGAGTGTTGCCTCGGCGCTCGCCCGGTTGCCGTTCTTGGAGAAGATCATTCGCACTCCGTCCTGGGTCTTTTCGAAAAACTCGACGGCGCCGAAGTTCTCATGGACCGCGATGCCCAACTCGCGAAACGCAGCCGCGACCGCTGCCGATACATCTTCGTCCTCGCTCGGCAGAATGCGTGGGCCGGTCTGGAAGAGTTGGATTCGTGAGCCAAAGGCGTTGAAAATCGAGGCGATCTGAACCCCCGTTGCTCCGGCGCCAATGACCAGCATCGACGCGGGGACGGAGGTCAAATCCCATGCATCGCTATGGGTGCTCGCTAGGTCGACGCCGGGAACTGGGAGCCGCCGACTCACGCCGCCCGTGCAAATGATGATCTTTTTAGCCTCAAGCCTTTGGCCATCTTCTGTCTCGACGGTGTGCTGGTCGACAAAGTGCACAACGCCGGCATGCTCATGGACTATCACTCCCAGAGAATCGATCTGCCGGCGCAAGGAGGAATGCGTACAAACATCGTCGACCACATCGCGCACGCGCGCTAGCAGCCGGGGGATAATCTAGTACCGGTGCGCCCACACCTATGCCGTATTGACCCAGCTGTCGAGCTTCACGAATCAGCCGGGCTGCGTGGGCCAGTGTCCGCACCGGAACTGGCCCGTCGTTTGCGGCCATGCCGCCAAACTCAGCACGCGTTACTAGCGTGGTGCGCGCGCCCAGATCTGCAGCGCGCAAAGCGGCGAGTACGCCCGCCGGTCCAGCGCCTATAACGAGAGTGTCGATCATCTTTGGCACGATGAACTTTCAATTGACTTCCAATGTCGCGAGGTATCGAAGAGCCTTGATGCCAGGGAGGAAGAAATAGGCGCCACCTCTAACTGTGGTGAAGGCCGGCAAGCCGGTAATTGTTTTGCGGATAGGACGCTTTGGGATTTTGAATTCGAGCGTGCCGTCGTGAGCGCCAATGATCGGGTCGCGTTCGTTGGAGAGCTCGTGAAAGTTTCGGTCGTTTGTCCAGACATTTTGCGCGAACTCAAACTGACGGATAAGGCTTGCACAGATAATGAAAGCCGCTATGCCGCGGTCGGTGCCGTCGTCTAGAGCGTCTTCTGGCAAAGGCAAACCATAAGTAGCGCCGCGGCGAATCATGCGACGTCGATTTATGTTCGCTGCAGTGTCGCGAGGGTTCATGCGACGCATGTGGGAACCGAGCGGTACTGCATACCCATGCGGATCCATCTCTTTGTAGTTGAAGTTGTTGTTTCGCTGCATGTCGGCGCCTAACGCAGGATCTTCCTTATCGGGCGCCAGCACCAATGGAGCACCGCTCCGCCATCGACCCATGAGCTTTGCAGCCACGAGTTCCTGCTCCTCGGGAGTGTCGCCATGTTGGCGCAGAAAGTCGCGAAACATTCCGACATGCTCCTGTAGCCGGCGATAGGCCATGTAGCTGCCGTTTCGAGACAAAATTTCCGGTTCCGGTAAGTCTACGAGCCGTCCGCTTTCGTCTGGGTAGCCGAGAATAAATTCCCCTGGTTTGAGCGGTGGACCGGAGCCGGGCGTTGGCACGTCATTGGCGCCTTCCATGACTGGCTGCGAGAGCCTGTCGCGGTAACCGAAGTGGTCGTGTGCCGTATCGAATGGGGGGATAGCTAAGAGGTCGAGGGAGGAGAGCACCTCAACGCCTTCGCAGTCTGCAAGGAATCTTTGGTGTTCCGTATTGCAACGTTCCCGCTCGCGCTCATCGCGGGCGAATAGAATAGCGATGGCGTGAAGATCCGGGCTCGCAAGTCCCCCTACCCAATTGTCAGGATGATTGGCGCCAGTGTCACCGAGGATGTCTGCGCGTGCGGACATGCCTTGCTTGAATTCCTCTGGGAAGGTGCCTAGCGATGTTTCGTCCACACCTAGAGCCTTGAGGCCATTCCAAGTGAACGCCACCGTCACCCAGCGCTTGTCCTCATCGACCGAAGCCAGAACCTCCGACGCTGACTGTACGGTCTTGAGAATGCCGCTCAGCCATGCTCGGCCACCCGAAGCGTTCTTAAACGATAGAAATTCATATCGTCCGGTGAGTGCCGGAGTGCGCGTCAGCAGGATGTGCTGAATATCGTCAAATTCGAGCATGTCGCTACCGAGGAGCGCCTTCGCCAAGACGGAAACGCTGGGATCACTGCATCTGGTCGAGCATGTCCGAGAAGGCGGCCTTGAGCTTCAGCGCCTTCTTGATTTCGTCGGCACTCACATACGGATACTCACCGTATTCTAGGAAACTCGGGCACTGGTGCTCGCGGACGAACTTGACGAATGCAGGAGCATTTGTTTTCCAGTCCGCAGGAAAGCCCTCAAGGTTTTCGAAGACCGTATTGATGCCATAAGCCCCGAAGAGGGCCACAGCATCCTCGGTGTATTTGTCAAAGTCGGTGTCGAAGATACCCTGATACATGAAGTAGGTCTCCCCATTGATCGGGAAGAGCACCCAGCGCAAATAGTGAAGCTTGAGCACGGCGAGGCAGTCGGGCTGATCGGCCACTGCCTTTTCGATGTTCCTAGCATACTCGTAGAACACCTCTTCCCGACCGGGGATGATCTTAGCGAGGATCGAGAAGCCGTAGCACGCCGGGCTTTTGGGAAAGATAGGCCCGTATCTGCCCTGCTCCACCTTATCCTTGAAGAATCCTCCCTTCGGAATCGCCATAGCCGCCGGCTTGATCCAGGCGCCCTGCTGCATTTCTGACATAGCTGCACCTTTCATTTTTGAGTGAATGCGAAAGACATCGAAGGATATGTGATGGCATGTTGAGCCATCGATGGAATTCGCGTCGTGAACCCGCGCGAATAGCATCCACCGACCCGATAAATTTCACTGCGCGAGAGATTCAACCCGCGCAGGACTTTTCCCGGCTTGTGCCTCTCTTAGTAACGCCAGCGACGCCCATATCCATAACCATAGTAGTGCCGTCGGTAGCCGTAGCCATAGTAGGGTCGGTGGTAGTTATAGCCATAACCGTAATAGTTACGGCGATAATGTCGCCGGGCATAGCGGTGGTAGTAGGCGACCTTTTCGACCGCCGTGCCCGCGACAGCGGACCGATCCAATGCGAGCGTCGGCATGGCGGCGTGGGCTGGGCCGTAACCCGCAAGTAATCCGACGCTCAGAAGTAGACCGGCGCCCAATATCATGGGGAGGTAACGCATCACATTCTCCCTTGTTTAATCTTCTTCGGAGTCAGCAGGTCTGGGCATTTCATTTAACGCAACGGCCACCCACTGTACGCATTCCAACCGCACACCTCGCGGCGTTGCGGCGGGCGGCAGTACGCACGCAGGTACCATTGACCATGTGCATACCGGCACCGCAGGCTTCGCGAACATGCGTGATCATGCTGTTCGGCTGACTAAGGGGTGCGAGAGGTGCAGCCTGCGCGGAAGCTGCGACGGTTAAGGCAAAGGCGACAGCTATCAATCTGAGCATTGTTTCCTCCTGTGTGATCCCTTCAAGGAAGATTTCCTTGAGGCGGAGAATCCTGCCTCATCAGTGACTTTTAGCAGGCTCTCCACGGTGAGTTGTCGAAGCCGAATTGGATCGGTCACTCCATTCTCCACAAGGTTGACGAGCTTGCGGTCGATCACAATTCTGAGCTCGCTACGCGGAACGGGTGATCCGCGCTTAGCGTGTTCCAAATGACCACGAACGCATGGTCCATCACGGCAAGCGTCTTGGGATCGTAAATGTGCGTTCGGGGATTTTGAGAGGTCATCTGGCTCTCCCTCTGTATTGCAGGCGGGAGCGCGACTTACCTCTCTCAGCCACCAGTGCCCGTGTTCTGCAACTACTGATGGTACATTACCGTACACGTCCCATTTGTCATTGACAAGATCGAGGTCGGCGACGTCTGGCCGCATTGCCAGTGTTTCCGCACGAGAGGGGAAATAGCCGCAGTCTTTTATTTCATGCGAAGCTGTCCGTGCGGAAAGCCAAAACGAAAAGAGGCAGGCGATGGCACTCAAACGTTACATCGACCATTACCAACTTAGCGAGCTGGACGGCGTCCGGTTCCTCATGACCGAAGAGGGTAAGACCTATTCCGTGTAGGGTTAGTTATGAAGCCCTCCAGGATTTGGCCAGCCATCAAAAGTTCGAGGGCCGCCTCTCGGACCTCTTCGAGACCTATCGCCCTCTTATTGAGAGAGCAGCAAGCAATACCTACGACAGTAATGGTCCGCGCGATGCGGAGGGTCTCATCCTGGTTACATAGGAGGTTCTCACGCGATCCGCGAAAGCCTGAGGCCGGCGGTTTCGGCCAGGCGCGTCGACGAGGGCAAAATCTTCCACCAGAACATTGCTCGAACTCTTTTTGCTCTGTTCGTGGGTGTGGGGGCCTTAGCCGCGATGCGCTCTGGCGTTGGCGGCGCCACCAGCCATCGGCACCTGCAATTGAAACAAACCCGATAGAAATCGCCGTCACCAAGCAGTTGGTTTACCCGACATCCTCTCAACGTCCATTTTGGGTCAAAAGCGGAAGCGGCCAGCCCCTCGCAATGCGCACATATGCGCACAATGTTGGAAATATGGACGGATCACATTTCGGCAAAGGTTTTGTCCCACCTCAACGTAACCGCGGCGACTTCCCCGAGCGCATAGCTACTCAATTCCGGCGGCGCCTCCGCCCGAGTCGATGCTTGTCCGTTCTATTTGGAGCGCCGCCCACGCCGCCTTTTGGCGTGTCGTGGCGGTGCTGACGAAGTTGGTTCACATCAACATCCCGATATCGACGCACGGCTGGCGGTAACTGCGCGCCTATCCCCCGGCCGCGCTGTCAGTCATTCGGCTTTGCAAAGCTTCGTCCGATCCAGGATACCCGCGTGGACGAAATCTAAGACGGGGCATTACCGGTGCCGTAACAAAAAAGCGCCTAACCGCTTTCGTCGTGGTTAGGCGCAGGAAAAAGCGCTTCGGCGCCATGCACCGGGAGGGAAGCCGGTGCAGCGGGTCACGTCTCGGCTAGACGGGGGCACTACCGATTAAATCGACGTCACCCGGTGAATAATCGGTAGCAGAATTCTGCGTACAATGCTCTAGTGCACGGAGGTCTAGGAGCGAGACCAGGGTCTAGATTGCGTCGCCTTATTTGGGAGGGGGATAGCAGGAGTAGCGTGCTCCGGCAGTCGCCTTAATGCCGAGCAGTCGCTGCCATCCCACCCAAAAGCTTCAGGACGTCCGCAATGACCAACAAGACCTTTCGCATGTTGCTGAAAGTTATTGCGGCTTTCGCTATCATCGCCGCATTTGGGAGCGCGAGCTTCGCCGGAGACTTTACGGTCCGCGAAGGAAAGCGCTGCGGCGCCACCCTCGCCAGGGACTAAATGGGCGTTTTTGCTGCGGCGGTTGGCTCGGCGTATAACAACCGGGAGGATCATCCCCTCTCACGATGACGGTGGTTCTCCCCATGCCTTGCGCGGTCACGAGATCGTAAAGCGTGGTGGCATTCGTCAGTGAGAGGCGGACGCAGCCGTGAGAGACGGGCGTGCCGAGGCCTGGATGGTCTGGAGCCGTGGATGCTGGCCCCGCGTGGTGAAGAAGATGGCATCGGCTGAAGCACACGCTCGGCATGTCCGCTTTTTTTGAGGGGAAAGCAGACATCCCTGATCCGTAGCTGATGTCCGCTCGTGACCCCAAAGGGACATAGCGCCAGACAGAATTCGCAGGGTAGTCAACCAGGGGAAAAACGGCTCGGCTAGAGGGGAGGCACCAGCAAATGCGTGTGATGTGGTCGTTCTATAGCTATCAACCTCGCATCATGTTGCAGTTTGAGGCACGCGAGCTCTTCGCCATGCTTAATAGCCGTTATCAGCCGGGCGAGTCTTCTGTCATCCACGCGAGAAAGAGCTTGTAGCCGAGAGCTAAAACGACCGCGCCTATAAACAGACCGATGATCCCCTCGTGTAGAAATCCCCCAATGGCTCCCACAAAGATTATGAGCATGGGAACGTCAACTCCGCGGCCCAGCAGGATGGGCTTGAGGACATTGTCCACCGGCGCAACTAGGATGGCCCAGATGAGGAATCCGACCGCGGTGACCGTGTCCGCTGTTGAAAACAGATAGATCACGACAGGGATCAACACGATCACTACGCCCAACTGGATCACACCAAAGAGAAGGCAGATCAGGGTAAGCAGTCCCGCCGCGGGGACGCCTGCCACTAAAAAACCCAATCCCGCAAGCAGTGCCTGGATCAGCGCGACGCCAAGAATCCCACTGGCAACACTGCGCACCGTCTGTTCTGCAACGCGGGCGAGCTCGAGCCCGCGCTCTCCCGCAAGACGTTTGGCCACGGTCAGCGTCATGCGGCCTGCGGCCTCAGATTTGGCGAGAAAACCTCCAGCGATGAGTATTGCCAGCACAAACTGCAAAAGTGCAAGCCCGGCTCCCGCAGCGGCACTGAGGAGCCAGCTCCCGAACCCCTTAAGCAGGGGACTGGCCTGGCGCAGAGCCTTCTCCAGGTCCTCAGATGCGAGTGTCCAGGTCTTGGCGATGGGCTCGCCAATAAGCGGCCAGCCGGCCACGCGGTCCGGCGGGCGCGGAATGTGGAGTTCTCCTTTCTGGAATGAATCCATGACGGTTTGCGCGCCGCTCACCAGCGAATCGCCGAGGAGCACCGAGGGCACGACCAGCAGAATCAGCATTAACAGGGTGATCAACAGGGCGGCCGTGATGCGCCGGCCGCCGAGGACAGTTTGCAACCTGTCGTAGCCGTGAAAAACGGCGACCGCCATGATCGCTCCCCAGATGATGGGTATGAGGAATGGCCGCGCGATCAAAAAACACCAGGCGACGAGGCCAGCGATCAGCCCTATCCGGATCGCCGCTTCCATCGTTCGCTTCATGAAGACGCTGTCGCTACCGGAAGGTTTTTGAGATGCCATGGGGTTGCCCTGATTGCCGTGGCAGTAACCATATCGGGAACGTGGCGGCGCGCCTATCTTACCCGCGATCACCGCTGGCTGAAAAAGCTGGTTCTCAAAGGGCTCTTGCGGCTCCGCGTGTCCTGCGGCAGTGTTGCTCTTGATCCTTGCTTTGGGGTACCCGGGCCTGTCTTGAAGATGTGATTGCTGCAACTTCCTGAGCCGCTGCGAGACCTTTAGTGTGAGGAGGAACAGATGAAAGGAATGAGCCTACTCCTCTGTGCTGCCGTGATGTTGATGTCCGGGATAGCCATTTCCGACGTCCACGCGCAATCGACAGGGGGAAACGCCTTATTTGCCTACCCTACAAGAGGGCAAACACCGGAGCAGCAAGCTGCTGATCGCGCTGCCTGCCATGAATGGGCGGTTGCTCAGACCGGACACGATCCCTCGCTTGTATTTGCAGCGCAGCAAGCTGGAGTGCCAACGAGGACAATCGCCAACGTTACGCGGCGGATGGGCACGACCACTGCAGGCCCAATCGCCGGAGCCAGGGGAATGTCAGAGGTACGCCGTTTGAACGAGCGCTACGAAGCCTACCTTCGTGCCGGTCAGGTTTGCTTAGAGGCCAGAGGCTACCAGGTTTCAAGATAGGAGCCGGCAATGCCAATCTCGATCTCAAAAGCGTATGTAGGGTTCGTTTTTCTTTGCATGACTTCGGCGACTGGCATCGCCGAGGAGAAGTCTTATGTTTGTGCGATCAACGAAGTGTATGAGTGTGTGACCGTGATCGGGTGCAGCCGCATCTCTCTAGAGGATGCTAACGTCGCTGGTATCATGGTGCTCGACCTCGAAAAGAAGCAGCTTCGCTCAGCGCCTCTTGGTGGAGAACCTCGTGCAGACGACATTGAGGATGTGGCCGTAACCGATAAGGCCATCCTCCTCCATGGTACCGGCAAGAGGGAGACCGACCGAACCTGGAGCGCCCTCATCTCGCTGGCAACGGGCAATTTGACCGCTGGCATATCAACCCTCGATTCCTCGCTTTCTCTGTTGGGGAATTGCTCAGCCAAGCCTTAATGCGCTGGCAAGCGTTGACCGATTGTTGGCAGGCACTCCCGCTTGGGGCGAGTTAGTGAGCGTGCCCCCCCTTCCTGAGGACGGCGAGCGTCGCGTCGCGGAGGGACAGGGATTGCTGCCAGTCATTAGTCGTCCCCGCGCCGATCAACCGCGAAGGCGAGCGCGCTGACGATGACCGCTTGGCCGTTCGTGTCAATCACTGATAGGCGCTACTAGGAGTATTAGAATTCGGGGCTGGCCTTTAAAGCCTCCTTCGTGACACCTCGGTGGCGTCTCAGTACCACCGGACGCAAACGCCTCCATTCCATCGCGCACACCGGCGAACTTCTCGGCGGACATGGCGCTTGGTGGTTCTGGCCACGCAGACACCATTAATTCGTACCCGACCGGCGCCGCATGCTTCACGGACTTGCGTGATCATGCCATCAGGCTGGTGAAGCAGTACAAGCGGCGTGGCCTGCGCAGATGTTGCGACGGCCAAGGCAAATGCGATAGCGACCAATCTCATCATTGTTTGCTCCCATGCGATCTTTTCACGGAGATATTCCTTGAAGGTTACTCCAGGGCTTTATTCGCTGTGGCTTACAGCCTTCGGAAGCGCGTAGATGTGGCATTAATGCGATTTGTGACCCCGGCCACACCACTCAGCTTGCGAATTGTTTGCTCGGCTGCGACACGGTCGGAAGACGAGTTCGACCTGTCCAGAGAGGGTAACGTGTCCGTTCTCAGCCTCAACGTGGATAGAATTATAACAAATCTTCCATCAAAGGAGACTACGCACTCGGATCGCCAGTTCATCATCGGAGAGAACCCATCCTAAGATCGGGGTGATTTCGATCCGCTTTGAGAACCCTGTGCTGTTCATTGCTAGTCCTCCTTTGGAGACTCGGCTGTTCTCTTGCTCAAAGTCAAAGGCAAACTCAGAATCCAGGAATGCGGTCTCGCACGCAGCTTCGAAAGGATGTTTGGAAAAATCGTCAGAAGCGTACTGCCGATGAAGGCCATCGCTATCTGGATGGCAATCGAACTGGGATCGAGTCCGCCGCCGCTCATCCTGGCTAATAAGGGCATCGACTGCAAAATTTGCCCTCCGATGCAGTCGGCTATGGCGTCAGCGGCAATTTGATTGAAGTGTTGCCCCAACGCGGCAACTGCGTTGGCGCCGATGAGACAGGTGATGACCTGAATGGCGCCAGCGAATCTCAATTTCTTGGGACGGACAGCCGCCCTCGCAAGCGAGCGCTTCATGAGACCTCCCGCTATCCGTCCCTATGGTGGTGATGTTGTTTCTTGGGACGGCGTTGGAACGTTACGCGGGAAGATGCCGCAATCTCTAGTGGATGTGGGTATTGGATGTCCCACCGAAACGCCGGGTGACCCCATACCTTGGTCTGGAGTCGGGAACAGGCGGTTCAGGGTGCGCGATCCGTATTGGCTGGAAGGGCGTAAATTGATCCGGTTCAGTACAGCTCATTGAGATCGAGCTTGACTCTTTTCCCATCACCCTTTTTCAGCATCGCGCGGATGCTCTCAATGATCCCACTGCCGCGCTCGCCATCGTTCACGATGCGTGTTCAATCTCCTCGATGGTCGACCGAATCATGCCGTCCAAGAGCAAGCGGCGTACACGAAGATCATCGCTTGACGGCGAACCTGTCACCGAAGCGGCACGCAGAAGTGACTGCAACTCTCCCATTTCTGAAAGCAGCGCCGGCACTCTTTTCACGACGATATTCTGGACGTAGTAGCTGTCGAGATCTGGATCGAGGGCAAGAATTGAACTCGTCGCCGATCCGGGCGGCGGCGTCGCGGGCTTTGGTAAGCGCCTCAACAATAAGAGCCCGCTTCTCGCCGTCGAACCCCGCGGACGACAATCGGCGAACTACGGCCGCGAGACTCTGTGCAAGATTGGCCGTCTGCGGTGAACCATGAGCGGTTGTTTCACTTGCTGTGAGCGCGTTCAGTAGGCCATCCACCGACGCTTGCGCCTGCGCATCTTGCGGCGTGTTTAAGTCCTCTGCCAGGATTATGGCATACACACCTCGCAGGGATTCCAGGTACTGCACGCCAACAAGCTCTTTGCGGACGAACCCGATCGCAATTTGCTTTTCCTCGATCAGGCTGTATGTGGCCAGTATGATGGAGGCGACGAACATACTGCACAGAAGTAATAGCTTTGTACTCGTGCGCAAATTCTTAAACACGATCCCAACTAGCCCCACAAAACCTATCGTCCACTTGAGAACATACCGCGGTCGCCATACCGCGTCCCGTCCGATCTTTGTGTTATTTGCCGAAGGCCCCGACCGGTCGAACCGACGCGATTTCTTCTGCATCGTTTGACAAAGTTGAACTACGCATAAACGCTGGCCGAGTGGGCGGAGTGGCGAGGCGCCCACAGCAATTCGGAGCAGCGACGGCGTTCTTGTTGTGATCTCAGGTGGCGCGCACTGGCGGCACTTGATCCCCCTGTTGGCAGCCGCAAGTCAGTACGGAGTCCTCCACCGGCAGCATGGTGTTTCGAGTGCGATCTCCTTGCTAAGCGCTGCGTGTTCCGTTCCTGAAATTGCGCCAGAAAAGAGGCAAGGAACAGGGCCGAGTGTCGCTGCTCTGCTGCTTGCCTCGCGGCTATTTCTGTCGTCAACCTAATGCGGGAGCACTGAGCCCCTGGGGGACATCTTGTGCCAGGTCGCGCGCTGGTGATACTGCTCGCCGCAGGCCTTGCCGGCTGCGCTCAGGCCTTTGTTTATGGCGGCGGTGACGATGTCCGTATCCATTATGCCCAGTTTGGCGCGACCCCGCCGCAGGGCAACACCGTAACGGTCTGCCACGCTTACACTTGCAAGATGCAGACGCCTTACACCTTCAGCCAAAAAGACCTCGCCGAGATCAGGGCCGTGATGGCCAAGACCGAGCGCGCTAACACGCCCTATGAGGAGCGTCGCGCTGTGGCTTACGCCATCGCCTATATCGACGTGAAGGTGGGCAACAAGCTTGGCATCCATGACAAGGCCGGTATGCAGTTCGGCTCCTCCGGCGATCCCACCCAAGAGGATTGCGTCGACGTGTCGACCAACACCACGAGCTATCTTCTGGTGATGCAGGCAAACGGCATGCTCAAGCACCACACTGTCGATGGCACCATGTCGAAGGCGAATCTCGGCAAGGGGCTAGTGGGGCTGAACCCGGTGAAATACTGGCCGCATTGGTCTGCGATTCTTGAAGGAGAAGGAGAGCGGCCAGAAATATGCGGTCGATCGCTGGCCGTTCGACCAAGGCGAGAACGCCGCCGTAGTGAAGGTCGAGGACTGGTACATAAAGGACACCACCAAGTAGAGGACCGCTCTCGGATCAGCACACCCGATTGGACCCCTTTTGTTTGACTCCACGCGTCGTTTTGGCGGCCCGGACATGCCCGAGAAAGAAGGAAAGGGACCGCAAGCTATTTGGACAGAGATGTGCCTGTCGCGCGGATTTGAGCTATGCAACATTCCGGAGCGCGTATTTGGTGGGGGTCTGGCGTGACGTCCGCTTAGGGTCAGGGGCGGCTAGTGCTACCAGTAACCCTCCGTGACGTTGGATTATTCGCGTTCAGCGCGCGGACAGATGTCACAATTGCGCGGCTAAGCGCGACCGAGGGTGCCCGAACTGCTTTTGAAACCGTCTATGCGCGCTGGGACGACCCTTGGCGGTCGGCATCGCCATACTACCGTTACCAGCGCCGCAAATATGAGCAAGTAATTCAGGCATTGCCAAGAGATCGGTTTGGGCGCGCGCTCGATCTTGGGTGTGGCCTAGGGCTCCTCGCGCCAATGCTGGCTCCCCAGGTGGAAGAGTACCTCGGCCTCGATATTGCTGAAGGCGCCGCCAACCGGGCAAGAACGATCCGCAACGATCTGCCATCTGCCCAATGTGCATTTTGAGCAGTCAGATATGTTACATCTGCCGAAGGACCTCGACGGTCGCTTCGACCTCGTGTTGGTGCTCGATGTGCTATATTACCTTTCGCCTCTGGATGCCGAATTGCTGAAGCAACTGGCCGCGCGTACCGGGCGTTCAAAGACGCTCCCCACTTCAGTCTCGTCTCCGAGCATCGCAGGCCGTTCCTCTTGGTCAGTTTCCTCGAGACTTCTCCCAGTTCAGCACTTCTAGAACATCACCCATTTTCCAAAGTTGCTTCGTGACGCCAGCCGCAATCACTGGCGTTGCAATCCTGATTTTGCAAAGCAAGGAAGCTCCCAATTTAGTTATCACAGTTGGTGAGTTTTCGGTTAGCCAACGCCCGCCGTATTGTGAACGAAGGTGAAGTTCCCAAAAACTTAAGCTATCCAACCCAGCTCACGCGCCTTGTCGTTTGCCGCCTGCCAAGCTCGGGCCAGAAGCTCATAATCCTCAGTATCAGAGCGTCGCTTGAGGATTAGTCGGGGTCGAGGCGTCGTAGTTGGCATCGTATAGATGGCATAGAACTGCGTAGCAGGCTCGGTGACGATGACCGAGTCGCCCTGCACGTCAACAAAGAGGCGATTCGACCTCTCCACCACAGACACTCGCTCAATTTCTACTACGAATTATAGACCTGAGGCAGTCTGGCGGCCTGCGGTCAATACTCGGACGAAAAATGCAGCGTGATCTCGCGAGCTTTGCATATGTTCCCCCAAATCTCCTGGGGTGTCTTGCCTCTCTTTCGTGAAGTTCTTCGAGCGAGCGCACAATATCGCCCCCGATGAGCTCGATCATTCGATTAGCAGTTTCAGACCGCTTCCAGTCTCGATTTTAACTACGCTCTCGCCCTCGCTCTTCAACCTCCACTCCGAACACAGCGTCGCTTGTGAATTCGACGCGAGCTCTAAACAGCCAAACCCCTCCAAGGTCGCGAAATGTCGCGAACGCGGTCACTTGAAGTTATTCCGCCAAAAAACCTCGCAAAGTTCAGCTGTTTTGTGGCGATCGGCTTCTTAGGTCGAACCTCCGGTTGAGCTATCATCCTTGAAAGGCAACCATAAGAGAGCACCTCGTGGGAAATGGCGTCACGTTCATTACCGGGGCCACTGGCTTCGTTGGTTCGGCGGTGGCAAGGGAGCTCTTGCGCGAAGGCTTCTTGCTGCGTGCGCTCGTCCGGCATGAAAGCTCGAGAACAAACCTTACTGGTCTTCAGGTGGATATCATTGAAGGCGACATGCGCGACAAAGACGTCGTCGTCTCAGCGGCGCAAGGTTCGCGCTACGTCATTCATTTGGCGGCCGATTACCGGCTTTGGTCGCCACATGACAAAGACATTATGCGGGCGAATGTCGAGGGAACGCGCGTGGTCATGGAGGCGGCACGCGCCGCCGGTGCCGAACGGATTGTCTACACGTCGAGCGTTGCGACACTTAAACTACGCGATGACGGGGCGCCCGCAGATGAGACAACACCCCTCGCCGAGGAGGATGCAAGTGGCGCCTACAAGCGCAGCAAGATTGCCGCCGAGCGGCTGGTCGAGCAGATGATCGGGAGAGGTCTCCCGGCGATAATTGTCAATCCCTCCACGCCAGTCGGACCGCGCGATGTGCGCCCGACGCCCACAGGCCGAATGATCGTTGAAGCCGCGTCCGGCCGCATGCCGGCCTACGTGGATACAGGCCTAAATCTCGTGCATGTGGATAGTGTCGCGTCAGGGCACGTCGCTGCTCTTCGGCACGGACGGATCGGCGAGCGCTATATTCTGGGCGGGGAGAATATGACGCTTTTCGAATTGCTCAGCACAATCGCGCGGTTTACGGCCCGCTGCCCCCCGCGCGTCCGCCTGCCACGTTGGCCAATATACCCAATTGCGCTCGCCGCCGAAGCCATGGCTCGGGTCACGAAGCGCGAGCCTTTCATTACATTGGATGGCTTGCGGATGGCGAAGCATCGTATGTTTTTCACCTCGGCTAAGGCAGAACGTGAGCTTGGCTACAAAGCCAAACCCGCCGAAGAAGGCATTCGTGAAGCGATCGACTGGTTTCGAAAAGCAGGATACCTCTCGTGACAGCGTCATTGAGCGTCGCATGCCTCGTGCTCTGCGTCTGGATCTATCTCATATTTTGTCGTGGGGGATTTTGGCGTGCGGGCGAGCGCGACGATGCCGGCCAGCCTTTCGAATTCGGAGGATGGAGATTGGCCGACCGTCGCCGTCATC
The DNA here is from genome assembly GCA_963757555.1 of uncultured Alphaproteobacteria bacterium. Classification (GTDB taxonomy): domain Bacteria; phylum Pseudomonadota; class Alphaproteobacteria; order Rhizobiales; family Methyloligellaceae; genus Methyloceanibacter. The sequence continues at coordinate 25,718 of CAVWRU010000019.1, forward strand.
ATACCCGCCCGCGACGAGGCTCCGATGCTGCCGCGGAGCCTTAGCTCGATCCTCGACCAAAACTATCCGAATCTCTCCGTCGTTCTTGTGGATGATAACAGCAGCGACGACACGGCTGGTGCCGCTTGCCAAATTGCCGCCGGAGCCGGCCGTGAGGCCGTCATCCTACAAGGCAAGACTCTGCCCGCCGCATGGACCGGCAAGCTTTGGGCCCTGCACCAGGGCATCATCCATGCCCAAACCATGAAGCCATCGCCCCACTATCTGCTGCTGACGGACGCGGACATCCTTTATGCGCCCGGCGCCATTAAGCGGCTCGTCGCGAGAGCCAAGACGAACGGGTTCGTGCTGACATCCCTCATGGCGAAGCTTCATTGCGAGAGCTTCGCCGAGCGTGCCCTCATTCCGGCATTCGTCTTCTTTTTCCAAATGCTGTATCCGTTTGCATGGGTGAACGACAGCTCCGCGCGGACCGCAGCGGCGGCTGGCGGCTGCATGTTGGTTGAGAGGCTTGCGCTCGAAAAGGCTGGTGGCGTCGCCAAGATTCGCGGTGCTTTGATCGACGATTGTGCCCTCGCCAGCCTGATGAAAACCGAGGGACCAATTTGGCTTGGCCTCAGCGATCAGGTGCGGCAGTCTCAGAACATATCCTGAGATTGGCGACATTGGCCAGATGGTGGCCCGTTCGGCCTATGCCCAGCTCCGCTATTCGCCCCTGCTCCTCGCTGCAATATTGGCCGGCATGGCCGTGACCTATCTCGCGCCTCCGCTTCTTGCCATTTTCGGAAGGTATCCAGCCAACGCCGTCGCCGCAATCGCCTGGGCACTGATGATATTCGCCTTCTTGCCCATACTTCGTTTCTATCACCTCTCCCCGTTGTGGGCCGCCGCGCTGCCTTTGATCGCCGCGACCTATTCAGCCTTCACACTCAATTCGGTGCTCGAGCATTGGCGGGGCAGGGGCGGAACTTGGAAAGGGCGCAGTCAGGCACTCCGGGCGAAGTGATGACCATCAGTGCTGGCATCGAAGCAAGCAAGACGGATCGTGACGAGAATTTTCCCGTCGCCTCGTTCCTCCTTGCTCCGCGCCTGCGCGCTCCAATCCTAAGCTTCTACCGTTTTGCCCGCGCAGCCGACGACATTGCCGACCATGCCGCGCTCTCGGAGCGCGATAAATTTGCCGGACTTGAATTCCTGGAGCGAACGCTGCTTGGCAAATCCGACAAGGCCAAGGCGGCCTTGCCGCTCAGATCGGTGTTGGCGGAGCACCGCCTCGCCCCCACGCATCCGCTCGATCTTCTCACGGCTTTCCGCGCCGACGTATCCAAGCGTCGCTACGCCGATTGGGACGAGCTCATGCACTATTGCCGCTATTCCGCCGATCCGGTAGGGCGCTTTGTCCTCGATCTTCACGGCGAGGACCGTTCGGTTTGGTCCTATTCCGATTCGCTGTGTTCCGCCCTGCAGGTCATCAATCATCTGCAAGATTGCGCCAAGGACTATCGCGAACTTGATCGCGTCTACCTGCCGCTCGATGTCATGGGGAGGTGTGGCGCGAGGGTAGAGGAACTCGGCGCCCCAAAATCCTCGCCAGCTCTGCGCGCGTGTCTGAAGTCGATTGCCGATAAGACCACCGGGCTTCTGCCTGACGCTTCGAGGTTGCCGCTGGCGGTCAAGGACACGCGACTCGGTCTTGAGACCGGAGCAATCGTCAGACTGGCGCAGCGGCTGGCCGCGCTCCTGATCGCGCGAGATCCCTTGAGCGAGCATGTGCACCTTTCGAAGCTGGCCGGACTTGCGAATGGAATGCAGGGAGCGGCGGCGCACATTTGCTGCGCGGCTTACGCGACGCTCGGATTTTACACGCCCGAGCCAAGAACAATGAGCGACTTGCAGCAGCAGAACCTTACACGTGTCGCCCCTAAGGGGATCGTATCGCGCAGCTCATTCTATCGCGCGCTGAGGATCCTCCCGTCCGATAAGCGCGAAGCGATGTACGAAGTCTACGCCTTCTGTCGCGCGGTGGATGACATCGCCGACGATGACGGCCCAAATCGCGATCGCATTGCCATGCTAAATCGCTGGCGAGCGGACATCGCGCGGCTTTATTCCGGGGGAGGGCCTAGCGACCTTACCGAGGGGCTCGCCAAGCCGGTACAAGCCTTCGGTCTGCGGCAAGAGGATTTCTTGGACATCATCGACGGCATGGAGATGGATGTGCGGCGAGATATGGTTGCCCAGGATTGGTCTACGCTCGAGTTATATTGCGATCGGGTCGCCTCCGCAGTCGGACGGCTTTCGGTCAAAATTTTCGGCATCGAAGGCGAGAAGGGGCGACAACTTTCGCATCATCTCGGCCGCGCTCTGCAGATGACAAATATCCTCCGCGATCTGGATGAAGACGCAGGCCTGGGTCGACTCTATCTCCCCAGGGAGGCTTTAGCGGAGGCCGGGATAGATGAAGTCGACATCGAGAAGGTGCTTGCCCATCCAAGACTTGGTCAGGCCTGTGCCAGCGTCGTCACGCGTGCAAGACAGCACTTTGCAGAGGCTTTCTGCGTGATGGCCTCCTGTCGCCGGGAGAGCGTGCGCTCGCCGCGCGTCATGGCCTCGGTCTATCAGGCGCTTCTCAACAAGCTCGTGGCGCGGGGCTGGACCCCTCCGCGAACAGAAGTCCACACGCCGAAGTTCCAGTTCCTATGGGCCGTCCTTCGCCACGGAATCATCTGATGGCGGGCGGCACGGTGCATATCGTGGGCGCGGGTCTCTCCGGGCTCGCAGCAGCAGTGGGCCTCGTGGGTACTGGCCGGCAAATCGTCCTGCATGAGCTCGCGCCCCACGCAGGCGGCCGCTGCCGCTCATATTTCGAGCCTGCGCTTGGGATCACGATCGACAACGGCAATCATCTCCTCCTCTCCGCCAATCACGCCGCGCTCGACTTTCTCAAGGCGATCGGTAGCGAGGATAAGCTCGCCGCAGGCGATGAAGCCGCGTTCGCTTTCGCCGATCTGGCCACAGGCGAGCGCTGGGTGCTGCGTCCGAACGACGGGTCGGTGCCATGGTGGATTTTCTCTCGGAAGCGCCGCGTTCCTGGCACGCATGCGATTGACTATTTGTCGCTGAGGCGCCTGCTGCATCCCCGGCGGGATGTCAGTATCGCTGAACTCATGAAGTGCGACGGCCCGCTTTATAATCGGTTTTTACGACCACTGTTTCTTGCCGCGCTGAACACGGAGCCTTCCGAGGGTTCAGCTTTTCTCGCGGGCGCGGTTTTACGCGAGACGCTTGCGTGCGGTGGTCGCGCCTGCCGCCCACTGGTTGCTCCGGGCGGCTTGGGTCCCGCTTTCATTGATCCGGCCCTTTGCTATCTGGAGCGCCATGGCGCAATGGTGCGCTTCCGTCATCAGCTCCGCCGGCTGGTGCTCGCGGACGACGCAATCAGCGCACTCGATTTCGGCGAGGATGTAATTAGCCTTGCACCGGACGATGCGGTTATCCTCGCGGTGCCCGCCCCGGTCGCCCCCCTGCTCCTGCCGGAATTGCCTGCGCCCAGAACCTTCCGCGCCATCGTCAACGTGCATTTCAAACGAAACCCCCCGGAAACGCTTCCGACCATCACAGGCATTGTCAATGGGACCGCGGAATGGCTGTTCGCCTTTCCGGACCGGATTTCGGCCACCATAAGTGCCGCGGACCGGTGGATTGAGGCCCCCCGCGAGATGCTCGCGCAAGAGGTCTGGAAAGACGTGGTAATGCTGACGAACTTGCCCGAGGTCTTGCCCCCCTGGCACATCATCAGGGAGCGCCGCGCCACTTTTGCCGCGCTTCCGAAGGAGAATGCAAGCAGGCCGCAATCGTGGACCCGTTGGCGAAACCTCTTTCTGGCCGGCGACTGGACCGCGACGGGCCTCCCTGCCACCATCGAGGGAGCGATCCGATCGGGAAATGAGGCGACGCGGCTGGTGTGCAAGGCGATGTGACCGGGACATTAGGTGGACGAAGGAAGGAGAATTCGATGACGTCAACGAGACCAAAGGCCCTCCTTCCGCAGCCTGCCCCGGACAACATTGATTTCAGGCTGGAGGATTCGGTCGCCTCCGCCACAAAGGCGCTTTGCGCGTTGCAGCGGCCAGACGGCCATTTCGTCTTCGAACTTGAGGCCGACGCAACCATTCCCGCCGAATATGTGCTGATGCGGCATTATCGCGGCGAGCCGGTCGATGCTCCCCTTGAAGCAAAGATGGCGCGCTATCTCCGTCGCATACAGTCGGCAGACGGAGGCTGGCCGCTGTTCCACGCCGGGGCATCGGATGTGAGCGCCAGCGTAAAGGCCTATTTCGCGCTTAAGATGATCGGCGACCTGGTCGATGCGCCGCACATGGTGCGTGCGCGCAACTGGATTGTGGCGAAGGGCGGCGCCGCCAACAGCAATGTGTTTACGCGCAATCTGCTTGCGCTTTACGGCCAGGTGCCCTGGCGCGCCGTGCCGGTGATGCCCGTAGAAATCATGCTGCTGCCGCGCTGGTTCCCCTTCCATCTCGACAAGGTCTCCTATTGGGCACGGACTGTGCTCGTGCCGCTGATGGTGCTCAATGCGCTCAAGCCGCGGGCCCGTAATCCACGCGGCATCGGCATTGCCGAGCTCTTCACCACACCACCTGAGGATGTTCAGCACTGGCCGAAGGGCCCCCATCAGACGTGGCCCTGGGCTCAAATGTTCGGCGGTATCGACAGAATCTTGCGAGTCAGCGAGCCCAATTTTCCGAGGACGGTTCGCGCTCGTGCGATCGACAAGGCAGTGAAGTTTGTGAGGGAGCGGCTGAATGGTGAGGACGGCCTTGGCGCGATCTTTCCGGCTATGGTCAATTCGCTCCTGATGTTCGATGCGCTGGGCTACCCGGATGGCGACGTGGACGTTCGCACGGCGCGGACCTCTATCGACAAATTGCTTGTGGTCAAAGAAGACGAGGCCTATTGCCAACCCTGCCTTTCGCCAGTCTGGGACACGGCCCTTGCCGCCCACGCGTTGCTCGAAGCGGGCAGTGCGGATGCCGAGCAGCGCGTCCTCTCTTGTCTCGAATGGCTGCGCCCGTTGCAGGTCCTCGACACGGCTGGGGACTGGGCCGCTGCCCGTCCAGGCGTCCGGCCAGGGGGCTGGGCTTTTCAATACGTCAATCCTCACTATCCAGATCTAGACGACACGGCCGTGGTGATCATAGCCATGGACCGCGCCTCGGTGCGCATGCCCGATAAGACACGCGGCGCATTCGAAGAAGCCATCGCCCGCGGGCAGGAATGGATCGTTGGCATGCAGAGCGGAAATGGGGGCTGGGCAGCGTTCGATGCCGACAACGAATACTACTATCTGAATCAGATCCCTTTCTCGGACCACGGCGCCTTGTTAGACCCACCCACCGCCGATGTTACGGCGCGTTGCGTCTCGATGTTCGCCCAGCTTGGTGCGAAGCGCGGCGAGAACAAGGTGTTCGACAACGCCATCGCTTATCTGCTTTCGACCCAAGAAAAGGAAGGAAGCTGGTACGGCCGATGGGGGATGAACTACATCTACGGCACCTGGTCAGTGTTGTGCGCCCTTAATGCTGCCGGCGTTGACGCCGCGTCGGCTGAGGTACGCAAAGCAGCGCAGTGGCTTCAATCAATCCAGAACCCTGACGGCGGCTGGGGTGAAAGCGGTGAGAGCTACAAGCTTGACTATCGCGGGCACGAGCCTGCGCCAAGTACGGCTTCGCAAACGGCCTGGGCGCTGCTTGGGCTCATGGCCGCAAGTGAGAGCGACCATCTTTCGGTCGAGAAAGGCATCGACTACCTCCTGTCAGCGCAGCGGGAAAACGGATTCTGGGAGGAGCAGAGCTTCACCGCGACCGGCTTCCCGCGCGTGTTCTACCTTCGCTATCACGGCTATGCGAAATTCTTCCCGCTTTGGGCGCTTGCTCGCTACCGCAATCTGAGGGCCGCCAACACCACCTCAGTTTTGGCTGGAATGTGAGCGACAAGGGGACTGGCTTCGTCATTGCCGCGACCGGCCTGCGCGCCGAGGCGCGCATTGCGGCGCGGTCTGGAGGTGTCAGAGCCGTCGCAGGCGAGAGCGATATGACCCGACTGGACGACCTCGCCAGGCAGTTGGCCACCCAAGGCGGCGAGGCCATAATCAGCTTCGGCATCGCCGCCGGTCTCGCACCTCAATACTCCGCTGGGGCCTGCCTCATTGGCCGCGAGGTCGTTTTCGGAGGCGCGTCCTATTCCGCCGATCCAGATTGGACCGCAAGCATCAAGAAACTGGTCGGCAGTGCTGATGTCGTTCGGATTGCGGGCGTCGACCGGCCGCTGGCGCATCCTTCAGAAAAGCAGGCCCTTTGCATGGCGAGCGGTGCCGCGGCGGCCGATATGGAAAGCCATCTCGTGGCACGGATTGCCGCCGAGCTTGCACTGCCGTTTGCGATCTTGCGTGTGATCGCCGATCCGGCAGAGCGCGAGTTGCCGGCGGCGGCCATAGCCGGCATGAGGCCGGACGGGAGGCTGAACGTTGGCGCCGTGCTCGCATCGCTTGCGATAAGCCCACGCCAGCTGCCGGCCCTCATTCGCCTCGCCGCCGAGGCGGGCCGTGCAGGTGCGGCACTACTCCGCTGCAGCGATCGTCTCGGGCCGCGCCTCGGCTTCCGCGATCTCAGCTAGCCTCTGCTGCACATGCTTTGAAAATACGTACTCCGCCGGCCGTTGGCGATCGAGCGGGATGTCGGGGGCCATCGGTCCAGCGGTCTTGATACCGGCAAGAGCGAGTTTCGTGAGCTTCCACGGCCTACTCACTGAATCCATGACGGCCGTCGCTTCATAGCCGCTATGCACCATGCAATCGGCGCATTTCTCGTAGTTGCCAGTGCCATATTTGTCCCACGCCGTGTCCTCCATCAGCTCCTTGAAGGTCTTCGCGTAGCCTTCGCCGAGCAGATAGCAGGGGCGCTGCCAGCCGAACACGGTGCGGGTTGGGTTCCCCCATGGGGTGCAGTGATAGCTCTGATTGCCGGCGAGGAAGTCGAGGAACAGCCCAGATTGGTAAAGGGGCCATCTTCGCTTGCCCTCGCTACGGAAGATGTGTCTGAACAGCTGCTTCGTTCTTGTGCGATTAAGGAAGTGCTGCTGGTCCGGTGCGCGCTCATAGGCGTAGCCCGGCGAAACTGTGATTCCATCGACGCCAAGCGTCGCAACATTATCGAAAAAGCGCGCCACGCGCTCGGGGTCGGCGTCGGTAAATAGCGTGCAATTGATGTTCACCCGAAATCCTTTGGCTTTGGCGGCTTCGATTACCGAAATGGCGCGGTCGTATACCCCTGTCTTGCAAACAGACCTGTCATGCATCTCCTTGTCTCCATCGAGGTGCACGGACCAATTGAACCGAGGGTGTGGCTGATAATGCTCAAGTTTTTTTTGCATGAGCAGCGCGTTGGTGCAGACGGTGACATATTTGCGCTTGGCAAGCGCGCCACTAACAATCGCAGGAAGCTCCCGGTGCAACAGCGGTTCGCCTCCGGCGAGCACGACGACCGGGGCGCCGCATTCGTCGATGGCTTGCATGCAGTCGGCGACAGACAGGCGCTGATCTAGGATCTTGTCCGGATAGTCGATCTTGCCGCAGCCCGCGCAGGCGAGGTTGCAGCGAAACAGCGGCTCGAGCATCAGCACTAGCGGATAGCGCTTACGACCTCGCAAATGCTGCCGAAGGACATAGCCTCCAACCGTAAGCGCCTGACTGAACGGAATCCCCATCAATGGCTCCATGGCGGCGGCCGCGCGGCGACCGCGAACGGCTGGTTATGCTCTGACGAGCTTACGCGGAACGCGGAAGTGAACCTTCTCCTCGACATCTCCGAGCGTCGATACCTCAACAGAACCAAATCGTCCAAGAGCATTGATGACGTCGTCGACCAGCGTCTCCGGCGCTGAAGCGCCTGCGGTGATTCCCACCGTGGCTTTGCCAGAGAACCACTCTTCCCTCAGCTCGCTGCCGTCGGCGACTAGGTAGCTCGGGACGCCTTCCTCCGACCCGATCTCGCGCAGCCGGTTTGAATTCGAGCTATTGCTTGCGCCGACGACAAGGATCAGCTCCGCCACTTTCGCGAGCTCACGCAAGGCGGTTTGTCGATTTTGCGTGGCGTAGCAAATGTCACTGGTCTCGGGGCCAATGACATTCTTAAACCGCTTCTTGATGGCCTCGATGGTGGCGCGAGTATCGTCCACGCTCAAAGTCGTCTGGGTGATATAGGCGATCGGTGCTTCGCGAGGGATCTCGAGCAGGTCCACATCCTCCTTGGTTTGGATAAGATGAACCTCGCCCTTGAGCTGACCCATCGTCCCCTCGATTTCGGGATGGCCGGCATGACCAATAAGAATGACGGTCCGTCCTTGGTTGATATAGCGTTGGCCCTCAAGGTGCACTCTTGCGACAAGAGGGCAGACCGCGTCCAGGACCGAGAGCCCACGCACCTCGGCATCATCCTCGACGGCGCGAGACACGCCGTGCGCGCTGAAAATCGTCACTGCCCCCGACGGCACTTCGGAAAGGTCCTCCACGAAGCGCGCGCCCTTGGACTTGAGGCTCTCCACCACGTGCCGGTTGTGGACAATCTCATGGCGAACATAGACAGGCGGTCCGAACTTTTCGAGCGCACGCTCCACAATCTCGATGGCCCGGACAACCCCGGCACAGAATCCCCTCGGTTGTGCCAATATGACTTTCATGAGTCGAATATCCCCGAGACAATCCCTCCAAATTAGCCGGCTCACAGTGGAATGCAGTCAATACGCTTCTTTGTCACCTTATTTTTGCGCAATGAGAACCGAGGAACTGGGCGGCTTGGTTGGAGGGTGCTGCTCTTGGGGCGCCACAATTCTGAAGCAACGCGAAGGATAGGATATCCTTTCGCCCGGGTGTAATAAGCATCTATTCGGCGCGTTTCATCCGGATCAAAGTCCACCCTATGCATTCAATGGTCGACGGCCACAAGACCGGTTTGACCGATTGCACCTCCGGGACCCTGCAATGAAGGCGCTCACACTTCTATTCGCAATCGGCGGCCTGACAGTTGGCACTGGGCTAGTCGCTTATTTCGGCTTCAGTGAAGTGGGGCATGCCCTATTCACGGTTCGCTGGACTGGATTTTTGATCATCGTTGTCTTTCACCTCGCGCTGACCACGGTGCTTGGCGTGTGCTGGTACTTGCTCGCACCTCAGTCTGCGCCACTGAGAGCTTTCGTCTTCGGCAGGTTCGTTCGGGATTCGGGTTCGGAGATTCTGCCCCTGTCGCAGGTCGGTGGATATGTCATGGGGGCTCGGGCGGCGGTTTTGCTCGGTCTTCCCGGTGCCGTCGCCATTGCCTCGACCATCGTCGACTTGACCTTGGAGATGATCGCACAATTGGGGTACACCGCGCTGGGTCTCGGCATTCTTTCGGCGCAAAGGCCGAACGATCATCTGATCGCCTGGGCTGCTCTTGGCATTGTTCTCGCGATTTTGGCGGCGATTGTCTTCATTCTTGTCCAGCGACATGGCTTTACCCGTGATGGAGAGCATGTTCCGGCGAGTTCGTCATCGCTGGGCCGAAGGTGTCGCCATCGCAGTTGGCGCCTATCCAGCGTGTAATTCATGAGATCTATCGCCGCCGAAGTGCGCTCTGGAGCGCGGGTTTTCTCCACTTCTCCATGTGGGTCGCGAGCAGTCTCGAAGCCTGGATCGCGCTGCGTCTGATGGGCGTAAATCTTGGCATCGGCTCGGTGATTGCGATCGAAAGCCTCCTCTATGCAGTCCGCAGTATAGCCTTTGCTGTGCCGAGTGCCTTTGGTATTCAAGAAGGCGTCTATGTCTTGCTCGGCATTTGGTTTGGATTCGGCCCGGAAATCGCTCTTGCCTTGTCGCTTCTGAAGCGCGCCCGAGACCTTGTGATCGGTGTGCCGGCGTTACTCACATGGCAGATACTCGAGAGCCGCCGATTGATTCCCGTTAGGGCAAGTGTGAGGCGAACGGACTAGCTTCGCTGAGGAAACGTGCCGAAGAGCCGGGCGCTTACCACCTACGACCGATGCGAAATCCGACGTTGGTCAACCCGCGGTTTTCATCGCAAAGGTTGGCGTTTGGGCATGTGATCCACGGTCGCCATCACATCCCATCGCTCGGAGAGCATGAATCCAACTGATCCCGATTCGCGGAAATTAGCGGTGCACCCCGAAATAGGTGTCGTCGCGGTTAGAACCGCGCCATCGAAGGACCCTTCGATAAACAATCTCCGTGTGAGAAAGATATCCTAGGTAAAGCCGGCGTAGAGTTCGCTGGTATTGCCCTCGGTGTTGATCGTACCGCCAAGATGCACGCGCGGCCGCAGGAAGTGGTTCAAGAAGCCATTCTGATATTCTCCGCCGATTGGTCCATACAACAACTCAAGGTTGACGTCGGGGGTTCCCTCCTTGTTCCCCTTTGGGCCGTCGATCCCGAAAAGAGTGCCGGCGCGGAACTCGAAAAAGGCTGGATTCGCTTCCACCGGTGGGTTCCCACGGTCTCGCCCGGACCAAGAGTGAAGAAGCTTGGCGGGGTCGGCGAAGACGAAGGGCCCATTGCCGCGGCGGATATGCTAGCGACACAGAGACCGGAAAGAGTGCAGCCCAGACGCGTCGCCCAAAGTCCCATGGTCGCTGTTCAAGGAGAAATTTGCCCCTCGTGATCATTTTAGGAGGTGGGCTACAAAGTCAAACGCAGCCAAGGCAATGTTTGGTCGCATCGTTGTAAAGCAGCAACAGCATGTGCAAGGGCGGGGATATTTTCAGGACGGCCTTTTCTCGTGAGATGCCAACCGCTGCCATAAATTCCGCAAAAGGTCCCGTCTCTCACGATGAAGACAACGACGTTTGCCGTAAAGTCGAGGTGCCTTAGCGCGTGGAGCGCGCTAAGGACCTGCCCGTCGGCTAACGCGAGGCGTTAGCCGATCAGTGAACCGCCCATGCGAATCGCGACGTCGAATACAGCCGCGGCGCAATTCATGACGATGTCGACTGGATATGGTTGAAACCGTAATCGTTCGGATTGTCAGAGCTTGCTGCCGCTATCCGGCTCTGACGGTTATCGTAGCCTCGTTGGTAACTCTCGGCGCCGGCACCTACAGCTACAAAAACTTCGCGATTCACACTGATACTGGTCAGCTCATCTCTGCGCAGTTGCCATGGCGCCAGCGTGAATTGCAGCTTGATGCGGCATTTCCGCAATTGGCCGATAATATTATCGTGGTGGTCGACGGCGCCACCCCTGAATTGGCGAGGGATGCCTCGAGCCGTTTGGTCGCCAAGCTCGCCGAGGATCGCGACAACTTCGAAGCTGTGCAGGAAGAAGAGGGCGGAGGGTTCTTTAAGAAGAATGGGCTCCTGTTTTTGCCGCCCGACGACATGCAGCGCACTACCGAACAGCTCATCCGCGCCCAACCGTTTTTGGGCACGCTCACCGCCGATCCGAGCTTGCACGGACTCGCGGAAGCCCTCGCTTTGATCCCAAAGGGCGTGGAGGCGGATTCGATCGAGCTCAAGAACTTCCACAAGGCCCTTACGGTCCTGTCGAGCACCATAGATGCGCTCCTGCAGGGTCGCCCCGCTGCGTTCTCCTGGACCGAGTTGATGACGGGGAAGGTCCCCGCCAAGTCGGAGCTTCGCCGCTTCATTCGTATGAAGCCAAGGCTGGATTTCGATGCACTGCAACCGGGCGCCGCAGCCTCCGACAAGATCCGCAGCACCGCCGCAACCCTTGGGCTCGCACCAGACAACGGCGTCAGGGTTCGGCTCACCGGGCCTGTCGCCATGGCCGATGAGGAGTTCGCGCACGCTTGCTGAGGGTGCGCTGCTCAACGTTCTGCTCACCGCCTTGGCCGTCGTGCTCATTCTTTGGTTTGCTCTGCGCTCGATGCGGGTCGTATTTGCCGTACTCGTCAGCCTAGTTGTGGGCTTTGCCGTTACGGCAGCACTCGGGCTTGCGCTGGTCGGGGCGCTCAACCCGATTTCAATGGCCTTTGCGGTTCTGTTTGTCGGCATAGGCGTCGACTTCGGGATCCAGGTCGCAGTGCGTTACCGGCGCGAGCGACACCTGAACAATCAGCTTGAGCCGGCCCTCGATGCGGCCGCCCACGCGATTGCAAAGCCGCTGACGCTTGCCGCAGCCGCTACAGCCGCAGGCTTCTACAGCTTCCTCCCTACTGCCTATCGCGGCGTGTCGGAGCTTGGGCTGATCGCCGGTAGTGGCATGCTGATCGCTTTTCTCACCAGCATCACTGTGCTGCCTGCCCTGCTTATGCTGCTGCGCCCGCCGCCCGAGCCCGAGGGAATCGGCTATCGCGGACTCGCGCCCATGGATCGCTTCATGGCTCGCCACCGCGTGCCGATCCTCATGTTCGCAGCCATTGCCGTCATCTCCGGGCTGCCGTTGTTTCGATATTTGAGCTTCGACTTCAATCCCCTCAACCTGCGTAGCGCTAGAGTGGAATCGGTCGCCACCTTGCTTGAGCTGATGCAAGATCCCGCGACGACACCGACCGCAATAGATGTGCTAGCACCGTCGCTCGACGACGCGGACGCGCTGGCGCAACGCCTCGACAGGCTGCCGGAAGTGTCGAGCACGCTCACGCTCAAGAGCTTCGTGCCCGACAAACAAGATGAGAAGCTCGCCACCATCGCTGATGCCGCCGACTTGCTTGGCCCCACTCTTGACGCGTCGGAGGCCGACCAGGCTCCGACGGACGCTGAGACGCAGTCCGCGCTCAACGAGGCGGCCAATGCCTTCCGCGCCATCTCCAACCAGCTCACGGAGTTCGGCAAGCCGCAAGATGGCAAGCTCGTTGAAGGCCTTAGCCGACGCCGATCCCGCACGCCGGACCGCTGTCGCGAACACGCTCCTCGGCGGACTCAAGCTCCAGCTCGACGAGATCCGCGCGAGCCTTCACCCGGAGCACATCATGCTCGGCGCCCTCCCCGAGGACCTGCGGCGCGACTGGATCGCATCGGATGGCCGCGCTCGCATCGAGGTGCGGCCTAAGGGCAATCAAAATGACAATGCGGCGATGCGGCGCTTCGCGGCGGCAGTGTTGGCCGTTGCCCCGGAAGCGACCGGAACGCCAATCCTCATCCAGGAATCAGCGGATACGATCGTGCATGCGTTTTTCCAGGCGGCCACGCTCGCACTCATATCCATCACGGTCATTCTTTTTTTGGCCTTGCGTCGCGTGGGTGACGTATTGGTCACGCTCGTACCGCTCTTGCTTGCAGGCGTGGTTACGCTCGAGCTCACGGTGCTGTTCGGGCTGCCGCTCAACTTTGCCAACATTATCGCGCTGCCGTTGTTGCTCGGCGTCGGTGTCGCCTTCAAGATCTATTACGTGCTCGCCTGGCGGGAAGGCGAGACGAGCCTGCTCGCTTCCTCGCTTACGCGCGCCGTCCTGTTCAGCGCCATGACGACGGCCACTGCATTTGGGAGTCTTTGGCTCTCCCACCACCCCGGCACGTCGAGCATGGGCAAGCTGTTGAGCCTGTCGTTGGTCACCACGCTCGCCGCGGCAGTGCTGTTCCAGCCCATTCTGATGGGGCCACCGCGGCAGGCCACGGGACCAAGCCGAGAACCGCGAGCCGAGCCCGTTGCTGCCACACCAGCAACCAGGAAAAAGGCGAAGCGAGTCAAAAGGAAGCGCTCAGGCGGCTAGCTCACGCCGCTCGCGCAGAAAGCGGAAAAATTCGACCCCTTCCCTCAAGCGTCGCTTCATCATCTCAGGGCTCCGCACCATCTCGCCGACGATGGCGGCGATTTTCGGCGCGCAGAAGTAGAACCGTCTGTAAAACGCCTCGACGCCGTCGAAAATCTCGGTATGGCTGAGATGCGGGTACGATAGGGGCGCGATCTGCGTGCCAAGCTCGGTCAGCAGTTCCTCATCCTCGTGATGCAGCCAATTGTTCTCGCGCGCCTGGTTGTGCAGGAAGGTGCCTGGATAGGGTGCAGCGAGCGACACCTGGATCGTGTGCGGGTTGACCTCCTTGGCGAAGCGGATGGTCTCCTCGATGGTCTCCTGGGTCTCGCCGGGCAGTCCGAGGATAAACGTGCCGTGAATGACGATGCCAAGCTCATGGCAATCCTTGGTGAAGCGGCGGGCGACGTCGACCCGCATGCCCTTCTTGATGTTGTGCAGGATCTGCTGATTGCCGGACTCGTAGCCGACAAGCAGCAGACGCAGGCCATTGTCCTTCATCACCTTCAGCGTCTGGCGCGGGACGTTGGCCTTGGCGTTGCAGGACCAGGTGAGTCCGAGCTTACCAATTTCCTTGGCCAGCGCCTCGACGCGCGGCAGGTTATCGGTCAGCGTGTCGTCGTCGAAGAAGAATTCCTTCACCTGCGGGAAGGCCGACCTTGCCCAGGCGAGCTCGTCGATGACGTGGCCTACACTTCGCACCCGGTAACGATGACCGCCGACCGTCTGCGGCCAAAGGCAGAAGGTGCAGCGCGATTTGCAGCCGCGGCCGGTATAGAACGAGATGTAGGGGTGCTTGAGATAGCCGCCGAAATAGTTCTCGATGACAAGGTCTCGCTTATAGACCGGCGTCACGAAGGGTAGCTGGTCCATGTCCTCGAGGATCGGTGCGATCCCCATTGTGCACGATGATGCCGTCGGCGTTGCGGTATGAGAGACCGACGATCTTACTCCAGTCTCGTCCTTCAGCGACTTCCTTGATGGTGTAGTCGAACTCGTTGCGGGCAACGAAATCGATCGCCGTCGACGCTTCGAGGCTCTCCTTGGGCTCGACGGCGACCTTGGCGCCGATGAAGCCGATCTTAAGATCCGGATTGAGCTCCCTCATTGCCTCGGCGGTTTTCACGTCGCTCACGAACGAGGGCGAAGAGGTATGAATCACGAGCAGCTCATATTGCCGCGCGTAAGGAGCGATGTCGGCGAAGCTCAAGCGATGCGGAGGCGCGTCGACCAGCTTCGAGTCGGGAACGAGAGCGGCCGGCTGGGCGAGCCAGGTCGGATACCAGAAGGAACGCACCTCACGACGCATCTGGTAGCGCGCGCCGGCGCCACCATCGAAGCCGTCGTAAGACGGAGCTTGCAGAAAGAGCGTACGCATTCGGTCCGTCCCTCAGGTTTGCCCCAGCGTGCCGTCAGAGCGAAGCACGTAGCGACTGCCTCGCCAGCTGAGCGGACCCGGCACAAAGCTTGCCAGGAAAACCGCAAAGCTCATTAAGTCCCGTATCGGAGAAAGCCAAGGCGAAGCACCTCCTCCAAAAGAGAGTGTCCGTAGTTGTATCGGAATAGAAAGTCGGCAGGCAAGCGCGAGCGCAATTGTGGCCCAACCGGCCGCACCGAATCCGCCAAGCGCTGCGGCAATTAATGCGAGGGGGAGCGCGTGGGTCAGCACCAGGCCGGCATAACCCCATGGCGCGAGAAGACGTAAGGTGCGTGCCCAGCGAAGCTCGTGACGCAGGAGCTCGCCGAAACTCGCTTCCGCACAAGCATGACCGACAAGAATGGGCGCGACCACCACTTTCAATCCGAGCGCTCTGAACGGCCTCTCCGATCGCGTAATCATCGGCGAGCTGATCGGCGAAGACCTCAAAGCCTCCGATACGCCGGAGCGTCTCCGCGCGTATCGCGATGGTTGCGCCCGTGCACGGCTGGGCAAGGCCAAGCTTCAGCCCTACGAGGGCACCCGGCAGAAAATGCTCGTTGATGCCTGCCGCGGAGAGCCGGGCCCAAAGGCCGCCGAGTGAAAATCCGCAATAGAGGCAGGTCACAAGCCCCACATTTCGCGCAAGCAGCGTCGAGATCACGCTTTGAAGGTATTGGGGCTCAACGCGAATATCGCTATCCGACAACACGACGATCTCGTGCCGGGCCCGCGCCAACATGTGGATAAGATTTGAGATCTTTCGATTGGCGCCATGCTGCTCGGCGTCGATCACAAGCTCGATGTCGCGATCGGGAAAGAGCTCCTTGAGGCGTTTAGCGACTGCGCGGGCGGGATCTGCGGGATCCTGGACCCCTAAAACCAGCTGAAGGGAGCCTGGATAGTCTTGATTGCAAAAGGAAATGAGATTCGTCTTAAGCTCGGGCTCCGCGCCGCAAAGCGGCTTGAGAAGCGTGAGGCTGGGTCTCGGCGAGACCTCGACGGGCATATTTTGAGCAAATTGTCGCAAGAGGGCTGCCCCAAAAAGGGCGTAACCGCTGGCTGCAATGGCGGCAAGCGTAAAAATTAGCCAGAGCCAGGCGCCCATTTTCAAAGTACACTTCTGATTAGGGGGCCGTACGTTTCGTTTCGAATTCTGTACTGCATCTAAAGTAGGGGATAAACCAGAACCATAAGCCCCGGAATGGGGTGGGATGATGAGGGTTTTGCTTTCCATTGTCGAACGGGCAGTGGCCATTGCGCTTGCGGCGATGCTTTCCGCTTGCGCGGCCAGCGGTCCTTCATTGCCCTCGGCCGCGTTCGTCGGTTCGCGGGACACGTCCGACAAACCGAAGAGCGAGGCATCGATTTCCGCCCCCACCGACGTCGCAAGTCTTCCGGGCGATGAAGCAGAGGTTTCCGATCCTTTCGAGAAAATGAATCGCTCAACGTTTGAGCGGAACATGCGTTTCAACCATTCGGTGATTTATCCTGCCGCCAAAACCTATCACAACGTCGTGCCTGAGCCGGTTCGCAACTCGATTGATAATTTCGTATCGAACCTGGACGAGCCGTTTGTCTTTGCCAACGACGTGTTGCAGCTGCGGCTGGAAGCGGCGGCGACGACCGTTGGTCGCTTTGCCATCAATTCCACCGTCGGCGTTGGCGGTCTGTTCGACGTTGCGACAAAGCAAAAACTGCAGCAACAATCCGGCGATTTCGGGCAAACTCTTTACGTTTGGGGTATGCGCAACAGCCCCTATCTCGTCCTACCCGTGATCGGGCCGACCAATGTCCGCGACCTGCTCGGGACGACGGTCGAGTTGGCTGCCGCAATCCCCGCGTTCGCTACGGCAATCCCCGCCTTAGCCACCGCAACGCCCGACGGGTAGCCTGCTGCCGACCCACATCGCCACCGCCGCCAACAACCTCTCGGTGGCGGGTTCGGTCGCGAGCCCGTTCACCAAATTGGACCAGGCGGACCAGATGGCCGAACTCGAGGACAGCTCAATCGATTTCTATTCGATGCTGCGCAGCGTTGTGAATCAGAAGCGGCAGGCGGAACTGGATGAGGCTATTCAAACCAGCGGCTGGACGAATGGTCGCCGGGAAAATTCCAACGGAGCGACTGGGCCCGATCAGATCGTCGCCTCAAGTTGGCAGGTAACAGTTCCGAACACCAAGGAGCAGGAGCTTGTGGCCAACACATTCCAGAGCCCTAACAACTAGAGCGCAATCGTTCCGCTCCAGGCGTGGCATTGGTCTTTGTCTCGGCTTCGCATTGTCGCTTGTCCTTTCTGGCACACTGCACAGCGAAGGGATAGATCCGGCTGCGGCACGCGTCAGCGCTCTCTATGACGCGCTGCTCCAGACGATGAAGCAGGCCAAGCAACTCGGGCTCAAGGGGCGCTACGGCAAGCTTGCTCCAGTTCTGGCTAAAACCTACGACCTGCCGCTAATGTCGAGGATCGCCGTGGGGCAAAGCTGGGACGCCCTCTCCGCGCCGCAGAGGCAAAACATCGTCAATGCTTTCACCAGGATGACCACCGCCACTTATGCCAGCCGTTTTGACGGCTTCTCCGGCGAGACACTTGAAGTCATACAGACTGTCGCCCGGCCCAATGGCGACAAGCTGGTCAAGACTCGCATCGTGCAATCTAACGGGAAGATCGTCGCGCTCAACTACCTGGTGCGAAACACCGGTACCGACTGGAGAGTCATTGACGTCTACCTCAACGGCACCATTAGCGAACTGGCCAGCCGGCGGGCCGAATTCGGATCAATCCTGAAGTCTGGGGGCCCTGATGCGCTGGTCGCGTCGTTGAACAAACAGGGTGACAAGCTCTTGGCAGGAAGCTGACTGTAAATGGTCGGCCGCAATGATCGGCGAGTTACATCAAAGTTGGGGGGCACTCAATGAACATTGATCCGCAGGCATCGAAGACACCACTCCTTGATCGGGTACAGACGCCTGAGGATTTGCGCAAAATTAATGAAGCCGAGCTGCCCCAGGTCGTTGCCGAACTCAGACAAGAGACAATCGACGCGGTGTCAATCACTGGAGGACACCTGGGGGCCGGTCTGGGCGTCATCGAGCTCACCGTAGCTTTGCATTACGTATTCGACACGCCCCACGACAGGCTGATTTGGGATGTTAGCCACCAGGCCTATCCTCACAAGATCCTGACGGGACGGAGAGGGCAGATCCGCACGCTGCGCCAGCCTGGCGGCCTGTC
Organism: uncultured Alphaproteobacteria bacterium; assembly: GCA_963757555.1. Classification (GTDB taxonomy): domain Bacteria; phylum Pseudomonadota; class Alphaproteobacteria; order Rhizobiales; family Methyloligellaceae; genus Methyloceanibacter. The sequence goes on from CAVWRU010000019.1 coordinate 44,146, forward strand.
GGGTTTTACCAGGCGCCTCGAGAGCGAATACGACGCGTTTGGCGCGGCCCACTCTTCAACCTCGATCTCGGCTGGTCTCGGCATGGCCATGGCGCGAGACTTTCAAGGAGGGAGCAACCACGTCATTTGCGTGATTGGTGACGGTGCCATGAGCGCGGGCATGGCCTATGAGGCGCTCAACAATGCTGGCGCACTCGATGCACGCCTGATCGTCGTGCTGAACGACAACAACATGTCCATCGCCCCACCGACCGGCGCCATGTCGGCCTATCTTGCCCGCATCACCTCAAGCCGCTCGTATCTCCTTTGGCGCAACTGGGCCAAGCGTATCGCTAAGTGTTTGCCAAACAGCTGGGAGCGTCGGCTAGCCCGCTTCGAAGAATATACGCGCCACCTCTGGCAGGGAGGAGTGTGGTTCGAGGAGCTCGGTTTCTACTACGTTGGTCCGATCGACGGACACGATTTGCATCAGCTGTTGCCGGTGCTGAAGAATGTACGCGACGCCGCCCAAGGGCCGATCCTTGTCCATGTCGTCACCAAAAAGGGCAACGGTTACGCACCTGCCGAATCTTCGGCGGACAAATATCATGGCGTGACCAAGTTCAATGTGCTGACCGGTGCCCAGGTCAAATTAGACAGCAAAGCACCGACATACACACGGGTGTTCGCCGACAGCCTGATTGTCGAGGCGCGCAAAGACGAAAAGATCGTTGCTATTACCGCCGCAATGCCGGACGGCACTGGGCTCGACCGCTTCGCCAAGGAGTTTCCTGAGCGGTGCTTCGATGTCGGAATCGCCGAGCAACATGCGGTGACTTTCGCGGCAGGCCTCGCCTGTGAGGGAATGAAGCCGTTCGCCACGATTTACTCCACCTTCTTACAGCGCGCCTATGACCAAGTCGTGCACGATGTGGCGATACAGAAGTTACCGGTGCGGTTTGCACTCGACCGTGCAGGTCTCGTCGGTGCTGACGGACCCACTCATGCCGGGTCGTTTGATCTTGCCTATCTCGGCTGCCTACCTGATTTCGTGATCATGGCTGCCGCCGACGAGTCGGAGCTGAGGCACATGGTCGCGACCCAGGTCGCGATCGAAGACCGGCCGTCTGCCGTGCGCTATCCACGGGGCGAAGGGACGGGCGCCCAGCTTCCGGCTGAGGGCTCCGTTCTGCCACTCGGACGGGGGCGTATTCTTCGCGAGGGCACCTCAGTCGCTATCCTCTCGCTCGGCACGCGCTTGGCGGAAGCCTTAAAGGCGGCGGAGCAGCTCGCAAGCTTCGGAGTTTTAGCGACGGTCGCCGATGCGCGATATATCAAACCGCTGGACCGCCAGCTCATCCGGGATCTCGCGCGCGAGCACGAGGTGCTGCTCACTATCGAGGAGGGAGCTGTTGGGGGGTTTGGGAGCCATGTTCTCCAATTTTTAGCCGAAGTCGGACTTCTCGAAACGGGCCTCAAGGTTCGGACCATGGTCCTGCCTGACGCGTTTATCGACCATGGTGTTCCGCACCAGATGTACGAGCTCGCAGGACTGAACGCGTCGAGCATAACTAAGACCGCCCTAGCCCTGCTCGGTGACGCTCATCGTATGCGCTACCAATTCGCATCGACTCTGTCAGAGGGATTGCTTCGTCGCTCTCTCTGACGCCGCTTTATGAACGCTGTCGCGGAAGGCCCCATACGGCCAAGACTGCAAACCGTGCTTTTCGATCGCCTTTTTTACGACCGGACTGAGAAGTGCCGCGAGCTCGTCTTCGGGCCGATAGGACGAAGGAAGATTGTCTTTGCCCTCCCATCTTCGCGTTGCCGGATGGCAATAGATTTCAGTTACGCCATCAGGCAAATTATCGAGAAAGCCGAGAAGAAGCCGCTCCGTCAGTGCGCCGCTGTCATTTAAACCGAATAAATGGTCGTTCGAGGGTATTCCCGCTTCGCGCAGGCGGCGATGCATCCGCCGCGTGTGTGCAAAATAGAAAAATGAGCTGAAAAAGCGCCAAAGCGAAGCGGCTCCGACTGGCTCTGAAAGAGGGGATGAAGGGTTCGAGTGGCGTACGCACCGGCGCTCGGCCGAAGCGAGGCGCAATACGGATCACCGATTGCAATACCACCGGGTGAAGATGGAAGTGCCGATGAGCATTGATGTGATCCAGTCTTAGCCCCATTCTGTGAAAGCGTTCAAACTGCGCGTTGATTTCGAGCGTCGGCTTGGCGACGCAAATCAGGCGAGATGGAGAGCGCCAAGCCAAAGCGAAAGGGATCACTCAAGAACCGACCGTCAGGGCCGACTAGACCGGGTATCTGGTCGGGCGGTAACACCGGACGCCCATCGAGCAGGGTCAGATGCAGTCCAACGCCGAGCGATGGGAGTTTGCGTGCACGCTCTACCGCATCGTCCGCTGCGGGAGCACTGACCATCAGGCTCGCGGCGGAGAGAACGCCATTGCAATGGGCGCATTCGATGGCCTCGTTAACTGGGACAGAGAGTCCGAAGTCATCGGCCGTCACGATAAGCCGCTTCGCTTTGCAGATGTCGATGTAAGGATGCGAGGATTTCATTCGCGCGCCGCGAGGAAGCCTCAAATTGAAGGTTTTTTGCCGAATGGAGAAAGACCGTAGCAATCTGCTACGGAAACTCTCCAAAAGGCGCGTGCTGCAATTGGTAAGTCGATTTGCGGGGTTGTTCATCATGAGGCGAAGGCTTGGAATTGTCAGGGCAACGGTGGCCACGGCACCTCATTATCCAAGTCACGCTAATCCCATTAACAGCGATCCAGGCGGACCCAATCTCCCCTACCGCCGCCGGCGTCTGGAGGCAAGTTGATGAATCTGGAAAGGTGGGGGCTCTTGTTACCATAACTCGGGAAGGGGACGCCTTTGTTGGGCGTCTCTCGCAGCTGTTCCTAGATCCGGGGGACAACCCAAACCCAATTTGCGAGAATTGTCCAGGCAACAAGCATAACCAACCTTTCCTCGGACTGCTTTTCATTGAGGGGATGAAACAGTCTGGAATGGACTACAACGGAGGGACGATACTCGATCCGGAAACAGGGAAAATCTACAACGCAAAAATGATCCTCAGCCCCGACGGCAAGAGGCTTACGGTGCGCGGTTTTATTGGATTGTCGATCTTCGGCAGAAGTCAGACTTGGACTCGGGTTGAGTAAATTAGGTGCCTCCGCTGCGCAAGGCAGAGGGCACAGGGCAGCTCACTGCCCCAGCTTCGCGCCGGCGTTCGCCACCACTTTCCAGCCAAGCGCGGAGAGCTTCGCCGCTGCCGTAGCACTCGCCTTGCCGGTGATCCACATTTCGCCGCTACGTCCGGCGCCGTAGGCGAGGCGCGTACCGAGGGGCGGGCGCCACCGCTGGAACTCGAAATGTTTGAAGCTTACTGGATTGAGCAATTCGCAGGCCTGCTCAACACGTCCGCCCCAAACAGAAGCGCGTGTTCGCCTACCGCTCAAAAAATCGTGGACGCAATACGAAGCGAAATCAGATCGCTAGCCCTCTGACGCGGCGGGCCCCCTAAGGAATAGGCGTCTGTCTTCAATGGCTTGATGGTTGCGGGGAGAGGATTTGAACCTCTGACCTTCAGGTTATGAGCCTGACGAGCTACCGGGCTGCTCCACCCCGCGTCAATTCACCATTCGCAAAATCGCGCGGAAAACGACCCGCGCTCGGACCTCAAGTCCGCCCGACAAGGGCGGGAACCTATAGCAGGTTCAGAGGAGATGTGAAGGGCGCCGGCGTGAAATTTCCCGGGCGGCACCGGCAGATAGCTCATATAGGCGTTGGCCGCTCGATTGTGAACCGCTCAATCCCGATTTCGGCGGGGTTAGTAAGGCGCCGCCACCGTGGGGGCGCCACCGAAATGGTAGGAAACGCCGAAGGTGACGTGGTTGGTCCAGACGTCGGTCTCGAGCGAGCCGCCGCCGACGAGATCGGCATCGTTGGTGGCGTAGCTGAGCTTGTAGTCGCCGAACACCGAAAAGCGGGGGCCGAAATGGTATTCGAGGCCGACCAGCCCTTCCACCGTCACGCCGTCAAACTGATAGTCGAAGGTGCGCGGGTTGGGCGGTGCTGGCGCCCGGCGAACCTCGACATGCGGGAAGGCGGGGCCAACGCCGAAGCCGACATAGGGCGTCCACCGCTCATAGATCCAGCGATATTGGCCACCGAAGAACAGCTCGTTGAGACCATCGGTGAATTCCATGGTCTCGAAAGTGTTGCCGACGCGATCCTTGGGACCGACCGGGATGCCGTCGCGGGCGCCTGAGACGCTGACCACCGCGCCCTGGTCGGCGATGACCTTGGCGTGGTTGTAGTCGACCATGAAGCCCCAATTGGGGGCGTTGTTGAACCAGTAGGTTCCCCTCAAGCCCCAGTAAGGAGGCGCCCCTAAGGAGTCCCCATCCCAGGGCACATCCTTGAGGTTCATGTTGGTGCCGCCGGGCTGGACAAGATGAATGTCGCTATCGAAGCTGCCGTTCCAGCCGCCATAGACGCCGACCTGGAACTCGGCCAAGGCCGGCGAAGCGGCGAAGGCGACCGCGAGAATTATCCCCGCAGTTACCTGGGCGACACTTCGAGCCGCAAGCTTGGCGACCCCCAAGCGAACCATCAGTCCAAGCCCCCAATCGAGCGCTTTGCCGGCCTCCGTCATGGCACCGCGCACGCGCACGTCTCGCCCAACGAGACGCGCACGCATGGCACTCAGATTTGATTACATGGTCGGTCCTGGGGTGCCAAGCTCACTCACTCTCTATCCCTAGCGAATCTGGCCTTCTGTTGCCGAAAAGCCGCTTCTTTCCGGACGCCGCACCCGAGGTCGAAGTCCCTGGCCAACCGAGCCAATTTCGCGTCCGCTCCCCGCGCAAGCGATAGCCGCCTTGGGGGGCCGGCTCGAACAGCCAGCGGCGCGCGGCAAAGCGCTCGCGCACAAAATAGGGAAAGACCGTGCCGAGGATCGCACCCCCAACGGCGTCGGTGAAATAGTGCTGGCCGATCAAGACTTCGGCTCGCCGCGATCCAGGCGGCAACCGTATAGAGCATGACCCTTCCGCGCGGCCACAGCATGGCGAGCACGGTCGCGAGCGCGAAGATGTTGGTGGCGTGGCCCGAAGGGAAGGAGGCGTGGTCGGGGGTGAAAGAGAACAGCTGGAAGTCGAAGGGTCCGAGCGTGTCGAACAGCTTCGGGCGCGCCCGGCCGATAATATATTTGCTGAGATTAGCGATGAGGCCCGCGCCGCCCACGCTCACGAACACAAAGCCGATAGTGCTCGCGATCAGCCCGTAGCCCGCGGCATTGCGGAAGCCTTGATGCGTGCGGCGGAGCACGAGCGCGAGCGCCACCGCCGAGCCGGCCGGAATCAGCATCCAGTTCGAGCGGCCAATGTCGGTGATGGTTTGCAGGAAACGCCGCGCCTCTGGCGCCAGCGCCTTCGAGCGCTCGAGGAAGAAGGGATCGAGCACATAGACTCCGAACAGGATCAGGGAGACCGCGAGCACCACCTGCTCGAAGAGGCTGAGATCTCGCAGGCGAAAACTCATTGTCCGAGAGGCATCTGCTTCAGGCGACATTCGCCGGGCTCGGATCCCGCTTGCCAAGCCAGATGAAATAGATGTTGCGGGCGTAGATCACGAGGCCGGCGGCTTGGCCGACGATGAACACCGGGTCCATGCGGTAGATGGCGTAGGCGAGCAGCATCGCGCCGCCGGCAAAGCTGAAATACCAGAAGGTCTCGGGGATGATACTCGCCCGCGCCTTCTCGGTCGCGATCCACTGCACGATGAAGCGCATCGAGAACATGAACTGGGCGATGAAGCCGATAGCGACCCAGACGAGCTCGCTCGTCGGCGTCGAGGCCCACCAGCTTTCCAGATACGCGAGAACTCATTTCGACGACGCCCCCACTTTGACTTGGGCCGGACGAACCTTTTCGCCGGCCGCCGTTGCTCCCGAAAGATCCTCGGCAATCGGCGGGAGCGAGGTCCGCTTGCGCAGCCAGCTCACGCCGACGAGGTCATATAGCCCAATCAGGGCCCGTCCGAGATTGGTGTATTTCGATGCGCCTTTAAGCCGCGGCCGATCGTTGACCGGCTCATAGGCGATTTCGTGACCATAGGTAAGGAACAAGGCCGGCAAATAGCGGTGCATGCTGGTGAAATAGGGCAACGCCAGATAGTCGTCGCGGCGATAGACCTTGAGCCCGCAGCCCGTGTCCGGGCAGCCGTCGTCAAGCACCTTGTCGCGGATCCAATTGGCGAAGCGCGATGCGGTCTTGCGCGAGCCTTTGGCCTTGCGCCCCTCGCGCAGGCCCCCGACCAATGCCGGTTCGCGCCCGTCGCGGGCGAGCAGCGGCAGGAGCCTGACAATATCGGCGGGATCATTCTGCCCATCGCCGTCCATGGTGGCGATCACTGGAGCGGTGGCGGCGATCACGCCGCTCCGCAGCGCAGCGCTCTGACCTGCGCGCCTGCCGTGGCGCAGATAGCGCAATTGCTTGTGACTGCTCAGCATCGCCTTGATCTCGACATCGGTCCCGTCATCGCTTGCGTCGTCGACGACGATGACCTCCTGCAAGACCTCCTCAGGCACTGCGGCTATGGTCTCTTCAATGAGCCGCCCGATATTGCCGGCTTCATTATAGGCAGGAATGACGACGGCGATACGCATGAGCAAATCCCCAGGGAATCCGGCTTTTCGCGGGAGAGGCAGCCTCCAGCGCCGACCAGTAGCAAGCTTTCATTTCCCTGCACAACATTGTACAGGGGACCCCTGCCTCCAACCATCCTCCGTGACCGCCTTGCCAGCCCTCAAAGCCGCTCGCCCCACCTTTCTGCGTCACTGGCGCGAGGCCGTTTGGCGCGGCGAGGACTATTGGGCCTGGCTGCTCCTGATCCTCGGAGCCCTCCTGGTCATTCGCCTGTTGGTGCTGTTTTACGCCAAGACCGACCTGTTCTTCGACGAGGCCCAATATTGGACGTGGTCGCGCGATCTTGCCTTTGGCTATTTCTCCAAGCCTCCGCTGATCGCCTGGATCATCCGTCTGGCAACCGGGGTTTGCGGCGACGGCGAATGGTGCGTGCGGGCGCCCTCGCCCATTCTCTATACCGTCACCTCGATCTTGGTGTTTCTCGCCGCTCGCTCGCTATACGGCGATCGCATCGGCTTCTGGTCGGCGGTGGTGTTCGCCACCTTGCCGGCGGCGTCCTTCTCCTCGCTGCTGATCTCGACCGACGTACCTCTGATCCTGTTCTGGACCTTGGCCCTCTATGGCTGGATCAGGCTCATCGAAACCCGCGACATGCGCTTTGCGGTCCTGATCGGCACAAGCCTCGGACTCGGCCTGCTTGCCAAATATGCCGCAATCTATTTCCTGCTTTGCGTCGCGATCGACGCCTGGCGCGACGCGCGCGCGCGCGAGGCGTTGCGCGGAGGCCGCGGCGCTGTCGCGCTCGCCATCGCCCTGACCTTCATTGCGCCCAATCTGTTGTGGAACGCGAGCCACGGTTTCGCCACCTTCTCCCACACGGCGGAGAATGCGGGCTGGAAAGGATTCCCCTTCCATCTCGGCGACGGCCTGGAGTTCTTGGGCTCCCAATTCGCCGTGTTCGGCCCAATCCTGTTCGCGGCATTGATCGCTATCACTTGGCGCGCGGCGCGCCGCGGCTGCGAGCAGCCAGAATGTCGATTGCTCGCCTTCTCGGTTCCGGTGATTTTTCTGCTCATCGCCCAAGCGCTCCTCTCACGCGCGCTCGCCAATTGGGCGGCCGCCGCTTACCCGGCCGCCACCATCCTGGTCACCGCCGAGTTGTTGCGGCACCGGCCTAGGCTGTTCCGCATTTCGCTTTGGCTCCATCTCGGCGCGGCGCTCGTCATCATCTTGTCGCCGCTGTTCGCGCCGAGGCTCACTGCGCTGACCGGGCCTGAGTGGAACCCTTATGCCCGCGTGCTCGGCTGGCGCGATCTCGCCGCGGCAACGCAACGGCTCGCCGAGGCGCAAGGGGCAAAGTCGATCTTGACCGACAATCGGGAAGTGACCGGCGAGCTGCTCTATTACCTGCGCGACACGAACGCTCCCCATCACCGTCTGGTTTCACGCCGAAGCCCCGCGCAATCATTTCGAGATGACCAGACCTTTCACCAAAGCCGTGCCGGAGCCGACGCTTTACGCTACGCTGATCCGAACCCCAACCTCGGTGCCGAAGCGTTTCAACTCACATGAGCTCATCGCCAAGCAGGAATTTCCCACTGATGCGCTGCCGGTGCGCGAAGGCCGATTCTTTCTGCTGAAGGGCTACGAGGGCGATCATGCCAATTGAGCAGAACCCGCCGCCCAGCGACGCTGACGGCGTGACCGAATTCAGGCTGGCAGCGATAGCGGCGTTTGTCGGCGTCGCCGCCGCGGTGATCTTCGTCGGCTGGCCCGAGCTCGACCTTTCCGTGGCCCGCCTGTTCTATGTCGAACCACGCCACTTTCTCTTCACGCAATCGCCGCTTGCCACCATCCTTCGCCTCGGCTTCAGGTTTCTGACCTGGGGCACCGCCATGGCTGCGGTCGTTGGCATCGTCATGGTGCTCTCCAGGAAGCGCCATCTGCTCGGTCTCGGCCTGCCGCAATGGACCTTTCTTGCGCTCGTGCTCGTTACCGGGCCGGGACTGATCGCCAACACGATGCTGAAGGACAACTGGGGGCGCCCGCGGCCGCTCTATGTGACCGAATTCGGAGGCTCCGACCGCTTCACGCCGGCGCTCGAGCGCTCCGGCAGTTGCCAGCAGAACTGCTCCTTCGTCAGCGGCGAAGCGTCGGCGACCTTTGCCCTCGGCTTCGCTTTTGCCCTGCTCGCGCGGAGGAGGCGCGGCCTGGTGATGGTCGCGGGCGTGGCGGCGGGCAGCCTCGCCGGCCTCATCCGCATGGGCGAAGGCGGGCACTTCCTGAGCGACGTAGTCTTTGCCGGCGTGTTCATGGCGCTCGATGTGGCGCTCATGCATTGGCTCGTCCTCCAGGTGCTGATGGAGAGAGTGCCTGACGAAGCGTGGTGGCACGCCAAGACCATCGCTCTGACGGAAGACATCCGCCGCCAATATAGCGACGCCGTCGGCGCCGGCACGGCTTGGCTGCGGCGGACATTCCCCGAGACTTTTGCAGGCCGCCTGACCCCGAGAGACCATCCCGATGGGGGAGACCCGCCGCCCTAGGCAAGCGTCTCACAAGCGAGGGGGATCTCAGTTGGGAGCAGTGCCAACCGCGGCCACGCCCTCGCGCATTTCGTATTCATCGGTTGCCCAAATGGCGAGCCCGACGAACAGTAAGGCGCCGAGCGTCAGCAGAACCGCGGCAGCGATCTCGATGACGCGGAGCCTGGTCAGTCCCAATCTTCGCGCCTCCGCACGAATGCCTATGCCCTGTGGTGGCTGCAACCGTAGGGGTTCCTTTTCTGCTTACCCCTCCTGTCTAATCCCACATCGGCCCGTCGTCGTTGCGTTCTGATGTCGCGCGTGGCGGGGGGTCGCCTGCGCTGAATTGTCAGCTTTGGCCCGAGGGTTACCCGGGGGAACGCGGCGGGGATCGAGGCTTGAGCGAAACTACGGCGTGACGGCGCTGCGCTCCTGGGCGACGACGGCGCTCTGGCCTTCGGTATCGTCGGCGCCCGGCGCGTCGCGGCCATAGATGTCAGGCCTGAATTGCACCATGCCGTTCTCCGCCACGAACGCCGTGAGATAGACGAAGTGCACCGGCACCGATTTTCCCAGCGACACGTTGATGCTTTTTCCGCCCTCGGCCGCAGCCTGCACCTTTTCCGCGGTCCAGCCATTCGGGGCAAGCAGCCAAGCCACGAGATCGAGAACCTGCTGCACGCGGACGCAGCCTGAGCTGAACGCCCGCGCCGATTGGCTAAACAGCTGCTTGAGCGGCGTGTCGTGCATGTAGACGCTGTTCTTGTTCGGCATGTTGATGCGCACTATGCCGAGCGCATTGAAGCTGCCTGGATCCTGCACGAATCGATAGTTGACGACTTCCGGCGCATTCCAATCGATGCTCGCCGGGTTCAGCGAGCCGCCCTTCGCCACCACGCTGAAATGCTCGTCGGTGAAGTAGCCGGGGTCCTTGCGCAGCTTCGGAATGAGGTCGGCTTGGGCAATGCTCTCCGGCACCGTCCAGGTCGGGTAGAAGTTGACCTCCACGATCTGCGCCGACACTGCCGGCGTGGCGCGCGTCGGCTTGCCAACGACCACATTGCTGGTCAATGCGAGGTTGCCGTGATCGACCGCTTGCAGGGTGAAGGCCGGCACGTTGACCAGCACGTAGCGCGGCGCCTTCTTGATCTTGAGCAGCGATTTCACGCGGGCGAGATTGGTCTCGAGCTGCTGCAACCGCTCCGTGGCCGAGACATTGAGCGCTGCGAGCGTGCGCAAATCGACGAAGCCGCTGACCCGCAGACCGTTGCGGATCTGGAAGCGAGCCAGCCCCTCTTGGAACTCGCCGTCGAACACCCCGCTCGCCCTGCCGCCTGAAGGGAGATCGCCGGTGAGGGCGAGCTGACGCCCGATCGAGACGATCTCCAAGTCTAAGTCTCCCGGCCTGAGCGTCACGCCGGCCGCTACCGCCGGCCAGCCGCCGGCCGCGACGATCTGGCGATATTGGGCGATGCCCTGTTGCAGCGCCGCCTCCGCAGCGTCGCTCACGAAGGGCGCGGTCATTTCGTAGCCTGGGCTCAGCCGGTCATGGAGCTCGGTGCGCGCCTCGTCCCGCCGCGCCCTCTCTTCGGGGGTGGTCGGGCCGGTGCTGCTGGCGAAGGGATTGAGCGGGTCGAGCACGCCGGCGCTTGAGGAGGTGACCGCGACGGCGCCGAGCAGCACTGCTCCCGCCGCGGTTGCGGCGACGAACCGCGCACTCCTTTGCCGTGTTGCGAGGCCCTCAGGTGGCATGCGCCAGCAAATATCCCGTCTCGGCTAGGTGACCAAGCATGAGAATCGAGCACGTATCGCGCCGCCCGCGCAACCCCAAAAAGGCAGTCGCCGATGGTCAGAGCCGTCACCACGTCACTTGGCTGTTGGCCTAACGGCGCGTCTCAATAGGTGATGCGGCCGGCGCGCACGCTTTCTCGGGTGGTGCTGCGAACAGGGCGCTGATCGCTTGCCCGCTCCGCCCACCACCACCACCCCGTCGCCAGGCTCGGTGCGCAGCGATCGGTCCGGCTCGGTGATGGCGTCGCCATTGCGGCGGTTGAGCTGCACGATGAAGAACAGGCCCCTGCGCGCGGGTCTCGATCTCTTCGATGGTAAGGCCGGTGAGCGCGCCCTGCTCGGGCACCACGATGACTTCCATGACCAAGCCGAGATTGCGCAGCGTGCGCTCAAGCTCGCGCATCTTCTCCAACTCGCGGATGAAGCGCGAGGTCTCTGGATAGAGGATGATCTCGGCGATGCGCTCGGCGCCGATATGGGTCGGCAGCACCACCTTGTTGGCGCCGGCGTGCAGCAGCTTGCGCTCGGTCGAGACGGTATCGCCGCGCGCCACGATCTCGAGATCGTGGTTGAGGTTGCGCGCGCTCAAGGTGATGAAGACGTTGGCGGCATCGTTGGGGAGCACTGTGGCGAGCGCCCTGGCGCGTGCAATGCCGGCTGCCTCGAGCGTGGGCTCGTTGGTCGCGTCGCCCTGCAAGCAGAGATAACCGGCGTCGCGTGCCTCCGCGCGCGCGCCGCTCGTTCTGCTCCAGCACGACGAAAGGGGCGCCGCCGTCTTTCAGCGCCTGGGCGAGCGCCACGCCGATGCGGCCATAGCCGCAGACGATCACATGGTTGGAGAGCTTGTCGATTTCAGTGTGCACGCGCCTCATGCCCAAAATTTGCTGCAGCGGGCTCAAGGTGAAGAACTGCACCAGCGCACCGGTAAAGAAGATCATGCCGGTGCAGCCGAGCACCATGGTGCCCATGGTCAGCGCGTGCAGATACGCGGTGTCGATCGGATGCACTTCGCCGTAGCCCACGGTGAACACCGTCAGCGTCACCATGTAGAGCGAGTCCTGGAAGTTCCATCCGGCCTCCATGTATCCGGCCGTGGCCAAGACCACGACCACGAGCATGAACAGCGTGACGCGGACAAGATTGCGCGAGGGGAAAATGAGAAGAGTGTCGGTCGCCATAACCCCCGGGCTGCGCAGCCTCGATCCTCGAACGCCGGTTCGGTGATTATGACAAGGAAGCCGGCGGCTCGGAACGATTATGTGACCATGAATTGCGCAAATTTTCTGCTGCCTAAGAATTAGGCGTGTCGGCGATGACGCCCGTCGGCAAGTCGATCGAGCAGCCGGTCGACGAAGGGGTGTTGGCCAGGCAGGATCTTTTCGCCCGCTTCGTCGGGCATGAACCACGCGGCGCGGTCGACTTCCGGAAACGACTGCCTGCGCCCGCTCTTCGGCGGCCACTCCATCTCGAACTCGTTCGACTTGAGGTTTGCCGGATCGAAGTCGCCCTCGAGCGCGAAGGCGGTGATCACCTTGCGGCTTGGCTGCGCGATCTCGCCAAGCGCGATGACGTCGCCGGCAGGCGCCGATGCGCCGAGCTCCTCTTCGAACTCGCGCCGCGCCACGGCGAGCGGGTCCTCGCCCTCTTCATATTCGCCTTTGGGGATCGACCAGGCGCCCTGATCCTTCTTCGCCCAGAACGGCCCGCCTGGATGGACGAGCAGAAGGCGCAAGTCAGCGCCTTTTCCGCGATAGAGCAGGATGCCGGCGCTGCGCTTGGCCATGCCACTCCTTTCAGGGCGAAAGATAAACGCGAACTGAACCAAAGCTTCAAGAACGGTTCAAGGCGCCTCGCCTACAACGCGCTCTTCCTTCGCCCCGAAACGAGGAGAGTGACATGAACAAGATCGCGTTTTCCGGACCGGCGGCACCGATCGCGTCGGCGGTTCAAGATGCTCCACAAGCAAGTCTTTCGAGCGACGCCGAGCCAACCGGTGCCACGCCGGAAGGCGGCATCTTCGACGACCTCGCGCTCCTCGGCGCCTTGGTCTTCGGCGTTGACCAAGCCGAGATCGACGGCAAGTACCCGCAATAAAAAACCGCCGCAGGAATCAACCTGCGGCGGTTTTTCGGGACCAACTCGTGATAGAGGGGAAATCTCGATGAGGGCTCTGGAGGGCCCTTTGCGTCGCGCCGGCGCAATCCACGCTAAAGTAGCGCCAAGCGCGACAGCGCAAACTGACATCACCGCACTTGGTAAGCCTGGCGACGACCTACTCTCCCGTGCCTTAAGACACAGTACCATCGGCGCTGGAGCCTTTCACGGCCGAGTTCGGGATGGGATCGGGTGTGGGCGCTCCGCCAGTATCACCAGGCCAACGAAGGGCGGTGACGAAATCTGATTCTAACATGCCCGGTCTTCGTCGCACGTGACGCCGGCGCTCAAGGAGCGCGAAGCGCATTAGCGCAACAAAG
>CAVWRU010000020.1:0-40916 GCA_963757555.1 uncultured Alphaproteobacteria bacterium
CTCACCTCGCTCGCCATCATCGACGACCTCGGCGCGATCTTGATCATCGCCACCTTCTACGCCTCAGACCTGTCCCTGGCGGCGCTCGGCATCGCGACGTTGTTTGCAGCGACGCTCTATTGGCTCAACTGGCGCGGCGAGACGCGGCTCTTGCCCTATCTGCTGCTTGGCGTCCTGCTCTGGCTCGCCATGCTCTACTCCGGCATTCACGCAACGCTTGCCGGCGTGGTGCTGGCCATGATGATTCCCATCAACGGCGGAGACGATAGCAAACATTCCTTGCTGCACAACATGGAACGCGCGCTATCGCCGTGGGTGGCTTTTTTGGTGCTGCCGATCTTCGCCTTCGCCAATGCCGGCGTGGCAATCAAATGGGATCTGTCGCTTTTGTCGCCGCTCGGACTGGGGATCGTCGCGGGACTCTTCCTCGGCAAGCAAATCGGGATTTTTCTGCCGTTTACCTGGCCAAGAAAGCGCACATCGCAGCGCTTCCCGCCGGCGCCAGTTGGCGCCAGATCTACGGCGTCGCGGTCCTCTGTGGCATTGGTTTCACCATGAGTCTTTCATCGGCTTGCTCGCTTTCTCGGATGCAGAGCGTGAAGCCGTGATCAAGCTTGCGGTGCTGGTTGGCTCTTTGTTGTCGGCGCTTGCCGGTGCTTTGGTTCTGCTCACCGCGCCTACGCGCAAATCGGCCGCCGCCGGTTAGGACTGCCCATCGCCGTAGAGCCAATCGAAGTCCTGCAGCAGAGAGTGCGAGCGCCTGAGCTTGAGCACGAGATTTCGGGCAAGCGCGCTGGCGCCGCCAAGATGATAGAGGCGGCTCAGCCGCGCCGCCTGAGCCTGCACGAGCGTTGCTCGCTCAAGCCGCAGCGACTGGTAGCGCGGGAAGGCTTGGAGTGGATCGCCCCCGCAAGCTTCGAGGCTTGCCGCAAGCGTCGCCGCATCCTCGATGGCGAGCCCGGCTCCTTGCGCAAGATAGGGCAGCACGGGATGGGCGGCGTCGCCGAGAAGCGCGATGCGGCCGTCGGTCCAGCGGGGCAGGGGCCTGAGCCGGAAGAGCGACCAGCAGCGCCAAGCCTGCACCTCGGCAAGCAGATCCTGTACGGACTTCGTCCAATGTCGGAACAACGCAAGCAGCACGTCGGTCTCGGCCCGCAGGCTCCAACCTTGCTTTGCCGCGCCGTACTCCACCACCGCAACGATATTGAGATCCCTTCCGCCGTGCACGGGGTAATGCACGAGATGCGAACGGGGGCCAAGCCATAGCCCGACCCTCGCGGCATCGAACGGCGGCGGCACCCAATCGCGGGGGAGGAGAGCGCGCCACGCCGTCGCTCCGTAGAAGCGGAGGTCCACCTCGGGTGCCAGCTCAGACCGCAGACGCGACCAGATGCCGTCGGCTGCGACGAGGCTCGCACCCTCGTACGCTCGGCCATCGGCCCGTTTCGCCTCGACATGTGTGTCGAAGGACATCGCTTCGGCGACCTCGAAGTCGTCTTGCAGCTCGACCTCGGAAAGCGTCCTGCACGCGGCCAACAGCGTGCCGTGCAGATCGGTGCGATGGCAGGTCACGTAGGGGGCACCGTAGCGCTCTTCGACGACGCGCCCGAGCGGCACCGAGGCGAGCTCACCGCCCGAGACCCCATCGTAAAGCTGAAGGGATTCCGGCTTGAACCCGGTGTTCTCTACCTCGCCGAGCACGCCGAGCTTATCAAGGATACGCGTGGCATTCGGCCCGAGCTGAATGCCCGCGCCGGTCTCGTCGGCGAAGGTCGAGCGCTCAAGAACGAGAGATCGTATTCCCTTTCGCGCGAGTGCCACGGCGGCGGTGAGGCCGCCTATCCCGCCACCGACAATGATGGCCTGACTTCGCGGCGCAGGCGTCGGCATGTGGAAGACTCAGGCCTCCGGGGCGCCGGGCGGTGCGGTTGCCACAAAAACGCAGCTTGGCGGGTTGCTCTCGGTGGCTCTGAGGGCGGGATCGTAGTGGAACAGCGTTGAGCAATAAGGACAGACGAGTTGCGTTTCGTCGCCCATATCGAGATAGACATGGGGATGGTCGAAGGGCGGCGTTGCCCCCAGGCATTGGAATTCCTTGACGCCGATCCCAATGCGGTCGACGCCCTTGTCGTTTATGAAATGAGGCACGAGCGTTTGAGCCATGGCAGCAGGGTCGTCTTGTTGAGCGTGGTTCGCGCCGGAGCATAGTCGGCGAACGTCCGGAGCGATAGAGGAATGCAGAGTTTCCAATCCGACGGCGTGCGCATCGCCTATTTGGACGAGGGTCAAGGCGAGCCGATCCTGCTCATCCACGGCTTTGCCTCCAACGTCGCCACCAATTGGATCGACCCAGGCTGGGTGCGGACGCTTGTCGACAGTGGACGCCGGGTCATCGCCTTCGACAATCGTGGGCACGGACAAAGCGAGAAGCTGTATGACCCCGAGCGCTATGGCGCCCCGACCATGGCCGAGGACGCGAGGGCAATGCTCGACCACCTTGGCATCGAGCGCGCCGACGTGATGGGCTACTCGATGGGCGCACGGATCTCCGCCTTCCTCGTGTTCAGGCATCCCGAGCGCATCCGCAGCGTCATCTTCGCCGGGCTCGGCATCAATATGGTCCGCGGCATGGTAGGGACGGGACCGCTCGCCAAGGCGCTCGAGGCGCGGAGCATCGACGAGGTTAACAACGACACGGCGCGGAGCTTCAGGGCGTTCGCCGAGCATACCAGGAGCGATCTTCGTGCACTCGCCGCCTGCATGCGCGGCCCGCGCGAAAAGGTCACGCCGGAACTTCTTGCTGGCATTGCCGTTCCGGCGCTCGTCGCGGTCGGCACAGAAGACGTTATCGGCGGCTCCGGGGCCGAGCTTGCGGCGCTCATCCCGGGCGCCAAGCTGCTCAATATCGAGGGCCGCGATCATATGAAGGCGGTTGGCGATGCGAGCTTCAAGCGGGGGGTGCTCGACTTTTTAACCCAGCGTCCCTAAGTCCCGTGCTAGTGAAACGGGAAACGAGCCCTCCATTGAAAGGGATTCCTAGAGGTGGTTGTCATGAATAAGGCCTTCACCGCGGCAAAGCCGCAGATCAAGAGCTACGACCCGATATGGGGGCAGGTGCGCCGGGAAGCGGACGAGACGAGCGCGGACGAGCCGGTGCTTGCGAGCCTGATCTACGCTACGATCTTGAGCGAGCCGACACTCGAGGATGCCATCTGCCACACCGTGGCACATCGCTTGCAGCCATCCGTTGACACCGGCCTCCTGTTCAAGACGTTCCGCGAGGTGCTCTCCGAAGACCCTGGGCTGAGCGAGATTTTCCGCGCCGATATCATGGCCGTGGCCAAGCGCGATCCTGCCTGCCGCCGTTTCTTTGAGCCTCTGTTCTACTTCAAGGGCTTCGTGGCGCTTGAGACCTATCGCTTCGCCCACCGGCTTTGGCTGTCGGGGCGGAAGGACTTCGCCCTTTATCTGCAGAGCCAGTCGAGCCGCGTGTTTGCGGTGGACATTCATCCGGCGGCACGCATGGGCAAAGGCATCATGCTCGACCACGCCACCGAGATCGTCATCGGGGAGACGGCGGTGGTCGGCGACAATTGCTCGATGCTGCACGGCGTGACGCTGGGCGGTACCGGCAACGAGCGCGACGACCGCCATCCCAAGATCGGCAGCGGCGTGATGATGGGCTCGGGCGCCAAGATCCTTGGCAATATCAGGATCGGCGATTGCGTGCGGGTTGCGGCCGGAAGCGTGGTGGTGCAGGACGTGCCGCCGCGGCGGACCGTGGCTGGCGTGCCGGCGCGGGACATCGGACCGGCCGGCTGCGAGGAACCGGCGCTCAGCATGGACCAGCTCGTGCGCGACGGAACCGACGGGAGCGCAAGCCCGTGCGGCTGAGGCCTTTCCAGGAATTTTCCATCGATCGGAGGTGGGGGTGAGCCGAGACGAAATCATCAAGCTTGAGCGGTACCTGCAGCGGGTGTTCAGCCTGCCGGCCATTCAGGTGAAGCAGCGGCCGCGCAAGGAAGACTCCGCCGAGGTCTATGTCGGCGACGAGTTCATCGGCGTGCTGTTCCGCGACGACGACGAGGGCGAGACCGCTTATCAGTTTCAGATGGCGATTCTCGACTACGACCTCGGCAGCTAGGCTGGTTCCCCCGCCTTGCGTCTTTCCCAAAAAAAGGAGCCGGCGCTCGAAGCGAGACCGGCTCTAGGTAAGGCCCGGTTGGGTCGGGATAGTTGGGGGTGTCACCGGGCCTGAAACTTATCTCCAGAAAATAGAATCTCCTGCTGCTAGCGGCCGTGCGAGGCCGTGGTCTGCGAGGATTCGCTGTTCGGCGGCATGAGCGAACTCCACACCAGCGGATTGCTCTCTGACTGCTGCTTGACGTAGGTGTAGGGCGTGTCGGTCCAGCGCACGATCTGCTGGCGCTTGTTGTCGAGCACGAGATCGCCCGCGTCGGTGCGCACCGTGAGCACGGCGTGCCCTTCGTTGTTCTCGTCGCGAACCACGGTGATGAGCAACGTGCTCTCCGGCCAGCCGCGCTCGATGAGCATGCGCCGCTTGAGCAGCACATAGTCCTCGCAGTCGCCTTTGCCCTTGGTCGGATAAGTCCAGTATTCGACCTTGCCGTAGAGATCGAGGTCGGTGACCGGCTTGACCGACTGATTGACGAAGCGGTTCACCCGCTCAAGCTCGTTGCGCCGCTGCGCGGTCAGCTGCATGCGGTCGACAATCGGACCCGAGGGACGGCACTCAGCCGCATGATCCTGGCAGAAGGTCACGTAGCCGATCGGCGGCAGACTGTTGCCGAAGGACTGCAGGTACACCGCCTTTTGCGGCGTGAGCTCGGGCTCCAACCGCACGGTGTGCCCATTGCTGACGCTGCCGACAGACAGGGACGAGGCGAACATCAAGAACGCCGTACCCAACACGAACTCTTTCATTGCACCCCCCAATTTTTGTTGGGGGCACTATCCCAAAAAGGTTTTGAGATTTCTGATAAAGCAACAACCTACCTTTTCTACAGTATTGATAAGCAGTTCTTAGGAAACTTTAAGCAATCTTGAACGAAGGTAGCCATATTAAGATATCATATACTATGAATTGGACCGCTGACCGGGTCGGACGGGTATTGGGTAGCAATTCATCGCAGGCATTTACTTTACGGCAATGGTAAACGGCACCCTTACATTCAGGAAGCGGTAAGGCTGATCAGAAATCTTGGCGCGTCTCTTCGCGCCTCCCGGGCCTCCCTGAAGCGCGGGAGCGCCGCCCGCGGAAATCTCGTCCCAGCCCACGACTTGCTGTTAAGGTCGACCGCGACGGGGCAGGGGCCACCGTTCTGGGGACTCCATCAGAGCACCACATCGGGCCAAAGATGCAAACTCCGACGATGGGCGGGTCCGAGCCGATGTTCAATGTACCGCGGATCGTGGTGCTCACGGCCGCGGTCATGATCGGGGTGCAGCTCATCCGGATGGCTTTGCCCGATGAGGAAAGCGTTCAATTCCTGCTCGCCCTTGCCTTCATTCCAGCACGGTACAGCGGGGCCGCGGCAGATCTCCCCGGGGGCTATCTCGCGGCCGTCACCTCCTTCGTGACCTACATGTTTGTGCATTCGGGCTGGGTGCATCTCTCGGTCAACCTGCTCTGGATGGTGGCTTTTGCCAGTCCTGTTGCCAAACGGATCGGTGATTGGAGATTCCTGTCCTTTTCCGCGCTTTGCGGCATTGCCGGGGCCCTCACTCATTTGGCTTTTCATTTCGGAGAAATGACGCCCGTGGTGGGAGCCTCGGCGGCCATTTCTGGGCAGATGGCGGCGGCGATGAGGTTTGTTTTCGGGGCTCGGCCGGGCCGGGAGACGGATCTTGCGCATGCCCCGCTCGAAAGCCTCTCCAGGACGCTCACCGACCGGCGCATCCTCGCCGTCTTGGGCGTCTGGGTGGCGCTCAACGCCGTGTTCGGCCTTGGCGGCGTCTCGATCGCCGGCACCGAAGGCGATATCGCCTGGGAGGCGCATATCGGCGGATTTCTCTTTGGGCTTCTGTGCTTCGGCATTTTCGACAGCGGCAGCAAACAGCCGGTTCCGCAGCAGTCCTGACCCCCGCCTCGGGAACTTTCAGAATCTTTTCTGATTTTTCAAATCGCGGCTCTCTTGCGCGACCTGCCGCTCCGGGACAGAATGTCGCAGGCGACCGGGACGAAAGTTCTCGGGCTGGAGGAAACGAGCATGAACGTCGCGGCAATTCTTAAGATGAAGGGCAAGGGTGTTTTCACTGCCTCAGCGGACACATCCTTGCTCGAGATTGCCAAGCTGCTCGATCAGCATGGCATCGGCTGCATCGTCATCGAAGGCGAGGAGGGCAAGGTCGCGGGCATCGTGTCCGAGCGGGACGTGGTGCGGGCGATCGGCCGGTCCGGACCTAAGGTGTTGAAGGACCCAGTGGCGGACTACATGACCAAGTCGGTGGTCACGGCGCGCGAGGCGGATACGATCGACCGGTTAATGGCGGAAATGACGACGCACCGGTTCCGCCATATGCCCGTCGTCGAGCGTGGGCGTCTGATCGGCCTCGTTTCCATCGGGGACGTGGTCAAGATGCGCATCGCGGAAGCCGAGATGGAAGCGGCCGCCATGCGGGAGTACATCACGACCGGCTAGGCGACGACGCCACCGATCAATGCTTTGAGATCGTCGAGCTGCCGTTCGGTGGCCCTGGCGCCTTGCGCCATGGCCTCGCCGGCGCGGTGGAAATCGAACAGGCCGATGCTGCCCACCTTTGGCGAGATGATGATGTCCGGGGGGTCGCCGGCAAGCCGCGAGCGGGCGATGCGGTCCTGCGTGATGTTGATGGCGTCCATCATCACGGCCGATATGCCGGGAGCGCCGTCGCTTTTACCGAAGATCTGGCGGTGGAGCAGGTGAATGGCGGCCCGGCCATTGGTGCCGGGAAGCTCCGAATCCTCTGGCGGCATCGATAGATCGGCCAGGACTTCCTGATCGTGGATAATGCTGCCCTTGGCGACCGAATCGCTGCTGAGGTTGACGGCGATCACGATGCGGGCGCCGAGCGCCCGGCAGACCGAGACCGGCACGGGGTTGACCAGCGCGCCATCGATCAGCCAACGGCCGTTGATCTTAACCGGGCGGAAGATGCCGGGGAGCGCGAACGACGCCTTGAGCGCGTTCACCAGGCTTCCCTTGTTGAGCCAGATCTCGTGGCCGGTGCCAAGCTCGGTGGCCACAGCCACGAACTTCCGCTTGAGCCCCTCGATAGTGACGTCCTGCAAATGGGACTCGAGGCGGCTGCTGAGGCGCTGACCGGTGATCAGTCCCGAGCCCGCAAAGTTGATGTCGAGAAAGCCGAACACCCGGCGAGGGGTAAGCGCCGCGGCGAAGTCCTCCAGCGCTTGTAGTCGGCCGGTGACATAACAAGCGCCGGCGACCGCACCAATGGAAGTTCCGGCAACAATGTCAGGCTCAAGTCCGGCATCCATCAGGGTCTTCAGCACCCCGATATGGGCCCAACCGCGGGCCGCGCCGCCACCAAGGGCGATGCCTATGATCGGTCTCGCCATTCCAACCTAACCCACGCCAATGCCTGGCGTTCGATCCTGCGACATCCCGCGCAAAAGACCGCCAGGGAGCGTCTTCAGCCAGGCCTCTTTAGGGCGCGTCGCCGCAGGTGAATCGCCTGACTTTGCGATACCACACTAGCTCTGAGTTTTTAAGGTTCCCTTTGCGGCGCGAGCGTGTCCATACACTCCGCTGGGGTCGAACAGCCGCTCCGCATCGACAAAGGTAAGCGCGACACCGTCAGCCCCCTTGCCGCTGGGCACGACGCGATAGAAGCAGGATTTCCGGCCCGTGTGACAACACGCCTCGGCGCCGCCGATCTCCACCTTCAGCCAGAGCGCGTCCTGATCGCAGTCCGTGCGCACCTCGACCACGCGCATGGTGTTGCCGCTTTCCTCGCCCTTGCGCCAGAGGCGCTTTCGCGATCTCGACCAAAATTGCGCTTCGCCGGTCTCGAGCGTGCGGGCAAGCGTCTCGGCGTTCATATGGGCGAGCATCAGAACCTCTCCGGTCCTGGCCGAGGTCACGATCACCGGAACAAGGCCATCAGCGTCAAATTTCGGAGTGAACGCCGTCCCCTCCTCGATTTCGGCCGCGTTGACGCGGGGAGGGGAGGCCTTGGTCTTGGTCACCGCGATCCGTTCCTCGCGGCCGCGCCGGTCACAGGCGGCCGCGCTCCGTGGCAAGCATCATGAAGCGTGCCTGCTGCGCCGGATCTTCCTTGAAGATGCCGGTGAACTGGGTGGTGATGGTGGCGACGTTTGGCTTCTTCACGCCGCGGATTGACATGCACTGGTGCACGGCCTCGATCATCACTGCCACGCCCTTGGGCTTTAGCGCCTTGTCGATGGTTTCGGCGATCTGGGCGGTCATGGTTTCCTGGGTTTGCAGGCGGCGCGCGAACACCTCGACCACGCGGGCGAGCTTGGAGATGCCCACGACCCGATCGGTCGGGAAATAGGCGACATGGGCCTTGCCGACGAACGGGATCATGTGGTGCTCGCAATGCGAGTGCAGTTCGATGTCGCGCAGCATGACGATATCGTCGTAGCCCGCCACCTCGTCGAAGGTGCGCGACAGAACGTCGAGCGGGCACTCGTGATAGCCCGCGAAAAACTCGTCATAGGCGCTGATCACGCGCTTCGGCGTTTCGCGCAAGCCCTCGCGCGCCGGATCGTCGCCGGCATAGGCAATAAGCGTGCGGACGGCCTCTTCGGCCTCCTCCCGCGAGGGGCGCGCAATGCCGGGACCGCGGCCGATATCGACCTGAGGTCTAATGGGCAGTTTCTTTATCGTGGCGTCCATCAAGCTTCCCTTGCCTCATCCAACGCGAAAGGTCCGGTTTCCGTATTGTTGATCGAGGATAGTATAATCGGTCCGTCAACGCTTTTTGTCACTTTGGGACTGTCGGTCTGCCTGAGCCCCGCAACGGTGCATATATAATGCGCGTATCCGACCCGCAAGGCGCGGACGTTTCACGCTGATTTGAGCCGTCAATGACCCTGCCCGAAGACATCTACACCCAGCGCATTCTGGAGCTTGCGGCAAACCTGCCCCGGGCCGAGCGATTGCCGCACCCCGACGCCACGGCGACGGCCCATTCGAAGCTCTGCGGCAGCAAGGTCACGGTCGATCTCGCTATGCGGGGCGACGTGGTGAGCGACTACGGGCAAAGCGTGAAGGCTTGTCTCTTGGGTCAGTCCTCGGCGGCGGTCATGGGCCGGGAGATTGTCGGCTCGACTGCGACCGAGCTCCGCGCCGTGGGCGCGGCCATGCGCCAAATGCTTAAGGCTGGCGGACCGCCTCCCAACGGCCGCTGGGCAGACCTCGCTGCGCTCGAGCCGGTCAGGGACTACAAGGCTCGCCATGCCTCGACCCTGCTGGTATTCGACGCGGTTGAAGATGCGATTGCCCAGATCGAGGCTGAGCGCGAGGCGCAGGCCGGCCGCGCCCATGCCGATCGGGCGTGAAACCGATTGGGAGCGTACATTGGAGGAGACTGACGACAAGAATTGCTCTTGGGTTGACTTCCATGAGCGTCGCGCCGCGGCACGGCAGCGGATACCCAGCGCCGTTCGGCGCCCCGCTTGCCGGCCGCGAAAAGCGCGCGCTGGGGGATCCGCTTCGGCTGACCCAGTTCGGCGTCAATCTCGTGACGCTTGCCCCTGGCAGTTGGTCCTCCCAGCGCCACTGGCACGCTAACGAGGACGAGTTCATCTATGTCCTGGACGGGGAAGTGACGCTCGTCACCGATGGAGGCGAGAAGGTCCTCGGACCCGGCATGGCCGCGGGCTTTCCCGCCGGCAAGCCCGACGGGCATCATTTGATCAACCGAAGTGATCGGCCGGCAATCTACCTCGAGGTCGGCACGCGCGCAGAGAGCGAGGAGGCCCGAGTACAGCGACATCGACATGGTGGCGCGAAAGGAGTTGGGCCGCTTCGTCTTTACGCGCAGAAACGGCGAGCCGTTCCCATGAGCCTGCTCGACCGCGCCGCGAAGGCACCCCTGCTTGGCGCCATCGCGCTCTACCGCTGGACGATCTCGCCTCTGCTCGGGTTCAATTGCCGGCATCTGCCCTCCTGCTCTGACTATGCGCGCGAGGCGATCGAGGTGAACGGCGCCTGGAAGGGCGGATGGCTCGCGCTCTCGCGCTTCTGCCGCTGCCATCCCTTGGGCAGCCACGGCTTCGATCCTGTTCCCGATGTTCGGGCCGAGCATCATCCCTTCGCGCCTTGGCGCTACGGGCGCTGGCGCTTGTCGAGAGATGACTTGGCGCATAAATCGAGCTAAAACGCCCCCGTTCAAACCCACCAATCTCTTACCTGCGCTCGTACGCAGGAGTGAGAGGAGAGAGAGATGATTTCCCTAACCTTTCCAGACGGGTCCGCCCGCGACTTCAAACCGGGAGTCAACAGGCCGCGACGTTGCCGAGCAGATATCCAAATCGCTCGGCAAGAAGGCCGTGGCGATGAGGCTCGACGGCAAGGTCGACGACCTCGCCGAGCCGATCAAGGCCGACGCCGCGATCAATTCGTGTCCCGCGCCGATCCGGAAGCGCTGCCGATGATCCGGCACGACGCCGCGCACGTCATGGCCGAGGCCGTGCAGTCGCTGTGGCCAGGTGCAGGTGACGATCGGCCCGGTGATCGAGAACGGCTTCTACTACGACTTCGCCAAGCAGGAGCCGTTCCACCCCGACGATCTCGCCAAGATCGAGGCGAAGATGGCGCGAGATCATCGCGCAAGAACGCGCCCTTCACCAAGGAGGTCTGGAGCCGCAGCAAAGGCGAAGGAGCTCTTCGGCGAGCGCGGCGAGAACTTCAAGGTCGAGCTCGTCGACGCCATCCCCGAGGGCGAGGACGTCAAGATCTACAAGCAGGGCGAGTGGCTCGACCTCTGCCGCGGCCCGCACATGGCGTCGACGGGCCAGGTCGGCAAGGCCTTCAAGCTGCAGAAGATCGCCGGCGCCTATTGGCGCGGCGACTCCAACAAGCCGATGCTCCAGCGCATCTACGGCACGGCCTGGGCGACCGAAGACGAGCTCGCCGCCTATCTGCACCGGCTCGAGGAGGCGGAGAAGCGCGACCACCGCAGGCTCGGCCGCGAGATGGACCTCTTCCATTTCCAGGAGGAGGCGCCGGGCTCGGTGTTCTGGCACCCCAAGGGCTGGACGCTGTTCCAGACGCTGATCGCCTACATGCGCCGGCGCCACGCAGGCCGGCTACGACGAGGTCAACTCTCCCGACATGATGGAGAAGCACTTCTGGGAGCTCTCCGGCCATTGGGAGAACTTCGGCGAGATGATGTTCGTCACCGAGCTGCCCGACGAGCGCATCTTCTGCTGCAAGCCGATGAACTGCCCAGGCCACGTGCAGATCTTCAAGCACGGGCTCAAGAGCTATCGCGATCTGCCGTTGAAGCTCGGCGAGTTCGGCAAGGTGCACCGCTACGAGCCCTCGGGCGCCATGCACGGGCTTTTGCGCGTGCGCCACTTCACGCAGGACGACGCGCACATCTTCATCACCGAGGAGCAGCTCGACGGAGCAGTGCCTGGAGGTCAACGACCTGCTGTTGTCGATCTACGGGACTTCGGCTTCAAGGACATCGTCGTCAAGTTGTCGACGCGGCCGGAGAAGCGCGTCGGCTCCGACGAGCAGTGGGACACGCCGAGGCCGTGATGAGAAGGTCTTGAAGGAGATCGAGAAGCGGCAGGGCCGCATCAAGACGTCGATCAATCCCGGCGAGGGCGCCTTCTACGGCCCGAAGTTCGAGTATGTGCTGAAGGACGCCATCGGCCGCGACTGGCAGTGCGGCACGACGCAGGTCGATTTCAACCTGCCGGGGCGGCTCGGCGCCTTCTACATCGACGAGCACTCGGAGAAGAAGACGCCGGTGATGATCCACCGCGCCATCTTCGGCTCGCTCGAGCGCTTCACCGGCATCCTGATCGAGAACTTCGCCGGGCCATTTCCCGCTGTGGCTGGCGCCGGTGCAGGCGGTGGTCGCCACCGATCGTGTCGGACGCCGACGCCTATGCGTCGAGGTGCTGGAGAAGCTGAAGGCGGCGGGCCTGCGCGCCGAGATCGATCTCCGGAACGAGAAGATCAATTACAAGGTGCGCGAGCACTCGCTCGCCAAGGTGCCGGTGCTGTTCGTCGTCGGCAAGCGCGAGGCGGAGGAGGGCAAAGTCTCGATCCGCCGGCTCGGCTCGCAACAGCAGCAGGTGCTGCCGCTCGACGCCGCGATTAAGGCAATCGCGGCCGAAGCAGTGCCCCCGGATTTGGCAGAATCCCAGGCTCGTGCGGCGTAGAGGATTCTCCACCGCCAAAGGCCATGCCGGGATCGGGCGATGCTGGCGCGCCGGTGATACTGGGGTTGCCAGGCATGGAATTGGGCGATCCCGGCGATGCCACCGACTCGCTCGGCGGTGGAGGCGGAGGCGGTTCCTTGATCGCCTTCAGGGCTTCCGGCGAGGCAGGCCCTTCCTGCATCACGACTTCGATCTGCTTGGTCTCGCCCGAGGCGACAGCGAATTTATTGGTGTAGCTTTCGCCATTGTGACTGGCGACGACGGCGTAATTGCCGGCGGCGAGAATATAGGTTGGCAGCGCGCCGGTCGTTTCCTTCACCACGTCGCCCGTCGTGGTGAGGATGCTCCACTGCGTATCGGCGAGCGCCTCGCCTCCCGGACTCTGTACGAGCTTGAAGGTGATGGGTGCCGCCGCATGTTTGACGGTCGCCTCGGTGATCTTTCCGGGCTCGACGGTCACGTCGGCGCGCACCGTGGCATTGGCCTCGCCATAGGTGCTGACCAGGTGGTAGGCGCCGGCATTCAGTCTGATCACGACCCCGGGCTTGGCATCGTCGAGGATCTTGTGCCGGTTGCCGAACTGATCCTCCTCATCGGAAAGAATGTCGAAATGAACGCTCGACGCGGGGAGGGGAGCGCTGTTGGCGAGCACCGCCGCAAGTTTCAGGCCTCCGGTGTTGAGCACGAAGGTTTCCTCAATAGACCTGCCGCTCTCCACCTTGATCTTCCTGGTGAGGTTGGAGAGGCCAAAGGCGGCGTTGACGAGATATTCGCCCGGGAGCAAGGCCGCCGTCGGTATGGCTTCATGATGCGTGCTGACGAGCTTGCGAGTGCCGTTCGGTCCCGGCTGAGGCGCGAACACTCGCCAGATCAGCCCGGACTTGACCGGAGGCCCGCCTTCGGTGAGCAGGGCCTTGAAGGTGACAGGGACCGGTACGGATGGGCCAGGTGCTGCAGGGGTTCTCGCCGGGGCCGCGCTCTCCTTCGGTGAAACCGCGGCGAGTTTCGGCATGTCGGTTCGGGCCGGCGCCGGAGGGCCCACGAGTTCCGAGGGTTGCGGGCCCGAGCTTGAGGCGTCCTTGGCCGGGGCGCTTTTCGCCTGCACGCTCTGGGTCGGCTGAGCGGGAGCCGCAGGAGCCGGTACCGGTGGCGCTGGGATCGAAACAGTCTGTACCGGCTGGGGCGTCGGGGCTTGAGGGAGTTGCGCTTGCGCCGCCGGTGCTTGTGCGGGAGGCGGCGGGGCGGCGGCCGGAGAAGGTGCGGGCGGCGCCGGCGGCACAGCCGCTGCCGTTGGCGCGAGCACACTCGCGCTTTGCGCGACCTGAGCAGGTTGCGGTGCCGCTTTCGCCACGCCATCCAGGATTGTCGTGAGGTCCTGCTTCAGGTCGTTGGCATTGGCAGCGGTCAGGAACTGGCCGCCCGTGCTCTTCGCCACGCAAGCCAACGCCTTGACGGTTTGCTTTGCCTTGGGATCGAAGCCGATGACATGGATGCGCAAGCCGGGTGCCGCTTGCTTCAGCGATTTCACCGTAGCGCAGACATTGGCCTTGCAGCTGTCGAGCCCGTCGGTGATGAGCAGGACATCGAGGCCCGTGGCCGGCGTTTGCTTGGCAGCCTCGACCAGCGCGGCGGCAATCGGCTTCGCCGTCTTTGGCCTGAAGCCGGCGCCGAACAAAAGCTTCCCCGGCGTTTTCGCGCTGAGTTCGCCCGGCTTGGCCAGGAGTTCAGCCTCGGTGCACGTTCCTTCTCCGCGATGGCCGAACGCGACGAGACCAAAGGCGATGCGATTCTCGTAGCTGGTGAAGGCCTCGCCAAGGGTTGCGCGCACAATGCCGACTTTGCTTTGGCCGCCGAGCCTCGACCACATGCTGCGCGAGCCGTCGAGCACGATGATCGTTGGCGGTTCGCCTTGAGGAGCCTGCTGGGCCTCGACGCTCGTCGCGCAAAGAAGGGCGATGGGCGCGAGCAACAGCCCAAGCCCTGCGCAGAGCTTCCCTCCCATGGCGTTCGCTCCCGTCAGGCCGCCGCCAGACCTTATACCCCGTTTGATCACCCTCACAACGCAGCGAAATTCGGCCACGACTAAGGCCGATTTGGGGTCGCGAGGCCGTTCTGAGCCAGCACTGAGCCGTTGTTCGCCAAGGCTTTTCGCGATAGGGGAACCGGCCCTCCATCGTGCAAAGTGCCATGATCAACCCCATCATTGCTCACCTGCTCACGCGCCGCTCGGTCTCCGCCAACGCCCTTGGCGAGCCTGGACCAAGCGAAGCCGAAATCGAGCAGATTCTGACCGCGGCCGCCCGCGTGCCCGACCACAAGAAGCTTGTGCCCTGGCGCTTTCTTCTTTTTCGGGGGGAGGCCCGCAAGGATTTTGGCAAAGTCCTCGCTGAGGTCTGCAGGAGCGAGGAAAAGGACGCCGGCCAATTCCGGCTCGAGACCGAGGCCAATCGCTTCCTGCGCGCGCCGCTGGTCATCGCTGTCATCTCGCGCGTGGTGAAGAATCCGGCGGCGCCGGAGTGGGAGCAGGTTCTGTCAGCGGGAGCCGCGTGTCAGAATCTGCTCATCGCCGCCACGGCGCTCGGCTACGGCGCGCAGTGGATCACCGAGTGGTACGGATATAGCCAAGGCGTGCGCGCCGCGCTCAAACTTGCCGACAACGAGCGCGTGGCGGGTTTCGTTTATATCGGCACGCCGAAGGAAACGCCTGAAGAGCGAGAGCGGCCATCACTCGCCGATATCGCGCACCCGTGGCGCCCGTGAGCGCGAGATCTCAATAGTCGAACTGCTCCCGCAGGATGCGCTCGGCGAGGCTGTGGCCGGGGTCGAACATCATGAAGATGTCGAGGTCCTTCGCCTCCCTGATCTCGACGGCGATTACATCGCGGAACTCGGTGTTGTCGGCCACCGCGCTGACCGGACGCTTGTCATGCTCGAGCACCTCGATCAGGACGACGGCCTCGTTGGGTAGGATAGCGCCACGCCACCGCCGCGGCCGGAACGGGCTGATCGGGGTCAATACCATCAGCGGCGCGTTGATGGGCAGGATCGGCCCGTGCGCGGAGAGATTGTACGCGGTGCTCCCGGCGGGCGTGGACAAGAGCACGCCGTCGCAGATGAGTTCATCGAGCCGCACCCGGCGGTCGACGGATATCCTGAGCTTCGCCGCCTGATAGATCTGCCGGAACAGCGACACCTCGTTGATGGCGAGCGCTTTGTGCTCGGCTTTGTCGCGGTCGTAGGCCGTCATGCGCAGCGGGTGGATGACGTTGACTTCGGCCTTCTCGAGCCGCTCCTGCAGCTGGTCTTCCCGGTAGTCGTTGAGCAGAAAGCCGACCGAGCCTCGGTTCATCCCGTAGATCGGGATGCGATTGTTCAGGTAGCGGTGCATGGTCTGCAGCATCTGCCCGTCGCCGCCCAAGGCGACGATGACGTCGGCCTCTTCGGGCGCCGCGTCGCCGTAGCGGGCGACAAGCTCCTGTCGCGCCGCCTGTGCCTCTTTCATCTCGCTGGCGACAAAGGCGATATGGCGGAACTTGGACATGATCGCTTTGGCGGACTTGGAGTGGGCCTAGAGAGCGGGCACTATAAGGCTAGGCCGCCGCCCTATTGCAAGTGTCTCGCTCGCCGCGGCAGAGAATGGTGAATCCATGACCAAGGACGATTATCCGGTTCTGGTTTACACGACCTTTGCCAAGCTCGACGACGCCAAGCGGATCGGCGACACTCTGGTCGCCGCGCGGCTTGCCGCTTGCGTCAACATCTTCCCAGGCATGATCTCGATCTACGAGTGGAAGGGGACACGCGAGGTCGCCGACGAAGTGGCGATGATCATCAAGACGAGGCGCTCTCTCGCCGATGCCGTGCTGGCCGAGACGAAGCGCCTGCACCCTTACGAGCTGCCGGCGCTGCTCGTGCTGCCGACCGAAGGGGGCAGCGAGGAATATTGCGGCTGGATTCTGAGCCAGACCGGACATGCTCCATGAGCGAGCGCCGCTTCGTCCTCGCCATCGACCAGGGGACGACGAGCACCCGCGCCATTGCCTTCGATGCCGAAGCGCGGCCTTGCGCCGTCGTGCAAGTTCCACACAGCCAGATCTATCCGGCGCCAGGCGAGGTCGAGCACGATCCGGAGGAAATCTGGCAAGCGGTGCTCACTGCTGCCCGCGCTGTGCTTGAGGACATCGGCGCCCAATCGATCGAAGCGATCGGCATCACCAACCAGCGCGAGACGACGCTCGTGTGGGAGCGCGCGTCCGGCAAACCTCTCGCCAATGCCATCGTCTGGCAGGACCGGCGCACGGCCAAGCAGTGCGACGAGCTCAAGGCGGAGGGCTGGGACGCCCACGTCGCCGAAACCACGGGCCTCGTCATCGATCCTTACTTCTCGGCGACGAAGCTTTCCTGGCTGCTTGCGAATATCCCGGGCCTCGCGGCGCGCGCGCGCGCCGGCGAGGTGTGTTTCGGCACGGTCGACAGCTTTCTTCTGTTCAAGCTGACCGGCGGCAAGGTCCATGCCACGGACGCGAGCAACGCCGCCCGCACCATGCTCTACGACATCCGGAGCGGTGAGTGGGACGAGAGGCTGCTCGACCGTCTCGGCATCCCGCGTGAAGTTCTTCCCGCGGTGCGGGACAGTCAGGAAGAATTCGGCGTCGCTGCGAGCGAGCATTTCGGTGCGGAGATCCCGATACGAGGCATTGCCGGCGACCAGCAGGCCGCGGCCTATGGTCAGGCATGCTTCGCGCCAGGCATGCTGAAAGCAACCTATGGCACCGGCTGTTTCCTGCTTGCCAATACCGGACAGGCCAAGGTCGCCTCGGCCGCGCGCATGCTCGCGACGGTCTTTCATCAGCTCGAGGGCAGGCGCACCTTCGCCTTGGAAGGATCGATCTTCATGGCCGGCGCGACCGTGCAGTGGCTGCGCGACAGTCTCGGACTGATTGCCGAGGCGGCAGACAGCGAAGCTCTGGCTCAACGCGCCGATCCCAAATCCGGCGTCTACCTGGTGCCGGCCTTTCAGGGACTTGGGGCGCCGCATTGGGATGCTGAGGCGCGGGCCGCGATCCTTGGCCTCACGCGCGCGGCCTCGTCTGTCGATATCGTGGCGGCCGGCCTCGAAGCCGTTGCCTTCCAGACCCGCGATGTGCTCGATGCCATGCGGTTGGACATGGCGCAGAGCGGAATCCCTGCTTCGGCGAGCCTGCGGGTCGACGGCGGCATGACCGCCAACGGCTGGTTCCTGCAACGCCTCGCCGACATCTTGGGCGAGCGCATCGAGGTCGCGCGCCATTCCGAAACGACGGCGCTCGGCGCCGCTTTCCTCGCCGGTCAGGCGAGCGGGTTCTATGGCAGTCAGGACGAGCTGCAACGCGCCTGGATGCCAGCGCGCGTGTTCGAGCCCGCCATGAGCAACGATGAGAGGGACACGCGCTATGCCGGCTGGCTCGATGCGCTGGGGAAGGTCAGGTCGAAGGTCTGAGCCGCGCTAATTCTCGCTGCCTCAACTCCGGAATTTACCAGCGCAGCTTGTTAGCTTTTCGCCGCCTTTATCGAATTGTCAGACGATTGTCATAAGTGTATTCTCAAAGCTCGTTACCAGGGAGCAGGGGAACGGCAAAGATGGCGATTGCATCGATCGACTTTCAAATGTTGGCCAATGCCGGATTTCCTCCGGCACGGTTTGCCGCCGGCGACGTGATCTTCGCCGAAGGCGACAAGGGCGACGCCATGTATGTCGTTCGCAACGGCGAGGTGACCGTCGAACGCAATGGCAAAGTCATGGAAACGCTGGGCGGCGGCGGCATCTTCGGCGAGATGGCCTTGATCGACGGGTCGCCGCGAAGCGCTACGGTCCGCGCCAAGACCGACTGCGAAGTCGCCCCCATCAATGAGAAGAGCTTCCTGTTCTTGGTGCACGAGACGCCGTTCTTCGCCGTTGCTGTGATGCGCACGCTTGCCGACCGGCTGCGGCGCTTGGATGAGGGCTATTAGGCGTCCGGCCTCCAGTTCTCCGCACGCGCCATTTTTGGCCTTTTATTTGTGGCATCGCCCGGCCATGATCGGCCGGAGCCTCAACCCGTGACCAATCCGAACACCATCCTTGGAATCGCTCGCTGATTTGGCGCTGCGGCGCCCGCGCAACACTGACTTGCCGACCCTTGGGCGCGACGCTTTGGCGGGCGTCATCTCGGCGATAGTTCAAATTGCGTATTGCATTTCCTTCAGCGCCCTGATCTTCCAGGGCGCACTCGCCTCAGGCTTTTCGCTCGGTCTTGCCGCGCTCATCCTGGGCACCGCGGTCACCGGCGTGGTGATCGCCCTCACATCGACGCTGTCACCGGCAAATGGCGGCCCGGACTCGCCGGCGGTCGCCGTCATGAGCGTGCTTGCGGGGTCGGTCGCCGCCGCTCTTGCCGCAAAAGGTGCCAGCACCAGCGAGATCATCATCAATGTGCTCGTCGCGCTTTCGGTGAGCACGCTGTTCACCGGGATTCTTCTCTACGGCATCGGCGCGCTGAAGCTCGGCCAATGGCTGCGATTCGTGCCCTATCCGGTGATCGGCGGCTTTCTCGCAGCCTCCGGTCTCCTGCTCATCACCGGGGGCATGGAGGTGGTGACCCAGACCAATCTCACGCTGGCACCATCAAGCTGGAAGATTCTTTACTCGTCGCTCTATGGTCCTCAGATTGTCGTCGGCCTGCTGTTCGCCGTCTCCATCCCGCTCGTCGGGAGGTGGGTGCCAAGCTTCCTCGCGCTGCCCCTGGTCTTCTTCGTGTTCCTCGTCATTCTCGACCTGTTTTTGTTCGGCCTTCTTGGCGACGGGGATGTGCGCCGCGCGTGGCTATTGCCAAGCCTTGGCGATCTGGCGCTGTGGTGGCCGATCTCTGCCGTCATGCGCCATCAGGTCGATTGGGGAGTAATTGCGCAGAGCAGCGCCGAAATTGGCGCGGTCTGCGGCGTGATGGCCATTGCTTTGCTCCTCGACGTGTCCAGCCTGGAAGTGGCGCGGCAAAAATCGGCCGATCTCGACAAGGAGTTTCGCACCAACGGGATCGCCAATCTGCTCGCTTCGGTCGTCGGCGGATTCGCCGGGTCGCTGTCCATGAACGGCTGTCTGCTGCTTGACGAGTTAGGTGCGACGACGCGCTGGGCCGGCACGTTTGTCGGAATTGCTTGCGCCATCATCTTGTTCTCCGGCGCCGATATCGGCAGCTTTGTGCCAAAGGCTATTCTCGGCGGAATGCTCGCTTATCTCGGTGCCGTGATCATCGCCGAGCTCCTCGCTTCGCCAGCCCAGCGCTCCTGGACGGATGGCGGTCTCGCCGTGGCCATGATGCTCGTCATCGTGAATTTCGGCTACTTCATGGGGGTCGTGCTTGGCGTCATTGGCGCCTGTCTCATGTTTGCCCTGAGCTATAGCCGCATCGGCGTGGTCCGGCGTCACCTCACCCGCCAGGAATTCTCGAGCAATGTCGAGCGCGCCCCGGAACAGGCGCGGCTGCTGCGCGAGGAAGGGGAGCGCGTGCACGTGTTCTGGCTTTCCGGCTTTATTTTCTTTGGCTCATCCAATGGGCTGTTCGAACGCATCAGGCGGGCGATCGACGCTCAGGAGGAGAAGCCGATCGGTTATGTCGTGCTCGACTTCAGCGCGGTACCTGGGCTCGACACATCGGCGGTGTTGAGCCTGATCAAGCTCCGCAACTATTGCAACGAGCATGGCGTCACTCTCGTCTTTTCCGGTCTTAGCGAGGTGATGAACACAGGCTTTCACAAGGTCGGATTCTTCACGAGCGGGCAACCACATCAGGTCTTCGCCACCCGCAACGAGGCGGTCGAATGGTGCGAGGACATGATTCTGATGTATCACGAGGTGGGCGAGGCCTCGGTGCATAGCTTCGAAAGCTGGCTTACCGCCGAACTTGGCGGGGCGGCCGACATGACCCGCATCGCGCCCTACCTCGAGCGCCATGAGCTCAAGGTCGGAGAGACGCTGTTCGAGCAAGGCGAGCCGCCCGACTCCGTCGAGATCCTCGCTTCCGGCTGTGTCGCCATCACCATCGAGGATCAGCAGGGCCGACCGATCCGGCTTCGCCGCATGATGGGCTACACGGTCGTCGGCGAGATGGGTTTCTACCGGCAGGTTCCCCGCACCGCGACGGTGATTGCCGAGGAACCGAGCGTCGTCTACCGCCTGACGCGGGAGTCATTCGACAGGATGCAGGCGCAGGATCCCACTGCGGCTTCAGTGTTCCACAAGCTGATCATCCGCTTGCTCTCCGACCGGTTGGAATTCGCCAATCGAGAGATCTCGGCGCTGCTCTAGGCGTCCGTCGGTTCAGACCGCGTAAGCGATGAGCACGGCGACGATCACAAGATAGGTGAGGCCGTGGATGAGCTGATCAGTGCCGAACGCGAACCAGAAGCCACGGTCCTGCGCGGTCCAGCCGTTACGGTGAGTTACCTGCTCCTTCAGCCAGTCGATGTGATAGTGAAGCAGAAACTCGCTGATGGCGATGACCAGGGCGAGCAGGAGCGAGGCCGGCGCGATGACGAAATAGACGAGCGGCGT
The DNA here is from genome assembly GCA_963757555.1 of uncultured Alphaproteobacteria bacterium. Classification (GTDB taxonomy): domain Bacteria; phylum Pseudomonadota; class Alphaproteobacteria; order Rhizobiales; family Methyloligellaceae; genus Methyloceanibacter. Next base: position 20,958 of record CAVWRU010000020.1, read on the forward strand.
CAGCGCGATATGGATGGCGCTGTGCAGAATGCCGCCGGAGTGGCCGTAGCTCCCCTTGTTCAGATATTGATAGGCGCTCTGCAGATAGAAGTCGGCGACCGCATGCTTGAGCATGAGGACGGCCACGGCGAGAAGAATGATCAGGACGATCTGCGGCATGTTCTATTTGCTGAGCGCTTCTGTGGTTCCGTCCCAATCGGGCGGGGGAGGGTTGTGCCGGAAGAAGTCGATGCGCTCGCGATAGAGCGCGTATAGCCGGTGGAGGCGGGAGCCGTCCATTCTGTCGCATTCGCGGCGGAGCCTATCCGCGGCGTCCCACTCCCTGGCCCGGTACTTTCTCAAGAACTCGTCGTGACAGGCGGTAAGATCGATGAACCCGCGGGCCTGCTTGAGGGCATTGTCGCCGAGCAGTGCGAAGATGCGTGTGGCTTCGGTCTTGCCCTTCACCTTGAGCAGGTCGAGCTCAAGAAAGGCGAAGTCCGGCACGCGCGCTGTGGTGGATTCGCCGACGATGGTGATGACGTCATACATCTTCGATTGGCCCTCGAGCCGGGAGGCGACGTTGACGTTGTCGCCGATCACCGAATAATCGAAGCGCGTCTCCGAGCCGAGATTGCCAACGCAGCAGACGCCGGTGTTCAGCCCGATGCCGATTTTGACCGGGTTGAAGGAGCGGCCTTTGGCTTCGGCTTCGGCGCGCCAATGCTCGTTGAGCGCCGGCATCTCCCCCATGATGCGCAGCGCCGCCTGGCAGGCATGGCTCGCATGATCGTCGTCGTCGAGCGGTGCGTTCCAAAAGGCCATCACCGCGTCGCCCATGAACTTGTCGATAGTGCCTTGCTCCTCGAGGATAATCTTGCTCAAGGGCGTGAACAGGCTGTTGAGAAATTGCGTCAACTCCTCGGCGTCAAGCCCTTCGGAGATCGCGGTGAAGCCGCGCACGTCGCTGAACAACAGCGTCATGTCCCGCGTCTCTCCGCCGAGCTTCAAGCGTGAGGGATCGTCGGCGAGGCGTTCGACCAGCGCGGGCGCCATGTAGTGGCCAAAGGCGTGGCGCACGCGGTTGCGTTCGCGCTCGGTGCGCAGGAATACGAACAGCGTTCCGGCGAGGTAGATTGCGGTCAGCGCGATCGCCGGGTAGATCGGATCGACCAGCCAGCCGAATTCATCGAAGGCGTACCAAGATACGCCAATGACCGCTGCCACGGCGATGCCGCCAAGCACGGCGCTGCCGGCGGCGCCCAGGCGATAGATGAGAAGGGCGATAAGGAGACCGAGCACCAATATGTAGAGCAGCTCCGCCGGCGTGGCGAAGTCCGGCCGCTGCAAGAAGGAACCTTGCAGGATCTGCTCGATGGCCTGCGCGTGCAGCTCGACGCCTGGCACTGAGGCCTCGAGCGGCGTGGCGCGCAGGTCGAGCAGCCCTGCCGCACTCGTGCCAATGATGGCGAGACGGCCTTCGATGTCTTTCTTGCCGATGTCTCCATTCAGCACGCGCCAGGCGGGTATATAGCGGCCCTTGGCCTGAGGGGTGAATCTGATCCACATCTGCCCGTCGGCCTCGGTCGGAACTTCGTAATCACCGATGCGGATCTTGACGATGCCGGTCTTCTCGCCGAACGATTTCTCGCTGCTCGCACCAGATGATTTGACGATGTAGGTCGACGCCCCTTGGGCCAGCCGCAGCATGTCGGCGGCGAAAGACGGGTAGAGCTTGTCGCCGATCTGAATCACCATGGGCACCCGCCGGATGATCTGATCGTGCTCGGGCAGCCAGTTGAGCGAGCCCGTGCCGGAGGCCTTGTCCTGCAGCTCAGGCAGGCTCGCGGCAGCGCCGGCATAGGACGGCGCGAACAGCCTCGGATCGTCACCGCCATGCGCAAAGCCCGCCTTCGGCTCCGGCACGGAGCCGCCTTGCGGCGTGGCGATGAAGCCGAGCACGACAGCGCTCTTGCCGATGGCTTCGGCCAAGACCTGATCGTTGGACGGAAGTTTCTCGACTTGCTCGCGCAGGCCGGCGAGCGCTTCGGACTGCGGCCAGAAGCGCAAGGCATTTGCCGGCGACATGCGGTCAGGCTCGGGGAAGATCATATCGAAGCCGATCACCGCAGCACCGTCGTCGGAGAGTTTCCGCACGAGTTCGGCGAGCACCGTGCGTGGCCATGGCCATTGCCCGACCCGTTTCAGGGACTCCTCGTCGATGTCGACGATGCGCAAGGGAAGGTCAGGGTCGAATTTTCGCGGCTTGATCTGCTGGTAGGTATCGAAGACCACCGCCCGCAATCGCGCGACCGGGCTCGGATCCCAGATGCGCAACGCGAGTGCGCTCGCAATCACGGCCCCCACGATGAGGGCGTAGAGGAGACGAGGACCCATCGCTGTTAAAGAACCCCGCGGCACGTGAATACGCCCTGCGCCGGCCCCGGCGCGGCGGCTGAGCCTAGTCGATGGCGTCCGACCCCTCCAATGTCAACTGAGCATTGGAGGAGCGGCCAAAGCGCGTCATTTGCAAGGTAAGGTGGCATTGAATGGAAGGTCAGAATGAACTAGGAAGCGCTGACATTCTCAAGCCCAAAACGTCAATCCGGGAGCGTCTTTCGTGAACATTTCGATGATTGGGGCAGGCTATGTCGGCCTGGTCTCCGCCGCTTGCTTTTCGGAATTTGGCTGGACGGTGACTTGCGTCGACAAGGATCCGGGCAAGATCGAGCATCTGCGTCAGGGCCGGGTGCCGATCTACGAGCCGCGCCTCGACGAGCTGTTGCACCGTAATTTGCGCATGGGGCGCATCGCGTTTGCGTCCGACCTCGCGCCCTCCATCGGCGATGCCGACCTCGTGTTTCTCGCAGTCGGCACCCCGATGCGGCGAGGCGACGGCCATGCCGATCTCAGCTTCGTGTTTCAGGCGGTGGAAGAACTTGCTCCCCATCTCAAGGATTTCACCGTGATCGCCACCAAGTCGACGGTGCCGGTCGGAACCAGCCGGGAGATCGAACGGCGGCTCAAGGCGCTTCGTCCCGACACTGATTTCGCGGTCTGCTCCAATCCCGAATTCTTGCGCGAAGGCTCCGCCATCTACGACTTCATGCATCCCGACCGGGTGCTGGTCGGGTGCGACGACGATCGGGCGCAGGACCTCATGGAGCGCCTGTACAAGCCGCTCGCCTTGCGCAGCGCGCCGGTGATGTTCGTGAGCCGGGAGTCGGCCGAGCTCGCCAAATATGCCGCCAATGCCTTCCTCGCCATGAAGATCAGTTTCATCAACGAGATCGCCGATCTGTGCGAGGCGGCAGGCGCCAATGTGCAGGAGGTGGCCACGGCAATCGGCGCCGATCGGCGTATCGGCGACAAGTTCCTGCATCCCGGCCCCGGCTATGGCGGCTCCTGCTTCCCCAAGGACGTGGCCGCCTTGATCCGCACTGCGCGGGAGGCGCGGTCGCCGCTGTCCTTGATTGAGCAGGTGCAGACGGTGAACACTGAGCGAAAAATCGCCATGGCAAGCCGCATCGAGCGCGCGGCTGGCGGCAAGCTCGCCGGCAAGACGGTCGCGGTGCTCGGCATCACCTTCAAGCCGGATACCGACGACGTGCGCGACGCCCCGAGCCTCACCCTCATTCCCATGTTGCAGGAAAAGGGAGCCTCGGTCCGCGTCTACGACCCGCACGCCGGAGAGTACGCCGAAGAGCTTCTGCCAGGGGCGATCTGGTGTGCAAGCGCGCTGGAAGCTGCCGAGAAAGCCGACATCGTCGTGGTGGTCACTGAGTGGAATGAGTTCCGCGCGCTCGATCTCGACAGGCTGAAAGAGCGCATGCGCGGCGATGTGCTCGTCGACCTTCGCAATATCTATCTGCCGGCGCAGGCACGCGCCGCCGGGTTCAACTATTCCGGCATCGGCCGCTAGACGATCGCGTTACTGACCGGGCCAGTTGGTCGATGGGAAGGCGCGCTGCAACTCGCGCTGCTCGTCACCTCCGTGATGTTGCGGCTGCGGTGGCGCCCGCAGCGCCTGCACGGGAGGAGCCTTGGGCGGCGGCGCCCGAACCGCCTTGCGCGGCGGCGCTGTCTTGGGAACGACGGCCGCGGGGCGTTGCTTGAAGCGCGGCGGGACCGCCTGCTCGATCGGACAGTGGGCGCCCTTCCAGTCTTTCAGGGCATCGAGGCTTGCCTGCTGCGGCTCCTCCAGCGGAAGCTCGAGCCTGGCGTGACGGTTGAAGCGCTCAAGCGCAAGCCGTGAGCGCGCGCCCCAACTACCGTTGATGCTGCCGAAATAGCATCCAAGCTTGGAAAGCTCGATGAGCATGTCTTGCGCGAGCTGTTGGCGCGTGGCCCCCTGCGGCAAGGGCGTTTCGGTCGGCTTGGCAGCTTCAGGCGTCGCCTCTTCGCCGCCCTTGCTGTCGGCAGCGGCGACCTCGGTCGGCTCTTCCGGGGGCGCGGCATTGGTTGGACTCGGCGCCGATGCCTGTGCTGGAGGTGGATTGCCGCTTGCTGCCGGCTCAACCGCGATCACGCGGCTGATGGTGCCGGAGCTTGAAGCATTCGTCTGCGGCGTGGCTGCATCGGTCGACTTTGTCTCCTCGGCGAGCTTCTTCTGCAAGAGCGCAAGCTGCTCTTGTTGCGATTTCAAGGCCGCGCCCTGGTCGGCCTGGAGTCTCTCGATCTCCTGACGCAGCACCGAGAGCTCGGCATCGGTGGTGGAGGAGGTCTTCCCCGCCGCTTGGGGAGCGGGCTTGAAGTAGAATTGACCGGTGAGGGAGGCGCTTTCAAAGGGCCGCTGTTGGCCGCCGGTGGTGTTCAACACGTCGTTGCGCACGTCGATCATCACGTCGCTGATGCTCTCGCCTTCGCTATCGATGTGGCGGAGCAGGGCGGCGGTGAACGGGCTGTTGCGGCCGGTGCCGTCGAGCGCCACCTTGCCGGGCTCGGTCGAGTAAACGATCATCATGCTGGCAGCAGCTTCAACGCGGGCGAGGCCGCGGCCGACGTCGAGGGATCGGCTCACCTGCGCGAGATTGGCGGCAAGCGGATTATCGCGGCAGGCATCGAGGAACACGATGCTGGTTCTGGCATTGCGCACCATCTGTTTCAGCACGAGGTCGAGCTGAACGGCCTCGAAGTCGAGATCGGCTTCGGATTTGAGCTGCGCGTCGACGGGAGCCAGGAAATTCCGCTGGTCGACCTGCAGACCGTGTCCGGCATAGTAGAAGAGGCCGACATCAGCGCCGTTCAGCTGATCGGCGAAGGCGCGGATGCGCTTTTCCATGTCGCGCTTGCCGAGGTCGATCCCCTCGACGACGTCGAATCCGAGCCCGCGCAGCTTGGCGGTCATGTCGGAGGCGTCGTTGCTTGGGTTTGGCAGGCGCGGGACATTCTCATAGGCGCCGTTGCCGATGACCAGAGCCACGCGTTTTTCGGCGGTAGCCGGTGCAAGCGCGGCAAGCAGGGCCGCGAGGCCGAGGAGACAGCCGGTGAGGTGCTTGAGCATGGAGGCCTCCATGACCCCTGAAGGTGTGACAGGCTAAAGTCCCTGCCTCCCTCTACGCGGCGTGCCATGAATGGCGGCTGAACGGCAGGGTCTTGCGCCGTCTCGCCCAAATTACGCCAGCGGAGGGTCTCGTGGAAGGGCGCAACGCAGTCGTGACGAAAGTCTAGGTCGTGGTCGTTGATAGCGCCTTGTCTCGTGCGCCCGCCGCGGTGGCGCGGCCCCCTGATCTGAGCGGGCGCCAGGATTTCAGCTTAGCGGCCGTCATGGCGCCGAAGCCGCGCAATAGTCGCCGCGCCTTCCGCCGGTATGCGTAGTAATTGGCCTCGAGCCGGTGCCGCTCGCTCTGCACGTAGGAAGACTGCAAGGTACGATCCGGCCCTTGTGCCTTAAGGGCGCGGAACCAAGTCGCGCGCTCATGGCCCTCCGCATCGGCGACGAGGAAGCTCGCCACGAGCTTCGCCTGGTCTTCGGCGAGGCGCCAGATGCTGCCATTGGCCTGAATGAGGCCGATGGCGAAGAGATTGTCGAGCTCGGGGTGAAACACGTTGAAATAGAGCCGCGGCCGTCCATCGGGGTCGAAAATCAGATCATTGTCGATGAGAGGCAGTGCGATCTCGTATCCCGTAGCATAGACGAGGAGATCGGCCTCGACCTCGGTGTCATCGGCAAAGCGAACCATGCGGCCCTTGAGCTCGGTGATCTCAGGCTTGATGCCGATGCGGCCGTGGGCAGCGAGCTGCGGCAGGACCGTGTTCATCGTCGGGTGGGTGTCCATGATGCGGTGCTCGGGCTCGGGCAGACCGTAGCGGGCGTTGGAGCCGACCATGAGCTTGTGCCAGATAGTGTAGACGCGGTTCCGAAGTCCGCGCGGCATCGGCATTTTCTCGCAGAAATTGACGATGCCGTCAGTGGGGCGGCCGAGCATGAATTTGGGCACGAAATACGTGCCGCGGCGCATGCTTTGATAGACGGCGCGCGCCACGCTCGTCGCATCGACGACGATGTCGCAGGCCGAATTGCCGGCGCCGACCACCACTACGCGCTTGTCGGCGAGCTGCTTAACGCTGCGATAGTCGCGCGAATGCATGATCTCGCCGGTGAACTTGCCAGGGATCTTCGGAAAGCGCGGAATATCGTGATGCCCGGTGGCGATCACGAGCGCTCGGTAAAGCCGAGGCTTGGTCTTGCCGGCGATCCGGACCAGCCACCCCTCAGCGGTCCGCTCGACCTGCTCGACCGCCGTGTTGAACTCGATCTGGTCGAGAATGCCGAAATTTTGAGCGTAGTCGCGCAGATAGGCGAGCGCTTCGCGATGTGAGGGGTAGGTGGGATACTCCTCTGGCATCGGGTAATCCTCGAAGCCGGTATATTTGCGAGAGGAGACGAGATACGTGGTGTCGTAGACGACGCCCGTATCGGTGGTCTCGTTCCACAGTCCTCCAATATCGTTCTCACGCTCAAGGCAGTCGAACGGGATGCCGCGCTCGGCAAATGTCTTGGCGGCAGCCAATCCAGACGATCCCGCTCCGATGATGCAGACTTTGTCCGTTTCGTTTTTGGTGTCGGTCGATTGCATGTCCATCGATGCGAAATCCTGTCTTGCGTCGATTTTTTGGCCGAATGCCTACTAATCGGCCACTCTGCTGAAGAGGTAATCCACCACTAATCCACTGTGGGAACTCGGTGACATATAAAGGCTTTCATACGTTGTACTCGCAAAAACCTTTGGACGTGGTCGATCATGAGTTTAAATTCTGTAAGGAAAACGACTCAGTGCGGCGGGGGGCCCACTATGCGTCGTCCAGTCCTGATCTTGGCAGCTATCCTGGGTATCTGGCTGTTTTGCGGCAACGCTTCGGCCCGCCAGCTCTGGCTTCCGACCATCGACAACCCGTTTTGCGCGATCACCACCTACCTTTTGCCGGACTTGCCCGAGCAGGCGATGTCCACGATGGATGAAAATGGCCAGCCCATTATCGTCGTCAGCGCCATGACCTTGGCCGAATTGCCGGCCTATGGGCGGTTCCTTATGGCGCACGAGTGCAGCCATCATACGCTCGGCCATGTCGCCGCCTACCATCGGGAACTCGGTCATCTTGGCCCGCAGCCCTTTTTCTACATCGCTCCGCAGTTGAAGCACATGGAGCTCGATGCCGATTGCAATGCTGTCAGGATGCTCAAGCTCAAGAATGAGCCCGAGACCATCGAGGCCGCGCGGCAAATGATGTTGCAGTTCGGCGACAAGCCAACCGGGGCCTATTATCCGACCGGCGTCGAGCGGGCAAACAACATCGCCAAATGTGCCGCCCAGGACTGAGGCGGCTTTCCGGCCATTCCTGACTTCGTTGCCATCGAGACCGTTGATCTAGGGCAATTTTCCTCGACGGCCGGGGAGGGGGTGGCTGGAATCTTCCCCCCTCCCATGTGCTATGCTGGCCCTCTTGTGCCCTCGTGATCCAAATGAAGAACTCTGACCTGACGACCAGCCCTGCCGCACGCGGGCAGGGACGATATTGGTGCTCTCGCGTGCTGGTCACGGCCTTGTTGACTCTGTGCGCAGCAGCTGGCGGCGCCGGCGCCCAAGCCGCGATCGCCGACGGCACGCTTCGCGTGTGCGCCGATCCTCAAAACATGCCGTTCTCGAATGAGAAGGGAGAGGGGTTCGAGAACAAGCTCGTCGACCTCATCGCCGCCAAGCTCGACCTTCACGTCACTTATGCGTGGCTGCCCCAGGTCGTCGGCCATGTCGCCACGCTGCCGGATGACATGGACTGCGACATCCTCATGGGGTACGCCCAAGGCACCGGGTTGATCGAGGATACCAATCCCTACTACCGGACCTCATACGTGCTGATCTACCGGCATAACGATAAGAGCCTGGGAGGGGTAGAGAGCCTTGCCGATCAGCGTCTCAAGAACAAGACGATAGGCATTCTTGCCCGTACGCCTCCGGTCAGCATCATGGCCACGAACGGTCTGATGGCCAACGCGCGGCCTTTCGAGGTCCCGGGCGATCGCAGCCCGAGCGATGCGGCGGAGGCGGTGATCTCGGCCGTCGCTTCAGGCGAAATCGACGCCGGCATTTTATGGGGACCGCTCGGCGGCTACTACGCGCAAAGCGCCAAGGTGCCGCTCTCACTGGTGCCGCTGGTAAAGGAGAAAGCTGGGCCGCCAGCGATCTACGGCATCACCATGGGCGTGCGGCCGAACGAGCCCGAATGGAAGCACAAGCTCAACAAGTTGATCGCCGATAACCAGGCGGACATCAACGCCATGTTGAGCGCATACAATGTGCCGTTACTGGACGAGGACGGCAACCTGATCAAGACATCGACCGCCGAGCGCTAGGCGCTACATCTTGCAGGTGCTCTCAGGCTCATCAATGCCGAGAGTGTCCATCTCGATGTCGGGATGGCTCGCATGGGGAAAGCCCCGCTGCGGCGACATGGAGACAGGAACCTTGTCGGTGGCGATCAGCACCGGCTGGCGGAACTGTCCGTCCCACGACCGATATTGCTGCTTCACGCCTTTGAACGGAGCGAGCTGCAGCTCGCCGCCATGGATGAACGCGTCGACCTTGGCAAAGGCTTCGCCGTGGTTGCGGGTCACGGCTTCGCCCACCGTCCGCGCCGCGACATAGCCCTGATAGTCGATCGGCAGCATCAGCCGCTTATTGTCCTTCTGGAAATGATTGTTGGCTTGGGTCGCGCCCCATTTTTCGTGGCCCGGGCTCCACGTGGTGGCCACGAGCCCGGTGGTCCCCGCCACAGGGCGAGGTTCGCCGCCGGCGCGATAAGGCATGTAGGGGCCGAACAACTGATCTTCGTCGGCGACAATGATGACCTGGTAGTCGGGTCCGGCGGCGAAGTCGCTGTCGGCGCTTGCCTGCTTGCCTGGAGGGATCACCCCGACATCGTCGCGCCTGCCGCCGGATACGTCCTTATATTCGCGCTGATCGACGATGATGGCGCCGAAGCGTTGCGCCGCGCGCCGGATCGCCTCGACATAAGCGAGGTCGCCGGGCGTGCTGCCATTGACCAGGAGCCAGTTGGTCCATTTCTGTGTCACGAGATATTGGGCGAGCGCGTCGGCCAGCATGTAGCGATCCGGCACGACGTGCACGACATTGGCCCGGCAGTTCTCTTGTCGGAGGGAAACGTCGGTGGCGCGGACATTGAACAGAAGAATGTCCTTGCCCTTGGCCCAGTCGGAAAGCTTGAGGAGCGTATCTGCCGGACTGTCGACAATGATGAAATGGTGCCCGCTCTCATAGAGCTTCTGCAAGGCCTCGACGGCTGCCTCGGGCGAAGCAACGGTCTTGGTGTAGAGGCTGTAAATGTCGCCGGTGAACTGTCCGCCGGCATTGTTCTCCTCTATCGCCATCTTGGCGCCGGCGATGCCCGCATTGTCAGGCTCGACATCCATGCGCGAGGCGGGCCGCGGATGGTCCGGGATTTGGCGCACGTAGCCGATGGGCACCGGCGTCATTTGCGGCGATTGCGGGATTTGGACGCCGATGCCGGCGGGTTTGGAGGCGTCGGGAGCGGATGAAGAAGGCGCTTGTGCTGCGGCTGCGGGTTGGTCGGCAGCGATAGCGTATGTGCCGCACATCAAGACAACGGCGACAAGAACGGCGAGGCCAAGGCTTACGGAAGGGATGTTTCGCCAGGGGAAGCCAAGGGACCGAAAATTCATGGCAGGAACCGAGCGATGCCTGTGACAGATACCGGGCCTCCTGGGAACGGACCCTGAATGCACCCTCCGCCAGCGGCTCGCTTGACCAGCCGAGGGGGTGAGGCATGGTAGCGACAATTAAATAGGCATTGCAAGGTAGCAACTTAGGCAGGAAGTTCTGGCACCACTTGATGCCAAGCGGGTGTGAGACCGCGAAGCTCGCGGCTCGGCTCTAAAGCAAACGGCCCGGTCTGACGGGCCGTAGATTTTTGTTAGCGATCTATTCCGCTGGAACGAGCGGCCGCGGTTCAGGCTTCGCCGCGCCCGGCGCATTGCGCGGGTTGCGATAGACAAAGGCCGGCGGCTCCTTCGCCGCCTCGGTGCGGGCAAGAGCCACCATCTCGCCGTGATAAGGCGAGAGCGCACAGGCAGGATCGGTGTTGCGGGCATCGCCGGTGATGGCCATGGCCTGGCAGCGGCACCCGCCCCAATCGATCTCGCGGAAGGCGCAGGAGCGGCAGGGTTCTTTCATCCATTCCGTGCCGCGGAAGGCGTTGAAGGCGTCAGAGTTCAGCCAGATGTCGAGCAGCGGCCGGTCCTTCACGTTGTCGAAGGAGAGGTGCTTGATGGTTTCCGCCGCGTGGCAGGGGAGGACCTTGCCGGCCGGCGTGATGTTCATGAAGCCCTTGCCCCAACCGCCCATGCAGGGCTTCGGGCGTTTGGCGTAGTAGTCCGGCACCACCATGTCGATGGTGAGCACGCCCTTCAGCCGCTCGCGTTCGCGCTCGACGAACTCGATCGACTCGATGGTCTGCTCATAGGTCGGGATCAGCGCGGCGCGGTTGAGGTAGGCCCAGCCGTAATATTGAACGTGCGCAATCTCGAGCCGCTGGGCGCCGAGCTTGAGCGTAAGCTCGATATAGCGGGGAACATTGTGGATGTTCTGCCGGTGGATAGGCGCGTTGATGGTGAGCGGCAGGCCAAGCTCCGTCACCCAATGGGCGACGTCGAGCTTCTTCTGGGTGGCGCCGGGATAGGCGCCGATGCGCTCGGCGTTCTCTGCATCCACGTCCTGGAAGGAGATCTGCGCGTGGTCGAGACCACGCTTGACCAGCTCCTCGAGACGCGGGCGGGTCAAGGTGACGGCGGCGGTGATCAGATTGGTATAGAGGCTGGCCTTGGACGCCGCCGAGACGATGTCCTCGAGATCCTTGCGGGCCGTCGGCTCGCCGCCTGAGAGGTGGACTTGCAGGATGCCCATGGCGCCCGCCTGCTCCATCACCGACACCCACTCGGCGGTGGAAAGCTCCTTGTTCACGCGCTCGAGCTCGAGCGGGTTCGAGCAATACGAGCATTGCAGCGGGCAGCGATGGGTGAGCTCGGCAAGCAGCCCTACCGGAGCGCGGGCGCAAAGCGCAGGCGAGGCGCCGCTCACACCGGCTGTCGGCTCGTCATCGACGACCAGCGTCTCGAAATGTCCATTCGTCTTGGTCGGGCTCATGCCTTTATATATCCCTTGTCCGCCAGCCCTTGCAGCATCTCCAACACGTCCTTGCGGATCACGTCGACGGGTGCGGCATAGTCCTTGGCCAGCGCCTCGGTTATTTTCTCCACGGTTCTATTGCCGTCGCAGAGCTTGAGCACCGCGACGGCAGTCTCGTCAGGCGTAAGAATTCGCTCCGGCCCCAGAAGCACCCATCGGCCTCGCCCCGCGTCATGGCGGAGCTTCAGATAGGCAGGCAAGTGAGGCCGCGTCTCCTGGTTTACGATCAGGCGTACCGGGGACGTGGTTTCGGCCATCATGCTTTTTCCGGCACGAAGGCTTCCGGGGGAATCATGCCCGGGTCGTAGTAGGCCAAATACAGCGCATCGAGCTGCGACCACAGCACGTTGCATTTGAATCTGAGGGCATCGAGCGCGGCCGCTTGCGCCTCGGGGGTGCGCGCGTTCCGCTTGACAAAGTCGAGCGCATAATCCGCATCGCGCGGCGCCTGGGCGAGGCGGCGCTTGAAATACTGCATCACGTCGTCGCTGATGAAATCGTAGTTCTCGAGCATGCCGGAGATGCGCTCCTTGTGAATCTTCGGCGCGAACAGCTCGGTGAGCGAGGAGGCGACCGCCTCGACCAAGGTCTTCTCCCGTACGAAATTGACATAGGCCTCGACGGCGAAGCGGGTTGTGGGGAGCGCGCCTTTCATCGAGGTGACGTAGTCGCGGTCAAGCCCGAGCCCATCGGTCAAGACCAGCCAGCGCTCGATGCCGCCTTCCTCTTCGCCGTAGCCGTCGTGGTCGAGAATGCGGTGCACCCAGTCGCGCCGGATCTGGCGGTCGTGACAGCGGCTGATGAGCGCTGCGTCCTTGCGCGGCACCGCGGACTGATAGCAATAGCGGTTCAGCGCCCACGCCTGAACCTGGCCCTTGTTCAGCTTGCCGCCATGCAGAAGCTCATGGAACGGGTGCTTGTCGTGGTAGCGCTCGGCGCCGATGGCGCGGAGCTCCTGCTCAAGTTCCTCGGGACTCATGATCTTGGTCACGGCCTGATCCTCACTTCTAACCAGATGCCTAAGAGGAACAACAAGTAACCCGCCGGCACCATCGCCGGATTGAGGCGCATCAACACCAACCTCTTGCGACATCATAAATGGGAGGTGCCGCCTTGTCTTTCATGGCCGCTTTTCGACCCGATGTTAGCATGGCGAGTTCTGGATGAGAGGCGCATGACGGGCCGATGAAATCTGTCTGGATACCACATTAAGAAAATCTGAACGGGAAGCATCGGCAAACGCTAGCGCCGGCCGCACTGTGGCATGCAATCCTCAAAAGCGAAACGGCGACCCCGCTATCCGCTGGATCGCCGCTCCGATTTTCCGAGGATGAGTAGGGACAGACTAAGCGTAATCCAGCTCAGCCGGCAGGTAGCTCGTTACCTCCATGCCGGACTCCGTCTCCTCAACCGTCGGCTTGTGCCACTCACGCATTATAAGCTCTCCTCAGTTGCGGTTTTAGGCTCAAGCGCCTGACCTCGCGCGGCCTTGGACTTTACTCACCGGGGTGGCCGCGCAGAGACCCTGCCTTTCTATTTGGGCGTGGCAGGTGATAATTTCAAATCGTATTTCCTTATGTTGAGTATAAGCTAGCCTTATCGCTATGGTTACCCTGCGGCAGCTGCGCTATCTTGAGGCCTTGGCCGAAACGCTGCATTTCGGCCAGGCGGCGGAGGCTTGCGCCGTTACCCAGCCGGCGCTTAGCATGCAGATCAAGGAGCTTGAGGATGAGCTCCAAGTCGGCCTGATCGAGCGCCGCAAGTCGGGGATCAAGCTGACCGAGCAGGGCGAGGAGATCGTTCGCCGCAGCCGCACCATCCTATCATCGGTCCGCGATCTTCTCGATTTCGCCAAGCATCAGGAGCGGGTGCTCTCCGGTGCGCTGAAGCTCGGGGCCATCCCGTCGATCGCGCCCTACCTGTTGCCCGCAGCACTCCCCGAACTGCAGCGGCGCTTCCCCGATCTTACCTTGCATTTGCGCGAGACCATCACCGAGACCTTGGTGCGCGAGCTGGTCAGCGGTGACCTCGACCTCATCCTCGTTGCGCTTCCGATCGAGGATGCAGAGATCGAAACCCTTCATCTCTTCGATGACACCTTCGTGCTGGCGGCGCGCGCCACCAAAGGCAAGCGAGCGAGCGCCAACGAGCTGCTTGCCCATGGGCGGCTTCTCCTGCTCGAAGAAGGCCATTGCCTGCGCGACCAGGCGCTATCGTTTTGCCGCCTGGTGACGCCTGAGGCGCGGGAGAGCTTCGGCGCGTCGAGCCTCGCCACCATCGTGCAGATGGTGGCCCATGGCCATGGCATCACGCTGCTGCCGGAAATGGCGGTAGCGAGCGAGGTGCATCAGCGAAGCGATATCCGTTTGCTCCGCTTCGCCGCGCCCGAGCCCAAACGCGAAATCGGGCTCGCCTGGCGTAAGACCTCTCCGCGCAAGGCTGACTTTCACGCCTTCGCTACGCTGCTGAAGGATGTAACGCGCCGCCACGCCAAATCCTGATAGCGTCTCAAGGCGAGGGGGTGGAAGGCGCGCTTCCCGTGGTTTGCGGTGCGTCGTCGGTGATGCGGAACGAGTCGCGGAAATGCTCAGCGTCGTCGCTCGTGGCATGACCCCTCGGTCCGGCGGAAACCAGCATGTAGATGCGGTCGCCGGCCGGCACGATGCTCACGAGATGGTTGACCCGTCCCTTGCCGTCATCGGTGATCGCCTCGAATCCTGGACGTCCGGCGATGGTCGCCGGCCCGCGCTTGCGCACCTTCGACTCGCTGTCCCTGGCATAGGCCGACACCATCTTGACGTAGAGCGCCTCTTCCGGCGGGTTTGGTGCCTTGCCGGCTGGATATTCCAGCACCACCAGACGGTAGACGGTGTCGTACCCCTGATAGGCCTCGAAGCTGTAGCGAATGAGGGGGTTCTGGCCGGCAACTGCGGCGCTGGTTTCTTTTGGCGTGCTCGGAAAGGCGATCTCGAATCCACGCTCCGGCGATTTGAATTGCGGCCAAGGCGAGGCTTGCTGCTCGGCCGGCGGCTCGGTCTTTGTCTCCTGGGCAAAGACGTATGCTGGCGCGATGACCGCCGCGGTCAGCACTGCGGCGGTCAATAATCTGAGCATTGGCATGGCCGGCCCTCGTTCCCACCCCTGATTCGAGCATCTTAGCGGATCGCAGCGTCCGCTTCATCCTTGGCGACCGACCGTGAGCTAGGAAGCCGCTTTCATCACGCGCTCATACATGCCCTTCGCGTCCTGCTTCAGGGCCTCGCGCAAGTCAGGCCGGAGGTAGAGCATGTGGCCGCCGGCATAAGTCTCGAACTGGATCGGCGCCGCGCGCGGCAGCGGCGGCAATTGGTTCACCAGAAAACTGGACGCCAGATAAGGAGTGATGAGGTCGGTATAGCCGGTTGCGATCAGCACCTCGAGGGATGGATTGGCGGAGCGCGCCTCCTGCAATTCGTCAATGACGCCGGCGTATCCCTGATGCGTCGGGCTCGTGCCAAAGTCCCATTTCGCGCGCGCGTCGCGGTTGAGCAGCCGGTAGGTCGCGTCGGTCTTGTAGTCGAGCTCGTTCGCGGCATATTGCACGAAGGCTGCGGTCCAAAGCGGCACGGTGGCATCGAGCACCGCATCGGGGGCGTTCGTCCAGTCGCTCGTCGGATTGGGATCGGGGCTGCTCACGCTTCCGTCGTAGCGGCTGAGCACCTGCGCATGGGCGCGATCGAACTCCTTGATGAAGAAGGAGGGGGAAATGCGCGCCTCCCGCCGCTCGACGGCGTCGAGCGGCAGCCCGGTTAGCCGCGACACCGTTCCGCTTGCGGCTTTGCCGCCGGCTTCGGCGCCGGAGGCGAGCTCAACGAGGTAGTCCGACAAAGCATAGCGCTCAGCTTCCTTAAGTCCTGAGGCGAGTGCGGCACGCCCAACCACCCCCTTGCTCTCGAAATTCACCGCGGCGAGAGAGGGAAGCCCGAGCGCCCAGGAGAGTGGGTCGTAATCCTCGCCATAGAGGAGGGAGAATTCGAGCACCGGGGAAATCATGATGATGCCACTCGGCGAATTTGCGCCGCTCTTTTGCAACGCGCGGGCAAGCGACGCGGCGCGGAAGCCGCCATAGCTCTCGCCCACGAGGAACACTGGCGAGAGAATCCGAGCGGACTTGATCAGATAAAGACGCACGAAGTTGGTGAGAGCGTCAGTATCCTGCTCGACGCCCCAGAATTTGTCTTCGTTCTTCTTGTCGGTCGCCCGGCTGTAGCCAGTGCCCACCGGATCGACAAAGACGAGGTCGGTCATGTCGAGCCAAGTGTTTGGATTGTCGGTGAGGCCCGGCGGAGGGCCTTGCAGCTGTCCGTTGGCGTTCACCTCGACCGCGCGGGGGCCGATGCCGCCGAGATGCAGATAGGCGGCAGCCGCGCCCGGCCCCCCATTGAAGACGAAGGTGAGGGGGCGCTTGGCGCTCTTCGGCTCGCGGGTATAGGCGACGTAGAAGATGTCCGCCACGCTCCTGCCGTCGGCGCCGCGGAGGGGAATGGTCCCGGCTTCCGCCGTATAGTCGAGCGCCTTACCTGCGACCGTAATGGTGTGATGGGTGACGGAGTTCGGCGGCAGCAGCGGGACAGCTGCCTTGGCCGCCTCGTTGCCGCTCTCAGACGGCTTGTCGGCAGGGTTTTGCGTATCGGCGGGCCGCTCGCTTGCGACAGGGGGGTGGCCCGCGGGTAATTCTTGGGCGAGGCCCGCGGCGGGAGAGGCGAGCAGAGCGAGGACGGCGACGAGTTGAAGGAAGGTCGAAGGCTTGATCACGCGGGGAAACTCCGGCTTTTGGGTCGTGGTTTCCGCGAGACTTAAGGAGTGGAGGTGGCGCGCTCAAGGCACGAGGGCGTGAACTTTGACCACTCTCCTGCGCGCAACGGCCTGTTAACGGCTTCTTTGATGAGGCGTTTGCCCTGCGATTGAGGGTGCCTATTGTGGACACTCCCGCGAACGGACCATCGTTTCAGTTGAAAGGCACAAGCATATGACCAGGGTTCAAAGCTGGAGAATGCTTGGTTGCCTGGTGGCTTGCGCGTTGCTCATTCCTATCGTGACAGTAGTTGCGGCGGAGGGCGGGCTCCCTTACAGGCATCCCGACACGGCCCGACAGCAAGTCGCTGGGCACTGGCGAGATCGGTTCGAGCGGCGAAAAGGCAAACTACTCGACCTCGGCCAATCCGGGCCGGTAATCGAGGCATACAAGCAGTCGCTCGCCGCAGCCGGATGGACAGTGATCGCCAGCGGCGGGAGTGGATCGGCGCCGGACTTCAGGCGACCAACGGCCCGAAATATCTCTCGATCGATGCAGGCGGCCCTGCCGGCATGATATTCGTGCACGTGTGCGTTTGGCCGGAAAAGCCGCAGGACAACAACTGCGGCTAGTCGCCCTACAAGCAGGTGATCCTGGCCACGTCGCAGTTTCGCTGGCTGAGGCAAACCTTGAATTGGCTGCAGCGCCGGGTGGCGCAAGCCGTCTGGTTTTGGACGGCAGCCGCCGTCGGAATCGCCGCCAAGGCGTCGCATCCGTTATTGCAGGACTGGAAGCCGTTGTTGCAGACGGTTTGATCGCCGGGACGACAGGAGATCGGGATATCCTGGCAGAATTGGACGGAGCAACGATTGGCGCAAGCCTGAAACCTGGCCTGGTCGGTTTCGCGGTCCCGGCAAGCGGAGACGCAGGAGCTGCGCACTGCGGCGCAATCGGCAAGCCCCTCCGTTGGGCTCCAGACCAAGCCGGTGGCCAAAAGAATAAGGTAGGCTGACGCCAGAAGTAGAGTGCGCATGATCCCGTTTCGGCGTGTTGGTTGGCCGACGGAGGGATGATAGCGGGGCTTTCGCATTCTGTCGCGGGTCTCGCGAGGACCAGGTGGGAAAGGGCGCGAGCCTTTAAGGTTAAGATGACGGCGTCCCTTCCCCTTGTGCGACCTTCATTCCATCTTCGGCAGCGCACCCAGATGAATGGGTCCTTGGTCCCTCCTTGAGGAACGCGTCGATGATTTAAGCATCACAGATCGGGGCGGCGATGAGCAGCGCGTCGCGAGGAACCGAGGCCGCCGAGCAAAAGGCAAGCGCGCCGAGCCGGCCGAATATTGTGGGCATGGACCGGCAACCGCACGATCAGTCGGGTGAGGGGGCCATGCTCTCGGCGGCGATCCAACGCCTTATCGCCGAGCGGGACCGTCACAAGTCTCTTGCCGCGAGCCAGGAGAGCGAATTGATCAGGCTCCGGGCGATCAACGAAGAGCTGCGCCGCCAGAACGAAGAGATCTCGGTCGCGCGGGATCGCTATCTGGGACTTGCGGCCGAGCTTCTGATCTCAGATGCAGCACGTCGACAGCGCCATTCACGAGGCCCTGCGAAAATCGCGAAGCGTGCCGGAGAGTGGCGACGAGGCCATTTCCGCCTTCGCCCGCCGCTTCTCGCCGCAACGAACGCCGCCGGATGGCGCCCCCGATAGCTGAATCAACTGGTACTCTATCGTCCCCGGCCGCTGCGCGGCGGGCAGAGCTCGCGTCCGCATGCTTGGGAGTCAGTAGGCGGAGCGCAGCGAGATAATGCCGCATGTGATGAGCAGCACGCCGGCAATGCGTGCCGGGTGGCAGCTCTCGCTGAACAGCAGGACGCCGAACATAAAGGCCAGGATCGATTCGAGCCCCACCACAAGTAGATAGGTGACGGCGAGATCTTCCCGTTTCATCGCCAGCGTTTGCAGAGCGGCTCCGATCGCGAACAAGGCAAAGACGAACAAGGTCGGCCAGAATTTGGTGAGACCATCCGACAGCTTCATGAAGATGCCGCCCACGGTGAAGAAAAGTGCGGCAAGGATGACTGTTCCCTCAAACATCGCGCACCCTCAATCCGCGGCAAGCACGTATTCCGCTGCCAGCATGTAGCTGGAGCGCGGCTTGACGGCTTGGCGTGCGAGCGTGACGAAGTTGACGTGCTCTGGATGGAAGGCGGCACGAACCACTTCGACCGCGAGTTCCGACGAAAAATCCTTGCAGGAAAAAATGTCGATATAGGCGTCGCCGGAAGCGTCGCAGAAATGGCCGGTGATGGCCGAGGTCTCGATCAGTTGCACGAGCGAATATCCCGCTGCCTCGGGCACGTGTTCGGCGAAATGCTCGAGCAACGGTGCTCCATAGGCTTTCATGCCGATGGTCTCGATAAGCGTCTCGACAAACCGGCAAATATGTTCCGGGCATCGCACGCGAACCTTGTCACCTGCGGACATGTCGATGATCAAATGTTTGCCCCACATCGTTCGCTCCCTCCCTGAAGATCAGTGCTTCGACCCAAGATCATCTTGAGCCTGAGCGAGGTTTTCGCTCGCCCGGGCAGCGAACGCTGTGACATTTGCCACAGGCGAGGATTTGTCTCAGGAAGGGTGATGGGTCTCGCCAAACGGAGGGCGTGCCATGACACGCGCAAGGTTTGTGTTTCTCGTCGCTGCCGCGTCGGCCGCTGTCCTCGCCGCTCACGGAGCGAATGCAACCTCCCTCGACCGAGCGCGCACGGCGCTAAGGCTAAGCGCCGCGGGTTCAAGCCTCGTGCAAGAGATCCATGGTTGCCACTACACGTGCGAGTGCGGCCCGCTCGAGGATTTCGGCTGCGAACAGGTGTATCACCGCCACCTGCACATGCTCTGCCTCCCGGTCCGTTGCAAAGGCGGCCCGCCGTGCGATCGCACACCGCCAGACGGCGTCTGCCGTCACATCACGCCCCCTAACTGAGGGAATGTCTAATTGAGGTGTTCTTGGCCCGGGTCGTCGCCACCGATTGCGTCGAACAGAAACGATTTATAGTGCTCGGCGAGCATCGCTACGCCGAGCGCCGCAATCTGTGCCCTCAGTCTGTTCTTGAGCTGCTCGACCGCTTGCTCGAAGTCGGTGCCGGCCGCGGCGATCTCCTGCTCGATGAGAACAGCCCGCTCCTGCAGATCTTCGCGAATATCGCGCATGACCGTTCCCCAGCCCTCGGTCCACGATCGCAATTCTCGCATTCTGGGTGCCCGGTTGAGAACACCCCGGCATCAGATTCCGGTGCACAAACCCCTTATTGCATTGACGGGCGCTCCCCGCGTGGCAGCGAAGTGACACAAGCCAATGGCACGGGTGGGGAGCATGCTTGAGGTCGTGTCGAGGTCTCGACGCCCGGCGAACCGCCTTGCCGGCAGCCGTCGCCTCGTGAAGAGCGCCCAGCCCTGGTGCCGGGGTTTCACCCATAGTTGAGGAAC
>CAVWRU010000021.1:0-82273 GCA_963757555.1 uncultured Alphaproteobacteria bacterium
ACGAAGTCAGCTATGGCATTGAGGACGCCGAACTGCTCCGGCGTCATTCGCTGATATAGCTCGAACCACATTTCGGTCTGTCGCCTGTACCAAGGATCGCTCACCGCAGCGCCCTCTTGCCCACAATCTCTTTGAAGGCTGCGCGGATCGTCTCAAGCTCGGCATCTAGGTTAGGGCAACCGATCTTGCAGACATGCAGGTAGCCTCGACGCCAGCCCTCAAGGGTGCTCGGCCCCATGCTAGGCGGGGCGGCTGACCTCGATGGTGTCGGGGGCTTGCCCTCGGCCTTGGCGAGTGACCGCTTGATGGTAGGCTCGCTGACCTGCTGATCCTTCGGCAGCGCCGAATTGATCTCAAGAGCCTTCGCTTTGACCTCGCTCTTCTTGCCGCGCCCGCCTTTCGAAACTGGATCACCATGATCTGGTTTATCGGCCGACATTTTCGCGAGAGCTACGATTGCATCGGCGCGCTCGGACTTGAGCATGTGGCGACGGTGGAGGTTTAAGGTTTTGACCCAAGAGACCGGATCGCCGCAGTGGAAGTAGACCACGTGTGAATTGAACTCGACGCCCACCCGTTCCATCGCCTCTAGTCGATTGCGACCGTCGATTAGTTCTGCAAGGTCGCGCCTCGTCGGCGGATGCCAAACGATAATTGGATGCTTCAGACCATTCGCCCTGATGTCCTCGCCGAGCGCCTTTAGCTCCTCTTCCGACATCATGGGGAACACGTCAGCGGCGGGATGCACCTTGTAAACGGTGCGCCAGCCTTGCGTTGTTGGTGCGGTTGAGTTAGATGGGAGGTTCATTCCATGAACATCCTTCTCAACCCCTGGTTCGCGCCGGGGGTTTGTTTTTGTCATGACGCACCAGCCTGATCGCGCTCGGCTATGCGCTGCTGCACCCACTCCTGGCATTCACGCAATGAGAAGCGGACGGCCTTGCCGATCTTGACGGGTTTCGGAAACTGGCCTGCTTCGACAAGTCTGTAGCGGACGGTGCGGCTGGTGCCGCAAACCTTGTCGGCCTCATGTGGATCAATGAGGCGGTCACAACTATCTTGCATAGGGTAAACCCCTCTCCGTTGGCGGCGCTTGCGCGGTCGGGCGCAGAGCTATGGCTGTGTCGGATTAGGGATAAGAGGGGGGCGGAAGTACCGAGAGCCGGAGAACTAACTCCGAATGAACCCTTCGGCCTGATGCGCGGTCCCGCAAGTCTTACTAAACAGCGGGGACCTAACAGCTATCCCTGAGACAAGTATTAGGTGCTTTGCGGCAATTGTCCAGGGGACGATAAGGAATAGTGGGGATCACCGAATGGGCTTCACATTCCCTGACTTGATCCCGAATTGCGGAGCGAACTGGCGAACCTGATCCTGAACGTAGCTCGGGGCAAGATGGGCGTAGGTCCGCTCGACCTCCTTGGTGTCTGTGTGGCCGAGGTTCCGAGCGACCGCCATCAAGGGCATCCCCGCCATGACGGAGAGGCTTGCCCAGGTGTGGCGTAAAACATGTATAGAGATAGCAGGGCTGATCTTTGCTTGAGCACATGCCTGTCGCATAGGGCGCTGCTGATCGCTGGGATGCCATACTCGACCAAGCATCAATTCGTGACCCTGACGGCCGGCGGTCAGATCCGTGAAGAACCTTATCGCCTCGTCGCTCAAGGTGACGTGTCGGCTCTTGCCTGTCTTGCTCAAGCGGATCAGGAGCGTTCCACTATCACTGTGGAAGTCAGCGACAGCGAGCCTTGCGATTTCCTGATAGCGACAGCCTGTCATCAGGGCAGCAGTCACCAGCTTGCGAAAGTCGGGATCGCAGGCATTGATGAGACGCTGCGCCTCCGCAACCGTCAGGTATCGGGCTCGAGGCTGATCGACGTTCTTGAACTTGCTGACCGATGACCACGCCTTGTTGCTTGCAACCCTATCCTCTCTGAAAGCGTGATTGAGAACGGCCCGGAGTTTAGTCAGGACTACGTTGGCGCTGGCCCGCCGTTTCCTGATCACCTCGGGGTCGTCCATATCGACGGCGAGATAGGCTCGTGGCTGACCCTTCTTCGTGCGGGCATGAGGGGCCTTCTGCGCTAGACCCCGATGCCATGCGGCGATCTCTTGCTTGGTGAACTCCTCTATCGGCTTCGCCCTCATCGAGGCAGGGACGTGGGGCGCCAGCCGAGAAGCGGTGTCCTTCCCTTCGTAGTCGTCTATCGCTTGACCGAGAGTGTAGGGACCGACCGGCTGCTTCATCACCAGGGCTCGCGCCTTGTCCTGTGCCTGATCGAAGCTCAAGATCGAGATGCCGTCTGCATCCATCAGGTCGTCGGCGTCACCGATCACCTTCACCGAATAGGCACCGTCGCCGATATAGGTCCGGGCTACCCACCTGCGCGCATCGCTTCCCTTGCGATAGCCGAGGTGAATTTCGGGACCGATGCTCCGATAGTAGGGCTTGCCGCGCTCTTTCAGCTTGAGGCGCGCAGTCCTGGTTTCGAGCTTTGCATCATGGACACGGCGGCTCATTGGTTCCCTCCTGATTGTCTAGTATTTGTCCAATATATAGTGGCGGACGAACTAGGACCAGGGGGGAAAGAAAATGGGAGAAAGCCTTTAGTTCTGGGACCGTGAGGGACGATCAAGAACCGTCCTACTGTTGGCTTGGAAACATAACCGAGTACGTCATGGTTTCAACCCCACCGCCGCTTCGCACGCCGCGGATGGGGCCGGCCTCGGCATAGTCGAGGCCGGTGGCGGTGCGGATATAGGCTTCTGTCGCACCGGTGCGGTTGGAGGGATCGAAGCTTACCCAACCGAGATCTTCCACATAGGCGTCGGCCCAGGCGTGGCTCGAAGCATGCGCATCGTGGCCTGCGCCGTGCGACAAGTAGCCGCTGACATAGCGCGCGGGGATGCCGAGCGTGCGGCAGACGGCGCAAAAGATATGGGCATGGTCCTGACAGACGCCGCTGCCTTGTTCCAGAGCTTCGGCGCCGGTCGTGTGCACATGGGTCTCGCCCTTGGTGTAGGCGACGTCATCCGGAATCGCGAGCATGATCTCATGCAATCCTTCGATGCGGTCGCGGTTCACCTTCGCCCGGAAGCGTGAGGCATAGGAGCGCATCGGCTCCGAGCAGACTGTGTAGGACGTTTCGCGCAAATAAAGACCGAGAGGCAGCTCCGACGGCGCAACGCCCACCACGCCGTGGGTGTCGCGCGTGCGCACGAGACCGCTCACCTTGATGGCGAGCTCGGTGACCGGCTGGGTCACGGTGAGGGTGTGGCAGCAATTGCCGTATTGGTCATGCCATTGATGGATCAGGGCGCCAGGGGTGGAAACTTTCCAACTCTCCACCGCCTGGGTCCGGCCGGAGAGTGGCGTCAGGCGCAAATATTGCGTGCTCGAGACGAGCGGTTCCGAATAGGCGTAGGCGGTTGAGTGCTCGACCCTGATCAGCATGCTGGTTACGCGGCCCCCGCCACCGCCGCCGGTATCATCAGGAAATCTTCCTGGATCTGCACGCCGAGCGCGTTGTTGGATTCGATGAATGAGGTGAGGAACTCGTGCAGACCTGAGCGAAAGATCCGGCCGATGCTGCCATATTTGAGGCGCGCATAGGTCTGGCCGGCAAGATTGCGGCATTCCAGCTCCTTCTTGCCGGCGAGCTCGTCGAGAGTGCCGATTAAATTGTGATAGCAATGGTGCAGCGAGCGCGGCATGTCCTGGCGCAGGATAAGCAACTCGGCGATGCGCCACGGATAGACGGTGTCGCGGTAGACATTGCGGTAGGCGCGGAAGGCGCCGACTGAGCGCAACAGCGCGCCCCATTGATAATAGTCGATCAAGCCGCCGACCTCTTCGCCGAGAGGCAAGAGCACGTGATATTTGACGTCGAGAATGCGTGCGGTGTTGTCGGCGCGCTCGATGAAGGTGCCGAGCCGGATGAAGCGGAAGGCGTCGTCATGCAACATGGTGCCGAACACCACGCCGCGGAACAGATGCGAGCGCTCCTTCACCCAATCGAAGAAGTCGCGCGACCCCCAGCGCATCAACCCCTGATAATCGAGGTTCTGCACCTGGAGCCACGTCGAGTTGAGGCTTTCCCAGGCTTCGCTGGAGATGGCCGTGCGCTGGGCGCGGGCGTTCTCCCGCGCATCGCGGATCAAGGACCAGATGCTGCCGCCATTCTCAGGCTCGAGCGCCACATAACGGATGATGGTCTCGTGATTGAGATCGTCATAGAGCTCGTAGAAGCGGCCCGAGCCAGGGGCGATGGCAAGGATCGGCTCGAAATGCAGCGCCTGCTTGTCGATGGTGGAGGGTAGCAGCGACATGCGGAAGCTCACGTCGAGCATGCGCGCGGTGTTCTCCGCGCGCTCCATGTCACGCGACATCCAGAACAAATTTTCGGCGGTGCGACTCAGCATCAGCCCCGCTCCAGCACCCAGGTATCCTTGGTGCCTCCACCTTGGCTGGAATTGACCACGAGCGAGTCCTTGACCAGAGCCACGCGAGTGAGCCCGCCGGGAATCACGCTGGTTTCCTTGCCGGAAAGCACGAAGGGGCGGAGATCGACGTGACGCGGCACGATCTCTTCGCCGATCAGCGTTGGCGCGGTGGAGAGCGCCAGCGTCGGCTGGGCGATGTAATTCTCCGGATTCTGCATCACCCGCGCTTTGTACGCCTCACGTTCCTCGGCGGTCGAGGCCGGGCCGATCAGCATGCCGTAACCGCCGGAGCCTTGCACCTCCTTGACCACGAGGTTGTGCAGATTGTGGAACACGTGCTGACGCTGCTTCGGATCGCGCAGCATGTAGGTGTGCACATTGTTGAGGATGGCGTGCTCGCCGAGATAGAACTCGATCATGCGCGGCACATAGCAATACATCGCCTTGTCGTCGGCCACGCCGGTGCCGAGCGCATTGGCGAGCGCCACCCTTCCCGACCTTATCACGGACAGCAAACCCGGCACGCCGAGCGCCGATTGCGGATTGAAGGCAAGCGGATCCATGAAGGTGTCGTCGACCCGGCGATAGATGACATCGACCTTGACCGGGCCTTCGGTGGTGCGCATCCAGACGAAGCCGTCACGCACGAACAGATCCCCGCCTTCGACCAGCTCGATGCCCATCTGCTCGGCGAGAAACACATGCTCGAAATATGCGCTGTTGTAGCGACCTGGCGTGAGCAGAACGACCACAGGATTGTCGGCGCCGCTGGGGGCCACGGCACGGAGATTTTCGAGGAGCCGCTCCGGATAGTTGCCGACGGGTGAGATCGATTGTCCGGCAAAGGCATCAGGAAAGAGCCGCATCATGATCTCGCGGTTCTCCAGCACATAGGAAACACCCGAGGGCGTGCGCACATTGTCCTCGAGCACGAAGAAATCGCGCTCGCCGGTGCGCACCAAATCGATGCCGGCGATATGGGCGTAAACCTGGTTGGGCGGCTCGATGCCGTGCATCTCCGGCCGATAGGCAGGATTGAGCAGCACGAATTCGGACGGCACGAGGCCCGCCCTGATGATCTCCTGGCCGTGATAGATGTCGTGCAGGAAGATGTTGATGGCCTTGACCCGCTGGATGCAGCCGCGCTGCACCAGCTCCCATTCGGCGCGATCGAGGATGCGCGGGATGAGATCGAAGGGGATCAACCGCTCGGTGGAGCCGCCTTCGGCATAGACGGCAAAGGTGATGCCGAGCCGGCGGAACAGCTCCTCCGCCGCGGCCTGCTTGGTGACCAGGGACTCCATGGAGAGGTCGTCGAGCAAATCGGCGAAGTCGGCATAGGCGGGTCTCACCTTGCCGTCTGGGCTCCGCATCTCATCGAAAAATCGGCGGGACGGTGCTGGCGCCTCGCGCACCCGCGCTTCGACTGTCTCAGTACTTCGCAAAGTCACACTGTCCGATTCTGGTGAGCGCCCTCTAGTCCCTCCTGGGTGCGCTTCCATTTTATGGTATGGCATCATCTTATGCTGATGCCGATTGGATAGGCAACGTTCTTAGACGCTCAATTCATAGGCAAGGCGCCGCAGCGCAGCTTCCTCGTTAATCACATGCTCGAAACAGCTCTAACCGCCTTCACCACCTTCTTCGCGGTGATCGGCCCCATCGATTCGGCGGTGCTGGTCGCGAGCCTCACGCCCAACGCCACCAAGTCGGAGCGGCGGGCGATTTCGCTGAAGGCGGTGGCCATCGCCACGCTGATCGTGCTCGCCTTTGCCCTGTTCGGGCAACCGCTGCTCAATCAGCTCGGCGTGTCGTTGGCGGCGCTCCAGGTTGCCGGCGGCATCATCCTCCTGATCATCGCGCTGGATATGACACTGTCGAAGCGTGCTTCGCCCGCCAGGCTTACGGTGAAGGAAAGCGAAGAGGCTGAGAACAAGGCCGAGGCCCACGCCGAGATCACCGTGTTCCCGCTTGCCACGCCTCTGCTCGCAGGACCAGGCGCCATGACTGGCGCTATCGTGCTCGCCGCCGGCACCAATGGCGACCCGAAGCTGCTGGTGGCGGTGGTCCTCGCTATACTCGCGGTGATGCTGGTGACACTCGTCTTTCTGCTGCTCGCCCAGGAAGTGCACGATTTGGTCGGGCTCACCGCACGGAAGGTGATCGTGCGCGTGTTCGGGGTGCTGCTCGCGGCCATCGCCGTACAATCGATCTTCAACGGCATCATTGCGAGCCACATCTTCAGCTGAGGCGCCTGTCGGGTTGTCATTGTGCCGTGATGACCATATTTGCGGGGAGCGCGGAGGACTTACAAGAATGACTGAGACAGTCTTCGAACTACCCGACATGCCCCCAGAGATGGGACAACGTCTCTTCGAGCAGACCCTCGAACTTTGGCTTCGACCTGAAATCGAGAGACGCTCCGAAAGGGGGGTATTGTCCGAGGGCTTCTACTTGCAGGCAGCGCAGGTCGTTTTTGACCTTGAGGCTGATGCACCCTTAGTGCGGATCAATGAAGAGGTCCGAGCACTTGCCCGTGTTCGAGCGGCTAAGCCGTTTAAGGCTGGTGACCTTGTAACGGCCGACCATGTAGGCGAACTCCTTCATATGGAACTTACGGACGAAGATCCAAACGCGGGTCATATAACGATCATTCGCCTTAGGGATGATTGGATCATCTCCTTCAACTTTCAATACAACGCCCAGCGGGCGCAACAGGCTCTTGAGGTCGCACAGGAATTCCTCGCTGCTGCCAAGCACTCCGCGGAAAAGAACCATCTGCATGCGGGTGTGGATACGCTGTACAGCGCGGTGGAACTACTTGCGCGGGCCTGGTTGCTTCCGATGCCAATCAAGACTGTATTGGCCGGAAGAACCCACGGCAGCATTCGGGCGCCGTTCAACGTTCACGGGCACTTGGGCAACACCGACATGGAATTTGTCCAGCTGCTAAATCGGCTTTCGAATTTGAGACCCAAGGCAAGGTATTTAAGCGCCGCGCTGAATGTGGACAAAGCGGGGCTGCTCGAGATGCTTTCGAAGGCGAAGGACATGCTTCGAGCCGTTGAAGCCCGCGCGCCGCGTCGAGCTCTGTCCAACATGAAGGACGTTTCACCGCCCTCCCCCGATGGACCGGTGGTGGTCTCGACTGACGCCGAGCCTTAGATCCTGGCTTCGAGTAAGGAGCGGCGTCCTACAAAACGCCGCTTTCGCGCCGGTAAAGCGTCAATCGGCGGCCGCCGGCGCTGCGCTTCCATGGGCGTGCGGCTTGGCCGCAAATCTGCGCACCACCACGTAGAACACCGGCGTGAAGATCAATCCGAACACGGTCACGCCGATCATGCCGTAGAACACGGCGGTGCCGAGCGACTGGCGCATTTCGGCGCCGGCGCCGGTGGCGATGACGAGCGGCAGCACGCCGAGGATGAAGGCGAAGGAGGTCATGAGGATCGGGCGCAAACGCACGCGGGCCGCCTCAGTCGCCGCCTGAAGGCGATCCTCGCCATGCTCCTCGTTTTGCCGCGCGAACTCCACGATCAGAATGGCGTTCTTGGCCGCCAAGCCGATCAGCACGACGAAGCCGATCTGGGCGAGGATGTTTACGTCCATGCCGCGCAACAATAGTCCGCTGACGGCAGCGAGCAGGCACATGGGCACAATGAGAATAACGGCGAGCGGCAGCGCCCAGCTTTCATATTGAGCCGAGAGCAGCAGGAACACAAACACCACGGAAGCGAGGAACACGTAGATCGCGGTATTGCCGGCGAGTTGCTCCTGATAGGCGATCTCGGTCCATGCCGCGGCGTAGCCGGCAGGCAGAACCTGTTGAGCGATCTTGTCCATGGCAGCGAGCCCATAACCGGTGGAATAACCTGGCGCGGTGCCCCCCTGAACGGCCGCCGAGGGGAACAGATTGAAGTGCTCGACCCGATACGGCCCCGTGATGTTGCTGAATGAGGCGACCGAACCGAGCGGCACCATGTCGCCGTTGGCGTTGCGCGTCTTCAACTGCGAGATGTCGTGGAGGTCCTGCCGGAATTTTCCGTCGGCTTGCGCAGTGACCCGGTAGGTGCGGCCTAAGAAATTGAAATCGTTGACATATTGTGAGCCGAGATAGACTTCGAGGGTAGTGAATACGTCGTCGGTCCTGACCCCGAGCATCTCGGCGCGCACCCGGTCGATATCGGCCCAGATCTTCGGCGTGCGGGTATTGAAGGTGGTGAAGACATTCACCAGCCCCGGCGTCTGGTTGGCCGCGGCCATGATCGAAAGGGCAACCGCCTCGAGTTGGGTCAGATCGCCGCCATGCGTGTCCTGCACCTCGAGCTTGAACCCGCCGGTGGTGCCGATACCACGTACCGGCGGCGGCGACACGCTGATCACCAGCGCGTCCTGGACGGCAGCGAATTGCTGATTGAGACTCATGCTGATCTTCTGCGCGCTCAGGCCTTCTTTGCGCTCGTCGAAGGGCGCAAGCGGCGAGAAGATCACGGCGGAGTTCGGCGCGTTGGTAAAGGTGGCGCCGTCAAGACCAACGATCGGCACGGTATGGGCGACGCCGGGCGTTTTCAGCACGATCTGGTTCACACGCTGTGCCACTTCGTCGGTGCGCGCGAGCGAAGCGCCTGGCGGCAGCTGGATGATGTTGATGAGATAGCCCTGATCCTGCTGCGGAATGAAGCCGGTCGGCGCGCGGCTGAACTCGAAGATGGTGAGGCCGATCAGGCCGGCATAGAGAATCACCATGATGAGCGACACGCGCACGAGCCGTCCGGTCAGCGCGCCATAGCGCGACGACAGCCATTCGAAAGCGCGGTTGAAGCCGCGGAAGAACGCGTTGATCGGCCGGACGAAAATACTCTGCCCTTCAGGATGCGACACATGCGGCTTGAACAGCAGCGCGCACAGCGCCGGGCTCAAGGTCAGCGACACAAGCAGCGAGATGACGGTGGAGGTGGCGATGGTGACGGCGAACTGGCGGAAGAACTGGCCGAGGATGCCGGTGAGGAACACCGACGGGATGAACACGGCGGTGAGCACGAGCGCAATCGCGATCAGCGCACCGCCCACCTCCTCCATGGTCTTGTAGGCGGCGTCACGCGGGCTCAGCCCTTCGCGGATGTTGCGTTCCACATTCTCGACCACAACGATGGCGTCATCGACCACGATGCCGATGGCGAGCAGCAGCCCGAACAAGGAGAGATTGTTGAGCGAATAGCCGAGCGCCGAGAGCATGGCGAAAGTGCCGATCAGCGACACCGGAATGGCGACGATCGGCACGATCGACGCCCGCCAAGTCTGCAGAAACAGGATGATCACCACCACGACGAGGACCACCGCCTCGAACATGGTTTGGATCACGGCCTCAACCGATTGCGAAATGAATACCGTGGGGTTGTAGACGATGTCGTAGCGGAGCCCGGCGGGAAAGGACTCCGAAAGGCTCTTCATAGTCGCCTGAACCTGGGCGGCGGTGGCGAGCGCATTGGAGCCAGGGCGCTGAAAGATGCCGAGCGGCACCGCAACCTTCTCATCGAGATAGCCGTTGCGGCTGTAATCGGCGGCGCCAAGCTCGACCCTGCCGACGTCGTGAATGCGCACCACCCGACCGTCGCTCGCCGACTTGACGATGATGTTGCCGAAGGCTTCCGGGTCGCTGAGACGGCCTTGCGTCTCCACGTTGAGCTGGAAGGCGCCGGGCTGCGGCACCGGCGGCTGATTGATCACCCCCGCCGCGACCTGCACATTCTGGCCACGCAAGGCCGAGACGACGTCGCTGGCGGTGAGGTTGCGGATGGCGAGCTTTTCCGGGTCGAGCCAAATGCGCATCGAATAGTCGCGCGCGCCGAAGATGGTGACGTTGCCGACGCCATCGATGCGGGACAACACGTCTCTCACGTGCAAGGTGGCGTAGTTGGAAATGTAGAGCTGGTCGCGCGTGCCGTCGGGCGAGAACAGATGGATCACCATCATAAGATCCGGAGATTGCTTGGTCACGGTGACGCCGATCGAGCGCACCTCGTCAGGCAAGCGCGGCTGGGCGATGGCGACGCGGTTCTGCACCAGCACCTGCGCGGTATCGAGATCGGTGCCGAGCTTGAAGGTCACCGCCAGCGACATGTTGCCGTCGCTGGTCGACTGCGACGTCATATAGAGCATGTTGTCGACGCCGTTGACCTCCTGCTCGATCGGCGTGGCCACGGTCTTGGCTACGATCTCGGCGGAGGCTCCGGGATATTGGGCGGTGACCGAAATCGAAGGCGGCGCAATCTCCGGATATTGCGCGACCGGCAGCGCGAAATAGGCGACGCCGCCGACCAGCGTGATGATGATGGAGATGACGGCGGCGAAGATCGGCCGGTCGATGAAGAAATGCGAGATGTTCATGCGGCTGTCGCCCCCGGCACGCTGACCGTCATGGTTGCTTCGGCACAGCGGCGCCTTCGGTCGTGCCCTGCTCGGGGGTGACTTTCTGGCCAGGGCGTGCACGCAGGAGGCCGACCACGATCACATTGTCGTCCTTGGTGATGCCGCTTCTCACGAGGCGCAAATTGCCGTCGATCACGGGCCCAAGCTCGACCGGCTTCGGCACCACGGTGCCGTCCGGCGCCATGGTGAACAGAAGCTTGGTGGATTGGTCGGTCACCACCGCAGCGTCGGGCACGAGCATCACCGGATGGAGTTGCGACATCGGCACGCGCACACGGCCGAATTGACCCGGCGTGATGAAATAATCGGCGTTGGGGAAGGCCGCGCGCACCCTGATGGTACCGGTCGAGCGGTCGTATGTGTTGTCGACGAAATCGATGATGCCTTTGAGTGGCCAGTCGGTCTCGTCGATGAGCTGGCCTTGCACCTCGACCTTGCGGTCGCGGGCCGATGGAATCTCGCCCTTGGCCACGAGGCGCTTATAGGTCATGCCGTCGGCCTCGCTCACATTGAAGAAGAAGTGGATGGGGTCGAGCGAGACGATGGTGGTGAGCAGCGTGGGCGTCCCGGTGGTGCCGCCAATGACGAGATTGCCGACGCTGAGCTCGTGGCGGCTGGCGCGTCCGGAGATCGGCGCCGTCACCCGGGTATAGTCGAGATTGAGCTGGGCCTGATCGAGCGCGGCGATGGCCGCGTCGCGCGACGCCGTCGCCGTGTTCACCGTGGCGACGCGCTCGTCATAGGTCTCCTCCGTGGCGTAGCTCTTCTGCCTGAGCTCGGCGGTGCGGGCGAGCTGGGCCTTGGCCAGATCAAGATTGGCATTGGCTTCGGCAAGACTGGCCTTGGCGGATTCCAGCGCGAGCTCGAATGGCTTCGGCTCGATGACGAAGAGAAGGTCGCCTTTCTTGATGATCTGCCCGTCAATGAAATTGATCGATTCGAGATAACCGCTGACCCTGGCGCGCACGTCGACGAAGTCGACCGCCTCGAATTGCCCGGTGAAATCTTTCCATTCGATCAGCTCCCTGATGATCGGCTTGGCCACGGTCACCTTGGGAGGCGGAGGAGCAGCCGCGCTGGTCTCACTCGGTTTGAAGAACCCCCACTGCTCCCAGATGCCCCAATAGCGGTAGAGCAACACCGCGAGCGCCACCGCCAGCAGCAGAAATATGACGCGGCCGACGCCCTTGCGGCGCGTGGGCTCCGGCTCTCGCACCTCGGGCGCAGGGCGTTCCTTTGCCTTAGGCGGCAAAGTCGTGGTTCCGTCGCCGCCGCCCTCGCTAGACGGTTTGTCGTTGTCATTCCGTTGTGCGTTCATGGATCCAAATCTTACGCCAACAAGCGGGGCGGTGTCCGGTCGGCCTTTCCGACCCTGTCAAACAGCCAATTTTGCGGAGCTTAGCCGGGGAAGGCTGCAACGCAAAACAACAACATGTGCGTCACAGTTGTCGCGCCGTATCGTGTAGTTCGATTGCGGATTATTTTCTGCGAAAAAGACAAGGAGTTGATCCCACCGCGATATCATCCAGTGTCAATGCGTGCCACGCTCTTCGGTGCCAATTCGGGTGCCAATAGCGAACCGGGCCAGGTGGTCAAGAGCTGAGCCGGCACTTGAAACCGACAACCTCTCTGCAGGCCATCGGTGACCATAACTACCGTAACAAACTGTCCTGAGAAACTGTCCTGCATACGGGCCCCGTCGCCCCCATTTCACCCAAGGAGGGACCATCAATGACCACGCATTCACGGCGTGAGTTGTCGCCTGGAATCGGCGGGCGGCATCGGTAAACGACGCGGTTGGGTTACTCAAAAAAAAGGAAGCCTGGCCATTCGGCCTAGGCTTCCCCCCGTTTTCAGTTTCCCTCTCGTCTGCGCGCGATTCGTTTGTCAGTAGAAGTAAGGAGCGTGGCGAAGATCGGGCAAGCGTCCGATCTTCCCAACATTAAGTTGGCTGCGTTGCGTAAAGGCCACACACATCAATCAGGGAGACTGAACTTAAGAAAAAAACAGGCACCCAACCCAGGGGGTCAGGTGCCTCAGAAGCGCTTTGCGCGCAGCGTCGGGAGGGAAAGCCGACGCATAACGGGTAACGTCTCGGCTAGACGGGGGGCACTACCGATACAGTCGCTACCCGATCACCGTTAGCTATTTATTCAGCATGCAATGTTCAAGGGACTATCTGGGTTAATTCGGTCGCACCCACCTTCCGGGACCGCCAAGAAAGGCTAATGCCATGATTCGCAATCCTTTTTACCGAGCTTGTGTAGACGGAATCAATAGAGCTCAAGCCGCCTAACATTCCCGCTGGCCCTTAGTCCGACCAGTGTCTTCTCCCAAGGGCGTCGGCTTCGGCCGGCGCCATTTTCATGGCTCGCCGATTCCAGGTTGGTCAGGGACGGCGCGGTCTCCTCTCCCCGTAAGGATTGGCTTCTGCTGCGCGCCTCTCCTCATTGCACTCTTTGCATAACCCGTCCTCAACAGCTGGAAGCGGACACCTGCCAGGTCGATGGCCGTGTGCCGCAGATTGGCACTCACATTTTTCTTGCTCTGTCATTGTTCGAAGCTCCAAGTCACGCACGACAATGGTGACGACCGTGTTTCATCCAACAATGATGATAGTGATGATGATCACCGTGGATCGAAGCAGCAGGAGTTTTGTTGGTACCACAAACATTTGCGCGGTCATCCCACTGCATGCCGGCCTTATCGCAGTCTGCCTTCGTGAGCGGCTGAGGTGACTGCTCGGCAGCGAAAGCGCTTTGGTTGCAAGCCACGGAACTCATCAAGGCAAAGGCGACTATTAGCGATCTCATTTTTGACTCCTCGGCTGCAGTGAGCTCTAGCCTCGAATTGGGAGGGTATCAACTGCGGCGGCTATCTGCCAACAGCCGCGTCTTCTGCCGCAGAGCCACGATCCGCCCTCGCCATTGAGAGGCTTCTTGGATAGACCCGGGTGCCAATCGGGTGCCAAAAATGCCGGCGGCCTTTGAAACACAATGGCTTTTCAAAAATGAATTGCAAACCAACAACGTTTGATTGCGGCCAATGGTCCAGGACCCTGGCCCGATCAGGGCCAAAGTTCGGCCGAAGGAAGGAACGAATGGTCAGCTCTGCTCCGGCATGGCCACCTCGTCTTTCGGGAAGGCCGCGAAGATGCTTTGGGGAACGCCGAAATTGGTGGCGAGCAACAAGTCGGGCGTGGTGGCCATCCAGCTCGTGATGGAGACGGACTCATAGGTGGCGTTGTTGAGCACGAGCACCACCTCGACGTCGGCATCGCCGGTGTTCTCGATGTAATGACCATAGCCCTGCGGCACGTAGCCGACATCGCCGGGACCGAAGCTGTCGGTGCGGGCGCGGCCATGGGAGCCGAACACGGTCATGCGGGCCGTTCCCTTCAGATAGAACTGCCATTCGGCCGCGTTCGGATGCCAATGCAACTCGCGCATCCCGCCTGGATTGATGACGAGGAGTGCCCCAGTCATGGTCGAGGAGATGGGAAACTCGGCCATCGAGACGATGCGCATGCTGCCGCCGTCGAAGCGCTCGGGAGCCTGAGCGAGCAGGCGATAGCGATGCGTGAGCGGCGGCTCGTTCAGCGAGCCTGGGGCCGGCTCCTGCGGCAAAGATCCGGGCACTGGCCCCTTGGCGATATAGACCTCGGTCTTGGGAAAGCCGGCGAAGGTCAAGGCCGGCAGGCCGAAATTCTTGGCAAGCACGTCGGGCGGCGTGTGACCGAGCCAATCGGTAATCGAGAAGGTGCCGAACTCGGAGAAATAGCCGTTGTCGAAGACGAGGATGAAGGTGCAGATGCCAGGTCCGATCCCCTGGATCGAATGGCCGTGTCCGCGCGGAAAATACCAGACATCGCCGGGGCCGAAGTCGACGATTTCGGCCTGTCCTTTCGGATCGATGGTCGTGACGCGGCAGTTCCCGTCGATCACATAGGCCCATTCGGCGGCGTTGGCGTGCCAATGCATCTCGCGCAATCCGCCGGGCTCGAGCGTCATGTACACGCCGGCAAGCTTGTCGGAGACCGGGAACTGGACGACGGTCGCTTCCTTGGCCGTGCCGCCGTCGCACATCTTGGCCGCGGCTTTGGCAAAGGAGAAGCAGAAGGAGGGGAGCTCCGCGCCGGCGAGCGGCGCGGGCGCCGGTCCAAAGGGCGGCTGCGGGGTCTCGATGAAAGGGCCAAATGGATTCTGCGAGCTTGGCATGACGACCTCTTACGTGCTGCCCGGATGCCTCTCAGACGCAAATCATATGAACTTCATATGAAGGACGCGTGGTTGACGGTGGGTTAGCGTAACCAAAGGATGGCAGGGACATTCTCGGGATTTGCGGCTGGCAAGGGAGGCAGGGGTCAGAATTTGAAGCTTGCCGCCGCGTCCACGACATTGCCTTCGAAGGTGTTCTCGGCGTCGAACTCGGTATACCACTTGGCAAGCAGCGTGAGCCCGCCCATCGAATAGGTTACGATGGGTCCTGCACCATAGACCCTCGACTTAAAGGCCCCAAGCCGCGCCCCCGCGCCTGAGTCGGGCGTCGTCTGAATCATGGCATAAGCCACGGCGCCGACGCCAAGCGCGCCGAAATTCTTGGTGATGGCGCCATCGAGATTCAAAATCTCGCCGGTCTCATAGTCGGTGGCAGGATTTTCCCAATTCACCGAATAGATGGCGGCCCCGTTAATTTGCCACCCGGTCTTCGGATTGAAATAGGTGGCAGCGAGCCTCGGCATGACCGCCCAATGATTGAGGCTGGTATTGGCGAGGTTGTTCTTGCTGTATTCGCCGGTGGGGGCGAAGCCGAACAAGGCGAAGTTCCAGTGGAAGTTGCCGGCGTTCCAGCCGAGGACCAGCGGCGCGAATGCGCTGTCGCCAAGTGCGAGCTCGTTGTCGGCGGCGGTGACGGTGAACGAGGGTATCCTGAAGCTTCTGAGACCACGAGGACCGGTCAGGGTCACCCCAGGAAGCGTCGCGCCGACATCGACATTCATCTCCACGAAGCTCGGCGCCACGGCGACGGCGTAGGTGCCGCCCAGGATCTTCCACGGCGTCACGTAGGTGAGAGCCAGGATGTCGGCGAGATATCTCTCATTGATGCCAAGCTGGACATTACCGTCGAGCACGACCGCGCTCGCCTGACCCTCATAGTGTTAGGCGTCGTCACGCACATAGAGGCCTGGTTGCGGGGGCACGATGCCGCCGAAGATATCGGTATAGCCCTTCACCCAGGGACCGGTGCCGTATTCGGCCGCAGGGGCAGCGCCGGCCGCAAATACCGAGGCGAGCGCCATGACGAGGGCTGCGCTCAAGCTTCGGTGACATGGTAAGCGATTGTGCCGCCGCATCGTTTCCCCCTTTTGCCCGCGAGCCTAAGGCGGAGTCTCCGCTCTTGGCTATCCGTCAAGTGCCTTCCCGTGCAAAAGTCGCCTGTCCGAGGTGCTGAGATGCAACAGTGGCAAAGCTCCTCGGGTTCCAGGGCACCAAGTTTTGCGCGCAATTTCCACACATTTTGCGCCAAAAAGGGTCGGGACTGAAACAGGGAGGAACTCTTCATGCGCGGCAAGGTCTTTGGCGCGGGTTTGGGACTTTCGCTCGCTGCATGGGCGCCCGCCGCTCTTGCTGAGGCGACAAGCGAAGAAGAGGCCCACGCCATCGGCGTCGACGCCTATCTCTATTTCTACTCCCTCATCACCATGGACCTGACGCGCAAGCAACTCACCAATCAGGAGCCGAGCCCTGGAGGCATCGGCGGGCCGATGAACCGCTTCGCCAATGTCGGCGGGTTTCCCACCGCTGATATGAGGGTCGTGGTCAGGCCGAATTTCGACACGCTCTATTCGAGCGGCTGGCTCGACCTGACCAAGGAGCCGATGGTGGTCTCGGTGCCGGATACCGGCGGGCGATATTACCTCCTCCCGATGCTCGACATGTGGACCGACGTGTTCGCCTCTCCGGGATGGCGCACCACCGGAACGCAAGCCGGCAACTTTCTGGTGACGCCTCCAGGCTGGTGCCCTGACTTACGCGAGAAGTTCGCCGAAGAATTCAGACTGCCGGACAATACGCAGCGGATCGACGCGCCGACGCCTTACGTGTGGATCATCGGCCGCACCAAGACCGATGGGCCTGCCGACTACGACGCCGTGCACAAGATCCAGGACGGCTACAAGATCACGCCGCTGTCGCAATGGGGCAAGACGCCGGAGC
This sequence comes from uncultured Alphaproteobacteria bacterium, assembly GCA_963757555.1. GTDB lineage: Bacteria > Pseudomonadota > Alphaproteobacteria > Rhizobiales > Methyloligellaceae > Methyloceanibacter. The sequence continues at coordinate 17,088 of CAVWRU010000021.1, forward strand.
CGCCGCAAGTCAACATTGATCCGTCCATCGACATGAAAACCCCGCCGAAGGTACAGGTCGACACCATGCCGGCGGCGAAATTCTTCGCCTATGCCGCCGAATTGCTCAAGCTGCATCCGCCGCACATCACCGACCAGCCGATCATCGCGCGGCTGAACCGCATCGGCTTCGAGGTGGGCAAGAGCTTCGATCTCAGCGCTGCCGATCCCGCCGTCCAGAAAGGTCTGGAGAGTGCGCCGGAGGACGCCCAGAAGCTGATGGAGTGGAAAGTCCCAACGCTCGCCAGGATCGCCAATTATTGGTCGATGAACACTGACACCATGGGCGTCTACGGCAATTACTATCTCAAGCGCGCCATCGTCACCCAGCTTGGTCTCGGCGCCAACCTGCCGCAGGACGCGATCTATCCGCTCAATCTTGCCGACGCCGAGGGCAAGCCGCTCGACGGCGCGAGCAACTACGCCATCCATTTCGACAAGGGAGAGATTCCTCCGGTCGAAGGGTTCTGGTCGATCACGCTCTACGATCCGGCAGGGTTCCAGGTGGCCAATGCCTTGAACCGCTTCGCCGTGTCGAGCTGGATGCCCTTCCACTACAATCCCGACGGCTCGCTCGATCTCTACTTCCAGAACGAAAGCCCCGGTGCCGACAAGGAAGCGAACTGGCTGCCGGCGCCGAAGGGGTCCTTCAATTTGACCATGCGCCTCTATGCGCCGAAATCGAACGCGCTCACCGGCAAGTGGAATCCGCCGCCGGTTAACAAGGCGCAGACGGTGCCTGTCGCGGCACAATAGCGCCCCCTGGCGACGACCTCTTTGGGTTGACCTGAATCAAACCGACTTACGCCAGCCGCGTTAAGTCTCTGAATTTCAATGAGGATTGAGGCTGCGATGAGCGCGCGTCGATCAATTCTGTTATTGCGCTTTTTGGTTGCTCTGAGCCTTGCGGGCACTGTGCCGGTCTTCGCCCAAGAAATCACCGGGACGCCGGGATCGCCGAGCGCCACGTCGACGATCGATGGACGGCAAATTCCACCACCTCCCGCGGCATTCGGCGGCACGATCAACCTTGATGCTCTTGACTCCAAGCCCTACTGGCAGCCCACGGTGGTTTCGCCGAAGGGCGCTCCCAACATCCTCTTGATTCTGACCGATGACGTGGGCTTTGGCGCCCCGAGCACGTTCGGCGGCGTCATCCCGACGCCGGCACTCGACCGGATCGCCAGCATGGGGCTGCGCTACGGCTCGAAACGCCCAGAATTTTGGCACCTGTGACCGGAAAGCCTCAGGTGGCCTACCCTGCTGTGATAGCCTCCTGAGCCGCGCTTGCTGCGACGCACGGGGGACGTGGGGAATGACACTTTATAGATTGGCGTTCTCGCTCTCTTGCGGCTTGCTCGCGGCAACGAGCCCGGCATGGAGCGCCGATCTCGGGCCTGGCCCTGGCGCCTCCTATGTGGAGCCCGTCGCGCCGCCGAGTGGCTGGACCTTCAACTTCACGCCTTACGGCTGGTTCACCGGCATCAACGGCAACGTCACGGCGCGCGGCCATACCGTCGACGTCGATGAAAGCTTCATCCAAATCGCCGAGAAGAGCGACATGTTCGCCGCGCTCATGGGCTATTTCGAAGCGCGCAAAGGCCGATTCGGTTTCTTCACTGACGCGATTTGGGCCGATCTTGGCTTCCCCGGCCATCTGAACTACGACGTCAGCAGAAGCGTCTCGGGCAATCCCTTCGCGCGACTGCCCGATTTCAACGGCACCATCAAAGGCAAGCTGAATATCAACGCCAGGGCTCAGCTCGATTACCAGGAGGCCATCGTTCAATCTGGCGTCTTTTACGAAGTCGCCAAATGGGGTGATGCGGGCTCGTACACCGCGCTCGATGTCATGGGCAGCGCGCGATATTGGAACCAGGATGTCGATCTCTCGCTCAACGCGCGTGGCGCGCTCACCGCCGATGTCCAGGCGGATTTCAAGCGCGTCGGTCTGGACCTGCGGCGAAAGGTGAAAGGCTCGCGGGCGGTTGCCGTTGCCCGCGCCGACGATCTCGAATGGGTCGATCCGGTGGTCGGCACGCGGATGCGACACCAGTTCGCGTCAGGATCGGAGTTCAACCTCGAGGGCGATGTCGGCGGCTTCGGCGTGGGCAGCGACTTCTCCTGGCAGGCCGTCGCCACCTACGGCTTCGATGTGAATGCCTTCGGCACCACGATGCGGAGCGTCGTCGGCTATCGCGCGCTCTCCGTCGACTATAGCCAAAATGGTGCGCACGGCCGCAGCGGCCTCGACTGGGTCCAGCACGGCCCAATCTTGGGCGTGGCATTCCGCTGGTAGCCGTCCTCTAACTTGCGAGTTGATCATGGTTCGACAGGCGGCCAATCAAGCCGGTGCCAGAGACCGCTTCAACCGCTTGCGGGAACAGCTGCGCGATCCGCTGCTCACCTTGCTCACGCTTATGCTGGTCGTCTGGATGTTCGTGCTGGCGCCGCTCCATGCCGCCGCGGTGATCGACACCGACGTTGTCGGCTTCATGCTCGCTCTTGCAGTCACGGGGGCACTGCTCATCCTCTCGCGCAATCCGGCCGCGGTCATCGTGATGCTGGCGGCCATCGCTCTCGCCTCCGCGGCGGCGTGGCTTAGGCTGCAGCAACCGTCAAATCTCGACGTGTTCCTCAACGCTTGCGCCTGGACGCTGATCGGCTTCGCCTTGGCCTGGGTGGTCGGCTGGGCCGTATTCGCGCCGGGGCGCGTCACCTATCACCGCGTCATGGGCGCCATCCTGCTCTATCTCGCCATCGGCCTTACCTTCGTGGCGCTCTTCACCTTCGTCGGACTGGCCGTCCCTGACGCGTTCTCGGGCATGTCGGTCAAGGACAGCCCGGCATTTTCGAGCACCATGATCTATTTCAGCTTCAGCACGCTGACCGGGGCCGGCGGCGACATCGCCCCGGTGCATCCGGTGGCGCGAAGCCTGTACAACCTGGAGGCGATCCTTGGCCAGCTCTATCCGGCAACCTTGCTGGCACGGCTGGTGACGCTGGAAATCGAGGGTGAAACCAAGCGCGGCTGAAGCCTCCGGCCGTCACCAACCCGCCAAGCTTGTCGTTCAAACTTCGTTACATTATGAGGGTGCGCGTCCTTTTCGCGATTGCTTCCCCCCAACACAGGTCATGCGATAGTGCTCGATCTATTCAATTGTAAAAATCATGAGGAGGAAACGTCATGAGTAAGCAGCGCGTCGTGCTGGCGTGCGCGATGGCCTTGTTGTCGGTCGCGGTGGCGCTCCCGGCCAGCGCTCAGCAGCAACGACCGAATATTCTCTTCATCATGGGCGACGATATCGGCTGGTTCAATATCGGCGCCTATCACCAAGGCATCATGTCGGGCAAGACGCCGAACATCGATCGGCTGGCGTCGGAAGGGATGCGGTTCACCGACTACTATGCCGAAGCGAGTTGCACCGCGGGACGCGCCAATTTCATCACCGGCGAGCTGCCTATCCGTACCGGAATGACCACGGTCGGTCAGGCGGGCGCCGATGTCGGCATGCCGGCTCAAGCCCCAACCATCGCTACGGCGCTTAAGGCGATGGGCTACACCACCGGCCAGTTCGGCAAGAACCACCTCGGCGATCTCAACAAGTACCTGCCATGCGTGCATGGATTCGATGAGTTCTTCGGCTACCTGTACCACCTCGACGCCATGTCCGATCCCTACTGGTACTCGTATCCGACCGACCCGGCGATTCGTAAAGCGGTTGGTCCGCGGAACCTCGTCCATTGCTGGGCGACTGACACCGACGACTTTACCGTCCAGCCGCGCTGGGGCGCAATCGGCAAGCAAAAGATCGTTGATGAAGGTCCGCTCGCGCCTGGGCCTGACACCGGACGCACGCCGTATGGCGGCACCGGCGAAGGAGTCGCGGGGGCCAAATACGACATGACCACCTTCGACGACGTCCTGGTCAAGGATTCAATCGACTTCATGAAGAGAGCCAAGGAAGCCGGCAAGCCGTTCTTCCTCTGGCACAACACCACGCGCATGCACGTGTTTACCTTCCTCGCCGAAAAGTACAAAGCCGCGATGAATCCCGAGACGAATTACGGTCTCGAAGAAGCTGGAATGGCGCAGTTCGACGACTCCATCGGCGCGCTGCTGAAAGGTCTCGATGACCTCGGCATCGCCGACAATACCATCGTCGTCTTATCAACCGACAACGGCGCGGAGGTGTTCACTTGGCCCGACGGCGGCATGACTCCGTTCCGTGCCACGAAAGGCACCGTCTATGAGGGTGGTTTCCGCGTGCCGGCGATCATCCGCTGGCCCGGCAAAGTCCCAGCGGGCAAGGTGGAAAACGGCATCTTCTCCGGGCTCGACTGGTTTCCCACCTTCGTGGCTGCCGCCGGCGACCCGAACATCGTCGATGAGCTGAAGGCAGGAAAGGACCTCGGCGGCACGACCTATAAAGTGCACCTCGACGGTTATAATCAGTTGGATTTGCTCAACGGCAAGGGGCCATCTCAGCGGCATGAGATTTGGTACTTCGCCGAATCCAACCTTGGCGGCCTACGTCTCGATGACTTCAAGTATCGTTTCATCGATCAGCCTGAGGGCTGGCCGGGGCCGAAGGTTCCCCTCAACATGCCAATCCTGGAAAACATCAAGCAGGATCCGTTCGAGCGGCTACCGGTCTCGAATGTGCTCGAAGGTTCTCCGGCCTACTTCAACGACTTCTACGCTCGCGAATTCTGGCGGTTTGTCTACGTCCAGCAGAAAGTCGGGGAACTCGCGCAGACGGCCATCGAATTTCCACCGATGCAGAAAGGGGCGTCGTTCAACCTTCAGGCCGTGAAGGAGGAGGTTGAAGCCGCAGTCGCAAAAGGACGTCCCGGCAACTGAGCCGAAAACCAAAGCGGGCGCTTCGCAAGAGGCGCTCGCATTCATTTTCGACCTGGAGGCCGTATCAATGCTAACCAGGGTTAGTCGCCGGGCGTTTCTCGCGGGCTTGCTTGCGTTCGGCTTCGCAAGCGGTGCCTTCCTTGAGGTGCGGGCAGCCGGGCCAGATCCCCTGCCCTCGTGGAATGACGGGCCGACCAAGCAGTCCATCATCGATTTCGTGACGGCGGTCACCAAGAAAGACAGCCCGAACTATGTCCCGCCGCCGGAGCGCATTGCCACCTTCGACAACGACGGCACGCTGTGGGTCGAGCAGCCGATCTACGCCCAGTTCGCCTTCGCCATCGACCGTGTGAAGGTCATGGCCGACAAGCATCCTGAGTGGAAGACGCAAGAGCCGTTCAAGTCGGTTCTCAACGACGATCTCAAGGGTCTCGCGGCCTCCGGCGAGAAGGGGATGGTCGAGATCGTGGAAGCGACCCATTCGGGGATGAGCACCACGGATTTCGACAAGGAGGTCAAAGCGTGGCTGGCGACAGCCAAGCATCCCAGATTTAAGGTGCTCTACACCGATCTCGTCTACCAGCCGATGCTCGAGCTGCTCGATTACTTGCGGGCCAACGACTTCAAGACCTTCATCGTGTCGGGCGGCGGCGTCGAGTTCATGCGAAACTTCGCCGACAGGACCTACGGCATTCCACCGGAGCAGGTGATCGGCTCGGCCGGCGTCACGCAATATCAGATGTGGGACGCGAGCCCGATCTTGATCAAGATGCCGAAGGTGTTGTTCGTCGATGACGGGCCCGGAAAGCCCGAAGGCATCAATCATTTCATCGGACGGCGCCCGATCTTTGCCTTCGGCAATTCCGACGGCGACAAGGAGATGCTGGAATGGACTGCGGCGGGCGACGGCCTGCGATTCATGGGCCTCGTCTATCATACTGACGCGGAGCGCGAATACGCCTACGGCCCGGCGCGTGGGCTTCCGGACTCAAAAGTCGGAACCTTCTCCCAGGCGCTGATGGACGAGGCGACCGGCAAGGGCTGGACGATCGCCGACATGAAGAAGGATTGGAAGACGATCTTTCCGCCCGCCAAAGCCAACCCTTGAGGCGCTTGGCGGCGCGCTTTCCAGCGATCAATGTCTGCTTTCCTTGTCATCATAAGGACCTCAACCCATGATCTTCAGGCAACGGGTTTCGCTGACCGGGACCTCAAGGCTCGCGTCGACCATGCTCCTTCTCCTCGCGGCCACTGCGTCACACTCTGGCCCACTCCAGGCGGAAAGCGCGCAGGCATCGCCTTATGCTCCCATTCCGCCCTCGATCACGACGCCAGATAGCGTCGAGACCTCTCTTGGTACCCTCAACTACCGCGACGGCATCCCTAGCGTGGATACAGCGCAGAAGGTCTACGACCAGCTCGACCTGCAGCGCGGGATCGAGGCCTACCTAAACGGCTTGCGCGGCGTCTCGATCTACGCGGCGCGAAAGGGATTCAGGGATGCCGGTGTCAAGGACAACGAGGGCGTCCTCATTTTCTCGGGGCTGATGGACGCCAACTCGCTGTTCCTCACCGCCAACGCCGACACCGTGTATTTCATTGCTACCATCGATCTCACCAAGGGGCCCATGGTGGTGGAGACGCCGCCGAACACGCTCGGGCTGTTCGACGATTTATGGTTCCGCTGGGTGATCGATTTCGGCACGCCGGGGCCCGATCGCGGGCTTGGCGGCAAATATCTGTTGCCGCCTCCGGGCTATGACGGTCCGTTGCCTCAGGGCGGCTATTTTATCGGGCGCCCCACCACCACCTCAGTGGCGCTTCTCGGTCGCGCCTTTCTCGTCAATAACGATCCGAAGCCCGCGGTCGACACCATCAAGAAGACGCTCAAATTCTATCCCTATGTGCCAGGCTCCTATGGCACCAGCATCGGCAGTTTCCTCACCGGCAAGGCGCCGCTTGCCGGGTTGAGCGAGCCGCCAACCCCCAAATTCATCGAAGGCACCGGGCTCGCCATGAATACCATCCCACCCAACGACTTCTCTTATTATGAGATGCTGAACGCGCTGGTGCAGGAGCAGCCCGCCAAAGCGCTGAGGCCGGAAATCGGCGGCCAATTCGCCGCAATCGGCATCGTTAAGGGCAAGCCATTCAATCCGGATGCGCGCATGCGCAAGATCCTCACCGATGCCATCGCCATCGCCAATGGCGCCGGCCGGACCGTCAGTTTTCGCCCGCGCGAGTCGGAAGGGTTCGGCTATTACGGGCCCTCCTCGCACTGGCTCAATCCGCTGTTCGTCGGCGGTTACGACTTTACCAGGCCGCCGCCGGACATCACCAAGGAAGGCGTCAAGCCCTACCCCGATACCGGGGCGCGAACGCTCGACGCGCGCGCCGCCTTCTTCTACGTGGCCACCGGTGTCACCCCGGCGATGGTCATGCGCCTGCCTAATGTCGGCTCGCAATATCTGTTCGGCATTTTCGACGCGAGCGGCGAGCCCTTCGACGGCGCCAAGACCTATGAAGTGACGCTGCCGCCGAACATTCCGGCAGCGAAGTTCTGGTCGTTCACGGTCTACGACAACCAGACCCGCTCGATGCTGCAAACGGCTCAGCGCTTCCCGCGCGCCGGAAGCCAAAGCTTCCCGAGTCCGGCGGCGTCGGCGAACCCCGACGGATCGACCACCGTCTATTTCGGGCCGAGCAAGCCTACCGGGGTGCCGGACGGCAATTGGATCGAGACGCTGCCCGGCAAGGGCTGGTTCACCATTTTGCGGCTTTACAGTCCGCTCGAGCCGTTCTTCGACAAGAGCTGGCGGCCAAGTGAAATCGAGGAGATCTCGAACTGACGCGAGCGTCCAAGATCGTGGCCGGGACCCTCGGATCGTAGCCCGAGGGCTCAGCCCGACCGCGACGAATGTCCCGAGCGCTATTTTTTCGTGCAGTTGCCGAACAAGGCGAAGGAAGACGGGCCACTCGAGATGCCGCCGGTCAGCGCCCCGTTCTCGAGCGATATCGTCGCGTTCCAGGTATCTTGGTCCTGGGTTCCATAGAGGAAGATGTTCTTGTCGTTCGAGCTCAGGCCCTCGACGTCTTCTGTGCGCGAGGCCTCGCCCATGGAAGCGCCCGACAACTGCTTCTTGTCGACATCGAGCACGATGAGCTCCGGGAGGTTGATGGCGTCGGTGGAGACCCGCTTGCAGCCGGTTACGGTCAGGCACTCATAGACATCACTGACGGCGCAGATATAGGAGCCGCTCGCCGCGGCAAACGCCCCTGTGGCCATCAAGGCCGATGCCGTCAACACGCACGCGGCGGAAATCAAATTACGCATTGCCACCCCCCTACATCTGGACTTGGTAACCGCGCGCGCTGAGGCAGGCTGCCCCGGCGGCGAGATAGTTGGCATAGAGCATGTCGAGCGCCGCCATTTGCCGATTGTTGACGATACCGCCGATCAGGCCTGGCGGCGGCGCCGCCGACGTCACGACGGGCCCCTGATTGGTCTGCACCACGACGGGCGGCTGGTTGATCGGGCCGGTGACGAATCCGCCGATGGCTCCAGGGCGCACGAGGATGGGGAGCCCGGTTGGCGTATAGCCGCTCTGGGCGGCGGCGAAATCCGCACAGTCGGAGCGATCGTTTTCCTGCTGCTGGGCGCTTTGGCCCTGCAACGGGATGATGATCAGCGCACGGGCCGAGACTTCCGACACCGGCGCTGCGACCGTGACCAACGCGGCGAGGCCGCAAACAAGTCGACGTACTCGTTTCATTTCAACCCCCTCGCAAACAACAATACAACGATGCAGCCCATGATCCCCGAAGCTTCGCGGGCGGCCCAGTCTACACAGCTAACCGGCGTAGAGAAGCGGCTAATCTGCGGCTTTGGCGACCATTTAGGCAGCCGCGGTCAGACGTTCTGTCAAAGCTGGACGAAAGGCGGGGCGCGAACCTGCTACCGCCAATTTCGCTCCATGACATCACAATTCGATCTTGCTAGAAGGAGCCGTCACAAATTGCTTGCGCAAGGTGCGGGCTCCGTCGGCTTTCCTGCCAATTAACCAGCGAATACGCTGAAATAGCTTGGCTTTCTGCCGAAGCTCTGGGGCGGACGAAAGCGAGCGACGGGTGATCCGCGGGGGATGTCGAACTCGCTCATGACATCAGTTGAGGCGCCTGATTTTGCCGGAAGCCGAGTTCGCCGGCGAGGCCGTTGCGGGCTAGCGCCGACGCCGTGCGGCATCGCCTCGGGCGCGAGCTAGCGATGGCTCTTACCCTCATTCTCGCCATCGCCGCTGCTCTCATCGCTCTGTCGGCATTGGCGGTGCTGCTTGAAGGGAGCGCGTTCGATCGTCACCTCCTCTATGGAGGATCGCTTGCCCTTTGCGGTCTTGGTCTCCTGATCGGGCTGTACGCTTTGCTCGGCGAGATCCCCGCCGAGACCTCGATCTTGCCTATTGGGCTGCCCTGGCTCGGCGCGCATTTCCGCCTCGATGCCCTCTCGGCGTTCTTCCTGGTGGTGGTCAATCTCGGCGGCGCCGCCGCAAGCCTATATGCGCTCGGATTCGGCCGTCACGAGACGGCGCCGCAACGCGTGCTCCCCTTCTATCCGTTGTTCCTCGCGAGCATGATCCTCGTGGTCATCGCCGACGACGCCTTCACCTTTCTGTTCTCCTGGGAGTTCATGTCGCTCTCCTCCTGGGCACTGGTCATGGCACACGACCATGTGCGCGAGAATTTGCGCGCGGGCTATGTCTATCTGGTGATGGCGAGCTTCGGCACGCTCGCGCTTTTGCTCGCCTTCGGCTTGCTCGCCGGGCCTGACGGCGGTTATGCCTTCGATGCGATCCGCGCCGGGCACCTTTCCCCCAATCTCGTCGCCCTCGTGCTCATTCTCGTTCTGATCGGCACCGGGTCGAAGGCAGGTCTCGTGCCGCTGCATGCCTGGCTGCCGCTCGCACATCCGGCGGCGCCGAGCCATGTGTCAGGTCTGTTGAGTGGGGTGATGACCAAGGTGGCGGTCTACGCCTTCGTGCGCATCGCGTTCGACCTGTTGGGCGATCCAAGCTGGTGGTGGAGCATGGTGGTGCTCGCGCTTGCCGGCATCACCTGCGTCATGGGCGTGCTTTACGCGCTCATGCAGCACGATCTGAAGCGGCTGCTCGCCTATCACACGGTGGAGAATATCGGCATCATCTTCATCGGCCTTGGGCTCGCCCTTGGATTTCAGGTCTACGGCCTCGGCTGGGCGGCCGCGCTCGCCTTCACCGCGGCGCTGTTGCATGTGTTCAACCATTCGCTGTTCAAGAACCTGCTGTTCCTCGGCTCAGGTGCCGTGCTCACCGCGACGGGCGAGCGCAACATGGAGCATCTCGGCGGCCTCATCCACCGCATGCCGCTCACAGCTTTCACCTTCCTGGTCGGCTGCGTCGCCATCTCGGCCCTGCCGCCGCTCAACGGCTTCGTCTCCGAGTGGTTGACCTTCCAGGCCATCTTGCAAAGCCCGCAACTGCCGTCATGGGGCTTGAAGTTTCTCATCCCGGCGGTCGGCGCTCTGCTCGCTCTTTCGGCGGCGCTCGCCGCCGCCTGCTTCGTCAAGGCTTTCGGCATCGCCTTTCTTGGGCGCCCGCGCACCGAGGCCGCCTCGCGCGCCCACGAGACCGATGGCTTTTCGCTGACCTCGATGTTCGTGCTCGCCGGCTTTTGCCTCCTCGCCGGCATCCTGCCCGGATATTTCATCGATGCGCTTGCGCCGGTGGCCAAATCCATGGTCGGCGACAGCATGCCGCTGCAAAGCGGCGTGCCCTTCCTTTCCATCGTGCCCATCGCCGAGGGACGCAGCTCCTATAACGGCCTTCTCGTGTTTCTCTTCATGGTGTTCTCCGGCATCTCTGCCGCGGTGGTCATCCATCAATGGGCTTCCAACAGATCGAGGCGCGGGCCTGCCTGGGATTGCGGCTATCCAGACCCGAGCACGCAGACGCAATACACCGCCTCGAGCTTCGCCCAGCCGATCCGCCGCGTATTCGGAACTGTGGTGTTTCGCGCAAGCGAGCAGATCGAGATGCCGCCGCCAGGCGATGCGAGGCCCGCGCGCCTCGTCGTGCACCTCACCGATGTCATCTGGGATGTCATCTACGCGCCGATCGCGCTCGGCGTGGAATACATCGCCGACTGGCTGAACCGGCTGCAATATCTCAGCATCCGCCACTATCTCAGCTTCGTCTTCGCGTCCCTCGTCGGTCTTCTGTTCATGCTGGCGATATGGCCATGATCGCGACCCTCGCGGTGCAGGCCGCACAGATGCTGCTCGTCCTGGCGCTCGCGCCGCTCCTCATCGGCTTCGTGCGCAAGGTCAAGGCATGGCTGCTCCGCCGCCAGGGACCTCCGCTGATCCAGCCCTACCGCGACCTCATCCGCCTTCTGCGCAAGGACGTGGTGCTCGCCCACAGCGCTTCCTGGCTGTTCCGCGCCATTCCCTATCTCATCTTCGCCGCGACCTGGGTAGCGGCAGCTCTGGTACCGACCTTCGCCACCGGACTGATGTTCTCCTGGTCTGCGGATCTTATCGTTATCATTGCCCTATTGGGCTTGGCGCGCTTCTTCCTCGCCCTCGCCGGCCTCGATGTCGGCACGAGCTTCGGCGGCATCGGCTCAAGCCGCGAGGTGATGATCGCTTCGCTCGCCGAGCCCGCCATGCTGATGATCGTGTTTACCCTCGCGCTGGTGGCGGGCTCGACCCAGCTCTCCACCATGTCTGACTTCCTCTCCTCCGGGGAAGCCGGCCTGCGCTTCTCGCTCGGGCTCGCCCTGATCGCGCTGATCATGGTGGCGATCGCCGAGAACGCGCGCATTCCCGTCGACAACCCGGCCACCCATCTCGAGCTCACCATGGTGCATGAGGCCATGGTGCTGGAGTACTCAGGCCGGCATCTCGCCCTCATCGACTTGACGGCTGAACTCAAGCTGCTTCTCTATATCTCGCTGATCGCTTGTTTGTTCGCCCCTTGGGGCCTCGCCACGGCTGATGCCGGTCTTCAGGCGATGTTGATCGGCGGCGTCGCCTTTGTCGCCAAGCTCGCTGCCGGCGGCTTCCTGCTCGCGGTGTTCGAGACCTCGATCGCCAAGATGCGCGTGTTTCGCGTGCCCGAGTTCCTCGGCGCGGCGCTGATGCTAGGGCTCCTTGCCACCCTGCTTCTCTTCGTGTCGCGGAGCCTCTAGGTGCCGGATCTCAATCTCGACATCGCCCATCTCCTGGCAGGTTCGCTCGTTCTGGTGAGCTTCATGCTGCTCTATCAGGACCGGCTCTACGCTCTTCTCAACGTCTACGCGTTGCACGCGGTGGTGCTGGCGCTTTCGGTCGCCTGGCAGGCCTACATTCAGGACGCGCCGCATCTCTACATCACCGCGGCGATCGCCCTTCTGTTCAAGGCCATCGTCATCCCGGTGGCGCTGCACCGGATGATCGTCAAGCTCGGCATTCATCGCGAGATCGAGACCGTGGGCGGAATTGGCCTCACCATGCTGCTCGGCATGGGGCTCGTAGCGCTTGCCATGGTGGTGACGCTGCGCGCCAGCGAAGGCGCCGGCCTGCTCGCGCGCGAGGACCTCGCCTTCGCGCTTTCGGTGGTGCTGCTCGGCCTGCTGATGATGGTGACGCGACGGAACGCGGTGAGCCAAGTGGTGGGCTTCATGTCGCTCGAGAACGGGCTGGTGCTTGCTGCTACCGGCGCCAAGGGCATGCCGCTCGTGGTCGAGATCAGCGTCGCCTTCTCGATCCTTATCGCCTTCATTGTGATCGGCATCTTTCTGTTCCGCATCCGCGAGCGGTTCGACACGGTCGATATGGCGGCGCTCGACCGCTATCGGGGCGAGCACGGATGAGCTTCGATCCCGTCACCCTGCTTCTGCTCATCCCGGCGCTCGCGGCGGTGCTGATTGCGCTGCTGCCGGGCACCAGAATGAGCGCCTATCTCAACGCGGGTGCGTCGTTCCTGACCTTTCTTGCCGCCTTGTCGCTGCTGCAGGTCGCCCACCCCTCTTCCGGTACCTATGTACTGGTCGATGAGTTCAGCACCATCTTCGTGGTGCTCATCACCTTCGTCAGCTTCACCACCAGCGTGTTTAGCGCGACTTACGTCGAATACGAGCTTGCGACCGGCCGGGTGACACCTGCCTTCCTCAGGCTCTATCACGCGCTCTATCAGGTGCTGACGCTCGCCTTCAATCTCGCATTGCTCAGCAACAATATCGGTATCATGTGGGTGGCGATCGAGCTCGCCACGCTCACCACGGTGATCATGGTCGGCATCTACCGCACCCACGGCGCGATCGAGGCCGCCTGGAAATATTTCATCCTGGCGAGCGTCGGCATCGCGCTCGCCCTGTTCGGCACCATCCTCGTCTATATGGCGGCCGAGCCGGTGATGGGCGGTGGTCCGAACGCCATGGTGTGGACCGACCTCGTGGCGCACGCGGCGAAACTCGAGCCGGCGATGCTCAACCTCGCCTTCGTTTTTCTGCTGTTGGGCTACGGCACCAAGATCGGCCTCTTCCCGCTGCACGCCTGGCTGCCTGACGCACATGCCGAAGGACCGACGCCGATTACTGCCGTGCTGTCGGGACTCCTGCTCAACGTGGCGCTCTATGCGCTGCTTCGCTGCAAGATGCTGCTCGCCGCAAATCCAGAGGCATTGGCGCCGGGGCCGCTGATGATCGTCATGGGGCTCGTCTCGCTCCTGTTCGGAGCCTTCATGCTCTACCGCAGGCGCGACATCAAACGACTGTTCGCCTATTCCTCGATCGAGCATATGGGGCTCATCACCTTTGCCTTCGGCCTCGGCGGACCGCTTGCGAATTTTGCAGGGCTCCTGCACATGGTGCTGCATTCGCTGACCAAATCGGCCATCTTCTTTGCCGTCGGCGACATCTCCCAGGTGAAGGGAACGCAGAAGATCGCCGACATGGGCGGTTTGACCCAAACCAATTCTCTCATGGGCTGGGGGCTCGTGGTGGGCGTCGCCGCCATCGCCGGTCTTCCTCCGCTCGGAATCTTCACCAGCGAGTTCCTGACGGTCAGCGCCACCTTGGCGGCGAAGCCTTGGCTCGCGCTTCCCCTCGTGCTTGGGCTGCTCGTCGCCATCGGCGCACTGTTCCTGCAACTCAATCGGATCGCCTTTGGCGAACCCAAGGGCGCGGACCACAAAGTCAAATGCTCCTATGTGCCGATGATCCTCCACCTCGGGCTCGTATTGTGCGCGGGCGTCTATCTTCCCGCATCGCTGGTCGCCTGGTTCAAGGCCGTGGCGAAGCTGCTCGGATAGGCAATCTAATGGCGGCACTGAACGACATCGCCAAGACCGGCCGCAAGGCAGAAAGCCACCGCCCCTGGCCGCGCGCCATCGTTGGCACCGAGGGCTGGCGGCTCGCGGTAGGGGAGCTGACCGAGGCGCGCGCCACGCTGCTCGGACTGTGGGGCGACAAGCACGCTGTGCATCTCGCCCTGCTGGAGGAGCCTTCGGGCGCAATCGCGGTGTTCACGCTTCCATGCCCCGAAGGCAAATTCCCCTCGGTCGGCGCTCATCATCCGCCGGCGGTCAGGCTCGAGCGCACCATTGCCGACCTCTATGGGTTCAAGCCGATCGGTGCCTCTGACACGCGGCATTGGCTCGATCTCGGCTTCTGGGGCGTGACCAGCCCGCTCGGCAAGCCCCGCAAGCGCGCGGTCGCAGCCTATCCTTACGCCTTCCTGCCGGTGGAGGGAGAGGATCTGCACCAGATTCCGGTCGGACCGGTTCATGCCGGCATCATCGAGCCTGGGCATTTCCGCTTCACCGCCAATGGCGAGGCCGTGGCGCGGCTCGAGCAGAGGCTCGGCTATGTGCATAAGGGCACCGAGTTGCTGATGAAAGGAGCAAGCCTCGACAAAGGCGCGAAGCTGGCGGGCCGCATCTCCGGCGATAGTACCGTCGCCTACGCACTTGCCTTCGCTCAAGGCGTCGAGTTGGCGCTGAAGATCGATGTTCCCGAGCGCGCCGTGTGGCTGCGTGCGTTGATGGCCGAGCTTGAGCGCCTCGCCAATCATTTCGGCGACATCGGCGCCATCTGCAACGATGCCTCCTTCTCGCTCGCTTTTGCCCAATGCGGCATCCTGCGCGAGCGCACCTTGCGGGCGGCACAAGCCTGCTTCGGCCACAGGCTGATGATGGACCGCATTGTGCCGGGAGGCGTCACCGACGACCTCGGCGAAACAGGCGTCGAAAGCCTCCGCGCGCTGCTTGAGACGGTGCGCAGTCAGTTTCAAGAGGTGGTCGAGATATACGACAATACCGCCTCGCTGCAGAACCGCACCGTCACCACCGGCTATCTGGCGCCGACCTTGGCACGCGCCTTCGGCGCCGGGGGCTATGTCGGCCGCGCCTCAGGCCGAGCCTTCGATGCGCGGAAAGCCGTGGGCTATGCGCCCTATGCCAATCTCGAATTCGAGGCGCCGGTGCGCGACGACGGCGACGTCAATGCCCGGGTGTGGATTCGCATCCGAGAAGTCGAACAGAGCCTGAAGCTGATCGAGCAGATCCTGGAGCGGCTTCCGCAAGGGCGTTTGCACAACGATCGCGCCAAGGCGAGCGGCGTGAGAGAGGGGATGGCGCTGGTCGAGGCGTTTCGCGGCGACGTGCTCGTATCGGTGCGCATCGGCGAGGACGGGCTGATCGAGCGCTGCCATCTGCGCGACCCATCGTGGTTCCAGTGGCCGCTGCTCGAAGTCGCCATCGAGGGCAATATCGTCGCCGACTTCCCGCTGTGCAACAAATCCTTCAACTGCTCCTATTCGGGCCACGACCTCTAGGAGACAGGCATGCGCAGGCTGATCCTGAAGAATGTGCTGCGGGGCCGCGTCACTGAAGCGGCGCCCAAGCCCGACGATGCGGCCTTGGCCGAGCTTGCGGCAAATCTCGATCGCGCGGCGCGGAAGAAGCTTGGCCGCAGCCTCGCCATCCGCGAGGTCGACGCCGGGTCGTGCAATGCCTGCGAGCTGGAAATCCATGCGCTCAACAACGCTTTCTACGACCTCGAGCGCTTCGGCCTGCACTTCGTCGCCTCGCCGCGCCATGCCGACGTGCTGCTGGTGACGGGCCCCGTGACCAAGAACATGCGCGAGGCACTTGAGCGCACCTACGCGGCGACGCCCGATCCGAAATGGGTGGTGGCGGTTGGCGATTGCGCCGCCGACGGCGGCATCTTCGCCGGGAGCTATGCGGTGGAAGGCGGCGTGTTGAGGGTCGTCCCCGTGGATCTGCACATCCGTGGCTGCCCGCCGACCCCCGAAGCCCTGCTCAAAGGCCTGCTCGCGCTCATCGCCGGGGCCTGATGCGCTTCGTCTCATTGCTCAGATCGATCCACGCCGGGGCGTGATCGCTGGCACCAGTTTTCCCCCGCACGTCGCGATCGACCCCGGCATCGACGAGGCGCTTTGCGGCCTTCCTGCTCAGCAGCAAATGATCGAGGCGCAGCCCGGCGTCGCGCGGCCAGCGGTTGCGCAAATAGTCCCAGAAGGTGAACATCGGCTGATCGGGATGCAGCGTGCGGATCGCATCGGCCCATCCTTGGTCGAGAAGGCTCCGGAAGAGAGCTCGGGGCTCGGGCTGCACCAGGGCATTCTTCGCATAGGATTTTGTGACGTAGATGTCGCGTTCGGTCGGCACGACGTTGAAATCGCCGGCCAGCACCACGGGGACATCTTCGGCATAGAGATCGACGGCATGCGACAGGAGCCGTTCCATCCAAGCAAGCTTGTAGGCGAATTTGGGTCCCGGCTGAGGATTGCCGTTCGGCGCGTAGAGCGAGGCGACAAGAACGCCGTTGATCGCAGCTTCGAGGTATCGGCTCTGCTTGTCGGCGTGATCTCCCGGGAGGTTCGTTCGCGTCACGATCGGCTCGGCATCGCGAGCAAGGATGGCAACGCCGTTCCAGGACCTTTCGCCTCGCCAGGTCGCGCCGAAGCCCGCATTCTCGATGGCGGCCCTGGGGAACTGGTCATCGGCCGCCTTCAGCTCCTGAAGACAGACGACGTCAGGTCTGGCCGCCCGCAGCCAATCAAGAAGATTGGGGAGGCGTTTGTTGATGTTGTTGATGTTGAAGGTCGCGATCTTCATGCGGCGGTTTGGCGGGCTGGGCACTGATCGGTTGCTGCTCCTTCTTCCGGAACAAGGCCAGGAGCCAGAACCACGTCATCAACATCGAGCCGAAGGCGGCGAGCGTGGTGATCCCGGGCTGCCTCGAGGCGAACGCCCGCAAGCGGCCCCAGGCGGCAGCGCCTGTCGATTCCTCGTCAGCTTGGGCAGCGTGGAGTTGGGCGAGCCTGACATAATAGAAGTCGGTCAGCTTGGAAAATGCCATTGCCGGCGCCCCGCCCCCATGAGTGCCGGGCATCGGTTGAGGCCGGTCGTGTCCCAGCCAAACGCAGCCGACGAAGTCTTCGGTCAATCCGACGAACAGGGCGTCCTCGTTGCGCGACGAGGTCCCGGTCTTGCCGAAGACCAGCGCGTGCACCGAATTTGCCACGCGTGCCGTGCCACGCTTGACCGGGCCGCGAAGTGCCTCAAGCACCGCCACCGCCGTGCCCGGCGACATGACCCGCGGTCCGTCCTTGGTGGCAGGCTCGCCGACGACATTGCCTCTCGGCCCGATCGCCGCGACCAAAAAGCGAATCTGCGGCAGCAGCCCGTTGTTCTCGAGAGACGCATAGGCTTGTGTCAGCTTCATCGGAGAGGTCTGCACGCCGCCGATGGGCACGAGCGCCGGCGCCTCTGGTGGCGTGATACCGAACCTCTTGACGATCTCGATGACCTTCGGCCCGAGGCGCATAGCGGCTTCGGTCCACGGCCGATTGCAGGATTGAGCCAGCGCGAAGTCGAGGCTCACCTTGGCGCTCTGGCGGCAGCGAGAATTCGGTTCAGCCGGCCAGTTCGGCGGCCGTATGGGCCAGGTCGGGTACCGTTCGTTCAGGCTCAAGGCTGCTTCGTGCACGCCGATCAACGGAAAGAGCTTTCCGGTAGACCCGATCGAGCGCGCGATGTCGGTGGCGCGGTTCCACTCGCCCGTGTAGGTGCAGGACCCGGTCAAAGCCAGCACCTCGCCTGAAGGACGCATGAAGAATCCCGCGGCTTGATGCGAGCCGGTGACTGAGCAGATTTGTGTCTGCAACGTTCCCTGGAACCCGGGGTCGATGAAAAGGATGAGCCGGTAATCCGCCGGCAGCTTGATACCCTTGCTCGCGGCTTCCCTCAGGGCGAGATCGCGGTAAGGCCGATATTCAATCCGGGCATAAGTCGAATTTCCGCGGCGAAGCCTGCCGCTCCTGATGCGGCGCTTCAGCTCAGCTTCAGCCTGTGCCGCCCGTTCGACCGTGATCTTTTTCTCGGCAACCATGCGCTCAAGCACGCGGTCGGCGCCTTCAAGCGCGGCAGACGGATTTTTCAGAGGATCGCGATTGTTCGGCTCGGGCAGCATGCCGACGAGCAGTGCAGCCTCGGCAAGGTCGAGATCCTGCACGGCGACGCCGAAATAGTAGCGGGCAGGATCGTCGAAGCCATACATGTTGCGCGCCTGCGGCACGACATTCATGTAGCGCGTGAGAATTTCATTCCGCGTCAGCAGTGCGAATATTCTGATGGCGAGGACCGCTTCCATGCGCTTGCGATCGAGACTGTCCTCCTTCTTCAGCAATATCGATCGGGCGAGCTGCTGGGTAAGTGTGCTTCCGCCCTGCCGGTCTCCACGAGAGAAGTGCCAAGCCGCCCGCGCCGTGGCAGGCAGGTCGATCGCCCCGTGCGTGAAGAACCGCTCGTCTTCGCTGGCGATGACGGCGTCTTTCAGGACTTGCGGAAATTCGCTCGCGGGCAGCCTCGTCGCGCAGATCAGGTGCTCGACGTCTCCGCCGGCGCGGTGCA
Source organism: uncultured Alphaproteobacteria bacterium (assembly GCA_963757555.1). Taxonomy (GTDB): domain Bacteria; phylum Pseudomonadota; class Alphaproteobacteria; order Rhizobiales; family Methyloligellaceae; genus Methyloceanibacter. The sequence goes on from CAVWRU010000021.1 coordinate 35,939, forward strand.
AGTGCTCGACTTGGCAGGCCGATAAGATGGTCTCGAGCAACGGTCCTTTCGGCAGATCCCAGCGGTCGCTTTGGGCGATCACCTTGACCAGCACGAGAACGATGGCGAGGACAAGGGAGGGTAGCAGGATGAAGCTGATGGCGGTGCGAAACACCCGGGTCCACGCGGTCGAACCCCCGTCAGCCGGCTCCGTTTGCCCTGGGCGCAACAGACGCAAAAAAGCCACGCCCCCTCCTCTCGCTGGGAACGACCCTGTTAGCACCCAATGGAGCGGCGATGGCTGCCAACCTCAATCGATATAAGCGCCTTTCAGCATTGCACAAGCAATGCCGGGCGTACATGCGACGATCGCCGAAATGCGAGGCAGATTTAAGCCGAAGTCCCGAAAATCCTGGCCGCGGTGGAAGCGAAAGGGCGCCCCTTCCGGAGACGGGAAGAAGGCGCCACAAGCGGGAGTTGGCCTTCGCTACGAGAACAACAGGTCGTCGTGGTGCAACGTCGTGACGTGGGCGACGGTCAGGTCGTCCTGGTTGCCAAGATGGAGCGTGAGACCGTCGGCGCCATCGGTGGTGATGTTAGCATCAGCCGTATCGAGCTGGTTATCGCCATTACTGTCCAGGGTATTGAAGTTGAGATTGAACCCCGCAAGCTCGATCTGATTGGCGACCTGGCCCTGCGGTCCCGGATCGCCAGCTGCGCGAGCTGAACTTGATAACAGTCAATGGCGGCGAGGTCGCCATTCGGGACGTGGTGAAGCTCGAGGAGTTGGCCGGCTATCGCAGCGTCACCGACATCGAACGTCGATTGTTGCCCGGCTCGATACCGTGGCCAAGCCGGTCAAGAATTTTCTCCTCTTTGGTTATGAGGTGATCCGCGGCACGGCATCGGATGGCCAGATGTCAGGGGACGGCTCATACCCAGCACCGACGCTGCAAGTGTTCTCCGGCGAGACCCTGATCGTCCATCTCGACAATGCGCTCACCGGCCTCACCATCCGGGATTTCTTCGATCCGCAATACACCGCAAAAGGCGAGGAGGTTCCGCTCTATCCCGCGCAGATGACTTCGGCGCCGATCAACCTGCACACGCACGGCATCCACGTCAGCCCTAAGGGCAATGTAGATAATGTGCTGCTGCACATCCCGGCGGGCATGTCGAACACCTACACCTATCACATTCCCAACAGCATGCCGCAGGGCGCCTATTGGTATCATTCCCATCTGCATACGCTGACGACGGCCGAGACGTATCTCGGACTGGCCGGCTTGCTCGCGATCGGGCGCACCGATGGGAACTTGCCGCTGATCACCGAGAAGCAAATCCCGATCCGCAATATGGTGCTGCAATACAACTACGTCTTCGACCGGATTGGGGGCCTTGCCGAGATCAACAACTATAGTTGGTCGCAATGGCTCAGCACGATCAAGCCGCCAAGGGCGATGAACTGGCGAAGGGCACCTACCGGCCCCTGCTCGCGCCAACCAACTTTTTGCAATCGAAGAAGGGAACGCAGAGCTTTACCGTCTGGTATTCAGGTCCGCTGTCGATCAACAATCAGCGCGGCCGCTTCCAGTTCATCCCGAGCAACCTGCAACGCTTCACGCCCGCTCCCGGCGGTCCGGGCCAAGTGGTGCCGGCTGACCCGACGCTGCCGGACTATCAGCGTGACGTGCAATTCACGGTCAATGGTCAGTTTCAGCCGGCGATCGAGAGCAAAGCCGGGCAAACCGAGATCTGGGTGCTGTGCAATATCAGCGACATCGCCTACATGCCGGTTCAGCTTACCGAGACAGCAACGGGCAATCATCCCAAGATCGCCATTGTCGGCCAGGACGGCCTTCCCTATCCGGAAGTCCATTATCCCGTGTTCGACAATGGCACCAAACTGATCATCCCGCCGGCGACCCGCTACGCTATTGCGGTGACAATGCCGGCCACGGGGGATCTGATCATGGACATGCCGCCGAGAGGCGGCGGCGCCGCGACGATCAGCGCGCCGGGCATCCTCTACACCAATGACGGCACCGATAATCCCCCGGCCACACTCGGCAGCTTGAGCGTGTTGCCGTCGGCGGTCAGCTATTACGACGGGTTCTTCGTGTCCACAACGCAGATCTTGGCAAGGGCCACGACCTCCGGCGGCGAGGGCGTCACCACGCCCTTCGTCGAAGGACAGCAACTCAAGGCTTACACCGCCTTCGACGATATCTCCCAGGTCAGGCCCGACTTCGAGCGCGAGCTTCTCATCAACGGCGGCTCCCTCAACGATCTTGCGAGCACATCGGACCCGAAGAGCTTCGTCTACGCCTTCGCCGGAACTACCTTTCCCAACGTGGCGTTGATCCAGCCGCGTCTCGGCTCGGTCGAAGAGTGGAGGTTTATCAACCACAACAACGACGAGCATCCGATCCATATTCACGTCAATGATTTCCAGGTCATGCACTATTTCGATCCGACCACCGGCCTCGAGACCGGCGTGGAGAAATGGGGCGTCGACAACGCCAATGTCCCAGCCCCGGCCATGGGGGCGGAGGAGGCCGTTATCCAGCCGGGCGTCCTCTCCTTGCGCATGAAGTTCGACGATTTCACCGGCCTCTTCGTGATGCATTGCCATCGCCTGAACCATGAGGACAACGGGCTCATGGCCCTGGTCAATGTCATCCCCGCGGTGTCGAGCTACGCGGTGGCCGTCCCCGGATCACCTGGCCGGCCGTCGCAAGTCAATGTCTACGACGCCAATGGCGACAAGCTCCTCGCCACCGTCACCCCGTTCCCGGATTTCGAGGGCAACCTCAGCGTGGCCATGGGCGACGTCAATGACGACGGCGTCCTCGATCTGGTCGTCGGCGCGGGAAAAGACCACGCACCCGAAGTCGTGGCCTATTCGGGCAAGGCGGACGGCAGCAAGGGCGCATTCGAGACCGAGATTGCGCGATTTGCCGCTTTCGCATCCGATGCCGAAGGCGGCGTCAGCGTGACCGCCAGCCAGATCGACGGAACCAGCGCCGACAACGTCATCGTCGGGTCTGGACCTGGGATTCCAAGCGAAGTCAAGGTGTACCGCTCGGAGTTTCCGGCCGCGTCGGGTAACGCTCCTCAGCTGTTCGCGTCATTTGCGCCCTACCCTAACGATCGATCGGGGGTGAACGTCGCCTCCGGGTTTGTCGACTTTTCAACGGGCCGCAACAGCATCGTCACGGCTCCAGGGCCAGGGGCCACGGCGCAGGTCAAGGTCTTCAATTTCCCGTTGATGACGCCCATCGACGCCAAGGCCAAGGATGACAAAGCAGCGGCCAAGATGTGCCCTGATGGCGTCACCCAGCCGATGATCACCGCCGCATTCATGCCCTTCGGCATTGATTACCGGGGCGGTCTCTCCGTGGCCACCGGCTGGTTGACCGGGGCGATCGGCGGCGCCAAGCGGATCATCGTCGGGCAGCTTTCCGGTCCCGGCGCCGTCAAGGTCTATTCGAGCGGCTCGGCGCTTCAGGGCGGACCAGAGACGTATCTGCGCAGTGCGATGGAGAACAGCCACGCGGCCGACTTCACCGAGGCTGCGAGCTTCACGCCGTTCGACGGAAACGCGGGCGTGCGCGTGGCGGCGACCAGCACGACAGTGGGCGCCGACCTGCTGGTGAGCGGCGTGGGGCAAGGCAATAGCGCGCAAGTTCGCAAATACAATCTGTTCCGGCCGAGCGCCGACGCAACCATGCTCGAGGCGAAGCAGATCGGCACCGTGGTGTCGGCTGCTGGCTCTGTGCCGAACGAGCTCGGCGGCGATTGAACGAATGGCGCGGCGTCAGCTGCGAGCCGGCTTAAGGCGCGCAAGGTCGGCGGGCGCATCAACGTCCTCGAAAATGCCGCCGCTCGCGACCTCGACTTCGATGAGATGATCCTGGTGCCGGGCCGCGAGCGATTTGGCGCCGGCGTCACCGGTAAGCTCCACCATCTCGGCGAAGTAGTTGTTGCCCCACAGCATTGGATTGCCCCGCCGGCCACGGTGCACCGGCACGCAGATCGCGTCGGCCCCGGCGAAGGCTGTGATCAGAGCGCGCAGCACCGGCACCTCGATCTCCGGCATATCGCCGAGCAAGATCAACGCGCCGTCGATGCCGGTCGGCAGTGCCTTGAGACCCGCGCGCAACGACGTGCTCAGACCTTGCGCGTAATCAAGATTGACGATCACGGTTACGTCCAACCCGTGCAGCGCGGCGCGGACAGCTTGAGTCTCATGGCCGGTCACCACGATGACGGGCCTGGCGCCACCGGCAAGGGCAATGGCGGCCACGCGGCGGACCATCGGCTCCCGGCCCATCAACTCCAACAGCTTGTTGCGCGGCGCCATGCGCGAGGAACGGCCGGCGGCGAGCACGATGCCGGCGATCCTTGGGCTCCGGCCGGGGCTCATGGCCGCACTCGGTCCTTGCCCCGGTGCGCCGCGGCAATCTCCGCGACGATGGAGAGCGCGATCTCGGCGGCACCTTGTGCCCCGATATCGAGCCCGATCGGGGCGTGAATGCGCGCGATGTCGGCGGCGGCGAGCCCGGCTGCTTTCAAACGTTCTACCCGGGCGGCATGGGTTTTCTTGCTCCCGAGCGCGCCGACATAGAAGGCGTCTGAGGGGAGCGCGGCAATGAGGGCCGCGTCGTCGATCTTGGCGTCGTGGCTCAGAACGGCGACCGCGGTTGCGGCGTCGAGGCCGGCAGCAGGAAGTGCCTCGTCAGGCCAATCCTGCAGAATCCTGACATCGCCGAAGCGCTCTTGCGTGGCGAAGGCGGCGCGCGGATCCACGATCAGGATGTCGTAGCCGAGCGCGCGCGCCATCGGAGCAAGCGCCTGCGCCACATGCACGGCGCCTATGACGATGAGGCGAACCGCCGGGTTGAAGACATTGATGAACAGGTCACCGCCGCTTCGCTGCAAGGTGACGCTGCGATCGTGCCGGAAGGCCTCTGCCAGGGCTGGCGCCAATTCCGGTCCGAGATCGTCGGGGGCATGAGCCAGGCGCTGGGCGCCAGTGGTAAGCTCGGTCACCAGCGCAACCTTGCGGCGCGCCTCGATATCGCTTGCCAGCTGACGGAGAACCTCCGCCTCCTCCCCGCCTCCCCTCTGCAACGGCTCGACCAGGACTCGAATGGTGCCTCCACATGCAAGTCCCGCCTTCCAGGCGGTGCCGTCCTCGACACCGAACTGGAGGGTTTTCGGCTTGGCCGAGAGAAGCGCGTCTGCGGCCTCGGCGATCACCTCGGCTTCAACACAGCCGCCCGAAACCGAGCCCAGAAAATTGCCCTCGCCGTCCACGGCGAGCTGGCTGCCCACCGGTTGCGGCGCCGAGCCCCAGGTCTGCGTGACCGTGGCAAGTGCCACGCTACGCCCCTCCGCGAGCCACGCCAGCGCGCTTGGAATGATGCTCAGGTCGCGCCCACTCATCGCCTTCGTCCAGGATGGTTTTTGTGATAATTAGGCTTGAATACACGACTTTGCGCTAAGTCCGAAATCGGACCGATCCCCTCGGTTCTTGGGATCCTTTTTCATGAACCTGAATACCGTCAGAGAGGTGAAGCAGCCTCGGTCCGCGGACGAGATCGCCAAATGGCGCCCTGGTTATGCCTGGCTTGCCGGGGGAACCTGGCTGTTCTCCACGCCGCAGATCGCGACCGACACGCTGATCGACCTTCGCTCGCTGCATTGGCCGGCGCTTCAGGCGTCCAACACCGGTCTCGACATCGCCGCCACCTGCACCATTGCCGAGCTTTACGATTTCCAGGCACCGGCGGAATGGACCGCGGCGCCGCTGTTTCAGCTCTGCGCCCGCGCGTTTCTTGCCTCGTTCAAGATCTGGAACGCCGCGACGGTCGGCGGCAACATCTGCATGTCGCTGCCGGCGGGCGCCATGGTGTCGCTCACCGCCGCTCTCGAGGGCCGCTGCACGCTCGTGGCCTCGCGACGCGCAAGCCGCGGCAGGTTGCGGCCGTCGACTTCGTCACCGGCAACCACGCCAACGTGCTGCAGCCGGGCGAGCTGCTGCGCACCATCCATCTGCCCGCCACGGCGCTTTGCGCAAGCGCTTCGCCTTCGCGCCGCTGTCCCTCACCCATCTCGGCCGCTCGGCCGGCGTTGCTCATCGCCACGCAGAGCGCCGACACGCGACGATTTCCTGCTGACCGTCAGCGCCGCCACGCCGCGGCCGGTGCAGATCCGCTTCGACGCGTCCCGTCGGCCGCCGAGCTGCGCCAGGCGATCGATGAGACAGATCGCCGGCCGGCGGTTATTTCGACGACGTCCATGGCTCGGCTGCCTACAGCGGCACGCTCACCTATTATTTTGCGGAACAGATCCGCGCGGAGCTCGCCGCATCGGAGCTGCGGAATGAACTTCGACGTCAACGGCAAGCCTTCTCCGCCGAGCCGGCGCCGGGCCAGTGCCTGCGCACTTTCCTGCGCGACCTGGATGTGTTCGGCGTCAAGAAGGGCTGCGACGCGGGCGACTGCGGCGCCTGCACGGTGTGGCTCGACGGCAAGCCGTTCCACTCCTGCCTGGTGCCCGCCTTCCGCGCGGGGGCGGGCACGAGATCACCACCATCGAAGGCCTGGCCAAGGACGGCAAGCTGCACCCGATGCAGCAGGCCTTCCTCGACGCGCAGGCCTTCCAGTGCGGCTTCTGCGCCGCCGGCATGATCATGACCGCGGCGACCTTCGATCGACGCGGCGCGCCAGCGACTTGCCGCATGCGCTCAAGGGCAACCTCTGCCGCTGCACCGGCTATCACAGCATCGATCGACGCGTTGCACGGCATGGTCAACGTCGAGGAGGACGTCGCCGGCAGGACGCTTGCGGCGCGAGCCTGCCCAACCCGTTCGCCGAGGCGATCGTGACCGGCAAGGCGCACTACACGCTGATGTGCCGGCGATGGAGGTGCGCTGCACCTCAAGGTGCTGCGCTCGCCGCATGCCCACGCGCGCATCACATCGATCAAGCGCGCAAGGCGCTGGCCGTGCCTGGCGTGGTCGCCGTCTTCACCTGGGAGGACGTGCCGCGCCGGCTCTACAGCACGGCGACGCACGAGGATCATCTCGTCGATCCCGACGACACCTATATGCTCGACAACGTCGCCCGCTTCGTCGGCCAGCGGGTCGCCGCCGTGCGTCGCCGAGAGCGAAGCCGCGGCCGAAGCAGGCCTGCCGCCTGCTCGAGGTCGACTACGAGCTGCTGCCCGCGGTGTTCGATCCGGAGGCGGCCATGGAGCCCGGTGCGCCGATCCTGCACGACAAAGAGCGTCGCCTTCAGACGGCAACATCTATGTCGACATCCATGGCGAGCTCGGCGACGTCGAGGACGGCTTCAAGGCAGGCCGAGGCCATCCACGAGATGACCTATTCGACCTCGCGCGTGCAGCATGTGCATCTGGAGACGCACGGCTCGATCGCCTGGAGGGGAGAGGACGGCCGCCTGCACGTGCGCACCAGCTCGCAGGCGCCGTTCATCGCCAAGCAGAAGCTCTGCTACCTGTTCGGTCTGCTACGACCGCGACGTCCACGTCTTCACCGAGCGCGTCGGCGGCGGCTTCGGCGGCAAGCAGGAGATGGTCTCCGAGGACCTGTGCGCGCTGGCCACGATGAAGACTCGGCCGCCCGGTGAAGTGGGAGTGCACCCGCGAAGAGGAGTTCATCGGCGCCACCACGCGTCATCCGATGACGACCCATGTCAAGCTCGGCGCCAAGAAGGACGGCACGCTGACCGCGATCGACGTCCGCGTCGTCTCCAACACCGGCGCCTACGGCAGACCACGGCGGCGAGACGCTGGCCGCCGCGCTCGGCAGCCCGATCGCCGCCTATCGCTGCCCCAACAAGAAGGCCGACGGCTACGCCGTCTACACCAACATGGTCCCGGCCGGCGGCTTCCGCGGCTACGGCGCCTCGCAGACCACCTTCGCCATCGAATGCGCCATGGACGAGCTGGCCAAGACTGCTGGCCTCGAGCCCGTTCGAGATCCGGCGCAAGAACAAGGTGCGGGAGACCGACCGCATCGAATCGATCTGGAAGGAGCCCGACCGACGTCGAGCTTCGGCAGCTACGGCATCGACCAGTGCCTCGACATCGTCGAGCGCGGCGCTGGAGAGCGGCAACGGCGTCAGCCGAAGCCGGACGGCGACGAATGGCTCGAAGGGACGCGGCGTCGCGCTCGCCATGCTCGAATGCGGCCCGCCGACCGAGCACCGCTCGGGCGCCGAGATGAAGCTCTTGCCCGACGGCACCTACCACCTCGCCTGCGGCTCGTCGGAGATGGGCAACGGCATCGACCACGGCGCACCAGCAGATTGCCGCCTCCGTGCTCGGCGCGCGCGCCAGCGACATCGCCATCATCAATGCCGACACCGACCGCACGCCCTACGATACCGGCACCTTCGCCAGCACCGGCACGGTGGTGGCGGGCAAGGCGGTGCGATAAGGCCGCCGAGGCGATGCGCGACGAGATCCTCGACTTCGCCGCCAGGCAGTTCGGCTGCAAGCCGCGACGAGTGCCGGCTCGACAACGATGCGGTGATCTGCGGCAACAGGAAGATCGCGCTTGCGGAGCTTCATGCGGAGGGCGCCAAGGTCGGCGCACCGCTTCACGGTCAGGCGCAAGGCCTACCTGTCGCCGCGCACCATCGGCTTCAACGTGCAGGGCGTGCGGCTCGCCGTGCATCGCGTCACCGGCGAGATCAGGATCCTGCAGAGCGTGCATGCCGCCGACATCGGCCGGCTGATCAACCCCATGCAGTGCCGCGGCCAGCTCGACGGCGCCATCGCCATGGGCTTCGGCTGGGCGCTGATCGAGAACATGGTCCACGACGCAAGGGCCACATGGTGAATCCGCAGCTGCGCAACTGCCGCATTCCGGCCTTCGCCGACATGCCGCACACCGAAATCTTTTTCGCCGACACCTATGACAAATCGGGCCGCTGGGCGCCAAGTCGCAAGGCGAATGCGCGATCAATCCCGTGGCGCCGGCGATCGTCAATGCGCTGGCCGACGCCACCGGCGTGCGCTTCGCCGACCTGCCGCTCACGCCGGACCGCATCTTCGACAGGCTGGGATCAGAGCGCGCAAAGACGGTCAGCATCGTCACCCAGACCAGCGTGACGTCAGAGCAAGGATCGAGGAATTCGCCCACTGGCAGGGCGAGACGAGCGACGTGGTCGCCAGCTTGCCGGGCTTCGTCGAGCAGCGGCTGATGCCGCCCAACCCGCCGCTGCAGGTCGACTGGGTCATCCTGCAGAGATTTGCTTCGCGCGGCGCGGCGGTCAGCCTGGCTGCGCTCCGCCGAGCGCCAGCGTTTGGTGGCCGAAGCGCAGCCAATGCTGGTGGGACAGCGACGACGTCCATCTCGTTGCGCGATTCCGAAGCTGGCGTGCCGCCTTCGCCGGTCTCGGCGGTGATCAGCACGCGCGTGAAGCCGGGCAGGAAGACGCCTATCGCGCCTGGGGCCGCAAGCATCGCCGCCGCCCAGTCGAAGGCTCCCGGCCTGCAGGGCTATCGCTTCGAGCCGCCGGTGCCCGGCGTGCAGGAGGACTGGCGTCGCCATCTTGCGTTTCGATTCGGAGGCGAACCTGCAGGCCTGGCTCGACTCGCCCGAGCGCAAAAAGCTGCTCGAAGAAGCCGGAAGCCGTTCACCGATGAGTTCCACGCCCGCATCGTGCGGACCGGCTTCGAGCAATGGTTCCGCGACGTCCCGGTGCCGCGCCGCCGTCGGTCTGGAAGATGGACATGATCGTGCTGATGGTGCTCTATCCGATCGTCTTCCTGCTCAATGAATTCCTGCAGAAACCGATCCTGGTCGGCATCTTTCACCTGCCATATTGGCTCTTTCTGTTTATCAACAACGCCGCCAGCGTCGTCCTACTCAGCCTGATCCTGCCGAAGGTGAGCCGGCGCTTAAGCTGGTGGCTCAGCCCTGCCGATCACGACGGCAAGCGCGACCTTGCCGGCGCGGCTTTGGTGGTGAGCATCTATGCGCTGTGGCTCATCGTTTTCTGGCAATATCAGGCGCGGTTCGGACTTCCCTGGTGAGGTTCGCCGGCTACGCCAGCGTCGAGATGTGGCCGGTCACTCTTCGAATGAAATAACGGGCCTGATTTCACCGCTTCTGAAGCCCACCGCCGCGGTATTGACTGCCTCCTTGCGGATGTCCTCGGCAGCCAGAGCGGGGATCACAGCCCATAGCGCCATGCCGAAGGTGGGAGAGGCGCATGCGTTCATGCCGATGCTCCTTCGACGGGAGAGCGGCCCTGAAGTTCGTGCTTCGATGGCCAACAGCCGATGGCTCATACTCAGTGTTGTCCCGTGGAAGAAGGTTCCTCCTCCTTCGTACTCCCCCCTAGAAGTCCTTTAAGCTGCTCCCATTCATGCCCGAATGTGCTCCAGTCGCCTCGCCGCAATGCTTGGTCGGCCTTCGACAGCGCCTCACGCGCGCCGGACATGGGCGCTTGCGGCGCCTCGGCGGTCCCTTCGGCGGCCGGCGGTTGCTCGCCCAAGACCACTTGCAGGGCCTGGGCTAGCGTCGGTTCCATGGCGAGGCGCTCGCCATCGCTGACGATGACCCGCTTGAGCTGCGGAATGTTCGTCTCCGCGGCGAGCAGAAACACAGGTTCGACGTAGAGAAAGGACTGGTCGATCGGGATGACAAGCATATTGCCGCGTGTCACCCGCGAGCCGCGCTGGTCCCACAATGTGAGCTGGCGCGAGATCGTCGTATCCTGATCGATCATCGCTTCGATCTGGAGCGGTCCGAGGATGAGGCTGTCCTTCGACAATTTGTAAGCGATCATCTCGCCGTAACCGGGGAAATCCGACCTGGCACCGATCCAGGCGATCATGTTGTCGCGGTTCCTGGGTGTCAGCGGAGTCATGAGCAGGAACCCCAGGCGGTTTTCGCCGGGGAGTTTCATCAGCACGTAGTAAGGCTGCATTTTTATGGTCTTGTCGCCGAATTTTTCGTAAGGCGACGCCCAAACGTCCTCCCTGTTGTAGAACACTTGCGGCACGGTCATGTGATACGTGTTGAATTTGTCGACCTGGATTTGGAAAAGGTCCTGCGGATAGCGCAGATGTTGGCGCAGGCCGGGCGACATTTCGTCGAGCGGGCGAAACAAGCTCGGGAACGCCGCGCGGTAAACGCGCAAGACGGGATCCGTCGCATCGACCACGTAGAAGCGCACGTCTCCCTCATAGGCGTCGATCACAACCTTCACCGAATTGCGAACGTAACTGAATCCGCCGTCAGTCGGCTCGGCGTAGGGATACCCGTCGGCAACGGTATAGGCATCCTGGATCCAGAACAGTCGCCCCTGGTCGACGACGAGATAAGGATCGCCATCGAGTTCCAGGAAGGGCGCACTGCGCGAAACGCGCTCCTCGATCGTTCGCCACAGCTGGATTCGGCTTTGCGGCTGGAGGTAGGAGGAAAGCACGATGCTGACATCGAACTGGTGCCAAGCGAACAGCGCCCTCTTCCAGAACCGATCCAACAGCACGCCGCCATGACCGGCGTAGCTGCTGTAGACATTCTGATCCCCCTTCGGATAGTCGAGCTCCTTCGCGCCGGTCGGCACGATCTCGTAGCCCGTCATCTGACTGCCGTAATAGATCTCCGGACGAGAGACGGCCGGCACGCCCCTCGGCGGCAAATCCTCGATGGTGAAGACCGGCCCCCCCTGGTCGTTCTTTTCGGCGGCGAGGCACATCGCCAGACCGTAGCCGTGGGTGTATTGGAGATGCCGGTTGACCCAGCTGCTGCCCTTGCCGGACAAATCGGGCGAGAGTTCCCGCGCCGCCAGCATCACCTGCCGATAGATCCCATCGATCCAATAGCGATCTACGTCGACATCGCTGAAGGTGTAGTAGGTGCGGATCTGCTGGAGCTGGCGGAAGGTCTGGCTCAGAGGGCGATGGTCCCAGATGCGGATGTTGGCGATCGTCGACTGATTTTCCCGCATCTGCGCCGCATTGAACTTCGCTTCGGCGGTGTGAAATCGCACGCCGATCTTGTCCAAGCCATAGGCCGCTCGGGTCAGCGCGATGTTGTTGCGCAGAAATGGTGTCTCCAGTTCGAGCTCGTTCGGCTCGACGATCAGTCTCTGGAAACCGGCTGGGATTACCTCAAGCGCAAGCAGTAGAATGAAGATGTATCCGCCAATGCCCAACACGGCGAGACGCGGCGCGTTTGTCGCGGCAGCCCAGACCAGCACGCCGATTGAGCCAAGCGTCGCGCCGAGCGCGACCCACAAGCCGACCAGGACGACGTGAACGTCGGTGTAGCCCGCGCCGAACACCGCGCCGGAGGATCGCGTCAGCAGGGCGAAGCGGTCGAGATAGTAGCCCCAGGCCCAGGCGGCCAGCAGCAGAACGATATTGGCAATGAGGTGCTGCAGAACTTTAGGATCCGCCTCCAGGTATTTTCTGGCGGAGAACCGGAGGCCGCCGGTGCGGAGGTACGCGAACCCAAGCATCAGCGTGCCGCTCAAAATGAGCACGACCAGGCTGTTCTGAACGAGGTTGAGGAACGGCAGGACAAACAGGTAGAACCCAATGTCGCGCGCGAAGATTGGATCGGACGCGCCGAACTCCGGGGCCCAGACCAAGCGCAGGAATCGATCCCACTCGCCGGAGAACGAAAACCCGAAAATGGCAGCTGTCGCCGCCGACGCAAGAATGAAAAGTGGCGTCAGCCGGTGCGGGCTTGGTTTGCCGCCGGGACTCCGGCCGCGCAGGAGGCTCTCAAGGTCGGCAAGCCTGGCCAGAACCAGGAGATTGAGCAGCACGTAGACGAACACGGGAACGAAAGCGATGGCGAACATGGCGAGCTCGGCGAGGCGGAGCCGCCAGAAAACACCTTGATAGCCCAGCGCACGAAACCACAGCAGCTCTGCCAGCCAATCGAAGAGCTGGAAAAGGATGGCAAATAGACTCACCCCGAGGAGTGCCAAGCTTACGGGGGACATGAACATCCGACGCGAGCCGCTCGATGCAGGGCCGCCGGCGCCCCAGGGGATCTTCAGCCTGTCATTCACGAGTATCGCAGGGCTCCTGCCCCCTCCTTTCCATCGTTCTCAAGCCGGTGGCTCAACGCCACATCGAGGCAAGTTTGAGCGGATTGGGGTGCTGCGATTATAGACCCGGCGAGAGACGGGCGCCCGTTAAAGTCGCGGCTGGTCTCCCGGCCACCGGCTGGAACTGAGACGCCGAATTTCGAGTTAAGTCAGGCATAGACAGAAGCGAAAGAACGATGGACCGCAAATGCGCATATTTGCGCACGACAAAGATCTTGTCCCTCTTAAGACTGTCGTTGCGCTCCTTTGGCTGATAGCCGGGCTACTCGTTTTTGTTTCGTTGGATCGCCCGAGCGATGACGATATTGTCTATGCAGCGGCGAAGCCCAAGATCTTGTCGGCGGCAGGCGGGCCGTAGGGTTTAATGGTGGACCGGAGCGAAGTCGACGAGCCCCTCCACGGCCGTGACAACCGGGCGAAGGGCCTCTGCCAAATCGCAAAGGCCGCGTGAGACGTGACGGTGCCGAAATGCAGGAATGGTTGGTGCATATCGCTTGGCGCCCATTCCGGCCCCGGCATTTCTCAGGGATCGTAGTTCCATGCCGCAAGTCGCGGACAGTCTCGTGCTTTTTGGCGCCACCGGAGATTTGGCGCAGCGCATGCTGCTGCCGTCGCTGTTTGCCTTGCATACGGATCGGTTGATCCCGCCGGAGCTTGCCATTCTCGGCACCGCCGACGGAAAATTGGACGATGAGCGGTTTCGCTCTTTCGCCGGGACGGCCCTGGAAAAACATCTTCCGGCCGATCGCCACCACTCTGGAGCGATCGCAGACTTTCTCAAGCAGCTCCGCTACGTGTCGCTGGACGCATCCAACCCTGAGGATTTCGGGGTCTTGTCAAAGGCGCTCGGCAACGGACGGACGCAGAACGTCGCCATCTTCCTGTCGACAGCGCCGTCACTGTTTGGGTCGACCATCGCCGGGCTGCGCCACACCGGCCTGACCGGGGAAAGGGCGCGCATCGGACTTGAGAAGCCGCTCGGCCATGACCTTGCCTCCTCTCGGGCCATCAACGAGGCCGTGCGCACCGCCTTTCCTGAGGAGCGAACGTTCCGTGTCGACCACTATCTCGGCAAGGAAACCGTGCAGAATCTGCTCGCGCTCCGCTTCGGCAACTGGCTGTTCGAGCCGCTGTGGAACGCGAGCGCAGTCGACCATATCCAGATCAGCGTATCGGAGACCATGGGGCTCGAAGGACGCGTCGAGTTCTACGATGAGGCCGGCGCCCTGCGCGACATGGTACAGAACCACATGCTCCAGCTGCTGGCGCTTGTCGCCATGGAACCGCCGGCGCACTACAACGCCGCCGAGGTGCGCGACGAGAAGGTGAAGGTGCTGCGCTCTCTGCGTTCAATCGACCGGACGACCGCGGCCAGCCATACCGTGATCGGCCAATATGGTTCGGGCGCGGTCGGCGGCAAGATCGTTCCAAGTTATGTCGAGGAGCTTGGCAAGGCGTCCAACACCGAGACCTTCGTTGCCCTCAAGGTCCATATCGACAATTGGCGCTGGAAGAGCGTCCCGTTCTATCTCAGGACCGGCAAGCGTCTGCCGATCCGCGAGTCGGAGATCTTCATCCAGTTCCGCCAGGTGCCGCACTCGATTTTCGAGACCATGGGCGCCGTGATGCAGCCCAACAAACTCGTCATTCGCCTTCAGCCTGAAGAGAACGTTCGGCTCCTGGTGATGGCGAAGGAACCAGGCCTCGATCGCGACGGCATTCGGCTGCGCGAGGTGCCGCTCGACCTTTCTCTGACCAGCGCCTTTGCCGGCGCGCCACGCCGCATCGCCTATGAGCGGCTGCTTCTCGATCTCATCGAAGCCGATCCAACTCTCTTCGTCCGTCGCGACGAGGTCGAAGCGCAATGGTCATGGATCGACGGGATTCGCGACGGCTGGGCGTCAAATGGAATAATCCCACGCCCCTACCCTGCCGGCACCTGGGGGCCGACGGCGGCCATCGCCTTGACCGAGCGCGACGGGGTGAGCTGGCATGACTGAGGTTGCCTGGCACGAGTATGGCAACTCCGCCGCGATGGCCGAGGCGGTCGCCAACGATGTCGGCGCCGTTATCGAAAGCGCCCTGGAGGCCCGCGGGCAGGCGCTGATTGCGCTGCCCGGCGGCACGTCCCCGCGTCCGATCTTCGAGCGATTGTCCGATGCCCGGATAGGTTGGAACCGGGTCACGATCATCCCGACCGATGATCGCCTCGTTCCGACCGATAGCCCGATGAGCAATGTTGCGATGATCGCCGGCTATTTCTCGCCGACGGGCGCACGCGTCCTGCCAATCGCCGTTGACGGCGTGACCGACTACCGGATGGCAGGCGAGGCAGCCGACGGCCGGCTTGCCGAACTGAGCTGGCCGCCTGATCTTGTCTTGCTCGGCGTTGGCGCCGACGGACACACCGCTTCGATCTTCGCTGGGCCCGATTTTGACGCGGCGCTCGATGCTCCCAAGACGCGCAAGGCGCTCGGCGTGATGCCTGACCCGCTGCCGCCGGAGGCGCCGGTCGCCCGTGTCACCCTCAGTCGAGCGGCGATCTTGGCGGCGCGCTCCTTGCTGCTCGCCCTTTCCGGCAAGGAGAAGCGTGCGGTCGTCGAGCGCGCTTTGGCTGACGGTTCCCACTCTGCATCGCCGATCGGCCGCGTCTTGGCCGGGGCAGAAAATTCGATCGACGTCTATTGGAGTCCCACATGACACTGAACCCAGAAATCGAGATGGTCACCGAGAGGATCATCGAGCGGTCGAGCCCCAGCCGGCGCGCCTATCTCGACCTGATTGCGCGCGAGCGAGAGACAGGTGTCGATCGCCCGCTCCTGTCTTGCGGCAATCTTGCTCACGGCTTTGCCGCCTCAGGCAAAGACAAGCCTGCGATACGCGAAGGCCGGGCCATGAATATCGGCATCGTCACCGCCTATAACGACATGCTGTCGGCGCACCAGCCCTATGGCCGATACCCCGAGCAGATGAAACTGTTCGCACGGGAGGCGGGCGCAACCGCACAGGTCGCAGGCTGCGTGCCGGCAATGTGCGATGGGGTGACCCAGGGCCAGCGTGGCATGGAGCTTTCGCTGTTCAGCCGCGACACCATCGCGCTTTCAACTGCAATTGCGCTTAGTCACGGCATGTTCGAAGCCGCGGCTTTGCTCGGCATTTGCGACAAGATCGTGCCGGGCTTGCTGATCGGCGCGCTTCGCTTCGGTCACCTGCCGGCGATTCTGGTGCCGGCTGGCCCGATGCCCTCGGGGCTCGCCAACAAGGAGAAGCGCCGTATCCGCGAGCTATATGCCGAAGGAAAGGTTGGGCGCAGCGAACTGCTGGAAGCCGAGGCTGCCTCCTATCATGACGCCGGCACCTGCACCTTCTATGGCACCGCCAATTCCAACCAGATGATGATGGAGGTGATGGGATTGCACATTCCAGGCGCCGCCTTCGTCAATCCAGGTACCAAGCTTCGGCAGGAGCTGACCCGGGCTGCGGTTCACCAGTTGATCGAGATCGGCTGGAACAGCAACGATTATCGTCCGCTTGGCCGCGTCGTCGATGAAAAGGCGATCGTCAATGCCGCCGTCGGGCTACTGGCAACTGGAGGCTCGACCAATCATGCGATCCATCTTCCGGCGATCGCCCGCGCGGCCGGGATATTGATCGATTGGGAGGATCTCGACCGGCTGTCGGCGTCGGTGCCGCTGATCGCCAGGATCTATCCAAATGGCTCAGGTGACGTGAACCAATTTGAGGCGGCTGGAGGAATGGCGTTCACCATCGCGACACTGCTCGATGCCGGACTGCTGCACCGCGACGTCATGACGGTTGGTGGCGACGACCTCGGCGACTATGCGCGGGCCCCCAAGCTCTCCAATGACCGGCTGACCTGGGAGAACTCTCCGCTCGTTCCCCGCGACGAGACGATGCTGCGGCCGGTGTCCAATCCCTTCAACCCCGATGGCGGCATGCGGCTCGTCACAGGCAATCTCGGCCGGGGCACCTTCAAGACCAGCGCCGTCGATCCGTCCCGCTGGACGATCGAGGCGCCTGCGCGCATCTTCTCCGATCAGGACCAGGTCTTGACGGCCTTCGGTGCGGGCGAGCTCGAGCGTGATGCGGTGGTGGTGGTGCGCTTCCAAGGCCCACGGGCAAACGGCATGCCGGAACTTCACAAGCTGACGCCCTCTTTGAGTGTGTTGCAGGATCATGGCTTCAAGGTCGCGCTCGTGACCGATGGGCGAATGTCGGGAGCGTCCGGCAAGGTGCCTGCGGCGATCCATGTCAGCCCGGAGGCGCTCGGGGGCGGGCCGCTCGCCAAGCTCCGCGACGGCGATATCGTCCGGCTTTGCGCCGACCGTGGCGAGCTGAACGCGCTCGTCGACAGGGACGAGTGGATGGCGCGAGAAGTGGCGACCCCGCCGCCGCCGCCATTCGGGACCGGGCGCGAGCTCTTTGCCTTCATGCGCGACGGCGCCGATGGAGCCGAGCGCGGCGCCTCGGCGATGCTCGCGGCGGCTGGTCTCTAGTGGAACTCGTTGCGGTCGATATCGGCGGCACTCATGCGAGGTTTGCTATCGCCGACGTGGCCGACGGCCGCGTGAGGTCTCTCGGCGATGCCGTCACACTTAGCACCGCGGCCCATGCGAGTCTTGAGACCGCGTGGGAGGCACTCGGCGCGCAATTGGGCCGCAAACTTCCGCGCGCTGCGGCCATCGCCGTGGCCTGCCCGATCGGCCGCGAGGTGCTGAGGCTCACCAACAATCCATGGATCATCCAGCCCGCGCTGATGAATGAAGTACTTGAGCTCGAGCAGGTTACCCTGATCAATGATTTCGGCGCCGTTGGCCGCGCCGTGGTGACGGTCGAGCCGCGGCATCTTCGCCGACTCTGTGGTCCTGACCTGCCTCTGCCGAGCGAGGGCGTTGTCAGCATCCTCGGCCCCGGCACCGGTCTCGGCGTTGCCTATGTCTTGCGCCGCGAAGGGCGCGACCATGTCGTCGAGTGTGAGGGCGGCCATATCGACTACGCCCCGCTCGACGGCATCGAGGATGCGATCCTTGCCCAGTTGCGAAAGCGGTATGGCCGGGTGTCGGCGGAAAGGGTCGTTTCGGGCCCGGGACTGGCCAATATCTATGAGGCCTTGGCGGCGATCGGGGGACGATCGATCCAGACCGGCGAGGAAAAGGCCCTGTGGTCGAATGCGCTTGCCGGTCAGGATAGACTGGCCTCGGCGGCGCTCGATCGCTTCTGCATGATCCTCGGCAGCGTCGCTGGCGACGTGGCACTCGTTCACGGCGCCAAGGCCGTGGTCATCGCCGGCGGACTTGGTCTGCGTCTTGTCGATCTCTTGCCGCGCTCCCGCTTTGCCAGCCGGTTTACCGCCAAGGGCCGTTTCGAGCACATTATGTCGTCGATCCCCGTCAAGCTCATTACCCATCCTCAGCCTGGCCTGCTCGGTGCCGCGGTGGCCTTCGCCGAGGAGCATCGTCAATGAACGACGTCGAGACCATCATGACACTGGCTCCCGTCATCTCGGTGCTGATCATCGACGATGTCGCTCACGCACGACCGATCGCCGAGGCTCTGGTGGCCGGCGGCTTGCGCGTGCTGGAGGTGACGTTGCGAACGCCCTCTGCCCTCGACGCGATCTCCGAGATGGCGAAGGTTGAGGGTGCAGTGGTCGGAGCCGGCACGGTGCTGAACGAGCGCGACTTGAGGGCGAGCTTGGATGCAGGTGCCGAGTTCATTGTCTCGCCAGGCCTGATCGAACCGCTCAGCACAACGGCGCTTGCCTCCGGCATTGCCTTCCTGCCCGGCGTCGCAACGGCGAGCGACATCATGCGGGGTCTCGATTTAGGTCTCATCCGCTTCAAATTCTTTCCCGCCGTTGCCGCCGGCGGCATTCCAGCCCTCAGGGCGCTTGCCGCGCCCTTTCCTCAATGCCGCTTCTGCCCGACGGGTGGCATCACCGAGGCAACGGTCCCTGACTGGCTCGCCCTCGACGCCGTGCAATGTGTCGGCGGGAGCTGGCTGGTACCACCGGGCAGTCCCGACACCGCTGCCATTACCCGCAGGGCGAGGAAAGTTGCCGGGCGCTCGCGCACCTAGCGGGTTGAAGAGCGGCAGGCCTGCAGTTTGTCGAACGAGGAAATGGTGCCCAGGGGCGGACTACGTCAACTAGGCTAGAGCCATTTCTGATCAGGTTGCGTCGTATCCGGCCGCGGCGAAGTAGTTGGCGCATTCTTGTGGGGTGAAGCAGTCGATGAGATTGGCGATCCTGTCCCACAGGCCGTCGATGGTTCGCTCTGCAGCGGCTCTGAGCAGTGCCTTCAGCTTGGCGAAGGCGTTCTCGATAGGATTGAAGTCGGGACTGTAGGGCGGCAGGAAGAGCAGGCTTACGCCGGCCGCCTCGATAGCCTGTCGGACAGCCAGTCCCTTATGGCTCGAAAGATTGTCCATGATCACGATATCGCCGGGACGGAGTTCGGGCACCAGCACCTGCTCGACATAGGCCTGGAAGGCGTCGCGGTTGATCGGGCCGTCGAGGACCATGGGCGCCGTCAAGCCGGTGAGGCGGAGGCCAGCGACGAAGGTCGTGGTCTTCCAATGCCCCTGCGGGATGCCGGCGCGCAGCCGCTCGCCCTTGGGCGCCCGGCCATGGAGGCGCGCCATGTTGGTCGACGCCCAAGTCTCATCGATGAAGATGAGACGCTCTGGATCGAGTTCGGTTTGGCCGTCGAACCAGTCCCGGCGCCGCTTTAGGACGTCTGGCCTGTCCTGCTCAGCTGCGTGCGCTGTCTTTTTTTGCGCGTAATGCCTCGCCGCTTGAAGAAGCGCCAGAGCGTGCTGAGAGCTGCGCCAATGCCCGTCTCAGCAAGCCGGCTCTGTAGCTCAGCAAGGATCATGTCCGGCTTCTCCTCGACCAGCGAGAGGATCAACTCGGCATGGGCTTCGATGCGTCCCGACCGGCGATCCCCGCCCGCCGGCTTCGGCCTAAAATCACCCTTTCGGCGCCGCCGGTCATTCCAGCGGATCGCACTCGAGGCGCTGACCCCGAAGCGTCCTGCCGCCTGGCGACATGACATCCCGTCATCGACAGCCGCAAGAACCCGTTCGCGTAGATCAATCGACAGTGCTCTGGCCATGCATGCTGGCCCCCTTCACCAGCATGCAGCTTGAATCAGACCTTTGCTGATTCGGGAATCCCTCTCGATTCAGCCCGTTCGGAAACCGCTCTAAATCAATGACTTAGCTAAAAGTGGGACACTCAACCTTCCCATATGATCATTATGCTTTCTGGCGCGAGTGTCCCACCACAAAGCACCTACGCACGGACATTAGCGAGCACATCAGGGATGTCTGCTCTAGACCTCAAAGCGGACATGAACGCGTGGAGATCGATGTTGCTAAGTGCCAAAAGTGGACATGGCGGGACTGACGGACGGGCGTTGCGCCATGTTTGCTCCTGCGGCACCGAAGACTCCCGACATCCATTCCTCGCACACCTGCGCGGGGCCCTCCCAGCCGGGTTCCAGGAAGAGGAAGTGCGCATGTCCGCGGGCCAGGTGAAAGGTACCGTTCGAGCCATATTTGCTCGCGATCTCCTGGCCGATGGCATGGCGGACGGCGCGGTCGTCCTCGCCCGACACGACGAGCACGGGACACGAGACCTTGTCGAACGCGACCGCTGCCGCACGGTTGTCGTCGAACATCCAGAAGAACATCTCGAACATCACGCGGCCGGACTCAGGCCCGAGCCTGTCGAACACGGCATGCTGAGATGCAACGTCGAGCTTGTTCAGGGCAAACGGTGCCATGAGGTCGAACGGCACGCGTAAGGGCCCTTTCCAAAAGGGTCCCATCTCCATGAAGGTGCGGGCGACGGCGCGTTCGTCGTCGGTTTCAGGCAGCATGCCCCAGGGCGCGTTGGGATTGAGCGCCACCACGGCACTGGCGAGGCCACGCGAGGCGACCTGCTGAGCAATCATGCCGCCGACGGCGTGCCCGAGCAGGATCGGCTTTGCATCGAGCGTCTGAACGAAGGCGGCGATGTCGTTCGCATAGTCCGCAATACTGGTATTGGCGAGATCCGGGTCCGGGTCGGCCTTCGGGTCGCCACCGTGGTAGCGCAGTGCTGGCGTGTGGCAGGTCCAGCCATGCTCTAAAAAGAACGCTTTGTAGTCGTCCCAGCACCAAGGTCCAGCAAACGCGCCGTGAATCATAATCACCGATTTTGTCATCTCCGCCTCCGGGGTTACTCGCGGCTTCTCCACTCGGGGGTGCATTAGCTCTTAGCAGGGCCGAGACGTCGAGATGACCGAATAAAACGACCCTCGGCGCATTACTCAAGGCGGTCGTGGCCCAGGTGCGCCGCTCGAGAGCCAGCATCCGCTTTGGGTGATTAGCGGACATCGGCGCCCGAATTAGAGATGTCCGCTATACCTCCTATAGCGGACGTTCTCAGAGTCAAAATCAATGTCCGCTAAGTGCCACAAGCGGAGACTGACCTGCTCGATCTGATGTGAATTTGGGGTTAAGTGCACTCTGCTCGCGTAGGCTGACATAGCCCGTACTTAAACCATCATCGCCGGCGCTCGCCAGGAAGTGAACTCGCCCATGCAGCAACAGCGCAAGCAGGCACTTATTTTGTGCGGCTTCTCACTGGCGAATTACGCGCTTTTGTATGTCACGAGCATCCTTCTCGCGCGGACGCTGACCGTCCCCGATTTCGACGACTATAACTGCGGTGTCGTCCGTACTGGTAATGACGGCGCTCGCCACGCTGGGATTGGAAAAGTACGCTTTGCGTTGCCTGCCGCCCTGGCGCAGTCACGAGGACTGGTCGAGGTCACGGGGCTTCCTAAAGTTTTCCTGGCAGTTGATCCTAGTCACGAGTACTGCGCTGGTCATCGTCTTCTGCGCCACGCTGGAATTGATGCTAGCGATGCGCTGGCTGAGCCACCACATCACCATCGTGCTCGTCGCGCTATTCCTTCCGTTGACCAGCTTGTTTCAATTCGTTCTGGAGGTGGCGGCAGCTTATGGCGGACAATTGAAGTCGGCGGCAATTTATCGCCTCCTGTTTCCGGCACTACTGCTCTTGTTGAATGCAGCGGTCTGGTCGTTGTCCGCCGCCAGTGGCGGCGTGTCTGCGGCGCTCTGTTACGGTGCGGCGTGGATTGCCGCCATTGCCGTGCTTAGCTTTGTGGCCCAAGACTACGTACCACGTCCGGTCTGGCAGGCTCATCCGATCCGCGAACGTGGCACATGGATTCGCCGTGCACTTCCAATGGTCGCCAGCAGCCTGGCACTGACTATGCTCGCCCAGACCGGTGTGATTATTCTCGAGCTTAACCACCCGGATGAAGCCGTTGTTTCCGCCTATGCGGTGACCTTTCAGACCGGAACGTTCGTGGTCATACTTGCCACCGCCACCAATCGCCTCTGTGCGCCGCGGATTTCAGAGCTGCTGGACCGCGGCGATTTTCAGGGCCTCCGCAACATGGCTCGCCACCGTCTACTGGTGTTCGGGCCACTGACCGCCGGGTATCTGTTTGTCATCCTCACTTTTGGCCGTTCGATCCTGTCGCTGTTTGGCAAGCAATACGCGACCGAGTATCCAGCGCTACTTCTAATCGCATTCGGCGCATCCATCAGCGCGATCTTTTCACTGGCGCCAACCTATATGCATTTTACCGGGCGCGACCGAATTGTGCTCGCCGCACTCCTGGCAACCATGGTCTTGAACCTCGCTTTGTGCTTCCCCCTCAGCCACTATTACGGTGCGCTCGGCGCGGCCGTCGCTTATGCCGTCCCGAACTCGTTCCTGCATACGGGTTTGTGGCTCTTTAAACTCGCGGATTGGCTGCGGCATAAGCGAGCACGCTAGGCCGTATACTCATAAATGCATCAGTCTGAGCCATTGTAGGAACGTAGACATTCGCCGGCTGCAAATCAATGTCCGCTAATTGCGATTAGCGGACATCAATCTTCGAGAACCCAACCTGTGCCTCTTCGACGAAACGCCTTGTCAAATCGTAGCGCTTGCGCCCGTCGCGGCCCTCGATTCCCGTGTGCACGTCGACCCCTGCCGGCCGCACCGTACGGATGGCCTGGCGCACGTTCCCAGCGTTCAGGCCACCTGCAAGAATGAGAGGTCGGGCTGATGACGCCACTAGCCTTCGGCTGATCTCCCAATCGTGAACTCTTCCGGTTGCGCCGGAAGCCCCACTGGCAGGATCAAATGTGTCAGTGATGAACGAGTCCACGCTCGCTTCATAGCGCCGAACCTCTTCGATCAAAGTGTCCGCGTTGCCACCGCGGACAATAAGACTCTTAATGATCCTCAGTTGTGGAGGCTCTTGCTTCAAGAGTTGGATTTGTTCGAGGTCCGTCTCACCGTGGAGCTGAACCATATT
The DNA here is from genome assembly GCA_963757555.1 of uncultured Alphaproteobacteria bacterium. Taxonomy (GTDB): domain Bacteria; phylum Pseudomonadota; class Alphaproteobacteria; order Rhizobiales; family Methyloligellaceae; genus Methyloceanibacter. The sequence continues at coordinate 59,439 of CAVWRU010000021.1, forward strand.
GACCGATAAGTTACGACAAAGCTCAAGAATAGCTACCGCCCTGTTCAAATAGGTGATCAAAAGAAGGTCGCGTGGTTTCTGAGCTTCGCGGCAATCGCCGCTGCCGTATCGATCGTCAGATCCTCCTTGTGGTGGTCGAGGACAAAGGGAAATCCCAGATATCTGACACCACAATCGATAAGTAGCTGCGCCTCGGCGAGATCGATCACACCAGCAACATGAATGGACCGTGTGGTCATCGCTTTCAGTGCCTGCATCAACACAACTGCCAATGGCGCTAGGGCACTTTTGGAAAAACGTGACAATATAGGCCAGCGGCGACCACTCCGGAGGATATTCGACAAGTGGAGTTCGACCACCTCACAATTGCCCGAACGCTGCAACTGTTTGAACGTGGTGATTTAAACGCAACCTCATTGTGCCAAGCCTGCCTCGACCGGATTAACTTGATCGACCGCTCGGGCCCGACCCTCAAGTCGGTCTTGGAGTTAAATCCTGACGCGCTAACGTCTGCCGAGGACTGCGACCGCGCTCGCGTCGCCGGCGATCCTGTCCCTCCATTGAACGGCGTACCCATTCTCGTCAAGGACAGCATCGACACCGCCGACCAGACAATGAGGAGCTAGGATGCAGGCGTATGATGCAATTGTTGTTGGCGCCGGCCACAACGGACTGACTTGCGCTTGCTATTTGGCACGAGCCGGACTGCGAACGCTCGTGATCGATCAGTACCATACGGTCGGCGGTATGGCGACGACCGAGGAGTTGACGCTTCCTGGCTTTCGTTCGGACGTGCATGCTTTCGGGTTTCAGTTTGCCAATCTGTCTCCGGTTCCCGAGGAATTGGGGTTAGCGGACTTCGGTCTCGAACTCATTAGACCTGAGATCAATTACTCTCATGTATTCCCCGGCGGCGGCATCATTTCGATGCATCGGGAGGTAGAGAACACTGTCGCCAGTATAGGCCGATACTCGAACGCAGACGGGCAAACGTGGCGTCGACTGGCGGGCGATTTCGTTCAGGGGAAGGCCGACATTGCGCGTTGGATGAATTCCCCTCCAACCTCGCTAGCAGATGAAATCGGCAACTTCGCACGAAGTCCCAGTGGGATGGATGAGTATCGAGCCGGGCTACAGAGCCTCCGCTCGTGGGGCATGGAGCATTTCGAGCGGGAGGAGACTAGATTATTCATCGGCGGGTGGGCGTGCCACGTCGGCTTAGCCCCGGACGACGTTGGCGGCGGACACATGGCCTGGCTATTCGCCTCGCTCATTCAAGATCTGGGTAACCGCGCGGTGAAGGGCGGCATGCACCATCCGCTGGCGCTTGCCGGGTATTTGCGCTCGCAAGGCGGCGCGAATTCAAACGGGCGTACGAGTTTCAAAGATTGTGGTCGAGGACGGTCTGGCAAAAGGTGTACGGCTCACGAGCGGCGAGGTCATATCTCTCTCGCCTGAGGGTGTCCTCGCGTCGAATGTCGACCCCCGCCAACTCATCGTCGATCTTCTCGGTGAGGAACACATTGGCCGAGATCTCGTCGCGAAGATGCGGCGTTACGAATGGGGCGATGGATACATGGTCATCTATTTGGCTCTCGATGAACCCGTAAACTACGACGCGGGGCCGGATGCTCAAGCCAGCGCCTATGTGCATGCATCGCCGCCGTCGTTCGAATATCTGGCCCGCATCTACACCGAATGCCGGAGCGGGAGGATACCCGCGTCCCCCTTCATGGTGATGCTCAACGATTCAGTGATCGATCCGAGCCGTTGTCCGGAGGGCAAGGCGGTCATGAAGGTCCTCGTGCACAATGTACCCTACGAGATAAGCGACGATGCCACCGGCAAGATCGACGGACGCACTTGGGATGAAGTCAAGGAGCCTTATGCCGACTACCTGATTGACTATCTCACGGAAACCTTTGCGCCGACTTTAAAGAGCAACATTCTCAAGCAAGTCGTGCATTCGCCGGTCGACATCGAACGCCTGATGGTGAGCGCCGTTCACGGCACGGTTACGCACGGTGCCATTCTACCCTATCAACTCGGCTCGCAGCGTCCGCTCCCGGAACTCGCCCACTATCGCACGCCGGTTCTCAACGTTTACCTGTGCGGTTCGGGTAGCCATCCTGGCCCGGGGATCACCATGGCGCCGGGCCGCAACGCCGCTCAGGTCATGCTGAGCGATTTGTCTGCAGAGGGTCATTAGCAGTCATTGTCCAGCGGATAAGTGAGGTCCGCTCTACCCCCGAAAGTAGACGTGTTCGGCCGCGCAATCGACGGCACACGCCAGAACCGATAAACCCGGCTGGTGGTATCCCGTATCCCACAGTGGGACAAATGGGCTCGTAACCTATTGAATATTAATAGTGATTTTTGGCTTTGGTGCCCAGGGGCGGACCACGTCAACTAGGCTAAATCAATGACTTACGCAAAATTGGGACAATCAATCTTCCCATATGATCATTATGCTTTCTGGCGCGAGTGTCCCACCGCTGAGGGTCATTCGGAGCGACCTACGGATGTCCGCTTTGCTTCGGACACGTTCCGTCTCAGTCAATTACATCCGCTAAGTGCCAGTTTCGGACGTGCGAGACGGGGGACAGCTCACTCGTAACGCAGGGCATCGATAGGGTGTAACAGCGCGGCCCTGTGAGCAGGAAAGTACCCAAACAGAAGACCGACAGCTGCCGCAACTCCAAGGGCAAGGATGATGTCGCTCGTTTCCACCGATGCGGGGAGATCGCTAACAGTGCTCACCACAGCCGAACCGCCGATGCCGAATAGGGTTCCGATTAAGCCGCCTATCATGCAGAGGACAACTGCCTCGATCAAAAACTGAAGAAGTATGTGACGCCGCTGAGCACCAACGGCCATGCGGATCCCTATTTCTCGTGTGCGCTCGGTTACCGAGACCAGCATGATATTCATGATGCCGATGCCGCCGACCAGTAGCGAAATGGAAGCGATGGCAGCGAGCAGCAAACCCATTACGCGCGAGGCACCCAACTTGGCCTGCATCATTTCCGTAAAATTGCTTAGCTCGAAGTCGTCTTCCGCCTCGGCTGGCAGACCATGCTGCTGTCTGATGACTTGTCGAATTTGCTCAGCTGCTTCGCTCATATCAGCGCCGTCCTGCACCTTTATCACAACCCCGGTAACGGCGCGTGGATCCATTGGATTGCGTCCGAGCACGCGGTCACGGGCGGAATCGAGAGGCATAAACACGTGGTCATCTTGATCCATGCCGTTCGAAGTCTGACCCTTGGGAGCCAGGACCCCGATGACAATGAACGGCACCTGATCTACACGGACGACCTTGCCGACTGGATCCTCATAAGGAAACAGCTTCTCGGCAACGGTCTGCCCAAGGACCACGGTCTTTCGCGCAGCCTGCACGTCCTCATCTTCGAGCACGCGACCCACAGCCACGTCCCAATCCCGCACAACAAAGAAATCGGCGCTCGTACCGACGACGTTGGTGGCCCAGTTGGCGTTTCCGGCAATGATCTGCGCGCTTCCCCGCACTACCGGCGCGGCGGCAGCGACGGCAGATACTTCAGCAGCGATCGCCACAGCATCGCGTTCGGTTACGGTTGGACGAGAACCACTTCCGAGCCGCGCGCCCGATGTCGTTGCCGATCCGGAAACCAGAACCATCACGTTTGCGCCCAAGGCGCGAATGTCGTGTTGAATGCTTGCCTGCGCACCAGCACCGATCGCGACCATGATGATGACCGAGCCAACGCCCAGTATGACGCCAAGCGTGGTCAGCAGGCTCCGCAGCTTGTGTGCGCCAAGGGCCCGAAGAGCTATGCTTAGGCTGCTCAAGAACGTCATGCTACGTTCGCTATTCTCTGGTCGTCCGCAATTATCCTCCCGTCCCTCAAGGCGACTATGCGATCGGCGTAGCTGGCGATTTGGGGCTCATGAGTGACAAGAACGACCGTCACGCCTTGCCGACTGAGAGATTGAAGCTTTTCCATAATCCCGGCGCTCGACTGGCTATCCAAAGCGCCAGCCGGCTCGTCGGCGAGGATCAGCGCGGGCCGGTTGGCCAGGGCGCGCGCGATGGCAACACGCTGCTGCTGACCCCCTGAGAGCTGGCAAGGGTGATGGTGCCGACGATCGTCAAGGCCTACCGAAGAGAGGAGTTGACGGGCGCGCTCACGCCGCTGCTTGCGACCAATTCCGGCGTAGACAAGAGGTAACTCCACATTCTCTTGTGCATTGAGCCTGGGAAGCAGGTTGAAGTTCTGGAAGACGAAGCCGACCTTGGCGTTGCGTAGGCGGGCGAGTGCCACGTGCCCTAATTGGGAGACGTCAATTCCGTCGAACCGGTAGATGCCGAGCGTTGGCGCATCAAGCAAGCCAAGCAGGCTCATCAGCGTCGACTTGCCTGAGCCAGATGGACCTGTGATGGCTACAAATTCGCCGGGATCGATGTGTAGCGACACGCCGCACAGAGCTGGGACGGAGCTATCGCCGATCGGGTATTCCTTGACGAGGTCATATGCCTCAATGATTGGCCGTCCTCGTTCCGATTGATTAGCACCCAGAAACTCATCTCTCTCCGTTGGATCCCCTCGATTGCGATGTGTTGCGTGAGGTCTGACGAGGAGCATAGATCGACCCGATTACTTGAGACCGCCGAAGGTCCAGTGGATTCCCTCACGCCCCAGGGGCGTTTCATCGCCAACCACGACTTTTTCGCCCTCGCGGAGATCACCCTTAACCTCCACGAAGGCAGGGCTAGAGAGCCCGACATCCACGCGCCTTTCAATCAGTCCGGAAGCTCCAAGGACCCATACTGCCGGGCCGGAGAAGGGCGCGTTTTTTGGACGGAACCGGAGGGCCGCACTTGGCACCTTTAGGACGTCATCCTTGGCTTGAAGCACGACGCTAGCGAGAGCAGTTAAGCCGGGAAGCAGCACGAGATCGGGATTCGGCGCTGAGACAATGACGACGTAGGTCGTGACGTTCTCCTTCACGACGGGGTACTTGCGTATCTGAACCACGCGTCCGCTAAATTCACGGCCAGGGAACGTGTCCGCAGTGAATGTGACCGACTGCCCGATTTTCACGCTGCCAATGTCAGCCTCATCGACCGACAGCTCCACCTGCATGTCCCTAAGATCCTGAGCGATTACAAAGAGTGTGGGTGCCTGCAACTCTGCGGCAACAGTCTGCCCTTGCTCTACATTGCGCTGAATGACGACCCCGTTGACCGGGGACCGGATTTGACTCCGCTCCAGGTCGAGACGGGCCTGCTTGAGTTCAGCCTTGGACTTATCGACCGTTGCTGCTGCGTTCTGAACCTCTGCCGCAGCCAGATCTCTCGCCGCAGTTGCCTTACTTAGCTCCACCGCGGACCCAGCGCCCGACGTTGCGAGTTTCCTCTTGCGCTCCTCTTCGTCCTCCGCCTCGCTCAACGCCACCTGCGCCTTCTTTAAGGTGGCTTCGGCGATGCCAACCTCAGCCTCAGCCTTCTCGACCGAGTTTTGGAATGACAATGGATCAATCCGAGCGATCACATCGCCCTTTTTTACTTCGGTGTTGAAATCGGCAAGGATCTCCGAGATCTGTCCCGAGACTTGCGTGCCCACAAGAACGGTGGCGACGGCCTCAAGAGTTCCGGTGGCGGCGACTGTGGTGGAGATCGGACCACGCTCGACTGGTGCCGTTCGGTACGTGTTCCCTACCGAACGATCGGCAAAAGCGAAATACGCGGAGCCGTCCGAAGGCCTAAAATAGGCCAGTCCTAGGGCGAGTACAGCAATGGTCGCGAACACCACTGAAACGGCGCGACCCAGCGCACGTATAATCACATGACCACCACTTACCGAAGGGACGGCATCTCGTGTGGAAGCGTTCTATTAGCTTCACAAACTCAGGGGCAAACCCCCGTTCCAGTCGCCATGCATGTAGTGGAGATGGTGTAGTCGTGCTTGCTGTAGTCAGACTTGCCGGGGCCGTCGGTATAGTGTTTGCTAATTGTCGTTATCGTGGTAGTACCATTACAGTCCTTGGTCGGCGTCGTCACGCTCGTCGTCAATATTACGGCCGTACTCGCTCCCGGCGCACCTGGATTTGCAGTGTTATCGCTATAACCATGATATGTGGCCGGCAGGGTGGTGCCCACTGTGGAGCTGCCTGAGCACGCGACCTGCGCAAATGCGATCGGAATTCCCACGGTAGTGACAAAAAACGCAGCGGTGGCGATGAGAAGATGTTTCGACATGTTTTTCTCCCATTTTACTTGAATTGTATTCGTTTTTTGTTTCTCATTGGAAGTACAAACCTACATCTGCTTGCGCTACCGAACATCGCCTGCTCATGGTCTTGGTTAAGGAAGGGTTTGCCGCAGCTGAAGCCCACAACAAGATATTGAGCCTTCTCGACTCGCGCGCTCTCTTGTTTCCAGCCTTCAGCTGGGCGAATGAGTCGCCTTGAAAGCTGAAGTCCGCTATGGGTCATTAACGGACATTGGCGGACTGATGAGGAAGTTTCGCTTTACTCCGCCAAGCGGACATGTTCAGCGGCGAAATCAACGTTGAATGCCAGAACTGATAATCCCGGGGTGGTGGCATCCCGTATCCCACAGTGGGACAAATGGGCTCGTAACCTATTGAATATTAATAGTGATTTTTGGCTTTGGTGCCCAGGGGCGGGATCGAACCACCGACACGCGGATTTTCAGTCTTTGCAGCGGACATTCCCCACAGCTCTCGATTTGTCCTAGGCGATTGATTCTTCCCCAAATCGCGAGCCGGCAAGCGTAGACGATCGGCCATCGACTTCTGGAACGCACCGTGAATTTCCCTGCGCGATTACACAAGAATTCAAAGGGTCGATGACCGTTCAGCCGACGTTCGCTGGACCATCTGCATGATCTGTTGTGCAAGGTCGACGAGTTGGACATTACCGCCATTAGAATGGGACAAGCCACGGATGATCGCGGCCTGCCGGGAGGCTGCCACCTCGCCATAGCTGACAAAGGTCGTCAGGACCTGTTCGTGCCCCAGGTTTTGGCTCCACGCCTTGAACTCCTCCGGAGTCCGGCACAGCCCTTGCCCCAGCAGAGCCAACGTCTTTCGAAAGCTGTGTGGGTTAAAATAGGGGAGCTGAGCCCGCTGAAACGCCTCCTTAAAAATCTTGCGGATCGGGCCAGCATCGCTCCAGTGACGGCGGTCCAACCCGGCGGCCTCGAACTGCTGTCCCGTGCCGAGAACTACGCGAGTGGCAGGAAACAGAGCGTCGTCGAGGCCCCAGAGCTTCTGGATCACCAGATAGTCAAGCCATTGCTCGACGATTGCTCGCACTTCGTCTCCGACCGGGAAGAACCAAGTGGTGAACGTCTTAGCAAACTTCGTATGAACCTCCCGCGCGTCCTGCCTCACATGGCCCTCGGCGATATTGACATGCTTGAGCTTAAGTGAAGCGAGGGCGCCGTCGCGAGCGCCGGTCAGCAAAGTGAAGGCGATCAGGGCGCGGTTGCGCAGTTCGATCTCCGAGCCGGCCGGCATGTTCCGGATGGCATGCAAGACCTGATCGAGCGTCGGCACTCTTGGCTCCAGCAGCGCCTTGGCAATACGGGTCTCTTTCTCCGACAGATTGAAGTACTGGGCATCGGCGTAGCTGAGCCGTGCCCGGAAACCTGGCTGCCCAGCGAGCCAATGGAAGAAGCTCTTTAGCGCGTTCAGAGTCGAAAGGACCGTCGCTTTGCTTAGTCTTTCACCCGTCTGTGCGCTGACCTGCTCCGAGAGGTGCCGCTTGAAGGCGATCGCCTGCTGGATGTGAAACACCTTGAAGTCACGCATCCTTGTATAGCTTTCGAAGCGGTGCAGCGCCCTGGCGACCATGTCGACCGAGGTCTCGCTATAGCGCTTCGCCTCCCTGAGATAGCCGAAATACCGCCGCTTCACCCGTTCGTTCTGGGCGTTATGCGTTCTCATTGGCTTCACTCTCCAGCTCCAAGTCACAATTCAAGGAGGGTACAACGCTATCCACTATGCGTGCTGGTGCTTGCGGCACCGCGATCTCAAGAGTCGCGCGGAAAGCGCTAAGGCTTGTGAGCGACACGCGCCGATGGATCAGGGCCTCACAGTCCGGGCAGATGCCCCTCAGGTTGCCTGATGCTGTCGTAATTGGCAGGTAGTCCGCCATAGCGCCTGCGGGAATTTTCGGCGCCCGGCACCGAAGGCAAAAGAAATGGCCCGGTGGGCAGGGCCGTTTGGCGCGCCGACGGCGATCCTCCAGAAAGCCCTTGGCATCGTGGCCGTGAATAATCATTGGCCGTCTGCTGTCGATCGTCGGAAGTCCCTGGTTGATCCAGGCACGAACGGTATTCTTGTGGACCTTAAGGTCGCGCGCGAGCTCTTCCACCGTGTAGTTGCGATGGATCTTGATCAGTCTTGGGTTCAGACGCCGGCGCCCCACGGCTTTGCCGCCTGGACGGGGCTTAGCGTGGCGAAACGGTTCGAGCCTGGGCGGTGCTCCGAACTCGCGGACGCTCACCGAGCCAGCTTGGAGATCGTCCAGGTAATAGAACACCCTCCCCCTCTTGACGGAATCAGATGAGATTAGAATGCCCGAGATATTTTGTATTGCAAACGCCTACGTGGCTTCGCTATGCTTCTAGGTAGTTCGAGAACCTCTGACGCGGGGATTTCATGATGAACGCGAGTCGAGCGACGAAGGGCGAAGGCAAGCGAAAATCGGAGGTGGTGACCGTTCGGCTGGACCCCCAGCTCAAATATTTGGCCGAGTTAGCGGCTCGGAGACAGAGGCGCCCTCTCAGCAGCTATATCGAGTGGGCGGTAGAGGAATCATTGTCACGCGTCTGTCCGGCATACGACCCTTCAGCTTCCCCGAACACTTTGAAGGACGTGGCGAACGCGCTGTGGGACGTGGACGAGACCGACCGATTTGTGAAACTCGCGCTTCGGTATCCCGACCTCCTTGACCATGAGGAGCAGCGCCTTTGGAAGCTGATCCGCGAATGCGGATTGTTATGGCGCGGCAATTTTGGGGGAGCCGATGGGGAGTGGCAGTGGACTGTGCAAGAAAGCTCTCTCATTTGGAACCGCCTGCGCGAACATTGGGGTACCTTCCGCAACGTGGCACGTGGCGAGCTTGACCAATCCAGCCTTCCCACCTGGGAAAAGCGCAAGGCAATCAATGACGACATCCCCTTCTGATCGGGCGACACAACCATGGCCAAGTCCTTCCTCAAGTTGACGCGCGCGACGACCCGCAAGCTGCCCAAGGGTCAGCGCATCACCGAGCATGGCATTACTTTCGAACGGCTGACCAACGGCGACGGTCTGTTCACCGTTAACATCATGGTCGACCGTCGGCGGATTCACCGCACGATCGGGCGCGAGTCGGAGGGCGTTACGAGATCGGCAGCCGAGGAATTTATCGCGAAGGCGAGACGTGAGGCTCTTGAGGGTCGCCTGAACCTTCCGAAACGGCGAAAGGTCGCCTTGACGCTTGCCGCTGCCGGACCGCTCTACATCGAGCGTCTCCGGCAGGAGGGTGGAAGAAATATCGAGCGCAAGCAGCAGCATCTCGACCATCACCTTATTTCCTCCTTAGGCAACAAGCCGCTGTCTCAGATCACAACATTTGACATCGAGCGTTACAAAAAGCTCCGTTCCAGCCAGTCGATCCGCAGTCGAAAGGCGCTGAAACCGGGCGAACAGCATCCCATAGTCAGGCCGGCAACCATCAACCGGGAATTGGCGACCCTCTCACATCTTTTGCACAAGGCCATGGAATGGGGATGGATTGACCGGTTTGCTGGCAGAATCTGGAAGTTGAAAGAGGGAACCGGTCGCATCGTCTATCTTGCGGCCGAGCAAGCAAACGCGCTTCTTGACGCCGCTAGGCACGATCAAAATCGGCAAATCTATCCCTTTATTCTGATTGGGCTGCGGACAGGAATGCGCAAGTCTGAGATTCTCTCGATCAGACGCGACAACCTGGATCTCGCCGCTCGCTCGATTTACGTGCCCCACGCCAAAGCTGGAGCCAGAACACAGCCCATTTCGCCCGATCTGGCGGAGTTTCTCGCGCAGTACACGCAGACGCTGCCACCGGGCACTGAGTGGCTCTTCCCCTCTCCAGGCGCCCGCAAGGGACACACCGTGGATGTCCGCAAGGCATTCGTCCGCTGCGTTGGGGCTGCTGGGCTGGACCCGAAACAGGTCGTCCGTCACACCCTCCGACACACAGCCATCACGCACCTTGTCCAGGCAGGCGTAGACCTTCCGACCGTGAAGCGCATCAGCGGCCACAAGACGCTGGCCATGGTCGAGCGTTACGCACACCAATCGGGCACGCACATCGCAGAAGCCTTGGAAAAACTCGACGAGCGGTATCGGATACCGAAGCGCCCGGCTTAAGCGTCGGGGTTTGTCTGGTACGGCATTTCCTGGGTGGCCCGATCAATGTTTGCCAAGACGTGACGGCGCCCCTAGCCAGAGTAGGCACGGACGGATCCATTATCGCCATCAAGAAACTAAGATAGCCAGGGTTTACCGATCAAGGTCGGCGATGCGAAATGTCCGGTTTTGATCAATAAGCCGACGTTACAGTGCGTCATCGAGTTGGTCCGCTTAGTGCCACAAGCGGACATCGGAAGGGGACCACCCAGGGCGCCATCGGCATCAGTCAAATTCGCGACGCTGAGCGCTCGCATCCGCGAGTTGGGCCTTCAACCGCGAGGGCGAAAAATATTCTAGGAGAGTTCTCTGAGCGCCGGGCACCGTGTAACGCAATCTAAAAATCATACCACCATACTTTGACAGAAATTCCTCTGCCGGCATTCCAGTTTGGCGACCGGAGGCGTCGGAGTGAAAGCCATACTCTAGGGAAAACTCGGAGCCTGAGGGAACATTCGAGGCGTCAGCCTGTGCTTTCTGGGCCCCTGTGGCTCTGACAGTGAGTTCCATCTGCTCGCCACTGTCCGATATGAGGGTAGCTTGAACAGCAGTCAGCGACTGATTTGATTTGTTCTCACCCCTAATCGAAATGCCCTCAATCCAAGTAGCCCCAGAGAAGTTGCGCTTTACAAAAATGGATTGTTGGGGGTGGTCTTGCCCATCATAAAACCAAATTATTGGAGGCTCTCGTAAGCTCACGGTGGGAGTGTCTGGTTTGCTCTCGGCACGATTGCCTGAAAGGAGAGCAACACCAGCGGCCGACAGGGCGACGAGCAAGACCCCCACAACGATGGCCAACCGGCTTAGACCGAGCTTGTTATTTAGGAATGACCAGCTGACTTTGCCGTTCTTCCAAAGGGCGGCTCCGCTCTGCGTTTGCCGGTTCACGAGACTATTGGCCGTGGCCTGCGCGTTCTTGCGGCAGACCATTGAAAATCGCGTCAGAATAACGACCAAAGTTGGTGCTTTGGATCGAACTATCGGAGTGACTTTGCCCTTCCAAACTTCGAGCGCAATATCGCGTGCTCGAACGCCATTCATTAGAAAGCCATGCCCTGCTCCCGCGAGACGGTCTTGGCAGAACCGCTTGATCCGCGGGATGTACCTGGCCAGCAGATTCGTAGCGCACTCTCTCAACAGAGCGATGTAACGCGTCCCAGGTTGCGCGTGAAGCTCGCGATTGATCTCCGCCGTCTTAACCGAGCGGTCATCATGCCGCGAAGCAATTAACTCTAATTCGGTCAGAAATCGTCTTCCTTCATCGGTTATGGCGATCTGCTCTTGCGTGAACCGAATAAAGGCGGACGCTTTGAGCTTTAGGAGAGCATCACCGACAAGCTTTCGCCTATGCGGAGTAAATGTGGTCTGCCCTGCTTTTGAACTAGAGTCCCCAGCTGCGATTACATAGTCGATAAGCGATGCCTTTCTGCATGGTGAAAGCGCCGCGATAACCCGCAGAACTAACCAAGCCAATTGGTCCTCCGGATTAGAACTTTCAATCGGCTTAGTACCTAGGCGCATTTGGCCCCCCCAGACCGGTGTGTTGGCAATGCCTAGAGTGATGATTTTACGAGTTCGGAGTGGCAACTTTCAGATGCATGCCCGAGGCAACAAAATAAGTTCTTTCGCGTGACGAAATGGTCACAGGTTTAGAAAGCGTTCTGACTTGTCTGCCAGGATCTGCGCCTGCCCCGTTACAGCTTCAGGCTAGGGCGAAGCTAACTTCAGACGTTGATCCAGAACAGGACTTGGTCTGCTAGGTGCCAGAAAGGGCGTTGCGGCTGGGGTTGTTCGCTCTTGCCAATGGCGGCATGAGCTCCCGTTGGAATGAAAGCCCCCGGCAAGTTATCCCCAGACCCCGTGGAAAACTTTTGCTCGGCCATGCAAAGGACGCGATTGAACTCAAACTCTCGCAGTAGGCTGGCAATTCGAAGAGTGGGCGTATGCCGGCGAGGGAGGAAGATATGACCCACTCGAACCTGCGAGTAGAAGTGCAAGGTCCCTACATTCTGGTAACCATGCGAGGCACCTGTCTCAGGGCGAAATTTCGAAAACAAGATGCTCCTTGGCTCGCAATGGATGAGTACAAGGATGACTCAGAAGCCTCCATCACCTTCAAGGAGTTCCGAACCCTAGCTTGGGAGGCCGCCAATGAAAGGGCTCGCGAATTAGGCTGGGTCAGGAGTTGCGATGAGTTGCATGAGGCCGTGAGACGTGCCGGTGCGGCTTAGTCGACATCTTGTGGCGCTTTTTTTTGAAGATGCGCCGACTTATTCGCTGGATCTCGTTGGCAGCACTGGCTGTTTTGCTGCTTCCAATCCTTCACGAATTTGCCCTCCAGCATCAGGTCTATAACAATCCCCCAGAAAGTGTTTCGACGTTTTTGGGATATGTGCGGAGCCTTGGCGATCTACCCCATTTCGAATATGTGCTCGCATTTGTCGGCGGTCTGACTCTCGGCATTTGGGTAGACACCATCCTCACGGGAACTGATTGGCACCAATCGAAGAAATACGCAGCGCTGGCAGACAAAGCAGTTCGCGTAAGAGAAGCCATTCAATTGGAATTGGGAAAGGTCGACAGGCAAAGAGACCATGCATCCCCGTCGCTGCTCGCCGACGTCAACTCCTTGATGCTCGACTTAAGGAAAGCGGGGATTCCTGTGCCCTTTGCACCAAAGGGTACTGAGGTAGAGAAATGGTTGGAAATGGCCTCGGTTTACTTCAGTCACATAGGCCCACTGTTGCGCGATGGTCACCTCAGAGAAGCACGGCGCGTAGCGGAACTTGTCCAAATGAGACTTAGTTGAGCGCCGCCGGATCTGGCTCTCTCATAAAGAACCTGACTACAAGCAGACATGCGGATGGCGGAAGAATTCTGCTTCGGGCGTTTTTTACCGCATACTGATTGCGATGGAAGCTCCTGAAAAGCGTGGCTCTTCCTCAGCCTGCGCAGGCTTGAACAAATATGCCGCCAAAAATTCAGTCCGGAGAAGCGCGCCGAGACGGCCTCAATAATCACACAAAAAGCGCATTCCCTCCGCCGAGCAACCGCAGGCAGTCAAACGCCGGCCACGGCGGATCGTGACATTGAGACAGAAGACGAGAGTGTTAACTGACAATCGGCGGCAGGATTAGTACCAACGTCCCAGGCCATACCAGCCACCACCGAAGATCAACAAAATAACGAGAATTAGGAAAAGAAGGGTCGTGGGGTCCATGTCGTCCTCCCTTGGAGGCCTGAGACCATAAGCTGAGTTGGCCCCATTTGAGCGAAAGGGAGTTTAGGAACACCCGATCCTAAGGGTTGTTTCGAGTTGGGTTGGATTGTTTGAAACCGACCGAAGTTGACCCGGCTCGGGTCACTGCCGCGTCTTTTTTTTACTACCTTGGGCAAGGCTTCAAGCTTCGCGCAAAGCCTATCAAGATGCTCTTTGTGTCTTTCATGGTCATCAAGCAGTTCCGTTAGGCTCCGCGCGCCACTCGCTCTAAGTGCTTCGGCGATTGCGCGAGCACGCGCTGCCTCCACGTCCGTCTTGCTTGTGCTCATGAAGAACTCCTCGGGAGAGGAAGGGCGGAAAGGGGCTAAAGAGTATGAGAGTTGCCGAAGGTCTTGTGACCTGCTTTGTCGTTTTCCACAATCAAGCGTTCTCCATCAAAGTGGTGGCGTTGGCCCTAACCTGAATAGAGAAAGCCCGACCTAGGACCAGGCTGGGCTGAACTAGACGGATCGGTGAACTTGGGTGCCCGCCGATTGGCTTTCGACGCTATTGCAAGCCGGGTGGTTCCAACCAAAAGGGCGCCGACCGAACCGCGACTTAGTGCGGATTGGAACCCTCTTTTGCGCTTGGCTTGCGCTCACTCACCGCGCGGCCGGGTTCCTCGTATGCGGGTTCCAAAAGAAAGCCCCGAGGAGAAGCCTCTTCGGGGTGAAGGCTGGGAAAATCTGAATGCTGGTGTCCGAAGCCAGCTCTATGAGACTACCATGAGTTGGCGCTCGCTACTGTGGCACGTCGAACACTTGCCGCCATGAAATGAGAGCGCCGACCGAAGCCGACGCCCCCAGGAACATACCAAATTCGCCAGCGCGCTGCCAACATCGTAGTTCCGCAACGGGCCGAGTGTCCAACGGGATTGGGGTCGTAGTTCACCAACGGTATGGCGACAAGCAATGTTCAGGTGTTCAATAGTTGGGCGGTTTCGACTTTCCCTGACCGGCATGGGCATGTCCCCCCTCTGATGACCCCCGTTCCCGCGCATGTGGAGGCCCGACGTTTTTCGCTACAGCCGCCGCATCCCTCCAACATCGGAGTCCCGTTTTCTGTGTCGCGGTCTCCCCCCGGTAGGCTCAAGGTCCTCGATGCCCTGATTTCAATGAACCTTATACAACTGTCAGCTTGGCGGCTTGAGCAACATGCCGTGGCTCTAATACTTGCCTTCATGTTCCAGCCTTCACCCGGTGATTGGCCTCCGCAAAGATCGAGGCCGATTGCAAAAAGGCTAACGGCATGGGGATGCTGCCACGAACACGTGCTAGAGAAAAATGCGTGTCGTTCGTTTTAAGTGGATGGAAGGGGGTGGGCTTCGGCCAGCGCCCCTTTTTCTGAGTACTATCCCCGAAGCCCTGATTCGCGTTTCGAGACCGAGGGTATTGATCGGCGGTAGAGTTACTGCCCTTCATGGGGGATTGCGGAATGACCAAACTCGAACTGCTTTATGCTCAAAAATCCGAAAAATTCGGTGAGCTGTGTAGTGTAGCAGCGCGCGAACTTGGCTACGGCGGGCTGTCGACTTTGGGCGTTGAAGATCGCATCCGAGTAGAAGAGGAAGCGAAGCAGTATGTGGAACGGTGGGAAGAGACGCTAGAGATGAGGACCAACTTCACCATCCGGCCAGTTACGCCTTTGCGTCATCTTTTGGCCGAGTATCACGACATTTGCGAAAGAATTCTCGACGAGCATGAAATAGAAGCTGGCATTTTAGCCTACCGGCAAAAAGCCCAGAAGCGCCGACGCCCAGTATCCCTTTGAGACATAGGCGCTTGAGACGGGCTTTGGCTTCCGTCGACCCTTGCTGACACCACAATAGCTCACGCCTTAAGGCTACGGCCCTACGACGCTATGGCGACGCCGCAACGCTTGCCGTGAATGATGCCCTGCAAGCGGCGACGTTTCTTTCTTGAGGCCAAAGCCGCTTCATATCTTGGGGCCGACACCCTTTTTGTCCCGGATCACGAGCTTAGTGGCCCGCGCGGTTCTCGCCATTGATGAGGTACGTAATGCGTTATATGCGTGGTAAGATTGCTGCGCACGGCGACGATTGCTGCGTAACGAGGGGCGAGTATCATGTCGAAGTCGTTCACTTCCAAAGTTGGCGCTAAGAAGACGCACACTACACATCGCAAATCCACTTCCAAGGTTAGCGCTAAGAAGGCGCATCCCACACACCGCAAACCCATTTCACAAGTTGCCGCTGAGAAGGCGAGCAACACACATCGCAAGGAAACCCCAAAAGTCGCCACTGAAACGGTGCGCGGTACTCATCGCAACGTCGCCGCTAAGTTCCAAGAATTGCGCGCGCGCAAAGTCGCCGCTAAGTTCCAAGAAGTTCGCGCGCCGCAAAAGCCACACGCCATGCCTGCCTTTGCAGAAGGGAGCCTCAACGAATTTCGCGCTACTGCCGTACCATACCCAATGCCTGCGTCTGCCAAAGGCAGGGTTGATCATCAAATCGAGGAGGTGCCCACTCAAGTGCCAGCCTCCATGCGTGCCCTCGCCGAAATGAACGTGGCGCAGACGCGCGCGCTCTATCAGCGTTCCGCGAACGCTTTCGAGGCCGCGTTCGAGAGCTGGGAAGATTGCCTCGACGCAGCTGGACAGGGGGCCGTGGCGCTCAACCGAAAGATCATGGACATTGCGGAGCGTAACATCAGTACCGGCTTTGATCTTGCCACCCGCCTAGCCAGGGCCAAGAACCCTGTCGAGGCTATAGAGATGCAGGCGACATATTGGCGCAAGCAGTTCGGTGAGTTGAGGATGCAAGCTGAGGAAGTGAGGACACTTCTAGAGAGGGTAACTGACAGCGTGCGGAGGCCATCAAGGCGCAGGTGACGCTAGATAAAATGCCTCGCTAGACATTGCGTGTTTAAAGCAGCAGGCAGCTTTTCTCTCCATTCGGGCCTCGGTCGCAGCCCTCGACCGACAGAGCGGTCCAAGGGATCGATCCAATCGAGGGGTCCAGCGAGGGTCCCAACGGTGATACAAAATGCTCAATCCGATGGCAGTCCGAAAGTGATAGCCGCCTCCGTGATGGGCGTTCCTCCCATCACGAGTAACCCAGGAGTTGAAGAAGCCCTGCTCGTCCCCCCTGGTCGTCTGTCCCCAGTCGTTGGTCCCTAGTCGGGGCTTCTTCATTGTTCCACACGCTAATGACGCTTTCGCCTTACGCTCTCTCTTAGCGCCTCAAGATCGTCCTCCAGCATTTCCATGATGGGCCTCTTGTCGCCAGGACGACCCCAGTAGTTGCAGTGGACGCAGCCGATCAAACTCGGCGTTCGGCTAAGCGGTGGCCGCGACATTGTCGTCACCAATCTGGAGTCGGATCTGAGGGATCGACCCGCCACACCGACGCCCCCATTAGGCGCGCGTTGATTACACCGCGTTACGCCTAGGGCATCATCGGCGCATTACTGTCCAGCCAAGCCCAGATACCTACCGGGCACCAAGTATCAACCGGCGTTGAAGTTGACCGAAGCAGCTACAAAATGCTGCCGAGGACTAAGACAGCGATCTTTTGTCCGCGCTGTCATAAGAACCACTTGCTATCCGTTTGACGGGTAAGGATTGCACTGCAGAGGCCCGCGCGATTGTAAAACACGCAGGGGTCTGACCCCAGGACCTTGATGTTGACTTAATGCGGCAGAAAGCCCTCGGCGGTCGCGGTGTCCAAGGAACCGCCGGACGCAGACCGAAGCTCGTCAATTCATCCTGGCCCGAATCATATCGCTTTTTTGGTTCGCGGGAAGACGAGGAGAGGGCTTTCGCTTCCGGCGTCTCCGCTTGCCTGACCGTGCCTTGACCGGGGATTTTGTTACCTGTGGTTGGATATCCATTTTGGAAGCCCGACCAACGGTGATCATTGACGCCTCAACGCTTGTCGCATCGTTAGGTCCATCAACGGTTGATGATGCGCTAGCGGTCAACGAATTGTTTGCAGTGTTCTCCTTCCCAATCGGAGCCAAGACGTCGCTTTGCCCGTGTGCAGATCCTTCATGCTGTGCTTCAGCTGCAATAGGCTCGTTTTGGTTCGGGATAGGGACCCTCCCTCGGTGGGGCCTTGAAGCTGCTGGAAACAGCCATTTGAGTTTGAGCCCCTTGACCTCCACTGAACGCTGCAAGCCCCGGACACACGCCCTAACTTGTGCGGACAACTTGCCAAAGATTGCGGAGCTGATTCCTAGGTGCGTTCGCGATTGGAGCCTGATTGCAGCGATCAGTGATGAGAACTTGCGGAGGATTGCTGCTGAACGCTGGAAGCCCTGGACGCATGCCCTAACTTGTGTGGGCAACTTGCCCACGCTTGCCAGACCAATTCTTAGGTTGCGTTGGCGCCCGGTTGCAGCAATCAGTTTGGGAATTGACGAGAGCTTTCGAAGAAGCGTTCCAGCGCTTAGCGATGTATTCTCCAATCTCTCCGACGTTGCCGACAGGTCGCGCTGCAATTCGATGTTATCCTCAGCCCAGCGCTTGAGACGACTGATCTTTTCGAGGCTCGCAGAGACTTCTTTCTGCCATTGGATATTCGTCTTATCCGACGCTGCAAGGCGGCGGCGGAGGGCGACGGTCTGCTCGTAAGCTGCAACCGCGGCAACGGTATTGCCAACGGCGAGCGTCACGTCGCCGAAGCGTTCCAGACTTAGTGACAAATTGCGCTGCCATTCGCTGTTACTGCCATCGATCGCGACCAGCGTACGGTCGATCGAGAGCATCTCCCCGTAAGCAGCAAGCGCTCCCTGAGCGTCGCCAGCCGCAAGCTTGAGGTCACCGATCTTCTCGAGGCTTCCGGCGACGTTCAGTTGTCTGCTGGGGTTGCTTGGGTCCCCCTTAGACAGGTGGCGGCGGATGGTGAGGCTCTCCTCGTAAGCGGCAATTGCCCCCATGCCATCAGCAGCGCCGAGCTTAACGTCGCCGAGCTTGTCTAGGCACTCCGAAATATTCAGCTGTAGTTGAGGATTGCGCCGATCGATCTTGGCCAGATGACGCCAGACGGTGAGGCTCTCCTCGTAAGCGGCAATTGCCCGCTCTCTCATACCCACCTTACGGTACTCGTCTCCAATCCGATCCAGGAAGTAAGCCGCGTCGCGCTGCCACTGGTTGTTGCGTGGGTCGATTTCGGCCAAACGGCGCCGGAGGGTAAGGCTTCCCTCGTAAATCGCCAGCGCCCCAGAACTCTCATCGAAGTCCTCGCTATCGACATCGTTGATGGTGAGGTCGCGTTTCCGCCGGATGCTGTTCGGGTTGGCTGCAAGCTCATCCGCGATAGCGAACGATTGTTGGGTGGCGCTAGAACTCCAAATTCGTGCGGCTAGGTCATTCGTGGTGGCTACCGCGTAAGAGACCCGATCTGGCCGATCCCTCATCTTGTCCCCCTTAAACGATCAATCCGTATTGCTCTGCTGACGTTCCGATCAATCGCCCCCGACGGAGTCAGGATCTTGTGAGTGAGGTGCCGCCGAAGGCCATGCAGGGAACCGAGTGCTCGGGCGATTCGCATCGCTTGCCTCCTCGTGTCAGTGACGCTGATTACCGGAAGAAATTGCCTGCCTAAAAAGGCAGCGCGACAATAGTCACGCAACTCTGCAGCAACGCAGCCGGCAAGGTGCCCAAGGTCCGAAATTGACCGCGGACTGCGCGAGAAACGACCGGTGGTTCCGTTGTCCATACTACGCACACATTGGATCAAGGAACGTCGGCTATGCGCTGCTAAAGCGATTTACTAGCCACTCACTAAACGCACTTGCAATCCTGCAAGGCGTCAGATGATGCAACCATAGGGGCGGCCATAATTGGTGGCAAAACTGCCACAGAGCCTAAAAAACGCAACAGCGTACGGCTCGGGGGACCAAGTAAATTTCGGCTAAGAGAACAACTGATTCAGATTGGGTGGCAGAGAGCAATGTCCGCTAGGGGTCATTAGCGGGCATCGCGTCACGTCCGCTTCATGTCCGTTGTTCCCCTCAAAGAGGACATTCGTCAGCGCATTGAGCACGTCTGCTTAGTGCCAACAGCTGACACAGCGGGACGAATAAGGAACGCTGGCGCCTCTAAATTCCTTCTCCGAAAGCGACGCATTTAAGCGCGGCTCAATGGAAGAGCTGACTTCCTCCGATGGATGTCTTCTTTACGCTAGGGGGCGCGGCAAGCTTGAACCTTAGGTGAAGCAACCGA
This sequence comes from uncultured Alphaproteobacteria bacterium, assembly GCA_963757555.1. Taxonomy (GTDB): domain Bacteria; phylum Pseudomonadota; class Alphaproteobacteria; order Rhizobiales; family Methyloligellaceae; genus Methyloceanibacter. The sequence goes on from CAVWRU010000021.1 coordinate 79,332, forward strand.
TGCCTATACCGATCTCTCGCTTTGCCGAACGCCCCCAGTGTGGGGCTGTGCGAGAAATTTGGGTTCGCGAAGGTCGGACAGCTCGCGGAAGTCGGATATAAGCACGATCAATGGGTGGACGTGGGGTACTGGGAACTAATTCTCGATGAGGTTCGGGATAGCGGAGAGAGTGTGGAGAATGATCCGCGAAACCCAGTTGAATTTCGAACTCACGGCCTGTGCGGCACACTGTCGCGGTAATTGCATTAGTGGAACCAAAGCTCCGTGCTTGGTTTTGGAGTGCTGTCAGAGGATCACGCCGGTGCAGAAGTCGAACGGCGGCTACAGGCATTTCTAGGATCGTCCCGCTAGGCTTCATTGATTACGCCGAACACCGGCGTAGCTTCTCACAGCATGGCTCTGGCAAGCACCTTGGATGCGTTGTCCAGATCAAGATCGTTCTGAACGATCCATGGAGGTGCGCCTCTCTATGAGGAGGATGTCCCATGAACATTCGCTTCCTTACACCAACGTGGCACGGTTTGGTTGACTACCTCGCTGCGGTCGAGCTCTTGATTATGCCGTTTGTGCTTCGTCTCGGCACCTCGGCGCCATTGGCAAAGTGGCTTGCCGTCGCCACAGGCCTGGCAGTCATCCTGGTCAGCCTGCTCACCGACTACAAATTAGGGCTGGTGAGGATCATTCCTTTCAGGATCCACCTGGCAATTGACACCGCAGTTGCCACGGCATTCATCGTGGCTCCGTTCCTGTTCGGCTTCACCGGACTCGATGCCTGGTTCTACTGGATCAACGCAGCCGCCGTGTTCGTGGTCGTGGCAGTGAGCATGCCGAGTCAAGAAAGGCCAACCCCGGCACTGGCCTAGGTTCTGCTACCGTGCATGGCAATCCAACTCCCGCCTGAACGCGCCCGCAGCGCTACCACTGAAAGGGAGTCTCGGGCATGAAAACCACCACCGTTTTAATCGGACTTGCGGGGATTATGGCCACAGCCCTGGTCGCCGCTGAAGTGCAGAATTACGCAACCGCCGCAACGGGTGGCCAAAGCCCCGTCGTCGATGCGCAGGGCAGTTTACGAGTGCCAGAGGATTATCGAGCCGCCTATCAATTCCTAGGGGCCTGGGCAATCGCAGCGGACCAAGGCAAGGGTTCGCACGAAATCCATGTCGTCTACGCGTCGCCCGGCACGATCGCCGCTTATCGCAAAGATGGGCATTTTCCTGACGGCTCGGTGTTGGTGAAGGAGGTGTTTGCGACCGATACCATACCGATGAAGACGGGCACGGTGAGCCATGCCCAGGCTCTCAAGGGCTGGTTCGTAATGGTGCGGGACAGCAAGGATACCCATCCTGGCAATAAACTGTGGGGCGACGGCTGGGGTTGGTCATGGTTCGACGCTGGCAATCCGACCAAGACGACCTCGACCGACTTCAAAGTGAATTGCCTAGCCTGTCATGTGCCGGCGCAGGCGACCGACTGGATTTACGTCAATGGGTATCCACCACTGAAGGGATAGTGCCAACCTATCCGGAACCATTGGAGGATGAAGCGAAAAAAGTCTCAGCAAAAACCTGAGCGGTGTCTCGCTGAGCACAACAAGGACCGGCGGCATCGGGCACAACCTGCCCCGGAAAGCGCCGCAGGCATTCGCCGATGCCTTTAGACGTGAGTCAAGGCTAACCACGAGGAGCATTGGAATGCATGACGTCACCGCACTCCAGTTCGACCTAACACCGCCTAGCAAAGAGGAGTTGCGAGTTTTGGTTGCCGATCTCAGCGAGGATGAACGGCACGTGCTGCTCGAGCATGGCACCGAAGCGGCGTTCTGCGGCGTCTTCCTCGAGGAGAAGCGGAAGGGAGTGTACACCTGCCGTCTCTGCGGACTGCCGCTGTTCAAAGCCAGCACGAAGTTCGAAAGCGGCACCGGGTGGCCGAGCTTCACTAGTCCCTTTTCAGGAGACCACCTCCGATCCATTCGCGACACCAGCTATGGTATGACCCGCACGGAGATAGTTTGCGCGCGTTGCGGCGCCCACCAGGGTCATGTGTTTCCCGACGGCCCGCCGCCAACCGGCGAGCGCTACTGCATCAATTCCGTCTCGCTCGAATTCACGCCGAAGGGCGAGCCCCTTCCCGACAAGCTCGGCCGGGGTGCTCCCGAGGGCGAGGCATTAGAAATGTGACATGTCGGTACTGCTCTCGGGGGTCTCCACACCGAGTGTGCGACCGGCAGGTTCTCGTAGCGAAGCAACACGGCAAGAAGAAAAAGAAGCTGCGCCTTTCTCGATCGCTGGGTTGGCGAGCCTTTAACTGTGCTCGGCAAGCGGCGCCGTTGCCAAGCGATTGAGATTCAATAGCAGCTAGCGAGTGATATATGCTCCTGGGGCGCGCGAAAGGCCTAATTCGAATTGGAGATCATTGCTCATAAGGCAAAGGAGAACGAGTATGATGAAGTTCAGATCGTTCATCGGCGTCGCTTGTGCTGCTATCGCCATCGCAACCGCAATGTCTTCTGCTGCTGCTCAAGAAGGCGAAACAGTCACGAAGCACTTCGAGCAGGCGATACCCAATATTCCCGGCAAATCACTCGTCGCCTTCGTCGTTGACTATGCTCCGGGCGGGGCGTCGCCTTCGCATACGCACGCGAAATCGGCTTTCATCTTCGCCTATGTCGTGTCCGGAGAAATCGAGTTGCAAGTGAACGACGGACCCAAGCGGGTCTACCGTGCCGGCGAGAGTTTCTTCGAGACGCCGGGTTCCAGCCATCCAGTCAGCCGCAATGCGAGCAAGACCGAACCAGCAAAGCTGCTTGCGATCTTCGTCGTCGATAGCGACGACAAGGAGCTGACCACGCCCGTTAAGTGAGCCAGACCATTAATGAGCGAGCGTCTCGTGACGCGCAGATTAATAAACCACAGCCGGTGATCGATAGGTAAGCGGGGCTG